>JBGAIB010000002.1:0-773497 GCA_044225825.1 Chitinophagales bacterium
GTTGCTCCATTTACTCCATCAGCGCCAGTTGCTCCAGTAGGGCCGGCAGGTCCTTGTAAACCTTGCGGGCCTGTGTCTCCGGTAGCACCAGCTAAACCCTGAGGTCCTGTATCACCTGTTGGGCCTGTATCGCCGGTAGCACCAGCTAACCCCTGTGGGCCAGTATCACCCGTTGCTCCATTTACTCCATCAGCTCCTGTTGCACCAGTTGGGCCGGCAGGTCCTTGTAATCCTTGGGGGCCTGTGTCACCAGTGGCACCCGCTAAACCCTGTGGTCCTGTATCACCTGTTGGGCCTGTTGCTCCACCTCCCGAACCGGTAGGACCTGTTGGTCCGGTTACACCATCCAGGCCATTAGCACCTGTGGGGCCTTGCGGGCCCGTATCGCCTGTTGCACCTGCTAAACCTTGTGGACCAGTATCACCCGTTGCTCCATTTACTCCATCAGCGCCAGTTGCTCCAGTAGGGCCGGCAGGTCCTTGTAAACCTTGCGGGCCTGTGTCTCCGGTAGCACCAGCTAAACCCTGAGGTCCTGTATCACCTGTTGGGCCTGTATCGCCGGTAGCTCCGGTTAAACCATTTGTTCCGTTCAACCCGGCAGCACCTGTTGCGCCGGTGGGGCCTGTTATACCGTCCAATCCATTAGCCCCGGTTGGGCCCTGCGCCCCTGTGGCTCCGGTTGCACCTGAAGTTACCGTATAGGTACTACCATCCGTAAGTTGAATGGTAATAGTGCCGTTTCCATTATCTACAATTCCTGTAATACCAGTGCCTGTTGCGCCCTGAGCGCCAGTTGCACCGGTGTTTCCTGTGGGGCCTGTTACACCATTCGAACCCGCTGCGCCTTGCGCACCAGTAGCACCTGTTGCCCCTGTTACACCGGCAGATCCATTAAGGCCGGTAACACCGGTTGCCCCGGTTGGTCCGGTTGCCCCTTTAGCACCTGTTGGCCCGGTAGGTCCGGTACCGGCTGCATTGCCTGCAGTTTCGGCATACAGCGCATAAGGCACACTTATCAGTTGGGTGATGCCCATATTCAAATAGTTGCTTCCGCCATTGGGGTCATATTCAACCTGCAGGTATTTGTTGCCGGTCGACCATGTAATGGAGGGAAAACTGCCCGTTATTGGGTTGCCGGTTCCAATTTTTAGCGTAAACAAGCCAAATTGGTTGGTTATGGCTGTATGCGTTTCCTGGTATTCCGGAAAACCGGGGTTGATACCATTGTTGATGGTAAGCCGTACCGAAATGTTTTTATTAGCCAGGGCATTTCCGGCACCATCGCGAGCAATAGCCTGGTAATTAATGGCTTGCGGTACCTGAGCAAGCGTTGTTAGCAAAAAGGCAAACAGACCCAATGCGGTTAGAGCATAAGCTTTTTTCATGTGCGTAGATTATGGGGTTGGGGCAGCTTTTCTGCGAAGCTGAATCCGCGCACGAAGGTATAAGCCGGTATATGAGCATGTATACCTATGGGGGGCTACAATAGGGCTACAGGCACTCAACTAATTGAAAATCAAACTCTAGAAATATGAAAGAAACTTGAAAAGATCCTCTTCAGGTTGTAAATTAAGCTTTTTGCGTAAGCGGTAACGGGCCATTTTAACAGATTCGGCTGATATATTCTTAAGCAAGGCTATCTCCTTGTTGCTCATATTCATACGAAAAAGACCGCACAGCTCAATTTCTGATTTGGTAAGGTTAGGGAAAGAACGGATCAGTTTTTCGGAGAACTCCTTGTTTACAATTTCAATGTTCTCCTGAATCATCGTCATCTTTTCCTGCGAATGGATCATCACCCCTAATTCGTTTACCATATCGTTAATCGCTTCCTTTTGTTCGGCCGGCTTTTTATTTCGCAGTTCAGCCAACTTATCCAGCATGGTATCATTCAGGTCCTTTAGTTTGGAGAGGTAAAGGCCAAGGTCGCCGATATCCTGTTTTTTAAACGCCAACTCCTTCTGCAGCTTTTCCTGTTCCAGTTGCTGGTTACGCAGGTTGGCTTCCGATAACTCCAGATTTAGTTTTTGCAGGGATATTTCCTGTTTCTGCCGCAAGCTGCGGTTGCGGAAGAATAGATACAATAACACCAGTACTGCGGTAGCCAGTAAACCGGTAACCAACGCTATTAATAAATTGCGGGTTGCCGAAAACCGCGCTTCGCGCAAATCTTCTTCGCGTTGCGCCAGCACCAACCGATTTAATTTAATATCCTTCCGCACCTTATAAATCTCACTATAGGTAAGTGCCCGCATCAAATTATCGAGCAGCACCTTTTTGTTGTTGTTCACGGAATCATTTAAAGCCGAAAGCTGTAACTGAATTGCGGCAAACGACTTCCAGTCATTAATTGCGGAATAATAGCTTTTCCATGTTTCCAACAATTTAATGCGGTGCTCAAATGTGAGCGTCAATCCCGCTTTTCGGGCTTCCGGTTCGCTTTGCAACAGCAGGTTGTGTGCATGGGCCAGGTCGCCTCTGCCAATAGCCACCCGCGCTATGCCTAACCTGGCCTTAAACCATCCTCCATAACCGGCCAGCTGCCAGTAAAGCGCTTCGTTCTTATTATAATAGTCAACTGCCTGCTGCCAATTGCGTTGCCTCAAATAAAGTTCGGCGAGGTTATCATTTATACTGCCCAGTAACATAGAATCGGCCCGGGCGCCACCCAACAGCGAATTTATTGCCGCCTTGTAGCAGCCCAGCGCTTCGGCATCGCGGTTGGTTTCCCAATACAAAATACCCAGGTTATTATAGGAAGCTGCTATCCACAACGAATCGCCCAGCGCTTCCGCCTCAGCTACTGCATTGCGATAATATACCGCTGCACTATCGTATTGCTTAAAGCGCAAATAAAAGGAGCCTGCTTTACCCATCAGGTTATAGGCATCATCCGAAGGGCCGGGGGTTGCCTTACGCCTGTAGGCCAGTGCCAGGCGCAAATGATGCTGGCAAAGTTCTAAAACCCCGGCATCGTATAGTGTATTGGCAAATTGCGAATGCAGGGTCGATAAAGTAGCAGGGTCGGCTTCAGCATAAGGCGCTAAAGCAAGTGCAATTTGAAACTCTTTAATAGCCTGGCTCCGCTGTACCGGCTCATTAGGCCGGTAGCGGGCGCTATCTACTAGTGCTTTAATCTTAGCATCGGCGTTCAGGGTATCGCTAAGATAACGTAGCATTAAGGTATCCGACTGCTCTTCCCCCAAATACGAATCGGATAACTGAGCCGTAGCATGGCACCAGCCCAAAAACACAGCTACTAAAACAACAATGCATTTATTCATCGCCTTATCAGGAAGATAGCCCGCGGCGAAGTAAGATATTATTTGCTGATGTTTAACATGGTGCCAGTAACAACCATGTCTCCATTTTGCCCTTGCCTTTTATTTCCACTTCACCGCGCCGTTCAAAAACAAATGCTGTATGCAGCAAATTTCTGAACGATTCAGTACAATGTATTTTTCCGGCAAGACCGAAGGCCTCCATCCTGCTTGCTGTGTTTACGGTATCGCCCCATAAATCATAGGCATACTTATTCTTTCCCAACACCCCTGCAATTACCTCGCCCGCATGTATGCCAATACGTAACCTGATATCTCCATTGGGGTAAGCTTCATTCACACGCTTCATCATGCCTAATGCCATTTGTGCAATACGCCGGGCATGATCGGCACAGGGTTCGGGCAAACCCGCCACGCATAGATAAGCATCGCCTATGGTTTTAATTTTCTCAACACCATGCTCTAAAGCAAGTTCATCAAACAATTGAAATAATCGGTTAAGGTGACCGGCCAGTTCCTTTACCTCCATACCTGCGCTCCAGTTGGTAAACCCTACAATATCGGCAAACATAACCGAGCAATGTTCATGTCGTTCAATAATATCCTCCTCGCCGGTTCGTATGCGGTCGGCAATTTTTGGGGGCAGAATATTGTATAAGATTTTCTCCGTAGTACGCCGCACCGCTTCTTCAGCAGAAAGCTTTTTCTGCATCTCCATAGTAATGGCCTTACGTTGCACATCCTCCTGTTTTAACAGCGTATTTATTTCATCAGCCTTCCGGTAACTTTCGAGTGCCTCCTTCCAGCGTTCCTGCGCTTCGTAAAATGTAACCAGGGAGTTGTACGCGGTTTTCTGCCACTTTAAACTATGCACTTCAATAGCCACCTTCAAAGAAAGCCTTAGAAACTCCTCTGCCTTATTGTATTGTTTTAAAGCGGTATAAATATTTCCAAGGGTGCCGGCGTTAAAGGCAATCATGTCCTTATCTCCAACCGTATAACTCAGTTCCAATGCCTGTTGACCGTGGTCCAATGCCCGGCTATACGCTCCCATCTCTTCGCACACCACGGCTATATTGCCATAATTCATCGCCAAAGCCTGCTGATCATTTTCTTCCCGGTGTGTGGCAAGGGCTTTTTCAAAATACGCTATGGCCTCTTCAAAACGCTTCAGGTTACGGTAAACCACACCAATGTTTGTATTGTTCCGGGCAATAAGATCACGGTTACCATTCTTTCGGTTAAGTTCTAATGCTGCCAGGTAAGACTCCAGCGCCTTATCATTGTCTCCTATATTATCATAAACAGTGCCTATGTTATTGGTTACTTGTGCTACACCTGTGCTGTTTCCCAGGCTTTCATGTAGTTGTAGGGCGCGGTGGTAATGGTCGAGCGCAGCCGTATAATTGCTAATGCAGGTATAACAAACGCCCAGGTTATTATGGGTGCTGGCCTGGGTGGGCAGGTTCTGTTCCATTTCAAAACAGGCTAGTGCGCGCAAATAAAAATCGAGCGCCTCATCAAAATTACCTGCAAACCGCAGCATAAAGCCACGAAAAGCAAGTGCTGTGCCTTCGCCTTGCCTGTATTTAAGTTGCACAGCCAGAGCTATGGCCTTATCAATATATTCAAAGGCCAGCACACTATCCTCTTTAAAGGCCTGCCTGGCTTGTTCTACAAGCGTATCCACCGCTGCCGTAGTGGCAGCATTTGCCGGAATGTGATTTTCGATGGCGCTCATACCGTAAAGAAAGGCCTAATTCAGTAATAATAAAACCGGATTAAGCCTGAAAGCAGGGTTCTCCGCTCTTTGATACAACCCAAAATATGTTCCCGCACTTTTTAGCTTTGTCACCTAATTTGGGTGTATGCATTTCGATAGAAAGAACCTGAGCAACGAAGAGCTTATACAGTTATACAAACTGATACTTAAACCCAGGGTAATTGAAGAGCGCATGCTAAAGCTGCTGCGCCAGGGCCGGGTAAGTAAATGGTTTAGCGGCATAGGCCAGGAAGCTATTGCTGTGGGTGTTACTGCAGCATTGGAGGCAGACGAATACCTGTGTCCGCTGCACCGCAACCTGGGAGTGTTTACCACACGCAATTGCAACCTGCAACAGTTATTTGAACAGTTCCAGGGTAAGGCGGGAGGGTTTTCGCAGGGACGCGAACGCAGTTTTCACTTCGGCACAAATGAACATCACATTGTAGGCATGATTTCGCACCTTGGACCACAGATGTGCGTGGCCGATGGTATTGCGCTGGCATCGAAACTTAAAAAGGAGAAGAAAATAACCGTAGCCTTTACCGGCGACGGCGGCACCAGCGAGGGTGACTTTCATGAAGCCTGTAATATTGCGGCCGTTTGGGATTTGCCTGTTATTCTATTAATAGAAAACAACGGCTACGGTTTAAGTACGCCTACCAACGAGCAATTCCGTTGCAAACAATTGGCCGACCGCGCACTGGGTTACGGTATCAAAGGATTAACCATTGATGGCAATAATATTTTAGAAGTATACCATACCGTTAAAGAATTGGCAGAAGACATGCGCCAGAATCCGAAGCCGGTGTTGCTGGAGTGTATGACTTTTAGAATGCGTGGGCACGAAGAGGCGAGCGGAGTTAAATATGTGCCTAAAGAACTGTTTGAGATTTGGGAAAAGAAGGACCCCGTAATGAACTACGAAAACTGGTTGATTGAGCAGGGAATTATTTCTCCTGATTATCCGGAAATGCTGAAAAAAGAAATGGATGCCGAAGTGCGGGCCGCCTTTGATGCAGCCGATAAACAACCGGAAGTAAAACCTGATACAACAAAGGAATTAAACGAAGTATACGCGCCATTTTCCAACTCTTTGGTTTTACCGGCAGATAAAGGCAGCAGCACCATGCGCTTAGTTGATGCTATTTCGCAGGGGCTGAAACAGAGTATGCAAAAACACAGCAACCTGGTAGTTATGGGGCAGGATGTGGGCGAATACGGTGGCGTGTTTAAAGTTACCGAAGGTTTTGTAAAAGAATTTGGAACGGAACGTGTGCGTAACACGCCATTATGCGAGAGTGGCATTTTGAGTGCCGCACTAGGAATGAGTGTAAAAGGAATAAAGAGTGTGGTGGAAATGCAGTTTGCCGATTTTGTTAGCACCGGTTTTAATGCCATCGTAAATAATCTGGCGAAAAGCTACTGGCGCTGGGGTCAACATGCGGATGTGGTAGTGCGCATGCCTACCGGTGCCGGTGTGGGGGCTGGCCCTTTTCACTCGCAAAGCAACGAGGCCTGGTTTTTCCATGTGCCGGGTTTAAAAATTGTATACCCCGCTACGCCGGCCGATGCAAAAGGGTTATTGTGCGCCGCGATTAACGACCCTAACCCCGTTATGTTTTTTGAGCACAAAGCGCTGTATCGCGGCATTGAGGGGGAAGTGGCGGAGGATTATTATACCATCGAAATTGGAAAAGCAAACCTTGTAAAGCAGGGCGACGACCTTTCTATTATTACTTATGGTTCGGGAGTGCATTGGGCATTAAAGGCGCAAGGCGTAAACGCAGATATACTGGATCTGCGCACGCTGTTGCCTTTCGATAAAGAGGCTATTGAAGCTACTGTAAAAAAAACCGGCAAGGTGCTGCTGTTACACGAAGACACTTTAACCGGCGGCATTGGCGCAGAAATCGCCGCCTGGATAACCGAGCACTTGTTCCAATACCTGGATGCACCCGTGATGCGCTTAGCTGCACTGGATACTCCGGTACCGTTTGCTATACCATTGGAGAAAAACTTTTTACCTGAAGCCCGCCTGCAGGCGAAGCTGGAGGAACTGCTGAACTACTAATATGCCACGCTTCTATACGCTGCTAGCCTGCCTGTTATTCTCTTTTGCTGTAAAGGCACAATTCCACACCATATCTATTAATGGTTCAGCAAGCGTATTTGATACGATTATAACCGCGATAACTATTAATGATACACGCGATTTGTTGCAACAAGCCTGCGGCTGTACTGTAGCCTATAACGATTCCACAGCACCTGTACAAATTACTTTGCCTGACATTAACGGTACTGAAGCAAACAAGTTGAACCGCTTTGCTCAGCAGGCTACATATCCTTATCGCAATTATCCCGAACACAACTATAGCTGGAAACAATATCACAGCGGCCGACACGTGTTGCTGGAGTTAAGCGCTACCTCGTGGCAGGGTGTTAGTTTTGGTTTGTATGGTTTACTGCAGGAAAAGCTTGGCTTTAAATTCTATCACCCCAAAGAAACGTACATCCCTACCTGGGATGCCTGGCCATTGCAAGATGATTTTACCTGGACGGCTACTGCACTTTTCGACAAGGCGGGATTTCATCTGCATACCGAGCACCCTACCGAACTAACGGAGCAACTGCACGACCCTTTGATGGAACGTTCACTACCGGATATCAAAGAGTATATTGATTGGTTAGCGCGTAATGGCCAAACCTATTTTGAGTTTTGTTTATTGGAAAGTATTGACCGCGAGCTGTGGCCGGCACATGCCAAAGCTATTGTAGATTATGTGCACCAGCGCGGCTTAATGGCAGCGGTAGACTTATCGCTGCACATGATCCAGCAAAAGACTTTCCAGTTGTATGTGGGTCCTGTTGCCAAACAAAAACAGGTGGAGAAAAACCTGAAGTGGTTAATGGCAGCTGACTGGGATTTCATTAACATGGAATTTTCAACAGCGGAGTTTATCAGTGGCAACGAAAAGAAAAAAGAAAAACTGCGTTTGTTTATTATTCAGTGGCTGAAGGAACACAGCAATACAAAGTTGATGGGCCGCCGGCACGTGGTAAAACACGATAACGAGATCGGCAGCAAACGTAAAGGCTTTGAGTGGGATTCGGCCTCGTTGGCGTTGGATAAAGAGCGTGGTGTGTTATCGCATACAGTCATGTTTTACGATATGACCGAGCCTCATGCGCCGGTATACGAAAATGAGAACCAGCGGCACATGTACGACTTTCTTTTAAAACAACACCAGGTACGCGAAACATGGTATTATCCTGAATCGGCTTACTGGGTTACGTTTGACAACAGCATTCCATTGTTACTTCTCCCCTACCTCAACGCCAGGCTCAGTGACATTGACACCTGCGTAAAGCACCACATTCCCGGCCATATCACGTTCAGCAGCGGATGGGAATGGGGCTACTGGCTAATTGACTGGAGTATTGCACGTTGGAGTTGGCAATATGCCGAGAACGGAGTGGCACAGAAGCGCTACCCTGCTATGTATGCCGATGCCTGGTTGTCTTCTGCCAAAGAACAACAATCATTTCAGGCAGCGCTGGATTTACAGCAGCAGTATTTAAAGGATAGTACCCTAATGCAGTGGATGACGGCCATGACCATTACGGATGAAATTTCGATTAAAGCCGTTGCCAATGAATACGAACCTCGTCCGCACTGGCCTTATAAATTTTTACGGCGCAAAGCAGATTTGCATTTGATTGATTCGCTCCAGCAAACCTTATTGCCGCAATTACTGGCATTTGCCGCCAACAGTGCCTTGTATGCAACAGGTTTAGATACAGTAAAAGGTTCGCCTGCCCGCGAGTGGCGCGATGGCATTGCCATTACCGGTCTGCGTGCTTTACACCGTTATTATACCTTGCAATATACACTGGGCATGCGCCGCAATACCCTGCAAAAAACGAAGACAGATTACACCGCCATGCTCGACAGCGCCGAAAGTGTACGGCAGCAGGCGCTGCGCATTGTAAAATTCCGCGAACGTTGTTACCGCTATCCGGTTGGCTTAATTGCCGACAAGCGCTGGGACCATACCAGCTATCATTTCGGTTATCTGTGGCTGGCACATAATCTGCATTTATGGAAACGTGAACAGGAAGAAGCAAGGAAAAACAAATACAGTCCCTGGTTTATGAACGTGTGGAACGTGGCGCGGATAGTAGGACTAATTAACTAGGGCGATAAGCCGGTTTTTTTACCTTTTTCTTTATGTTAATATCAAATTCCAGGCCCATAGCTAATCCGATAGAAGACATAGGAGCAGCTTGCTGTGCTTTGGCCGTAGGAAACCCGGTATTATTGCTATTACCTACTTTTTCCAAATCGGTAGTATAAACTGTTTCGCGTTCATTAACTGTTAAGGAAGATACCGTTTCAACCCCATTAACTTCATAGGATTCTATTCTACCTTTCAACGGACTATACGAAGCTACTGCATAGATTATCTCTAAATTATACTTCAAAAAGGATTTGATATTAACGGTAATACCCAAAGCCCCGGCAAGTCCCAACGTAACACCACCATAATCGGTGGATTTGATGCGATAATTTTTAATGTTGGAAGGGAGGCTGATTTGAGTTTTTTGCCCCGTTTCATCATAAAGGATTTTAGTACTACCTATTAGCATACCAACCGAACTTCGTAAGCTAAATTTTTTTAGTGGATATTGCACTATAAGAGCAGGACTAACCTGGATAGAACGAGCGCTGCGGTTCAGCGTAAAGCCATATTCATAACCAGCATATATTACGGTGGTATAGGCCTTTATATTAGTGCCGAACAAATAACTGGTTTTAACCGAAAGGCCTATATACTTATTAACCATCACCCCTATGTTTAATGCTGGCGCGGCTCCCATTCCAAACGAACTTCGTATATGAACAGCGGAATTAACACCGTAATAAGGGGCGCCAACGTCGTAGTAGAAATGTTTCCCGGCGATTGGTAAAGCATAAGAAGCGGACGGCGAAACAAAAAAGGTGGATTGACCCTTAGCAAGCAGGCTAACCCCGACAAAAATGCCCAGCAGCAGGTGTTTCATAGTGTCGGCTAATATATAATACTTTATTAATTGAATAGTAAAGAGTATTACCTTAAAGTCATCGCGGTTACTCCTTCACTACTTTTTGGGTTATCGTATATTGTTTGTTTAACTGCACGGTAGCAATATACATACCTGGCTGCAAGGCCTGGGTGTTTATGGTTTTAAGTATTGGCAGAGTGCCGCTGCAACGGTAAGTGTCCTGCAACAACTTGCGGCCCTTTAAATCGGTTAGCTGCACCTCTAAATCAGCACAGGTAAAATTGCGCACCTCAATGGTAAGTTCCTCTTTAAAAGGAGAGGGATATACAGCCCAATCAGGCGACAATGGAGCAGTGGTTATTGTATAGCAGGAATCGAAATTATACTGCCCCTTTAGCAAATAAATAGCATACGCCGCATTTGTGCCCATGGCATTCAAGGCGCGTTGGTCGAAATGAATCTGGTCAGTCATCCATCCTAAACTTCGGTAGCTATTAGCGGTGCTATCTACAATAAATGTCAGGTAATCTTCTTCGGCAAGCTGCTTTTGTATTTCCCGCACTTGATTAAATACGTCATCATAAGGTTCCGTGAATAATCCGGTTTGGATAATATAGAAGGGTAGGTTACAATGTAATTGGTTGCGGAAACGTTGAATTAAATCCTGTAGCGCCTGTTTGTATTGGCAGGCAGAAATTTTACCATTATAAATACCAATTGCGTCCGATTCGCCCTGCAGCCAAACGATGCCATCCAATTGTTTTCCGGTAAAAGCTTCTGCCGCCTTTGCTTTTGTTACTGCCTGCGAAAAAAGATGATACCCATTGCTCCAGTTACCGGCACCACCATCGGCCAGGGCATGGCAGGAAGTGCCTCCCTTAGCAGCCTGCACAAGTATGACTGAGTCGTTGGTTAATTGATGAAAGGTATAAGCAAAAGCAGGCCAGGCACTACCGCTTACAGCTGCCTGAAAATCTTCGTTGGGAGCATTATAACCTACAGGATCTTTTAACGGCCAACAACTTTGAGTAGCGCTGCTAAACTCATAACAACTGCTGCACTGATAAACTGCCGATGAATCGGAATTGCCAACCCCAACTGCATTGCTTTGGCCTGCAACCAAAAACAACGATTGTGCACCGATGGCCGTACTAACCAATAAGCACGCAAACAGTCCGTAAAGTTTCAACCTCACCTGCATGCGGTAAAGGTAACCATGACGCTGTAAATTCCCCATCTACAAAAAGTGCAACAATTCGATAAATTGCTCCTATCTTCTCGCTTATTACAACCCTATCTTGCTTCAAATTTATAGCGTATGCGTACTTTCCTTTCCCCATTTGTGTTTCTAATGGCTTTGTTGCCATCAACTCTCTTAGCTCAGCATGCCTTTTGCGATACGGTTCCATTTGCCTACCGTGCTGACAGTATTACCTGGGGTAGTGCCTTCCCTTCTTCCTTTGGTGATTCTGTTTTAGCCATCCCCATTCATAATGGTACGACTACAGGATTCGCTTATCCGCAGGCTAAAATCGTACCGCTAACACCGCTGCCTACCGGATTGGTATTGCGTGAATACGGGGCCTCGTGGAGTGTATTTGCAAGTGCCTGGAACCCCGGCGAAACCTATCCGGCTTCTATGTTCTTTGATGTTACCGCACCACTGCCTCCTAATGCCAGCGCTACTTTCGAAGTATGGTTAACCAACCTGGCGCCTTTGGCAATCGACAGCTGTAAGTTTGACACCACCTTTACTTTTAACTTTAATCCGCAGCCTACCGGTATTATCGAAACCACTAATTCGCTCTCGCTGCACGCATTTGCAACAGCACAAACCATCTCTGTTACCTGCAACGGAGTACAGCAAGGAGACCGGATTTTTGTAACTGACCTTATCGGCAGGCAGTTACATGAAGCACCACTTCAATCCTCTCAACAAATTTCATTTCAGCATCATGCACCGGCCGTGGTTTTGCTATATGTGCTGCGCGAAAAACAATTGATCTACCGAACCAAGCTATGGGTGCCGTAACTAAAAGTGAAGCGAATTTGCTTTTGAAGAAAAAATCATAGCTTCGGGTAAAACTATACCCCATGCTGATACACAATCTACTTATCCTTGCTGCCTCGGCAGCCATTCCTTTAGTGCTTGGTTTTATTTGGTACAACCCCAAGGTGTTTGGTACTGCCTGGATGAACGCTGCAGGCGTTACGCCTGAAAGTGCCAAAGGCATGAACATGGCCCTGGTGTTTTTACTAACTTTTGTATTGGGCTTTTTCCTTTCTGTAGGCCTGCTTACCATTGTTATACATCAAACACATATCTTCTCTATCCTGGCAAACGAGCCAGGGATGAAGGATCCCAATTCGGATATCTCCAAGTTTGTGGCTGACTTTTTTGCCAAATACGGCAACAACTTCCGCACGTTTAAGCACGGCGCTTTTCACGGCACTATAGCCGGTATTGCAATAGCCCTACCTATCGTAGCCATTAATGCCATGTTCGAGCGCAAGAGTTTTAATTACATCGCTATTAATGCAGGTTTCTGGATTGCCTGCGCCATCTTAATGGGTGGTGTTATCTGTCAGTTCTTTCAAATGAGTTAGTTACTGTATAAAATAAAAAGCCCTTCTGCGATGCGGAAGGGCTTTTTATTTTATAGAGGTTTGTTACCCTTAACCTATTGGCGGCACTATTTGCCAGCCATGAATTTTTCCCACTGCCAGGCCGTGCGCATCATCGTATCTAAATCGCGCTTAATCTCCCAGCCAAGTTCGGTGCACGCCTTGTTGTTGTTGGCGTAAATAGCAACCACATCGCCATCGCGGCGTGGACCAGCTGTCCAGTTCAATTTTACACCCGATACGCGCTCGAAGGAGTCAATGGCTTCCTTTACCGTAACACCATTACCTGTACCAAGATTATAGATTACAGGTCGCCCTTTTGCATAATTATCCGTTTCGGTTAATCTATTTAATTTTTCCAATGCTTTGGTGTGTGCATTGGCAATATCCATTACATGTATATAGTCGCGCACGCAACTGCCGTCACGGGTAGCATAGTCGGTGCCAAAAACGGTAAACAAATCAAACTTGCCTATGGCTGTACCGGTAATACGCGGTACAACGGCGGTAATAACATCCGTGGTATCCTCGCCGATTTTGCCGCTTTCGTGAGCGCCAACCGGATTAAAGTAGCGCAATAAAATTGCCCGTAAAGGATTCTGTGCTACAAAATCGGTGATGATTTTTTCGCCCATCTGCTTGGTGGCAGCGTACGGCGATTCGGCCGGCTCCATAACTGTTTGCTCCGTAACGGGAAGTTCTTTGGCGTTGCCATATACCGAGCAGGAAGAAGAAAAAACAAAGTCGCGTACACCAAATTCAACGCTAAGCTCCAGCAGATTCATCAGGGAGTTAAGGTTGTTACGGTAATATTCCAATGGCTTCGATACTGACTCCGGCACCGACTTAAGTGCGGCGAAATGAATGATGCCGGCAAGATTTGGCTCTGCCAAAAATACCTTACGTGTAGCCTGCAAGTCGCACAAGTCAACCACATAGTTTTTTACTGTACGACCTGTGATAGAAGCAATACGATTGATGGTAATTTCCTTTGACCGCATATGGTTATCTATAATAACCACGTCAAAACCATTACTGAGAAGATCCACCACCGTATGAGAACCTATATAGCCACATCCGCCGGTAACTAGTATTTTCTTTTTCGCTTCGGCCATACCATAAAGTTAATGCAAATAAGGAGATGGATTGCGAGACCTTCGGCAATCTGCTTCGTTAATTAGTAATCGTATTGCCCGCTTTCAATGGTCTTACGAATACCCTCTTCAATAGAGATGGCTTCACGGCCTAATAGCATGCGCATTTTAGCAACATCCGGTTTTCTGCGGGTCATATCTCCCTCTTTCAATGCAGGCAAATGCACTATTTCGGACTTAGAGCCCGTAATTTTAATGATCATTTTTGCCAGTTCCAGTATGGTAACTTCATAGTCGCTGCCTATGTTAACGGTATCGTTCAGGTGCAGGTTATCATACAGGGTGCGCACACAGGCATTCACATTGTCCTCGCGGTAACAAAAGGTCCGCGTCTGTAAACCATCGCCATAAATGGTAATCGGTTGATTGCTGAGGGCAGCCTTAATAAAACGGGTCATTACAAAATCGCTGCTCTGCTTAGGTCCGTACGTGTTAAAGAAACGGAAGATGGTATAGTCCAGATCGTATTCCTGCTTATAGGAACGCAAAAACGCTTCGCCGACGTTCTTAACCACAGCATAAGGCAGGCGCGAGTTAAGGGGCGTGGTCATCTCGTTTTGCGGGTGTTCAAACGGCTCGCCGTAAACTTCGCTGGAGGAAGAGAAAAATACGCGTTTTACCCCGGTGTTTTTACTAAGATCCAACACGTATTTAATGCCCTGAATATCCTTTAATACCGACACCGGGTTTTCGAGTGTGCGTTTTACGCCCACCACTGCTGCATAATGAAAAACATAGTCGAATTTATAGCTGGTCATTACACCGGCGATATCGCGATACTCGTTACAGTTGCACTTAATAAACTTCCATCTGTCGGTATGTGTAGTTGGCAGGCGGCGTATGTTTCCGGTGGAAAGGTTGTCCACTATTACCACAAAGTTGCGTTCATCTTCAATCAATTTATCTACCATGCAACTGCCTACAAATCCTGCCCCACCGGTCACTAAAATCTTACTCATATAATTTGCTGTTTAACGTCTGAATGCTTTTATACTTTGCTACGAAATTACCTCCAATAAATATTTGCCATAACCACTCTTTAACAAGGGTTCGGCCAATTTACGCAGTTGTTCGGTACTGATAAAGCCCTGGCGCCAGGCTTCTTCTTCAATACAGCCCACTTTCAATCCCTGGCGCTGTTCAATTACCTGCACAAACTGTGAAGCTTGCATAAGCGAATCGAAAGTGCCGGTATCCAACCAGGCCGTGCCGCGGTCCAGTATACCCACCTGCAATTTACCATTGCTCAGGTATTCTTTATTTACATCGGTAATTTCGTATTCTCCGCGTGTACTGGGTTTCAGGTTTTTGGCAATCTCAACCACGCTGTTGTCGTAAAAATAGAGTCCGGGTACAGCATAGTTCGATTTGGGCTCTTTAGGTTTTTCTTCAATCGAAATAGCCTTGCCGCTTTTATCAAATTCTACTACACCATAACGCTCGGGGTCCGATACGTGGTAGGCAAAAACCACTCCACCATCAGGGTTAGCATTTTGCTTCAGCAAACTATCGAGACCGGTGCCGTAAAAAATGTTATCGCCCAATATCAACGCGGCTTTATCCTTGCCTATAAACCAGTCGCCTAACACAAACGCCTGGGCAAGTCCGTTGGGTATCTCTTGCACCTGGTATTGAAAATTGCAACCAAATTGCTTGCCATCGCCCAACAGACGCTGAAAATTAGGAAGGTCGGTAGGTGTACTGATAATCAGAATTTCGTTGATGCCTGCCTTCATTAACACCGATAGCGGATAATAAATCATCGGCTTATCGTAAATTGGCATTATCTGCTTACTAATAGCATAGGTAATAGGGTATAGTCTGGTTCCCGAACCTCCTGCAAGTATAATTCCTTTCATGTGGTTTAGTCAATTTGGGCAAACAGGCGTAGGGGCGGCTATTTGCGTGTGGCAAAGAAATAAAAAACTGCTATTTAATGCCCTTAAGTTTGTCTTCGGCCTGGTTTACAAGCTTTTTTTGTTTATCTATTTGATCGTTTGTTACCTTCTGATTTTGACGGGCCTCATCCACATCACGCTCTGCTTCGCGTATATCGGCATGCCAGTTATCAATTTCACCATGTAGCTTTTCGCCGTTCTTTATCAACTTGTTACGCTCGCCTTCCTGCTCTTTCAGCTTTTTCTCTTCAGCTTTCAATACCTCCGGGGTGTTGGTTTTAGCGGCCTCAACGGCTCGTTTTTGACCTTCCAGCGCTTCATTTTTCACTTTTAAATCCGCTTCGTTCGCTTTAATAGCGTCCTGATTACGGCCAATGGCCCGTTTCTTTTCTTCGATGGTTTTAACGGCTTTCTCTTCTTTTTTAATAAATCCGTCCAGTTTGTTTTTTAGCTCCTTCAGGCGATCCTCCTCATCCTCTAGCTGCTTTTGGGCAACCGCCTTATACTGCAGCACCGCATAGTCACGCAAAAACTTTTTTACCGCCAAATCCTGGTCCGCATTAGTGCGTGGCGAAATGTAGGTAAAGCTATCCAGCGCAAAACTGGCCGTAAGCCGCACACCATTTTGTGTTTCCAGCGTTTTGCTAAAAACAAGCAGCGGCTTGGGCGATATGTTTTTATAGATTACACCACCTATCGCAAGTTCGCCACCTTCGCTTTTGCTCTTCTCTTTTGATAAGTTCTTTAAATAGCTGTTCCAGCTCTTATCAATGTCCTTTCCTTTGGTTTCAGGTATGTCCACCTGGTAAGCCGGTAAATCACCTTTAGCAAACGGGCGAACCGTATCCTGTACTACAATGGCAGATTGCGCATTGCCGGTAAAAGGGGCTGCCAGCAGCCATACAAACAACATTTTTTTCATACACGGGTATTACTACGAAGAAAATAATTTCTTGCTATCCTTTGGTGAAAATCCAGCGCACCATTTCCTTGAGGCTTATTTTTTTACCGTACATCAAAATGCCTACACGATAAATACGTCCGGCAATAAATACGGTAATCAAAAACCCGAGCACTAGCAGTACCAGGGAGGCAGCAATATGTCGCCAGTCGTGCACGAAGGGCAGCATGGCACTCATAACTACCGGAGAAGTAAACGGGATAAGGGAACCCCAGAAGCCAAGCGGACTATCGGGGTTTTGGATAACGTTAATGGCAATAAAAATAGAAATTACGATAGGCACTGTAACAGGAATCATCAGCGACTGTTGATCGCCATCTTCGCCAATAGCAGCTCCTATAGCTGCAAACAACGAACCATACAACAGAAAGCCACCCAGGAAAAACAGCGGAAACAGGATAGCAATCTGCGTTAAAGGCAAATCGTGAAACCCTTGCCATATTTTTTGGATGTCGTCAGGGTCCATTTGTCCTGCACCCTGCATAGCCCCCGGCCCCGGTGTGTGTGCCCCTACCGCAATGCCCATTAAAGGCATAACAAACACATTGATGACAATTATGAGCAACACCCATAACACAAACTGGGTTAAGCCTACTGCACCTATTCCAAGTATTTTGCCCATTAGCATCTGAAAAGGCTTAACCGAAGAAGTAAGAATCTCCACCACGCGGTTGCTCTTTTCCTCCTGCACACCTTTCATAATCATGGTGCCGTAAAAAAACAGCGAGATGTAAATAGCGAAGCCCATAAAAATGCCCAATCCGGAGGCTGCCGCCGTAAAACCTTCCTTTTCTTCTTTATTCACCAGCGATTCCGGCACCAACTGAATTTTCTGTTGAATGCGTTGTATTTGCTCCGTGGTAATGATGGTGTCACGGGTTTTCAGGCGCACCCGCTGGTATACATCCGTAATATGCTGGTTTACCAACTGGTTGGTGATCATACCCGGCCTTTTGGCAAAACGGTAAGCGATGTTAGCACGTTGGGGATTATCGAGATCAAACCCTTGCGGTATATGTATGATAGCCTGGTAGGCACTATCAGGATGAGCAGCCACCTGCGCTGCCAGCGAATCGTAGTTCGCATCTACATAATGAAAATACACTGAGCCATCGTCGGCATTTGCAATGGGTTCGCTTTTAAAGAGGCCGCTTTCATCAACCACCGCAATATGTGTAGTGCCCTGGTTATAGGTCGAGATCCAAACACTGGCAGCCATTAATATAAAAAACCCTGCAGGCGCTAACAGCGTGGTTAAAAAAAACGCCGGACGCCTTACACGTGTAATAAACTCCCTTTGAATAATGATCCAGATCTTTCCCATGTAAGCGCTTTAGCAACTTAGTTTAATTGCACCTGCCGGATAAAAATTTCGTTTATGCTGGGCAGTACCTCATTAAATGAGTTTACCTCCACTTGATGTTCAATCAGCAACTTTAAAAGCAGATTGCCTTTGTGCTCTTCTCCAAATTTCACTTCCAACTCACCAGGCTGTACGTGGCTAACGGGCAACTTTTCCAATACAGTGGCCGGTATTTCACCATTGTATTGAACCCTGAATTTATTCTCCTTAAACCGGTGCTTCAACTCCTTTACACCGCCCTGTAAAATAACGCTGCCTTTGTTTACCAGCACAATGTCGTTGCAAATCTCTTCCACCTGTTCCATACGGTGCGTACTAAAGATGATGGTTTTGCCACGGCGACTTAACTCAAAAATTTCATCCTCAATTAACTTGCTGTTAATGGGGTCCAGGCCACTAAATGGCTCATCCAGTATAAGTAATTCCGGGTCGTGGAGTACCGTTGCTATAAACTGCACCTTTTGGCTCATCCCCTTCGACAACTCCTCAATGTTCTTGTTATACCAGGTTTGTATATCGAATTTAGTTAGCCAGTGGTCTACATTGGCCTTGGCCTGTTCCCTGCTTAAACCTTTTAAACGGCCCAGGTAAATCAGGTGTTCGCCCACTTTCATTTTCTTATACAACCCCCGCTCTTCAGGCATGTAGCCAATGCGTTCGGTGTGTTTGTCGCTTAGTTGTTCGCCTTTAAAAAGCAACTGTCCGCTATCCGGATAAAGTATCCGGGTAATCATGCGTATCAGCGTTGTTTTGCCGGCACCGTTTGGCCCCAGCAAACCAAAAATTTTACCCGCAGGTATCTCGAACGTTACATTGTTGGACGCCCGGTAATTGCCGTACTGTTTAACAATATGTTGCAGAGATAACAGGCTCATAAAGCGAATGTAAGGATTGACGGTTGAAAAGACTGATTATTTTTAACCCGGCGATTATTGGGGCAGACACTGCATTTTAAAGCCGAATCCTTTTTTACTTTAGTTAGCTACAACAAAAAATATGGCACATACCGATTGGACCGACAATAAACTTTTTTTACTGGATGCGTACGCCCTTATTTTCAGGGCCTACTTTGCTTTTAGCCGCAATCCGCTTATTAATTCAAAGGGGCAAAACGTATCCGCTATCAGCGGGTTTACCACAACACTATTTGAACTGATAAACAAGGAAAAGCCCTCCCATTTGGCTGTCGTATTCGATAAGGGCGAATCTACCGACCGAACGGCTGAATATGCCGAGTACAAAGCCCATCGACAGGAAACGCCTGAAGACATCATTTTCGCCGTCCCTTATATTAAACAAATATTAGAAGCCTGGCATATACCTGTATTGGAATTTGAAGGTCAGGAAGCCGATGATATCATTGGGACCATTGCCAAAAAGAAGGCGGCCGAAGGACATATCGTGTATATGGTAACGCCTGATAAGGACTATGCCCAATTGGTGGAGAAAAATATTTATATCTACAAACCCGCCAGAAGCGGAGGTGAGGTTGAAATACTGGGGCTGGAAGAAGTAAAACAACAATGGGAAGTTGAAAACCCGCTGCAGGTAATAGATATATTAGGCATGTGGGGAGATGCCGTAGATAATATTCCGGGCATACCCGGCGTAGGCGAAAAAACAGCCAAGAAGTTTATCAAGGAGTTCGGCAGTATGGAAAATACCATCGCCAATGCCGATAAAATTAAGGGCAAGGTTGGCGAAAACGTTAAACAATTTGCCGAACAGGGATTGTTAAGCAAGCGCCTGGCCACCATTAATCTGCACGTACCTATCGACGTAACCGACGAAGAGTTACATGTGGATGCGCCGGACAAGGAGAAACTCTCAGCCATTTTTGCAGAATTGGAATTCCGCACCTTAGGCAAGCGTATCCTTGGGCTTGATTACTCGGTTAATCAAACGGCAGGCGCGGTTGAAAAACGAGCTGCCGACGCCGGCACACAACAGGATCTGTTTGGAGGGTCAGCAGCAACCGAAGAAGCGGTGGTACATGGTAAAACCATTCACAATACCCCCCACACCTATCAGGTAATACAAGGAGAAGAGGCCATTGCAGAATTAGTTAAAACGCTTGAGCAGGAAACTGAATTCTGCTTTGATACAGAAACAACCGGGCTGGACTACTTTGCCCTGGATATGGTAGGTATGAGCTTTAGTATTAAAGAAGGTGAGGCTTATTATGTGCCCTGCCCGGCAGACTACGAAGGCACAAAAAAAATAGCACAGGCTTTTAAAGGATTATTCGAAAGCAAAACGCATTTAAAAATAGGCCAGAACATCAAGTTCGACCTATTGGTGTTGAAACGCTACGATATCAAAGTGCAACTGCCCTTGTACGATACCATGCTGGCACATTACCTGGTTGAACCGGACCTGAAGCACGGCATGGATTACCTAAGCGAAACGTATCTTGGTTATACACCGGTTGCCATCGAAGAACTGATTGGCAAAAAAGGAAAGAACCAGGGTAACATGCGGGATGTGCCCCTGGAAAAAATTTCGGAATACGCTGCCGAGGACGCGGATATAACACTACAGCTAAAACACAAACTGGCGCCGATGGTACAACAGCAGCAGGTAAACACTGTGCTGGATGAAATTGAATTGCCTTTGATTGAGGTGCTGGCTGATATGGAGTATGAGGGTGTAAAAATTGACGAACAGTTTCTAAGCAATTTCTCCAGGAACCTGGAAAGCGACATGCTGAAGGCGCGCGGAGAAATCTTTGAGTTAGCTGGACTGGAGTTTAATGTGGATTCGCCCAAACAATTGGCTGATATACTATATGGCCACCTGAAGTTGCCCTTTGAAGGCAAGAAAACCGCCACCGGGCAGCTTTCCACCAACGAAGATGCCTTGAGCGGTTTAGCCAAGCACCATCCTATTGCCGAAAAAATTCTGGAATACCGCGAGGTTACCAAATTAAAAAGCACCTATGTGGATGCATTGCCGCAAATGATCAATAAAAAAACCGGACGGGTGCATACCACCTTCCGCCAGGCTGTTGCTGCAACAGGGCGCTTAAGCAGCGATAACCCCAATTTACAGAACATACCGGTGCGCACTACCCGCGGACAGGAAGTGCGCAAAGCCTTTGTGCCCCGCGATGAGAACCACATTATACTCTCAGCCGATTACTCGCAAATTGAATTACGCTTAGTAGCGGAACTGAGCGGCGATGAAAATATGTTGGATGCTTTTACCAAAAAGCTCGACATCCATACAGCCACTGCTGCCCGTGTTTACAATGTGCCACTTGAGGAGGTAACCAAAGAAATGCGCTATAAAGCCAAGAGCGTGAACTTTGGCATTATCTACGGACAAGGCGCCTTTGGTTTGGCTGAAAACATCGGAGTGTCGCGCGGTGAGGCGAAAGAAATAATCGAGAATTATTTCAAGCAGTTCCCGAAGGTTAAAGAATACATGAACGGTAACATTCAGTTTGCAAAAGAACACGGTTATGTGCAAACCATAAAAGGCCGCAAGCGCTACTTAAAGGATATCAACTCCAAAAACTTTACCGTGCGCGGTTTTGCCGAGCGCAACGCCATCAACAGCCCCGTACAGGGTTCCGCCGCCGACCTCATCAAAATTGCCATGATCAATATTCACCATGCTTTTAAGCAGCACAACTTTAAATCGAAAATGACCCTGCAGGTGCATGATGAATTGGTATTTGATGCGCATAAGGATGAAGTAGAAATTATTAAACCTATTATATACGAGAAAATGATCGGCGCTATTAAAACCACGGTGCCTATTGAGGCCGAAATGGGCATCGGTGGTAATTGGCTGGAAGCACATTGATTGCCGTGATTAAACTATGAACACTAAAACCCGCATTTCTTTAGCTGCTTATTTTATCTGCTGCGCCTTTCTTCTCACTGTCGCTTTTTTAAATAAAAAGTGGGAGGATAAAGGCTCACAGGCTTTAATATCCTGGGATATTGCGGGGTATTATCTTTATCTCCCGTCCTTCTTTTACGACGACCTGGGTAAGCTAAACAACATATCCTATATAAAGGAAACATACGACAACCCCTTCGGGGGAGATTTTTACAGCGCTTTTAAAATGCCTGATGGTAACCATGTGATGAAATATTCCAGCGGGCAATCCATTATGTTTTTACCCGGTTTTACGGTTGCCCACTTCTGGGCCAAATGGGGCGGCTACCCGGTGGACGGATTTTCGTGGCCTTACCAGTTTTGTTTGGCCATGAACGGCCTGCTGTTTTCGTTTGTTGGTTTATGGCTGGCGCGCAAACTATTACTGCGTTATTTTACGGATGTGCCTATTGCCATTTCGCTCCTGGTATTATGCATGGCCACCAATTACCTGAACTATGTGTCCATTGTAGGAGCCTTTACGCATAGCTATCTATTTACCCTTTACACAGCCATCCTATTACTAACCGTAAAGTTTTACGAGCGTCCCACCTACGGCAAGGCGCTGGCGCTGGGTCTTATTTGCGGCTTGGCCACCATTACCCGCCCTACCGAAATAATTTGCGTGTTAATACCGGTGTTCTGGGGTATCGCCTCGTTGCAACAGTTGCGTGAGCGGATACAGGTTTTTATGCAACAGTGGGCCAGGCTGTTCGTGTTTACCATGGCTGCTTGTGCAGTTGGGTCTATTCAATTGTATTATTGGAAGACCTATTCGGGCCATTGGATGCACTGGAGCTATGGCACAGAGGAAACCTTCAGTTTTTTAAAGCCACACATACTCAATGGACTGTTCAGTTACCGTAAAGGCTGGCTGGTGTATACACCCGTGATGTTATTGGCGGTACTTGGCCTGGTTCCGTTGTACCGCACCCATCGTCCGCTGTTTTGGGGTATTCTGATTTTTGTAACGGTAAGCATCTACCTGGCTTTTTCGTGGGATTGCTGGTGGTATGGCGGTTCGTTTTCGCAGCGTGCCATGATACAGTCGTACGCGTTGTGGTTGTTTCCGTTAACAGCGTTTTTTACTGCGGTGCAACATGGCCGCATAGCAATAATCGCTACAGGAACTTATATCCTTTTTTGCACCTGGCTTAATTTGCTGCAAACCTGGCAAGCCAATGGCGACGGAGGTTTTATGGAATCAGACCACATGACGAGGGCTTACTACTGGCGCATATTCGGCAAAACGAAAATTACCCGCAACGATTTAAAAATGCTGGATACCGACGAAGAGGTGCCGCACCGTTTGCAGGCCGGCCTTTCAACTGTTTACCAAACCGGCTTTGAACAGGATACCAGCGCCGATAATAGTGCGGGTTATCAAAGCTGCTGCTCTATACATGTAAATGGCGATAAGCAATGGTACGAGCGTAGCCTTATTAAAGGTGGCATAGTAAAACCCGGTTGGTATCGTGTTTATGCTATGGTATACCCCGAAACAATGGAGTATAATATGTGGCGACGAACCCAGTTTGGCCTGTATGTGCGCGCTAATGGTAAGGAGGTAAAATCAAAAGCTATAAGTGTGCAGCGCATTATTACGGAAGCAGGTAAATGGCAGGAGATTTACGCGGATATATATGTGCCTGAAAAGCCAGAAGCGACGGAACTTGGCTTTCGTTTATGGAATGCAGAGGGTAAAACGACCGTACGGTTTGACAACCTGAAACTGCAATATGTGGCAGATTAGTACGGCACTACCGGTGCCACAAGTTGTATTTAAGGATACAGTAGATGGCCCGTACCCCATCGCGCCAGCCAATTTTTTTCCCTTCCTGATACGTGCGCCCGTAATAGCTGATCCCTACTTCGTAAATACGCACGTTGGGGTAACGGCTTACACGTGCCGTAACTTCAGGTTCAAATCCAAAGCGCTGCTCTTTTAAATCAAGCGATTTAATTACATCGGCCCTGAACATTTTGTAGCATGTTTCCATATCGGTAAGGTTCAGGTTGGTAAACATGTTCGACAAAAATGTAAGAAACTTGTTGCCGATGGTATGCCAAAAGAACAGGATGCGGTGTGGCTTGCCACCCATAAAACGGGAGCCATATACCACATCGGCAAACCCATCGGTGATGGGCTTTAGCAAAATGCGGTATTCTTCGGGGTCATATTCCAGGTCGGCATCCTGTATTACAATCACTCCACCGGTTGCTTCTTTTATTCCTGTGTGCAAGGCCGCACCCTTGCCTTTATTTACCTCGTGCTTGCGATATTGGATGTTGAGTTGCGGATGCAGGGAAGTGTAATTAAGTATAGCCTGTTCGGTATTATCGGTTGAACAATCATTCACTAACAAAATTTCTTTCTGCCAGCCATCCGGCAGTTGCACTTTTTCAATTTTGTCCAGAATGAAATGTATCGTGCGGCCTTCGTTATAAGCCGGAATAACAATGGATAGTGTTTGGTGCATGGAAGGTCAAAAATAAAAAACCATATTAATGAATGGTTGTGCCTGTTGATTTTGTTATTGCTCTTAGCCCCGCAGGCGGATGTGGTCAACCGCCGGGCGGGCTGTTAAAAAATTAGCTAACGCAGGAAATGTAAATATCGTGCTCTAAGCCCTCCGTTTTTAGCCCTATATTTCGGCCTGTAATGAAGTATTCGTCGAAACTGATTGGAGATGCCGTAGCCGAGTTTACAAAACTGCCCGGCATTGGTGAAAAAACAGCTTTACGGTTGGTGTTGCACTTATTAAAGCAGGATGCCGAGAAGGTGAACCTGTTTGGCGATGCTATTGTGCGCATGCGGAATGACATTAAATTTTGCCGCGTTTGCCATAATGTAAGTGACCACGAGCTTTGCGAAATTTGCGGCAATGCCCACCGCGACCAGGCTATGGTTTGCCTGGTAGAAAGTTTACGCGATGTAATTGCTATCGAGAACACAAACATCTACAAAGGCGTGTACCATGTATTGGGTGGTGTAATTTCGCCCATCGATGGCATTGGACCAGAAAAGCTGCAGATTGATTCGCTGGTAGAACGGGTTAAAACAGGTGTGGTTAAGGAAGTAATTATGGCGCTTAGCCCTACTATTGAAGGCGACACTACCATATTTTACCTCAGTAAAAAACTGAAGGATTTACCTGTTAAGATAACCAGTATTGCAAGGGGGGTATCGTTTGGCGGCGAATTGGAGTATACCGATGAAATGACCTTAGCGCGCTCCATTGCCACCCGTTTGCCGTACGAAAATGTAATGGTGCGCTAACCACCGCTGTTGCAATACACTTTCAACTAAACGAAAACACGTGCGCAAAACTCATGCAGCGCTCTTTTTAATTGCGCTTACTTATTTCTCCGCCTTTTTTTTCTTCCATCGCTGGAACCAGGGCTCTTTGCTCAACGGCGGCGATAGCTTTGGTTACTACGCGTATCTTCCGGCCATCTTCATACATCACGATATTGATGATCTGCGCAAATCAACTTTTGTACGCGATAGTCATCGCGGTGCCACCCGCGATACTACAAAGCCGATTACCGATATGGAGGTTACCTTTAGTAATACCACTCCGGTAATTAAATACACCTGCGGCATCGCCTTGCTGGAGTCCCCTGCGTTTTTTACGGCGCACGCCCTTGCACTGCTTTCAGGCGCACCGGCCGATGGCTATTCTCCCATTTACATGTTTTGCGTCCATCTCTGGAATGTTTTGGTTGTGCTGCTTGGCCTGCTGGTGCTCGCGCGCTTTCTCAAACAATTTTTCAGCGATGGTGTAAGCGCCCTGCTGTTAATTGCTATAGCCATTGGCACCAACCTCTTTTACTTCTCGGTTTACAATATGGGCATGTCGCACGGTTATTTATTTGCCCTCTACGCCTTGCTGCTGCTCTACTCCGCAAAACTTTATCGCGCACCGGTACCAATTAATTTTATAATGGTAGGCCTAAGCACTGGACTCATTACGCTCATCCGCCCTAACGAGATTTTCTGTTTGGTCATTCCGCTATTGTATGGTTTTTCTTCGCCTTACGAATTAGCTAAACGCATCCGCAATTATATTTTCACCCCTGGTTTTTACCTCGCCATTTTGGTATTTGCCCTTTGCGGCCTGCCTCAATTGTTGTATTGGAAAACCGTATCGGGTCACTTTGTTTATTACAGTTATGCCAACGAAGGATTCGATTTTCGTCACCCGCATATTTGGGAGGGTCTTTTTGGTTATACCAACGGCTGGATACCTTATAGCCCCGTTATGCTGTTCGCTATTGCCGGCCTGCCTTTGCTACTTGTAAGGCGTACCGGATTTTTGGCACCGCTGTTGGCGTTTATGCCTATACACATCTACATCATCTACTCCTGGTGGTGCTGGACCTATGTGAACGGACTCGGCAGCCGCCCGATGGTGGAAACCTACCCCCTGTTAGCACTGCCAATGGGCTTGTTGTTTACCGAACTTGGTGTAAACAGAGTAGGGAAACTGGTTCTGTATCTTCTTCTTCCCTGTTTAATCGCCTTTCAGGTATTGTTAACGTATAAGTCGAGCACCAATGTGTTGTGGAGCGAAGGGGCCAACAGGCAATTTTATTATCAAACCTTGCTAAAAACCAGGCTGAACATGAACGATATGCTGGCCTACGATTTAAATCAGGCACAGCCCGTTAACCCGGTTTTTGTTCAGGCCCTGTACAAACACGACTTTAACGATACAACGGCTAACACGGTGTGGGCGGACGGCACTCCTGCCAACGGCGCATTTCTATTAAATGAGGAACACAATTATATGAATGTATGGGAAGGCAATGCCGGCTTTAATCATATCGCACCGGGTAACTACCTCAAAATTTCCTTCGATGCCCGTAACCTGCCGCCGGGTGGTTCGCTTTACAAAGGTGCTACCATGGTTATTCAGTTCAGGCGCAACCAGGAAATCTTCGGCTATCATGCAGTGCGCATTTCCAACAAACTGCCGGTAGAAGAACCCTTTGGCATTTGGCGATTTAACGATTATGCCCAGGGCCGTATTTCCTTTTATATAAAAGTGCCGGCACGGGTAATACCCACCGATACGGTGCAGGTATATGGCACCACCAATACCAATGCGCCCGTGGTAATCGACAATGTTGCTGTGGAGGTGTGGGCTACTCCTTAATTGGCGGAGTAATCCATAAAAAAACTCCAACTGAGGATCAGTTGGAGTTTTACCAGCGTGCGGTGAATAAGTTCACACAGGGTCAGGCTGTGGTGGTTCTCGTTCCTTTAGAAAGCTCCGGGGTTCGTAATAAAGAGGTAAATAAGCAGTTTAGTTAAGGCTGAATTCGAAACTTACCGTGTTGGTAATGATCGTTTCGGCAGCAGCTCTGAAAATGTTGAAGGTTTTATTGTTGATGGTTACAACAATCGAATTCTCATCGGCGGAGTTTACTTTCATCTCTACCATATCTCCGGGAAAAATACCCAGCTCAAAGAATTTCTCACACAGCTTGCCGTTCCGCATGTCTACAATGTAGGCACGTTCTCCGGCTCCAAGTTTGTCAAGGGGTTTCAAATGCTTTCGTTTTAAATCAATGTAATCGGGAGGCGGCTTTTTGTCAAGGCAAATGCCGGTCTGTTTTTGTTAATTTTCCTCTCCGCCCTTCTCTTTTTTCTTTTTTCCGCCCGCAGCCACCGATAACTTATCGAACTCCTTATCAATGTAATACAGGCTTTGGGGGCCACCGCCTATCAGCTTAATTTTATCCAGTATCCGCTTAAACTGCACCTCTTCTTCCTTCTGCTCATCTACAAAAAACCGCAGGAAATCCTCGGTAGCATGGTCGCTTTCTTCTTTGGCTAAGCTCAATACCTTATAAATGGCTTTAGTAACCCGTTGTTCGTGCTCCAGGGCCATTTCTACCGCTTCGCGGATGTCCTTAAATTCATATTTAGGCGCCTTAAGGGCAGGTACCAGGGCATGGCCGCCCACCTCGTTGATGTAGGCAAAAAACTTCATGAAATGAGAATTCTCCTCGCTGCTCTGTTTGTAAAAAAAACGGGCGGTTCCTTCAAAACCCTCTACCTCGCACCACGAGGCTACGGCCAGGTAACTCAATTGCGCATTCATTTCCAGGTGCAGGTGCTCGTTCAGCGCCTTCTCCACTTTCTTGGTAATCATCATAACCTATAAATTAAGCCACGAATATATAAACCGAACCCAAATACGATAGATAGGTTCCGGCACAGGTTAAAACAATCAACAGGACGATTTGTTGGGCAGGCTTTTAATGTTTCAGGCGGTGGCCGCCAAAGGTAGGGCAATCGCATTTGTTCGCCTTGCACGAAGGCAGCGAAGTGGCCAGGGTAATGCCCACCAGGGCTACCATAACAATGCGGGCGATATGCTTTATTTGCTTGCTCATATTTATTAAACGAACGGCAGCTAAATTAATTTTTTAAACTAAACCCGCTGTGGCACAAAGCGCAAAAAAATTACTGGTGGCAGTACTGGATTGGGGCCTCGGCCATGCTACGCGCAGCCTGGTGCTCATACGGGCCTTACAACAACGGGGTTGCCGGGTATCCGTTGCAGCTTCGGGCGATGCGCTCTTACTACTGAAGAAAGAACTACCGGGCGTTGAGGCATTTGAATTGCCAGGGTATAATCCCGTGTATCCTGCCTCAGGGGCTATGGTTTTTAAAATGGGTTTGCAGTTGCCGCACTTTATCAATGTAATTAACAGCGAACAGCAGGCCATTGAAAATCTGGTGAAGGAGCATGCCATCGATATCGTAATCTCCGATAACCGGTACGGTGCTTATTCTAAAAAAGTGAAGTCGGTTTTTGTAAGCCACCAGTTACAGGTGTTAATGCCCGCCGCATTTAAGTGGATGCAGCCTGCTGTAAATTACTTTAACCACCGGCAGATAAGTCGTTTTACCGCCTGCTGGGCCCCGGCCCCGGCCAATCATCCTTTTGCGGAACTGATGCCAGCCGCTACACTGCAACCACCCGTGCAATACATTGGTTACCTATCGCGCCTTCGGTTCGTGCAACAGCCCCTTACCTATAAGTTGGCCGTGCTATGCAGCGGACCTGAACCTCAACGCAGTTTGTTTGAACAAATAGCGCTGAAGGAACTGCAACAGGTGGAAGGAAACGTACTGCTAATAAGGGGTAAGCCCGCTGAGACAAAAGCACCGGTTACAAGTACCGGTAATGTAACCGTAGTAAATTTTTTAGATAGTGCAGCTATGAGTAAAGCCATGGCTCAAAGCGAGTTTATTTTAACACGGCCGGGGTATAGTACGGTAATGGACCTCGGAAAATTGGGCAAGAAGGCCATCTTTGTGCCCACGCCGGGGCAAACCGAACAAGAATACATCGGCGAAGTTTTAATGAAAAACGGAACAGCCTTATGCATGCCGCAACACAAGTTTAATTTGCAGCAGGCACTAAAGCTATCCGTTAATTATACCGGCTTTAAACCGACGGCCAATGATCACGCGCTGCAAAGCGCTTTAGATTTATTGTTATGAACGTGTGGAAGTTTTTAAAAGGCTTTATGTATGCCATTAACGGTATACTGATAGCGGTTAAGGAACAGTTGAATCTAAAAATTCATCTGCTGGCCCTGGTGGTAGTAACCATTGCGGGTATTTTTTTTGACCTGAATGCGGTGGAATGGGCTATTATATTTTTAACCTTTGGCCTGGTAATTGCAACCGAAATGGTGAATACCGCTATCGAATACCTGGTAGATATGGTGCAGCCGGAATTTCATCCGCAGGCTGGAAAGGTAAAGGATGTGGCCGCAGGGGCTGTGCTCATTGCCGCCATTATTGCGGTAACGGTAGCCATTACCATTTTTGGTAACAAATTTTTTAACGAGATATTATGATAAAATCAACCCTGTCTATCTGTTTGCTTTTTTGTCTGCATTGGGCCGTGGCGCAAACCACTGCCTTCGAGGGCACCATCAAGGTAAACTTTACGAATGAAAAAGCGGTTACCACTGTTGCCGAAATAAAGGTGAAAGGCAATCAGGTATATATCAGGCAAACCCAGAACGGCAATAAAAAATACAGTGCCTTTGTCATTAATCTCGAGAAACGCGAATTGTATACGCTTTCGCAGGCCGATAAAAAAGTATGCATCAAGTATAACTACGACTCGCTGTTGAATTACTACGAACGCGAAGGAGTTAAAGAAGGATACGCTAAAACCTATAGCCTTGAATTAAAGGAAACGGACAAAACCAAACAGGAAGGCGGAAACAACCTGGTAAAGGCCGTGGGCGAAAACAATTTTGTAAAAGTAACTGCCTGGCTTAGCGATGCTAAATTGCCCTTAAACGACCTGGTGCCTTTTCTTCGCCTTATCGGTAACTGGAATGAAGCCGAAGGAGGAACCAAAGTGGTAACCGAGGCGGAGGTAAACAACAAAATCAGCAAGAAGGAAAGTAAGCTGAAGGTAGAAGCAAAAAAGGAAACGATTGCCAAAGAAACCTTCGACCTGCCTAAGGATTACGTGCAAAAAGATTTTGCTGTACTGATGGTCCAACAAAAAGGCACGAAGGAACTGCGCACCGTAATTGAAACCTTCGGCGAGTTCTAAAACAAAGGCGGCCATTAAAAAACTAGGCGGTAGGGGCAACAGGAAGGTCGCTTTCCGGCTGTTCAGTTACTACCGGTTCCGGATCTTTAAAAAACACCCGGTTAAACAACAATATCAGCAATACGCCGGTAGTTATAGCGGCATCGGCAATGTTGAATACCGGCCTGAAAAACTCCAGTGGCTCACCACCCCAAAACGGAAACCACGAAGGATAAACGCCCTGGTAAATAGGGAACCACAACATATCCACTACATGCCCCTGCATAAATCCGGCATAACCCTGTTTAGGAAATAACTGTGCCACATGATACGTGCTATCGCTAAAAATCAGTCCATAAAAAGTGCCGTCAATCATATTGCCGATAGCGCCGGCCAGTATCATACTAACAGCTGTAACAAAACCCCAATGGGCCTGTTGCTGCACAATTTTATACAGGTAATACATGCCGCCGATTCCGGCAGCCAGACGAAAGAAACTTAAAAACAGCTTACCCCAAACACCCGGTAGTTTCATGCCAAAGGCCATCCCTTCGTTTTCAGTAAAGTGAATGACGAACCAATTGGTAACTGGTATTTCGTCACCCATTATCAGGTGGGTTTTAATCCAGATCTTTAGCGCCTGATCAATAAAGATGATAGCTATAATTATAATCAGCGCTTTCGAAAGCTTCATGCCAGCACAATTAAACTAGGCGTTGCCTGCAGCAGTCGCTGCTTCGTTTGCCCGCTCCTCTTTAAAAAATACACCCTGAAAAAGCAGGATAATGATTACACCCACGGTGATAGCCGCATCGGCAACATTAAATATGGCCGGGAAAAACTGAAAGCTTTGTCCGCCCACGCCAGGCACCCAATTAGGGTAATGCCCGGTAAACAACGGAAACCAGAACATATCTACCACATGGCCCTGCATAAAGCCGGCATAGCCCTGGGCAGGAAAAACCTCGGCAATGCGATAATGGCTATCGCCAAAGATGATTCCGTAAAACATTCCGTCAATTAGGTTGCCGATGGTACCGGCCAGTATCAGGCAAACGCTCAGGATAAATCCCCAGTGTGCATGGCGCTTTACCAGCGTAGTTAAATACCAGATGCCAACGCCTGCTGCAATGGTGCGAAACAGGCTAAGAAATAATTTGCCAAACGCGCCGGGCAGTACCATGCTAAAGGCCATGCCTACGTTCTCAGTAAAATGCAGCCTGAACCAACTGGTAATAACGATCTCCTCTTCCAACATTAAGTGGGTTTTCATCCAAATCTTAATGGCCTGGTCGGCAAGCACCAGTACGAGTATAAGCAGCAAGCTTTTCTTTAACGTCATTAGTTCAGTTCTACTTTAACCTTCAGCATTTCCTCATTCATCTCCACCTCATCAAATTCAGGCAGCGCTTCCACCAGCAAAATTTCTTTTGCCAGAATTTCGCTGCTGATATACTCCTTAAACTTGCTGAGTGCCTGCTCAAAAGTAGCATTCTTTACCACGCTAACTTTAATGCGGTCCAGTACCTGAAAGTCTTTATCCTTCCGCAGGTTCTGTATTTTGTTGATGAATTCGCGGGCGTTACCTTCCTGGCGCAACTCGTCGGTAATGGTAATATCCAGTGCTACCGTTAATCCGTTATCACTGGCTACCAGCCAACCCGGTATATCTTCCGTTAAAATTTCTACATCTGCCAAGGTCAACTCAAACTTGTCGCCATCCAGGTTCAGCTCATAGGCACCTTTTGTTTCTATGGCACGTATGTCATCCTGGTTAAAGGCCAGCACGGCGTTTTGAATAGCCTTCATCTTCGGACCGGCCTTTTTACCCAGTTCCTTAAAGTTTGGCTTAATCTTCTTCTTCACAATTCCTGAAGCATCGGTTACGTATTCCAGTTGCTTTACGTTTACCTCACCCAGTATATAGCCTTCTACCTTCTCAAACTGCTGTTGTTGCTTTTCGCTCAATACGGGTATTAATATCTTAGATAACGGCTGACGCACTTTTATCTTTTCCTTTTTACGCAGCGAAAGTATCAGCGAGCAGGTGCGCTGGGCCAGTTCCATACGCTCTTCCAAATCGCGGTCAATAGCAGCATTGGTTGCTTTGGTCAGCAGCGTCAGGTGCACGCTTTCCCACTTCAGCGGGGTATTGTTCTTAACCGCTTCGGCACGTACGCTATCGGTAAGGTTTTTATACATAAAGTCGCTGAAGAACGGCGAAACAGGAGCCATCAGCTGCACCACCACATTCAAACACTCAAACAATGTTTCGTAAGCGGCTTTTTTGTCTTCGCTCATCTCGCCTTTCCAGAAACGGCGGCGGTTTAAGCGCACATACCAGTTGCTCAGGTCTTCGTCCACAAACTTCTCGATAGCGCGGGCGGCTTTGGTTGGTTCGTAGTCGTTGTAATAACCTGTTACGTCTATTATCAGCGAGTTTAATTTCGAGATGATCCAGCGGTCCAGCTCCGGACGCTTGGTCAATGGCACTATATTTTGCTCGTCAATCTTCCAGCCATCAATGTTGGCATACAGCGCAAAAAAGGCGTAGGTGTTATACAAGGTACCGAAATGTGAACGCATTACGTCCTGCAAACCGGCTACGTCAAACTTCATGTTCTCCCAAGGATCGCTGTTGCGCATCATATACCAGCGCGTAACATCCGCCGAGTATTCGGCAATGGTTTTAAACGGATCAACCACATTACCTAAACGCTTGCTCATTTTGTTGCCGTTCTTGTCGAGCAACAAGCCATTGCTCACCACGTTTTTGTAAGCCGGATATTTACCATCGGTTAGGGCGGTAGCCAACACGTGCAGGGTAAAGAACCAACCGCGCGTTTGGTCAACACCTTCAGCAATATAATCGCCGGGGAAAAACGGACCGGGCACTAAAAAGCCGTTGGCATCCAGTGTTCCAACCTTGTCCTGATTTTCGAAAGGCCAGTGATGTTGAGCATACGGCATGGCACCACTGTCAAACCACACATCAATCAAATCGGGCACGCGCTGCATAGGCTTGCCGCTTTTGCTTACCAGCACTATGTTGTCTACGTAAGGTTTATGCAGTTCAAGCTCGCCTTCGCGGTTTCTTATTTCTGCATCCTTGCTTAGCACACCGGCGGCAATGGCCTTGTCAATTTCAGCTTGCAACTGGGCCAGCGAACCAATGCACAGTTCTTCGCTGCCATCTTCGGTAGTCCATATCGGCAGCGGGGTGCCCCAGTAACGGCTACGCGACAGGTTCCAGTCTACCAGGTTTTCCAGCCATTGCCCGAAACGGCCTTCGCCCGTATGTGCGGGCTTCCAGTTAATGGTTTTGTTGCTGGCAATCAGTTTATCCTTAATAGCAGTGGTGCGTATAAACCAGCTATCCAGCGGGTAGTAAATCACCGGTTTATCGGTTCGCCAGCAATGCGGATAGCTGTGCACATATTTTTCTGTTTTAAACAGTTTGTTCTCCAGCTTCAGTTTCAACACTATCAAATCATCAGCGCTCATAAAGCTCTTGAGGTCAGCGATGATGTTGTTTACGCGCAGTATTTCTTTCTGCAGATGAAACTCTTTCTCTTTTTCCTCGGCGGTATAATAATCTTCCTTAACATAACGTCCGTCCAGCGGAAATACCGGGTCGTTCACAGCATCTACAAACTTACCCTGTTTATCAACCAGGGTAAGCGCACCAATACCATTTTGTTTGGCCACCTTAAAGTCATCGCTACCAAACGAAGGGGCAATGTGCACTATACCCGTACCGTCGGTGGTAGTTACAAAATCGCCACACACCACACGGAAGGCATCGCCATCGGTTGGTTGGGCATACGGCAATAACTGTTCGTAGCGTAAACCTTCCAAGTCGCCGCCTTTAAATTTTTTTACTAACGCATAAGGTATGTGCTTATCACCCGCTTTATAATCCCCTAACTGCAGTGCTGCGTCCTCGGGGCTAAAGTACTTGCCCATTAAGTCCTTAGCCAATACTACTGTAATAGGTTTATGCGTAAACTGGTTAAAGGTTTTCACCAGCACGTAATCAATTTCCTTGCCCACTGCTAATGCGGTGTTGCTTGGCAAAGTCCATGGGGTGGTGGTCCATGCCAGTATGCGCACATCCTCGTCAGCACTTGCAAACAGAAAAGCACTCTTTTCATCCTGCTTTACCTTAAACATCGCTACCGCCGTAGCATCCTTTACATCGCGGTAACAGCCCGGCTGGTTCAACTCGTGCGAGCTTAAACCGGTGCCTGCTGCAGGCGAATAGGGTTGAATGGTATAGCCTTCGTATAGCAATCCTTTGTCGTAAAACATTTTTAGGATAGCCCACAAACTTTCGATGTAGTTATTTTCGTAAGTGATATACGGATGGTCCAGGTCAACCCAATAACCCATTTTTTGGGTCAGGTCGTTCCAAACGCCGGTAAACTTCATTACATCCTCGCGGCACAGGCGGTTGTATTCGGCAACGGTAATTTTGGTGCCGATATCAGCCTTGGTAATGCCCAATTGTTTCTCCACGCCCAACTCCACAGGCAGGCCGTGGGTATCCCAACCGGCCTTGCGTTCCACGCGGTAGCCTTCCAGCGTTTTAAAACGGCAGAAAAGGTCCTTAATGGTGCGGCTCATCACGTGGTGAATGCCCGGCATGCCATTGGCGCTCGGCGGACCTTCATAAAACACAAAGCGCTTGTCCTCGGGGCGGCTGCTAACGCTTTTTTCAAAGATGCCGGCCTCCTGCCACCATTGCAGGATGTTTTTCTCCATTTCGGGCAAATTCAATTGTCCAAACTCGGGATAGGCGGCTGTTTCTGGATTTTTCCTTTTCATAATAAGCCCGCGAAGATAACTAATGAGCGTTTAATGCCCGTACCTTACGGCCCCTAAAACCACAATAACCCTTCTTAATTCACGTTAATGCTCAGTTTTAATACTTTAGCACAATGCGCAAATTGGCAGGCTTAGTGGCCTTTTTTGGTATAATTAGTGTGGCACAAGCCCAGGAAAGGGTATTGGGTACCTGGAAGATGTTCTTGTCTTATTCCGTTTCGCAAGGTATTTGCAATGCCGGCGATAAGGTATTTACAGCCGCCAGTAAGTCTATTTTCTCCTACGAAAAAAGCACCGGTGTTATCCGAACCTACGATAAAAGCACCGGCCTTAGCGATGTGGGCATTACTGCTATTGCTTATGATAACTCCACCGGCACTCTGGTAATAGCCTACACCAACAGCAATATCGACCTGCTGGTAAACGAAACGGAAGTGTACAACATCCGTGATATAAAAAACGAGATTTCCTCGGGAGCCATTAATATTTACAGTTTATATACCGTAGCCGGCAAATGCTATGTTTCTACCGATGTGGGTATTTCCGAAATTAACCTTACCCGGCACGAAATAAGCAACACCTATGTTATTGGTGCCGGTGGCGCACAGGTAAAGGTATTTACTACTAGTACCGACGCCACTACTATTTATGCGGCTACGCAGGAAGGCGTAAAATATGCCCCGCTTAATTCTACCAACCTCCAAAACTTTAACTCCTGGACTGTTTTTGACACCACACAAGGACTGCCTGCTAAAAAAGCAAGCCTGGTGGCTGCCTATAATGGAAAGGTTTATGCCGTAATTGCCGGAGCAACGGATACCTTGTATGAGCGTAACGGCAATAGCTGGTCGCGCATTTTTTACGACGCACAGGACACCATTACCAGCCTGAATGTAGTAAACGGCACCCTGTATTTTACCACCTGGCAGGATGGAGGAAGTATACCGCCCAAAAACGGCAAAGTAGATCAGACCGGTGTTTTAACTGCAACTGCCTGCCAGGGCCACGGCAGACCAATCGGTTGGTTCGAAGCCGACGGATGGTCGTGGGAGGGAGATTATTACAACGGCATGTTCCGTAATAATCTGAACGGATATTATGAAAACATTATACCGGAAGGTCCTTACCGCTCCGATGTTTTTGATATTGAGATAGCGAATGGTAAAGTATATGTAGCCTCGGGCGGAACTACCGACTCCTGGGATCTAACCTATAACCGTGGCGGTTTTAATATTTATGATGGTGCTGCCTGGGATAAACACAACCAAAATACGGATGCTGTACTTACCGACTACTCCGACCTTTTAGGCGTGGCACCGGTGCCGGCATTGGGCAAGGCATATTTTGCCTCCTTTCTTTCAGGCGTTGTACAATACGATTTAAACTCGCACAGCATTACTACTTACGATCAGCACAGCACCGGCACAACGCTGGAGCCAACACAGGGAGATAATCTGCGTACAAAAATTTCCTGCATTACTGCTGACGACAACAATAACATATGGATGTGCAACTCGGGTGGTTTGCGTATGTTGAAAATGATTAAACCCGACGGCACATGGAAGGATTTTAAAGTCCCCTATTCCTTCAGCATAATGAAGAAGATTGTGTTCGACGATTACGGCCAGCTGTGGGCACCAACGCGCAGTAACGGCTTATACGTATGGAGCCACAATAACACCCTCGACGATGAAAGCGACGATGCTTCCCGGTGGTTACACCCCGGCAGCGGCCAGGGCGGCTTACCCGACGACCAGGTGTTTTGTGTTGCCAAAGATTTGGATGGCAACATGTGGGTAGGTACCTACCAGGGTATCGGCGTATTCTATTGCCCAGGCAGTGTTTTAACACAAGGCGGTTGCGATGCCGACCAGATTAAAGTAGTTAACCCCGACGGTTATGTAGGCTACCTGTTTGGTACCGAAACCGTGCGTGCTATTGCCGTAGATGCCGCCAACCGCAAATGGGTGGGCACTACCAACGGCCTTTGGCTGATTTCGGCAGATGGCAAGGATCAGCTGCTGAAGTTTACAGTAGATAACAGCCCGCTGCCGGCTAACCAGGTTACCGATATTGAAATAGACCCGGCAACCGGCGAGGTATTTATTGCTACTACAGGTGGTATGGTTAGCTACCAGGGCGATGCAATTTCCCCCTGCGAAGATTGCGACGATAAAGCGCTGGTATATCCTAATCCGGTTAAGCCCGGCTACGACGGCCCTATTGCTATTAAAGGCTTAACCGACCGCGCCTATGTAAAAATAACCGATGTGGCAGGCAACCTTATTTACCAGGGCAAGGCCAATGGCAGCCAGATGATTTGGGATGGCAAAAACTATAAAGGCGAACGCGCAAAAAGCGGTGTTTACCTGGTGTTCAGCTCTACCGATTTAGGCAAAGAAAAGAAGGTGGCTAAAATCCTTATTGCCAATTAAAACTTAAAAACCGCTTACCTGGTGCCAGGTGCCACCGGTTTGATATAGATAAACCGCTCCCGGCTGTTTGCGTTTCAGGTGTAACAGATAGCACCCGTCCAGTAGTGTTACTTCGTAGTTTTCGGTTTGGTAGTTGGATGCTCCTATGCTGCCATACCACCACCAGTTACCCCATTGATTAAAACACACCTTCAAATCACTGTCCGAAACAAGTTCTACACGCACACCATCCTGCACCTGCTGCATATTGTACTGGAGTACATGGATTGTTTTACATTCCACCTGCAGGTTGTATTGCAAATCGAGCCGGCGGCTGAAGTAGTCATCGGTAGGGAAACTGCGGAACATATAGGAACCGGCAAAATTATCGGGCAGTGCCAGCAGGTAAATCTGCGGCGCATTACTCCAGCTAAAACTGCGCAGCAGGTTTTCGCTCACATCCTTGTTGTGCTTCCAACTTTCCACATTTACCCGGAAAAAATGCAGATTAAACACCAGCGCTACTACTACCAAAAGCGAGCCCGCACGGCCGGCCAGTGTCATAATACCCAACACCAAAAACATATAACCAAACACCGCCGCCAGATAACTAAACCGATCGCCTTCAATTAAAGTAAGCGCATTAAAGTAAAGGTTAATGGCCGGGGCCAGGGCAAAACCAAAAGCGAGTATTAAAGCCATTAACAGCCGCGTGCTGGTACGCAGCCTGTTTCTATAATAAATAAGCCCTGCGGCAATCGCCAAAGCAGCAATTATTAATAACCATGCCCAATACGGTTTTTCGAAAACGGCATACAGGGCCATACGCTTTTCGTAACTAAAAAAGGTCGAGAGTGTAAACAGTTTAGCACAGTACTTACTGAAATTGCCAAGCAATAAATGGGGGTCAAGATTAAAATGTGTTGCCGCACCATAATGTCCGGCCATGCTGCCGCGGCTTAGTTTTACCAATAAAAAATAAGCCACTACCAGCGCAACCGAAGGCAGTGTAAATAGCAGGAGCAACTTACCACGTTGCTTTACTTTGTAATTATCCAACGGAAATAAAAGCGCAAAGGCAGCCACCAGCAATGGCAAGCCAAAACCTATCTCCAGTGTAAACACCGACAATCCAAACAAGGCATAAAAAGCAACGATCTCCTTCCTGTCGTCGCGCTCCAGGTAATTGGTAAATGCTCGCAACGCGAGTAATACAAACACACTGCATAGCAAATAATGCACGCAGGCATACCATACCAGCGTTTCGGTTTGGTAGGGCGAAACCAGAAACAACAAACTGCCTGCCCAGGCAATCCACTTGCCCTGCCTGATGCCTAAGCGGCTAAACAAATTTCGGAAAAACGCCAGCGACAGGGCAGCAACCAGCGCGTGCAAAGCGGTAAACATCAGCATCCATCCTTTGCCATGAAAACCAAACAGTTTAAACAGCAAGAAGAATACCAGGTGATAGATATAATGCAGCGAGTGATCGCCAAAGGCATTGAACACGCCTGTAAAACCTGTCGCCTTATAGGTTTGAAACCATCCCAGTGTATCCGTTACAAACCCTGCCCCTGCCGTAGGCCAGTATAATACCAGGCTCAACACCCAGAACACCATAAAACTGCGAAGCAACGACCAATTTTGCACGCTGAAATATAGTATCATTTCTGTTTTGCGCTCCATTGCTATTGGGCTACCCCCTTTTATTGGGTAATATTGAGGGCGCATTAATTCTGTTATGCATCAGCAAACAAAGGGCATTGTTCTTCACACCGTAAAATATTCCGAAACCAGTGTAATAGCCAAAATTTACACCGAGGTTTTTGGCCTGCTATCTTTTATGGTAAAAGGGGTGCGTTCGTCCAAATCAAAAAACAAAGCGAGCCTGATGCAGCCGCTCACCATATTGGATATGGAGATCAGCTACCGCGAAAACAAAGGCCTGCAATATATCCGCGAATTCCGCCGTGCATATACCTATCGCTCCTTGCCATTCGACACGCTAAAATCTGCTATCGCTCTTTTTTTACTGGAAGTAACCGGCAAAGCCATCCGCGAACACGAAACCAACGACGAGATGTTTGTGTTTCTGGAAGAAGCGCTCATGTCGCTGGATAAAGAAGAACAACTCAATCCCGATTTTCATTTGTTGTTTATGTTGCATTTTGCCCGCCACCTGGGTTTTATGCCGCACGATAATTACTCGCCCGCAACCAACCGTTTCGAAATGCTGGAAGGCAACTTCGTTCAATCCGATGCGCTCACCTCTACGCTTTTAGATGAAACGGAAAGTCTGTTGCTGCACCGCCTGATGCAAAGCCCGCTGTTTTTGCCCCTCAGTCCCAAAATAACCCGCGCCGAACGCAGGCAGGCACTCAACAACCTTATCCGGTATTATCAACTGCATATCGAAAACTTCAATCTCCGCTCGCCCGAGGTGTTGGAAGAAGTATTGGGTTAAGGCCAACAAAAAAGCCCTTCGCATAGGCGAAGGGCTTTGGAAAAAATTCTTGACCGCTATTACGGTTGCTTAAAGCCAATTTGTTTCGAATCGGCTTCTGCTACCTGATTATAAAACTCACGGAACTTCCCGTATTCCTCCGTACTAACCAATCCCTTTTTGAACTTAATCTCGCGGGTGGCCTTCAGTGTGCCGGCAGTGGCTGTATTATAAGTAAGCGAGTAGTCGGCAAAATCGCTGGTGATGTTTACATTCTTTGGCGTTTCGGCTAACACCTTGCCTTTGGGAATTTCGATGTTGATCACCTCTTTAAATACTTCGCCCGATTGTAAGCGCCAGGTCAGGAAAGGATACTTACGGGATTCCAGCGAAAGGAAATCGGAAGTATGTACGCCCTCGCTCCATGGAATACGGAAGATCTTGATGCCTATTACTTCATTCAATTCGTTCTTAACCTGGAAGGTGTATGAATAATCAACGCTGTCCGAAAGGGTTTTCAAATCCTTAAACGAAAGACTGATCAGCTTCGCAGGGTTAGTGAAATCGCCGGCAACAGCTTGTGTCATTTCCTTTTCCTGCTTCTCTTTGCCTTCATCAGCAAAATCGCCACGCACCTGTGCGGCTAACACACCGGTTTTAGTGGTTTTGCGGGTAAAGGTTATGTCGTTGTTTTCAAACTTCAGATCCGTAGTACGGTAAATGCCGTTTGTTGGACGGTTCGCCGAAATCAGTTTGTTTAACTTCTCCGCAGGTTGGTCGCCGTCGCGTGGTATAAACAGCACATTGGCTTCCAGATCAGAAGGCGGCATGCTGGAGAACGACAGTTTCTGACTGGTCAACTCAATGTAATACGATTTACCACCTGCCTGTAACTGGGCAATACAATGGTTAAAATCAATGCTTGGCAGGTTCAGGTGTTTATCGCCGTTATCGCGGGTATCTACCAATATTAAATTGGCTTTCAATCCTGCCTCTTTGCACATAGCTACAAACAAGGTCGAAACGTCTTTGCAATCGCCCAGTTTGGTGCTCAGCGTGCGCGATGCCTTTTGAGGGATAATAGGGCCGTGCATAAACGACACATTGCTATACGATACGTTCTGTTCGATGTATTCGTAAATCATACGCGCCTTCTGCAAATCGCTCAGGCCCTTTTTATCCTTAAACAATTCCGCAACGGTTTCTTTAATCACGAAATCGCTCTTGGCTAAGGTGCTCGAAAGATCCGAATACCAGTTGCTCACATACTTCCAGTCAGGAATGGTAGAGATATCCAGTATCGCGCCCACATCAGCCAATGGCGGCATATAAGGTTCCGACTTAATGGAAGGCTGATCCTTCATTTCCCATACATACAACTTCATGTCTTCAATATCGCTAACCTTGGCATCCAGTTTAGCGTTAAGCACCTGGTGCTTAAACTCCTTGTTGGCAGGTATCAGCAGGCTATAGCGCGAAATAAGAACCGGGTAACCGAAGTTAAAATTGAACTTCTCCCAAAAGTGCTGCGCCAGTTTGCCGGTGTTATAGTTCTCAATACGATACGAAAGGTGAATGGCATCGCCTGCTTCCAGATCGGTAAATACAATCGAGGCATCATCCTTCTCCGCCTGCACCTTGTTGCCATCTTTCTTAAACACCTCTGCCTTGTCAATAATCAAACGCTGGCGGTAAGGGTTATAACCAATGTAGTATTCCTTCCACGTATCAATACCGCCCTGGTTAAATACCTTCACCACTATTTCGCTGCGGTCTTCGGTAGCTCCTTCGGGGTATACCACACGCTGGGTTTCATTCAACAGTATTACGCTGTTATCATCCGGGTAATCTTCGGCCTTAGGCGCTTTCTTGTAAAGGTCCAGCGCCTCCGATTTCTCAAAGTTCTCAAACAAATCCTTCTTGCCTTCCAGCTTGCGCAGTTGCTTGCGTGCCTCGTAATCGGTTGGCGAGTAGTAGATCGCTTTTTTGTAAGCATCCTTGGCGTTCGATTCATCATTCATCGCCTGATAGATCTTGCCCAGGTCGCTCCAGTAGTTGCCGATATAAGGCACAAAATCAAGTGCTTTTTGCGCCCATTGTAACGAGGCATTGTAATCATGCATCTGGAAATACACATCACTTAAATCCGAGTAATACTTAATGCCGTAAGGGAAATTCTGCACACGCTGTAAATACAGCTTCATACCGTCTTCGCGCTTACCCATATCAAAATAGTTGCTGGCAATGGTTAACAGCACCTTGTCGTTGTAATGGCCTTTCAGGTAATCTTTCAAAATCTGGTTAGCCTTATTCAGGTTCTTGCTGGTGTTGCGCTCAATGGAATATTGCACCGCCATCAAATCGTAACTGTCGGGGTATTTGTCAGCCAATACCGGAATGCGGCGCACCAACTCATCTACCTTGTTGCGCTTAGCCAGCAGGCCCAGGTCCTGCAATTCCGTAAACATGCTTTCGCCATAATTGGCTTTGTATTTATCCAGCAGTTTCTCTAACTCATCGTAATCTTCTTTCTCCTCGGCCTCATCCATCAGCGCTTTGAGGGCATACACACTTTCCGGGTCGTCGGTTTTAATTTTCTCGTAACGCTTGGTTACATCGGTCACGTTTTTGTCGCGGGCATAGGCTTCTATCATGCGCACGCCTAAAAACGAACTCTTCGGCGCTAACTCATCGGCTTTCTTCAGCGCTTTGCGGGCTTCGTAAACCTTATCGTTACGCAAGTAAGTTTCAGCCAGCATCAGGTAATACAACAAATTGCCGGGGTCGGCCTTTATTTTGTTTTCGAAAAATTCTTCGGCAAATACAGGGTAGCTGTTTACGGTGTATTCTTCCGATTTTGGGTAAGCCTGATAGCTGGTAGAGGTGCTAAGGCCTTTAATCGGATTGCCGTCCTTATCAGTAACGCGTATCAAAAAGTTGGCATTATCCGTTTCGCTTTCGCCAATCTGAACCAAAATTCGGTTATAACCTTTGCGCAGTTTAATGTTATTGATGTAAATATCCATATCGCAATTGCGCTCTTCCGAAACATCGGTTACCAGCTTATCGTTCACCCAAATTTTAAGGGAGCCCGAGTTGCCCGAACGCAAAAACACATCCTGGTCCACATCGCTCTGTAAAAAAGTTTGTGCATACATTACGCTATACGAAATAGGGAAGTAGTATTCGAAATCAAACCAGCGGTCGGCGCGGAAATAAGGTGGCTTATACCACTTTACATCGGCATTTACCTTGTTCTTAAATACTGCATCTTCTTTGGCATTGGCCAATACACCAAAATCCTTGTTATAGCCGCTGCCCGAGGTGTTGTCGAAGGTGCCTACAATCGCCCACTCTTCAATCGAGCCGATGGCGGCAAACTCTTCGCCCATCTTTTTAAAATCACCGATGGCTTCGTAATGCTTGCCCAGCATACTGTGTGCCATCGCCTTTAGGGTGCCATTGGCTTTCGGATCGCTTATCAGGTTCTTTAAAAACTTAAGTTGGGCTTCGTTCTTTTTGCCTACACCGTCAAAAACCGGTGGCGAAGTCCATAACGCATACAGATAGGGATAGGGGTTATCGCTGCTGCCGAAGAAATTATTGAAGTGCTCAAAAGGCTTATCGTCCTTGTCTTCGCTCCAATACAACAAGGCAAGCGCCAGGTTGGCTTCGGCTTTAGTTTGAGCATCGTTTTCGGCTTTGGTAAAATTCTCCAGTGCCTGGGTGCGGTTATTGTCGTTAAAAGCCTTCCAGCCTGCGGCCAGGTCTTCTTTGCTGGCCTGTGCAGGGGTTAGGCTAAGTAAAAACAACAACAGAGGTAAACAGGTTTTCAAAGGTTTCATCTATAGAAGTTTTAGTTTTATCAAGATGCAATATATTATTTTGGAGTGGAAGCTATAACGCAGAACGATGCCCAAAATAGCTGGGCAGGCAAAATAGGTTGATGTGTTTCTTGCCATTTTTCATAACAGGGCATACAGGTAAATAAACAGGTATATTAAAAGTAACTACCTGCCACCTGTTGCCGGCACCAGGGTGGCGGGCTGCATGTAATCTTTCCAGCTTTTTACCTTAAAAACGTCGTCGCCGTAAAAGCGGGTAATATCCTTAATAAAAGAAGGGCTGATGTAATAGGGCACACAGTCTATTACACTCATGTTCTCATCCAGCACCACCAGACTCGGCAGCACAAAGTTGTTGCGCGACAGCGCCAAAGCCAACTGGTGGAACGGAAACTGCGGGTTACGCTGGTTGGTAATAGCCTGGCCTTTATAATAAAGGGTGTCGGTTATCTCCGGATTAAAATCCACCAGGTTAAATGTTTTGCTGATATACGCCGAGGAGGAGTCATCAATAAAACTGGTACGCTTCATTACCTTGCAGGCGTTACACCATTCGGTATGTATCAGCACCAGGGTTTTCTTTTTGCTAGGGCTCGCATTGGCTTTAAAAAACTCCTTCGGTTCCAGCCATTTAAGTTTTTTCAGCTTATCGTCGGTAGCGGTATCGTAAAAGGCCTTTTCAAACTCGGCACCAAACTCATCAAACGAGGCATTGCGGAAAGCATTCTCCAGCGTAAAAATCAGCATAGGTTCAATCTTGCGTTGCTCCAGGTTGCCTTGTGCCAGCATGCTTAACTGAAAGTCGTTTTTGCTTTTATCAAAGTTGTTCAAAAACAAGGTGGTAGGGTACATCAGCTTGTTCTGTAACAATTTGGCAGCCAGCGAGTGCGTAGCGCGTTGCCCTACCCCAAGCGGACCGTATTTCTGCCCCAGGTAGGTAACAGTATCCTTGCCTTCGGCATCAAACTTTACGGGGTAAAAATTCTGGTTTATGTATTGCGCTAATGCGGGAATGCTGTAGGTATTGCGCATCATGTATTTACACCAGCCGCACCAGTCGGTATAAAAGTCAATAATGATAGGCTTTGGCTGCTTTTCATAAGCCTTCATGGCATCTTCCAGCTTCATCCATTTTACCAGGCTTTCCTCACCGGGGGGCGTTCCGTTTTGCGGGGCTGTTGTGGTATGGCCCGGCACATCGGTTTGGGCAAAAGCCCCGGTTACGGCTACCAAAGCCAGCACCAGGAGGGGTAAAAAGCGCTTACTCATGGTTCAAATATAGGCGAATACACCTACCTTAGGGGCGGACCGTGTATGGTTACGGATGTAAACGGGGCATTTTCACAAAATTTCAGGCTGTTTTGGCTATATACGTGGTTTTAGTGGGTAAATTGTTAAGAATTGGCCCCTCTTCTATTTTAAATTCTGGCATAAATTGTATATTTGCCGTCCTTTTCGCGAAAGCTGACACGAAGTTGTTTGAAAATGAAGAGTTTAAGCCGTAGCATCACTAATTAAATTAAGTGTCGTGAAGGGTTTAAGGGAGTTTGAGATTCCTTATGTGGGTCTTAAGGTTGGCGTTCATAAGTTTGAGTACGATATCGACGGTGCTTTTTTCCGTCATTTCGATGATGCTCCGATTCATGATTGCCGTGTGAGAGTGAAGCTGGAATTCGAGAAAAGGGAGACGTTCTTTATTTTGAACTTTTTTATTGATGGTTCGGTGCGCACCGAGTGCGACCGCTGCCTGGTGCCTTTCGATAAGGAAATTTTCGGCGACTATACCTGCTATGTAAAATTTTCGGACAAAGCTGCCGAGCTGGCCGATGAAGATGAGGTGCTTTTTATAAGCCGCGAAGAAACCATCATTGATGTATCGCAACTTGTATACGAATACATCCTGCTGTGCCTGCCTATGCAGCGCTTGGGATGCAAGGACCCCGGTAACGAACCGCAATGCAATAAAGAAGTATTGAAATACCTGGTAAAGGAAGGAGAACCAAAGCCACAGGCAACGGAAGAAGATCCGCGCTGGGCCGCCCTTAAGAACATTAAAAAGGATTAGTAAATCAGAAATAATTTAAGAAACATAAAAAGCAAGCGTCATGCCACATCCTAAACATAGAATCTCCAAAGCACGTCGTGACAAGAGAAGAACACATTACAAAGCCGTAGCCCCAACTACCGGCGTTGACCAAACAACAGGCGAAGCTCATATCCTGCACCGCGCCCACGAAAGTGAAGGCAAGTTGTACTACCGCGGCAAAGTGGTGGTGGATAAAACAGCAAAGTAAGGAGTAACATCCCATAACTATAGCGCCCTGTTAGTTTACCAGCTAACGGGGTTTTTTGTTTTGAGCCTGCCGTATGCAGGCATTCGTATTCTAAAATCCAAAATTATGTTGTCTCCCATTTACAAAGCAAAATCAAAAGAAGCCCTGCGGCTGGCTACGCCCATTATGGCCGGTCAGTTAGGGCAGGTGCTGATGGGTGTGTTCGACAACATACAGATCGGCGCACTGGGCGCCTCGTATATTGCTGCCTGCGGCTTTGCCAACAACGTTTACTGGCTCATTAACCTGTTAGGTATCGGCATGCTCTTTTCAGTTTCCCCGCTTGTGTCCGAATCCTTTGGCGAAAAACACCCCTGGAAGGCTATCGGGGTGTATCGCAGCGCTATGAAAGTAGCCATCGGGTTTTCGGTGTTGTTTACCTTCATTACCTGGTTAACGGTACGTTACATCACCATTTTTAAGCAGGAACCTGTCATCAACCAGCTGGCAAGCGACTACCTCTATACACTCAACATCTCCACCTTTGCTTTGCTGCTGTATTCGGTAGCCAAACAATTGCTGGATGGCATGGGCCGTACCAAACCCGGCATGGTGCTCAGCATCGGTGGCCTGCTGCTCAACATCTTCTTAAACTGGGTGTTCATATTCGGTAACCTCGGTGCCCCGGCTTTAGGTATAAAGGGCGCGGCTGTTGCAACCGCTACCTCGCGCACTGCCATGCTTATCCTTCTTTTGTTATACATTAAATTCGATAAGCAGATAAACGAACTGCGCCAAACCTTTGCTGCCAGTGCCGACCGCACCCGCAGCTTTGCCTGGCCGGTGCTCAAAATCGGGGTGCCTGCAGGTTTGCAGTTCTTCTTCGAAATTGCAGCTTTCAGCTTTACGCAAATGATGAGCGGTTGGCTGGGGGTTAACTACCTGGCATCGCACCAAATTGCCATTAGCCTGGCTTCTACCACATTTATGGTAGCCACGGGGCTAGCTGCCGCCGGTACTATTATGACGGGCTTTGCTTACGGCGCAAAGGATAAGGAAGGTGTACGTATAGCAGGCAATACCGTGTTTATGCTCACCATTGCTGTGGAGGTAGTTTTTTTGATCTGCTTTCTGCTGTTCCATAACCTGCTGCCGCAGATTTATACCAAGGATACTGCCGTATTACAAATTGCAGGTACGTTGGTCATTTTCGCGGCCTTCTTTCAGCTTAGCGACGGCCTGCAGGTTACTGCTGCCGGTGCTTTACGTGGTGTGCAGGATGTAAAAGTGCCCAGCATCATCGCCTTTGTAAGCTACTGGCTAATTATGATGCCCTGCAGTTATGTGCTGGCTTTTCACACCAGCTTAGGTGTAAACGGACTTTGGCTGGGCTTTGTTATAGGCTTAACGGTTGCAGCCCTGGTGCTTTACCTGCGTTTCCGTTATAAGGTAAAGCATTTACAGTTTGAAGAACTATAATGGTTAGATTTTAAATTTTTGAAATGCGAACCTCACCTTGTTTCGCGATCACGAATCCGGCTTCTAAAATCTAAAGCCAATCTATTGCTTCCACCTTACATAACTCCACATCAACTCTCTTTCAGGGTCTATCCACCGTATCCGCAGCGAATCTTTATTTACAGCGGCAATAATACCGGTGCGTACAAAGTCATTATAAAACACGGCCAGGGTGTCCTGTTTTAAAACAAAGGGCATATCGCCATTGCCATCGTAATCGCCCACCATAAAACCGTTGGCCTTCCATTCAAAATCGGCCACCGGTGCATCAGGCCCGCTACTCCACACTCCAAACAATAAAGCAGTATCCGGTCCGGGACTTAACACGTAACTCCTATCGGGCCGCTCTATGTTCTTAACCGTAGCCAGATCTTCAATATAGGCATTGCCTTGTTCCGGTATTTTGTTGCTGTTAAAGCCAATAACCAGCCAGTGTTGCGGCATTGTATCCGCCTTCGCCCTTGGCTCACCCGAACAACAATCCTTCACCGGTTGCTTGCAGCCAATTAGCAAGGTCAACAACAAAATCAGCTTGTATCCTCTCATAGCGTAAAGTTAAACCCGGCGCGTTTGTTTAGCAGTATTATCATTCCAAAAGGCCGGGTAGTCAATTACAGAAATGCGCCGGCACAGGGGCGTTTCCCAATCCACCATCCACCTTCTAAAATCTAAAATTTCTATAGCTCTTTTCGCAACCGCGCAACCGGTATGTTCAACTGTTCGCGGTATTTAGCTACGGTACGGCGGGCAATGTTGTAGCCGCGCTCATTCAGTATTTCTGTCAGCTTCTGATCGCTGATCGGTTTACGCTTGTTCTCGCCACCAATAAGGTCGCTTAAAATTTTCTTTACCTCGCGGGTACTTACTTCTTCACCACCTTCCGTACTCAACGATTCCGAGAAAAAGAATTTCAACGGTATAGTGCCGAATTCGGTTTGCACATACTTGCTGTTAGCCACACGCGATACGGTAGAGATATCCAAACCCGTGCGGTCGGCAATATCCTTTAGTATCATCGGCTTCATCTGCGTTTCATCACCGCTTACCAGATAATCGTGTTGTATCTCGGCTATCGATTCCATGGTAGCCAGCATGGTATGATAGCGCGATTGGATAGCATCGATAAACCACTTGGCCGAGTCTATCTTCTGCTTAATAAACAGCATAGCTTCCTTTTGCGACTTGCTCTTGTCCTTGCTTTTTTTGTAATGCTGTATCATTTCGCGGAAGTGATTGCTCACACGCAGTTCAGGCGCATTGGCCGAACTGAGCGAAACCTGTAATTCGCCGCTGTTATTGGTCAAAATAAAATCGGGCACTATTACATACTGCTCGCCGCCACCGCCGCTAAAAGCGCTGCCCGGTTTCGGGTTCAGGTGAATTATTTCATCTATTACCCCTTTCAGCGTTTCACCGTCCACATCAATGGCCCGCTCCAGCTTCTCGTAGTGCTTCTTGGCAAACAACTCAAAATACTTCTCAATTACCTTAATGGCATAAGTGGTGTAAATGGTTGGCTCCTCCTTACGCTTAAGCTGTATCAATAGGCACTCCTCCAGCGTTCTGGCTCCTACACCGGGCGGGTCCAGCTTTTGTATCTGCTCCAGCACCGCCTGCAGTTCCTGTTCGTTGGTCTGCACATTTTGCCTGAACACCAGGTCATCCACAATGGCATCCATATCGCGGCGCAGGTAACCGTCGTCATCAATACTGCCAATCAGGTGTAAGGCTATCAGCTTCTGCCGCTCATCCAGGTTTAGCAGGTTTACCTGCTGCTCCAGCGATTCGTGGAACGAAGAATGTGTAGCCAGCGGAATGGTCTTGTTATCGTTATCCGGATCGTGGAACGAACTCGGGTCCTCGGTTTTATAATCTGCCACACCCTCATCGTCCTCGTCGTAATACTCGCTCATGTCCACATCATCCTCCACCTTGGCCTCTTCCTCAGCGGGTTCAGCATCGGTTTCGCCTTCAGGCACCTCCACCGGTTCGGGTTCGTTGGTATCAAATGGCTCCTCGTTCAATTCGGGGGCATCATCCTCGCTTTCACCTTCCTCCAGGGCAGGGTTGGCTTCCAACTCCTCCTTAATGCGCTGCTCCAGGTTGGCGGTAGGTATCTGCAACAGCTTCATCAGTTGAATCTGTTGCGGCGATAATTTCAATAAGAGTTTCTGTTGTAACCTATGACGTAGCACAGCGGCAAAAATTCAAAAATCATTCGATTTGACAAGGATTTCAAAAGAACAAATGCTTCATTATATTCGCAATCCTTTAAAGTCTTCCCTTTTTGCAGGGGAACTTGAAGGGAAAATACCTCGCCGGTTACTGGTAAACTGCTAAATTTTGGTTAACGGAATTTTTTAGCCCCCGCCGGCCAATTAATATTGTTGCTGATAAAAGGATGGATATGACCTATATTAAAGATTTCGGCCAACTGGAAGGCCAATCGGTTACCCTTAAGGGCTGGTGTGCGCAAAAGCGCGACAGCAAAGGGCTTGTTTTTATGACCTTTCGCGATGGCACTGGCTTTTGCCAGGCCGTATTTGATGTAAATACCCTGGGTGAAGAAAATTTTGACCGCATTAAGCGCTTGCCGCAGGAAAGCTCGCTGAGCTTTACCGGTATAGTAAAAAAAGATGAGCGCCAGATTGGTGGATATGAAGTACAGGTAACTGCTGCTGAGGTTATTGCCGAAGCAGGCGATTACCCTATTACGCCTAAGGAACACGGCGTAGACTTTTTAATGGATAACCGCCACTTGTGGCTGCGCAGCCGCCGCCAATGGGCCATTATGCGCGTGCGCAACCGCATCATTTTTGCTATACACGAGTTTTTCCAGCAGCGCGGTTTTGTGCAGATGGATGCCCCTATTTTTACCGGGAACGCTTGCGAAGGAACCTCTACCTTGTTTGAAACTGATTTTTACGGCGAACCGGCTTACCTTTCGCAAAGCGGACAGCTGTACGGCGAAGCTATGGCTATGGCCCAGGGTTTGATCTACACTTTCGGGCCAACTTTCCGTGCTGAGAAAAGTAAGACCCGCCGCCACCTGAGCGAATTCTGGATGATAGAACCCGAAATGGCCTTCTACGACCTGAAGATGGATATGGACGTTATTGAAGATTTCATCCGCTTTGTGGTTACTACCGTAATGGACAGTTGCAAGGAAGAGTTGAAAGCGCTTGACCGCGATACCACCTATCTTGAAAAAGTGCGCGAGCCTTTTATCCGCATGAAGTACGAAGATGCCGTAAGTGTTATTAAAGGCGAGAAAGAAGTAAACGGCCGGACCAGTTTGCAAATGCTACAGGCCGAAGAAGACGGCTTGCGTGCTGATATCGCCAGGCTGGAAGCTGATATTGAAGAGCGCGAAAAGAAAATTGCCGGTGGCGAATTGAAAAAAGGCGAGATCAACTTCAACCGCGCTAAGATCGACCAGTTGAAGAATGATATAAAAGACATTCAGGAGAAACTGGAAAACATCCCTGCCTGGTTAAACAGCGCTAAAAACTTTGAGCGCGGTAACGACTTCGGTGGCAGCGATGAAACCGTTCTTACCAAAATGTTTGGTCAACCGGTAATGGTTTACAACTGGCCACAGGCGGTGAAGGCTTTCTACATGAAGGAAGACGAAACCGACAAAGGCTATGCAAAAGGTGTAGACTTATTGGCACCGGAAGGTTATGGCGAAGTAGTAGGTGGCGGAGAACGCGAAACCGACCTGGAGCGTTTAAAGAGCAAGATCATTGAACACGAATTACCAATGAGTGCGTTTGAATGGTATCTGGATCTCCGCCGTTTCGGCAATGTGCCACACAGCGGTTTTGGTTTAGGCTTAGAACGTTTAGTAGCCTGGATATGCGGCTTACAACATATCCGCGAAACCATTCCATTCCCGCGCAGCTACGGCCGTTTGTTGCCTTAGGCCATATTTTATAGATATAGGAAAGCCTCCTTCGGGAGGCTTTTTTTATTTTAAGCAGCCATCTCTCAAATAAGCGCTAAAGCTGCCGCCTCGTACGCAAAACATTTGCATTGTCCTTACGTACATTGCCTTTTCGGAGCCGGTAAACGCCCTGGCTGCCATCACCTGCCGGCGCTTGCAGTTAGCCGAAGAATTTTTGTTAATTATGCAACCTAATTTGAAACTTAACAGCCCTTTTACTACTTTTACAACCAGTTCTTTGAAAAGCCCTGTTTAAACCACTACAGCGCACTGCTAATTACCATCCGTGCTGTATTCGTTTTAACTTTTGCCGGCTACAAAAACCAACACATTAAATTTTACGCGATTTGTGCACTGCAAAATCACTTGCACAAATGTGCACAAATGGCGAAAAGGCTAAAGTGTTAGAGCGCTGTTTTGCCTCGTTTTAACAGCAAAATCGTTCGTATTAAAAGTTCTTTAACCTGTGTAGTGCTAAAATGCCGTCGCCGGTATTTAAACGGCGCTTATTATTTTTACGTTCTCATGCAGATTAACCTGTCCCCCGCTGCGGCCCGCAAAATGAGTCTGGCTGCCGGCGCACTTACCAATACCGGTTTCGCAAAGGGAGTGCAAGGCACCCTGCAGGCCATCGAACACCTGGGCTATATACAGATTGATACCATCAGTGTGGTAGAACGCGCCCATCATCATATTCTGCATACCCGCCTGCCCGATTACAAACCCGCTTATCTGCATCAATTGCTGGAGAAGGACAAAACAGTTTTTGAATACTGGAGCCACGCGGCAGCCTTTTTACCTATGAAGGACTACCGCTTTAGCCTGCATCGCAAACACAACTTCAGCAGCGGCCACTGGAAATGGTACACCAACCGTAAAATGTGTAACCTGGTATACGACCGTATAAAAGCGGAGGGACCGTTACAAAGCCGCGATTTTGAAGAACAGAAGAAAACAAGCGGCTGGTGGAACTGGAAAGAAGCAAAACTGGCATTGGAGCAATGCTTTATGGAAGGCAGGTTGATGGTGGCGGCCCGCAAAAATTTTCAGAAGGTGTACGATCTCACGGAACGCGTACTGCCCGCCGGTGTCAACGATCGCACGCCTACCAATTATGAATTTGTACAATATTTGGTAACCAATGCCATCCGCACCTATGGTTTTGTAAATGACGAAGAGGTGGCCTATTTACGCAAGGGTATGAAGTCCACAGCCGCAGGTACACTCAAAAAAATGGCAGCTGACGGCCTGATAATTCCGGTGCAAATCAAGGGAAGCAACAAACAGTATTATGCTACCGAAGAAGGCCTGCGCATGCTGGATACAAAAACAGGAAGTAAAAAGGTATACATCCTTTCGCCGTTCGATAACAGTATCATACAGCGCAAACGCATAAAAAATCATTTCGGCTTCGACTATACCATTGAATGCTACGTGCCCGAAAAGAAAAGACAATATGGTTATTTCTGTCTGCCTTTGTTGTATGGCGATACGTTTATCGGCCGCGCCGATTGCAAAGCCGACCGCAGTAGCGGACAACTGCTGGTTAAGCTACTGCACTTCGAAAAAGAGATAAAGCTAAACGAAGCCCTGCTGAACGCCTTGCATAAAAGCCTGCAGCGCTTCACCAAATTCAATGGATGCAACGAACTGGTAATTGTAAAGAGTAACCGCAAACTGCCCTGGTAAAGTGCAATGGAGGAAGTAATTAAATCTTTTCGAAGTTGCCGGCTTCAATCCAACCGATTTTTCCATCGGCCAGGCGTATTTTGCTCCAGGCACCTACTTTGTCCAGCAGTTGGAAAGTAATGCCCTCGTGTATCAAAAACGAATTGTTACCCGCAGCATCAGGTGAACTTTTGGCATATGTGCTTTCGGTAAGTAATACACCGCGGCAGCTATCGCTAACCTTATCGGCCTGCACGTGTCCAAACCAGGCACTAAGCAGCGATACCGCCAGCAATACAAGGCCCAGTGTGCGTATAACCGGTTTAAATGTGCTCATAAACAGGGAGATGGCAAGCAATAGAATCGCCAGCCATACAAACGCAATAGCCGCTGCACGCCAACCCGTACAACTGCGCGATGAAATGAAATCGCCGCAGGCCTTTACAATGCCGAGTTGCGGTACCGGTTGCACCTTATCCAACAATCGCGAATTAGCAATACGCAGGTTCAGCGCAATATCTTCATCTGCAGGTGCCAGGTTATGTGCACGTTCGTAGTTGAGAATAGCCTTGCCGGCTTTGTTTAGCTTGTAGTAACAGTTACCCAGGTTAAAGTAAACTTCAGCGGTAGCATGGCCGGTAGTTATAAGCTGTTCGTAGGCAGCAGCAGCCTGCTCAAACTGGTTTTGCTTGTAAAGCGCGGCAGCTTTATCGTAAATAGCCCTGGGCGCTTCCGCCTGCGAAGAGAGGGTAAACAGTAAGGCCGCCAGCATTAAACAACGGCGTATCAACAGCAGGGATTGATTCAGTAGTTGCTGCATGTTATACCGTTTTAATTTCGTTCTCTAAATCGGCAATCAGGTTCATAGCTGCCTCAAAGTGCTGCTTCATCTCGCCGCCTTCGCCAACGGGGGCATATAAGGCAATATCGCAGGTGTTCAGCAGTTCTTTCAGTTTGGCAATGGTTTCGGGTTTGGCATTACGCTCAGTTAGCTTATCCTCCACATTGTCCTTGCTTAGTTCGGCCATGTCAATGGTAAGCTTGTCGCCCAGGTATCCCCAGATGCTTCGGCTTACTTCATCGTAGAAGTTCTTTTTGGCACCGGCGGCCAGATGTTTTTCAGCAGTGCTTAAGCGTTTACGTGCAAGCTTCAACGCTTTGCGGCGTTTACTGCCTACAATGTCCGCTTCCATGTTTTCGTTGCGGCGCTTAAAAGCAACCAGGCCAATAAACAGCAGCATTGGCGTAGTATAAAGTGTAACATAACCGGCTGTGGAACCAAGCAGGCTGCCGTCAAAATCAGGTGTCGCCGTTTTAATGTAGCGGATATCCTGATTCAACAGAGCCACTTCTTGTTTGTCGGCATTTGCTGTTGGGGCAACTTTCGAAGGTTCACCGGTAACCTTTACGGCAAACTCCGGCGACTTGATGGTAACATACCTGGCAGTGGAGGGATCGAAATAGGAGAAGGACTGCGCTTGTATAGTATAATCGCCCGGCTGCCGAGGCACTACCAGGTAATCGTATTGCTTCATGCCGCTCATGCCGTCAATACTGTTGCTGATGTTCTCTTTAGTCTTCGGGTCATACACCTCAAATTCCTTCGGGAAATTCATAGCAGGGGCCTCTACAAATTTCAGGTTGCCAGCGCCTGCTATTTTGATGGTGTAGGTTACCGGTTCATCGGTTTTGGCCTCCTTCGAGGAAAGCGTGGTCTCGTATTTGAACTTGCCAACCGCACCGGCAAAGTCAGCAGGTTTATCTGCCTCCGGCCATTCCTTTACCACCACTGCTTCGGCATTGGTCTTTAAGTTCATATCAATTGGCTGCACACTGCGCATACCAAAAATATCGTATGGATTGCCCGAGTTCACCACTACCTGCAGGTTCACCTGGGCCTCAGCCGGTGGCACAGTTAAGGTTCCGGCACGTTGCGGATACAGGTTATAACGCAGAAACTCGATAACATTGTATTGCTTGCCATTTAAGGTTTCAGTTTTAGGCCGGCGGTTTTGGTCTAACTCTACCTCCTGGCTCCAGAAGCCATCAAAGGCCGGGGCCTTGGTAACATTAAAGCCCGCAATGTTCTGGCGATAGTAAAGCTTGTACGTGGCGGTCAGCATTTCGCCTTTGTAAACAGGCGACTTATTAACCACCATTTTTATTATTACATCGTCCTTAAACTTTTTCTGCAGTTCTTCTTTACTCATCGGCGGGGCCTGCTGACGCTGGCGCGGCTGAAAGAAGGGATCCTCAAAAGGATCATCCTGCATCATACCAAAGGGGTCGTAAGGATCGTAATTGCGTTGCTGACGTGCCTGTTGCTGCACCGCTTGCGTAACACTAATGGTTAGTTCGTTACTTTCCATGGTTACGCCGCTTACGGCGATACTGGCTTTGCCAAGCGTAAACGTGCCTTCGCTCTTAGGCTTTAAAATGTAACTATACGTAATGGACTGGGTGGTTACTCCATTTACCCACTGCATGCTGGTGCTGGTGCTTGGGCCACCAACTAATTGAAAGTCGGTAAATGCCGGTGGCTTTAATCCGCTGCCGTTAGCATTTTCCAGTGTAAGGTTTAACTGAAAGGTTTGGTTTACCGGCACCGACTTGGGGGCACTGGCATAAAACCTGGCCTGTGCTGTAAGCTGTTGTACGCAAAACAACAGCAACACAGCTACCACACTTGTTGTGCGCCACCGTGTAATTATCTTGCTGTTCCCGTTGTTTTTCATATCCACTGCAAAATTCTTCTATCCCTTACGTAACGTCAATGGGTGGGTAACCCTATTAAATTTTTTTCACAACAAATAACGCTAAATGCTGCCTCCTGCAAACCTACCAGTCCTTCTGTATTTTAATATTCTGCACCTTCACTTGTTTCTGCTGCACTTTCTGATTAGTTTTTTGCTCTTCGTTTTGCAAGGCCTGCATCAACTGCTCGGCCTCCTGTTTGGATAGCTTTGGCTGTTGCTTCTGTTGCTGGTTCCCCTGCTGTTTTTGTTGTTGCTGCTGTTTGTTCTGCTGGTTCTTGTCCTGCTGTTGTTTATCGTCCTTCTGCTTATTCTGGTTGCCCCCGCCGCCACCCTGGTTCTTCTGACGAAGCTTTTCATTACACCAGGCCAGGTTATAGCGCGTATCGGCATCTTTAGGATTAAGCTTCAACGCATCTTTATATGCCTTCACAGCCTCTTCATACTTCTGTGCCTGTGCATAGGCATTGCCCAGGTTATGGTAGGCCTTTGCCTTCTCCAGCGTATCAGCTACCAGCGTACCGGCCAGTTTAAAATGATTGGCGGCTGTATCATAACGCTTTTGCTGATACTCGGCATCACCCAGATTAAATACCGCTTCAGGCGCGTTATTCTTTTCTTCCAACGCCTTCTTATAATGCACTTCGGCATCCGCCGCATTGCTAAAACTATCGGCCACAAAAAGCTTATTACCCTTGCGTATTTCGGTTTTATAGGGCACCGAAGTAAATGGCATTTGTGCCATAGCGGGCAGCAGTAGCAGAAACGCTCCCGTACTCAACAGCCATCGATATATGTATAGGCTCCGCTTCATGCTAGTTAAATTTGAATTGGAGTTTAAACCTGCGTTCCGAAATAAACCACTCCACTAACAACAATAAGGCGGCAGCAGCCAAACACCACTGAAAACGATCATCAAAATCCGTAAATACCACATCTTCTATTGCCTTGCCGCCAATACCACCTAGCTCATTTAAGATGTCCTGTATTTCTGCATCGCCATTGCGCATGGTGTAGTATTTACCGCCTCCTTTGTTTGCCACCTCCTGCAACATCTGCTCATTCATTTTTGATAATACGATGTTGCCCTCCTCGTCACGCTTATAATCGCCATTGCCCATTGGTATGGGACTGCCCTTATCGCTACCCACGCCAATGGTAAATATTTTAATGCCGGCTTTCCGCGCCTCAGCGATGGCTTCCTCAGTGCCCCCTTCATTATCTTCGCCATCGCTAATGATAATAAGTGCTTTGTGTTCGGTTTCTTCCTGCACAAAGGACTGTTTCGCCAGGTTAATTGCTTCGCCAAGGTTAGTGCCCTGCGAAGGAATTAGATTGGTGTTAACCGTTTTAAGATACATACGGGCTGCACTGTAATCAACCGTCAAAGGCATTTGCAGGTAAGCCCTGCCCGCAAACACCACCATGCCTAACCGATCGTTATGCAGTTTATCAATAAAGTTGCTTACAAAGTTTTTGGTGCGTGCCAACCGGGAAATCTTCACTTCGTCCTCGCTCAGCATCGAGTTGGAAACGTCCATCGCCACTACCACATCAATGCCCTGGCGTTTAACCTTTTCCTGCTTGCTGCCTATTTGCGGATTAGCAAAGCCCAGAATAATGAACTCCAGGGCCAGCACGGCCAGTATAAACTTCAATAAAGGCATTTGATGACTATAGTCCGGCATCAGGCGTTCAACCAAGCGCATATCACCTATCTGCCTAATCTTACGTGCACGCCAAATCTGATACCAAACAAAAACCAGTTGCAAGGGGATGATAACACCTAATCCCCACAGATAGGTGCGATGCTCAAAACGAAAAGCTGTTTCGCGCATCAGTATCAATGCAGCAGCCACCGGAGCCAACAGCACCAGCAACCATAAGTAAGAAAGGTATCCTCGCTTCTGCATAACGGTTTAAGGTATCGATTTTGCTACCAGGTAACGTAATAGTAATTCAAGCAACAAAAGGGCACCTGCTATAAGTGCAAAAGCATAAAACTTCTCCGTTTTGCGTTCGTAAGCGCTCACTTCTGTTTTTGTCTTTTCCAGTTTATCAATCTGCTGGTAAACCTCTTTTAACTTTTGGTCATCACTGGCCCTGAAATACTGTCCGCCGGTTTTTTTGGCAATCTCCTTTAACAAGGCTTCATCAATCTGAACCGGTGCACGGTCAAAAATCAACTGTCCGTTGGCGGTCATCGCTACGGGTGTTAAGGCATCGCCGTTGGTACCTACGCCTATGGTATACACCCGCACCCCATACTGCACGGCAATGTCCGAAGCGGTCATAGGGTCTATCAAACCCCGGTTGTTTACACCATCCGTCATTAAGATTACTACACGACTCTTGGTATCCAGTTCCTTTAAGCGTTGTACCGATGTAGCCAAACCCATCCCGATGGCTGTTCCATCTTCCAGTAAGCCGTTCTTAATTTCTTTTAGCTGCGCTCTAACTATATTATGATCAATGGTAACGGGGCATTGCGTAAAGCTCTCGCCCGAGAATACAACCAAACCAATCCGGTCGTGCTGTCGGCCATCTATAAATGCGGCAGCTTCGCGCTTGGCTGCTTCAAGACGGTTAGGGTCAAAGTCTTTCGAGAGCATGGAAGTGGAAACGTCCAGCGCAATCACTATATCAATGCCTTCGGTTGTCTGCTTTTCCTCATCGTAAGAAGTTTGAGGGCGGGCCAATGCTACCAGCAGCAAGGCAAGCGTCACCAATCTAAACGCCGGTAAAATCCACTTTATAACCGCCTTAAAGGAATGGTCCCATCCTTTCAAGGGCGCTATGGTGCTTATGCGCAGCGCGGGGTAATACCGGCGTAACAAAAAATACCACCACGCCCCTGCCAACAGGCAAACAACCGGTATTAATGCTAATACCCAGCCATTTTCGAACGATACCTGTGAGAGATGCTTAAACATCTTTTTGTTGTTTTTGCGTGGTTTCGCGTGGTGTAGTCAATTCCACAAAGGCATAAGCCCTTTCCATGTTCTTCATGTTCTCATCCGGCGGTGGCAACAACTTGGCAAACTTCACCAAATCGGCCTGCTGTAATACCGAAAGCAATTTCTCGGCTGCATCCATCTTCACATTATACTTCTCTAAATCACTTTCAATTTCGGCAGTGGTAGCTTCCATGGCATACCAGCCAAACTGATACTCTACATACAAGCGCAATATTTCGGTAAGGCGCGTATAATAAGCTTTGCCATCGCCTTGCTGCCATATTTTTTCGTCTTCCAGTTTCTTCAACTCTTTCTTAGCCCAAATCTGCGCCGGCTCTTTTGGCTTAGGCCGTTCCACCACCACCGGCTTTCGGTTTTTAACGTAACGCCACCACAATAAAAGGGCTACCAACAGCAGCAATAAAACGGAACCGGCCAGGTAGTAATACAAAAATTCATTCCAGGTATAAGGCAACTCCAGCGGTGCTTTAATAGGCTTTAAAGGTTTGGCTGTATCAACCGGAACAGTTGCAACATCAATCAGCAACTCATTTGTTTCAATGGTATCCATGCGGCCGGTCGGGCTCACAAAATGTAACATCTGCCTGCCCGTGCTGAACTGCCCCGAGTCGTATGCACTCACCACGTAGAGCAGGTGTTGGGTAATCATATCACCATCACGCACGGTATCGCGTTTACCCTCGCGTACAATCTCCAGTTCGCCTATCGTATCGCGAAACTGGGGTATCATAGGTGTTAAACCCCGTGTATAACGCACATTCAACCGAAGATTCAGTTGATCCGCTATTTGGATGTGGTTAGAATCGACCACAAAAGTGGCCGACATATTCTGAGCTCGGAGCCCCACCATCAGAAGCACCAATAGCAGCAGCAGGGTCAGGCGTTTAATGCCTGCCTGTACAGTACGTTGTATGTCCCGTTGGCGTTTCATAACTATCAGCGCTTCATTTCTCTTTTCTTAAACATGTTCATCAGTGCAATTACATAATTGTCCTCTGTTTTTATGCTTTCCAGTTGTGCACCGCTCTTGCCAAAAAGCTCTTTGGTAGCACGCTGGTTTTCTATAAACTTTTTGGTGTAGTTATCGCGCATGGTTTTGTTGCCGGTATCAATCCACATCATTGCTCCGCTTTCGGCATCTACCACATGCAGTAAGCCCACGTCCGGCAAACGCACTTCGCGCTCGTCGTAAATGTGTAAACCAATTAAATCGTGCCGGCGGGCGGCTACACGTAATGCACTTTTTAACCCTGCATCCTGTTGTATAAAATCCGACACCATAAAAGCAATACACTTCTTCTTTACCACATTGTTGAAATACTTTAATGCCTCGGTAAGATTGGTGCCTTTGTTTTTGGGACTATAATCGTAGATCTCGGAAATGATACGCAGGATATGTGTTTTGCCCTTTTTAGGAGGTATAAACTTTTCAATCACATCGCTGAAAAACAGCACGCCTACCTTATCGTTGTTAGAGATGGCGGAGAACGCAATTACCGCGCTTATTTCGGCTATAATGTGATTCTTAAAATCGTTCTGCGTGCCAAAGAAGGAACTCTGGCTCACATCAATCAATAACATCACAGTTAACTCGCGCTCTTCTTCAAATACCTTAATAAAGGGTTTGCGGTTGCGGGCGGTTACGTTCCAGTCAATCATGCGTATATCATCGCCGTACTGGTATTCGCGCACTTCGCTAAAAGATATACCGCGGCCCTTAAACGCAGAATGATAACTACCCGAAAAAATCTGATTGGTCAGTTTCCGGGTCTTTATTTCTATGCGGCGGAGCTTCTTCCTTTTCTCGTCGCTGCTATTTGAAATTTTTGTGGCCACAGTTATACAAATGATTTTGGAAGATGATTCCCTACTCGTTCTGTCTTTCCCTATTAAGGCACTTCAACAGCGTTCAGTATTTCGCTGATCACCTCTTCGCTGGTTATATTTTCGGCCTCAGCCTCGTAGGTTAACCCGATACGGTGGCGCATTACATCATAGCATACCGCGCGAACATCCTCAGGTATCACGTAACCACGACGTTTAATAAAGGCATACCCTTTGGCAGCAATGGCCAGGTTAATGCTGGCTCGTGGCGAGCCCCCGTAGCTGATGAAAGGTTTAATTTTTGTGAGTTTGTAATCTTCAGGTTTACGGGTAGCAAATACGATGTCCAGTATGTAGCGCTCAATCTTTTCATCCATGTAAACTTCGCGCACTGTTTTGCGGGCACTTAGTATCTCCTCTTTCTTAACTACTGCATTTATAGCTTTATCGCTCAACTGCATATTCTGCCGTATAATCAGTTGCTCTTCTTCCTTTTTAGGATAGGTAATTACCACCTTCAGCATAAAGCGGTCTACCTGCGCTTCAGGCAGCGGATAAGTTCCTTCCTGCTCAATAGGGTTTTGCGTAGCCAACACCAGGAACGGTTCTTCCAGTTTATAGGTGTTGTCGCCAATAGTCACCTGTTTTTCCTGCATGGCTTCCAGCAGGGCGCTTTGCACCTTTGCAGGGGCCCGGTTAATTTCATCGGCCAGCACAAAGTTGGCAAACACCGGTCCCTTCTTCACGGCAAAGTCGTTCTCCTTTTGGTTGTATATCATGGTACCTACCAGGTCGGCGGGTAGTAAGTCGGGCGTAAACTGTATACGCGAAAACTTACCATGCATGGCAGAAGCCAACGATTTTATGGCCAACGTTTTAGCCAAACCGGGCACGCCCTCCAACAAAATATGGCCGTTAGCAAGCAAGGCCAGCAGCAAACGTTCGGTCATGTATTTTTGACCCACGATGGTTTTACCCAGCTCCATGTTCAACACATCAACAAACGCGCTTTCATTTTTGATACGTTCGTTCAAAGAGGCGATATCTACCCCGGTATTGCTTGATATAGAATCCATAGCATACTATTTTAAGGACGACAAATGTAGCCCTTCGGCTATTTGTTAAAATTCAATTTTTGTTAAGCGTTTTAGGGCGTTTAGCCCAGTAGACATAAAAAACTTCCGCCGCAAAACCACTGTTCTGCGGCGGAAGCCTGCATAGTAGCAATAAAATAACGGTTCTACCTAAAATTTAAGTGCTAACCCAATGCCAAATTGTTCAAAAATCTGAAGCTTGTTATAGGTTACTATTGGTTTGCCGAATTTATCTACATCAGTAATGCCGTCCGGCTTCTTCTCACCGCTTTTGTTGTCGCGTTTGTCCAGCGGCGTTTGGGCATTATACATATACACAAAGCGGGTAGAAAGCGTTGCGCTCAAAAACTTATTGATCTTAAACACCAGATCATTGTCCCACTTAACAATAGGAATGTGCTTGGTTTTATCGTCAATAGTGATTTCACCTACCGAGTCAGCATCCGAAAAATAGGTAGGCAGTTTGGTGTTGTAATTTGCATTCATGTACGATACAAACACATTTAAATGGCTCTTCCAGCTTACATGTTTAATAATCTCTTTTTGGAAAACTGCATCCAGTTCCATACCCAGTTCACCCATAAAACTGGTGCCACGCAGTAAGCCGAAGCGGGTTTCATCTACATCATTGTAGTAAGCATCAGTAAATGTGCCGTCAGCAACGGTTGTCGTATCGCGGCCGTCATGATCTGGTGTTACGAAGGTCATTTTACCTTCCACAGGCGAAAAGAAGAGAGAAAAATAATCTTTCGGTTTCCAGGTTAAACCGGGGCCAAGGGTCAATACCGCCGGTGCAGCAAATTTCGAAACGGTGTATTTACGATAACGTCCATTGCTGGTATCTGTTAAGGTGTAATCGTAACTGCGGGTAAACTGACTTTCGAAGGCCACCTTCGCAGAGGCATATAAACTCTTGGTTATTTCGTAACCGAAATTTGATTTAAACGAGAGCAGGTCAATATTCTTCTGAAAATTACGCTTGGCCAGAGCTGCTCTGCGGATCAGACCATTAGCCACCATGCCCCATTTAATGTCCAGGCTGTTCTCCCACATTAGCTTGTCCTTTTTATAGTTAGCAAAGCCACCTGCGGCAATTAAAAACGAAAAGTTATTGCTACCTCCCGGTGCCCATTGGTATAAAGCGGTTTGGCTAACAGTTACACCTGCAAAACCACCGATCTTCCAGGTGCTGTCGCGCAGGTAAATGCCATCTCCCCCTAATACGGGTTTTATTTTGGCTTTGGGCTTTACGGAATCGCCGGTTTGGCTAAATACAGCCTGGCTAAACAGCAGGCCTAACATCATCACAGATAAAATCTTCTTCATGATTCGGGTAAATTTTTTGCAAAAATAGAGTTTCAGGCAAGCCAAAGATTATGACTTCCCACATATGTTTTAAGCCTTGGCTAATATAATCAACAGCAAAATAAAAATTAATTATCCTCATAATCAATCATTTATGTTAATTCTAAAAATATTTATAGTATTATGTATTGCATAATACCTTCCTTTAAATATATCTTTGCATCGTCAATTAGATGGTAAAACATAAAAGCATAAACAATGAAAAACTTATCAACCTTATTAACCCTTGCCGCTTTAAGCTTAAGCACCATTACTCCGGCATTTGCAAACAATGGCTCATCCAACCTGGAGGCCTTTACTAAAAAATACACACAGGTAAACACCGGCTCTTTTGAAGAGCCTGCAGAATTGGAGATTACTGTTTTGGCTCTTGCCCAACCCGTACCGGCCCGGGGCACAGAAAAAGCCAGCAGCGCTAAAGAAACCCTGCGCCGCGAGCTAAGCCGCACTATTACCTGCCCATCGTTTATTACGGAGAACAGCGATGCCAACGTAGTAAAAGCCCTGGTATCGGTTAGCGACGAAGGTGCAGTAACTGTGTATGAAATAAATACCGGTAATGCGCGCCTGAAACAATACGTGCAACAAACCCTTCAAACGGTTAAGGTGGACAACCCCGGCTATAACGAAAAGTTTGTGTTGGTGATCAACTTCCGCGTAGAGTAAGCGACCCCGTTACCCAAACAAATTCATTCAGAAATTTAAAAGGAGGGAATTATGAATATCGAGAACACCAAAGCGCAAATGCGGAAAGGAGTGCTGGAGTTTTGCATACTGAGCATATTATCGGATGGGGAACACTACCCTACTGAAATAATTGAAAAAATGAAAAACGCACGGCTGCTTGTAGTGGAAGGCACACTGTATCCTCTGCTAACGCGCTTAAAAAACGACGGCCTGCTCAGTTACCGCTGGGTGGAAAGCCAAAGCGGGCCACCCCGCAAATATTTTACCCTAACCGATGATGGAAAGGTATTTTTAAAAGACCTCATCGATGGCTGGAAAGAGTTGACAGACTCCGTAAATCAAATAATTGAACAAAACGCAAAAACCAACTGAAATGAAAAAGACCATAAACGTTAACCTGGGCGGCATGGCGTTCATCATGGATGAAAACGCCTTCGAAGCCCTGCACAACTACCTGGAGGCACTGAAACGAAAATTCAGTAATCAGACCGAGCGGGACGAAATAATGAGTGACATCGAGAGCCGCATTGCGGAAATGCTGAATCAACAATTAAGCGGTCGCAAGGAAGTAATCAGTGCTGCAGATGTGGAAGCCATTATTGCACAGATGGGCAGACCGGAGGACATTGCCGGTGAAGGTGAACCTGCTACAGAACAAAAGCAATCGGAAACCTCCTACACCACCTATACACAAACAGTAAGTGATGGTCCGGTAAAAAAACGTCTGTTCCGCGATCCGGATGATAAACGCGTAGCAGGTGTTATCGCAGGCCTATGTCACTACTTTGGTATTGACGACCCTACCTGGTTACGATTAGCAGTAGTGCTGTTGTGCTTTGTAAGTTTCGGCACCATTCTATTAGTATACTTTTTATTAATGATTGTAATACCGGAGGCCGATAGCCCTTCCGAGAAATTACAAATGCGCGGTGAACCCGTAAATATCAAAACAATAGAGAAAGAAGTAAAGGAAGCCGCAACCCGCGCCGGCGACAGCATGCGCGGGATCGTAAACGATAAAACCATTTTCGAACGTAGCGGCAATTGGTTTTTGGCCTTGCTGGGTATTATCGGCAAAATAATAGCAGGCTTCTTCATCTTCATTGCACTCATAATATTATTCGCCCTGGTAGCGGGTTTGTTTGGTGTTTCGATTGCAGGCAACATGGTATTAACCGAAGCGCCTCAGTTAATCGTAGAAAGCAGCGGCACTGTTACCTTGCTGAAATTTGGTTTAATACTTTTTGTAATAGCGCCCATTATCGGATTGCTGTATACCGCCCTGCGCTTAATATTTGGTAAGCGCACCCATGTGCGCTGGTTAAGTGGCACCCTCTCGCTGATTTGGTTGGTAGGCGCCATTATGCTTGTTGTAGCCGGTGTGCGTGTGTTTCGCGAATACAAAGTAGGCACTACCAGTACGGAGCGGATGGCATTAACAACACCTGCCGCTAATAATCTATTGGTGGTGCTTACCGATTCAGCGGGCTTACGTGCTCCTGCTGAGGACAATGGCTTTAACTATGATGTTACCCTGGATGGTATCATGTTTAACGACGAAGACATCAGCAACATGAATTCCATTCCGGTTGATGAGCCTAACCTGGAGCTATCCGTTTCGCCTGATAGTAGTTTTTACCTGCAAACATCTATTTCGGCCCGTGGTCGTACCAAGAGCGATGCATTGAAGAATACTACACTAACACCTTACCACCCTGCACAACAGGATTCTCTATTGAAACTACCTGCCTATCTGGAAATGGCCAAAACAGGTAAACTCCGTTTTCAGCGCGCCAAATTATTGTTGTTAATACCGGAAGGGAAAACGGTGAGCTTTGCGGATAACATTGACCGTTGGTATGCTGTAGTGCGTGGTAATAGTGCGTATGACGACACCCGTTTTGCCAATACTACCTGGACCGTAGAAAACGGAACTGTGAAGTGTATTAAAGGTGAAAACCATTTCCGTACAGACGATGACAATAAACTGGAAGAAAAACAGGATAAGCTGGAGCGTAAAATGGAGGAGGAGCAGCAAAAGCTGGAGCACAAAATGGAAAAGCTACAGGAGAAGCTGGATAACACATACAACGATAAATAAGATACTGCATGGCCCGGCTACCGTCGGTATACGGGCCACTTTGCGTTAAGTGGTTATCGCACAATCGCAGTTGGTTGGTCCCGCCCCGAAAGGGGTGGGACTTTTTATTTCCCAATACTCCAATCAGCGCATCACATCAAAGCGTTGGGTGTCCAGGCGAATGAAGATGAATAGTAACAGTGTAAAGGAGAGCAGCGCGGTACCTCCATAGCTTACAAACGGCAAGGGGATACCGATAACCGGCGCAACACCAATGGCCATACCAATGTTAACCATAAAGTGAAAGAACAATATTGAGGCCACACTGTATCCGTAAATGCGACTGAATTTAGATCGTTGTCGTTCTGCCAGAAAGAGCAACCGGTAAAACAGTGCTATGTACAACAGTATTAAAAACGCACTTCCTAAAAAGCCAAACTCCTCCCCTATAGAACTGAAAATAAAATCAGTACTTTGCTCCGGCACATATTTTAAACGTGTTTGTGTACCCTGTAAATAACCTTTACCAATTACACCACCAGATCCAATAGCAATAATCGATTGCTTTACGTTCCAGTCTGCCCCTTCTTCAACCTGCCGGCCCAATAACACGTTAATACGATCGCGCTGATGGGGTTTCAATTTCTGGAATACGTAGTCCACTGAAAAAATATAGCCCACTGAAAAAACCAACACAGCAGCTACCACCATAACCATTTTACGGTTGCGGAAGTTAAAGTAGATAAGCAGCAGGGCTATAGCAGCCAACACTCCAACTAATACGTATTTCGATTGCACATGGAAAAGCATAGTGCCCGAAGCCAAGAGTGCGAATACCGATAATACAGCTAATGCCGCTCCTATTATCAGGAAATAGCTTTCCAACCCATCGCGGAACAACACAAGAGCGAATGCTAAAAACACAATGGCCTGTCCGGTATCGCCCTGTCCTATAACAATCAGCATGGGTAAGCCGATAATGGCAAAGGCTTTCCACTTATCGCGCCATTTACGAATGTCCACGTTCAGGGTTGATAAGTATTTGGACATGGCAAGTGCTACGCCTAATTTCGCAAGTTCGCTGGGTTGCATCTGAAAACCACCAAAACGTATCCAGTTGGCCTGCCCTTTTACTTTGGTGCCTATAACAAACACCGACATTACAAAAAGCAAAATGAGCACAAATAGTATATAGGCAAATGTGGTATAGAAACGAGAATCGACGATAAGCACCACAAAGGCTAATACCGCACAGGCTATCATCCAGCGGAACTGTTTGCCGGCGTTAATAGAGGAATCGAACAGCGATTGGCTTTCGTCGGAGTACGCAGAGCTGTAAATAGCCAGCCAGCCGATAAATACCAGCAGCATATAGATAAATACCGTTATCCAGTCGATTTTCCCCGCTATGCTTTCTTGCCTTGCCATGGTTACTCCTCGCCGCTGTTATTTAATGAAGCTGATTTATTAAAACTAATACCGTACTTCTTCAACAGATTGCCTTCATACATTTTTTGCTGTACCGGCAACCGTTTTGTTTGTATGGTATCATTCAGGTATTTCTCAACCATCAGCGTAGCGATAGGTGCCGCAAATTCAGCGCCATAACCACCATTTTCTACTACTACTGCAATGGCAATTTTGGGGTCATCTTTGGGGGCGAAGCCAGCAAACATCGAGTGATTATCGCCGTGGGGGTTCTGGGCTGTTCCGGTTTTACCGCACATGGTAATACCATCCACATGTGCCGACCGGGCAGTACCGGCCTCCACCACCTGAAACAAGCCCTGAATCACCGGATCAAAGTATTGCTTATCAATCAGGCTTTCGTGCCGCGGAAAAACATGCGTTACATCTTTGCCCGTAACAGGGTCTGTAATTTTCTTCACTACATGCGGCGTTATCCAATAGCCCTTATTGGCAATAACAGCGTAGATATTTGCCATTTGTAAAGGCGTTACCAAAATTTCTCCCTGGCCAATACCAAGGGATATGATAGTAGAGGAATGCCAACCGGTTTTACCGTACATTTTATCAAAATACTTAACCGATGGAATGTTGCCGCTCGACTCACTAGGCAAATCAATACCTGTTTTTACGCCAAGGCCAAAGCTGTTGCAATAGTTTATCCATTTCGAATAGATCTCATGAATGTCTTTATATTGGCGGCTCTCAATCGTATTGCGGAAGGTCTGCCAGAAATACGGGTTACACGATTGCTGCAGGGCATACATGATGTTGGTAGCCGATGGGTGATGGTGCGAACAATGCAATACCAGGCCCGCAAATAGATACACGCCGCTGCAGGGCACGGTATAATCAACCCCCTGCACACCTTCTGTTAAGGCAATTAACCCAACCACAGGCTTAAAGGCTGAACCCGGAGGATAGGTGGCCAGCGTAGGTCTTGAATACAACGGTAACAACGAATCGGTAAGCAGGGCCTTAAAGTTCTCTCCGCGTACAGCACCACAAAGCAGGTTAGGGTCGTAACCCGGGCTGCTTATAAGTGCTAAAATCTCCCCTGTGCGCGGTTCAATAGCAACAACGCTACCCTTTTTGTTAGCCATCAGTTTCTCGCCGTATTCCTGCAGATTAATATCCAGCGTAGTTACCAGCTTATCTCCAGCTACTGCAGGCGTATCTAATTCACCATTGGCAAAACTGCCTGCTTCCTTGTTATATACGTCAAAAAACACAAGGCGCTTACCACGCTTACCGCCAAGTTCCTTTTCGTATACTTTTTCAATACCGCTTTTGCCAACGTAGTCACCGGGCTTATAATAGCCACCGCTTTCCTTTATCTGCCGGTCATCCACTTCACCAATATCACCTAAAATAGTGGCGGCTACTTTATGAGGATATTTACGCACGCTGCGCACCTGCCCGTAAAAACCGGGGAACAAATGCATAAACTCCTGCAAGCGCGAAAAATCTTTTTGGGATAGCTGCTTGTAAAACACATTTGGAACACGGCCATAACCGGGGCCTTTCTGTCGTTCCATTTCCACAAAGCGTTTTTTGAAATCTTCCAGTGTAATACCCAACAACTCACACAACTTGGCCGTGTCGCAGCCTTTGGCCTGCTTGGGTATTACCACCAAATCGTAAATAGATTCGTTAAATACGATGGGTTCGCCGTTACGGTCATACACCGGCCCCCGGGTAGGATATACGTCCACTTCCTTAATGGCATTGTTCTTTGCCATATTGGCGTACTTATTACTTACCACCTGCAGGTAGAATAAACGTGCTATAAACACCATCGCAAACGAAACGATGATGATCTGTATAACCCGGTATCGGTTTTTATAGAGGTCCTTGGAACTCACAATAACTCCTTATTCTAACCTTAAGCAAACCTTCTCTTCTTTCTGGCCGAAAGAATAAAGAGGAAAACAATCATTAATAAAACGGACAACGCTGTGCTGGCCAGTATGCGAAGCAACAACCAAAAAAAGTTGTGGAAGGTACCTGCTTCAATCAAAAAATAAAAACCCAGATACACCAGCGCTGCAATACCTGTATAAATTAGAAACCAGGTAGGCCCCTGCGCAAATATGTTAGGACTAATTTCGAACTCGCTGCCCTTAGGGGTGATCATGCTAATTAATAACGGACGGGCATATCCCAGCAATAAGCCTGCTGCCGCATGCATACCCATACTGCCCAGAAAAAAGTCGAGCGCCAGTCCTGCACCCATACCAAGCAGCATCAGCAGCCAACGTGGGGTTTCAAAAGGCAATAACAGAACAAACAGCGGAAAAATGTAAATGTTGATATAGGGACTAACCTGGATATTGCTGAATACCATTACCTGCGCCATTAATAACAGCGCAAACCGAAACAGGTTAATGGGTATCTGACTTATCATTTCTCTTTAATTACCAGCGTATCGAACTGTTGCATTTCGGCACGCTTCATATTATTTACAATGTACACATAATTCAAGTTGCCGAAATCCGTAGAAAGCTTAACCGATACATCCAGGAAGTTGCGTTCCGGTATGGTTTTTACCTTATCTACCACACCTACCATAATATTTTTAGGAAACAACAGGGAGTAACCCGAAGTTACTACCGTATCACCTGATTTAACGGAAGCATGTTTAGGTATGTTCTCCAGCACAGCCGAAGTAACATTACCGCCGGTCCAGTGCAAATTTCCGAAATACTCGCTGTTTTTAAACTTGGCGCTTACCTTAAAATCATCACTCAGCACACTCATTACCGAAGCATAGTTTTCGGTTACACCCACCACCTGACCTACAATGCCATTGGGGCAAATAACACCCATTTGCTTTTTAATACCCTGTTTACTTCCCCGGTCAAGGAAAATATAGTTGGTTGTTTGACTTACTGAGTTGCGGATAACGTGTGCGGGTATATAATTAAAGGTTTGCACATAGCGGCCAATGGTATCGTATATCCTTCCGGAATCTACCCGGGTATCGTATTTCGATTCCAGCAATTGAGCCCGCAGCGCGGCATTTTCGGCAGCCAAACTATCGTTTACACTGCGCAGGTGCAGATAGCCCGCTGCATTGCTGTAAACGGTAAACACCTTGCCGTTTATATTATTAGTTGCGCTTACAAACATTACCTCATGGTAGCGGCTGTTGCGGTAAATTAAAAAAAAGCAAAAGCCCTCGAGTGCAAGAAACAGCAGGAGCAGGTGATAACGTAAAAGAAATCGAAACAGGTTATACATAACAATGCAACAATAGGGCGACTATAAAACAGCGCCGGCCTGCACCCGGCGCCTGCTGTTTGCTTATCCGTTTACTCGTCCATCAGGAAGGTAAACTTGCCAATATTTTTTAATGCAATACCGGTTCCACGCACCACCGCACGCAGTGGATCTTCGGCCACATGCACAGGCAACTTTGTTTTTTGACTGATACGCTTATCTAAACCGCGCAACAGGGCACCGCCACCTGTAAGATATAAACCGGTTTTAAAGATATCCGCTGCCAGTTCCGGAGGAGTAGTTTCCAGCGCCTTCAGTATCGCTTCTTCAATCTTCGAAATGCTCTTATCGATAGCGTGGGCGATTTCTGAATACGAAACAATAATCTGTTTAGGAATACCGGTCATCAAGTCGCGGCCGTTCACCGGGAAATCATCCGGCGGAATATCAATATCTGTAAGCGCCGAGCCTACATTAATCTTAATCAGTTCAGCCGTACGTTCACCAATCAACATATTATGTTGACGACGCATGTAATCAACAATGTCCAGCGTAAATTCATCACCGGCCACACGTATACTCTGATCGCATACAATTCCGCTAAGCGCTATTACCGCAATTTCAGTAGTGCCGCCGCCGATGTCGATGATCATGTTGCCGTTGGGCTCTTCTACGTCAATACCTATACCGATGGCGGCTGCCATGGGTTCGTGAATCATCTTCACCTCCTGCCCGCCGGCTTGTTCAGCCGAATCCTTTACCGCACGCTTCTCTACTTCGGTGATACCCGAAGGGATGCAGATAACCATACGGTAGCGCGGAGGAAACAGTGGTTTCTTTTTGTCGTAGATCATCTGAATCATCTCCCGTATCATGCTTTCTGCTGCTTTAAAGTCGGCGATAACGCCATCTTTTAGCGGACGAACGGTTTTGATGTTCTCGTGGGTTTTTTCGTGCATTTGCATGGCGCGCTTACCCACCGCAATAACCTTATCGGTACGGCGGTCGATAGCCACAATGCTGGGCTCGTCTACCACCACTTTATCTCCGTGAATAATTAATGTATTTGCAGTGCCAAGGTCAATGGCAATTTCTTGTGTAAGGAAGTTAAATAAGGCCATGAGGCTATATAGATTCTAAGGGTTCGGCAATTAGCGGGCAAAGTAGAGAAAATCCCGAGAGAATAAACGCATGTTTTTCAACAAAAATTGCGAAAACATTAAAGGAAATTTCAAGCTGCCTTAACTGCCGTACCGCGGCCTTGTTACAACCTGCGTAAACCGTTCAGAAAATGCCTAATGTTTGAAGTGCCGCACACCGGTAAATACCATAGCCTGGCCCAGTTTGTTAGCTGCATCAATGCTATCCTGGTCTTTGATACTTCCACCGGGTTGGGCAATAGCTGTAATGCCTGCCTCTGCCGAAATGTTAACGCAATCCGGGAATGGGAAAAACGCATCGCTTGCCATTACTGCACCTTTGGTATCAAAACCAAATTCAGCCGCTTTGCGGATGGCATTTTGCAGCGCATCAACCCGGCTGGTTTGGCCGCAGTTACTGCCTATAAGCTGACGGTTTTTAACAAGGGCTATGCCATTGCTTTTCAGGTGTTTAACTGCAATAATGGCAAACTCTAAATCAGCCAGTTCGGCCTCGGTTGGGGCCTTGGTGGTAACCGTTTTAAAATCGGCACGGACTTCGGCCTTATTGTCAATATCCTGCGCCAGAACGCCGTTCAACAGGCTCTTGTATTGCATTACCGGCTTAGGGCCTTTGGCGGCCTTTTGTTCCAGGATAATACGGTTCTTTTTGCTCTTCAAAATAGCGAGTGCCTCGGGCTCGTAACCCGGTGCAATCAGCACCTCAAAAAACAAGGTGTTCATCTCGTTTGCCGCAGCCACATCGATGGTGCGGTTAGCCGCAATAATACCTCCGAAGGCCGAGGTGGTATCGCAGGCAAAGGCAGCCTTGTACGCTTCGGCAATCGTGCTGCGTGTAGCCAGGCCGCAACTGTTGGTGTGCTTAATAATGGCAATAGTAGGTTCAGTAAACTCGGCTACCAGGTTTACAGCAGCTTCTACATCCACCAGGTTATTGTAGCTTAATTCCTTGCCGTTAAGCGTAGTGAACACCTCTTCCAGATCGCCGAAAAACACACCGCGCTGGTGTGGGTTTTCGCCGTAGCGCAATACCTTGCCGCTTAGCTGACTTTGTTTGAAAACTTCAAAGTTGAATTCGCGGTTGAAGTAGTCGAAAATAAGGGTATCGTAGTGCGAACTCAGCATAAAACCGCGGGCGGCAAAACGCTTGCGGTCTTCCAGGTCGGTTTCGCCCTTTTTGCTTTGTAACAGGGCCAGTAATTCCTCGTATTCGCCCTTGCTGGAAACGATCAGGGTATCGTTAAAGTTTTTAGCCGCAGCACGTATCAGCGATATACCGCCAATATCTATTTTCTCAATGATATCCTCTTCGCTTTTACCCGCCTTTACGGTTTCTTCGAAAGGATATAAATCCACAATTACCAGGTCCAGTTCCGGAATGCCATATTGGGCCATTTCTTTTTGGTCGCTTTCATTATCCCGGCGGCCTAAAATGCCTCCAAACACTTTCGGGTGCAGGGTTTTAACACGGCCACCTAAAATAGAGGGGTACGAAGTCAACTCCTCCACAGGTGTAACTTTTATGCCCAGTCCTTCAATAAAACTCTGGGTGCCACCGGTGCTGTAAATCTGCACGCCAAGTGCGTCTAATTCTTTAGCAATCAGGTCCAGCTTGTCCTTGTAATAAACCGAAATAAGGGCAGATTTGATTTTGCGACGCATGGGTTAAAATTTGCGCGCAAAAATAAACGTAGCATCGGTGAATTAAGCTACGATTACTAACGGATGTTGATTTAGGACTATTGTAACACCAATTTACCGTTAGCCCCTGGTTTGCCCTGAATCTCTAATCTCCAAAAGTAAAGCCCGCTTGACAATCCGAAGCAATTGATCTGGCTAAGGTTTTGGCCAATAGGCTCCTCCAGTACCTTATCGCCCATGGTATTAAACAAAGAAAATAAACCTTGCTCGCTGCCCTCTGCTAGCTGCAGGTTAAAATTGCCGGACGAAGGGTTCGGGTACACTATTGCCGGGGGCGTTTGCAAAGATTCATTTAAGCCAAGATAAATCCGACTTCCACAAGCAGTGCCATTTACTTTATGTACGTAAACCAATTTAATAAGTTTAACATTGAAATGCCACATCTGCCATTGGTCCTGATAAGCACTGGGATAATAACTTTCAATAAGGCCGAGGCCCGCTCCATAAATTTCATGTCCGCTGGCACTATAGGAGTAGTGCTTCACCCACTTCGTTGTTCGGATGTTATCCGAACAAAAGGTTGTGTCAAGTCCATTTACCTGCTCACCCCAAACTGTATCAAGTGGATAAGATGGAGCCACAGTAGGCGGCAATGAACAATAAATTACACCGCCAACAGCGTAGCTCTGAGAAATTGTATCCAGTGTCCCACCGGCTTCCGAGGGAGTTGGGTGTGAATTTCTTTGTATTCTATAATCAATTTGATTTATCGTATTAGTTCGTTGAATTACCACATAGGTATAATACCCTAATGAAGTTGGGTGAAGCCCTTCTGCATTTTCTATGATATTTAGAACCAACGTGTCGCCAACATGGTAATCGAAAGCTTCGCTGGTGCTTAAGGGCATTTGGGCATTACAGACCAAAGGAGCCAGTAGCAGTAGAAGAAAAACATGTGTTTTCATGCTCTGAAAATAGCCTAAAAGCAAGGATTAAGCAAGCAAGCCAGCTATCACCTTTGGATACCATTCGTGTTCCAGTTCTTTTACCTTTTCCGCAATTTGCTCAGGCGTTTCAGAAGCGGAGATGGCTACTTTTTTTTGTAGAATTATCTCACCCTCATCATAACGTTCATTTACGTAATGAATACTCATTCCCGTTTCGGTTTCACCGGCCGCCAATACCGCCTCATGCACCTTTAAGCCATACATACCTGCGCCACCAAACTTAGGCAGCAATGCGGGGTGAATATTTACGATACGATTAGGAAATTTTTTAAGCAGGTAAGCCGGTACCATTTGCAGAAAACCAGCCAGCGCTATGAAGTCTACATTCAGTGCGCCCAGCAGCTTGTTCATCACCTCTTCGTTTTGTAACGCATCTTTTGAAACAATGGTGGAAATCACCTTGTGCTGGTGCGCTATTTTCAGCACGCCCGCCCTTGGGTTGCCGGTAAGCACTAACACCACCTTTACATTGGACCTATCCTTAAAATACTCAATAATAGCTTCGGCGTTTGAGCCATTACCCGAGGCAAAAATGGCGAGGTTCTTCATGCTGCTAAAAAACACAGAGTGGCGGCTACTTTTTAGCAAGATGTTGAAACACCCGATGTGGATAGTAAGCGCTGGGATACACCTACCGGGATTTTAGAAGGAATTGGAGCGCAGGCAAGGCGAAAGGCTTTAGTGCCTTATCAGCTGCTAAGGCACCGGATCGTAACCGCTGCCGCCAAACGGATGGCAACGCGAAATTCGTTTAAGGGTAAGCCAGCCACCTTTTAGGGGGCCGTATTTGGTGATGGCCTGTATGCCATATTCGCTGCAGGTTGGGGTATACCGGCAGCTTGGCGGTAAAATGGGTGATAAAAAAATGCGATACAGCTTAATAATGCCGATAAACAACAGGCTTAGCGGGTTTTTCATGGATTCAGTTTATTCAGGCAATATTGAATGGCTGCTATGGTTTCGGACAGGGTGGCTAATTTGCGGCCTTTAAAAACCCACATCATGGCCAATTGCTTTTGTGCCTCCGCCAACCTGGTATACAGGGGTAGTTTGTTCTGCCGGTAAGCTTCGCGCATCAGGCGCTTCATACGGTTGCGGTCAACCGCATGTTTAAAGTGCCGCTTAGGCACCGAAAACCCTGTTTGCGCAGGATACATCACCTGCAGGGGCGTGGCTAAATAAACAAGGGTAAACCCGCTTTTACTAACAGATTTACCCTCCTTAAAAAGCTGATCAATCAGCTTTCGGCTTTTTAACTTCTCGGACCTTCCGAATGTATTTTTACCTGCCAGTTTGCTTATATCAAACGCGGCAAAAGATACAGAACGGTCAAGACTACTTAAGTCTTTTCTCGTCTGATACCGTGAGTTTCTTTCTTCCCCGGCTTCTTCTGCGTGCAAGAACTTTTCTTCCATTTTTAGTGCTCATTCTTTCTCTAAAGCCGTGCTTGTTTTTTCTCTTTCTGCGGCTAGGTTGAAATGTCCGTTTCATCTGTGTATTTTGATTTTAAATGGCCGGATGCAATTCGCCCCAGTTGATGCATACTTCTTTGTATACCTCGCTCTTTGGCTTATTTCACCCGCTAAACTTATTTCTTTTCCGTTTAAGGGACGGCAAAAGTATTCCAATTTCTCACAAAAACAAGCTAAAAAGCGCGCGGATATTGGGTTTTAGCGCTCTAAAGTGGGTTTTTGTGGCAGTTCGGGGCTTCTTAGTTGTTCATCGCCACTAAAAACTCCTCATTGCTCTTGGTTCCTCTCATATTCTGCATCAGGAAGTTCATCGCCTCTTCAGCAGTCATATCGGCGGTGTGGTTACGCAGCACATACATACGGCTGATCACCTCTTTGCTTAATAACAGGTCGTCGCGACGGGTGCTGGAAGCCACGATATCGATAGCAGGGTAAATACGCTTGTTGCTCAGTTTGCGCTCCAATTGTAATTCCATGTTACCGGTACCTTTAAATTCTTCAAAGATCACCTCATCCATCTTTGAGCCGGTATCGATAAGCGCTGTAGCCAGGATGGTTAATGAACCGCCGTTTTCGATTTTACGGGCAGCACCAAAAAACTGCTTGGGTTTCTGCATGGCATTAGCTTCTACACCACCTGAAAGCACCTTGCCGGAAGCAGGAGCCACCGTGTTATGCGCACGGGCTAAGCGGGTGATAGAATCCAAAAGAATTACCACATCGTGGCCGCATTCCACCAAACGCTTGGCTTTTTGCAATACAATGTTCGATACTTTAACGTGTTTGTCAGCAGGCTCATCAAAGGTAGAGGCAATAACCTCGGCTTTAACGCTGCGTTCCATATCGGTAACTTCTTCCGGACGTTCGTCAATCAACAATACAATCAAGTAAACCTCAGGGTGGTTGGTGGCAATAGCATTGGCTATTTCCTTTAATATGGTGGTTTTACCCGTTTTAGGTTGCGCCACAATCATACCCCGCTGACCTTTACCTATTGGGGTAAACAGATCAATGATACGGGTGGTAATGTTAGAAGGCGTAGTAAACAGGTTCAGTTTTTCGTGCGGAAACAGCGGTGTCAGGTAATCAAATGACACGCGGTCGCGGATTTCCTCCGGTAAGCGGCCGTTAATGGTATCTACCTTCAGCAGGGCAAAATATTTTTCGCCTTGTTTCGGCGGACGGATGTAACCGCTTACGGTATCACCGGTTTTAAGGCCAAACAGTTTAATCTGCGATGGTGATACATAAATATCATCGGGCGAAGAAAGATAACTGTAATCCGAAGAGCGCAGGAAGCCATAGCCATCAGGCATCATTTCCAGCACACCTTCACCTTCAATAGTAGCATCCGACTCTACGCTAAAAATTTCTTTTTTACGGAAGTCTTCGTGGCCACGGCCCTCGTTGTTGCCGTTGTTGTCGTTATTGCCTTCGCTGTAATCTTGCTGTGGCTGCTCCTCATTTGCTACAGGGCGGGCCACTTCGCGCTTAATAGGTGTTTGTATCTGCTCCGCTTCTTCTTCCTCTGCAGCAGGTTCTGCTTCAGGTTCCGCTGTTTTTTCAGCCTTCTTTTTCAAATCCGGATCAATAGGCTTGCGGGCGCGGGTTTTCTTTTTGTCCTTGTCTTTAGGCGCTTCTTCACTGGCGGCCTGTAATTCGGGGCTGAGAGCCTGGGCGTCAAGTATTTTAAGGATGATAGCTTGCTTTTCGAGTTTATCGGTGCCCTTGATTTTTAGTTTTTCGGCAATCTCCTTCAGTTCAGGCAGGATCATGTCATTCAACTGCAAAATGTCGTACATGCTTGGAATGTTTGTTGTTAAAACGTTGTATTAAAAAATTTCACCAGAGTTTATTTGTTTGGTGCAGGTGGCACTATACGGCCCTATAAAATCATTTTATGCGTTCGGAACTTTGGTAACTGTAAAGTTTTGAGAGAATAAAACGATTACCTGCGGGAACTATCGTTTGCGATAACTATGCAATGTTAGGCAATGTTTTCTAAACTCCAAATTTTTTTTCCCCGGCACAGCCCGCCTCTGCTATAAGGTTTGTTAACAAACCGCAGGCGTATGACAGCAGTAGGGCTATGGGCAAATTTGGCCCCGTGTTTGTTATTTTAGCCTCTATGAAAAATTACATAGGGCTATTTCTTATTTTTTCTGTTTTTACTGCATTCGGACAAAGCAATTTTCAGTCGCAGCTAACAAAGTTGGTGGAAGGCTATCCTACCAATTTTGAGCAATTGAAAGGCGAAAAGGAGGTGTCGAAAAAAGATACCAGCCGCATCTCCTGGAAATGCAAAGCAGCTATCGATAGTGCTGCTGAAACCTACATTGCTAAAATTTACCCGAAGGATAAATATCCTGCCCTGTTAGTACGTTACGAAAACACGGAAGTAAAAAGCGTTGCCGACGCACAATACAAAAACCTGATTCAAAAAATAAAGGCGTTCAAAATAAAAGGAGTATCGCTTACAGTAACCGAAGGTAAGGATGCCTATAAAACCTACACCAACTTTGCCTTTGCCCCAGGCAAAGCGCCCAAGGGTTACGAAAACATGGTGATACAGGTAAAGTTTACGGACCATGCCTTTAGTGGCGATTTCCATTTTTACTCGGTAGGTATAGCTATTTTCAGGAATACTTAACTAATCAGATGCGCCACATCTTTTAGCCTAAAGGGTGCCCCGTGTCCGGGATAAAAAATAGTTTCATCACTAAATAACTGCGGCAACAACTGCAGGGAATGGTCAAGCAATTCCGCATTGCCTCCCGGTAAATCGGTACGGCCCTTTCCGGCAAGCATCAGCAAGTCGCCGATAAACGCAAAGTTGCTGCCGCTAAACACTACACTGCCGTTGGTGTGCCCCGGTAAATGATGTATTTGCAAAGTTCCACCGGCAAATGGTAAACCTGCCTCCGGGTCCAGCATTAACACCTCCCTGGGGGCAGTTATTTTATTTTTATCAAAAACCAGCGCGTAGTTGGGCGCCTGCTTCAATAATGTCACATCTTTTGGGTGCACCAGGCAGGGCAGTTGCAGCAGGTCCGAAAGCTGCGCGGCGGCGGCCACATGATCGTGATGCGCATGTGTTAGCAAAATATAAACAGCTGTTGCCTGCTTTTGCTGTAACAAGGCTGCTATTTCCTCTGCACCTCCTCCGGGATCAACAACCAGCGCCACTTGCAATGCGGGGTGTAACAACACATAGGCGTTTTCGCGCCAGCGGGTGTAGCCTTCCAATTGATATATCTCAAAGGGTGGATGGTTGTATAGTTGCATTATACTACCAGGCCAAGGTAAAGCACCTGGCCTGTAATTTGACCGCTGAATGGGTGTGCTAAAAATTGAATCGTATGGCAAATATCCTGATCGCTGAGGGGCATTTTAATAGTAAGTTGTTCTACAGCCTTCTTTAAAATTTCACCACCTAAATTTTCCTGTACCTGCTCGGTTAGGTAAACCGATGGCGCAACTACATTACAGGTTACCTGAAAACGGGCCATCTCCTTTGCCAGTATCCTGGTGAATTCCACCACCGCGCTTTTCGAAGCTGAATAAGCAGCAGTACCTTCTTCGTGTAATCCTACCGACATAGATGATACATTAATAATGCGGCCATACTTTTGCAGCATCATTATTTTCGAAACTTCCCTGCACACCAAAAAAGTGCCTCTGAAATTAATTTGCAGGATACGGTCTAAATCAGCGCCCGTGGTGGTGGCTACTAATTTATTAGCCGAGGTGTCAGCAGCATTGCAGATAAGTATATCAATCCGCCCTGCTGCCCGCTTTATACTGCGCACCCAGCTCATTACTTGTTGTTCGTCGGTAACGTCCACAGCAGTATGTGTGTAGTTTTCATGCACCAGGTCGGTTTCGCTACGGCTGCAACCAAACACACGGTGGCCCTGCGCCAGAAAAAAGGAGGCGAGCATCTTGCCCATGCCTTTGCTGGTGCCGGTAATTACTACTGTTTGATGCTTATCCAAATCAGGCGGTTATTTTTTCGATATAACGGGCAAGTGTATCAACCGTTAGGTTTTGTTTGTCTTCGTTAAAGTCGTGTACTTCATTTAAAACCAGAAATACTTCCTTTCCTGTTTTACCGGATACCTTCTCCTCCACGTCCGAAAGCAAGGTTATTAAACTGATGGAATCAAGGGCAGCTCCGGTGCCCAGTAAAACTGTATCAGATGTTGTTTCAAATTCCGTTTCAATTAAACCCGATTCCCGAAGGGATTTTACGGATTGTTTGATCAGGTCAAGCGCATCATTCGCATTCATGGCATCGTGCTGTTTAGTTGCGCACAAAAAAAGCAATTTTCTCAAACGTTTCAGCCCCTGTAAGCTAACGCTAACTAAAGCAGGGCATAAAAAAGAAAAGAGCGCCACTACGGACGCTCTCTCTTGCACATGAAAAAAGGATCTTTAAGCTTACTCGGTTTTTATAAACTTGAATTTTTGATTGTTGGTAACAATAAAGTAGTTGCCTGCGGCCAATTGAGCGATGTTCAGGCTTATCTGGCCTTTCGGTATATCGGCGGTTTCGCTTACAACTGTTTGGCCCAGCATGTCCAGCACTTCAACCCTGGTTAAGCTGTTTTGCGGATCGGCTACTACAATATAGTTACGTGCCGGGTTAGGATATACCGATATACCCGCCTGGCCTATCTCGCTGATGCCTGTGCAGGTTTCAACAAATACAGTATCGGATTTATAAGCTTCGCAACCATTGCTTGCACTGTATACATAGGTAACAATTACGTTGGTGTTGTTGTATTGCGAAGGGTCCACTTCATTTGCTACCCAACCATTTACAAAGAACACACCTCCTGCCGGGCTTGCATTGTTCAATTGTATAACACCGGCTGTATTGCACACGCGGTCAGCAGGCAGGCTATAGGTTATGGCCGGTACGGGTTTAATGGTTACGGTTACCGGGCTGGTAACAGCCATACAATGTGTAGCGGCATCGCTAACAGTGGCACGATAGGTGCCAGCGCTGGTTACAGTTATACTTTGACTGCTGTAACCGTTGCTCCAGTTGTAGCTAAAGCCGCTACCCGAGCCGGCTGAGATGGTTACGGTCTCGCCATCGCAAATATCAGTAGCACCTGAAAGCATCACGGTGGTATCCGGACCATTTAAGGCAGCTATTGTTTGAGAAGCCGAAGCAGTACAATTGCTGCCATCGGTAACGGTAAGGGTATAAGTGCCCGGGCCAACAACCAGCGAAGAAGTATTGGCTCCATTACTCCATTGGTAGCTCACATTAGCCGGGCCGGTTAAGGTGGTAAACGCAGCAGGGCAAATGGCAGATGCCGTTGCACTGATAGATGCTGTAGGTGCCTGTTTAACTGTAAGTGTAATGGGGTTTGATGCAGCCGAACAGTTGCTGGAATTATCGGTTACAGTAACCTTATAAGCGCCGGCAGCAGTTACGCTGATACTTTGCGTGGTGGCCCCTGTGCTCCATTGATAAGCTAAACCCGGTGCCGCTGTTAGCTGCAGCGATGAACCCTGGCAAATAGTAGTTGAACCACCGGTAGTTACTGTGCTGTTAGGCGCTGTTCCGGCAATAATAGTTTTTGATGAAGTGGCAGAACATCCATTGGCATCTGTTACAGTAAGAACATAGGTGCCGGCATTATTCACAGTTATAGTAGCAGTGGTTTGGCCGTTGCTCCAGTTATAAGTTAAACCCGCAGGTGCACTTAACTGGGTTGAGCTGCCGCTGCATAATTGGGTAGTAGGTGCGGTAATTGTGCTGGTGGGAGCGGCATTGGTAACAACAGCAACTACCGTAGAGGTGGCCGAACACGAGCCATCTGTAACGGTTACGCTATAATTGCCGGCGTTGGTTATAGTTATACTTTGTGTAGTTTGGCTGTTACTCCAGGTATAAGTTAAATTTGGTATTGATGACAGCACCACACTTTGGCCGGGGCACAACGAGGTTGGACCATTCGCAGAAATAAGATTGCTGGCCATATTAGCTGGGTTAACGGTTATGGCAGAATCAGACGTGCAGCCAAAGCTGTTAGTTAATTGTAAAGTATAAGTGCCGGCTGTATTTACCGAAATGCTTTGTGTAGTAGCGCCGGTGTTCCAACTGTAACTTAAACCCGGTGCAGCTTGCAATTGAATGGCACTACCGCAAAGGTTGGCCGAAGCAATACTGATAGACGAATCGGGTGCTGCATGTACAGTAACGCTAACCGGTGCTGATACCGCCTGGCAACCATGGGCATAGGTAGCAGTAACTACATAGCTGCCTGTTGCAGAAGCTGCAAGCGAAGCGGTAGTAGCTCCATTACTCCACAAATAGCTGATAGCGTTTTGAGCACCTAAGGTTACGCTATTGCCTGCGCAGAACGAGGTAGCACCGCTCACCGTTACAGCCGGTGCAGGTAATGCTTTAATTGCGAAAGGCGCTGTATAATAGCTGGTATCAACAGTAGCAGTGGTGGTAATACGTAAGCGATAGTTATTGCCCGATGCCGTATTAGCAGGAATAGTGATTAAAATAGAATCGCTAGTGGCAACCGATGTTTTAGAGCCTACGGTTACAGGGTTGTTGAAATAACCATTGGAATCGGAAAGTTGCACTTTGTAGGTATTGCCTGCAACCAGCGTATTGGTGGTTTTGCCGCTTATGTAAAACTGAGCACCCGGACAAAGTTGTTCCGACGACCACAGAATTTCAAGATTAGCTGCATTTACGCGGGCAAGCCTGTTAGCCAGTGCACCTTCAAAATCGGTGAATGTGCCGCCTAATAATACCCGGCGTTCAACGCTGTTATAAGCAGCGGTGTTTATATTACCGTTGGTAGTACCTTTTACATAAGCATAGGTAACAGTGTCCAGCCGGCCTGTTGCATCAAAATACGCTAAACGGTTGCGCACTACACCGTTTGCAGTTGAAAACTGACCAACGGCCAATACACCTCCTTTTATATAAAGCAAATCCAACACCTGTGCATTTACAGAGGCTGTATAGGTAGCATCCAATGTGCCGTCGCTGTTCAAGCGGGCTATGCGTAATTTGGCAGAGCCGTTAACGCTCGAAAAATTACCGCCAATTACAATCTTGCCATCGGCTTGCAGGGCAAGTGCCTGCACGTTATTGTTAGGGCCGCTACCTGCGGTAAAGCTGTTGTCGATGCTGCCATCTGTATTTATCCGCACAATGCGATTGGCCGTAGCTCCATTATAGGTGGTAAACGAACCGCCGGCAATTATTTTGCCGTCAGGCTGCAATTGCAATTTTAATCCTGCGGCACTTAAGCCTGCGCCTGTGTTAAAGGAGGCATCAATAGTTCCATTTGCATTCAGGCGCACAATACGCGTGGCCGATGAACCATTGTAGTTAGTAAAGTTACCGGCTACAATTATCTTTCCATCCGGTTGCAGGGTTACGGCATAGGCAATGCTGTTAAATGCGGTACCCGTCGTAAACGAGGCATCCAGTGTTCCGTTTGCATTCAACCGGCAAATCCGGTAACAATTCACATTGTTATACTTCGTAAAGTCACCAACAATCAAAATTTTATCATCAGGCTGTACAACCAGAGCGCGAATCAGGCCGTTAGCGCCAACGCCACCGGTATTAAATGAAGGATCCACTTCACCACTTAAATCAAGACGGCAAATACGGCCTATTACATCTTTGTTATGGGTAGTCATGCTGCCGGCTACAATCGTTAAACCGGTCGACTGAAATGCCGTAGCGTTAACCGCGCCGTTAAAGCGCGAGTTGCCCATAAAGTTTCTGTCAACGGTGCCGTTAGTGTTTAACCGTGCAATACGCAGGCGTGCAAACGAATCGATAAGCGTAAAGGTGCCGCCTACATATATCTTTCCATCAGGGTTTAAAAACACCGTATTCAGACTAAGGTCCGCTCCATTGCCAATTTTAAAAGTTGCATCCTTAGCGCCGTTGCTTTCCAGGCGGGCAATCCGTTTTAAACCCGAACCGTTGTAAGCGGTAAATCCACCAACAACCAGAATTTTACCATCGGGCTGTATGGTCAGTTCGTTTACATTGTTATTAAATCCCGTACTCACCAGAAAGGTGCTGTCGCGTTGTCCGTCTGCATTCAAACGGGCAATGCGGGGGCTGCTAACACTATCTACCGTGGTAAAATAGCCGCCGATGATAATTTGATCGTTAGCAAGCACACAGGCAGAGGTTACGGTATTATTGGCACCGGCGCCGGCATTAAATCCCGGGTCTACAACGCCTGTTGCGTCCAGGCGGGCAATGCGGTTAGCACCACGGCCGTTAACGGTGGTAAAGTCACCTGTTATAACAAACTGGCCTGCCGAGTTTCGGTCAATGGCAAATACAGCAGCACTGGCGCCGGGCACCGCAGTAAAGGTGTTATCACGACTGCCATCGGCATTCAAGCGGATTATGCGACCCGCGTTTGCACCATTATAAGTGGTAAAAGCGCCGCCAATCAATATTTTACCGTCACTCTGCAGATAAAGCGTGTAAATGGAATTATTGAAACCGCTTCCGGTTAAAAAGGCCAAATCCAAACTACCATCTGCATTTAAGCGGGCTATGCGGTTAACGGTTACCCCGTTAAAAACAGTAAAGTCGCCACCGATAATCAATTTACCATCAGGCTGGCGGATAATAACGTTTACGTGGTCATTAGCCCCGGTTCCTATATTAAAGGAATTGTCAATGCTGCCGTCGGCAAACAGTTTAACCAATCCATTAATGCTGGTTTGATTTACATAAGCAAATTTGCCGGTAAGTATTACCGAACTATCGGGTAATACTACGCCGCCGGTGCATTTATAATCTACACCCATGCCTTTGTAATACTGGCCGTCCATAACGCCGAATTGTGCATCAGCGTGCTGTGCAGCGAAGGCAAACAGGAGGGCAATGATGCCTGCTAACCTTCTTGTGATTTCCTTTTTCATGGCTTCTTGTTTGTGTGCTTTAATTGCTACATTCATGTAGCGGTGGTCAGTTTTAGGGCATTTGTTAAAGTTTATTTTACCTAAACTTGACTGCTATTAATACGCAAAGCACCTATGCGCCGGTTGTTATTATTACTGCTAATCTTACAAGTCCACGTATGCACCCTACAAGCCGCAACTTGTATTGGCTGCACCAGCTTTAAGGAAAACAAGGGCCAATGGGAAACAAACGTGTTATACAAAGGCGAGTTGAAGAACGGAGCGGTATTCTTTGAAAAGCACGGCTTAACTTTTAATTTGTTCGATACGCGCGACGTACTGCGCATTAAAGGCGATCACCATCGCCTCGAAAACTACCAGCACACTATTGATTACACTATGCACTGGCATGCATTTAAAATTGTATTTGCCGGGGCATCCGGTCAGGTACAGCACAGTGGCTCGGAAACCATTAAAGAATACTTCAACTACTTTATAGGGAATGATAAAAGTAAATGGGCAGGCGGGGTACACGCCTACCAGCAAGTAACGTACAAGTCCCTGTACCCGGGCATCAACCTCGAGGTAAATGCCGAACAGGGCGGTTTGAAATATCAATACATCGTTGCCCCGGGCGCTAACCCTGCACAACTCAGGATGCAGTTCCAGGGTGCCGATAGCCTTTCCCTATCTAACGAAGGTGCTCTGGTGATCAAAACTACAGTAGGCGACATTACGGATATGCAACCCGTAGCCTACCAGCAAATAAATGGCCGCCGGGTTAATGTAAATTGCAAATTCACCATTACAGGCAATACAGTAACTTTTGAACTGGGCTCCTACAACAACAAACAAGAACTGGTAATTGACCCCACCCTGGTGTTCTCTACCTATTCCGGCTCAACAGCCGATAACTTTGGCTACTCGGCTACCTACGACTCTCAGGGCAACGGCTTTGCAGCGGGTTCTGTTTTCGGTACCGGATACCCCCTCGTGGTAGGCCATTATATAATGAACTATGTGGGTGGCCCTATTATCACCTTCAGCAACGGCGGCACCTACCCCGGCGATGACATTGGTATAACAAAATACAACGCCACAGGTACCCAGCGCATTTACTCCACCTACCTGGGCGGTTATGGACAGGACCTGCCACATAGCCTGATTGTAAACAGCAACGACGAATTGTATATGTTGGGCACTACCGGCTGTACCAACTATCCCGTAACAACAAACGCTTTCGATACCACTTTTAACGGCGGAAACGACCCCGGTGTGTTTGACGGCATTGCCGCACACTATACGGTAGGCTCCGATATTGTAGTTTCTAAGATTAGTGCCGATGGCTCACAATTGCTGGCTTCTACCTATGTAGGAGGTTCAGATAATGATGGCATCAACTATCGCGCCGGACAACCCTATAGCTCACCGGGCTTTTTGAGGCATAATTATGCCGATGAAGTGCGCGGAGAAATTGATATTGATAAATCGGACAACGTTTACATCGTATCCTGCACCCGGTCTGCAAACTTCCCCCGCACTGCCGGTACCTTCCAAAATAACTTCGGCGGCGGGCTCGATGCCTGTGTGTTTAAAATGGATGCCAACCTTACCAGTATGGTATGGAGCACTACCTTTGGTGGCACAGAGGACGATGCCGCCTACTCGGTTTCAATTGATAACAACGAGAACCTGTTTGTAGCAGGTGGCACCCGCGCTAACAACTTTCCGGTTACCTCTGGCGCATTGCAACCTGCCTTTGGCGGTGGCGATGCCGACGGCTTTGTGGTACACGTCGATAAAAACGGCCAGCAACTGATTTCTTCTACCTACCTGGGCTTTGGCGATTACGACCAGATCTATTTCGTAGAACTGGATAAAGGAAACAACGTATTTGTACTCGGCCAGGCCGATAATGCGGGCACTAACTTTATTAAGAATGCTCTTTACAACAAACCCAACGGCGGTCAGTTTATTGCGAAAATAACCCCGCAACTCGATAGCCTAATATGGAGCACGAGCTGGGGACGGGGCTTAGGCGTTACGGATATTTCACCTACCGCTTTCCTGGTGGATGTGTGCAACAGCGTGTATTCCTGCGGCTGGGGTAGCCAGGGCGTAAATAACATTGTGGGCGGCACAGGCGGCACCACCGGCCTCGACGTAACCGCCAACGCATTGAAAGGCACAACCGACGGCCAGGACTTTTACCTGATGGTATTAAAAGACGATGCTTCATCACTCACATATGCCACCTTTATTGGTGGCAACATCAGCGAGGAACACGTGGATGGTGGCACCAGCCGTTTCGATAAACAAGGCATTGTTTACCAATCGGTTTGTGCAGGTTGCGGCAGTAACGATGATTTCCCTACAACGCCGGGTGCGGTTAGCCCAACCAACCATAGCAATAACTGCAACAACGCCATTTTTAAATTCGACCTCAACGTGCCTTTGTGCCTGGCCGATTTCCAGTTCCCCAACGCCTGCACCAACGTGCCCATCAGCTTTTTAAACAAGAGCGATACAGTGTTAAGCCCAACCTATAAATGGTTTTTCGGCGATAGCAGCACCAGCACCCAGTTTAACCCTACGCATACCTACACCCAAACCGGCGTTTACGATGTTACCCTTATTGTAACGGACCCCGGCAGTTGTAATTACAGCGATACCATCACCAAAAAGGTGCTTGTAATCGGCAACAATGGCAACGATAGCCTACCTTCTTTAAGCATTTGCACCACGCAGAGCATACAAATAGGTATACCTCCGGTTATTGATTCTGCCACAACTTATTTGTGGTCTCCGGGCGCTACCTTAAGCGATGTTACCGTTTCAAATCCATTTGCCACACCTTCGCAAACCACCACCTATCGCTTATTGGTTTCCAACGGACTTTGTACCGATACCGTTTACCAAACAGTTTATGTAACTAAAGACACCCTGCACCTGCAGGGCAGCGATGTGCTTTGCCCCGGCGATACCCTAACCCTTAGTGTTACCAATAGCCTGCCTAACCAGCAGTTTACTTATACCTGGGCACCGGCTAATCAAATTATCAGCGGCGGCACTACAGCCACACCACAGGTTAGCCCTTCGCAAAATACCTTGTATACCGTTACGGCTACTAACCAGTTTGGCTGCTCCAATACAGCTTCTATTCAAATCAATGTGCTTTCGGGCATTCCGAATGTAAATGCATTTGCTACTCCAGACACCATCACCTTTGGCGATACCACCCAACTTAACTTGACCTTAAGTGCGGGCGTGGCCACTATACAATGGACGGCCGACCCAACGCTAAGTGAAACACAGATAGCCAATCCGCTGGCATGGCCAACAAATACCCATACCTATTATGTGGAAGTTGCCGATACACAAGGCTGCAAAAAGCGCGACTCGGTTGTAGTAGTAGTACTTAATAAGCCATGTGCCGAGGGTAACATCTATATACCCAATGCATTTACCCCAAATAACGATGGCAAAAACGATGTGTTGTATGTGCGGGGCAATTACCTCACCAATTTATACTTCGCGGTATACGATCGTTGGGGCCAAAAAGTGTTTGAAACAAAAGATATCAGCAAAGGATGGGATGGCACCTTTAAAGGCGCGCGTTTAGATCCTGCGGTATTTGGTTATTACGCCGAAGGCCTGTGCCCCGGCGGCGAAAAGTTTTTTAAGAAAGGTAACGTAACGCTGTTGCGATGAGAACACAACGTACAACAGACCATAGACCATACAAGCTGTTCAGGGCCTGCCTGCCTTTCGCAGTTGCCTTGCTATTGCTGCAAGCCTTAAACGCGCAGGACATTCACTTTTCGCAATTCAATTTTTCTCCATTAAATCAAAACCCTGCCAACACCAATTTCTTCGATGGCGACTTCCGCTTTGTAGGTAACTATAAAAACCAGTGGCCTACCGTTCCCGTGCGCTTTAATACGTTCTCCACCTCAGCCGAAATGAATTTCGTTACACTCAACAACGGTGACCGTGTAGGTGGCGGCTTTGTGTTCTTCTTTGACCGCGCCGGCGATTCGCGCTTTACCGCCTTGAATACGGCTCTGTCGGTAGCCTATATGAAAACCCTCGATAAACAACAGCATCACGCCTTATCGCTGGGTGTTCAGTTTGGTATTGTTAACCGCAGTTTTAGTTATAACAAGTTGTATTTCGATAACCAGTGGAACGGCGACACTTACGACCCTACCATCGCCATCGACGAAAATTTTGCCCGTACCAAGTTCAATTTCTTCGATTTAAACCTGGGTCTAGCCTACCGCTGGAAGAAAAACGACCGCACCAACGTTACGGTTGGCTTTTCGTTAGCACACCTAAGCCAGCCCAGCCAAACCTACTTTAACGACCAAAGTGTAAAGCTCAACCTGCGTTATACCGCCCACGTTCGTGCGCAGGTAAAAGTTAGTAAACGGGTGGACCTCGTGCCTGAATTGATGTTCCAGCGCCAGGATGTAAAACAGGAAGTAGACTTTGGCCTGCATGCCAAGTATTATCTGCCGGTAAAAATACAACACACGGTAGCGCTTAACCTGGGTGCTTATGGCCGTATGGTAGATGCTGGCTGGTTGTTTGCAGGTATGGACTTCGATAACCTGCAGGTAAACCTCAGCTACGATATAAACTTTACAAAGCTTAGCGCCGCCAGCAGGTATAATGGTGGGTTCGAAGCCAGCATTATTTACATACTGGCCCGCGTAAAGAAAATTAATAAGCCCGGTGCCGTGTGCCCTACATTCCTATAACCTCATGCGCAACGCAACAGCCTATATAATTTTAGTTCTTCTGCTTTCAGGCCTTTGCCCCTCGGCACTGCAGGCACAAACCGTTAATCAACTGTTGAAGGCCGGCGATAAAAAGTTTTCGGATGGCGAATACTTTGCCGCTGCCCAATACTACGAGGACGCCGCCAAAAAAGATCCCGAAAATCCTGAACTGTATTATAAGCTTGGCGATGCCTCGCGCATGTTCAATGATTATGCAGGTGCAGCAGCAGCCTATCGCATGGTTGCCAAGTACGATAAAACCAACCAGTTTCCGCTTACCCAATTCTGGCTGGGTTTAACACTGCGCAGCATTTGCGAATGTAAAACCGAAGATGCCCTGGCAGCTTTCAAAAAGTTCAGAAACAAATACAAGAAGAAAGACTATTACAGCGCTAAAGCACAACAGGAAATGGAATCCTGCGCCTGGGTAATTGACCATCAACAACAGGTGGATTCTATTAAAATCGAACACCTCGGCAAAGAAATAAACACCACCAAATCGGAGTTTAATCCTATCCCGGTGTTTCCCGACAGGCTGCAGTTTTCCTCCTTGCGCAACATCAGCGGCGATGAGAAAAATGAAAAATACCTCACCCGCATTTACAACCAGCCGCCAAATCCTGCTCCGGTATATACCCCTAATGGTGTAAACGAAAGTCTGCATGTGGGCAATGGTGCTTACACCGCAGATAGCAAACGCTTCTTTTTTACCCAGTGCGAACAGAAGGATGCCACCCATACCCGCTGTGATATCTATGTTACCCGTTACGAAAATTTTAAATGGACCGACGCAGAAAAGCTGAGCGACCACGTTAACGATCCCTCGTCTACCAATACACAGCCTTCCGTGGGCTACGATAAACAGGGAAATGAAGTGTTGTTCTTTGCCTCCGACCGCACCGGCGGACAGGGCAATATGGATATCTGGATGGCGCGCTTAAAAGCGGATGGCACGTATGAGCATGCCGTAAATGCAGGCGCTGCCTTAAACACGCAGGGCAACGAGATCACACCGTTCTACGATGTAAATGATAAGAAGCTGTTCTTCAGCAGCGACTGGCACTATGGCTTCGGAGCTTACGATATTTTTGAAACCACCGGCGAATACACCACCTGGAGCAAACCTCAAAACCTGCTGATGCCTGTTAACTCGCCTCAAAACGATTTATACTATACCCGCGCCGGCGATGATGCAAAAGCATATCTCACCAGCAACCGCAAAGGCAGTTACTTTATTGAAGCCGAAACCTGTTGCAACGATATCTATGCTTACAAAACCAATCCCAAAATCGAAAAGCGCGATACCCCGGTTGTAGTGAACAACGTAACACCACTTGATACCCCGCATTCTACCCCACCTATTGTAACCATCGATACACCAATTACCACCGCCCCGGTAGTTACTACAATAACCACCCCCGTAGAACCGCGTAAGTTTATTGATGAATCAACCCGGAAAATAAAACAGCTGCTACCGGTAACGCTGTATTTCCATAACGACGAACCCGATGCTAAAACCCTTAGCGATACGACCAAACTGGATTATCGCCAAACCTATGAAGCCTACTCCCTGCTCCGCAACGAATACGCACGCGAGTATCCCAAATCGCTGAAAAAGGAAGAACGGGCTGAAGGAGACAAACAAATAACAGAGCTGTTTACCAATAAAGTTGACAAGGGTTATTACGATCTGGTAGCCTTTACCTCGCAGTTGCTGGGCCTGCTAGAAAGTGGTAACAAGTTGGAAGTCACCATAAAAGGTTATTGCTCACCTCTTAACTTCAACGAGTATAACGTTAAGCTCGGCTACAGGCGTGTTGCATCCTTACGCAATTATTTCTTCCATTATCGCGAAGGCATCTTACTTCCTTACATCGCAAGCGGCGCCCTCACTCTTAAAAACGAATCGATGGGTGAAGAAACCGCAGCTAAAACCATCAGCGATAATCGCGAAGACAAACCCAATTCAGTTTACAATCCTGCCGCTGCAGTCGAACGTCGTGTAGAGATTGTTTCAGTTGAACTGAAATAAGCAGTATTAGTTGAACGTAAAGCAAGTGCTAAGGCATCTAAATCTTTAGCGTGTAACTTTTGCGCGAAAGTTTATCTTTGACGCGTGCGAAAAGATTTTTCTGATAATTCCGGCGATAAGCCTTCCAAGCCCCGCTTTAAAAAGACGGTTGCGAAAACCGCCATACAGGAAGGCGATAAAAAATTCAGTAAGCCTAAGAAGGCCTTTGCCAAATTTGAGGGAGATGCTCCTAAGAAGTTTGTAAAGAAAAAACCTGCTGCCGGTAAGGACGATGCACCTGCCGGAGAGTTTAAGAAAAAAGCATTTTCAAAATTCGGTGATAAGCCTGCAAAAAAGTTCGGTAAAAAAACCGCACCATTTTCCGATGGCGCTCCCGAAAAGAAATTCAGAAAAAAACCTGCTGCTGATTTCGCCGGGCCCAAACCTGCCAAAGCATCAGGCATACCTTATAAAAAGCGCCGTAAGTTTGATGGCGTTGCTGAAGAAGCAAAGGAATTCTTCAATAAAAAGTTTTCGAAAGAGCGTGAAGAAGAAGACAGCGTCTACAGCCCCGATGCGGTGCAGAGCGATGAAATTCGCCTGAATAAATATCTCAGCCATGCAGGCATAGCTTCGCGCCGTAAAGCCGATGAGCTGATTAAAGAAGGAAAAGTTAAAGTAAACGGCACTGTAGTAACCGAAATGGGTTACAAGGTTACCGCTAAGGATAAAGTAGAGTTTGATGGCAAGAACCTGAGCCTGGAGAAGAAATTCTACGTGCTGCTGAACAAACCAAAGGACTTTATTACCACCGTTAACGACGAGCGCGGCCGCAAAACCGTAATGGATTTAATACGCAGCGCTTACCCGCAAATGAAAACGCCTATTAAACCGCGTTTGTATCCCGTGGGTCGTTTAGATCGCAACACCACTGGTGTACTACTCATTACCAACGATGGCGAACTGGCTCAAAAGTTAACCCACCCCAGCAGCGAAGTGCAAAAAATCTATCATGTAATTCTCGACAAGAAATTACTGATGGAAGACTTCGAAAAAATTGCCGAAGGTGGTGTAGTGCTCGAGGACGGTATTGCCGAGGTTGATGAAATAGCTTACCCCAATCCAAAAAACAAAGCCGAAATAGGCATACAGATTCACACCGGCAAAAACCGTTTCGTGCGCCGCATATTCGAAGCGCTCGGCTACGAGGTAATGAAACTGGATCGTGTGTTTTTTGCAGGGCTAACCAAAAAGGATCTGGCGCGTGGCCGCTGGCGTTTCCTGGAGGAATCGGAAGTCCGCAATCTCAAGCACTTCTCTAAATAAGCGCTCCTACTTCCACTCAAATGTCTTCAGCATCTGGTGCAGGTCTTCCTTAACGAAGGCTATAACCGGTGCCATGCTGTCGCTGTTAGGCGGGTTATAAAAGTATACCGCACCGCGTATAAAGTGCTTGCTGCTATCGGTTAAAAAAAACTGGATGTTACTGGCCGCATCCCCGCTCACCTCATACAACAAACCGCCCACACCATGGTTATTGGCTATGCGGATCTCATCAATGTAATCGGCTTTTTTGGTATGCTTATACGATAGCGTATGCGCATCTTCAATAAGGCGCGCAATGTTGGTAGTGTCATCAATATCCTTGTAGGTAAGGTTTACCGTGCCGTTAAACGGAGGGAATACAAGATTCATCCAGCAACGCTCATCAATTTTATGGCCTTGATACATGGTATCGTATACCACCTGGGTATACACGGGCTTTTCAAACCGGAACGGGCAATCAGCCGGATCGTATAATTCGTATTTGCGCTCCGGAAAAGCAATGCGCGGATAAGCCTTTGGTTTCGGCGTATAATCGTGGTTACCGCAGCCGGCCAATAACAAAACTACACCCGTCAACAGGCCAACCGTATAAAATAAATGTTTAAGCTCCTTCATTTGTAACCTTCACCCGCTCTATGCGGTTATTTACCACGTTAATGATGGTGAATTTATAATTGCCCTTTTTTACCTCGTAACCATTGCGTGGTATACGTCCGGCAATTTCAAGTATTAAACCGCCAATAGTCTCTGCCTCCCCCTTCACTTCATCAAAAGCGCTCGGGTCAATTTCCATCAAACGGCAGGCATCGTTCAGCGATGTTTTGCCTTCAAAAATAAAATTGCGGTCGTCCAGTTTCTTAAAATCACCGTCGGTGTTTTCGTCAAACTCATCTTTAATATCACCTACAACTTCTTCCACAATATCTTCCAGCGTAATAATGCCGCTGGTGCCGCCGTACTCATCTACTACAATGGCCAGGTGCTTTCTGTTCTGTTGTATTTCGCGCAGCAGGTCATCAATCATTTTATTCTCGGGCACAAAAAACGGTTTGCGTACCAGGCTTTGCCAGCCAAAGTTTTCATCCTGGTTCAGGTGTTCCAGCAAATCCTTGATATTTAAAACGCCTGCGATGTTATCCAGATTGTCCTTGTAAACCGGAAACCGCGAATACCCCCATTCTTTCACGCGGTCCATTACTTCTGTAAAGTTCAAATCATAGTCCAGGGCGGCCACTTCGGTGCGCGGGCGCATAACCTGCTTTACCGTGGTATTGCCAAAATGTACAATGCCTTTCAACAGGCGGGCATCCTGTTTGCTTTCTTTTTTCTCAACGGTAATTTCAATCGCCTTATTAATCTCATCGCGGTCAATTTCGGTGTTATGTCGCTTCAGCCGTTTCTCTAAACCTTTGGTGGAGTTCACTAATACATAGTTTACAGGCGCAAGCGCTTTTACCAGCACATTGAACAGCCCCACCATCAACCGGGCAATTTTTAGCTTGTTGTGGGTAGCATACACTTTAGGGGTAGCCTCACCAAACAGTACCAGGAAGAAGGTTACAATGATCACGTTCCACAAAAACTCCAAAACAAAATCGCGTATCACAATGCCGCCGATTGTCAGGTCATGAAAATTGAACATCTCGCGGGTAATAAAATACGAGATGATCACCACGCCGATGTTTGCCAGGTTATTGGTAACAAGTATGGTGGAAAGTAAGTAGCGGGGCTTGTCAAGCAGGGTGGCAATACGCTGGTCGGTTACATTATCGCTTTCGTGCAGCGCATCAATCTCCGGCTTTGTAAGCGAAAAAAAGGCCACCTCGCTGGCACTCATCAGGGCCGAACAAAAAATAAGCACCAGTACAATACCATTAGCTATCAGTACAGCGGTGGTAGGTGGGTTAACCAGCGACTGCAATAAAACCAACAGGGGTAAGGGGCTACTATCCAACGTTCAGTAAATTTATTCCATCAATCCTTCCGTTCAATTAAAACGGAAGATCATCATCTATCTGATTGCTGGAAGGTGCACTTTCGTTCATGCCCGATGAAGAATTGGATGAACTATAGGAGTTGCTGCTGCCGCCTTCCGATGTACCATCGCCGCGCTTATCCAGCATGCGGAAAGTTTCTGCAATAATTTCGGTTACGTAACGCTTGTTGCCGTCTTTGTCGTCGTATGAGCGGGTGCGTATTTTGCCTTCTACATAAATGCTGCTGCCTTTTTTCAGATACTTTTCAGCACGCTCAGCCATGTATTTGTTAGGCAGTTTAATGTTGTGCCAATCGGTTATATCGTTCCACTTGCCTTCTTTATCGCGGTATGATTCGGTAGTTGCCAGAGAAAATTCAGCTATTGCGCTGTCGTTCTGAAAGTGCTTCACAACAGGGTCCTTACCCAAACGGCCTATCAGTATTACTTTGTTTACCATGATGCTTGTTCTTGTATTGATTGAAAAATGAACCGCCCTTCGGCGGCGGTGCAATTATATACCTAAAGTAGCGACTTTTGATGCAAAAACAAATGAATAGTTCGCGGAAACGCGAATGATTTGATTTTTTTGATGTCAATTAGCTGAAATTCATTCGATTTTACATTACTAAAAGTTTTGCATCGTAACGTCAGAAACCGGAAGTGAATTTTTTGATGCGACAACATTTGCGTCTCCTCATGTGCAGTATTCTCCATTTCAAAAGGTCCGTCACCCAGCAGTTTTTTAATGGCGGCTTTGGGGTTTGCAGGTAAGTTAGTCTTACTCTCAATCAGCGGCAATTGATACAGGTTACGCCAAATATCGTTACCCGTACGTTTTTGAATCAACAACTTTTTGCCATCCGTTACCAATAGATAGGTAAAGTACCGTTCTCGTATTTTGGTGCGCTTGGCGCGTACCGGCAACTCTTCCACCAAATTACCCTTGTAGGCAACGCAAAGTTGCTGCAGGGGGCAGGTGGGGCAGGCGGGGTTTTGCGGAGTGCATACCACTGCCCCAAAGTCCATAATAGCCTGGTTATACTCACCTGTATGCGCTGGGGGCAGTTGCTCCATCGCCAGCGCAGCAAACTCTTTTTTACCTGCTGTAGTGTCCCAGGGGGTGGCTATGCCGAATACACGGGCCAAAACCCGTATTACATTGCCATCCACTACGGCCTTTGCCTCGCCAAATACAAAAGAGGCAATTGCTGCAGCTGTATAATCTCCTATTCCTTTTAAAGCCTTAATCTCCTGAAAGTTGTCCGGAAACCGGCCTTTCAGAACATAGGTAATATGTTTGGCCGTACTGTGCAGGTTGCGCGCACGCGAATAATAACCCAGGCCCTGCCATAGCTTCATCACTTCGTCCTCAGGGGCATCAGCCAGTTTTTTAACAGTTGGATATTGCTTTTTAAAGCGCAGGTAATAGGGCAGGCCCTGCTCTACCCGTGTTTGCTGCAGTATGATCTCCGAAAGCCAGACCAGGTAAGGGTCCTTTTCACCCTTCCAGGGCATTTGCCGGTCGTTAACGTTTCTGTTCCAACGCAATAAAAAACCGGAAAATTCATTATTCATATCTTATTTTAACTGAACAAAGAGGATAAATACGTGTTGTGATTATAGGCACATATTTTGTTTTCTGAAATATTTTCTATATTTATGAAAACCATCGTATTGCATTGAACCACATTTTTTAAGTTAAAATCAACGATTATGAGAAAAGCCGACATTGTTACAAAGGTAGCCGACCTGACCGGTGTTCCCAAAGTAGATGTGCTGGTTGCCCTGGAAGCCTTTTTCCGCGAGGTTAAGAATTCGCTTAAGGCTGGTGAAAACGTTTACGTGAGAGGTTTCGGGAGCTTTATTACTAAAAAGAGAGCGAAGAAGATAGGTCGCATCATAAAGCGCAACGAGGCAATCGTAATTCCGGAGCATTACATCCCGGCTTTTAAACCGGCCAAAACGTTTGTGGACGCCGTTAAAAAGGGCCGTAGTAAGCCAGAAGAAACCAAATAACCCTACCCAGAAAAAAATTAAACCCGGAAGCTACCCCGCTCCGGGTTTTTTCATGTCTCCACTGCACTATCCATGCAGCAAGCCCTTTATATAATATTTCCCTATTTATTATAAGTGCTTCATAATTACGCGCAAGCAGGTTCTTTTTTTATTTCTTCCGCCGGCTTATTATCCTTTGCCCCAAGGGAAAAAAGGATTGTTATTTTCGCGCCTCATGTCGCGCAATCAAATTATCGTAATTGCTGTTTGTGCCCTTATAGGCACTGGTATTTACCTGTTTGCTCCTACACACAAGGAGCAGGTACCCGGCACCGGTATGCAGGCCCCCATGGCGGGGGGGCACCAACAGCCCGCCGAAGCAGTAGAAAAGCTTGATATTGAAGGATATATAACCAGTGTGGACGAGCAGCTAACCGACGCATCGGCAAAGGACAAGATAAAAAAGCTGAAGGAGATAAATTCCTTTAACGAACTGGCTGAAGAGTATAAAAAGCTCGACAAACCTATCGCAGCTGCCCATTACCTGGTAAAAGCAGCCGAACAAAGCAATACTGCCAAATCCTGGATTGCCGCCGGCGATTATAACGGGTTACTGCTGCAAACCGCCCCCGACGAGAAGGCGATTCACTTTTTAGGTGATAACGCCATCCACTGCTATGAACAAGCCGCCAATCTTGACCCCGAAAACAATGAATATAAGCTGCGTTTAGCCTCCGCTTACATCGAGGCAGGCAGCAACCCGATGCAGGGAGTAGGGATTTTGCGCGAAATGGTGGCCAAAGATTCTACAAATGTAGACGCCCAGCTGATGCTGGCCCGTTTTGGCCTGGTTTCAGGTCAATTTGATAAAGCCATTGCGCGTTTGGAAAAAGTTCTATATTTGTCGCCCCAAAATCAGGACGCCTTACTTATGTTAGGTCAGGCGTACGAGAGCATGGGAAACACCGAAAAAGCCATTGACGCCTTAACGCGTTGTGCGGCAGCGGTAAAGGAGCCGGAGGCTAAAAAAGCCATCCAGGCCCATATAGAGGAACTTAGGAAACAGAAGATTCAATAAACATAAACTAAAACAAGAGCCATGCCTTGCGGAAAAAAGAGAAAGCGTCATAAGATTGCGACACACAAGCGCAAAAAGAGACTTAGAAAGAACCGTCATAAGAAGAAGTAATACCTGATAGCGCCGGTATTTCCTTCCGGCGCTATTTCTTTTCCTCCTTTCCTTTCCTACTTCGGGTTTACCTTACTTGATTAAAAACGGGTCCTCCAACGAGGACCTCTAAACTATTTATGTGGTTAAAGAACTCATTATTCACTCCAACACCCATGGTGTAGATATAGCCCTGCTGGAGGATAAGCGCCTGGTTGAACTGCACCAGGAAAGGCTGAACAACCAATTTAACGTAGGCGATGTGTACTTGGGCAAAATTAAAAAGGTGATGCCCGGCCTTAATGCTGCCTTTGTAGACGTAGGGCACGAAAAAGACGCCTTCTTACATTATACCGACCTTAGCCCCGATATCCGCTCACTGATGAAATTTACAGGTCAGTGCATAGCCGGCAATGTGGCTCCCGAGCAAATGCTCAACAACTTCGAGATCCAGAAACAAATAGTAAAAACCGGCAATGTAAAAGAGGTTCTTACCAATAAGAACAGCATTCTGGTTCAGATATTAAAAGAACCTATCAGCACTAAAGGCCCGCGCCTAACCTGCGAAGTATCGCTGGCGGGCCGCTACCTCGTGCTTACACCGTTTAACGACACGGTAGGTGTTTCTAAAAAAATTGACAGTGCCGACGAACGCAAACGCTTAAAAGTACTGGTTGAAAGCCTGAAGCCTAAAAACTTTGGTGTTATTGTGCGTACGGTTGCCGCCGGCAAAGGCGCTGCCGAACTGCACCAGGATCTGCTAAGCCTGCAGGAGAAATGGCAGCAGATGATGCGCAACCTAAAGCATGCCCAACCGGTAGCCAAGGTGTTGAGCGAACTGGATAAAACGCAGAGCATCCTCCGCGATTTACTGAGCGCCGACTTCCATAAAATTGTAACCGACGATGTTACGGTGGCCAAGGATATTGAAGGCTACCTGGCACGTATTGCACCCGATAAAAAAGATATCGTTCAACGTTACCAGGGCAAGTCGCCTATTTTCGATCAGTTTGGTATTACCCGCCAGGTAAAAGCCAGTTTTGGCAAAACCGTTAACATGCAAAACGGTTGCTACTTGATTATGGAAAAAACGGAAGCCATGCACGTTATCGACGTTAACAGTGGCCACCGTAATACCATGGAAGGCGACCAGGAAAGCAACGCACTAAAGGTAAACACCGAAGCCGCCGAAGAAGTAGCCCGCCAGTTACGCTTGCGCGATATGGGGGGCATTGTTGTGATCGATTTCATTGATATGAAGAATCCCGAAAACAAAAAGATTCTTCAGAACAAGATGAAGGAGTTTATGGATCTCGACCGCGCCACACACACCATTCTGCCGCTCAGTAAGTTTAACCTGATGCAGATTACCCGCGAACGTGTTCGTCCGGAGATAAACATTTCTACAACCGAATCGTGCCCAACCTGCGGTGGTACCGGCCAAATCAATGCTTCGCTGTTGTTGATCGACGAAATGCAAAGCGATCTGGAACATCTGATGAACACCCACAGCAAGCTGAAATTATACTGTCATCCTATTATCGGCGCTTACCTCCGCAAAGGTTTCCCTTCGCTGCGGATGCGCTGGTTTATGAAATACAAACGCTGGATCAGCATTGTTACCAACGAAGACTTCGGCATCACCGATTACAAATTCTTTGATGATAACGACGAGGAAATAAAGTTGGAGTAAAAAACGTTTGATACGTTGATGCGCCCCCTGTTCTATATCCTTTTATTGCTTTTACCTGCTGCCTTATGGGCCGGCACTAAGGGCGATGCCTTACAGCAAGCCACACAACGTATAGGCTTACCGGTACTGGCCGATAGCATTTTGCCACCGGGGGCTTACAATATCACCTATCAGTCACCTGCCGATAGTGCACAGGTAGTGGCCTACCTGCAGTTGTTGCAAACCGAATACAGTAAATACCCCACTGGTTATCTGCCTAAGCTTGGGTTAAGGCAAATTGTATTAGCGCATAACCTGCAAATAAACGGACAGGCCCGCACAGCCATACCTGATGCTACCACGCAAACGCTGTATCTGGAGATCGACGGTCTACATGCACAGCAGGATTCCGGCTATCTCATCCACGTAATGCATCACGAGCTGCACCACTATGCCGAATATGCAAAATGGGGCGATATGTATTACAACTGGCGCAAATGGAAATGTATGAACCAGCACAGTTTTCGCTACCTCGGTGCTGGCGATATGGCCTATGCCAACCTGGTAGTCGACTGGTACTCGTTCACGCATCCTAAGCCGGGGTTTATGAATATGTATAGCACCACGGCACCCGAAGAGGACCGTTGCGAACTGATAGGGCTATTAATGAGCAGTGAAGGCGTGCAACACCTCAGGCAATACTTTTTAACCGATAACAAGTTGCGCCGCAAGGTAAAGGCAGTAGTTAAACTGCTGAACAACATTAGCCATACACGCAGCAATTACTGGACCACGCAATTAATCAATTTAAAACGGAAGCCTTTTTAAAAACGCGGACATACCACCGAGCGGTAGTAACTGTAGTCCTTGCGCTTAATGGTATAACCCAGGTGAAGTTCCAGGGCACCTACGCCACTGCCTGCACTCTTTAACTTGCTGATGGTAGCATCATAACTAACACCAATTTTAAAGCCTGCAATTACAAAACCAGCATAGGGTATTATAGCATCGGTGGTTACACCGGTGGTCATGTTATGTATACGGTTATAAACCCCAAAGGTAACCGAACTGTTATCGTCGCCGCGGTTGTCTTTAAAGTCGTAACCAAATCCCAAGCCGATATTCAACTGATCATTCACGCCCTGGCGGGTAAACATGCCCGAAGGCAGAATGTGCATCTTCTTGTTGATGGTAATATCCAAACCGCTGTGCACGTTCCAGCGCCAGTATAAGCGCTTGTTCTGGTTCTCCAGTATATCATATTTCGGCAACGTTACATTGTAAACGCTGGCACCCGCATACAGACCTATAATATCGGTTAGCTTGCTATACCAAAACATACCGGCATTTAAATTCAGATAGCCTACACTGTTGCGGCCTATCAATTCGTTATTGGGGAGTGTGCTTACAAACTGGTTATCCTGAAACTGGTTGGCGAATTGAAAGTCCTGTGTTTTTATACTCTGAAAAGTATACCCTGCCTGAAAACCTGCCGACAAGCGGTGGTTCGATTTCTTGCCCAGCGCTTTGATATACGATACCGATGCCATGGCAATAACACCATTAAAGGTTCCGGCACCCTGCTGGTCGTTAGCTAAAAATAAGCCCACACCAATCGCATCGTTATTAATTTTAATAGGCATGTCGCCCATCAACGCGGTAGTCATAAACGGAGCCTTAAAAAAGCCATTGCTGCCGGTAGCCGAAGCCCACTGGTTGCGGTAGGTAGCTCCTATGCGCGCAACGCCGGGTGTAAAGCCCGTTAGTGCCGGGTTTAACCAAAGCGGCGCATTAAACACCTGCGAAAAATGCACGTCCTGCGCAAATACACCAGCCATCAGCAGGTTAAGCAGTACGATGGTGTATAGTTTTTTCATGCTTTTCTCGTTCATTAAAAATTACCACAATAAAGAAAGATTGCCTTTGGCAGGTTGCACTACGCCAGTAGCCAATATCTTTACGCTGGCCATATACACGTAATTACCCATAGGCTGTAACTTGCCCTGGTAAAATCCATTCCAGTCCTTAGCGCCATCACGCTGGCTGTCAAACACCGGTTCGCCCCAGCGGTTAAACACTTTCAGGTCCTCCAGTTCCACCAAGCCCAATTGGTTGATGATACCGAACAAATCGTTAGTGCCATCATCGTTCGGCGAAAACACGTTCGGGAAATTGTAAAGGTTGGTGATCTCCTTGGCATTGATCAGCACATGCGGTTCCTGTCCGTTATCGGCCCAAAGTTTACGCGTGTTGCGGAACATAGTGCCGCTGTTGGTAACAGTTACATTGGTAAGGTCTTGCCACTCCGGCACAATCTGCCAACGGCCAATCGAGTTCCAAAGGCTGTCCTGCTGCGGGAAATAGTAAATGGATAAGTCTGCAGGTTCTACGGAGCCATATTGCTTAATCAGGTGGAAGAACTTATTGTTCACGGCAGTTACATTGCCAGCCTTCTGCGAGATATCGTAACCCTCGGCAGTAGCATCACCAAAACCCATACGTACCGCAAAACTTTGCGGATCAGCTACGGTAGGTGCCATATCAACAGGGCGATACCAAATCGTACCGTTATCATTCCAGCCGGTAGGGAATAAATAGGAATTGGTGGAATTGGTATAACGAACAAAGCGGCCTGCTCCTGTACTGCTCACAAAACCACCCTGCCGGGTAACCGAAGCAAAAGAAGGGTTCGTAACCGTCATCAGGTTCGCACCGGTTGCCAGTTCTGCATTATTAAAATCTAAACGGTGCGCAGTAAATGCATCCAGGGTTTGCGTTTTAACCGAATTGCCGCCTTCTAACGATAAATCATAAAAGGTAGTAACACTGCTGCCGGTAATCAACTGCGAAGCACCACGCAGGCGCACCATGCTTTGGTCGGCGGTAAAGGTTTGGTTGTTCTCCCAATCGCCGTGTACAATATATTCACCGTTGGTGCCTCCGCCCGTTGCCAAACTGCCATTGCGGAAATATCCTTTTACGGTTGTTTGCCCGGCATTGCTGAACAAACCGCCTGAGGCATTTTCAACGGCGCCATCCACATACACCACACCGCCACCGGTAACAGCTACGTCAGCACCATTGTTATACAGCAACTGGCTATAAGCCGGGGCACTAAGCAAAGCAGTAAGGAATAGAAGGTAAAATTTGCTCAACCTCATCGATTTTGCGTGTTTCCAAATATAAACTTTTCACTCATTACTAGGCGTACAGTTGCGGGCTTTTTTCATATAAATGAAGACCCTGCCCCAGCACCGCCACCAACCCTTTCTTTTTCAATAGCTTAGACTCCGGTTTTGTGCACTAAACTATACGGCCAACATATTGTAAGTTGAGTATCGCCCGCTTTGGGTTGCAGACCGGGGTATTTTAGCGCAAAATTGATTAGCATGAAGAAGTGTCTTTTATGGACCGTAGCAATAGCCTTTGTAATTACACAAAGCAGTTGCCTGGTATTAAAAAAGAAATACGACGAACAGGTTGCCATGGCCGATAAAATGCGTGCCGAACGCGACGACTGTAACGATAAGTTGAATCAGGCCAACGGCACTATCGAGGATCTGAACAAACAGATTGCCGGCCTGAAGGACGAAATCGAAAAGCTGAAGGACAGCAATGCTTCGCTGGACGAAAAACTGAAAAAAGCTAAAGATCTGAAAGATCAAAGCGATGCCATCTGCGAACGTGTAAAAGAACAGTTGGATAAACTCACCAACTCATCGGCTGCTGAAAAGGACAAGCTGATGAAGGACCTTGCCCAAAAAGAAAAAGAACTGATGGACAAGGCCAACGAGCTGAACAAGCTGAGCGCCGCCCTCAACGAACGCGATGCCAAAGTGCGTGAACTGGAATCGCTGATTGCCCGTAAAGATTCTGCCGTACAAGCGCTGAAACAAAAAATGCTGGCCGCCCTCACAGGTTTCGGCTCCGGCGATTTAACGGTTTACGAAAAAGATGGTAAGGTATATGTAGCCCTCAGCGATAAGCTGTTGTTTAAAACCGGCAGCTATGTGGTAGAAGAACGCGGCAAGGATGCCTTGAAGAAAATTGCAGAAGTGTTAAACAAGCAAAGCGACATCAACATCGCTATTGAAGGCCATACCGATAGCATACCTTATGTTAGCAGCACCTCCGGCCCCATCAATAGCAACTGGGATTTGAGCGTAATGCGCGCCAGCAGCGTAACTAAACTTATGGTGGATGATTACAAGGTAGACCCTATGCGCGTTACCCCAATGGGCCGTAGTAAATATGCCCCGGTATCCGACAACACAACACCTGAAGGCCGCAGTAAAAACCGCCGTATCGAAGTGGTGCTGGAGCCCGATATGCGCGCCATCTTCAACATCCTCAATAGTTCGAATTAGCCTGTTATTGTTTTGTAATAGAAAGCCCCGTAGTTTACTTCGGGGCTTTTCTTTTTATAGCTGCTATGCTTTAATGCAAACGTTTTTGGCTTCGGTAAAAAACCGCATGGCTTCCCAACCGCCTTCACGCCCTACACCGCTGGCTTTTACGCCGCCAAACGGGGTACGCAAGTCGCGCAGTAGCCAGCAATTGATCCAAACAATACCGGCTTCAATTTTTTCGGCCACGCGGTGCGCCCGTTTTAAATCGTTGGTCCATACCGAGGAGGCCAAACCGTACTTCACACTGTTCGCCATCGCCAGCGCTTCTTCTTCGCTATCAAAAGGTGTAAGTGTTACAACCGGCCCAAATATTTCCTCCTGCTGCGTACGGCATTGGTAGTGCAATCCTTCTATCACCGTTGGTGCAATAAAATAACCCTCTGCACAACGACCGGCAACTTTCACTTCTTCTCCCCCGCATAGTATGGTGCCGCCTTCTTCTTGGGCAAGCTGCACATAGCTTAATACTTTCTGTTTATGCGCCTGTGATACAATAGCGCCAAGGGTGCTGTGTTCATCGTTGGGGTCGCCAACTTTCAAAGCCTTCACACGTTCAACAAAAGCTGCTTTATATTTTTCGTAAATACTTCGTTCCACAAATATCCGCGAGCCGCAAAGGCATATCTCGCCCTGGTTGGCAAACGACGCCGTTACCGTTTGCTTCACGGTTTCTTCTAGATCGCAATCCGCAAACACAACCGTTGGGTTCTTGCCACCCAACTCCAGCGATAACTTCTTAAACATCGGTGCGGCCGTAGCAGCAATACGCTTGCCGGTTTCCGTGCCACCGGTGAAGGATATAGCCTTAATCTCCGGGTGCTCGATAATAGCTTGTCCAGCTTTACCGCCTAAGCCATGCACAATGTTCAGCACACCTTTGGGCAGTCCGGCCTCTATACAAACCTGCGAAAGAAGGTACGCCGTATACGGTGTTATCTCACTCGGCTTGGCTACCACGCAGTTGCCCGTAGCCAGTGCCGGTGCAATCTTCCAGCTAAACAAATAAATAGGCAAGTTCCACGGCGATATACAACCTACCACACCTATGGGCTGGCGCAGGGTATAGTTTACCGCCACCCCCGGCATGTGGTGACTTTCACTGGCAAAATGCTGCAGGGCCGTAGCGAAAAAACGGAAGTTGGAAACCGCCCTGGGTATGTCCACTACACGCGCTAATTTCAAAGGTTTACCGTTGTCCTTGCTTTCTGCCGCTACAAACTCATCCATACGCTTTTCAATGCCATCAGCTACACGCAGCAGCAACAGCATACGCTGCTCATGCGCCATAGTGCTCCAGGCCGGAAAGGCCGCTTTCGCTGCTTCTACCGCTTGCTGTACATCCGCCGCATCACTATCCGGCACCAGGGAGTATACTTTGCCTGTAGCAGGCTCGTAATTATCTATATAAGTACCGCTGGCCGGTACTTTTAATTCGCCGTTTATATAGTTTAATAATTTTTCCAATTTATTTTCGTTTATATGGTAAGCTAAAATAACAATATGCGCCTCTGTTTACTATTGCTTTTAACAGCTTGCGGACAATTCGGCAGCGCACAGCAAAACTGCTTTCAGAAGGAACTGGTAGACATAGCCGATTGGTTTCACGAAGAACCCGCAGAGCGCGAATATTGCGTAGAAACCTATGTAAACTCGGTGGTGGGCTGTAAAATCCCGGCTATTAGCGCCATCACCCAACAGGGCACTACTGTTAACACCGACAGCCTGTTAGGTAAAGTAGTGGTGCTTAACTTCTGGTTTACCATGTGTAAACCCTGCCTAACCGAATTCCCCTCACTCAACAAACTGGCCACCGAATTTGCCGATAGCGGCGTGGTATTTCTGTCCCTTGCGTGGGATAAAAAAGAAAAACTCGATACCTTTTTGCAAACCCATCCCCTGGCTTACCAGGTTATACCCAATGCCAAAGCCCTGGCCGATACTTTTCGTATTTTACCTTATCCCACCAATATGATTGTTAGCCGGCAAGGGCGCGTTACGGCGGTGCAACACGGCGGCGCCATTACACCCGATAAAGCCCTGGAAAATTACGACAAACTAAAACCCCTGTTGCTGGCGGCCCTGCAACAAAGGCCGTGATTACAAGATATAGCGGAAGGTAAGATTGATGCGCTCACCCACCGGCCTTGCCGTTTTAGGTACGCTGTGTTTCCAGTAATGCTGTAGCGTGCCACCCATTACCAGCAAACTGCCGTTGCTTAACTCAACACTCAATTTTTGCGCCTTATCCTGCTTGTGTTGCAGCTTAAAGGTGCGCGTAGCGCCTAAATTAACCGAAGCTATTACCGGGTTGCGTCCCAGTTCAGGCTCGTCATCGCTGTGCCAGCCCATGCTATCATTACCATGGCGGTACAAATTGCAAAGGCAACTGTTAAATACTTGATGGCTATAAGCCTCTACCCTTTGTTTAATTAATTGCAGAGGTTCATTCCAGGCTTCCGGCGTATTGGTTCTGCCGGAATAGGTGTACACCTTCCCCGCATCGCCATACCAGGCCACCAAACGCGGCTGCATCACTTCCTTCCCGAAAATGGTGATGGTTTCTTCCTTCCATTTTACCTGCGTACGCAGTTGTTCAAAAAGCAGGGCCGCTTCCTGTTCGCTAAAAAAGTGGGGTTCAAATTGTAAGGAGCCGTCGTTAATGCGCAGCTGCATAACTTATAAGCTTGCCGTTCTGCCTCCGTCAACCGGCACATTAATGCCATTAATGTAAGCCGCGGCAGGCGAACACAAAAAGGCAACCGCATTCGCTACCTCCTCGGGTCTCCCAAAACGTTTTAATGGTATGGTGCGCAACATATCGGCTTCAATCGCATCCTTGCTTTGTCCGGTCTTTTCAGCTTTCGCATTTATCAGCGCAAAATGCCGGTCGGTTTCCGTAGCACCGGGCAATACGTTATTTACCGTAATGCCAAACTCGCCCAATTCATTGGCCATAGTTTTGGCCCAGTTAGCTACTGCACCGCGTATGGTGTTGCTTACACCCAAATTAGCCAGGGGTTGTTTTACTGAAGTTGAAATAACATTTACTATCCGTCCGTAACCGCTTTGTTTCATGCCTTCCATAAACATGGTAGTAAGGGCGTGGTTCACCAGCAGATGCTGCTCAAAAGCTTTTACAAACTCATCTTCTTTGGCATCCTGCACACGGCCGGCAGCGGGTCCGCCGGTATTGTTTACCAGTATATGATAGGTGCGGCTGTTCTTCTTCATGTGGCGCTCCACTGCGGCGCGCACTTTATCGGCATTGCTAAAATCAACAGCTATATAATCGAACCGTTGTTCACTGTTGGCTATAAAACTTAAATCAATCAGGTTTTGCATCAGGGCCTGCTCATCGCGGCCTACCATCGTTACATTGGCGCCCAGCCTGGCCAGTTCAAAAGCCACAGCCTTGCCAATACCTTTGCTGCTGCCACCCACAAATGCATTTTTACCACTTAAATCCAGATTCATTTTGCCAAATTTTATGCCGCTGAAAATTACTATTTTTGAGTAAAGCACCAACGATGATTCTTACCGAAGAAAAAAAGAAGGTGACCCCCGCCGAATTTATGCAGCTAAACGAAGTAAATGTAGAGCTCATAGACGGGGAAATTGTGCGCGAACCCACTCCGGATTATGGACATCAATTCCTGTCAGGTAATCTCTATTTCAAAATTCTACAGGCCTTACATGCAAATAACAAAGGGCAATCTGTTTGCGCGCCAATGGATGTTGTTTTGGAAGATTACGTGGTTCAGCCTGACATACTTTTTATAAGCACTGAACGGCTGCATATTATTGTGGATGGCAAAATTACAGCCGCCCCCGACGTGGTCTTCGAACTCGTTTCGCCCTCCAACGCCTTTAACGACACCAAACGCAAATTCGATATCTACGAACGCTTCGGCGTTAAGGAATATTTTTTGGTATACCCCGAAGACAAGACGGTGGTAAAATATGCCCTGCAGAACAATCGCTACCACGAAGTTTACCGCGAAAAAGGCCTGGTAACCAGCGAGACCATCGACTGCTCATTTAATTTCTAATATTGCTTACAAAACCGTGTTATGATAACCAGACCGATAAATTTTAAGAAGTGGATTGATGAACACCGCCATTTGCTGAAACCACCTGTAATGAACCAGGTAGTTTATAAAGGCAATGATGACTTTGTAGTAATGGTAGTGGGCGGCCCTAATAAACGCAAGGACTACCACTTTAACGAAACCGAAGAGTTCTTCTATCAACTGGAAGGCGACATAACGGTTAAAATTATCGAGGATGGCAAACCGGTGGACATTAACATAAAAGAAGGCGAAATCTTTTTATTGCCTGCCCGCACTCCACACAGTCCGCGGAGGCCTGAGAACACTGTTGGCCTGGTAATGGAAGTAAACCGCCCCAGCGGTATGCTCGATGCCTTTCAATGGTATTGCGAAAACTGCGGTAACAAACTCTATGAAGAAAAAATGCAGGTAACCGATATCGTGCAGGACCTGCCCGGTGTAATGGAAAAGTTTTATGCCAACGAAGAACTCCGCACCTGCAAAAAATGCGGCACCGTATTGGAGCCGCCTAAGTAGTGTCTCCCTGCATAAAGGACCCATGAAATTACTATACGCTATTTTACTTCTGCTAAGCTCTGTCAATTGCCTCTATTCCCAGGGATATGGCAAAACTGCGCCCCCATTCAATCCTGCACAATATCCTGACAGTTTATTCAAGGTTGCTGAAGCAGATTATAATTGGCACGGTTTCCATGTTACGCTCAAAAACATCAGGGGTTATAAATTAAAGGATACTACCGACTTTTTTTGCCGGTGCTATGCGCAAATACTAAAAAACCGAGATACAATTCTCAACTTTAGCCTGAGCGATATAGAAGCATTAGGTGGCTGTTCAGGCGTATACTCTTTCAAAATCGACACATTTAACGATTACTTTTTTATTTCCAAGTTTGGCGATTATAACGGCCGCTTACTGATACTGGACAGAAACGGTCATATAACCAATATCCCCGGCAGCAGTTTTTATCTGTCCAAAAACCACCGATATATATTTACAACACAAGACAGTGATATTGGCGGCTTAACAATCTATGATTTAAAAACAAGAAAAATTCTGTTCGATTCGGAACACGATACAATTCCCGGAACATTGAAACCGGGCGAAAGATCGCTGCTTACAGTTCGTTACGATGCTAACTTTCACTATTTGGTATATGTCCACGATAGAGCAAGTTCATCTGCAGATCAGCTTATTATCCGCTTCAGCAACCACAACGGATCTATGCTTACTACATTAATTAATAGCTCCGATCTTGAAAAGCTTCCTGAATTAAGCGCAGTCAATCTATTTAGGTCGGCTGGTAATTGCTCCTGCTCCAATCCCGATGGTGGATTGCCATAAAGCCTGGAGCAGTTGCTCCAAAACCACAAATCTCTTATTTCCAATAGGTTTCTTACTTTCGGCGCATGCTGGTTAAATTGTTTGGCAGTGCGTTGTATGGGGTTGATGCGGCAACTATTACAGTAGAAGTAAGTGTAATGGGTGGGCAGTATTTTTACATGGTGGGCTTGCCCGATAATGCCGTTAAGGAAAGCTGGCACCGCATGGAAACCGCCATCCGCCACAACGGTTACGAATTCCCCCGGCTTAAAATTGTCATCAACCTTTCCCCGGCCGATATCCGTAAGGAAGGCACCGCTTACGACCTGCCCATGGCCCTCGGCATACTGGCCGCCAGCAATCAAATAGAAAGCGACCTGCTGGACAAATACATCATCATGGGCGAGCTATCGCTCGATGGCACCATACTGCCTATTAAAGGCGCCCTGCCCATTGCCATACAGGCCCGTAAGGAAAAATTTAAAGGCATCATTCTTCCCAAACAAAACGCCCGCGAAGCAGCCATCGTTAATCAGCTGGATGTAATTGGCGTTGAAAACCTGGCCGAGGTAATTGAGTTTCTGGAAGGCAAACGCACCATTACACCAACGGTAATTGATACCCGGGCCGAGTTTAATGACAACCTGCTGAAAAGCGAATACGACTTTGCCGATGTAAAAGGCCAGGAGAACATTAAGCGTGCATTGGAAATTGCCGCCGCAGGCGGACACAACGTTATTCTCATCGGCCCGCCGGGTGCCGGCAAAACCATGCTGGCCAAACGCATGCCCACTATTCTTCCTCCACTAACGCTGCAGGAAGCATTAGAAACAACTAAAATACATTCCGTAGCCGGCAAGCTGGGTAAAAACGGTTCGCTCATTTACCAGCGGCCTTTCCGCTCCCCGCACCACACCGTTAGCGACGTAGCCCTGGTAGGCGGCGGCAGCTATCCCCAACCCGGCGAAATATCCCTGGCACACAACGGTGTGCTGTTTTTAGATGAGCTGCCCGAGTTTAAACGCACCGTGCTGGAAGTTATGCGCCAGCCTATGGAAGAACGCCGAGTGACCATTTCGCGCAGCAAGTTCAGCATTACCTACCCCAGCAGTTTTATGCTGGTAGCCAGTATGAACCCCTGCCCCTGCGGTTATTTTAACCACCCCGAAAAGGAATGTGTATGTGCACCGGGCGTAGTACAAAAATACCTCAACAAAATAAGCGGACCGCTTTTAGACCGTATCGATCTGCACGTAGAAGTAACGCCCGTTTCCTTCAACGAACTTAGCAGCGAGCGTAAAACCGAAAACAGCACTAACATCCGCGAACGTGTAATGCGCGCCCGCGAAATACAGGCCAAACGGTTCGAAGGCAAGGAAAACCTGTATGCCAATGCGCAGATGGAAGCACAGATGGTGCAGGAAATCTGCAAGATTACCGAGGTAGGTAAAAACCTGCTGAACCGCGCCATGACCAAACTAAACCTCAGCGCCCGCGCCTACGACCGCATCATAAAGGTAAGCCGTACCATTGCCGACCTCGCCGCCAGCGAAGACATCAAAACCGAACACCTCGCCGAAGCCATCCAATTCCGGAGCCTCGATAGAGAAGATTGGGGAGCTTAGAGATTTTAGAAGGAGGATTTTGGATTGATGCGTGGAGAATTATAATATGCTGCCTTGCGTTGCCCCCTTTAGGGTAGGGTTGCGTGGCCCTTCCTCGCCGAAGCCATCCAGTTCCGCAGTTTGGATAGAGAAGATTGGGGAGCGTAGGAGTTTTCCTCCCGCAGGGTCTCCCTCTGCGTACAGCCAAAGCCAGGCGGGGACCCTGCGATTACTGTGGCGCAGAACCATTGCTTCTCCCCGGAAAAGGTAGGGGTGCGTGGCCCTTCCTCGCAGAAGCCATCCAATTCCGTAGTTTGGATAGAGAAGATTGGGGGGCGTAGGAGTTAGGGAGTTTATTCTTTTAGCTCTTTAAGGAAGAAGTCAATTCGGACACAGAACTAAGTTCCGCGCCAGTGGCGTATTTATGTACGGCCTATTATTTTCTATCAATACATATCAAATCTTATCAATACTCATCCATAGTAATAAAAGATCTTCAGCTACCTGACGAAAAGCAGGTTTCTGTAACACCTGATGTTGTTAAAATTGCAATCTAAATCAACCTGAATATGTTTAAGCGTTCAATCTTATTTGCTGCTGTTGCAGTGGTTCTTGGTGTAGCTGCCTGTAAAAAGGAAGAAACCAAAGTAACCTTACGCGATAAATTAACTGCCAAAATCTGGAAATCAACCGGTTTTAAAGTGGATGGCACTGTCGAAACGTCCTGGTGTTGGTTAAACTCGCTTAACGAGTATACCACTTCAGGCACATGGTACTATACGCAAGGCGATAACCTGGGTGCATGTGGAGGAGATACGATCGGTACCGTTTATAAAAGTAAATACGTGTTAAGCGCTGATGATAGATATATCATACGCCAAAGACCCGCCGGTGATCAATCTATGTCTTCCGATACCGCCGAAGTAATCAGTATTACCGAAACTACTTTGCAAACAAAGCGCATAGCTAACGCCCGTACCATATGGGAATCGGTATGGGAGGATACCTTTACCGCGCAATAGATTTTTTGTCCAGCAGGGGCCTCCCTCTGCCTACGGCCAAAGCCAGTCGGGGACCCCTGCAATCACTGGGGCGCAGAACTAATGCTCCTCCTCGGAAAGGGTAGGGTTGCGTGGCCCTTCCTCGCAGAAGCCATTCAATTCCGCAGTTTGGATAGAGAAAATTGGGGAGCGTAAGAGCTAGGTAGTTTATTCTTTTAGCTCTTTAGGGAAGACGTCAATTCGGACACGGAACTAAGCTCCACGCCAGCGGGGTCAACCAACAAGGAGCATTAGGAGACATTAAGTGCATTTGTTATTTGCCCGGCAAATATCTCAGCTACGGTTTCGACAATATTATATTGATTTCAATCTCCGTTCACTACGAGGCTGACTTCAAAAAAAACCTATCTAATTTGCGGGCATATGCTGATATTATAACTTAAATAATCTTGCCCCACCAAGGTATTGAGCATTGCTTTCTAGTAAAATTTGATAAACTCCCCTAGAAAGATGGGCTACATTGACCTCTTCGAACGTTGCATATTTCCGTAACTCTTGGACATACACAACTTCTCCTAAAGCATTTACTATCTTTAGAGTAGCAAAGTCATTTATACCGGATATCCATTTTCCGTAATCCACTACCATTATATTCTCTGCAGGATTCGGATAAATCATTAAACTCTCCATTTTATCATTCAGAGCGGGAAAGCCATTTGTTTCGCATTGTTCAGGAGAAAGGGCTGCCAATCTATAATTTGGATAATTAGGTACGGATATACAAAAACTTTTAAGATGTAATGAATCGCGCATAACATTACACCCCATTCCTTTTACATCGGGGTCGGCGATTACTGAATATCTAGTGTATCCGGAGCTTGAGCTAATATAGATTTTACCATCGGGTCCTAATTGTTGTCCACAAAATAATGCTCCTGTCTCGTTAAATCCAAACTGCGCTACAGTATCTATTTGAGAGAACATGTTCATGTCTGTTAGGTCAAACTGATAAAGTTGGAACACTGCAGATAGGTACAGAAACCTGCTATTCGGGGAAAAAGAGCACCCAATAGGATACCAGCCCGAATCAGCAATAGTTGGAATTGAAAAATGCAATGGGTTGCTTAGCTCCCCATTACAACGGTTAAAATCAAAAATCGTAACACCCGAGACAATTTGGAAATAAGCAAATTTGGATCCATCTGGAGAAAATTGGGCGGCCCCGTCATCGTTGTAAGGAACATCTATCCCAGCGCAGGTCAAATCTGGTAATAAATGTGGCCCAGAACTATCAACCAAGGTTCGATAAAAACAATTACTTCCCCTTTTCTGGGTTAAAAGCCACCAATCACGTCCATTAGCATGCTTTACCGCAACCACTTCATTCCCTATATACGAATTGATGATAATCTCATTTTTGCTTAATACCTTACCATGTCCGGCATTCATTGCCATATTCAGATGCGTATAAAGCAACCTTTTACAAATTATATTACTCGCAAAAGTATCCTCACAAGCATGCATCAAAGCAAATTCGTTCGTGGTCCCTGGTATGGGCAATGCGATTATCCCTTGAGCATTAAAGTACCCGTCATCATGTGCGGCAGGGTTTAGGAATTGTGTAATATAGCCATCATTCAAGCTGTCGCTACCATCAATTTTTTCATGCCATTTATTGGCAACATAAATTCCATTTGTATAAAAGAGAAGATCTCCAGCACTGTCTGAAAAAGTGGTATTAGTTGCGGAGAAGTTCATGGCAAGCGTGTCATAGCTTATGTGGATGGGATTAAAATTGAAATTGATTTCAGTTGTACCTAAGTTGCTGCCTGTAATAGAATCATACCCCGTCGCGCTTTCATAACCACCCAACCAGATGTAATCATTTTTTTGAGCGAATGATATTGACGATATAAATAATCCCAAAAGTAGAAGTCTCATTTTTTTACTTTCTAAAAACACCTAATTTAAAGGTATACAAAATCTTGTTGTCTTCCTCCCGCAGGGGTCTCCCCTTGCGTACGGCCAAAGCCAGGCGGGGACCCCGGCGATTACTGTGGCGCAGAACTATTGTTTCTCCTCGGAAAGGACAGAGTAGCATGGCCTTACCTGGCCGGGGCTATCCAATTCCGCAGCTTGCATAGAGAAGATTGCGAAGCTTAGCGGTTTAGAAGGAAGCCATTTTGCGAATGTTCCTCAGGGGTCTTAATAATGCTAATCACTAGGGTGCATAACACAGATCATTTAAACGCCATGGCCTGCCTCATTACTTAGCACCATAAACAAAAACCATATGAAAAATGTTATCGTGCCCTTTTTACTTTCGGCTTTGACATTTTTAAGCGCTTGCCGTCCTAACGAAATTTGTGCCGACCCCAAACCTCTTCAACCTTCATTTTCAGTAAGTAAATATACCGTGCATGTAAACGAGTCGTTTACACTTACTTATACCGGCCCCGATCAACCACTCAATACTATTTTTTCATACACTTATTATGGACCTAATTCCTATGAGTTTACCGAATTTGGGAAGAATGTAACTACCGCATTCAATAAGGTAGGTTCTTATGGTATTCTTTTAACGGTTAGCAATTGCAATACCGATAAACCGCAGGTATTTATAAACCCGGCTATCACAGTCATTCCGTAAATTCTTTTCTCCCGCAGGGGTCTCCCTCTGCGTACAACCAAAGCCAGGCCGGGACCCCTGCGATTACTGTGGGGCAGAACTAATGTTTGCTTCCGTTACAACCCACCTTGCGCAAGCATTGAAGCTAAGCCTTTGCAAAGCTCCTGTTCTTCCGGGTCTTCCGCCGGGCGACCCGGAAGTCAAAGTAGCAGCAAGTCTTCAGACTTGCACCATAGCACTTTTTTCCTCCCGCAGGGGTCTCCCTCTGCGTACAGCCAAAGCCGGGCGGGGACCCCTGCGATTACTGTGGCGCAGAACTATTGTTTTCCTCCGTTACAACCCCACCTTGCGCAAGCATTGTAGCCATGCCTTTGCAAAGCTTCTTGTGCCGCATTAATCACTACCCTTTTTACAAACCACCAGCACACAAGGTATGCCCGGTTGGTTTTTCATAAACTTAACCGGCTCAGTATATTCCCGCACATCTTGTAGTCCATAATGCTTAAACTCATTTATAGCAGCATCAACATCATAAAAATACACGCTTAAGCCGTTGGGCAGTAAGTAGCGATCGGTGCTCAATCGTTTACCGCTAGCATAGTAATCAGCTTCTTTCGAAATCATCACAAATACCATATAGCCGCCCGACTTTAATTGCTCATAACACCTGGCAATTAAATTCTTACGCTCGGTTTTGTTCAACAGGTGTATTAACGAATAACAAAAAATACCCTCATACTTTCTTTTATCAAAGGGCATCTGCGCCACATCGCCATGATAGATCCTGCATGTCAACCCGGCTGCCTTTGCCAGCTTGATAGCATTCCCCGATAGCTCAATGCCTGTTACCTGCATGCCCTTTTGGGTAAAGGCCGAAACATTGCGTCCATAACCAATGCCCGGTATCAAAACATTTTTCACCCGGTGGCGGGCAAAAAGTTTGGCAGCATACAAGGCACTTTCCGCAGGTTCAAAACCCCAACGCGTTTTTATTTCCTGGAAGGTCTTATCCCAAAAGGTTTCCATACAAGCTGCAAGGTAAAAACTAAAATACACACCACAGGTACAGCACAATTTGTTTTTAAATACATCGGCGTAGCCCCACGCAGCCATTCAGTACTGCAGCCTTTAATGAGCCTGCCGGTGCAGGGATCACAAAGGGGCACGAACTGCCTGATCGCAGAGGCTCAATTATTTTTTTGAGTCCGGCATCGTTTGCTGCAGTATTTTACCTCGTTCCAGTTCCTGGCCCACTTCTTCCGCCAGCTAAAAGGCTTTCCGCAAACCAGACAGGTTTTAAATGGCAGATGGCTTTTAGAATAGGCAGGCATCTCAGCTAAACAAGCGGTACAGCGAAAGGTTTGCCCATTCAGGCGGATATCACCAGGGGATACGTATTCACAGAAGACTTCTAAGGGTATTTTAAATTTTGTATTTTTAATATATGCGAACACTTGCCATCTTATCTGTTGCTTTGCTACTTGCCTTAAGTCTAAGTGGTCAGGGCTGGCAGCTTATACATCCCGATAAACAGTATCTTTTTAAACTCAATAGCACCGATAGTATTCTCCAGGTAGTCAGAACAGATTCACTCTCCATTATTGGTAACGACACACTCTATCATTTAAACCGGCTATCACTTTATAACGTAACTCTTGACCAATACCACAATTTTCAACCTAACCTTATCGGTACCGAGGTAATGAAATCATCCTCCTCTTACCTCGTTTATCGAAATGGCTGGCACACGCTAAATTTTAACGATACCATTAATTCCTCCTGGCTATACGATACCACTAACAACGTATCAGCCACCATTGCGTCTATAAATGCATCAACCACGTTTAATGAGCCCGATTCTGTCATGCAGATCGTGTTTACCAACGGCACAGCTTTATTGATAAGTAAAAGATTTGGGGCGCTTGCTGTTCCGCTCCCGACAGGTGACACAGCCCGGCTGGCCGGTATAAAAGATACCGTGGTTCATGGCGCGTTTCTTCCTGGTTTTAAAAACATGCTAAACCTACATACCGGCGATGTTTTAATGTATGAATTTGGTGCGGCAGATGGTACACAAACATGGGGAGTTCCGGATCAGTCATTCGGACTGATGAAAACCACTGTTACAAACAGAGAAGATTACGGCGATTCTGTCGTTTATTCAGTGCACACACTTTATCGCTCCAATATCCACACTTATGGGGGTGGACCGTATTGGCAAATCGAGCAGCAAACGTATGATAAACAACTTGCTTATACCAAACAACAAAACGATTTTGAAGATGCAATACCCTACACCTTGTATCCTATAACCGGTTCTTATCTGGATGGATTCTATAGAAATGACCTATCAGGGCAGTGGCATAACCCCACCTTATATCGCACCGTTGACGTTTTTAATTCTACCCAAGGAAACATAAAAAGTGTAACCGGCAGCTTTGCGCTTAACGAGGGTAGTGAATTCGACACCATTGTTCCTGCACAATCATTCGGAATAATCTTTGAAAAACTGTACCTGCAAGATGTGGGGTTAACACACTACTACTTTATGCCTTTTGAACAGGATTACCATATAGATCTTGTCGGTTGGATAAAGGATGGAGTAGCTACCGGCACTATTTATCCTGATTACAACATCATCTCAACTTTGAACGACCAATCAGCGCAGCCTGTACTTAACATTTTCCCTAACCCCTGCAGTAACGTAATCACCATCAATGCCGCCGAAAATTTTGATATTTCCCTCGCCGATATTATTGGAAGGCAGCTAACCGCCCTTTCTGTTAAAGCCAATGTTCCAACTACTTTTGAGGTCAACAATTTTCCGGAGGGCATTTACGTGATGCATTTCAAAGGCAGTAAGGGAATCTTTACCAGATATATTATCGTCTCCCGATAATCCGACAATACCGCTTTAATCTACTCCATCCTTCCGCTTTGCGCCTGGTGCTGTCAAAAATGCCAGGTTCTATAGTGTCCCAAATACAACTTCTTAAAACAATCTTCAATGCTTACCTTTACCCCCATCAGGACCAGGATGAGCGCACCTATTTTACTTGTAAAAAATATGGTCTGTCAACGCTGCATATTAACCGTTGAGGCCATATTGACCAACGCTGCAATACCTTTCGAAAAGGTATTGTTTGGCGAAGTGTACCTGAAACAGGAACTAACAACAGCGCAACGCAACACCTTGCTTTCAGCCTTGCAGCAGGTGGGTTTCGAATTGATCGATACCCACACCTCCGCTATTATCGAAAAGATAAAGCAACTGGTTATTAAAAAAGCCCGCAATGAAGAAGAAACGCAGGAAGCCAGGCTCAACCTCTCGGCCTACCTCTCCGAAAATTTGAATTACGAATACACCCACCTCAGCAGTATGTTTTCCTCCATCGAAGGCCGCACCATCGAAAACTACTTTATTGAGCAGCGCATTGAACGGGCAAAGGAACTATTGGTGTATGGTCAGCTTACTTTATCCGAAATCGCACACCGCCTTAATTATAGCAGCACAGCGCATCTATCCAGCCAGTTTAAAAAAACTACAGGCCTAACGCCTTCATACTTTAAAGCTATGGGCGCTTCGCGCCGTAAAGCGCTCGACCGCGTTTAATCCCAAAATTGTATAACGCTTACCCAAGGTAATGTAACCCCCATAGGTGGCAGCAGGCCTACTTTTGCCTCATAATTAAAAACAAACATCATGAACAAATCAACAGCGGTTACCGGCACCCCAAAAGCCGGAATTTCGACAAGAACTTCAACCTGTAATTGCGAGGTGTGCACTTGCGTAAACTGCAAGTGTGGTGCAAAGCCTGTAAGCGATAATTGCCGGTGCGGCGATAATTGCAAATGCGAAGGCACCTGCAATTGCTAATCGTAGAATCCGCCCTTCTCCGGAAGGGCGGGTTTTTGTTTTAATAGAATAGATTCCTTAATTTTAACAAAGTATTATTTTACTTTTGTTTCTTTATTTATTACCTTTACCATACGTATTGGCTAATCTAACACGGTGGAAGATTAGCTGTAATTGTTCCTTGTAATAATGGAAGACCGGTTGAAGGCCCAATGCCTTAGCCCTGGGGTAACACCTGTGCCGTAAGCCGGCATTTTAGAACTCTAGGACCCAAACCTGCACACATAGATTTTTATCTGATTTGTGCACTTCAAAATCAGTTGCACAAATGTGCACAAATCAAGGATTGGCTAATGTATGAAAGCGGGAATTCCCCTGGTTTTAACAGAAAAATCACTCATATGAAATTTTCTCTCAATTATGCACAAGCAAAAAACCTGCACAAGCATGCACAAGCAGTGTTGATAAACCCCTTCAGGGGCGGATGATTATAGCGATAGGCACAGAAAAAATGTAAAGAAGTGTAAAGTTGGCTGGGGTAATTCTGTTAGTCAACGTCTGTCGTGTGCAGAGGAATTGCGCTCCCCTCTTTGTGCGCGAGGCCAGCGTGCAGCAAAAACAGAGAGGGGTTGGGGGTGAGTAAAAAAATGTAAAGAAGTGTAAAGTAATATGCCGTCTATTTTCTGTTCTCTGCTTTCTGCACTCTGCATTAAAAACTGTAAAGAAGTGTAAAGTTGGCTGGGGTAACTCTGTTAGTCAACGTCTGTCGTATGCAGAGGGATTGTGCTCCCCTCTTCGTGCGCGAGGCCAGAGCGAAGCAAAAACAGAGAGGGGTTGGGGGTGAGTAAAAAAATGTAAAGAAGTGTAAAGTAATATGCCGTCTGATTACTGCTCTCTGTTTTCTGCTCTCTGTATTTAAAAGTTGGCAGGAGATTCATGTTAATCCCTACCGGTCGTATGCAGAGGAATTATGCTCCCCTCTTTGTGCGCGAGGCCTTGGCGCAGCAAAAACAGAGAGGGGTTGGGGGTGAGTAAAAAAATGTAAAGCAGCGTAAAGTTTCAGCCGCCTCTGCAATACAGCCTTACGCCGGCATCGTTCCAAGGCACGGTGCCTATCGTTCTCTGAAATCTAAAGCATATAACTATTACCCGTCCTGCCGACACGTATTTTCTTTTACATTCGTTTTAAACTGAAACCACTGCAACAAAAACCAACACCGGCCTGGCGTAAACGCGCAGTACTGCTTTTAAAAGTAGTGTTCAGCGCATTGGCTATCTATCTTATCATCCGTAAGGTAAATACCCAACAGGTTTGGCAGTATCTGGTATCGGCAAACCTGGCCTGGCTGCTCGCCGCCTTTGTGGTCTTTTTTGTTTCCAAAGCTATTTCAGCGGTCCGCCTCAATCAGTTCTTTAAACAGCAGGCCGTAAAGCTCACCGAAAAGCAAAACCTGTTTCTCTATCTGCTGGGTATGTTCTATAATCTGTTTATACCGCTGGTGGGCGGCGAAGCCTACAAAGTTTACTTTATAAGCACCCGCCAGAATATTCAGGTTAAAAAGTTGGTCTGGGCCTCCCTTATCGATCGGGGCAGCGGCTTGCTGGCGCTAACCGCTTTTACCTTATGGTTTGCGGCCGGCAGTTCCTTCAGCTTTCCCTACAAGCAGTTGGCACCGTTTGTGTTCCCTATCGGTTACATCGCCTGGCACTTATTTATACAGTTGTTCTTTGAGAGTTACCTGCGGGTAATCCATACCACTAACCTGCTATCGCTGCTGGTACAGGGCACGCAAGCCTTGTGCGCCTATTGTGTAATGCAGGCGTTGGGGGTTCAACTGCACACGGTCGACTATCTCTTTATTTTCCTGCTCTCATGTTATGCGTATATGATACCTGTAATAGGTGCCCGCGAAATGGCCTTTGTGTTCGGCGCTAAATTTATGGGGCTGGATATGAACCTGTCCTTAGCTATCAGCCTCTTCTTTTATTTGTCGTTGGCGGTAACCTCTTTAACCGGTGTGGTGTTTTTGTTTTTTCCGCAGCTGCTCGAAAAGGAACCTAAGGTTTCAGTTTAACCAACACAAGTTCGCGTTGGGTCCAGGTATCGTGCAACCGGTAGAATATGTCCACTTGTTTATCTTGTATAAACTCGTTAGTGCTTATATAAAACGTGCCGGGCTTTAGCACCGTATCAAACTGCATAATGTGCCGGTTACTGCGGGTAAGGTAATAGGGCAGTTCGTAACATAACAAGGCTGCAGTAGTATGGGTCGATTCCTTTAATCGCAACGGACCGGCCTTTAAGTCGGAAGTAAACGTATACGGATGTTCGGCCCAGTAAACGGGTTGGTTACCGGTAATGGCTAAGATATCGGCACTGCGCTGTCGGTACACCAGTTCTTTACTGGTAGCGGATAGCACCGGAAAGTAAAACACATCCAGTCCAAAGCGCAGTAACACCACAAACAATAGCGACGATAACAAACGTTGTTCGCTATGTTGGAAATAAAACCAGGTAATCAGGCCGCCAAGCAGGGCAAACAAAACCGCCAGCGGCCACAGCAAGGGCACATACTGTATAAACGGCAGAAACGGCAGCGCTAAAAAACCCAGTGAGCCCAGGCTCATGGCCAGCAGAAACAACTGCTCAATCCTTGTGGTTAACTGCTGCTGACGGCCGGTTGCATGTTGCAAAAAATAAGCCAGCAGCGTTGTGATAAACGGAAAGAACATGTAGATGTAACGATTGCGCAGTTCGGCAGTAAACCAGTAAACCGGTATGTTGGTAGCAATAAAAACAAGGCAAAAGGCAAGCAGGGGGTTCTCGGTAATACGTGCCCGCACATCGCGGCGGAAAAACACATATACAAATACCGACCATGGCAACAAAAGCTGAAACAACCGGAAAGGGAAAGCAATCGTGCCGCCCAAGGTACGCCATAAACTACCCTCCAGTCCGCTGCGCTGGGTAGCCTCTTTGGTTAAACGCATTACCAGGCCTAGTACATCGGCCTGCTGGGCGTAGGCATAAAAGTAACCGCCGGCTATAAGCAGAAACAAGGCCATGCCAACGAGGTGCTGCCAGCTAAAAAGCTTTTTCCAGTTGCCGGTATAAATAAGCCAGGCCAGCAACGTAACACCCTGGAACAACACCGAAGGCGGACCCTTGGTAAGCACGCCGAGGGCACATAAAAAATAGCTGCCTGCAAACAGCAACAGGTAGTTGCCGCGTTGTTGCCCGGCAAAAATGGAAAGCACCTGCAGATACACCAGCAAGGCGTAGAACAAATCGATTTCGCCGGTATTGATAGTGGCATAAAAAAACAGGTCGGCAGCGGTAAGAAAGAACAAGGCCGCATACAGGGCCGCCCTCTTTCCTATATATTTTTTTGTATATATGTAGTGCAGCAGACCGGTTACCAGGAAAGCAACCATCGAAGGCACCCGTACCGCCCATTCGCTGAAAGATTGGAACAGCCAGTAACTGCTGGCTATCAACCAGTTAAACAACGGGGGCTTATTGTAGTAATCCCAACCGTTAATCTTGGGCACCAGGTAATGCCCGCTCAAATACATTTCGAGCGCTACAATGGCTCGCCTGGGTTCCTCCGCCCGCAGTTCTACCATACCGCTATGGTAAAACAGGGCCATCGGCATCAATAAAACAATGAAGGCAATAAGGGTGGTGTCCTTTATTTTTAGTGGCACGTAATGCAGTGGTTAATCCTGCTGATTCAAATAAAGATAATTAGATGATACTATTAAAAATGTTGCAGGCGGGTTAGCCTGGAAAGTAGTTCAATGAAAGTCCGGCAGTAACCAGAAACCATGCCCGTTCCGCCATATTTTACACCAGAGCACAACCGCTTGCTATACAGCAACTAAGCGTTTTAGGTCATAAAACAGTGTCATCTTTTTGCGGTCGGGTGGCATTACAACAAAATTGAACACATCTCTTTTATATGGGTATAAGTCATATGCAGCAATTTGAACGCCCCCTACCTTTAAAGAAATTTTCCGCTATGAAAAAGCATATCCTATTTCTTTTTACAATAAGCTTTTGCATCCGGTCATTTGCAGCCTGGGTAAACGTTGGACCCGAAGGTGGATATACAAGCCAGATGATTCATCACCAGAATTTAATTTTTGTTGGCTCGTATAGCGGGGTGGTATTCAAGAGCGTCGATCAGGGTCAAACGTGGACAGCTTGTTCACCTGCAGATGAAGGTAACATGGTCCGGGTGCTTACCTCCGATGGAACCCGTGTGTACGCCGGACACGATAATAGCGGCGTATTCGTATCAGATGATGCAGGGACAAGCTGGCAACGTCTGGGCAGTTTTGTAGACTCCCTTACTGAATGTTGGGGTATAGCAATAAATGCAGACACGCTAATAGTAGCAGGCTCGCAACAGAACATAAAAAACTGCGTCTACCGTTCCATTCGCTCAGCAGGTGTGTGGTCGGCATTTGAGTCATTAACAGATGGTATCGTGCCTGGTAATTATAAATCCTCGGTATGTGTTATGAATGGTCTTTTCTATCTGAATACAGGTAGTGGTGTAAAAAGTTGGGATGGGGCACAACATCTTTGGGTAACCACGGGTGCCGGTTGGCCATTTACAGCTACTGCCCTCTTTCATTATTCTGATTATTATCTGGCAACTACATCAGGCTCCGCCTACATATCCGCCGATGGTATCAACTGGCGCAATATCGGTCTCAGTACGTTTTATCCCATGTGTGTGGCAGGCAACGGCAATCAATTGGTGGCTTGCACGGGCGGCTACAATCTTCCTAAGTTTTCTTTAGATACAGGAGCTACCTGGGCAACAGTTACCGAAGAAGGCCCTCCATTCCTTAACTTCTATTGCCTATCGGCGGGAAATGATGTGCTGGTTTCGGGTTGGGGTGGTGGTATCTACCGGATCAGCGGCAGTAGCGGAGTAATGACCTCCTCAAACTCAGGTTTGCGCGCTACACCGGTGCGCGAAGCTGTACAAACGGCCACTGGCGAAATGTATGTGGCTACGCGCTACTCTTATATTCAACACACCGGTAATATGGGCTGCAATGGGACTATATTGATACCTTGGCTCTTTCAACCAATACATCCACTGCGTTATGTAACAATAACTTTTTACTGTTTGGGTTCGAAGTTGCCGGTATGATCTACTCCTACACGGCCGGAGCTAACTTTCAGGTAATGAACAGTGCTCAACTGCCCGTACCTATATACGACGCTTGCGTGGCAGGCGGCGACACACTCCTTATTTCTCTTTCTGTTGATCAATTGATAAGTCCCGACAATGGACTTACGTTCGACACACTGGGAACGCATTTATGGATCGAACAGTTTGCAAAAGGCACTAACACTTTATACGCCTGCAATTTTACCACGGCCTACATGCGCACCGGCTCTAACAAGCAATGGACTACTCTTTCTCTACCTCCCTACATAACATATATATACGGTATTGGTACGGCCGGCGACGACCTGTTGCTGGCAACCTACCAGGGTTTTTTCCGCTACCATAACGGTTCCTGCTTTCAAGTGGGGTCAGGCGTTACCGGCACTAATCCCGTCTTTGCTGCGGGCAGTTTCGATAACCTGTTATACGTGGGGCAGCAGGAAAAAACCTGGATACTGGATGATGCAGGCAACTTAGTGGATAGCATTCCGGTCTCCACCAATTTTCGCAGTTCCATTCAGCAATTAAACAGCAACCTGTTTATTACAAATAACCGTGGCTTGTGGCACTTCGACAGCAATAATGGTATTGAGCCATTAACTGCGGCTGCCACTACCCTCAACATCTATCCTAATCCTGCTAATGATTTCATACATCTGATATGCGAGGAGCCCTTTGATAACATCAGCATTATAGAAATAGGTGGAAGGCTGGTGCGCGAATACTATATTGGAGGCGCATATACCCATTATACGCTGGGCGTAGATCGGCTGGAGCCTGGCATTTACCTGATACAGGTAAATTGCACAGAAGGCAAGAAAACGGCCCGATTTGTACGGCAGTAGCTTGGTGTTATTCTATACTACTTCCATAACCTGCTGGTCAACACATATAAAAGATATTCTGCAGCGGAATATCAAACAACCACTTAGTATGTGACCAGAAGCATTCATTTTCAAGGTGTCATTGATTTACGTGCATTCAAACAACAAATACATGAATAAAAATGCGATCCTGTTAGCGGTGGTAGTGATACTACTTGGTGCCGCTTCGTGTAAGAAAGAAGAAACCAAAGTTACCCTGCGCGATAAGTTAACGGGCAAAATCTGGAAATCAACCGGGTTTAAAGTTGACGGCTCCGCAGTCACTGCCTGGTGTCGGTTAAACTCATTAACCGAATATACGGCCACTGGTAATGTATACAATACTCAGGGAGATAATCTCGGTGCATGCGGAGGAGACTCCATCGGAACAGTATATAAGAACAAATACCTTATCAGCGCAGATGATAGATACATCATAATGAAGTATGCGGGTAGTTCCATCCCTTGCTCAGTAGATACAATGGAGGTCATCAGCATTAATGAAAGCACCTTGCAAACAAAACGCATTGCCAATGCCAGAACAGTGTGGGAAGAGGTGTGGGAGGATACCTATACGGCACAGTAGCTTGCGTTAAAATTATATAATCAGACGTGAGCAGGGCAGGCTCGCTAACCTTGCTCATACAGTTATATGGTTTAAACTCATACCGCAGCTTGAGGGCAGTCACAATAGGCGGGTAGCGAATAAGCCATCTTTGTACCGTGAACAGTATATTGGTAATAGAAGACAATGCCGCCATCCGCGAAAATACGGAGGAGTTGTTGATGTTATATAATTACCATGTCATCACAGCCATCAATGGTGAGGAGGGTTGCCAAAAGATAAAACAAGTCAACCCCGATATCATACTTTGCGATATTATGATGCCGGAAGTAAACGGCATCGAGGTTTTAAAACGCATCCGGCAAAACGAAGCAACAGCCAACATACCGTTCGTCTTTCTTTCCGCTGCTGTATCGCACGAGTTTATGAACAATGCCTTACCGTACCAACCCAATGCATGGCTCGAAAAGCCCTTTACTGAACGGAGCTTGATCTCTACTATCCGTTACATCTTAGAGGCAGCCTGAAAATCAAAACAGGTCTGTTGTTTATAAACAGACCTGCTTTAGGATCTCACATACTATGTTGTTCTTAGTATACCCGTACCCCGGTAACACTGCCGTTGCTAATGGTAACTTCTCCGTTGGTAGAAGTTTGGGTATCGGCATAATCAAAGGTGCCGCTAAAGGTAGCCAGGCTTATTTGGCCGGGGCCTCCCAATTGGGTTAACTGAAAACTACCCGAGGTGCTGGTAAAAGAGGTATAGTTGCTATTACCTCTTGATATCTGTATGGTTACATTGGCACCACCCAGGTTATCCAGGTTGTTGCCTAATATATAGCTGCCGGTTTGTGTGCCTTTAAAACTAACTATCAGCTGCATAGTGCCACCGGCATTCGGTAGTTGTCCGCTGGTATTAAAGATAAAGGTTGTGTCAGCAGGTGAGTAGATAACCTGGGCCAGGCCGCTTTGTGCAAGGTCATAGCGGAACACCTCGTTTACCATACCCAGCCCATTTGCCGTAAAATGGATAAGCGAAAGATCGGCATTCGTAGTGCCTCCACTGCTACAGGTTGGTATATCACCAAGATCTATAACCGCCGGGCTGCCGGGTGTGGTAAAGGTAGTAGCCTGGTTAAAGGACGAGCTGGCTAAACAAAATGGATACAGCGTGTAGGTCTTATTAAAGGCCAGTGTAAACTCAAACTCGCCATTCCATACATTAGCAGCCATCGCGGTAGGCAAGCTCTCCAGGCGCAACATGCCGCTAACCGGCAAACCACTATTGTCAACCAGGCGGCCTTTAACGGTTACGCCGCATGGCATTGTCAGGGTACCCAAATCGCGGCTTTCGCCGGGGTTTAACGGACCAACGGTTGCCAACGTTGCAGCAAGTGATGCATCCATACCTACCGGAACGGCTTTAACGGTAAAGGTAACATTAGCCAATACGGTGGCTTCAAAGTGCCCCTGTTCATCGCAGGTAACCGACATTTTAGTTCCCCCATTGGAGTTGTCAACCATAAATAAATCGGCGCTGCGGATAGGTTTGTTGTTGCAATCAACTAACAATCCCTTGATGTAAGACTTTTGCTCGGGGTGGTCGCAGTTCCACGTGCTGAAGTGGCTCACGCTACCCACATAGGTATTGCCTTGGCGGGTAGCTGTTCCCTCTTCTTCCCATATACCGGTTTGTTCATTTAAGTGCCACATTTCGATAGTAGCGGGCGCGGTGGCTTGCTGGTCTGCGGCAATAGGCCATGTTATAGTTGCGCTTTTGCCTGCGGCTAATTGCAGGGCATTGCCCGCGCCGTCCTCCATTTCAACACGCACCATACCATACGTAGAAAGGGCACGGCCATCACCACCGGCAACGGTAGCCACCAGATCTCCGCCGGGTATCATGTTTCGAAAGTTATCGGATACGGGATTGTAGTAGTTGGCAAATACGTTTACATCGCCCGTATAAGCTGCACCCGATGCTGTAGCCATACCATTGGCCGGCAATACAACAGCCGCTCCGTCTTTATTAACTGTTCCGCCACCGGTGCTTTGCAGGGTTGATACTACCGTTCGGGTAACCAGTGTAATGTTAACCCGTGTGCTGGTGGACGACGTTGCCTGAAAACCCACTATCGCATCATAGTAACCATCCAGGCGGGCCTTAATCACCTGGCGCCCTCCGGGAACAGTTGCATTGTCAAATACGTATAGGCCATTACTGGATATAACCGAAGTGCCATTAAAGGTGATGGTAGCGTTACTAAGCGGTTCGCCATTTTCATCGCTTACTGCGCCGTATACTTTAATCGTGTTTACCAGATTATTGCCCTGTGGCTTATCCTTTTTGCACGCTGTAAAGGCAACAACCATAACTAGCAGTAGTAATGGTAAAAGACCTATTCTTTTCATAACGAAGATTTTGGTTGGGATATCAGCAATGTTAAACAGGTTGTAGTAGTTAACAGCTAACATTCATCAGGTGCCAACACGACAAAAAGCATATATGGCACACTATACATGCCTGATTCTATATAGGGTAAACGGCCGTGGCCTGTCAAAACTATAAGAAAGCAGATCAAGATTTGTGATGCCACTGAAAGTTGTGGGGCTTTTATTTCCCCTCTTGTTTTGGCTATACAAAATCGGAATGCAGTGCAACCATTTTTCCATTATAGCATTCTTATAAGCGTTTTACCAACACACACCCCATGACCCAAAAATTTACCCTGTTTCTTCTATGTGCGCTGTACAGTGCAACCGGTTTTGCTCAAACCTATACGCAAGGAGATGTGACCATAACCCTTATACCTATGGCCACCCACGATTCTACCATGTGCGCCAGTACAGGCCAGTTGATGTATAACATCGTTATACAAAACTCCTTTGCAGGGGATTCGGTTAAAGTGGTTGATCCATCCCTTGGAGGGGGTGTAATTTATGCCGAGGGAAACACCTCCGGTCAATCGCCATGGATACTTACGGCACCGGTATTCCCGTTTCTGCCTCCGGTAAGCGATCTCGATATTTCAGGTGGCTTTGCTTTATTCTTTAGCCCCGAAACAAAAGTGATTTCGGGACCGGATACCATCTACAACATTAATAACACCTTCCCTTACCAGGTTATGGACCCTTGCGAAACGGATAGTTTTAGCGGAAGGGTGTATGCAGATAACAATAACAACTGCCAGTACGATGGAGGTGATATGCCCTTAACAAGTTTAATGGTAAACGCCGTGCCCAGTTATAGTCAGTTTAACGTAATGGGCGTTTCGTACCCCGGGTATAGCGATAATACCGGCTATTACAACGCAAGGGTTATAAGTTCATGGCTAACCTCGGTAGATGCGTCATTACCGGCCGCCTACCAATTTGTTTTCCCATCATCTACCTGTTCGCCTTCTGTATACCACATTACTAATCTGCCCCAGGGCAATGTCGATTTCGCGTTACAGTGCAGCAACAATCTGGATGTGCAGGTATTCCCCGGTTCGCCAGGTCTGGTGCGGCCCTTATCGCCTTTTAACCTGCACCCCGGTGTAAGCAATACCGGATGTGCCCCTGCCATTGGCGAATTGCACTTAGTGCTTGATCCGCGGGTAACTTATAATGCCGGCCTAAGCACCAACCTGGGAGCCTTGAGCGGCGACACCTTAATTTGGAGTTACAACAACCTGAGCAGCCTTGCCCTGCCAGCATATTGGAACAGCTTTATGGCACAGGTAAATCTCACCCCCAACAACACAGTTGGCATTGGCGATAGCTTGTGTTTTGAGCTATTTACGGCCCCGCCTGCAGGCGATATTAATGCTGCAAACAACTACAGCACGTTTTGTGTTCGTGTAGTAAACTCTTATGACCCGAACATAAAAGAGGTAAGCCCTAAAGGAGAAGGTGCTGCCGGCAACATACCTGCTACCACTCCCGAACTCACCTACACGGTACATTTTCAGAATACCGGAACAGCTACGGCATACAACGTTTCTATTATAGATACACTCGACAGTGATTTAGAACCCGGGGTTTTACAGGTGGTTGGAAGCAGCCACACCATGAATGCAGAATGGCTAACGCCACAGGTAGTAAAATTCAATTTCTACAGTATTATGCTGGCTGATAGTGGCAGCGACGAGGCAGGCAGCCATGGTTCAGTGATGTTTAAAGTTAAACCCAAAGCGGGCTTAACCGTAGGTACTCAAATAAAAAACAGTGCCGCTATCTATTTTGATAGCAATGCGCCTGTAATAACAAATACCGTTTTAAACACAATAGCCGAACCGTTAGCAGTTACAGAAGTAAATACAGAGGCAACCCTGCGCGTATTCCCCAACCCAACCGAGGGATGGGTAACAGTTAGAAGCAATAACCTGAATCAGCCAGCTACTGTGCGTCTGCTCTCTGTCACCGGCCAATTGCTGAGCAGCGAACAATTTAATGGTGTACAAGCTGAACTGAACCTTTCGGGAATGCCGGCGGGTGTTTACCTGATTGAATTGCAAACAAAAAATGCAACAAGCCGTACGAAGCTTCTAAAAACAGGCAACTAACATCACCTGAAAGGAGCAACATATTTTATTGTGTTCAAGTGTAATGTGTTATGACCAAGGTCATTGATTAAGGATGCCGATGCGTTCACTTTTGGGGTAACTAAAAACTACCCAATGGAAAGTACCCTTATTAAGGATGACCTGATGACACCGGAGGTAATTGCCGATCCGCATGCCTATTACCGCACGCTGCGCGAAAACGACCGCATACACTGGAATGAGAAATGGAAGGGCTGGGTACTTACCGGCTACAAAGAGTGTGTGGATGTATTGCGTGACCCAGATCATTTTTCGTCGGACCGGATGGGCTACCTTGCCAACGAGTTGAGCGAAAAAGAACGTGAAGAGATAGCGCCCATATTCCGTGTATTAAAATACTGGATGGTGTTCCGCGATCCGCCGAGCCATACCGTATTACGCATGCTACTCAACAAACTGTTTACACCGGTGGCTATAGAGCGTTACCGGCCTATGGTGCGTAAAATCGTACAGAAGACCTTAGACAAACTGGTAGATAAGGGTAAAATGGAAGTGATTCATGACTTTGCCTATGAAATACCAATGTCGGTGATACTGGAATTAATTGGTGCCCCGGATTTGGACCGCGAAAAAATCAAAGAATGGTCGGAAGCAATTGGCGTATTTTTCTTTATTAAGGCGGATGAACCGCGCCGTCGGGAAATTGCATGCGAAGGCATAACCGCCCTGGTAAATTACATTGAACCATTAATCGCCCATCGCCGCGAACATCCCGGTATCGATTTAATCAGTCTGTTGATTTCAGCAGAGGAGGCCGGTCAAATTACTTATGACGATGTATTAGCCACTTGCGTGTTGCTGATTTTTGGTGGCCACGAAACAACCATGAACCTGATAGCCAACGGCATTAAAGCATTGATGGATCAACCGGAACAGTGGGAAATGTTACGTCAGAATCCCACTCTATTGAAGAAAGGAGTAGAAGAAATGTTGCGCTTCGATGGCTCCGTGAAGACCACCGTGCGCTGGGCAAAAGAAGATGTAATGATTGGTGATAAACTGATTAAGAAAGGTGAGCGATTATTAGTGAGTCTATCGGGCGCTAACCGCGATCCGTTGCAATTTCCTAATCCGGATAAACTGGATATAACGCGCGATCCTAACCTGCACGTGGCTTTTGCTCACGGTATACATGTATGTCTCGGTGCATCGCTGGCACGGATGGAGGCTGAAGAAGCTTTTGCCGGGTTAACGAAACGTATAAGTTGCCCTAAGCTTACAGAAGATGCTTACCTTACGTACTATCCTTCAGTTATACACCGCGCATTAAAAAATCTGCCCATTCAGTTTGAGGCAATAAAATAGCAGCTATGAGTAAGTTGAAAGTAACCGTAAACATCAATCGCTGCGTGGGTTCCAGATTATGTGTTGGTTTTTTACCTGACGTTTTTGAAATGAACAGCGAAGGGCAGTCGACAGTAATAAACGCTGATGGTGCTGGGGAACTTGAACTGCTGCAAACAGCAGAACAATGCCCCCAGTGCGCTATACGCGTTGAAAACCTGGAAACAGGTGAGTTGCTCTTCCCTCCCGCAGAGTTGGAAGTGTAAAACGGGCGCTTAGGAAATTGCTAAGAACTCACCTGTTCAAGAATGTAACTGGTGCCAACATGCGTTAGCATGGTATCAATATGTTGTTGTTGTAAGGGTTTCTCAAAATAACCGCTAATGAGACCGGTGCCAACAAACTTTTCCATCTCCCACTCAATAAGGCAGGTGGTAAGTATGTAGATGCGCGTGTGCCTTTGATGCAGGCCTTCGTGTTTATAGGCTAATAAAAACTCGAAGCCTCCCATACGCGGCATATTAATATCCAGCAACACTATATCGGGCGTAGTTACCGAAGTGACCATTTTAAGTGCATCGCGGCCGTCATAGACTTCAAATACCGAGCAGTCTAATTTCGCTCGTTCAATTGCTATACGGCTTAGATAATTCATACCATAGTCGTCGTCCACCAATAAAACGGAAAGTTTACTTGAAGGGTAGTTCATGTGTTTTTCGGGTTTAATCAGGCAGCTAAACTAATGGGATGTGTTTGCCTGCTACGGAAAATGCAGCTGCAGAAACCTGCTTCGCTAAAAATAATATAATGTATTATATACGGTAAGTGAATGGCTTACATGATAGCCCTTGTACATTTCAGGTATAAGCGCCTGCAGGTTGTAACAGGCCTAAAAAGGAGTAAGGGACCTTTTTAAACACGATTTAACAGCTACCGAAATTTTCACGTGTTTTTTCCATTTCAAGGTTTTCAAAGGGCTTCGCAAAATATTGGCACATAGCTTGTTATATACCCTTCCGGAAACATTCCGAAAAAAATTTCATCTGTGCGCTTGTTCTAAATTTGCCTGTGACCATGATACGAAAGACTGATAAGCTGTTCGATTTTATACAATCGATGACAGCCCACGAGCGGGGTTATTTTAAACAGAACGCCAACAAGAGCTCTTTTTATGTTATACTTTTTGATGCTATTTGCAAGCAGCACGAGTATAACGAGCGTGAACTTGCCAGAATCCTAAAAAAACACGGATGTGCCCGAAAAATTTCCGCCATTAAAGAATACCTATGGCGGGAACTCACACAGGCAATGGCACCCTACCATCTAATTAAAACACCTATCGGCGAAGCCATCGCCCAAATGCAACGGCTGCATCTGATGTACAGCAAAGGTCTTAGCAAACACATACACCGTGAACTGGAAGCTCTAAAAAAGTTTTGCATTCGTTATGAATTATTCGATACACTGCTGCATGCCCTGCACTTTGAGTTTCGATTTGGCTTCCATCAGCTATCGTTGAATGATAATTTCTGGGCTCAGTTTCACGACAGTGTCTATTCGAACATGGTGCACATGCAGTTATCTGAAATACAGCATAACATTTATGTAAAGGTGATGCACGATCCCGAACGTCGCAACAGCAGCTACTACCGCCGGCAGGTAGAGACCATGATACAGCATACAGCCATGACTGACCCTATTGTAAAAGGCAGCGTACGCTTACAGATCATTCGTGAGGGTATTCTGGATTTATACGCCAACCTCCAGGGCGACTATGAGGCTATCATACGTCACAACATGAACATTGTGGCCCTGCTGGAGAGCAAGCCTTACCTGATCAAAGACGGGCGCGAGATATCGCTTATATGTTCCAACATCGCCACTGCACTTGCCAACGCCGGTCAACGCGAACAGTTGGTGCGTTGGATTGATGAAATTATTGAGCGCTTTCATAAAATACCTGATCATCATGCTGACACCATGGGGCACGAGATGGAGGTGCTTGTACTAAAAATGCTGGGTGGGCATGATTTTTCGAACCTCCAAAAGCTTTTGAACCGCTTTAACAACCCTTCGCACAGGGTGCCGGCGGCCATTAAGCAAAAACTATACTTCTACTTTACGGTAGCTTTGATTAAAAGCGGCAAAGAGGACGATGCCCTTGATTGTATTAACGAGGCACTTACCTTCTATCGTAAACATAAAGCCCTCGGCTATTCCTATTCTGAACAACTTAAAGTAATGCACTTACTGCTCCATTATCAAAAAGGCAACTTTGTGTATGTAAGCAACCAGATAGAGAGTTTTTTGCGGGGCAACAAAGCCCCTGCCGGTGAAAGAGAAAGTACGCTTATAATAGCCCGATATTTAGCACAGGCAGTTAAATCGGCGCAGCCCAATGGCGTACTAAAAAACCTGAAGGCAACGTTGATTTCAGAGTTTCCGGAAACGGCAAACCCGGTATTTATAGATATGCCCTTGTGGGTTGATGCTTTACTGGCCAAAACCACTTATTCTGTAGTTAATAAGGAGGCCAAACATCAAAAAGCCTGATTGTAATACTTCGACCACCAAAACACAAAAACGGGAGGAATTATCCTGCCCGCCTTTGTGGTATAACTTTATGTTTTGTTTATTGATGATCGAATATTCCAAACTCGCCGGTTTCTATTGAAGCGGATGTTTTGGGTAAGCGATCCAGTATTACTGCAGGTACTTCTACTCTCAGTTTTTCTATTTTACCTTTTATGTTCAAAATAGGCGTGTTGCCATCGTTAGCAAACATCTGTTTAACCTTGGCGTCAAACTCAGCGGTAAGTGCAAAGCTTTTATGGTCGTTAGCCCAGGCAATTTCTTTTACGGTAAAAGTGGTTTCGGTTGGCAGCATAAAGTACTTCTGCTTATTGAACTCAAACTGTACCTTTTGAAGGCTTACATTGCCCGGTGTTCCCTCGGCATAAGCATAGGCTATGTCGATGCGCTGTGGGTTATAGGATCCGTTTTTTGTGCGAACACTGTTGCCATAAAAGGTAAGGTTGGTTACGATTGTTCCATTCGATTCGCTTAGCGAAGCACTGGAACTGCTCTGATCGCGTGCATCAAAGCGGAAACCATCAATACGTATAGCATAGCCGTTCTTAATCTGAAACAGGATGGCCTCATCGGTTATAATCTCCTCGTCTTCAAAAGAGGAAAAAGCCACAAACGAAAGTGCCAACAACAGAAATAGGGGTAGTTTTCTCATATACTCGGGTTTAACCCACAAAGGTCCGTGGGACTTAATTCTACGAGGCCACACCAAAAAGGTTACACCACTTTTCGCACGGCAGGTTTAAAACCAAACGATTACCGATTGAAAAAACATACATGTATTAATACTTACTATATTAACGTATGCATCCATCGCGCTTTGGGATATTCATAATGTTGTTTTTGGCCTTGCTATCGCTGGTTATAGTAGGTTGGCTACAGTGGCAACAAAGGAAAACACTAGAAAGGTGTAGCACTATAACACAGGGCAGAATCACGGGCTTACACCCTGTGAGCGCACGCAAAAGCAAAGGCTACCGGGTTGATTATAGGTATGAAGTAGATGGGAAAAGCTATGTTAAAACGGAAAAAGTAACCGGCTTTTTTCAAGATGGCAGCGGTTTATATACAGGGCAAACAATAGCGGTGCATTATAATGCGTTGGACCCTGGTGATTGCCTTGCCTTTCCCCGAAAAGATTACTGGATAATTGCTTTAATAGGCCTGGCATTTGCCATCCCCTTATCAGTGGCATTGTTCAAACGTGGTAATCAGGCTGCGGCCTAGCGTAAACGATCTACACTTTTCAGTAAGGCTTCATCCTTACGGATGTTATAGATTGCCAGCAACTGGAATACAATTGCCAGAATGCTGAAGGCATTCCAGAATGTTAATTTAACAGTACAGGCTATAGTGCTGTGCAGAAACTCGTTGTAAACGCAAGGCTTCGTTTGATATTTATAAAACACGAAGGCCTCGGCGCAAATGGTAAAAAGCACTGCGAACCAGCCAAACAACACCTGTATACTGCGTTTTTTGTATAAGAAGATAGCTAACAACGAAAAGCCCGCTGCTGTACCGGCAAAAATAGCAGTTATAAAAACCAGATAGCCCTGATAGAACTGATATACCTCCCATGCACGGGTCTCGTTTGTAAATTTATCCTGGTGAAAACCAATGGCAGGCATCCATAAAAACAGGCCTAAAGAAATGATTGCCAGTATGAAAAATACCGTTTGTATTCTTTGAATCATAGAATGCGTTTTATAAAATTACTTTTGGGCCACAAACCTAAATTATTTTTTAACCGCTCAAACTCAAACCCGGCTGCTCGTTTGCGGACGGTAAAATAAAATGGAAGTGTATATAATAGATGCTATACGCACCCCAATTGGAAAATTTAACGGAACGCTGAGCACAATTCGCCCCGATGACCTGGCGGCGTTGGTAATAAAAAAGCTGGTAGAGCGCAATAATAGCTGGTTGAAACCTGCAGAAATAGAAGAAGTAGTATTAGGTGCAGCCAACCAAAGCGGCGAAGACAACCGCAATGTAGCCCGTATGGCGGCGTTGCTGGCCGGTTTACCGGTTACCGTGGCAGGTGTTACGGTAAACCGCTTATGTGCCTCAGGCTTACAGGCAATAGCAGATGCTAGCCGTGCCATAAAAGCCGGCGATGGCGATATATTTATAGCCGGGGGTGTTGAAAGCATGACCCGCGCACCTTATGTGTTGGCTAAAGCATCAACGGGATTTGACCGTGCCCAGCAGATGTTTGACACAACTATCGGCTGGCGATTTACCAATAAAGCATTTTCGAAAGAAGTAACCATTAGTATGGGCGAAACTGCTGAGAACGTAGCCCAAAAATGGAATATCAGCCGCGCTGAGCAGGATGCCTTTGCTCATCAATCGCAACTGAAATACCATCAGGCACACCAGGCAGGTAAGTTTAACGAAGAGATGGTGCCCGTGGAACTTGACAAAGGCAAAGGGGAGAAAGTGTTCTTCGAAAAAGATGAACATCCCCGTTTATCGAGTGTAGAAGATCTGGCCAAGCTAAAACCCGCCTTTACCAAGGATGGCACCGTTACTGCTGGTAACTCATCTGGTATTAATGATGGTGCTGCTATGTTGCTGCTGGTAAGCGGCGATGTTGTTAAGAAGTATAATCTACAGCCCATGGCCCGGGTAGTATCAGTAGCGGTTGCAGGTGTGGAACCCGCCTACATGGGCATTGGCCCCGTGCCCGCTACTCAAAAAGCGCTCAAACGTGCCGATCTGACTGTGGCCGACCTTGGATTGGTTGAATTAAATGAAGCTTTTGCCTCCCAATCGCTGGCCTGTATGCGCGATTTGGGGCTTAATCCGGAGATTGTGAACGTAAATGGCGGTTCTATCGCACTGGGTCATCCGCTTGGTTGTTCCGGTGCCCGTATTAGCACCACCCTGTTATACGAAATGAAGCGCCGCAACGTTAAATACGGCCTGGCCACTATGTGTATTGGTGTGGGACAGGGCGAAGCCATTATTTACGAAAAGTGTTAATCTCGTTTACCAAGTATCAATTCGTGTTACTGATTAATTAGTGCTGATGGAGTTAAACCTTACCGATCCTGTATACGTTCCGAAGGAGCATTACAATTTTGTTGAACGCTTTTTTCTGAAGCTCATCCGCGATGAGCGCGACCTGCCTTTTGTTTGGCTATCGTTGCGCATCTTGCTAGTTATTATTCCACTTTCGGTATTGATGTTCTTTTATTTCCGCTGGTGGATTGCTGTGCCGTTGATGGTAGTAAACCTGGCGACAGGACTTGGCCCCTACATTCTGATGCTGCACAACACCTCGCACCGTAAGTTATATAAGGAAGAGTATAGTGTTTTAAACTACCTGATCCCCTGGGTGCTGGGACCGTTTTATGGCGAAACGCCCGAAACCTATTTTGGACACCATATTATGATGCACCATGCCGAAAACAATCAGATTGACGACCTGAGCTGCACCATGAATTACCAGCGCGATAGCTTTATCGATTTCCTGAAATACTTTTTCATCTTCTTCTTTTTCGGGATGAGCGACCTTACCTACTACTTTAAGCGCAAAAACCGCTGGAAATTTGTCCGCAAGGTCATGATGGGCGAAATAGGATTTATAGTGATGTGCGTTGTGCTCTGGCAATTTAACTGGGCGGCAACGCTTACTGTTTTTGTTATACCGTTTATAGTAGCCCGTTTTGGTATGATGGCCGGCAACTGGGCGCAACACGCTTTTATAGATGCGAGCGACCCTGAAAGCCCATATAAAAACAGCCTTACCTGTATTAATGCAGGCTATAACCATATGTGCTTTAATGATGGTTACCATATTGGCCACCACGTTCGCCCCAATATGCACTGGACCGATATGCCGGGGGAATTACAAAAGAACATTGAGAAGTATAAGCAGAATAATGCGATAATCTTCCAGGGTATCGACTTCTTTGTAGTATGGTTTTTGCTGGTTACCAAGAGCTATAAAACACTGGCATCAAAGTATGTTGACATACGTCAGGAGTTCACCACACAGGATGAAATTATCGCTATGCTTAAAACGCGCATTGCGCGCTTTGATATGAAACGGGTGAATCTGAATGCCAATGTTATATTCAACAACATTCAGTAACCATTCATTCAATTAAGCAATAAGCATGCGCTATTTCCTTCATCTCTCCTACGACGGTACTCAGTACTGTGGCTGGCAGGTGCAGGCCAATGTGCCATCGGTACAGCAAACCATAAATGAGGCATTGTTTAAACTATTACGGCACGAGATCCGTTCCATGGGTTGTGGCCGCACCGATACCGGTGTACACGCCAAGGACTTTTATATGCACGTAGACCTTGAGCGTGAAATTGATATTCCCGATGTGCTGTTCAGGTTAAATTGCGTTTTACCCGATGCCATTACGATTTACCGCATCCTGCCACTGGATGAAAAGGCACATGCGCGGTTTGATGCCACGGAACGCACCTACGAATATTTTGTGTATTTCGATAAATCGACCTTTATACGCCGCTATGCTTTCTTCCAGGGATTTTACAAAATTAACTGGGACAAAGTTGTTGAGGCAGCTTCATTTCTTCCTACCATACAGGACTTCACTTCCCTCTGTTTACCTAGCGAAGATTTTAAAACCAACATCTGCTATATCAAACAGGCACGATGGGACATATTACCATCCCACCACCTGGTATTAAAACCTTACGACCCTCTAACACAGTATGAGATGCTTACCCCTGGAAGAATAGCACAACCCTACGAGGCGTTTCGCTTCACTATTACATCCAATCGATTTTTGCGGGGTATGGTTCGAAAAATTGTAGGCACTACCTTAATGGTAGGTAAAGGCAAAATAAGTGTAGATGAGTTTAAGGAAACTGTATTAGCTAAAAAGGATTTTAAAATCCATTACCTGGCTCCGCCTAACGGATTGTTTCTTTCAGAGGTGAAGTATCCTTATATCACCAAGTTCCCTTAATGTTATTGATTAATAGTAATTGACGAGGTGGTAACATGGTTGCTTTCGTTGCCGGCCCGGTCCTTTACATATATCGTATACATTGCGCTTTCGCTGGCATGCGTATCGTCGGCAAAACTTTGCGGAGGCAGAACAATATCGAGCGTACCCTTAATGATCACCTTTGCATCGGGCCCTAGCTGGCTGATGCGATACTGGCTGGCAACATTGTTGCGGCTATCCGTAACAAACAGGTTTTTTACATCGGGTGTGTTTTCGCCCAGGTCGCCGTCGCCGTCTGTATATTCTACCTTAATTACCACTTCGTCCTGATATTTAACAGCCGGGTTGGGGCTGATGGAAATAAACTTAAGCGATGGGGTATTAGAAATTGCCTCCTCCTTTTTGCAGGCAGTAACAGCCATCAACAAAGCCGCCAAACCAATCATTGTGTATCCGCGTAGATGCATCATGGTCAATTTATTTCCGGATAAAACTCCAGTAGGTTTTATAAGCATAGGGCAACTCATTGGGTGGGAACTCCGTATTATTTACATGGTCGCCATCGTTTACATAATAGCGCATAAACAAGGTATCGTTTAAGGGCAATGAGGCGGCATTAACAGCCACCAGCCATCCCTGCTGACCACCCAAACTAAAGAAGGTAGCGGGCAATACAGTAGCACCGCTGAAATTATCGGAATCCGTAGAAATCTTAAGCTTGTTGTATTGTAACAGGTTCATTGCAGTGCTATCGTCGTTCACTAATACCGCTATATAGAACGAAGCGATGCTATCTGCCAAAACAAATGGATTATAGTAAATGGAATCCAGCCTATTGTTGCCATAGTTTACCTGGTAATTGGTGCTGGCAGCCAGATAACCCTGAATTACAGGTTCGCTGTTTGGGTATTGCGGCACGTGGCCAAACATATCGCGAGCGCCATGCATAATCCAATCGGCAATCAGGTGTATGCTGCTATCAGGCAACGGTACACCTATATTATCCTGCGGCATGCGGTCGTTACTATTTACATAACAGCAGTTGGTAATACGCTCATACAAATTACTCCAGGTAGTGTCGAAAGGAATTACCCGGTATTTAAACTCGTTTGCGGCGTTGTTCTTTAAAACTGGTGCATACACCAGGGTTGAATATGCAGATTGAGGAGTGCGGAAATCCGGCTCAAAATTGCCTACGTGGCAACCCGGTAGAGCACACCGGGTGCTTAATACCATTTTATGCACGTAGGTAATGGTAAGCGAATCAATGGGAATGCCGTTAGCGGTGGTATCGGTATGCACAATATCTTCATAAGGGTTGTGTGGCGGTGGCGTGTCTTTTTTACAGGCATGCAGCATTACCATCAGAACAAGTAGTGCAGCGGAACAACCGGATATATAGAGCAGCTTTTTCATTCGGTGTATGCTTAATTAAATGCTTCATTTAAATGGCGGCCATCCAACATGCCAAGAGGCATATCGGTATCAAAGCCCAGTATATTAGCAATGGTGGGGACAATGTCCACCGTTTCGCCAACAACGCTGCTTATTACCTGCCCCTGCTTTACCACCCCCGGAGGACCGGCAATCAAACAGAATATTTCGCGGCTCATTTGATCGTTGTTATGATCGAGCGCATAGCGGCCATAGGCATCTACCACGCTGTTAGGTTGCTGGTTGCGGCCGTGTTCAGGTGCAACAATCAGCACGGTATCGTTGGCAAGGCCCGGGGTACTTTGTATAGTCTCCCATAACTTGTAGAGTGCGAAATCGGCCAGGCGCATGTTGTTTACGTACTTGGTAAAATCAAAGTGCCCGATATCTACACCCTGCATGTTAATCACCATCAACTCGGGCTTAAACTCCTGTAATATCTTCGAGCCGAAGTGAATGTTGTACATGTCGTTGTTCATGCCGCCAACACCCCATGGATTATCGTGCAAACCCTGCGATACTTCGTTCATAATGGTTCGCAGAAAGGTTTGCAGGTGCTCGGCATCATCCGGTGTGTTTTTTACACCAGTAGAAACAGCTTCGGTAGAAGCTTTAAACTGCCCATCCATAAAGCCACGCATTATATCGCATTTGCTTTTTGCCGCCGCATCCAGTTGCAAAGGATTGCCCATTACGGAATTGGTGGTTGGCGAAAAAATGGACGCGGGTTGAATCATGTTAGCGCCATACAAAGCGCCGTAACCTTCATACGAACTATAGTTAAGAAAAGGATACGGGCCCAGTGAATCGCTTACCCACCAGGTATTCAAAGCTCCGTTGTTAGGGGAATTATGCTTGCGGTAGTATTCGAATATCGTAGGATACTTGGGTGGTTGTTTCAGTTGAATAGCTTCGTCGGTATACTTCCCGGTAATGGCTGTGGTGTGTCCATTGTAATGCCCTGTTGGCCCGTATGGGTATCGGAATTCCTTAAACAAGGTGCCCAATGTTTGCAGGCGCGTGGTGGCGGGTGCAGGAAGGGCCGTCATACCACCCAGTATGTCTGCTGAAACAGATTCGTTACCGGTAAGCGTGTTTTGCAACAAGTTCCCTTCGCTTTTCTGCATACTCTCCAGGTTGCGTACACCGCCGGCGAACATGCAGAACACTACATGATTGGCTTTGCGCGAGCCTGTAGCAGCAAACAACCTGCCCGAAGGAAGTATGTAAGGTGCTACCAGAGCGCCTGCTGCCGTAAGTGCAGCATTTTTAATAAACTGTCTTCTTTTCATAGCGCCGGATTAATAGTATTTATATTCCTCACTGGTCATAAAGCTGTAGTATACCAGTTGCGGAGTTAAATCGGTATTGCTCTCAATCAGGTTTTTCATCTTCCACATTTCGGTTTCAGTGGGCTGACGATTATAAAAGCGGAGATAGCATCCCTGCACAAAGACCGGAATATCGTTGCGCATTACGGTGTTGCTGACAATCTGAATACCGCTGCGGTTAATGAAGCTTTTTACGATCATATCCTGTACAACGCTTTTATCGCCCACGGCCTGCAAGCCAACATCCAGTTTATTGAGTTCGGTAGTGCTTATGTTGGTGCCGAACAAATCGTTGTAGGCAATAGTGATAAACTGGGTAGTTGTTTTCAGGTTGCGCTTGTCGTTAGCACTTTGATACAACTGTTGCTCCTGCACTTCGTACACGTACCGCTTTTCCTTATTACAGGAAGTGGTTACGAGTGAAAAGCCCGTTAGCAGAACAAAGATTACTTTCTTCATGTGTAGGGTTCGTTTTATTGCACACCGGCATATTCATCCAGTGAGAAAATTTCCTTTTGTAAATCCTGATAGCTGCCACTGTTTTGATACAGGGCTGCATAAAATGCTATTTCAGCAGAGGTCGGTTCGCGGAATAAATATTTGGTAAACAGATAGCGGACCTGACCCTCATAATAATCGGCACTATTAAAGAATATGTTGATGTAGTCGGTTTTTGTTTTGCCCTGTTGTAAAAACACAATAGCGGTAAGGCCATCCACCATCGTCTTACCCGCCAACAACTCGGCATCTGTGGGGTAGCGGTACAAAAAGTTCTGGTAGGTGCTTACTACAAAATTCTCAGTACCCATGTTAATCTGATCGTAGAAGTAATTATCGACACAACGTTTCAGCATACCCTTATAGTCGAGCGTGCCGGTTAGTAATTCGTTCATGATGTCTTGATAAGCATTCAGGCGGCTCAGTTCCATATTAATGACATCATAAAAAGGTGCGTATTGCGGCATTGTAAGGAGCTGTTGGAACAGCGCAATTTGAAATACCACTTCCGAAGAATCGAGGTTGCGGAGAAGCTCGTTACGGGCAATGTTGTGCAGGTTGCGTTTATACTCCTGCAAACCAAAAAACTGCTCAACAAACTGGCCTCTGCGTATTTTTGTAAAGTCGCCCTGCTTTAAAAAGGTAATGCCATCCTGCTTCTCGTTGCCAACCGGTTCGCGGCCCAGCAAATTAATATAGGCCTTGTTCACATAAATCTCTATGGTAGTTGAATCGATCGTATGATCGTCCGGAGGTATGTTATTCTTGACAACTACGTCTTCGGTTTTAGTGCAGGCTGCCAGTAATAAAAAAGGCAATGCCCAAATAAGTAGTTTCCTGATACTGAAATAAGACATGCAACTGGGGGTTGTTTGGCTAATTTATATATAATAACAACGGTAACAAAACGGGTTTTGGCTTAGCGCTTCAGCTGGTGTTAAGGCAATATTATTACACGATCTCAGCCAATAATCAGACCATTCCAGTTAGCGGCCCTGTTAAAACAACAAAACCCGGCTCGCAACACCTATAGGCAAATCATACATTTATGCCAACTAAAATCAAGCCGAATTATGTTTAAGAAATTTTCGTTTGCCATGGCAGGTGTTTGCATGGCGTTGCTGTTTGTTGCCTCGTGTTCTAAAGAAAAGGAGAACAGCAAGTATTTTGACCAGGTTAGCTGCACCGAAGCAGATGATACCCTGAATGTTTATAGCAGCAAAATCAAAACCATCCTTGACCTCAATTGCGCCAAAAGCGGCTGTCATGATGCAGCATCGCACGAAGAGGGTATAGACTTTAGCACCTATGCTGCGGCAGTTACCGGATTTAAAGACAATGCGCTCTGCACCATTTACCAAGACGGCGGCTGCAAGCCCATGCCGGAAGGTTCTCCCAAGCTTTCCGATGCAACCATCCACGACCTTACCTGCTGGGCTAAAAACAATTACCCCCAATAGCATAATATCCTAAACCCTCTATAAAAAGGGAAGTACAAGTGCCTTCATTTGTATTTCCCTTTTATTTTAGCCCATAGTGATACCTTATGAACCCGGCTTTAATGCCTATCTGCAGACCTTTATTAGTGAACAGCGTATGCAGCGCTTTGTGCAGGTGGCCGGCAACCGCCTAACCAACCTTACACTGGTGTTAGCTGAACTGCATGATGTGCAGAATGTAAATGCCATTATACGTACCGCCGAATGTTGCGGGCTAAACGAACTACATGTAGTTGAGTCGCAAACACGCATGAAACGTGCAAAATCGGTGGCGCGTGGTTCGTATAAATGGCTACGGCCCAACATACACCGCGATGGACTGCAACCCTGCCTACAGGAGTTAAAGGCCAAAGGTTTTTTAATTGTAGCCGCAGACCCGGATCCTACCGGTGCAACTCCCGATTCGCTGGATATAACCAAACCCATTGCCTTACTAATGGGCCAGGAGAAGCAAGGGGTAAGCGATGCTGCCCTTACCATGGCTGATGCCGTAATTAATATCCCCAATTATGGATTTACGGAAAGTTATAATGTATCAGTAGCTGCAGCCATTTGCCTTTACACCTTAAGTAACCGTATGCGGCGCGCCGGGTTAGCGATTCCCCCATCTGCTGAAGCACAGGAGCAATTGCTCTATGAATGGATGCTGAAAACCGTTCGGGCTCCGGAGCTGCTTTACAAGCGATGGAAAAGTGAATGCTGATTGTTAGTGGCTAAGCATAAACTGCTTTGTTAGCCTGCCTGCCGCACTTTGTAAACTTGCTATATAAGCGCCCGCCGGAAGTTGCCCGACGGCTATACGGCTATAACCGGCCTGCAAAGATTGGGTTACCACTACCTGCCCGCTTAGATTGTATACAACCAATTCTGCCGGAACAGCCGACTGAATTTGTAGTTGGCCGTTGGCGGATAGAACCGTACTGCCCGCCTCCTCTGCTTCCAGCAAGCCGGTGGCTGCATCGCGCACTACAATGGTAACCGATTGGGTATCCTGACAGCCAAAACCATTGGAACAAGTGAGCAGCACGCTGTAGTTACCGGGTGCTGAATAATAAATGTCGGGGTTTGCCACACCGAATACGGCCGTGCCGTCGCCAAATTCCCAGAAAATAGAAGTGGTGTTGGTTGCGCTGGCAGAGAAATATACCGTTTCGCCCACGCCTACGGTATCGCTGCTTATACTAATGCCTGCCGATACCTGGTTGCCATCAACCGTAACAGGTACGGAGGTAGCATACGCGTTGTACGAGAAAGCCATTGTATAGTTGCCTTCGCTAAGTAAGGTAAATTCGAAGTTGCCTGATATATTGTAGAATGAATTGATAAGTGTGCTGGAGGCATCGTATAGTTGTACGCTGGACCATTTGATAGAAGTATCCTGAGCACACATTATTTTACCGTTGTTATTGGCGCAGCCTGCAACGGTTGTACTTATAACCGTAGGATACGACACGTGCAGGTAAAAGCGATTATCTACCTGCCTTGCCTGATTGACTATAAAAGAATAAAGACCCATCCGTAAATCGTGATAAACACCGAGTTGCCGGTCTTCCAGACGGATTACTGTGGTAGGCTCAAAGTTTTCGAGCAGGTTAGCTGATATGCGGTAAATGCTGCTATCGCCAACCTTAAAACCTACCGGTATGATTACTTCTTGTGTAAAAGGGCCGTTTGAGTTAAACAAACAAGCCACCGAATCGCTGGTGAGCGTATAGATTTGAGGAATGGCGGTATTGGCATTTAATACCTTTTGTACGTCCTCGGTGTACAAATAGCCCGTAGAAACTCCTGCATCCAGGTAAACAGTCGCGTCATCGGCAAAGCCGCTGAGACCATCCTGGATGCGAAGCCTAACCTGCTTGGAGCTTGCTGCAGCAAACCCGTTGCAGATATGAGCGATCAAAAAAAGCAGAACGAACGTCGTTCTCATTTATCAGGGAAATTTTTAATAATCAATTGCTATGCTGGTAAGATATATGCCCCGCGCTCCGAAATCAAGTGCCCAGGACGCATTTCTTACAAGCTGTTGCTTGTTTATTGTAAACAAATTGTATGCCCGCTTTACCGTATGCCGGGAATAGTTATCCATAAGACAACTTTTTCCGGAAAATTGTTGCTTCCACTTACGATAGAGGAGCCCAATCGGTTCAGCCGAAAGATACGCCAAACGCGCGTAAAACAACAAAATTTGATATGTCTCGCCGAATGATCGAAATCAGGCCAAAAATGGGCTTCTCCCTACCTCTTCAATTGGGATATTAAGCCTTGAATATCAATTCGTTGCTCTTCCCGGGTGCTTGTGTTTTTTACCCGTAGCAATCCGCTGGCCATTTCATCGGCTCCGACCTCCGAAATCAATAAGATGCCCTTTTGTTCGGCATAGCCGTATTGCTTTTGTTTTTTAACGTTGCCCAGAAAGATTTCGGCGGCAATACCCGCTGCGCGAAGTTGTTGCACCTGATCGAAGGCAAAGTCCTCGGCAGCGGGTTCGCGGGGCACAAATAATATACTTGCCGTATTTTGTACGCCTACCGGAAACAGGTTTAACTCTTCCATTATATCGAAGATGCGCTCCACACCGAAGGAAATACCTACACCGCTCATGTTCTGCCCACCAAACAATTCGGTAAGGTTATCGTAGCGGCCGCCTGAGGCGATAGAGCCGATTTTTACGTCATCGCATACCACTTCCCAAATAACGCCTGTGTAATAATTCAAGCCACGCGCCAATGTTACATCAAAAACCACATTTGCTGCACCGCATTTGCCAAGCACATAGTTTACTTCTGCCAAACCTGCCTTGCCCATGTCGCTACTTTCCAGGGTAGTGGCTAAATCGGCGGTTGTTTTGGCCTGTAACATTTGCAAAATTCCCTGTTGCTGTTGCGGTGTAAGTGCCAGTTTTGCCAATTCGTTGCTTACGCCTTCCAGGCCAATCTTATCAAACTTATCTACAACAATCGTAATACCGGAAAACAGCTCCTGCGCATTTTGTGAAATAGCCATGGCCTCTAATACCTTGCGGCTGTTTACACGCACGGTGGCATTTATGCCCAGTGTTTTGAATACCTCTACAAAAATGCAGGTAAGCTCTACTTCGTTCAACAACGAACTGCTGCCAATAATATCTGCATCGCACTGGTAAAATTCCTGGTAACGTCCTTTCTGCGGACGGTCGGCGCGCCATACGGGGCCTAAATGATAGCGTTTAAAAGGGAACGCAATTTTATCCTGATGTTGCACTACATAACGGGCAAGCGGCACCGTTAAATCGTAACGCAAACCTTTTTCGGCAATATGTTTGGTTAAGCCCTTTGAGTTACGGGCTTCCAGTTCAGCGGCAGGTGCATCTTTCAGAAAATCGCCGCTGTTTAAAATCTTAAATAACAGGTTGTCGCCTTCTTCGCCGTATTTACCCGTAAGGGTTTCCAGGCGCTCCATAGCCGGTGTTTCAATCTGCTGGAAACCGTACTTGGCAAACACATTTTTAATTACACCAAACAAATAGTTTCGTTTGGCTACTTCGGAAGGCAAAAAATCGCGGGTGCCCTTTGGGTTTTGGGGCTTCACCCTTTTCATATCACTCATGGCTCAAAAATAAACGGATGCTGGGCTTATTCCAATTTTAGCAGGCCCTTGAAGTTGTGGAATTTATGCGGTGGGCTTACGCAGCATAATAAAGTCATTCATAAAGTAACCGCCGCCAATATCAAAGTCACCAACACTTTCAATCACAAAACCGCTACGGAAGTAAAAGTTCACCGCCTTAAAATTCTGCCGGTTTACCTGCAGGCGTATCGGCAATGTGTTATCCATCTGCTGTAACAAATACTCGAAAAAGGCAGTGCCTATGCCGGCGCGGTGCTTGCTTACATCCACATAAAACTTGTGCAGGTAATAATCACTTTCGCGCTTTTGGATATCGGCAAGCGCCACGGGCTCTTCTCCATCAAAAGCCAGAAAATACTGTTCGCCCTGCTGCATGCCTTTTGTAATAGCTTCCGGCGAATAACGGTCGCCCAGCATAAAATCAATCTGCTCTACCGTAATAATAGAAGGATAGTGCTGATGCCATATTTTATGCGCCAGTGCAGTAATTACCGGAATATCGGTTAAGGTAGCCGGGCGAAAATTCAAGTTCATGCTGCTAATTAGCGGTGGTTAGTTTACCTTACGGCCTTTGGCAAAGCGCTGTTTTACATCCAGCTTTTGCAAACGGCGAAGGTCTACCATCAGGTATGCGTATTTGCTGTCGGGGTCGGTAGTAAAGGTTTCGCCAGCATAGTGCACGGTACCCATCCCATTGTTCCAATCGCTGGCTAACAGCACATATTTATCTCCGGCGCTGGGGCTTACACCAAAGCTCAGGAAGTGGGCATCGTCCACTTCAAAGCTTACCAGCATTTTATTCTCCTTAGGCATTTCGGTAAGTACCCCTTTGGTGCCTTCGCGGATAATAATTTCCTCCACCTGCTTGCCGTTCATCATTTTGATTTTACCCGATACAATTTTGGTGTTGCCTTCCGAAAGTTCGCGATGCAACACTATTTCGTGCGATACATAGAACTGAATGCGACGCACCTGGTCGGCACTCCAGTTATGCTGGGTGCGCATATTATCGGTATAGGGCACCAGGTTTTTACATGATGAAAAGGCGGTAGCTACTAAAAAGAGCAGAAGTATATTTTTCATTGCCGGGTTTTTGCGGTTGTTATCCAATTACAATGCCAATTACATGGTTGGATGAAAGGAAACAGAAAAAGTTTAGCGCTGTAAACAGAATTTTAAAGTTTTTTCAGAATCGGCATTACTTACAGTTACAAAGTAAACGCCCTGTGGCTGGCTGCTTAAATCAACCTGTATTGGCTGGCCCTGTGTTTGCACCTGTGGCACTACCGCTACCACCGCACCTACCATATTGGTAATGCGGATGCTGAGCATTCCCTGGCCGGGGGCTACGATGTTCAGAAGACCGTTGCCGGGGTTGGGATACAACTTCACGCCTTCCATTACTGCCGGGGCATCGTTTAAGCCAAGCACAGCTGCTTCCAGCACTTCAAACTTATCGAAAGCGCCTTCTACAATATTAGCATTGCCGGTAGCCAGGTCGCTAACATCTACAATTAAGCGCATAGTGGCAGTGGGCTGTACGAAATCGGCTATACGAAATTCTTTGGGCACCCAGGTATTGGCCGTGCTGCTTACATTCTCCACTACCACGGTTGAACTGCCATTGTTTAAACGGAAACGCATGTTGTCGTCGGGTTGTGCACCATTTTCGGCACCATCGTAAAACCAACGCTTGTAGCGGATGTAAGGATCGGTGTAACCGCTGAGGTCGAATTGCGGCGAGGTAAGCGTTACAGTTCCTGCGTCCACATCGTTACCGCTGGCAGCCGAAGTGCCGTTGCCGGTAGCATAGCACTTATTGCCAAAATCGCTCTGGTAATCCTGTGATGGATTACAGGCATCGGTTTGAAAATAGGTGCCCTGCGGTACGTCGCGCACCCACTGCCCGCTGCTGGCCGAAGAAGAGATTTGCCATCCGTAATTCATTAAAAAGTCATCGTAGTAATGGTGGTTCTGGATAGGAATGGTTGCTGCCGGAGAGCCGGAGATCAGCACCTCGTTTACCTTGTATTGTTTGGTCATGTAACCCCACTTGCCTGCATAAATATCGTAGGCACCTTCGTAAACACCGGTAAAGGCGAAGTTGCCATTACCATCAGCGGTAGTTTCGTAATCCTGCGAGCCATCGAGAAATACTTTGGCATTGGCAACCGGCTGGTTGTTGTCGGCATCCACTACCGTACCAGTATAGCTAAATGTAGTTGTGGTATCGGTACAGCCCAGGCTTAATTGAATGCTAAGGCGGCTGGTGTTCAACACGCCGCGGATAATGTCCTTCTGACCGTTGGTAAACATCTGCAGGTTCTCGTCGTTCACATAGTCCATGTAGTCCATCCACATGTCCAGCTCGTCCACCGGGGTTTCGGTACAGGTGTTTTGGTTTAAGCTGGGTGAACCATAGTTAGCTTCCTTGGTTGGCGGTGTATCGCATACGCGGTCGCCGAAGATATTGCAGGTAAGCGGATCGGTACCGCTGCAGCTATCCTGAAAGGTGTGAAACAAACCCAGCCAGTGGCCTGCTTCGTGCACGCAGGTTTTGCCCAGGGTATAGTCGCTTGGGAAAGGATTGGCCGGCGCCTTACCTATATAGCGGTAGTCAATCACAATGCCATCTTCGTTCAGCGGACCTCCGTTAGGAAAGGTAGCATAACCCAGTATCTGCCCGGTTAAAACGGTGGTCCACACGTTCATGTAATAGGCGGGATTCCATTGGGTAACCGGTTTAACGGTGGTGTTAAAGTTGGTTGCTGCATTCGGGAAGTTGTGGCGTGTAATACCGGTGGTAGGGTTGCCGTTGGGGTCGCGGCGGGCGAGGCAAAACTCTATTTCTACATCTGCAATACGGTTTTTGAACCACGAAGGAACCAGGGCCGTATCGGCATTGCGCTTGCGGTAACATTCGTTCAGCACATCAATCTGCGATTGTATTTGTGCATCGCTGATATTTAATCCGGTGCCAACGGCCTGACCGCTATGGATAACGTGGAACACCACCGGAATGGTGATTACCACGCTGCGCGATTGGTTAGCTGCTGGACTATTGCTGAAATCGGCGGCCTGCTGCCAGGCCTGTTCGAAACGGGCTGCGTTAGCAGGGTCGCTGATATAGTTGTGTAAAAGGCGGTCGGTTCCGCAATGTTCAGGCTGCTGGGCCATCAGGGTTCCAAAGCACAGTACAACGGCAGCCGAAAAAGATAAAGCAAACTTCATGGTTATCGCATTCAAATGAGGGGTTAAAAGTAGCAGAATCGGTGGCTTTTTAAGGGGTGGGCTCGAGGCCGGGGTTAATCGGCCATAAGGCGGTTTGGCTATTAATATGGACGGAATTTTAACATAAATGATAGGAATTGATAGGGAATGATAGGGTTTCCGGGGGCACCTGTCAAAACCTATCACAGGCTAAACTTTACACTCCTTTACAGTTTTTACTCACCCCCAACCCCTCTCTGTTTTTGCTGCGCCCAGGCCTCGCTCACAAAGAGGGGAGCGCAATTCTTCTGCACACGACCGGCACGGATTAACAGGAATACCCGGCCAACTTTTAAATACAGAGAACAGAAAGCAGAGATCAGAAATCAGACGGCACCTAACACTGAGCTTTGAAACTTTACACTGCTTTACAGTTTTTTTACTCACCCCCGGCCCCTCTCTGTTTTTGCTGCGCCCAGGCTTCGCGCACAAAGAGGGGAGCGCAATTCTTCAGTACACAACGGGTATTGCTAAACATACGTGCCGCCAAGTAAAGATATAAAAAAAGCTTTTTAGTTTCTTATTTAATCTCTTAAATATTTTATTAGTGGTAATCCCGCCCCGCTCTGCGGGGCTTGTATGGAGATTTGCGGCCGGAAACGGTAGTAAAATAAAGCCTGGTTACTGATACCTGGTTCCTGTTATCCAGTTCACCACCATTTCGCGGTGAAGGATTTGGCCCAATACCCGGTATTTGGAATCGTTGAGCGGATTGTGCCCCTCCAGATCCTGGCTCATTACACCGGTTTCGGGTTCGTAGTAGCTGCTATGGGTAAACTGCAGCCGGCCCTTTATTTTGCTTACAAAACCCACATGACAATCGAGCCCGACGATATAAAGTCCGTCCGGCTTATCCTTAAACCAGGCTTCGAAGTCGCTGATGCTTTTGTTGGAGAATTTCTTTACCGCAGGGTTTAGTTTTTTGATCATGGTTTCGGATGCCAGTTGCGCCCAACCGAGCCTTGGCAATTGAAACCCGGCATCGCATAATACGGAGGTAACAAAGTAACCGCAGGCTACCTTACCCTTGCGCGGTGTATTGGTAATGCCGTTAAAATCCCAGGGGGTGTTATACCATTGCTGAAACAGATCGGTGGTGATGGTTGTAAGCAGGTATTGCTGTGCCACCCGGATAAGGGAATCGCGGGTGCTGCTATCAGCCTGGGCATAGGCGGCACTTATAAGCTGTTGTTTTTGTTTGATATGTGCCTTAAGGGTGTCGTAAGGTGGTAGTTGCTCCGGCGGAAGAACTGCAGTAGCCTTTGTTTTGTTACCGCAGGCAGCAACAGCCAGCACTAACAGCAGCAAACAATAGCAGAAGGATTTGTACATAGGTTAATTAAAACGCCGGTGTTGCTTTGGTTATTGCACAGGAGGGCGGCAAACAGGCACTGGAACAGTTGCCTCCAGTCCCAAAGCTGAAGTTCGGAATGTTCGGAACTTTAACCCCCTCCGAAAAAGCACGGCTTTTCTATTGCTGCGCAAATCTTGCTTTTCTCGTCCCCCTTGGCAATGCAATGGCCCGTTCAAAGGGGGACAGTTTTTAGCCCCAGAGGCGAGCAGGTGCGACATTTGAAGGCATACGGGCCGGAATGACGACTTCGTTCCGTCTAGCAATGACACCGTAGAAGATTGCTTTACTCTTTTATTAGTTTGCGGATGGTGGTAAAGCCTTTTTCGGCAAATTGCAGAAAGTAAACGCCTACCGGCAGATCGTCTGTAAAGAAGGTGTACTGGTTATCGTTCAATTGCATTGGATGTGCAATGGTTTGCCCCATACAATTTTTCAGCGCGAGTATTAAGCCCTGCCCACCAAGGGAAACAGTATGAATGGTAAGCTGACGCCGAAATGGGTTAGGATAAACGGAGACATTAAGTGCTGCGCATTGCTCCGGAAGATCTGCAGGGCCGTAATCAATTACCAGCCTAGGGCGTAACTCCGGTGTTTGACAATCGCTGGAATAAGCAGCCACACTTCCGTAGCGATTGGCAACTGTATAGCATATCATAAACCCGTAAGAGGAATCGGGCTGCAACAGTTGCCCCTTTGCCAATGCGGTAATGTCTATGCTTAAAGAATCGCTGATGCCGGGTTTGATGGTAAACTCGCAGTATTTGAGAGAATCAACCGATGGTTGGTTTGCCCATAAAACTGAGTCTTCGTGCCAGGGCTCAATGATTCGCATGACGCGGAATACTGTAGTATCAATAATAGGACTGGGGTTGACAGCAAAGGTATGAAGCACCAACTGCGCGGAGTTAAAGGAGGTGTCGGTTTTAATAGCACTTAGGTCAAAATCTATAAGTACCCGCCTCCAGCACAACTCGCTAAAGCCATCGGGATAGCATTCTTCCACACCAAGGCCTAAAGCATAGTAATCGCCGTGGTTTATAAAATTACTGCCCGGATTAAGGGTGTAAAAGGAATCAATGTACGTGTCTTTGCCGGTACCGGCATCCGGTTGAATAATGACCTGGGCACCGGCTACTGCAAATAAAAATGATGGTAAGAAGAGTAACAGCAGCTTTCCGGCCTTCATATAGATGCTGCTAAAATAAGAAGCTTAAGACTTAATATGTCATTTAGTTGTAAAATTAAACACCATGCCAGTCAATATCGTAAATTTAGCATCAAAGCGCGATTGAATGCGAACATTATTGCTATGTGTTTGGGCACTTACAACTATTTGCTCTAAGGGACAAGCGCCATACCCTAAAGGCCTTGTTGAAAAAAGTCAACGCATCATTACCTACATTCAAGATAATAAGATTGACAGTTTGGCCTCTTTAATGCCTTATCCGTTCAGAAACGGATATTTTAATTTGATTAGCAACAAGACTGAATTTGTACGGGATTACAAATCCTTTTTCGATTCTCTTTCTATAGAGTTTAAAAAAAGCAGCGTTGATGTAAACGACAGCACCTTGTTTTTTTTAGGTGGCCGCCTTTACCTATTAGGACTATTTACGCTTTGTGATGAAGGAACAATTCAAACAATATTAGTCTCTACGCACAACCTGCCGGCTGAGCGTTCCCAATGGATAAGCGAGGACACCCTCCATCTGTATCCTAAACTTAGAGACCTTGTACAAAACAATGCGCGTTGCTCAACAGATTCGTTCTTGGTACGCTTAGACATGACTGATGCCGGCATGCGACTCGCTCTTTGGGAGCGAAATAAAAGTATGCTTCAGAAACCCACAATAATAGCCTATGCCGCCCCTAGTTCCGGAGGTAGCGGTAGTTTAGGATTGTACACTTATACCTTTATGAACGACACCACAACCTATAAGCTTTACAACAAACTTCCCTGCGGAAGAAACAATGGAGCGGAATTATGGTTAAGTGTAGTTAAGCCTAATGCTCCCTTAAAAAACTTTCGTTGTAAGGATATGATCTACTAAAGGGAAACGGCTCCAGCAGGCTGAGCTCAGATGGCCTCCTTCAGCGGGTAGCCCTCAAACTCGCCGGTTGGCGAGGCCGCCAACCAGGGGAGGCGACTGTTGAGTTATGTATAGTGAAATAAGCCGAGCCTAAACCCCGAACAGCAGAAATACAAAGTGGAAGATTGCCGCGGGACGATCACTCTGATTGATTTTAATGGAATATCCCTCGCAAAGACATCTGTTTTATGTGGCTGCGCAATGGCAGGCAGGTGCAGCAGCCCAAGCTTATAGCGCATGATGGCATGTACAGTCAAATGCTTCGTCTTCTCTGGGAGCAACTTAGAAATTCTTGCCCTTAGCTGCATCTTCCGGTTTTTTGTAAAACTTAAGGGTGTAAGTAACGGTAAGCATTAAATAGCGTTTGAGCACCTGTGTTTGGGAGTCTTCGACATAGGTTTCGGTAACCGTGCGGGTAACACCGGTGTTTTGGTTCAGTATATCGTTGGCGCTGAATTTTACTTCCAGGGTTTTATCCTTCAGGAATTTGTAGCCCAGCGAGGCGTTGAGCTGAAATACATTTTGATTGTAGCCCTGCGAAACGCCCGCATACAGCGTGTTCTGCAAACTGGTATTAAACACAAAGCCTTTCCAGAACATCCAGTTAAACCGCAGGCTGGCATTGTGGGTGTAGTAGTTGTTATCGCTGCTGGTTTGCAAGGTGTTTTTTACAATATTATAAGTGCCCATGTAGCTGAGCGTGAAGTCAATTTTTTCGCTGATGTTGCTGCTTAAGGTTACACCACCGTTAACACCGTAGGTGTTCGACCAGTTTTTTTGCGTATTGATAAAGCTTGGGTTACGCGTATAGCTAAGACCTGTGTTAAAGTTGATGTTGCATTTAATTTTATTGATGGGCAATCCGTAGTTAAAGAAGCTGTTTACGTTAAGGCTGCCGTTTACATTGGTGGGCATGGTAAGCTGCGAGCCCTTATACAGCACCACACTATTGTTGATGAGTGTATCGGAAGTAGCTATAAGCGTAGCATTGGCCACATAGTTTTGTGTGTAGTTAACCGAGGCAAAGGCGAAGAAGTTGCTGCCCTTTTTCACATCGGTGAAGCCATACCTGATCATACCAAAGTGTGTATAGGTTTGCTTTAGGTTGGGGTTGCCGGTGCTTAACAGCAAAGGGTTACTGTTGTCGATTACATTCTGCAATTGCGCAATGGTTGGGGCTGCGGTAGACGTGCGGTAGAAGATGCGCAGGTTGCTCTTGTTTTTAAACTTGTAGTTGAATTGCGCTGTAGGCAGCACATTAAAAAACCAGCGGTTGGTATTGTATGCATAAGGGAATTCGCTTTTGCCCGTCAGCAGCGCGTATTGCGCATTAACACCCACCATCATGTTAAAGTCGTTTAGCTTAAAACGGTAGCTGATGCCGCCGTTCTGCTTCATGTACTGGTTGTTGTATTTGTTGGAAAGCAGGGTATCGCGGCGGGTATAGTCCGCCGTTGCCGAATCGTAATTATAAGTTTGCTTATCGGCGATATTCCAGGTATACGAAGGTACATAGCTAATCTGTATCATTCCTGTTTTACCGGCAGGTTCGGTATAACCGATGTTGCCGTTTAAGGTATAGCTATTGCTTATGTTGTTGCCATGCTGGTTAAGCGAGGAGGAGTCGGTGCCCGATGCAAAGTTGTTTAAGGCCAGTTGCGAGGTGGTGCCCTTTTTAATGCTGATGGTGGTTCCCACGCCGATCTGTAAGGTGCGGTATTGCTTTTTAAACTTATGCTGCCACAACAGATCGCCACTGGTGTTGTATCCTGTGTTTTTTGCTTTATAAATACTGGTGGTGCTGCTTAGCAGTTCGCTGCCAATGCTGTTTTGCCCGAAGATGTTATTGGTTTGATTGTTTACCTGCGTGCTGAATTTTGGCGTAAAGATCAGGTTATTCATGCTGTCGATAGCCCACTCGATACGCATGTTGATGCGGTGGTTAACGTTGCGCGAACTGTTTTTGTTGTCCTCGTTATAGGTAGTAGAACTATCGCCTGCATTAAAATACTGTCGCTTTAGGGTGGTGTTGCTGGCATTATCGGCCAGGTTAAAGAAGTAGCTGCCGGTAAATTTTACATTCTTTCTTTTACCCCATACATCGCTGTAGTTAACGCCTGCGCTGTGTGTGGTGCTGATGCCGCTCTGCTGGCCCACAGTAAAATTATCGATGCTGGAATTGCCGGGAGGGCCACCGCCACCACGGCGGAAACCACCGCCGCCCATACCGCCCATTCTTCCGCCGCCGCCCGATTGACCGCTTAGGCCAAGGATGTCCTGAAAAGAAAAGTTTTGCTGATTGATATTGTTAGACAGTCCTATAAAGGAAAGCCGGCGGTTGCCGTTAAACCAGTTTACACTGCCCCCCGCAGAAAAGCGATGGTCGTATAAATAACCATAGCCGGCATACAACTTACCAAACCAGCCGTTATTCATATTGTTTTTGGTAACAATATTCATGCTCTTTTGACTGTTACCGTCGTCAAAGCCGGTAAAGCTGCTTTGGTCGTTCATGCGGTCGAATACCTGCACGCGGTCCACCACTTCAGCAGGTATGTTTTTGAGGGCCGTAGAGGCGTCGTCGCCAAAATATTCCTTGCCATCAATGGTTACTTTCTTTACCTGTTCGCCATGCGCTTTTATAGTGCCGTTTTCGTTGGTAATGCCCGGCATTTTGGTTACCAGGTCTTCGGCATTGGCATCGGGGTTGGTTTTGTACGATTTGGCGTTGTACTCGCTGGTGTCGTTCTTCTGTTCTACGCGCACCGCATTTTCGGTAATTTGTATGCCACGCAGTGTAGTGGCACCTTTAGCCATCAGCAGCGTGCCTAATGGTTTATCGGCATCCATGCGCAGCATTTGTTCCAGCGGTTCGTTGCCCACGTACGTAATGCGCAGTTTGTAGAATCCTTTAGCAATATTGGTAATAGTGAAATTACCATCTGCATCGGTAAGCGCTCCATACCACTGGGTACTATCGCGCATCTGCGTAAGTTTTACGTTAGCGCCTATTATGGTAGTTGTATCGTCCTTGTCAATTAATTTACCGCTAAGGGTAAACGTTTGTGCAGGCAGTTGCCACACCACACACCACAACATCAACAGTAAGTAACCTGCCTTCTTCATCAACTTTTCTGCATTTTAAAAAGGACTGCAAACTATTTGAAAAGCATAAAAGAGAACTTGCCTTTTAGGATTTATTATCAAGAATTCACCTGCTAAAATCCTGTTTTGACCTCAATTCGCTAAAACACCTCGTTTAAGTTAAACGCCAGGCCTTTCGATTTACCCGCCCCAAAAGCATAATCAATAGCCGAATTGGTGTTAGTGCGTTTATTTAACTTTATGCGCAGGCCTATACCGCCTGCCGGCTGCACCGGACCAAAATTACCATCGGGCCACTGGGCAAAGCTTTGTAAGTTACCAAACACCACGGCACCCAATAAGCCGTTTCGCATCAGCGATACGCGGATTTCGGTTTCAAAGTAAAGCATATTTAAGCCCCTGAAACGGCCTACTGCATAACCACGGCCGGTATTGTTGTATGTATCCCAACCGGTGCTGGGCAAATCAAGGTAAGGGGGTTTACCAAAGGTGGTAAGCCATACGTAACCCCAAAGCGCAACACCCGCATCCCACTTGCGTGTAAAGGGGATATACTTGCGGCAATCAACCACCAGGGCCTGGTAATTGCTGCTACTGCCCAAGCCTTTTAAAAAGGTACGCAGCTGTATGTTCATATAAAATCCGCGTTTGGCGTTGTTCTGGTTATCGCGGCTGTCGTATAAGAAATCGAGCGAGAAGCCCGAAGAGATGCTGGTTTTAGCAAAGCCATAACGCTGGAAGTCGGTTTCTATGCCCTCTTCGGCTGCCATATCGCGGATGTTCATGCGGTAGTCGAAATGATAACCAATACCCAAATCCATGTTAGGTGCTACGCGATGCATAAGTTGCTCATATAGCCTGATATGCGAATAATCGATCTGCACAGGCACATTTTTATCGAGCCGGCTACCGAGGCCAAAGGTGTAGGTTGGATATTTATAAAAACGCCAATCGCCTATCAGCGACCATTTATCGTGATGAAAAAAGATATTGGACCAACAGGTAACGATAGCCTGTTTGTATTGCGTGTATTGAAAAATGCTGTTTACAAAAGAAAGTCGGCCATGTTCTTTTTTACTGGTATAAAAAGCGATGTTTATCGGTAAGGCACCTGACACACCAGTAGCAATGGTGTAATTAGGATAAGGTATGCCTGTAATAAAGGGGCCGTTGAGATTTACTTTTTTAGGCTTGGGCGCTTTGCGCGGTATCTTTCGTTTAAAGATCAGTTTGGCCAGATCCACCACATCCATTTGATTACTGAGCGCTACCGAATCGTTATAGGCTTTTATATCGTTAGCCTGTGCTTTAGCTTCCTGTTGCACAATAAGCACAGGCAGTAACAGCATCAACAGGTAAGGTATGGTTTTGCGTGTAGTCAAATTTTATGTAACACCTTAACAGACTGCTGTTTACATAAATGGTTTAATGGCGGGTGTTTTTATGCTGCACCATTATACATCAGGTTAAAAGGTTGTGCCATGCCCTTACGGCCCGGTACGTACTATTTAACCAGTTCTCCCTGCAGCCTCATTAATTCGGTTTCGGCTGTTTTTGCATTATAACGGGCATTTACCAGGCGCGTAAGTGCTTCGGTATAACTTCTTTCTGCCTCGCGTAATTCTAAGGCTGTAGACTGGGCCAGCCGGAAACGTTCGAGTGCGATAGAGGCATTCTCTTTCGCCAGATTAATATTGTCTTCTTCCAGTTTCAAAATTTCCTTAGCGTTTAGAAACTCGCGGATGGCCTTATAGTAATTTACTTTTACCTGCAGGCGTGCACGCTCAAGAGTAAACTGCGAACTCTGCACCTGCACACCGGCTATTTTGTAATTGTTCCAGTTTACCAGGCCATTAAAAAGAGGGATGCTCAAGGTAAAGCCGCCGCTTAAGCCATACTGCTGGTTATATAAAGCAAAACCGCTGCTACTGTTTACGCGCGTAAAACCATACGCCGCATTGCCGGTAAGGTTGGGCAGAAAATACGAGAAGGCTTCCTTTTTACTGTATTTGGCTACATCCAGATTTTTAAGCGCTGCCTGTAACTGAAAGTTTTTGGTGTCCAGCTCAGCGGGGTCGCTCAGTTTAGGTTCGTAGTTTACCGGTATGCTATCGGTTGTTTGAAAATCGGTTTCGGCGGGGCGCGCTAACATACGGTTGAGTTCCGCCTTCTTTTGGTCAATCAGTTTTTTCTGCTTAAGCAAAGCGCTGTTGCCGGCGTTTAAATCAACCTTGGCCTGCAGCAGATCCACCTTTGAAGCGCTGCCGATTTTAAAAGAGAGATCGGCGATCTTTACGCGTTCTTCTGCAATTTTAATGGACTCGTTTAAGGCGTTAATTTGCTGCTGCGCACTTACCACATCGTAATAGGCTACGATAGTTTGAGCCACCACGTTCTGCAGCGTGTCCTTATAATTCAGTTCGCCGATTTCTTCCAGCTTTTTCAAACGGCCTTTTGTGGCAAACATGCGCAAGCCATCAAAGAGGGTCCAGTTAAGGTTTACCGATGCTGCCAGGTTATTGCCGGTAGCGTTCTTTGTGTCAACCTCCAGGCCGCTACTGTATTTTTGGTTCAGGTTGTTAAGGGTAGCATTATCGCTTACCACACCATTGATACGTGGCAGCATGCCGGCGTTACCCGGTGAATTATTGAGTGCAGCAATAGTGGCACGGTTCTGCGACAACTGAATATCATAGTTGTTCTTCAGGGCAATTTCAATAGCCTGCTCCACCGTTAGTGTTTCCTGCGCGTAAACCGCGGAGGCAACACTAAGCAGCCATATCATCCACAGGAACCTGCTCTTCATTTTTCTTTTTGGTTAACGACATAAACGAGTACATAGCCGGAATAACAAACAGCGTTAATAGCAACGAGAACATTATACCGCCGATAATAACAATACCCAGTGGCACACGGCTTTGCGCACCGGCACCTAAGGCCAATGCAATTGGCAGTGCACCCAGGGCAGTTGCAATACTGGTCATTAATATCGGACGTAAACGTGCTGCGGCAGCATCTACCACGGCCTGCATTTTTTCTTCGCCCTGCTCGCGTTTCTGGTTTGCAAACTCCACGATTAAAATTCCGTTTTTGGTAACCAGGCCTATCAGCATGATTACACCAATCTGCGAAAAGATATTCCAGGTAAGGTTAAACATCCATAAGCTGGCAAGCGCACCGGCAAAGGCCAGCGGTACGGTGCATATTATAATCAGCGGATCGATAAAGCTTTCGAACTGGGCTGCCAACACCAGGAAAATTAAAATCAGCGCCAGGCCAAAGGCAAACAGAATATTGGAGGAACTCTCGGCAAAATCGCGCGAAGGGCCGCTTAGGGCTGTAGTAAAGCTTTCATCGAGCGTGCGTTTAGCAATGTCATTCATCGCTTTTATCGCATCGCCCATACTTACGCCGGGAGCCATGTTAGCTGACACCGTGGCAGATTTGTAACGGTTGTAGTGATACAGTTGCGGCGGGTTGCTCTGCTCCTGTATCTGTACCAGGTTATCCAACTGAATGTTCTCGCCTTTGTTGTTGCGTACGTAGAAGGATTTGAGATCGATAGGCTCGTCGCGGTCGGCCCGTTCTACCTGGCCCATTACCTGGTATTGTTTGCCATTCATGATAAAGTAGCCCAGGCGGCGGCCACTCAAAGCTAATTGCAGCGTCTGCGAAATATCTAATACACTTACACCAAGCTCGCTTGCTTTCAGGCGGTCAATGGTAACCTGCAACTCGGGTTTATTGAATTTGAGGTTTACATCCACGCCCTGGAAGTGTGGATCCTTATTGGCCTCTTCTAAAAATTTTGGCAGCGCAGTTTTTAGTTTTTCGAAGTTGAGGTTTTGAACCACAAACTGTACCGGCAAGCCAAAGCGGGCACTACCACCTGTTGAGATGGTAGGGTCGGCAATAGGGAATGCCTTACCGTCGTTAAACCGGCCCATGTTTTTAGCTACGTACGCCATAATTTGCTGCTGGGTACGTTTGCGGTCCTCCGGCTCTTTTAAGCGCAGGCGGATAAAGGCCGAGTTAACCGAACCGCTACCGGCAAAGTTAGGCGCGGTAACACTCAACACAATTTCATTTTCCGGCACGCTATCCATAATAAACTTCACCACGTTGTTCACGTAACTATCCATAGCTTCGTAGGCTGTTCCTTCGGGCATTGAAACGGAGAGCCTGAACACACTGCGGTCTTCCAGCGGAGCCAGCTCCGAAGGAAGTGTAAAGAACAAGAACACGGCCAGCACAATACAACCAAGAATGATCGGGAAAGCAGCCCAGCGATACTTCATGAAGTTTTGTAATACCGACCGGTAACCTTCATCCAGAGAGGTGAAGAAAGGTTCGGTTTTTTTGTAGAACCAACCGTGCTCGTGTTTGTCGCGGGTAAGTAACACGTTAAGCACCGGTGTAAGGGTAAGGGAAACAAAGGCCGAGATCAATACCGCTCCGGCCAGCACTATACCGAACTCGCGGAATAGGCTGCCTACAAAGCCCTGTAAGAAGATGATGGGAAGAAACACCACGGCCAACGTGATGGAAGTTGCAATTACAGCGAAGAAGATTTCGTTGCTGCCCTTTTCAGCCGCATCGTGTTTGTTCATGCCGGCTTCCAGCTTTTTAAATATATTCTCCGTTACTACTATACCATCGTCCACCACCAAACCAGTTGCGAGTACGATAGCCAGTAAGGTAAGTACGTTGATGGTGTAACCCATTACATACATAATAAAGAAGGCGCCGATCAACGAAACCGGGATGTCTATCAAAGGACGGACCGCAATCAACCAATCGCGGAAAAACAGGTAAATAATAACCACCACCAGCAGGAAGGCGATAGCAATGGTTTCGCCCACTTCGGCAATCGATTTTTTTACAAACTTGGTTTGATCGAGGGCGATGTCCAGCTTAATGTCTTCAGGTACATCTTTTTTGATTTGCTCGAGGCGGCGGTAAAATTCATCTGCAATTTCAATGTAGTTAGCGCCAGGCTGTGGCGTTACTGCCAAGGCCACCATGGGCACACCTGATTCTTTTAAAATAGTCTCTTCGTTTTCGGGACCCAACCTTGCCTCGGCTACATCGCGCAGGCGAATAATTTGATTGTCGCCTGATTTGATGATCAGGTTGTTGAAGTCGTCCTCCGTTACTAAGCGGCCGAAGGTTTTAACCGTAAGTTCGGTAGCATTGCCATACACTTTACCGGCCGGTAATTCAACGTTCTCGCGATTTAGGGCAGCCAGGATGTCGGCAAAGGTTAACTGATAAGCGGCTAATTGCATCGGTTTTACCCAAATGCGCATGGCATATTTTTTCTCGCCCCATATCTGCACCGTACTTACACCGGGTATGGTTTGCAAACGTTCCTGCAAAACGTTGGTGGCATAATCCGTCAGCTCCAGAATGTTACGTGTATTACTCTGCACCGTCATGGAGATGATAGCGTCGGAGTTGGCATCGGCTTTGGTAACTACCGGTGGAGCATCAATATCCTGGGGTAATTGCCTAACAGCCTGCGACACTTTATCGCGCACATCGTTGGCAGCGGCTTCTAAGTTGGCATCCAGGTTAAATTCTACCGTAATGGTACTGCTACCCTGGTTACTGCTGCTGCTGATGGTGCGGATACCTTCCACGCCGTTAATGGCCTTCTCGAGTGGTTCGGTAATCTGCGATTCAATTACATCGGCATTGGCACCGGTGTAGTTGGTGCGTACGGTAATAATTGGCGGGTCGATAGAAGGATATTCGCGGACACCCAAAAACTTATAGCCAATAACGCCGAAGAGCACAATTACGATGCTCATCACGATGGCCAACACAGGGCGCTTTAAACTTAAACTGGGAAGACTCATTCCTTCTTAACTTTTTCAATACCGGCTTACTGGGCCAGTTTCATCACCTTTAAATCCATACCGGGTTTTACATACATAATTGCCGTTGTAACAATTGTGTCGCCCGCTTCAATACCGCTGGTTACCTGTATATAGCTCTCGTTACGGATGCCGGTTTCCACTTTTCTGAAATCCGCTTTGCCGTCCTTAACTACAATAATTTTTTTGTTGCGCGCTTCAGGTATAATGCACTGCGTAGGCACCATCAGGGCATTGTCGATATTCTTTAAGCCTAAATCTATTTTTGCAAACGCACCTGGGTATAAGCGCGCTTTTGAATTATTTACCTGTGCACGAATTTTAACCGAGCGTGTGGCTTCATCGATGCGGGGTTCAATAGCAAACACCTTGCCTGTAAAGGTTTCATCAAAACCATCTACGCTAAACTTTACGGCATCGCCGTTGCCGATTAACGAGGCATATTTTTCGGGAATAGTAAAGTCTACTTTTAAAGGATCGATTTGCTGCAGTGTTGCAATAGTAGTAGTAGGGGACACATACGCACCCAGGCTTACATTTTTTAAACCAACGATACCGTTAAAGGGTGCACGTATTTCAGTTTTTGAAATCTGCGCCTGCACTAAATCGATATCAGCCTGCAGGCTGTTTACCTGTGTAAGTGCTACGTCATATTCCTGCTGGCCAACCCCATTAATAGCTAACAGTTGTTTTAAGCGGCCTTCGGTTTTTTCGGCAGTTGATTTCTGGGCCAAGAGTTTACGTAACTGTGCCTGCAGATCGGCATCAAACAACTTTACCAACAAGGTGCCTTTGGTAACCGGGTGGCCTTCGTTCAAATTAAGATCTATAATCTTGCCGGCCATCTCGGGGTGTAGCTCTACTTCTTCCGAAGCCAGTAGCGAACCCGAAGCCAGGATGTTGTTGGCCAGGGATTTTGGCGCCACCACAAAACCGGTAACGTTCATTTGCTTAACTGCACCTTTCGGCGGACCCGAAGGAGCCGATTCGGCGGGATGTAATACTTTATTATAGACAATGATGCCGGCAATTAAGAGCACAATTACCACTAAAAACCAACCGAACTTCGACATTGCTGAAATTTAACTGGGCAAAAATGTGAAAAATTAAATGGTCAACCCGGTTGATTATCTGTTGTAACGCGCATTTTTTGCTAAAAAATTAAAAACCTATCATACTTCTTTCTAGTCGGCTGATTTACAACAATTAATCAAGCATCGAAGTTATTAGATTTTCGTTAGTGGCGTTCGTAAGCAGCAACTCCTGCATTTCCACCAGCACACGAATATCGCCCTTACCGGTTAAGCGGTTGTTATAATTACGGAAGGTGCAGTTGAGTTTTGCCGAGATCAGTAATCCCTTGTCGTTAAGGTGCAGCCCGCTAACATCCAGTTTACTGCTATCGCGCAGCACGTAGTAATACTCGCCCTGATAGAGCAGGGTTGCAAAGTAGTTGGTATCCACTACTCCATCGCTATAACCAATCAGTAGCTGCAGGTTTTCAGAGAACTGCTTATTGCTGCGAAGGGTGTATACCGGGCCGGGGAAATTTAACTTAAGCACCGTTCGGTTAGTGCTGCCGATGCTAGCTGAATTAACCGGGGCTATTTCAAAATAAGGTTTGTTTCGCTGGCGATATACCTCTCCGTTAACGGTAGCATAAAACAGGTTGGCGGGCTTAACGCGTTGGTCAATTGTAAATGAACTTAACACAAGTAATAATCCCAGTAAGGTGATTTTCATAATTCCGGCTTTACCGGGCACCTACAAGGCATGTACCACGCCAACAGACAGCCGGGTTAAAATGCGCCGGCAAAAAAAGTGGGGAATAACAGGCAATGAACCAGCCTGTATTATATGCAAACACGAACGGTTTTACTCACCGAAGAAGTCGCGCATCCGGTCAAAGAAGCCCTTTTCGGTTCTTGCGCCGGGTTTGGGCTTAAAGTTGGGACTCTCCCTCAGCTTTTCCAGCAGTTTCTTTTCTTCTGCTGTTAGCTCGGTTGGGGTGTAAACATTCAGCAGTATCAGTTGATCGCCGCGGCCATACCCATTTACACTCGGTAAACCTTTTCCGCTTAAGCGGAAAATTTTCCCCGCCTGGGTACCGGCAGGCACCTTGAACTTGGCTTTGCCTTCAATGGTCGGCACTTCCACACTGGTGCCCAATACGGCATCAATAAAGCTTATATGTAAATTGTATATAACGTTTTGGCCGTCAATTTCCAGCTCCGGGTTGTTCTCTACGTCGATCTGAATAATCAAATCGCCGGCGGGGCCGCCCTGTTCGCCGGCATTGCCTTTACCGCCCATGCTCAGCTGCATGCCATCCTGTACACCGGCAGGTATATCTATATTGAGGGTTTCCTCGCCGTATTCCACTCCCAAACCGTTACAGGTTGTACACTTCTTGGTTATCTGCTGGCCGCTACCATTACAATTGTAACAGGTGCTTTGGGTTTGCATTTGGCCCAATATGGTATTGGTAACCTTGCGCACTACCCCACTGCCACCACAAACGGTACACTTGCCTACACTATTGGCATCCTTGGCACCGCTGCCATGGCAGGTATGGCACTGCACCTGCTTCTTAACCTTAATGGTTTTGCGGGCGCCATGGGCAACTTCCTGTAAAGTCATTTTTACACGAATGCGCAGGTTACTGCCGCGCTTACCTTTTGTGCGGGAACGCCCGCCACCACCGCCGCCAAAGAAACTTTCAAAGGGGTCGAAACCGCCGCCGCCGCCGCCACCGAAGATGTCACCAAAATTGCGGAAGATGTCTTCCATATCCATGTGGTGACCCTGACCTCCGCCATTGGCATAGCCTCCGTTCATTCCGGCATGGCCATACTGGTCATACATTTTGCGCTTCTGTTCGTCGCCCAGCACTTCGTACGCTTCCGCGGCTTCTTTAAATTTATCTTCTGCTGCCTTATCGCCCTGGTTTCTATCGGGGTGAAACTTAAGCGCTACTTTACGGTAGGCCTTTTTTATTTCCTCCGCAGTAGCCGTTTTAGGCACTTCTAAAATTTCGTAATAATCTCTCTTGCTCATGTTGGCTCAGGTGGTCTAGTTCAACCTCTATACGTCACAAAAAATCGGGTTACACAGCTTTGGCCACCACAACTTTGGCAAAGCGGATAATTTTATCGTTCAGGTAATACCCTTTCTCGACTTCGTCAAGCACAGTGCCGGCCTGTTCGGGAGTAGGTGCGGGTATTTCAGTGATAGCTTCGTGCTTATCGGCATCAAATACCTCACCTATAGTTTGCATGGGTTTAAGGCCCTTGGCGGTAAGTGCGGCAACCAGCTTGTTATAAATTAGCTGCATACCCTCTTTGGCCGCTGCATCGTTCGATAGTTTCAAGGCTCTTTCAAAATCATCAACCACGGGCAGCAGATCCTTAATTACATCCTTACCGGCTGTTTGTATCAGTTCCAGACTTTGTTTGGCGGTGCGTTTTTTAAAGTTGTCGAAATCGGCATATAAACGCACGTATTTATCGCGCAGTTCATCGGCTTCGCGTTTCAGCTCCGCTATTTCAATATCTTTCGGGTCAATCTTCTCTTCCTCAAAGTTCACATCCTCGGGTTTTTTGCCCAGCAGATCATTCACCAGTTTTTCGGCTGCATCAATGGTTTTACCGGCAAACGCTTCGGCCTTGCCCTTGGCTTCCTTGCCTAGCTCCTCGGCCTTGTGTTTCAGGTCTTCCATTTTATCCTTCAGGTTCTCCTTTTCATTATTGATATTATCCTCCATGAGTGCTGCAATTTTTGGCGGGCAAATATGCACAAACATTTTGCCACACTGTTAAAACGGCAATTTTGACACCCGAAATGCAGGTTTTACGGCAAAATGGTGATTCAGAACCGCTTAGTTGGCAGATATTGACCGGACCGCACCGGGGTAATGGCAGCGTTTTGAATAACTAATAAGGGGCCTGCTTAAGCTCCTCCCACTTTTTATTGTTCATATTCTCGTCCAGGTTGGGGTTGTAAGTGCTGTTGTTGGTGCCGATATAATCTCCATCCTGGTTCATCCAATACTGGTTGTGGTGACTTTCCACTTTATACTGGTTTCCCGATTCGGTGCTTTGCACTTTGGTTTGCTCATTTATAACGTCAACAAATTGTTCCTGCTGCTTATCACTCGCAGCATCCTGGGCTTTGTAATTGCTCATTATTGCATTATTAATAGCCTCCGATTTATTTACGAATGCCCGCTGTTGCGCTTCGAAGTTTGCCTGGTTTTGCGCCAGGCGCTGATTGAAGGCCGCCCAACTTTGTCCGGCACGCTGTGCTTCGCGCTTGTTGTATTCCATGATCGGCTCAAGCGCATAACGTGCATTTGCCAAACTAAAAATCAACTGCTTGCGGGCGCGTTCAAAATAATCCTTCCCGGCCTGCAAACCACTGCTGTAATAGCCCCACGATTGCGTATTGTAGGAGGCGCTGACATTAAAATGTACCAGCGTAAAATAAGGGTCGCCGTTTGCCATCTGCCACTCTACGCCTACGGCCGTGTATTGGTTTTCGGAAGGCATAGCCTTATAGAGTTGATCGCCGTACCACTTATCGATTTTACTTACCTCCGGTATCTCATAATACTTAACGAAGCTAAGTCCGTTGGCTTCTCCCGCAGGTTTTATCTCTTCCTCTATAGCACCTTTTAAACCCGGCCATGGCCGCAGCTGTGCGCCGGTTTGGTAATACGACTGCTGCAATTGCGGGTCGTTGGTGTACATGTACGTCTTTAAGGCGTAGTCAACCACTTTTAAGCCATTGGGGCCAGTAATGGAAGGTTCGCCCTGCTGGTGGGTTCGCATAACTTTCCAATCGGCCGGATATGGAACTTCGGCAATCAGATTACCCTGTGCATCCTTAAAGGATATCATTTCAAGTTTCTGCCAACTACCGTTGGTTTGCTTTTCTTCCGTAGATGCAGGGTCAGTACTCACCTCTGCGTTTTCCTTTGCCGGCTGGCTGCCCGCAGGCTGCTCTGTTCCTCCCGAACTATTGCAACCGATACACATTAGCAGTAAACCCAAGAGGGCGGCGTTAAGCAGTTTCATACGCAGGTGTTTAGAACCTTAATATAAGCTGCAGGCTGTTCCGGCGGTAATGAACCGCTGATGAATTTGTTAACCGGTTGGCTTTTAACCAATAACAAACCCGGAGCACAGCGAACTGTCTCCGGGTTTGTAATCAGATTTTCAAGAGCTGTTACTCCATTTTAATAACCAGCGGATTAAACGGATCGCTGTTCATCTCGTACTTGATTTTGGCAGTGCTCTTTTCGAGGCTTTCCATAGGCTCCAGGTAAACATCTACATCTACGTAGTTGCTTTTGCCTTTGCTTACGTTTTTAACCACGTAGCGCTTGTAGCCTGCTACTTTAAACACAATGCGGATGGGTTCGCCCAGCTCCTTTTTATCGAGCGCAATGGCATATTGCCCCTGCTCGTTTACCGAAGCCTGCAGTAACTCATCACCAAACTTCTCGAAGTTAAGTTTGGCATTGGTAATGGGCAGGTTGGTGGTGGCGTCAAAAATACGGCCTGTTACCACCAGTATATCGTGATTCACCGCGTTGTTGATTACGGCCTGTGGTGAAGCAGCCGTTGAAGAATCTCCTGTTTGTTGCGTGTTTTGGGCATTTAGATTTCCACACACGAGGGCTAACAGGAAGCCCAGGGACAATGAGAACACCAATTTGGTTTTCATGACCGACCTCCTTTTTTTATGATGATGTTATATAATCTTGATAATCAATTCGCTAAGCCCAGTTTCGCCAGACCAAAATCCAGGTCATCCGCTATCCGCGAAAATCCCGTTCCGGCGAATTTTCGCAGCAAATATACAGATAAGAAAACGAATGTATGTGGAGAAAATTGTAAGAAATTGGTAAAAAAATATTAAAAATTTTTGGCTCCCGATTTCTGCTATACTCCCACCACTGCTTGCCACCCGTTTAAGCGCAGCGTTTATTAAAAAAGTATGCCTTGCAGAAGGTGAGGTAGTACAAATAAAAAGGGCCCTCCTGTGCAGGAGAGCCCTTTGACTTTTAGTAGTTGGTTGAATTACCGGCTTATCACAAATCTGCGAACCGCCGTGCTTCCTTCCACTTTAATTTTAGCATAGTAAACACCAGCTGCTTCGCTGCTCATGTTCATAGCGTATTTAGCTGAAACCACCTTCTTATCGTTAAGGGTTTGGATCAACTGACCATTTACGCTGTAAATTTCGATAGCCACATCCTGTTCGTTAGTCAGGTTCAGTTCGATGAAGAACTGGTCCTGAGCAGGGTTAGGATACAGGTTTACGCTGAACGAAGAAGAAAGCTCGCCAATGCCGATGATCAGGTCAACGGTATCGCGTTCTACTTTGGTACAACCGTTTGCATCTGTAATAGTGCAGCTGAATACGCCTGCGCTAAGGCCGGTTAAGTCCTGGGTAGTAGCACCATTGCTCCAGCTATAGGTATAAGGGGCAGTGCCGCCTGAAGCAGTCAGGTCGATAGCGCCTAAGCTTGCACCCTGAATTTCGTCGGTAACTACTGCAAACGAGCTAACGCCCGAAGCAGGAGTGGTAACAGAAGCCGTAGCTGAAGAAGAACAGCCGTTGGCATCGGTAGCGCTTACGGTGTAAGTGTTGCCTACAACGCCGTTCAGGTCTTCAGTAGTTTGGCCGTTGCTCCACACAAAGGTGTAAGGCGTAGTACCGCCGGTTGCTGTTGTAAATACAGCACCGGTGTTTTCGCTAAAGCAGGCTACGTTGTCTACTGAATCTACGGTTACAGCAAATACAGCAGGTTCGGTAACTGTGTAGCTGGCCATGCTGGTGCAATTGTTGGCATCGGTAGCAGTAATCGTATAGCTGCCAGCTGCTAAGCCCGAAATATCATCGGTAGTAGCAGTAGTATTCCATACAAAGCTGAAGTTGCCGGTACCGCCGGTAGTAGTAGTAGTAATAGAGCCGTTGCTGCCGCCGTTACAGCTAACATTTACAACAGCATCAGAAGTGATAACTACAGCTGCAGGATCGGTTACAGTACCTGATACAGGGGTAGCGCTGCAACCGCCGGCATCGCTAACGGTTACGTTGTAGGTGCCACCAACAACACCTGAAAGGTCTTCGTTGGTAGAACCGTTGCTCCATAAGTAAGAATAAGGGGCAGTGCCATTAGCAGCCGTAATATAGATGCGGGCATTCTGGTTACCTGCACAAGCGTTGTTTAAAACCGAGTCAACCGTTACAGTTATAGCTGCAGGTTCGGTAATAGGCACTTGCGGGCTGGTAAAGGTGCAACCGTGTGCATCGGTAACTGTGCCGGTATAAATACCTGCGGTTAAGCCGGTAGCATCTTCATTGGTGCTGCCGTTGCTCCAGTTAAAGGTATAAGGTGCAGTGCCACCAGTTACGCTGATGTAAATACCACCGTTAGAACCACCGTTGCAGCTTACGTTAACCAGCGAATCAGGTGTTGGTGTAAGAGCAGTAGGTTCTGTTACAGAAAGGTTGCTGAGCATGGCCATACAGTTGTAGGCATCCATTACCATAGCACTGTAAGTACCGGCGGTAAGGCCTGTTACATCCTGTGTAGTAGCGTTGTTGCTCCAGCTATAAGTAAACGGACCATTACCTGAGGCGCTGATATCAATAGCGCCGTTGGCATCGCCAAAACAGCTAGCGTTGGTAATACCTGCTACAGTAGCTACCGGCAGTGAATCGATTTCAACTGTATCGGTGCTTTGGTAACAAGCCCAGAACTGGTAGTAAACTACGAATGAGCCCTGACCCTGTAATTGCTGATAAGCCTGTGCTGGATCGAGACTTGTGCCGGTAATGCCATAACCGTAGAACGTGCCACCTGCTGTGGTAGGGTTCAGGTTAATAGCTGCTGCATCTGCACAGATATGATCAGGCAGATTGGTGAAAGAAGCATCCGGACCATTGCCTAAATCAGTAATAATGATGTCAGTAGTGCCAAAACCGCTGTAAGCATCTAACTGGAGATAGTATGTTTTGCCAGGGGTTAAGCAGGTAACTGAATCGATGTAAGAAGAGTAGTTAACGCCGTTGTGCAGCACGTTGTTTGCGTCATCATCCACGGCAGCCAGCAGCGTACCGCCACCGGTTAAGATATCGCCGCATGATGGAGCGTCCCACAAGGCAAGCTGGGTATCAAAGTCAGGAGATTGAATGCTTACGCGACCTGATGCAGGTGCTACAAAACTGAACCACAGGGTTCCGTCGAGGGTGCTGTTACACCAGCTCATCGGACCTTCGCAGGCAGTGCCCGGAGGTGCAGGTTCGCCGGTTTGAACGGTAGCGCCTTCGGTGCTGTACGGACCGTTGATGCCTACTGTTACAGCAATCGGATCACAAACATCGTCGCCAGGTAATATAACCTGTGTAGCCACGTAGTTAGATGAATCCGGATCGCAACCAGGAGAGCTAAGTAAGGCACGCAGGTAATAAACGCCTGCTGAACCAAAGGTGATACCAACGGTATCGTTATTGGTGCCTGAAATATTGCTCCATGGGCCGGTTGGGCTCAGTGCATACTGCCAGGTAATAGTGCTTCCGGTATAACCGGTAACAATGTATTGTGCGGCAGCAGGCATGTAAACTGTATCGCTGCCGGTAGCAGTGCCACCCACGGAAGGAGTTACGCAAGCCGGAGCATCTAACAGGGTAATAATATAGTCTTCTGTTTCGCCCGAACCGAAGCTGGTGCAAGGATCGGTTGCGCCGTTGTTATTGAACGAGTTACGGCTGCGGATACGCATGCCTGTTGGGCCGGGAAGTGCACCCAGAGGAACAGTAACTGTTCCGGTACCAGGAGCGTTATCGGTGCCTAATTGCGTCCATTCATTCGCGTCGAATGTGCCGCTGTGGTCCCAGTCAATCCAAACAGAAGTAATACTGTTTTCAGATAAAGTAATGGTGAAATCGTAGCCTACGCTTATATACATAGAGCCGGTAGCAACACCTGTATCAGGGAAAGCGGTATAAACACTACCATCAGGCAGTTCGTTACAATCGCTGTTGCTGTTATTAATAGTTGTGTTATCTACATATACGTTAGAGATAACTGATGAATTGCAAAAACCACCCAGATCAGTAGTGCAGTAGCAGTTATAGAAAGGATTGAGGTCCACTTCCAGTGCGCTGGTATAGCTGGTATCGGCACAAATAACCATTACGCGGTAGAACGCGGTGTCGGTTAAAGCCGGTGTAGTATAAGTAGGGTTAGTGGCACCGTTTACATCAGCCCAGGTGCTTCCATCAGTAGAAGTTTGCCACTGAAGGGTAGTTCCAAGGGTATAGCCGGTGTCAACCAGAGCTACAGAGTTGCCGGGGCAAACCGGGGCAACACCCATAATATTACCTGCAACAGGAGGGTTGGTGCAAGCGCCGGCAGCTACAACAGTAATGATGTAGTCCTGTGCTTCGCCTGAACCGAAGTTAATACAAGCTGATGAAGCATCGTTGGTGTTACCGGGCAAGCGTGTGCGAATACGCATACCGGTTAATCCCAGGCCTGCATTGTTAGGTACGGTAATAGTAACGGTACCGGCAGTAGCGTTAGTTGTAATCTGCGTCCATTCGTAGGTATCAAATACACCGTTTTGGTCCCAATCGAACCAAACAGAAGAGATACCTGCTGCATCCATAGTAAGGGTTAAGCTATAGCTTGCGCCGGTTACCATGGTAGCCGTGGTAGAACCAGTAGCAGGCAATTGCTGGTAAGCATCGCCGTCCACTGTTGTAACACAGGTAGGGTTGCTGTTTAAGGTAGTGCCCAGTATGGTTAAGTTAGCCACATCTGCATCGCCGCAGAAACCGCCAAGGGCAGCCGTGCAATAGCACAGGGATGGAGCATTCAGGGTAACCTCAATAGCAGCGGTTGTATCGCTTAAGCCGCTGCCGGTGCAGGTAACAATAGCACGGTAGTACGTTGTATCGGTAATGCTGGTAGTAAACGAAGAAGTAGTTCCGTTTGCTTCGTTACTATAACTAACACCATCCGGAGAAGAGATCCATTGATAAGTAATGCCCGGGGCAACAGTATTACCTGTTAGGGTAAGGTCGAAGTTGTTACCGGCACAAACAGAGTTAGCGCTGGAAGAAGCTGTGCCTGCTACCGGTGCGCCGGTGCAGTTAGCAGCCGGGGTCCAGGTAAACGTTAGGCCCGAAGCAGGAACAATTGCGCTGGTTAAAGCCACGTAATCGGTAATGGAGTTACCGGCAGTTGAAGCGCTCCAATCGGTAGCTGATTCGCGGTTGTTGTAATCGGAGCCGGTACCAAACAAGCCAACTTCTACAGTAGCATCGGTAGTGTTGTTAATGATTGTGCCGTAAACTACATCTACGGTTCCGTTTTCGTTCAAACGAATCTGCCAATTGTAGAAATCATTGGCTTCGCCGTATTTACGCACGTTTTTCCACTGCATAACCAGGGTTTGGTTAGGCGAGGTGCCGATGGTTTCGTAACGCATTTCGCCGTTCGCAAAGTTGATAGTTGCTGCAGCGCTGCTGGAAGTAGCGTTAGCCGACATGGTAACGGTGTTAGCCGTTAATGCGGTAACAGTAGTACCGGCAGGAATACCCGTGCCTGTAACTACATCGCCTACAGCAACGCCAACCGTTGAACCAAGGCCGGTTAACTGGTTGCTGCCCGAAGTGCGAACACCTACGGTGCGGAAGCCCAGCATCATGTCCTGACTGAGGGCCGATACCACGTTATCGTTATAACCATCGCTGATGCCATAGTACGAGGAAGTAGGCGTAAGTGTGCCGAGGGTCAGCCATCCGTTTACGTTGATACCAAAAGCGGTAAAAGGTGATCCGTTAAAGTTAAAGGTGAAACCGATAGGCAGGTTGCCATATACGGCGTCATCATCGGTTGCGCCGCCAACTACGGTACCGCCGGTAATAGGGGTGTAGGTACCGCTTGACTGCGAAAAGTTGTAGGTTGATACTTGTGCCTGCGTACTAAGCGTACACCACAGCACGGCTGCCAACAGGCAACACTTTTGCATAACTGTTCGTAAAGAATTTTCCATATGTGCCTTTTTAATGAGAAAAACCGGTCCTTGTAATTGGGGTAAGAACCGGGGTGCCAAAAATAACACCTTTCATGATTTAGCCATCAAAAAACTACCTTTGGCCGTTAAATTTTAATTAGAAGAATGTGGCAGGAGAATATAAAGGTACTATATGAGGATAACCATCTGCTGGTAGTTAACAAACCGGCTGGTGTGCTGGTGCAACCCGATAAAAAGGGCGATAAAGCGCTGGAAGAGATGCTAAAAGAGTATATTAAGGAGAAATACAACAAACCCGGGGAGGTGTTTTTAGGGGTTTGTCACCGCATTGACCGTCCCGTAAGTGGGGTGGTGGTTTTTGCCCGCACCACCAAGGCTTTAACCCGGATGAACGAGTTATTTAAAGGCCGCGATGTGCAAAAAACCTACTGGGCGGTGGTAGAAAACAAACCCGAACAAACGGAAGGCACGCTGATAAACTGGATGAAAAAGGATGAACAGAAGAATTTATCCAGGGCTTTTGATAAGGAAGTGCCGGGCTCCTCGCGCTGCGAATTACACTACCGGCTAACAGGCGTTAGCGACAGGTATTTCCTGTTGGAGGTTAACCCTGTTACCGGACGCCACCATCAAATACGCGTGCAGCTTTCCAAGATCGGCTGCCCCATTAAAGGGGATATTAAATACGGCGCCAAACGCACCAATAAGGATGGCAGTATTCACCTGCATGCCCGCAACATTCAGTTTGTACACCCGGTTAAAAACGAACCCTTAAGTATAACAGCACCCGTGCCTGATGAGGTGATCTGGAAGGTTTTCGAAAAGCAATTGGGCGATTAATTCACTTTTTCGATACTGTAGGTAAGAAAATACCGGCCTTTTAACGGGTATTCGCTGAAAGGGCAGGGGTCGTCGTTTTTACCGCTTTTGGGTGAGTTGGTGAACACGCTGAATTTGCCCAGCTTTTCGTAGCTGTGCTGTTCGCCGATATCGCCATACTGATCGTCCATGCAGCCTTTCATTACCATGTTGCGCAAACTAAAGGCGCGGTCCTTAATAAAGCGCTTTGTTTTGCGGTTACAGGGCGAGTTGGGGTCCATTAAATCGCCACTTAGCAAATCAACCCCGTCCACTTCCCAGCCGGCCATATATACCCTGAAGGCTTTACCCCGAGGCAAAAACACTACAAATTCGTTTGTAAGGTCCCACTTCTTTTTGCGGGTTTTACCCAGTCCTTTGGTCAGTATCTTGCCTTTTTTCGGGAAAAAGTCGTTCAGAAAAATCCAGTCGTTGCCCACGTTGGCAAACAGCCTGATTTCAGCTTTCGAAAAATAATCGCTCAACTTTTTAATGTGCAGGTTGGTGAACTTCACCTTATAAATATCAACCGGCAGGTTGCCGCCCACACCCCGGCCCTCGTCCCAATATACATAGATGGTGCGGGCATAAATTTCCAGGTCGTTGGCATCGGCGGTTTTCCAGGGCAGGGTAATGTGCACGGTTGCTGCGTCATCGTCCATTTGCACCAGTTCGTATTGCGAAAAGGTGTCGCCTTTGCGGCGCACCAATTGGTATTTAAGTTTTGCGTTTGGTGAGGGGCGAGGAATATTTACATGTACGGTTACATCATAATCCTTGCTGCTCATATTTACGCGCTGCACAAAGGCCGGTGCATTAAAACGGTTATTGACCAATGCTCCGCCATCACCACTGGCAAAAAGATCAATGCGGGTGGCATACTTGGCTGAGCTATCTCCTATGATCAACTGTTCAGGCAACTCGCGGCGGATAGCCACAAAACGCGGTGGGTGAATTTCGGCCTGGGCCGGTGGGTGACCACGGTCCCACACATAGTTGCCTTCCACATGCACCCAATCGCCGGTGGTAGGAAAGTTCCAGAACACATCGCCCCTTTCGTGTCCGGCGGTATAGAAGCCGCCACTGCGGCCTGCATCGTTATCTGCTTTTAAGGGATTGATAGGATTGCACATGCCAATGCCGCTTTCCCATTCCACATGCAGGTGCGTTTGCATCACGGTATCAGACTTGTTCTTTTGCCCGGGATAAACCAGGTACGGCAACATATTTACATAGCGGTTATCAGATGCCGAATCGGGAATTACATCAAAGTTAAAATCGTGGGAGTAGTGGTAAAAGGGCAGGTCTTCGTAACTCATATGCGGCCCTTCGGTACCTTCGGAATAGTTATTGGTAACACGGCCCTCTAAAATTGCGATATAGCCTTTACTTACAATGGGCGGCCACGATGGGAGGATAACCCCGATATCATACGACTCGCGGCGTTTAAAAAAAGCAATGGTATCGCGGCAGGCATCGTGGCCTTCTTCGGCCAGGGTACAATACGGGTGACAGACCTGTAATTGCCCAAAACCTATTGAAAACGAGCCTAAAAGAACCAATAAAAGAAGCCAGCGGGTAGATCTCATTCGATGATTAAAAATAGGATAACGTACCTAAGCGAAGAAATTTTGAAACAAAATTTACATGCCCCCGTAAGATATTGCACAACAACATACCCCCGTATGCAACAACTTGACAATACACCACATTGGCCTTTACCTGAAGAAAACAAGTAACACTTTCATAACTTTTAAATCCGGCGAAACCGGTACAAGAAATCCCGCTCACGATGGTGAGGGGATTTCGCTTTTTAGGGCTAGGCCACCGTTTTAAGTTTCTCCAGATCGCGGTAATTGTAGAGCAGGATGCCCGCACCCAGCATACATATAAAGGCCATGATGCCCGTAGCGTAAATAATGTGGTTATGCCGGTGAAAAAACGGCAAGGTAAACAGGGCAATTAAACACAAGCGTTGCGCCACGTTCATTACAAAAAATATACTGTTGGCCCGGCCTATAACGTGGTTGGGTACATGATGAAACAAAAAGGTAATGCGCTGAATACGGATAGCTGCATTACAGGCCCCTATTACAAACTGCGCCAGAAAGAACACGGCCAGTACGGTATTAAATATCATTACGGCATACATTAAACCTGCCAGGGCGCTCAGCATAATAATACCGCCCACTACATTGCGCTGGCCAAACAGTCGCTGGGTAAGCAAACCCGCCAACAGCGCACCAAAAGAAAACGACATGTCGGCCAAGGCATAGACATCGCCATCCATTTTTAAAAACTGTTTTACATACACAGCCATTACATAGGTGCCGAAAACGATGATGGTTAGAAAGATGAGCAGCGAGGCATTACCGAAATGTAGCAGCAGCGGATGTTTGCGCAAAAAACTAAAGCCCACCTTAACGCGTTCGCGCAGGCTGCTGGTATCGATGTGACGGTCCACTACCGGCAGCGATTTAATACGCAGGATAATAGCGAAGGCCACCAGGTAGGTGAAGGCATTAACTGCAAATATCTCGTAGATCTTCCAGGGGCGTATGTGAAACGGCAGGTTAAAATCGGTGCCAAAAAGATGCAGGTGCCCATCTATGCCTTTTAGTAAAACAGCGGCAAAAGCACCCGCCAGTGTAAAAGTAAGCTGCCCCTGTATTTCGAGCATGCTGGTAATACGGCCGTATTGTTCCTTGGGGGTAATTTCCTGCGCATAGGCATACAGGTTAGGGAAGTGAATGTTGTAGATAAGCGCTGTTACACCAAACACACTTATAACCAAAGGCCAGGGCAGACCCTGCTGCCAGTACCCGGTAAAAGCTATAGCAGAAATAACCGCCAGGCCCACCATGTTAATGCCTAAAAAAATACGGCGGCGGTTATAACGGTCGATAATAGCACCAGCATACAAACCCCAAAGCAGCGAAAGTGTGGTTACCACAAAGTAAGCTTTGCCAAAGAGTTCCTCGCGGTGGATGATGCCGGTAAAATACCAGGGCACCGCCAGCATAGAAATACCCTGCGCTACTCCGCTGATGGAGTTGGCCAGTAACAGTAATCCTATCGCCCTTTTGTTTTGCATACCGCGGGCGCAAAGTAAAAAGAAAGGCGAAGTTTAGTTTAAAAGCAAGAAGCAAAGACACAAAGGGTTAGTTTAAAGTGAAACCCTACGTGCTTGTTTTCCCTTTTTCTACTTTGAGCCTTTGTGTGAAACCATTTTGTATTTATTAGTTATTTTGAGGCACATGGAAATTGATAAGGACCTTTATGAAAAACTGGGGCGCTACTGCGCTTACCAGGAACGCTGCGAAAGCGATGTGCGTACCAAGCTATACGCACTAAAGGTGCCTAAGGAAGAATATGCGCCCTACATCAAATTGCTGAAAGAAGACAAATACCTGGACGAAAAACGCTTTGTGAAGGCCTTTGTGGCAGGCCATGTGCGCAAGAAATGGGGCAAGGTGAAAATTAAATCGGCGCTGTTGCAAAAGGGGATAAAGGCGGAAGTTATTTTACCCCACTTACAGGCCATTGAAGAAGATAATTACGAAGAAAAGCTTACTGAACTCGCCTTTAAAAAAGCCCGTACCATTAAAGCCGCTACGCCTTCATTAGCGCGCACCAAATTGATGCAGTTTTTGATGGGTAAAGGATACGAGATGGATAAGATTAAAATGGTGTTGAAGAAATTAAAACTGACTTAATTATCTCTAGTAACGACCACCTCTATGTTGTATGGCACGCCCTTGTTTTCTGAGTCATTATCCGCCCATGCGTATAATTTGCAAAATTTAAAGCCGCTCAAAGGCAGTGTGTTGATCACCTCCTGTATTTGCGCTCCAGCCCAAATTGCGATTTGGACTCCGTCATTAGAAGCAGAAAGTTTAATTCGAATCTTTTGATCTGTCACAAAAGAAATATCATTTAGCTGCTTGCTGGAAGGGGCTGGTGTATTATTCTTGTTATAAAATGTGGCTCTCACATTTTTTGTATCCCTCGTCTCCCCAGATCCATGGTCGCGCCCTAAATGGAATAGAGGGAACCCGGGCACTAATCTAAATCCAGTGCAGATTGGAAAGACATCATTGGGGGAAAACTTGAATCCAAGTCGCCAGTGGAGCACCTCTGGTTGCAAAAATTCAATCGTATAACTATGTTGACTAAGATCAAATATTTTATTGAAGGATGAGTCGTCATCATCTGGCTTATGCTTAAGATTACGGGAAACATTGGTGGTAAGAATAATTTTGTCGGGATCAATGTTAGGGTCGAAAGAAGCAAATTTCATTGGCCATGAAAACAATGAACCTCTTATAGACTGTATAATTCCAACATGTGAAGAGTCCTTGTTTTTTTCAAATTCAGATAATTGGTGCCAATAGAAGATAAGCGCTGAGCTAATGTCTGCCTCCTCGGTTTCCGATAAACCAAGAAGAAAATCTCTAAAATAAGATTTAAAAATGTCAAAGATACCGTAATAAGTATGCATCCCTTCGCCTAGTACACTGTCATTTTCGATAGCATCAGCAAACTTTTGTAGGAATCCCAAAAACAGTTTTACTAAAAGATGCTTTTGCCAATAATCTTCAATTATCTGCATCCTGTCTAAAGGATCGCATTTAAGCAAATAATCCACATCCACACCGCTAAAGCCAGCGCTATTGAAATATGAAAAATAGGTTTCTAAAGTGCTTTTTTGGAAAATGGGAAGTAATCCCACAAGTGCTTCATTGAACGCTTTACTTATCGCTTTAAAATTTTCATCCGTAATGGGATCAAATAACCTCCTAAATTCTGAACTTTTAGCATCCTGGCTGTGCGCAACGACTTCATCAATTTGTGAGTAGAGTAATTCATATTTGCCTTTAAGTTTATAAAAAACCAGCTCTAATAGCATAACCCGCTTAAAGTCTATTTTGTTAGCTCTGCTTAATGAAATATATCTCCAAATAAGAGCATTGCAAAACCTTTTGGCGTCCCTCAATGTAGGCAAAAATGTTTTATAAAACCTTAAGTCGCTAATCTGCGCCAACTGATTCACAATATCCTCCTGTTTTAAATCTGTTCGTATTTCCAGAAACTTTTGCCCATTCAACGAAATTATCCGATTGACGATTTCTGCAATTGCTTCTTCAGTAACATGTGGCAGTCTGAGTTCAAATTGCACCACCTTATCAAAATAAGAAGATGCTTTGTGCCCATATCCCTCATTATGCTCTAAAACTTCATCAATATAGGCTCTGTCATAACCGAGAAGATATATAGTGTTAGGGAAATCGGCAATTATTCTACAAAGTCGGCCAACTTCCAAAATCTCCTTAGCCTCAAGTCGATCAAGATCATCTATAATGATCAAGTAAGTTTTATGCGGCGACTTGATGTTTTCGCCGATCTTTACTTTTATCTTTTCTAAGTCTTCAGGAGGGAAAAAAATGCGCTTAGTCATGCCTACAAAGCTAGAGTCTTCTCCTACCACCAAATCAACGTATTGGTCCAAATCAAAATGGCCTTGCTCGCCACTTATGTGTTTCTCCAATTGGCGGAAAAAAGCACGAACTAAAGAGTTTTGATCTGGATAAAGCCAAGGAGAAAATGTAATTACAACTATCTCCTTTTTAGTTTCGTCTAATTTTTTGTTATGCTGTGGAATCAGTGCGTACTGTAGGATATCAAAAAGAGAACTTTTTCCTGATCCCCAAACAGCATCTATGCCAATTGAAAATGCTTTTTGTGTATCGGCGCTTTTAATCACTTCCAAAAGCTCAGTTGCTAAATCATGATATTTTAGTTTGTCTGCATCTTTTAACACCTCCGGTTCTTTTTTATGCAACTCAGCTAAAGAATGATCTGGTGAAAGATAAATTTTGTTAGCATTTGTATGACTAAACGGTTGAAATTGGGCCTTCCTTTTTTGTAAATGCAAATAGCAAGCAATGCTAGTTAGGGGCATAAGGTATAGTACTCCAACATATGTTATTCCAAGAACACCTTTTAAGGGATAGAGCACATATCTGAACGATCCATAAAAAGTTGTTATAATAAGGACTAAAAGTATTGATAAGTCGATAAATGAAAATACGGCTGATTTTCTTTTCCCAATGACGACTCCAAAGACTATTGCCTGGAAACAAAAAAGGCTTAAAAAGACAGCTGGAAAGTTATTTAAAAATGCCAATTGACCAGACTTAACGATTGTCTGAAAAAGGATTGGCTCAGCCAGTATAACATACCCTAAAAAGAGTAAGGAAAGTTTGGACACCAATGCTATTGGCCTCTCCTCTATCCAAGTCACACTAGCAGAATATTTTTGCAGGGATTTATAATAGTTCTTTACTCGTGTTAACATTAACCTAATATAGGATTTAATCCTAGTCCAAATTCGCATTACTTCGCATTTTTATAGATGTAAGCTTTTCCATAACAACCTTTTCATCAGCATTAATCTCCAGCGTTTTAAATTGATTGGTTTCGCCCTTCAATAACTCTACCTGCGATTTGGAGAGTCCTAATACACCGGCCAGATATTCCACTAAATACTTATTGGCTTTGCCTTCCACCGGCTGTGCCTTTATCTTAACCTTTAGTGTACCGTCCGCCTCGCGAATGATCTCATCGGTTTTAGAGCCCGGTTTTACTTTAATGCGCAGCTTCATTTTTAGAGGATTACGCCGATTTGTTTTTTGATTACACAGATAAACACAACTGCCGATTCCACAATTATTTTAATCGGTGTAATCGTTTGGGTTTAATCTGTGTAATCTCCCAATAATTACCCCCGGCTGCACACCCTCGCACTAGTATTTCAACATATAATAGAAGCGCTTCAGCCATTCGTTATTAACCGCTATCAAACCGTCTTCGCTTTTCCACCAATTAAACTCATCAAAACGGGAGCTTGGGGCGCCGCATATCAGCAATTCAATACCGGCTTCTTTAAACTGCCCGCCAAACACCTTATAAACCCTGCCGGTATGCAACCGGGATGAAACCACCATCACCTTTTTATAATGCTGCGCTTTGCAGTAGCCAATAATAGTGTCCGCCTCTTCGCGGGTACTGGTGCCATATTCAATTTGGCGCAAGGCAGCATCCGGAACGCCTAATCTGGTAAGATTAGCGATGGTCATGTCGCTTTCCAGCGTATCAATACGCAGGGCGCGCAGTTCAACAAAAGGATTAGCGCCGGTGCAGATAAGCAATGGGGCCATGCCTTGCTTATATAAGTCTGCTGCCTTGTTGCCCCGGTCGTACGCCCCACCGGAAAGCACAAAAATAGCATCGCATTTTTGCGGTTCATCCTCATGCATTAAAGCCGTGGCACAACTGCGTAATAAAGGCGTGCGGAAGGCATACAGCAAACCGATCAGCACCAGTAGTACCACTAAGCCAATCAACAGTTTTTTGCGCATGCAGGTGTACTAAATTGTTTCGGCTACTTCTTCGCCCTTAAACACCGAGGCAATCTTAAGCGAGGTGCTCATTAAAAGTATTTTGGGGTTGCCGTTCCGTTCAATGTAATAATGCAGGCTGTTGATTAACCGGGCAATGGTTTCAAACTGCTCCACCTGCAGGCGCGATGATAAGCCTTTGGCAAACTTCAATTCCTCACCATCCAGCCTTTGCGAACTGCCTTCAAAATTTATCTGCAAACACTCGCGTAAAAAGAACAGGGCATAGCGCAGGAAAATCTTCTGATTCTCTCGCCCGCTTTTGGCCATCTCTTCAATCCAGTCAATTAACTGTGCCGTATTACCCGAGGTTGGTTTTTGCTTGAGGTTAAAGCAGCACACCAGCCATTTGTGCAACAATTTATCGTTGGCATTGTCGCTGCCGCCGGCAAGGGTAAGGGCGGCATTAAAATTACCATCGGCAATACGCGCCAGGTTTTTAGCGCTGATTTCATCCATCTCAAACTTATTCAGCAAGCCCTGTTGTATATCCTCGTCGGCAATGGCATTTACCTTTACAATTTGCGTACGGCTGATTACCGTATTAAGCACCTGGTCAATATTCTCTACCACCAGAATAAAAATGGTATTGGCCGGTGGTTCCTCAATCACCTTCAATAGAGTGTTGCCCGCTTCGCGTAAAAACTCGGCCAGCCAGATGATCTGTATTTTATAACCATCCTCATACGTCTTCATGTTAATGTGACGGATGATTTCGTGGCACTCATCTACGGTGATGTTCCCTTGTTTGTTTTCCGCTTCTATGTTTTGCATCCAGTCGTTATAACTCATATACGGCTGTTGCAACAGGGCCGAACGCCATTCGGTTATCCAATCGGCACTTACCGGTGGGCCGGTCTTTGGTTCCTTACGAATTACCGGGTAGGTAAAATGTAAATCGGGGTGAATGAATTTCAGGTTCTTGGTACACGAAGGGCAGGTGCCGCAGGAGTCGTCGTCCTGTTTATTCTCGCATTGTACATATTGTGCCAGCGCCAGGGCCATGGGCAGGTTGCCGCTGCCTTCAGGGCCCAGCAACATCAGCGCATGCGGTATGTTGCCGCTGCGCGCCATGCCTATCAATTTGGCCTTTACTTCCTGCTGTCCTATTACGTCTTTAAAAAACATCTACTTCTTAAACGTGTATTTGCGTTTGCTCAATGTATGTTTCTGCTGTTCGCTTTTGGTAATGCAAATACAGCTCAGTTTTAAGGGGGTACCCATCATACGCACATTGGGTGGTATTTTGCCTACCACGCCGCTAAAGGTCACCTTCAGACCTTCCTTTTTATATTCTTCGGGTAACTGCGCCGAAAGATAGCGGCCACTTTTGTTATCGTCGGGCACCAATACAGCCGTTGTTCCATCGCCTAAAATCTGTATGGTGGCTTTTACATTCTTAATTGTTTTTTCGGGCACAAAATCCTGCGCACGGGTAGCAAAGGCTACCACTAACAACATTACAATAATCGAAAACCGTTTCATAACACAGGGTTTCTAAACACTATTCAAATGGCTTGCCAAAATAGAAATTCGAACCAAAGACACCGGAAAATACAATACACACAAAGGCACAAAGAAACAAAGTTAAAGGCTAACCTGTCAAGCCCTTCTCTTTGCGCCTTGGTGTCTTGGTGTTATTCTTCTTAAGGTTTATGCCATACATCGGCGTATTCGGGAGTTTTTTCGAATACAGCCTTTGCAAAAGGACATACCGGCACAATTTTAAGGTGGTTTTTGCGGGCATATTCTACGCCGGCGGCTACCAGCTTTTTACCGGAACCGGTGCCTTTCAGCGTTTCCGATACCTCGGTATGTTCAATAATAATGATGTTGCTGCCTGCCTTGCTGAATACCATTTCGGCCAGGCGCGGACCGCCTTCTTGTATAAAAAAGGTGCCTTTGGTGGCCGTTTCTTCAAAGTGAATTTCCATGCTACCGCTGTTTAAGGGCAAATATCCGTAAAATCTGTCTTGTTACCCCAACACCCCCTTGGGGCAAACAGGCATATTTGGGCTTGCCATTCCCCTGTTGTCTTGTATTTTCGCGGCCTATGAGTAAAGAGAATACACAGAACCTGTTTCAGGAGATTATTTCGCATTGTAAGGAGTATGGCTTCATTTTCCCTAGTTCGGAAATATATGATGGTTTAAGCGCCGTTTACGATTACGGTCAGTATGGTATTGAGCTGAAGAACAACCTGCAGCAATACTGGTGGAAGAGTATGGTGCAGTTGCACGGTAATATCGTGGGTTTGGATGCCGCCATTTTTATGCATCCTAAAACCTGGAAGGCCAGCGGACACGTAGATGCCTTCAATGATCCGTTGATTGACAACAAGGATAGCAAAAAACGCTACCGCGCCGATGTGCTGATTGAAGATGCCATGGCCAAGATCGAAGAGAAGATCAACAAGGAGGTAGAGAAGGCCCAGAAGAAATTCGGTGAAACGTTTGACAAGGAGATGTTCGTAAAAACGAACCCTAACGTGCTGCGCAACAAAGCCAAGCTGGATGAAATTGAAAGCCGCTTTAAGAAAGCGCTGGAGGACAACAACCTGGAGGACGTTCGCCAGATAATTATTGACCTGGAGATTGCCTGTCCAATAAGCGGCACCCGCAACTGGACCGACGTGCGCCAGTTTAACCTGATGTTCAGCACCGAAGTTGGTTCGGTAGCCGAAGAAGCCAGCACCATTTACCTGCGCCCCGAAACCGCCCAGGGTATTTTTGTAAACTTCCTGAACGTACTGAACACCAGCCGCCAGCGTATTCCATTTGGTATAGCACAGGTTGGTAAGGCCTTCCGTAACGAGATCGTGGCCCGCCAGTTCATTTTCCGTACCCGCGAATTTGAACAGATGGAGATGCAGTTCTTTGTGCGCCCCGGCACCGAAATGGAATGGTATAACAAGTGGAAGGAAAAGCGCTGGCAGTGGCACCGCAGCTTAGGCTTTGCCGAAGCCAACCTGAAATTCTACGACCATCTGAAACTGGCACACTATGCCAATGCAGCCGTAGACATACAATACAACTTCCCGTTTGGTATAAAAGAGATTGAAGGCATACACAGCCGTACCGACTTTGACTTAAAGAACCACCAGGAACTTTCGGGCAAGAAGTTGCAATACTTTGACCCCGAGTTAAACGAAAGCTATATCCCGTATGTGGTAGAAACCTCTATAGGGTTGAACCGCACCTTCCTGGCGCTTATCTGCAACGGTTATAAAGTAGAAAAGCTGGAAGACGGCAGCGAGCGCACCGTATTGGCCCTGCCACCGTTTTTGGCACCGGTGCAAATTGGTGTGTTCCCACTGGTTAAAAAGGATGGCCTGCCCGAAAAAGCACAGGAGATTTACGATGAATTGAAGTGGGACTTCAAGTGCTTCTACGAAGAGAAGGACTCTATCGGTAAGCGCTACCGCCGTATGGATGCCATCGGCACGCCGTACAGCATTACTATCGACCATCAAACACTGGAAGACAACACCGTTACCATCCGCGAACGCGACAGTATGAAGCAGGACCGCGTAAACATTGAACAATTAAAGGCGGTGGTGGCCGAACGTGTAGACTGGAAAAAAGGTCTACGCGGTTAAGCGCCTAACCACATATACTATCCAAAGCCCCGGGAAATTTGCCGGGGCTTTTTGTTTAGTGAATTTTTCGCAGGGCGGTATTAAAAAATAAACGCCCGGGATACGATCATTTAACGCCGGTGTTGAGGCCTTTTTCTTTTCTTTAAACAAGAAACCTCAATCCCTCCTTTCATGTTTCGTTTACTATCTGCGTTGTTTTGCCTGTTGGCCTTCCACCATTTTGCATTGGGTCAAAATGTAATACGTGTAACCGCCGCCGAAAGCGTACCGCCGGAATACCGTTACCTGCGTATGCCGAACGATTCTATCGGCGCTAACAATATTGTAAACGAAAAGCTGATAGACCTGGTAGAAGTAAATGAACGCGACCCTAAGGTGCCTACCTGGTATACCACCCACCAGGGCGGTGGTTTTGGTTGGTTTATCCGTATGATAGGTTATTGGTGGCAGGCGGTAGATAAACACCGTTATAAATTTGTTGGTACCGCTAAAGGAGGTGTATCGTTACCCGAAGAAGATCAGTTAACAGAGCACGACATTAATTTTAACCTGGTGCCACACCTGGACAAGTATCTGAATTTTGTTTACAGAGGCCGCAGCGAACAACGCAAACACAAATACAATTTTAAGCGCGCCCGCCATGCCGATGTTACCAAGCCGCCTTATGTAGAACCAACGCTAACTACTGCAGAAGCATACGACCTGCATTGCGAGTTAACCCCACCCAAACGCCTGCGCGATTCGTTGAATGCATTGTTCTACCCCTGCCTGCCGGGGCCTAACCTTGGCGAGCATCCCAATTTTTGCGATGCCCACCCAACGGTAGGTATGTATGGTGTGTTTGTACTGGACTGCAACCACAGCTGCCACCCCGAGATACATCCGTACGAATGGCTGTGGTGGTTGGACCTTGGTACCAAAGGCGGGGCTGTAGATCCCAAAGCCTGGATGTTTGGTTTTATGAAGGAATCGAGCGACCGGTTTGTGCTATGGACACGGGCACCGCGTGTTGGTTCCATCAGCATACCCTTCCTTTTTAAAACAAGCGAAGTAAACAGTGCTTTAAATATTCAACACCTGGTAACGGGCAAGTTTATGCCACATGGTTTAAAGCGGTTAAAGAGCTTACCCGCCGAAACAAGCACCTTTAACTTTACCGATAGCGTAGTGCAAATGCAGTTACCGGATGGTAAAATGTTTCCCTTGCAATTGCACAGTAGCAAACCTGTTCGTTCGCAAGCTTTGCGCTGGTGGTTCAGCGATGTACAAACCGATGCCAATAGCGAATGGATATGGGGCACCCTGCATATTGCGGTAAGCGTACGCAATGCTTATGCCGCGCGCGTTACCGCCGTTACACGTTAAGGCTGTTGTAGAACTCTTCCATATAACCATTAACAGCAAGCGGCTCTTCTATACAAGAGGTATGCCCCGCGCCTTCGATGTACTTTAGAATGGATTGCGGTACGTGGCGATGGATACATTCGGCTTTAGCCGGTACCGTTGCTTTATCCTGATCGCCTACTATTACCATTACCGGGCAGGTAATGTTTTTTAATTCGTTGGTGATGCCTTTGCGGAACACCACCCCGTTTACCGCATGCGTAATTGCCTTTGTGTTCTTCTGCAACTCCTTCACCCAATAGTTGCGCTCCTCTGCACGGCCCTTATCCTTAAGAAATTTATCGCCGAACATAATATCCATTACCGGGCCTGTTACAATTTTTACACCGAAAAGTTTTACCACGCCAACCAATAGTGAATACTTCACCTTGTTAGGCTCGTGTTGGGCGCTGGTTTCCATCAGCACCAGGCTCTTCACCAAATCGGGGCGGCGGGCTGCCAGACGCATAGTAATAAAACCACCCATACTTAAGCCTGCTACATGCACGGCACCAAGTTTAAGGGTTTCAATCAAGGTAACAAGGTCGTTAAAGAGTTCGTCCATTCCGTAACCTCCCTCGGTTACTTCGCTTTGGCCCTGACCGCGGTGGTCGTAGGTGATAATGCGAAAGCGGTTATTAAAGTGGTCGACCTGCTTGTGAAACATTTTGCCGCTCCATAAAAGACCATGGGCAAACAACAGGGTTTCTTTCGCATTTGGATTGCCGTGTTCCTCGTAGTAGAGGTTACAGCCGTTGATGTTGATGTGGGGCATTCTCTAAAGAAGAACAAATCTCTGATGCAAACAAATGAGGTTTTTTACATCTACCATAATCTATCCATACCAAAAGGCCAAACACCATCCTGAAATCCCGGAATTTGTTTTCGCTTAAGAAACTCATCAAGCGTTTCAGTTGTATTGCTTTCTAACATGATTAAACTTATTCGTTTAGATCCTTTAACCCGGGTATAGAGAACGGGGCGATAACCGTATTTACCGGCTTTGTATCGAATCTTATCTATATCGGTTAATGGATGCCACTTCATGTCTGCAACCTTTTGTAAGGCATTCACTCTTCCAAACGCATCTTCCCTTATATATGTGTATTTGTTGGTTAGCCAAAATCCGGCAAAAAGCAACACTATGGGTATAGGAATAATCCATGCATAGGATTCAGGAAGAAAACTGGTAAGAAGATAAATGGCCCCGCCACTCAACAGCATGCTGTATAACCAAGCGTAATAATTGAACGTAGTACAAAACAACACATCCGGTATTGCCTCGCGCCGCTGTTCATTAAAAGCTTGAAATTTAAAGGCCAAAGGCAATGCCAACAACACAGCTATAACCGGATAAATTATCGCCAAAGCCACCATGTTCGTAAATTAAATACAATATTAGAAATGCGCATTACCAAATCCGCTCCGCCTCTTTCCATGCTTGCTTCTTGTACCCCGGTATACCATGTGCCTGCATAAAGCTTTCAAACGGCTGTTTATGATGGCTTGCGTGTTGCATAAAGTTAAGGCACTTCATGCCTGGCAGTTCGGTTTTAAGCAGATAGCTTTTAACTGCTATTTGCCTGACATCTTTGATGTGCTGAATGCTATGCCAATGTATGTGATGATGCCGCCATCGGCGGCGGTAAACACAAAAATTATGTTCGGTTATAAATACATACCGCTCGAAGCCGGAGATAAAAAGGGCTAACAGCCCAAGCACAGGGGTTACAACCGCAGCCCATTGGTTCAAATATTTTTCTAACAACGGTGCGCTAACCCAAATACAGGCACCGCCAAAGGCCACCAGCAACATCCAGGTTAACAATTCAAATTTGGTGTAATACAAGGGGTGTACGGCACGGATTATACGGGCATTGCGGGCATCGAGGTATATACCTGCAACAAACATAACGGCCAGCGTACAAACAAATGAAATAAATGTCCAATGGCTCATGCAGCGAATATATCAGCGTCGCCCTTTTCGTATTATGATTTTATTCATGCCATTATCTAAAACAAAAACGGCCCCATGCATATGGAGCCGTTTCGAAATAAACGTTCGTTGTAATGTATTATCCTATTAGTTCAACGCCACCGCTGGTAGTTTCTACCTTCTTCTCGGTTTTGTCTAACTCTTCTTTGTTGGTAACGATGATTTTGCCGAAGGTGCGTAAGCCGGTACCTGCAGGGATGCGGTGACCAACGATTACGTTTTCTTTCAGGCCTTCCAGGTAGTCGCGCTTGGCGGCGATAGAAGCCGTGCTGAGTACCTTGGTAGTTTCCTGGAACGATGCGGCAGAGATCCACGAGTGGGTTGCCAGCGAGGCGCGGGTGATACCTTTTAACTGCGGAGAGGCAGTAGCAGGGATCGCATCGCGGTATTCCAGTAACTTCTTATCAGCGCGCTTCAGTATCGAGTTCTCTTCGCGGATCTGACGCAGGGTTGCGATCTGACCGGCTTTCATGTTTTCCGATTCACCGGCTTCCACAATTACCTTCTTATCGAACAACTCGTCGTTTGCACCCAGCAATTCGAACTTGTCTACTGCTTCGCCTTCCAGGAAGCGTGTATCACCAGGATCGTTCACCACCATTTTGTTCATCATCTGGCGCACGATAACTTCAATGTGCTTATCGTTGATCTTAATACCCTGTAAGCGGTATACTTCCTGAATTTCGTTCACTAAGTATTCCTGCACGGCAAAAGGTCCTTTGATAGCCAGGATGTCGGTAGGTGTAACCGCACCGTCAGACAGCGGCGTGCCGGCGCGTACGAAATCCTGTTCCTGCACCAGAATGTGGCGGCTTAGCGGCACCAGGTATTTCTTGATATCGCCTTCGCGGCTTTCTACGATCACTTCGCGGTTACCACGTTTAACACCACCAAAGCGTACTACACCGTCGATTTCGCTAACGGTAGCAGGGTTGCTTGGATTACGTGCTTCAAACAATTCAGTTACACGTGGCAGACCACCCGTGATATCCTTCACCTTACCCATCACACGAGGTATCTTGGCTACAATCTGACCGTGTTTCACTTCTTCACCGTTATCGATAACGATGTGCGCGCCTACAGGCAGGTTGTATGTTTTGCCTTCTTTACCGTGTTCAACAATAATGGAAGGAATCTTGGTTTTGTCCTTGCTTTCGATAATCACCTTCTCGCGGTGGCCGGTTTGTTCATCCATCTCATCGCGGAACGTTACGTTCTCGATCAGGTGTTCAAATTTCACCTTACCGTTGTATTCGCTGATGATAACGTTGTTATACGGATCCCACTTACAGATCAGGTCGCCCTTCTTCACGTGCTTGCCATCTTTTACGCTGATGGTAGAACCGTAAGGAATGTGGTGGCTGATCAATATCTTATCAGGGTTATCTTCTTTAACGATACGCAATTCGCCGGTACGGCCGATAACCACGTTGGTTTTCTCGCCGTTTTCGTCGGTAGCGTGTGTAATACGAACGCCGTCGAATTGAACCACACCGTCGAAACGGGCAGTAATTTGCGATTCGCTGCTACCCAGGTTAGCGATACCACCCACGTGGAAGGTACGGAGGGTAAGCTGTGTACCCGGTTCACCGATCGACTGTGCGGCAATGATACCCACTGCATCGCCGGTTTCGGCTAAGCGGTTGGTAGCCAGGTTACGGCCATAACATTTCACACACACACCTTTGCGGCTTTCGCAGGTTAACACTGAACGGATCTCCACTGATTCGATACCTGCAGCTTCTACTTTGCGGGCGGTATCTTCCATGATGTCCTGACCGGCAACTACCAGCAGTTCATCTGTTTCAGGATGGTATACATCGTTCAGCGAAGTGCGGCCCAGGATACGATCGAACAACGGTTCAACGATGTCCTCGTTATCTTTCAGTGCGCTGATGGTGATACCACGCAGTGTTCCACAATCTTCTTCGGTAATTACCACGTCCTGTGCAACGTCCACCAAACGACGGGTCAGGTAACCCGCATCGGCGGTTTTCAGAGCCGTATCGGACAGACCCTTACGGGCACCGTGGGTAGAGATGAAGTATTCCAATACCGACAGACCTTCTTTAAAGTTCGCCAGGATCGGGTTCTCGATAACTTCGGAACCGGTAGAGCCTGATTTACGAGGCTTGGCCATCAGACCCCGCATACCCGAAAGCTGCTTGATCTGCTGTTTAGAACCCCTCGCACCCGAGTCGAGCATCATGAACACCGAGTTAAAGCCCTGACGGTCTTCGCTGATCTGTTTCATCAGGTGATTGGTCAGGCGGTTATCTGTTGCTGTCCAGATATCTACCACCTGGTTAAAGCGTTCTTTATCGGTGATGAAGCCCATCTGGTAGCTATCGTGAATTTCGTCTACACGTGCCTGTGCTTCTTCTACCATTTTTTCTTTGTTAGAAGGCACTACCACATCGCGCAGGTTAAAGCTCAAACCACCTTTAAAGGAGTAGAAGAAGCCTAACTTCTTGATATCATCCAGGAACTTGGCCGTAGTTGGGATATCGCTTTCGGCCAGAATGTTACCGATAACGTCCTTCAGGGTTTTCTTACCCAGCATTTTGTTTACGTAGCCAACGTTCTCGGGCACCACCTGGTTAAAGATGATACGGCCGATAGTGGTTTCGATAACTTTATAGAACAGCTTGCCACCTTCTTTTACACGCACGCGGCATTTTACCACGCTGTGCAGTTCGGCCTTGCCTTCGTTCAGGGCAATCAACGCTTCCTCGGCGCCGTAAAGTGTAAGGCCCTGGCCTTTTACTTTTTCGGTTTCGGTGCTGCGTTTTTCTTTGGTCATATAGTACAGACCCAACACCATGTCCTGCGAAGGAAGGGTAATTGGCGTACCGTTTTGCGGGTTCAAAATGTTGTGCGACGACAGCATCAGCATTTGCGCTTCCAGGATAGAAGCATTGCTCAGCGGCACGTGCACGGCCATCTGGTCACCGTCAAAGTCGGCGTTGAACGCCGTACAAACCAAGGGGTGTAACTGGATAGCTTTACCTTCGATAAGCTTAGGCAGGAAGGCCTGGATTGATAAACGGTGCAGGGTTGGAGCACGGTTCAACATAATCGGGTGGCCTTTCAGAATGTTTTCGAGGATATCCCAAATCACCGGTTCTTTTTTGTCAACCAGTTTCTTGGCACTCTTAACGGTTTTAACGATACCTCTTTCAATCAGCTTACGGATAATAAACGGCTTGAATAACTCAGCCGCCATATCTTTTGGTAAACCGCACTCGTGCAGTTTTAATTCAGGACCTACAACGATAACCGAACGACCAGAGTAGTCAACACGCTTACCTAACAGGTTCTGACGGAAACGGCCTTGCTTACCTTTCAGCACATCCGATAATGATTTCAACTGACGTCCGCCTTCTGCTTTTACAGCATTTGACTTACGGCTGTTATCGAACAGGCTATCGATCGCTTCCTGCAGCATGCGCTTCTCGTTACGCAGAATTACTTCAGGGGCTTTAATTTCAACAAGACGCTTTAAACGGTTGTTACGGATGATAACACGACGGTATAAGTCGTTCAGATCCGATGAAGCGAAACGGCCGCCATCCAATGGCACTAACGGACGTAATTCAGGTGGTATAACCGGCAGATACTGGATTACCATCCACTCCGGTTTGTTTTCGATATGGGCGTTACCGGCACGGAACGCTTCTACCACGCTCAAACGCTTTAATGCTTCCGACTTACGCTGGCGCGAAGTTTCGTTCGCAGCATCATGGCGCAGTTGGTAGCTCAGCTCATCAAGGTTAATGCGCGAAAGCAGGTCCTTGATAGCTTCGGCACCCATGCGGGCAATAAATTTATTAGGATCGGTATCCTCCAGCAGGTGGTTACCTTTCATTTCTTCGTTATCAAATACCGAGAGGTATTCTTCTTCGCTCAACAGGTCGAGGTAGTTCAGTTTTTTGCGCTCCTCGCCTTTTTCGGTCATTACCGTAATTTCGCTGGCAGCTTTACCGGGCTGAATAACTACGTATTTTTCGTAGTAGATAATGCTTTCCAGTTTTTTAGAGCTAACCCCTAACAGGTAACCGATTTTGTTCGGCAGGCTCTTGAAGTACCAAATGTGTACCACAGGCACGGTCAGTTTAATGTGACCCATGCGTTCGCGGCGCACTTTCTTTTCGGTAACTTCTACACCACAACGGTCGCACACAATACCCTTATAACGGATACGCTTGTACTTGCCGCAGTAACATTCGTAATCTTTTGTTGGGCCGAACACACGCTCGCAGAACAAACCTTCCATTTCGGGCTTGTAAGTACGGTAGTTAATGGTTTCGGGCTTTTTGATTTCGCCGTTACTTCTCGAAAGGATCGAGTCGGGCGAAGCCAGCATGATGGTGATTTTCGAGAAATCGGACCGTTGCTTGTTTTCTTTCTTAAATGCCATTTGTTACAATTGGATTAAGCATTAATAAATACGGAATAAGCCGGTGTAGTTCGGGTTTTAAATTTGCCTGGTTTCGCGCCTGCCGGCTTGCATACTCCCTGGCGGAGGTAGACCCCTACACTGAAAAAGAGGCGCAAAGATAATATAGAAGGGGGTTAATTGCAAGGTACACGTAGTACTATTTGTTAAAAATAATTTTCGGGTATCCGCTCTAGTTTCAGGTTTCAAGTCTAAAGTTTAAGGTTGAAAGTTGGGGACTGTCCTAAAACCAGGGGGGATCAAAATTTTTTGGGGTGGGGTTACACACGGTGGGGTTACAAAGTTTTTTGCAACCCATGCTAAGTGCCTGATAATCAATATTCATTTTTGCCCATGGGGTTACACTATGGGTTACAAATTAGATTTTAACATATAAGTGGGGTGGGGGGAAAACTATCGGCTGGGCTGGGCTGGCCTCGGCACCCCAACCCTTTCCTAAGTCTCGTAAAGGAGGACCGCTACCCAGCTCACCAATCACCAATTCACTGATTTACAGGCTTAAAGGAGACCAGAAATGCATTCCATTCCTGCTCGGTTGGTAAGGCATTGTTGCGTTCCAGCAGCAGGGTGTAAAAACGATGGCCCACCTGAATATCGGCACAGCGGGCATAGCGTTTGGGGCCGGTAAGGGTATTTAGTTGAAAGCCGTAGGTAAAGCCGGGGTATTTGCCCTGGTGCAGGTAAGGTTGCAGGTTCAGCAGGTCGCCGGTGTTGTAAAGGTCCTGTTCAAACTGCAGGGCTTCAAAAACGGTTTGGCTAATCTGTAAAAGCGGATCGGGGTCGGCTATTTCTTCGTCGCTATAGGTTTTGTAACGTACAAAATAGCCTGTTACAGCCAAGGGTAAACTCAGCAATTCGCTGGGGTGGTGGCCTTTCAGCAATTTATCGCGACTATCATTCAGTGCAGGTTTTAGCGGAAACCCCACCTGGAACGAATCGCCCTGCCAGGTATAATTAAGCGCGGGTAAAGCACTGGCCGTGTCACTCTTTATGCAGCGCACCTGCAACATGGTGGTTTTAAAAATCTCGCCGGGCACCGAATCGGGTGGCGACATATTGAAGGCTAACGCACGTAAGGAGTCGGATTGATCTGCACTCCAGAAAAACGCACCGAGGGCTTTTGTCCAGTCGCCGGGTTGCACTTTCCAATCGCTGAGCTTTTGAGCATTCTCCTTCGGTACGTCGCGATTGTAATCGAATACATCGGCCTTTTGATACAAGGCGTGTACCAGTGCCTCCCAATCGGCTTGCAGGGGTACATGGTAACTTTCGGGTGCTAAACCACGCGGGTCGGCAACGGCATACCAGTTATACAGCCGTGTTTTGCCATCGGGCGCATAACACCATCCCCCGGTTTTAAGTGCAGCAAATTGCATGGCGTCCTTTATCTCAGGTATTTCATCGCCATTGCGGTAATGCGTTACACTTAAACTGCTGCCCAGCCAGGTTTGGGTATTGGCCCACAACCATGTTTTGTGTTGTGTTTTTACTTCGTTGTAGGTGTTGCCATCCTGGTCCTTTACCTTTTGTGCTTGCAGTTGCAAGGCCAGTAGTGCCAGCAGTGCCGGCAGTAGGTACTTGTGCCTCCATGTTTTCATATTGCAAAGTAAGGGAGTTGTTAGCTGCAATGAAAGTGATAGAGGTCAGGTGGTTTAGTTTAAAGCTGTCCCACTTATGCGCAGCAATTTTAGATCTACCTATCCCTAACGTACTAATTAATATTTAGCCTTTTCAACGAACAGCGCAAACCCAAAGTTGTCCTCCTGACAGGAGGACGAGGCATGCGCTGAAGTTGAGCCCTTGCGCGGCGCGCTTTGCCGGAGGTGGTCGAGAATCATTACTAGAAGAGAATATTAAAGCCCAATCACCCCCTCCGAAAAAACAAAGCTATTCAAGTGCCGCGCAGTAATGTTTTTTCTCGTCCCCCTCGGCCAAGGCATAAATGGCCAGTGCAAGGGGGACAGCTATAGTGCTTTTTGAGCAAGTAGAAGATAGATTTTGCCATTGACTGCCTCGCAACCTACTAACTTCCGTCCCGAAGTTTCGGGAGGAAGAACCGCAACGCAGGGCCTCCTTTTCAAGCGGCATTCTGCATTCTAAAATCTAAAATCCGCCAACGCAACCTACTAACTTCCTACAGGAAGAACCGTTACCCAGGGCCTCGCAACCCACTAACTTCCTTTCCGACGCCTCGGAAGGGAGAACCGCCAGGCAATGCTACGCAACCTACTAACTTCCGACCGGAAGAACCGCCACCCAGGGCCTCTTTTTCAATCAGCATTCTGCATTCTAAAATCTAAAATGCCGGCAACGCAACCTACTAACTTCCGACCGGAAGAACCGCCACCCAGTTTACTCTCCAATTATCATTCCGCGGGCTACGCAACTTCAGCCCTAAAGAGAGGGCTACGCAGTTCACAAATCAGCAAATAATAACCTAAGGCATAAGGCACATGTGATGACTATCATGTATAAGGCTGACAAAGAAATTTACCTTCGCCGCCTTAAAACCAGCCAACATGAGTTTAGAGAATACCCTGCGCGCCCGTGCCAATAACCAGTGCGAACTTTGCAAAAGCACCGAAAATCTGACTGTTTATAATATACCTCCTAACTCGGATGAACGTCCGGAAGATAGTTTGCTGGTTTGCGAGAAATGCAGCAAGCAGCTAAACAAAAAAGAAGAATTAGATGCTGCCCACTGGGCTTGCTTAACCGAAAGCATGTGGAGCGAGGTGCCTGCCGTGCAGGTAGTAAGCTGGCGTATGTTAAACCGCCTGCGTAACGAAACCTGGGCTTCGGATGCTATTGATCAACTGTATCTGGATGATGATAACCTGGCCTGGGCCAAGGCCACCGGCGACCATGAGAATAGCAGCGAAGTAGAGTTGCACCGCGATAGCAATGGCACGGTGTTGCAGGACGGCGATAATGTGGTATTAATTAAAACCCTGGATGTAAAAGGCAGCACCTTAAAAGCTACCTTAGGCACAGTGGTAAAAGGCATTCGCTTAGTGCAGGACAATGTGGAACAGATTGAAGGCAAAATTGAAGGGCAAACGATTGTAATACTTACGAAGTATTTGAGGAAGAATTAGGGGTTAGTAAGGTTAACATCGAGGTTAAATGGGGGATAAACAATTGATGGATTTTTATCCTGTTTAAGCCCATGTATCGTATGTTAATCCTCCATCTGAAACCATATCCCGATTTCATTGATAGGGGGCAAAGCGAGTGCCACCATCCTCGGGGAACGTGCGCTTATGTGTTCATTTTTTTAGCCTATAGGGGTGATATTTAATTGACTATAAGGTTTTTATAAATTATTCAAATATGAACAACATCATGTAATTCATATTAACATTACACTCCGTACATTATTGTAAAGTTTTATCTTAGCGCTAGCCACTGAAGAATTTGCTTTTGCGTTTTTCAACATGTTTCCACAATTTAAATGATTTTTTTATTAGGATGAAGGATACAATACGCCTTGCGGTCATAAGCGACATTCACTGTCACATTAAAAACAGGAAAGCCTTGGACGGGAAAGAGATTGGTGATGTTTCATTTTTAACGACATCCACAGCTCGATTTCCACCTAAGCAAAACCCAGTGCAATCTATTCTAGACTTAATTAAAGAAAGAAAGCTAACTGCTGATTTTGTTCTAGCCCCAGGAGATTTCGCTGATAAAATAGACGAATCTGGGTTTCGTCATGCATGGACCGAAGTTGTTGAAATCGCAGAAGCGCTAGGTGTTTCGAAGGATAAAGTAATCTCAACCATCGGAAATCACGATGTAAATTCAAGAGAAGCTGGAAAGGAAGACGTATTCCGATTTGCACGTAATATGCATCCGTTATTCCCTTTTGCAAGTTCTGCCGAGAAGGCAAAATTTTGGGATAATGGTTATGCAATTTTAAATTTTTCTGAATTAGACTTTTGCGTTCTTGTAATTAATAGTTCACACCACCACTATTCATTACCAGAAGCTCGCCAAGGAAAATTTGATGACCGGAGCCTAGCTTTACTTGAAGAAGACATGAAAAAATATGGGGGCGTTAAATACAAATTGGCTATGTCCCATCATCACCCTATACCGCATGAAGAAAAGAACGGTGGAGCAACGGATAAGATGATAGGAGGAGATGTGCTACTAACCTTTTTAGAAAAAAACTCCTTCAAATATTTTGTGCATGGACATAAACATGATCCAAGAATTGCATATTCAAACCATGGACCTGATGCTCTCATGGTGTTTGCAGCCGGATCATTTTCTCGACATGCGTATTCAGACCTATCTGGAATGCTAAACACCTTTCATATATTAAATCTCGAAACTACAACCAAAATCAATTGTAATCACCAAGGCACGATTGAAACATTCACATATGCGCCGAGTTTTGGTTTTGACCACAAAGACAATCTCTACTTTCCCGCGACAGCCGGTTTCGGATGTAGCTTACCTATTGAAAAACTCGCAGAAATGCTGTCCTCTTATTTGAAAACTGAATCCCCAGCCTTTGATACAGGTACAGCCAAAGCCTTTGAATGGTATAAAGTGCTTGCAAAATTTCCTGAAATCAGTTATATGTCACCTCTTACTTTTGAAAACTTTGGCAAATACTGCTATGATAAATATCAAATCAAATTCAAGCATCAATTGCCTGAAAGACCAGAAATGATTCACTTGCTAAAATAAGCATACAACATGGAAAGAAACATTTCGCTATATGACACCAACAATGCTAAATTTATGACCCTTGAGCAGGTTGGAGAAACCTTTGTTTCGCACAGCACCTTTGCAAAATTGGCGAAAAACAAACACTCCCTCATATTAGGCCCCCGCGGTAGCGGCAAAACCACTTTTATGAAAATGTTAACTCTGCCAGCATTAAAAAAGTGGGACACGAGGGAGGACAAGTTTTTAGCGATAAAAGAAGGTCTAAACTTTATTTCAATTTATATTCCTGCGGACTTAATTTGGGAAAAAGAAACAAAAGAAATTTCACGACTGATTGGTCGTTACCCTGCATTTCTAAGTAAGACTCTTTCAGCAATATTTAATATTTCAATCCTAAGCAATTTTACCAGAACCGTCCAGGATTTTTTCCAAGTAAAGAATGCAACCAACGACTATGCTCGCGCTGCTCCAATAGTTGAACGTATGATAAGAGAATGGGGGTTGAGCACTAGCTTGGATAGAGATTTTAAAAGCGTACTAGCAGAACTAGGTTCATGGCTAAATTTGATTCACAAAAGCTGTAGTGCGCTTGAATATTCAAACCTTAAGGATCATGAGATAGAAAGACCCCACTTTTACCATTTAGACTACCTAAAGTGCCTAGAACCTGTTTGCATTATTTTTGACAAGACTTGGGAGTTGTCCAATGATAGCAAATGGGCTCTTTGTTTTGATGAGTTAGAAATTGTTCCTGAAGAAATAGTTAAAGACCTATTCACTGAATTGCGAAATCCACCTGCCAGATTTCTCTATAAATTGAGCACATGCCCGATACCAAACTTGACACCCACTATAGAGTATGGGGCAAATCAAATGGACGAATACGATGTTATAAAGATGTGGCCTAAAGCAATATCTAATAAGGAAACTTACGATACACAGGAGGACTCGGAGGGATACCAGAACTTTTGCTACAAATTGGCCTTATTCCGCTTTAAAAGTCAATTGTCAAAAAAGTACAACTACCCAAATGAGGAGATAGATTCATTAAGATTAGAAGATTTTTTAGGCAATTTTGATTATTGGAACGTTTTACAGGGCTATATATCTTCGTTAGATGGTAAAAAATTAGGTGTCCATAAAAATCAGCGCCATCTTGACAATGGTCCCACGAAAGATGATTTTAAACGAAATGAATTAGGATGGTTGGCCTTTAGAGAGTTGGCGGAATGGGATTCTGACTTCAAAATATATCTTATAGATAATGGTATAAACCCTAACGATCCTAAGCCAATTACGATGAAAATCAGAACACAAATTCATCGAAAGCTAAAACAAGTGGTTTTTAATAGATTAATATTTACATACCGTAACAATAAACAGCCTAGATATAATATCCCTAGAGGCGACATCCAATTTAAAAGAATTAAAAATATTCCTTTCTACCATGGAGTTAAAACACTTATAAATATCGTTGATGGGAACCCCAGATATTTACTTGGTGTTGTAGATGAACTGATAGATGAGCTCATGTCGCCAACAAATGGAAACAGCATTGGCCGCAAATTTAAAGCAATAGGGGCACTTCGGCAGAATGAGATAATCGCTAAAGTTTCTGATAAGTTTTACAGTAAAATAAGTTCGATACCTGTCAAACTAGCAGTTACACCAGCATTCACTAAACACAAATTATATAACAAACATTTGTCTTTTTTAGTAACCGAAATTGGAAAAACGATAAGTCATCAAATCAATATAGCCCAAATTAAAGGTGAACCTTATGGGTCGATAACAATTGATAGCACTGCACAAAAAGACCCCAATTTGGTTGACCTCATTAAAATTGGCATTAACTGGGGGGCTTTTATTCTGGTAACTGATGATGAAAAAGAAAACTACAGTGAGGTAGCGGGCAAAAGAATTAGATTGGCATATCTTTTAGCCCCAAAGTTCAAATTACCACTAAGGTTGTATAATTCATTTCCTTTAACAGATTGTCTTCATTTAAATGAAACAATTACCGCACCACAACAATCAGTTTTAAACTTTAACGAGCTCAATGGAAATTAAAAACACACAACAACTTTATGTTGATGACCTGTTTGCCATGGATTTTGATTTACTTTTATGCGCTTCAGGTGTAGAAAAGCGAGGGCCTTATTTTGCGGAAAAATATGGGAGTAAGATTAATGCAAAGAAACGAATAGCCCTAGCCTACACTGATCGAGAGATTTTGATGAATCAAAAGAATAGGAGCGCTTTCATCAGGTACGGCTTTGATCTATTGGATAGCAAGGGTGAAACATTAAATGAAGTCCTTTCAATTGCAAAAGACCTCCTTAAGCTTCCTAAGTCGGAAATAAATGTATTAATAGATTACTCATCAATGACCAAAATATGGTATGGCGGGTTATTAAATACCCTGCTTTCCACTGAAACAAATAAAAAAATTAATCTCTTCTATACTTATACACCTGCTTTACATGAAAAGGTTAGCGAAGAACATCCTAACGCTTACATAGATATTTTACCGGGATATTCACGTTTGACCTTGCCAAACGAAAAAAGAATTCTATTAATAGGTCTAGGTCAAGAAAAAGTTCGCGCAATTGGGTTAGTAGAATACTTAGAAATAAACAATGGCGATATATTCCTTTTTCACTCTGATAATAAATTTAACTCGGCAATTGCTAACGAAGTCTATAAAAAGAATTCTGATCTAATAAAAACGGTATCACGCAATAGGGTCTTAAAATATGACATAAACGATATGAAGGCGGTTGAATCCACTCTCATGGCTATATGCTATAAAACGAATCTGGACAATCCGCTTAGTGGTATATCCTTGGCTCCTTTAGGTCCCAAGCCATTCGCTTTAATCTGTATGGTTGTTGCCAAGAAACTTGATAATGTCAAGGTCTTTCGTATTGGAGCTGGTGAGCAGGGGTCTCCTGCAAAACGTTACCCTGATACTACCAAGCGCCCGATTGTGTACAAAATTATCATTGCTCCAAACGTAAATTAGTAATTAGATATTCTTTGGTCTGCTGTCGACTCGCTCCGGCGCCTCCAATGGTGTTGGCTTTTGAAAGCACTTTAAATTGTCCGACCTTTCGGTAACACTCTCTAATCCAAGGATTATATGCATTGGTCATTATAAAATAGACATTTTCACCATTCAGCACCTCTAATAGATTTGCCAAATCAATCTGGTCTGCCAGCGAAAAAGTCTTCTTATTATATTGAATAAATTTTTTATCCTTTGACGGGATAGCATAAGGGGGATCAATGAAAATTAGATCTCCAGCTTTTACTCTCTTTAATGAGTCACGAAAATCACAGGAATCCAAGCCAACGCCTTTAAGTCGCGCAGAGGCATTTAAAATTGCTTCTTCGTTAACTAGTTCGATATTTCTAAACCCATATGGGACATTATATAGCCCATCTGAATTTTCTCTATAAATACCATTAAAGGATGTCCTATTCAAATAAATGAATTGCGCCGCCTGTTCATATGGATCTTTGTACTTCCTTTGTCTAATTTTATAATAGTAAACTTCCGTGTTCTTGTAATTGCCCAATATATCCAGAATTAATTGTGGATTATCTCTTACACATCTGTAGGTATTTATTAAATTCTGATTTATGTCAGATAGGTACGCAGCGGACTTGCTCAAGCTAAAAAAAACCGCCCCTGATCCTAAAAAAGGTTCATGATATGTGCCAAATTTTGAAGGAGCAATCCTTTTAAATTCCTTAATGAACCAAGATTTGCCGCCAGCCCACCTGAGAAATGGCTTGCCTGGTTCATCTTCAGAAAAAAAACTCATTTGCCCTCTGTTTGCAGTCATAACATAAACAAAATTAAGAGAGCTGTTGACAATTACTTTGCCAGATATCCACGTCCAAACACGTAAGAAGTCTATCTCATTTGTGCCCATTGTTTGGCTAATCAGCCACCCGTAAAAAGAGACTAAGCCTGTTCTCGTATCGCGGAATTCTATTCTGCCTCCTCTGGTGCAAACTTAAATGTCATGCTTACCTCTACACCATCTTGCTTTTCCTTCCGCTGAACTTCCAGCAGGTTTTTATTAAGTAAAACCACTTTCCATTTCTCCTTGTCCTCACCTTCCGGCTTCAAGGTCAACACTGTACCATCGTCGTTTATCCGCCACTCTCCCTTTGCCTTATCCGTATATCTAGGGTGTCCGTAATCTTCCGGAAACATAAATTCGTAGTCTCCGTCCTCATCCAGTTCCAGATACACCTCAAATTTCTTACCATCGGAAGTGGGCGGCACTTCGTCCACCTTAATAGTTACTCCGGCTACCACAATTTCCTTAGCCAGCCATTTACGGGTAATTAGCTTTTTCTTGTCGGTGCAGGAGGCAAGTGCCAACGTGGTGAGGAATAAAAGGAGCAAACGATTTTTCATAGCGGGTTTTGGGGTGGAGTATATTCAAATATATAAAAATGTCGTTTTTATACCTTACTTTAATTATTGTCATTACAGGCGCTTTTCAGTCCTACCTAAGACTTTAGAAGGAAGGGGGGCACCTGCTCCGTATTTAAGCTTAGCAGCGAAAGAGGTCATCCGAGGATATAGTGCCGCAATTTTGTTAATTAAGAAATCTTTTTTGAAACTTACTATCCTTTTGTATACCTTTACCGTACGGTTCTTTGACATACTATCCTGCCGCACTCAAATCGGAAGGATCTCATCTGCTTTCTGATCTCTGTTTTGGCCATCTGCTTAAAAATGTGTAAAGTTCCAAAGCGACCTTTATCCCTGTAAAGTTGCAGCAACGATAAGCAACGCGTTGTCTGCTTTCTGATCTCTGTTTTCTGCGCTCCGCTTAAAAAAGTGTAAAGTTGTTCCTTAAAGGCAATCCACAGTTTTTCTATTGTTTAACGGCCTGCACCAAAGCCCATTTGCGTCATATTAAATTTTAAGCGATTTGTGCACTCCAATTTCAACTGCACAAATCTGCACAAATAGCAATTTGCCTAATGGGTAAACTGGTGGTTTTGCATGGTTTTAACAACAAAATCTCTCATATGAGGTTTTTTATAACTTGTGCATAAGCAAAAAACCTGCACAAGCATGCACAAGCAGTGTGGATAACCCGCCTCTGGTTGCCCTTCTTAAGGCTTTATAAAATAATCTGCCGGGTAGTAACGCATATTTTTAAAACTATCGGTAGGCGTATTGGTAACCAAAGCAACCGCAGGCGCGGCATAACACCAGTAACCCATGTAGTTGTAGTCCTCCAGCATATGTTTGCCAAACAAAGGATGGCCCTTCATTTTGGTCATAAAGCTTTTGATGTAAGCCGTTATCAATTCTGCGCGTTTATCGGCATCCGTTTCGGTTACTGCGGCATACAAAGGTTCCAGTTTGATAGCGTAGTTAACCGGTCCGCTTACAGGCCAGTCGGGCAGTTTATAGTTTACCAGTTTGTCAATCAGCAAATCGGTACCGGGCTTAATGGTATCTTTTAAAAACTGCCGGAACAATTCTTCGTCAATGTTCAGCAATATGCTTTTACTTACCAGTAACAGCACATCGTAATAGCTTTCAAAAAGCCCTTTGTAAGCCTTGCTGAACATAACATACTCCTTATCCTTCGGTGGTTTGCTGAACGATTCGATAGGTGAAGTGTTTGATTTCCGATGCCAGGCCATCATGGGCTTTTGCAGTTCCAGCACCCTGGTAAAAACCGGTACAATGTCTTTCATAGCATCACCGCGGCTATACATGATGTCGGCTACCTCGTGATATTTGTATTGGATGCTATAGTCGAGTTCGCCCCGGCCCGGCAATACATTTGCTTCTTCAAATTTTTTAGCCCAGCCAAGTTTATCTTCCAGGTGTGCGGTGTAAACGTCGTAGGTTTTAGTAGTGTCTCTAACAGGGTTCATAAATTAGGTTTATACAAATATGAAACTTGCTGCGCACGCCTCCAAACATAGGTGTTAAATGGCTATAAGTGACCCACGTCAGTTCTTGTTAGTTGATAATCAACGCCTATTATGAGTACCGTCAGGTACAGGAGGTATTAGCCGCCGTTCCTTTGCACTGCCAAAACACGGCAGTAAACACCTAACACCGCTTTTGACAGCACTAACCCCTAAAATTTTGCATTATGAAAAAGTTGATCTACCTGATAGCCGCCCTGTTGGTACTGGGCGGTTGTAAAAAAGAGGCCGGCCTGAATGAACAGGAAGCCGCCACACATGTTTTAAAATGCACCACCCCTACCTACTGCGGTACGCCAACTACGGTAAATTTAATTACCGGACAGTACACGACCATTGGCAGTGTAACAGTAGCCAATGATGCCACCAACCTATACGTTACCTACAGTACCGAAAGCAGTACCTGGTTTTTAACGCAGGTACATCTGTATGTTGGCGATGTTAGCGCCCTGCCTAAAAACTGGGGCGGTAACCCGGTGGTAGGTGCCTATCCTTATTCGCATACTTTTTGCGCGCCCTATGCTAAAACCTACACCTTTACAATTCCTTTAGCCAACCTGCCGGAATGTTTTGCGGTATCAGCACATGCGGCCGTAGTTAAAAAATATGGCAACTCCATCTGCAACAGTTCTACTGCGTGGGGCCAGGGCACCCGCATTGGCTGCAATAATTGGGGCATGTATTTTAATACCTGCAAACAAAGTTGCCTGCCTACCGGCGAAGGCTGTGCTTATAGCGCCCCTTACTGGTTTAACGGTTACCATACCTGGCCAACAAGTTCCGTATCCGTAGCAGGCTACACCTATAATCAGGCAGAGGGTTACGAACTGGGGCGCTTTTACAATGGTGAAGATGGCTACCGCGATGCCTTGTTTGTAATGTTTCAATCGGCCTCCATTAAATTAAGCGGTAACACAGTTGGCCGCGATGCTTCGATATGGAGTGATGTAACTACCATTGATGCCTGGTTAACAGGTAAAGGCAAAATAAGCGTAAGCAACGCACCGGCAGTACCGCAAAATGTTGTTGAAGCCGGCTACCATATAGCCAGCTGGCAGGACATGAACGACTGCGATTTTTCGAGCAACTAATTACGCGCTTCGTTTTTTAAAAGTCCCGCACTGCCTTGCGGGGCTTTTTTATTACGTAAACTCTTTTGCCACTAAGAAACAAAGACGCGAAGGAACGCAAAGAGAAGGATAGGGTGTTGCCCATACAACCCTTTTTACTTTGCGCCTTTGTGTGTGGAATGTTTTTTTAACGGAGCTGCTGCACCAAAAATGTTTTTATGAAGAAGTTAGTACTAGCCGGTTTAACAAGCTTGTTGCTGTTAGGGGCTTGCAAAAAAGATGCGGAGTTAACACAGCAAACAACTACAACAGACAAAACCAGGTTTGATAACGCTATACCCATAGCGAACGAAGAGCAAATAAAATTAAGCGAGGAACAGAGCTATAAGTGCTTTCATCAACAAACCAATTACTGCGGAACACCTACTACAGTTGATTTACTAAATGCGCAACACGTTAAAATAGGAACGGTTACAGTTATCAATAGTGCCCAAAACCTGTATGTAACGTATAATGTGCAGGGCAGCGGTTGGCTTTTAAGCAAATTGCAATTGTACGCCGGCGACTGCAGCGGTGTGCCATTAACCTATCAGGGTTGCCCCAATATTAACCAGTTTACACGCAAGCTTAGTTTCTGTGGATATTATTACCCTGCTAAGTATACTATCACTATTCCTCTTAGCAACCTGCCGCAATGCTTTTGTATAGCCGCACGTGCCGAGGTGGTAAAACGCAGTGGCTGGAGCTATTGCAATAACACCATTGCATGGGCGCAGGGAACAACGATTGGTCAGGGTAGTACGGCAGGCGCCAGTTTCAGCTATTGCAAACAAAGTTGTGGCGGACCTTCTACCGATCCCGGATGTGGCTATCGTGCGCCTTATTGGTTTAATGGTTACAATAACTGGCCTGGCGCCATGGTTACTGTGGCAGGTATACCTTACACCCAGGCTGAAGGTTTTGCATTGGGCTATTATCAAAACAATGTGGCCTATTCGGAGGCGTTGTATGCTTTCTTTCAACTGGCCAGTGTACGGTTAAGCGGCAACAGTATTGGTACGGAAGCTCCGATTTGGGGTGATGTAGCAGTTATAGAAGCCTGGTTAAGTGGTAAGGGAAAAATTACCACTGCTAACCTGCCGGCTGTTACCCCTGAAGTAATGACCGCAGCCAATAACATTGAGCAGTGGTTAGACGCGAACGATTGTGATTTCAGTAGCTAATAAAGTAATCATGCGTGTTCCTAAAAGTCCCTTCCGGTAAAACGGAGGGGACCCTTTGTTTGGGGAGGAATGCTGCGGAATATTTTCCTTGTATCTTCGTTTATATAAAAATGAACGATATGAAATGGTATGTGAGTTTAGTATTGATGGGTTTGTTTTTAACCCTTGGTAGTTTACAGGCAACTGCGCAAAGCAGCACCACTAATAAAGGTGCCACGGTTAAAGGCAATAATGGCGGCAGCGCTACAGCGAATAAACAAAAGGCTGAAATAAAAGGCACTAACGGCGGCAACACCGAAATGACCAAAAAACATGCAGAGATAAAAACTGCTGATGGCGGCAGTGCCGAAGCCAATAAGCAAAAGGCCGAAATAAAAGGCACCAACGGTGGCATGGCGAAAGCCGATAAAAACGGGTTAGTAATAAAGGGACCTAACGGCGGAGGTTTTACCATACCCGGGGCTAAAAAGAAGAAGAAAAACGGCAATTAAGCCGTATTGTCCCTAAATATAGGGACACCATACATATAATAACTTGTAATTTATTGTTCTTACGATTTGCACCGAGGTAAAATAACCTTCATATTTGTTTAAAGCGGGACTGGACACCCTGCTTTATTAAAAACCGAGATGTGATGAGGAACCCTGCTTTTACCCTGGAGCAGTGGAGGGATATTTTTAAATCGATTGAAACCCTCCCTGAGTACGAGGCCTTCGAAGAAATGTTTCGCAGCGACTGCATCATTGCAGGCTGGGATGTGTTGGAGTGGAGTACGGTTACACGTATTGCCCGGCAAAAAATGCAAGAGCTGGTAAAGAGCATTCAATAGTTCCGTTCCTGGTTTATAAAACCAATAAGCCGTTTTCTTTTAGTACTTGCCAAATGCGTGTTTGGGTAAATTGTGTAAAGTTCCCTAAGCCCGCCTGTTCGTAGCTTTCCTGTAGTTGTTGCAGTAACACCGGTGGGTGATTTCCGATTTTAAGTTTGGGTAACCAGTGTGCCAGCCAGGCACCGATGGCCTCGGTAGTTTGTAGCTGCCAATCGTGCTTTTTATCGGCTACCTCCACCTCGGCAGCAGCGATGGTTTGTTTGCCCTTTTGAGCGGTAAAGGAATGAGCTTCGGCACTGTTCCCCAGCCATACTACTATGGTGTTGGGTTTAATCACCGTTTCCATAGGCTGCTCCAGGGCCCGTTCGATATACGTTGGAGGTATGCTGGTAGGTGGTACTTTAAAATTAAACCACTCCTGTAATTCGAAATCGAAACAAAGCCCATGCATGTAATTGAACAAGGCTTTGCGCAGCCCTTCGCTGAACAGTTCGTGATCGGCACCGGTAGGATCGTCGTGAAACAAATCGTTGTCGGCAAAGCCGCCGAACTGTGGACCTGTGCGCACTACCCCGTATTTACCGGGATTTAAGCCCACGGGACTGTGGGCTGTCATAGCAAAGCGGTGCCAGAAGCCTGACTGCAATACTTCATTCAGGAACAACTGCCGTACCATTTCGAGCGAGTCAATTGTTTCCTGTGCTGTTTGTGTTGGGAACCCATACATTAAATACGCATGCACCATAATACCTGCCTGCGTAAAGCCTTCGGTAACGCGGGCAACCTGTGCTACCGTTACGCCTTTCTCCATCAACTTCAAAAGACGATCGCCGGCAACTTCTAAACCACCGGCAACAGCTATACAGCCGGAGGCCTTCAACAATTTGGCGAGGTCGTGCGTAAAGGTTTTTTCGAAACGGATGTTGATCCACCACACCACCGTTAGCTTGCGGCGGATGATTTCAAGGGCCAGCTCGCGCAACAAGGCAGGGGGAGCTGCTTCATCAACAAAATGAAAGCCGTGCTCGCCTGTTTGGGCAATTATCTCTTCGATACGGTCGCACAAAAGCGAAGCCGTCATAGGTTCATAATTCTTGATGTAATCCAGGGAGATATCGCAGAAGGAACATTTGCCCCAGTAACAGCCATGGGCCAGTGTAAGCTTATTCCACCGGCCGTTGCTCCACAGGCTGTGCATGGGGTTGGCTATTTCGATAACCGAGAGATAGTCCTTTAAAGGCAGGTCGCTATAGTCGGGCGTGCCGGTCTCCCGCTGTGCTACATCCTTTTCGGCAGCACCGTTGTAATAAACGACCTTACCATCTGTACGCGCATAAGTACGTTTAAGCATCGGAACTGCCCGCTTGCCCTGCAGGTGTTCTAATAAAAACAGGAGCGGTGCTTCGCCGTCATCCAGGCAGATAAAATCGAAGTAATCAAACACGGCAGGGTCGCTCAATCGCCGCAGTTCGGTGTTGGCGTAACCACCGCCCATCACGGTTTTTATGTGGGGGTGCCTTGCTTTTATATACTGTGCGCCTTTAAACGCGCCGAACAGATTGCCCGGAAAGGGAACCGAAAAGCATATCACATTCGGTTGATGTGCAGCAATGCGTTCTTCGAGCAGTTCGCATAGTATTTCTGTAAGCAGGGTTTCAGGCGCTTCTAACTCTGCTTGTATAGGGGCAAAGTGGGTAGCTGTTCGGCCCAGCCGCTCCGCATAGCGACTAAAACCAAAATGTGGATCAATTGCTTCGCTGATGAGATCGCCAAGGTCCTCGAGATAGAGGGTGGCCAAATGGCGGGCTTTGTCGTGCGTGCCCATACTGCCAAAGGCCCAGTCCAGTTCTTCCAACTGAGCAAAGCGGCTTGCCTCGGGCAGATAACTGCGTCCGCAAATAGCATGGGCCAGTGTAGGATTTTTGTGCTGCAGAAATTGGATGACGGGGTTGATGGTAGCGAGGTAGTCTTCGCGCAGGTTATACACGCGATAGGCGTTGGGGCTAAGTTCAAGGTCCAGGTTTTCGAAGCGGTTGAAGAGGCGTTGTAAACCGCTATTGGAAAACAGGCGAAGTATCACCTCGATGCCGAAATCAGTTTGATGGCTTTGTATGCCTTTGGTGTTCAGAAAGCCTTTGAGGTATGCCGTTGCCGGATACGGTGTGTTGAGTTGCGTAAAGGGCGGGGTTATCAATAATAAATTCGGCTCCAAAAGGTTTTACTGTTTGGTGGCAAAGTAAAGAATAAGGCAGAATAGTGGCGGTCAGGAACAGCGTGGGTCATCTGAACAAAGCGAAAAAGAAACAGGTGCAGTCCCCGAAACCTTAACCGACAGGGTATTGGAATATTGCCGTTAAAGCCGATCGGGGCTTGCACCTGTGTGCGATTTATCACCGCCCGGAGTTGTAGTGCAGCCACGGTGTGGGTTTAGTACCCGCAGCGCACCACGTACTCCTTGTTGGGCAGCATGGGTGATTGGTTAGTGCCGATTGCTGCTGTGAAAATACAGGCAGGACCGCGAAGTACTACTTCAACAGCTCCACAATTGGTATAGTTGCACCTCGTATTCCTAACAATCTACTGAGCATTAATCGCAACAAAAGACTTACAATGTTAATTTTGTGAACTCACTATGAATGTCCAGTTATTAAACAGCTATCGCCAGTTACCGGCCGAAGAACGCACTGCCCTAAAGAACCGTGTGCTGCACTCGCCTGTAATGAACAGGTTGTTGGAATTTCTGGACGCGCAACAGGGCAAGGGTTTTAGCAGTGCCGAAGCCGTGCAGCATTTGTATAAGATTAAAACGGCGCATAAGGACTATGCCATTTACAAAAACCGGTATTACAAGTTGCGCAGAAAGTTGTATGACAGCCTGGATGAACCCGAGAACCCTACAAGGGTGCCGGAGGAGCAACAATGGCTGCAAAAGGCCGGCACCATGCTATCGACCGGCAAGTTCAATGAGGCAGAAGCGCTGCTGAATAAAACCGAACGGCAGTGCAGGCGCAATAATATTTTTGAATTGCTGCCCGAGGTAACAGACATGCTGATACAAACCTATCAAGCGCTGAACACTATCGAAAAAAACAAGGCTTTACATCCCAAATTCCGTGAAGCGTTACGGTTGTATAACGACCTGATGGAGGCAAAGAACCTGGCCCGGCAAGTATACGAGGCAAACCTGCGCAGCGGATTAAAAGAAACTTTACCCTTGTATAAACGCCTGGCAAAGCTGGTGGTTAAAAACCGGAGGTTTCCACGCTTTAAATTGATTTACAATTTTGTAGCGGGATATTACAAGACAGGTGCAGGAGGACCGGAGTATCTGCACCTTACGCATGTGCCTAACCGCCATATTGCCGCAGCAAAAAAAATACTGCAGCAATGCCCGGATATGCCCGCACTACATTATCTGCCCGGTTACCGCGCCAACCAAATTTACCGACTGAGTGAATTGCTGGGTATGAGCTTTTATAACGCCCTGCGTTTTAAGGAGGCCGCTGCCGAGATTAAACCCCTGTACGACCAGGTAATGCAGGAAAACTCGGCTTACGGCAGAATGAAGAATGAGGTGCTCTTCAGCAATACGATACATGTGCTGGCCGCCGCTGAATATTTTGAGGAGGCTCTTAAAGTTGCAGAAGACTTTATTGTGTTTGTGAAAGAGAATAAGCAGTATGAACGTATGCGGGTGGTGTATTACGAAATTGGCAGTCTGCATGCCGCGATGTATCCCCGTAAATCGAAATACAGTACTGCTTTTTTACTGGAACGGGCAGAGGAACTGCTGCGTTACCGCACGCTGGCCAATGAGCCAAACGATGGGTATGCAGCGCTATTGCTAAAAATAAAACTGCTTTGCGTTCAACAAGAATGGGAAGCAGCCCTGAAACTGTTGCAGCAGCACCGGCAAAAGAAGGTATTCAGTTCGCCTGCCGTTCAAAAAATGGCACATCAAACACTGCAATGCCTGAAGCAAAATGCACCGGAGGAGTTATCGGCGTTACGCACCAACCTGAAGCGGGCCCGTATTAATGCTACAACCACCAGTGCGTATAGCCAGTTACGCTTTCTGGAACGCCTGCTGACAGCCGCGCTTTAACCTCGCTGATTTTATGCTATTCATTATCAACCAGCAGTACGGATTACTGCCAAGGCTGACCAAAATCATCTTTTGGGGTAAACAGGTTTCTAGCTTTGTAACAAAAGGAAGTAAGTGGTTAGTCAAAAATCGCGCAACCTATTTTTTATAAGCACCCTGGTGCTGAGTTTATTGGTGCTGGTGGTAAGCTGCTACGGCTTGTTCAATCCTTCGAGCTATGAAAGCGAAACGCCCAACTGGCAGGCCCAATCGCGCGGGCAGGACGCTGTGGATTTAATCTTGCTTGTACCGGTATTAATGATTTCGTCGGTACTTATGTTACAGGGCCGTCGCTCGGGAATTTTGATTTTAAGCGGTGCCCTGTTTTACCTTACCTACACTTTTGCCATTTACAGTTTTGCCCTGCATTTCAATCCGCTGTTTCCTTTGTATTGCACCACGCTAGGTGTTGCCTTTTACCTATTGGTTTATTTGCTGCTAAAAAACAACAATGGCCCACAGCCGGGCTGGTTGGTGGGTGCAGGTTTGCGCAAAACCAGCGCATATTACCTGATGATAGTAAGCACCTTGTTTTACCTGCTTTGGATGAGCGACATTATGCCACATGCGGTGCAGCACACGGTTCCCCCGTTAAACCAGGTGGTAGGTTTGCCGGTAAATCCTGTACATGTATTGGACCTCTCGGTTTGTTTGCCCGCTTTATTCATTGCAGGATTTTTGTTTTTAAAACAACATCCGCTGGGCAATTTGCTGGCTCCGGCCATGCTGGTGTTTTGCACGCTAATGGATATTACCCTCGCCAGTTTGATGGGCATTATGTATCTGCATCACTTTGAAGTAAACTGGGTTGTGGCAGGCGGCCTGCTTGTACTTGCGTGCTTTAGCCTGGCACTGGTTGTGCTGAACCTGCGGCGTTTGAAGAACCGCCTGCCGCTATAGTAAGTGGTTATGGCTGAACGCCATTCCCTAATTTTAACCAAAACATTACACGGTTTGGCATAATTTTGCGTCTTTCCGTTGTAAATGCATTTTTAGCAGTATGAAGAAGTTGTTTGCTCCTCTCGCCCTGATCGTATTTCTGCTTTGCGGCCCTGCCGCCAATGCCCAGGGCATTGAGTTTATACACGATAAGAAGTTTGCCGAAATACTGAATATGGCCAAACAGCAGAACAAACTGGTGTTTATGGATTGCTATACCAGTTGGTGCGGTCCCTGCAAAAGACTGAGCAGCATGGTATTCCCCGACTCGGCTGTGGGTGCTTATTTCAACGAGAATTTTATCAATGCCAAATTTGATATGGAGAAAGATGAAGGCCCCACCATTGCCGGCACTTACGGTGTGCGTGCCTATCCTACCCTGTTGTGGTTAGACGGTGATGGAAATGTGCGGCATAAAATTGTGGGTGGTTTGGATGTGACCGGTTTAATTGGCCAGGGTAAAAAAGCCCTTGATCCCACACCCGGCATTTTAACCGGTATGCGTAAACGCTATGCTGATGGTGACAGGGATGTAAATTTCCTGAGCGACTTTGTAAACACCCTGCAGGCCAGCGGTGAGAAATACGAGGACTACTTTAAGGAATACATGGACAAGCTGACGCAAAAGGACCTGGCTGACGCGAAACATGCAAAAACCATATTCAACCTTACGAATGATATTAAGTCGCCCGGATTGGCTTACCTGGTTAAGAACAAGGAGTATTATAAAGGAATGCTGGGTGACGATGCTTACAACAATAAAATTGACAAGATAGCCACCAAGGCTGCCGGTGAAGCACCCAAAGCCAATGACCCTGCCCTGTTTAAAGGAGCCATTGATTTGATAAAGAGCAACAAGGCGCCTAATGCAGCAGAAAAAACCGCACAGCTTTCGCTGGAGTACTACGAACATATGGCCGATTGGAGTAACTACGACAAAACAGCCAGTGCCTATATAAAAAAGTATGCTTCCAAAAAAGCCTCCGCACTTAATGATATTGCCTGGGTATATTACCTGAACATGAACGATGATGCGCGTTTAAATAAAGCCGCCAAATGGGCTTATACAGCCATTAACACCGATAATAAATACACCTACAACCTTACCTATGCTTACCTGCTTTATAAATTGAATAACTATAAGGAAGCAGAAAAGGCCTGCGATTATGCTATCATCCGCGCCAAGGAAGAAGGCGCTAACCCCGGCTCCGCAACTTTTTTAAAAGATGCCATTCAGAAGTCGGTAGAGAAAGCGAAGCAATAAGAAACGCAACGATTACCGCTTATATAAACGGGGGAGGTTATTGCATAGCCTCCCCCGTTTTAATTATAAAGGCATCCGTGGTGGTGTAAGTTTTACGCTTGCGGGTATTTTGCCCTGTTGAATAAGTTGCTGAATGATCTGTAGGTTGTGCTGTTTGCTGTAGCAATACGAGCGCCAGTCGCTGTATTGCACTTCCTGCTTTAGGTTAGTATACTGTTGATACATGCTTTGCACCACCGTTTCGTTAAACACCATATGGTCGGTAGGAGGGCCGTTTACCTCCTGCGCATAAAATTGAAAGAGCGTGCCCAGCGAGGTGTAGCTTAATTCGCTTTGATAGCCGCGGTCGATATAATTTAAATGCAGCAATTTAAAGTGCGTGAGATTAAAACGCACAATCCATTCATCCCAGTTAACCGGCAGCGAAAACAAAAACACCGCATAAAATGCCCAGGCATTTTTGCGAAACAAAAACCAGTTGCTGCGGCGCTGGCCTACTTTAAAAAGCGTGGTGGCTAAACCAATTACACACAATAACAAGTACACGTAAACACCTATACGGCGCCTGGTTAAACCGCTGCTTTCAATAATCCACCAATTGCGTTGGGCATTGGTTAACACCATCAGCAGGTTTTGTGCGATCCAGATATAACATAGGCTGCGCAGCCATTTAGTGCCCGGCGCAAAATGGAGATACCCGCGAAACACCACGAGGATTATCAGAATGGCAAGAACAATGGAGAGGATCAGTGTTTCTGTGCCGTCGTGTAAATAATCAGCCACCGAAATACCCGCAGGTAATTTACGGGCAATCCACAGGTAAAAAACATCTACACCATTTACACTTAGCAACAGCAGGTTCAGCAAGGCAAAGAGCAGGGTGCCGCCAAAGATTTCGGTGGAAGCGGGGAGCGTAAAAAAGCGGTGCGCACGGTTATGCTCTTCTTCGGAAATAGGCGGAAGGTCGTCCGATGCCCTGCTATCCAAGCGCAGCAGTTTTTCAGAACTGCGGTGCACGAAAAAACCATACATCCAAATAAACCCGAGCAGTGTAAACAACAACCAGGGCACGCTGATAAAATCAAGATCTATTTCATCGGTCAGCTTTTCGAAAAGCGGGTTAGACTCGCGATAAAGAAAGAAGAAGACCGTAGTTATAGCCAGCGCAAGAATTACCAACGGAAAGCGGTTGCCATGCGCTTTACCGGAAGCATCGCCGGTTTCGGTGACAGGCCTTAGTATCCGCTGAGGTATCGCTCCACGAACTGCGGATAACCACATGGACATCCAGCCGCTGAAACCTGCAATCAGTAAAGAGGCGTCGGGGGCAAAACTTAACCCGGCCAATACCAGCAGCGAACACCAGTTTGCCAGCAAGGGCAACCAGGTGCCAAACCAAAACACATAGAAAGAAGAGAACAAGGAGGCGGCTGCGACAAGCAGCCAGGAGGGCCGGCTAAGCAGGTTGCGATTAGCCGCTGCCGTTAATCCAACCAGTAACAGATTAAACAAAAGGTAATTGAGGCCCGCTGATTGGAAATAAAACAAGCCGGTGAAGGCCACGGTGCCCGCCAGAATACAGAAATGGATAAACTTCATAGGACAGAATTTATTGGTTAGCAGAATTGGGTTCGGCAGGGAGCAGTGACTCGATGACTTTAAATACCAGCCAGATTAAAATGGCGCTGAGCGCCGTAACCCCATAAGCACGCGGATACATGGTTGGATGCAGCAAACGCTGAGCAGTATCACCGATAATCTGAAGCGGATTTAAAAAGGCATCCCAACTGTTCCAGCGCAGGTAGCGGCCCATATAAATACCATAGCCGGAAAGCACCATAGCAACCAGTAATACCAGGCGGGCTTGCAGGTGACTGAAGGTTTGGCGCCAGCGTTTATAGATAATCAGCAACGAAAAAATACCCAGCATAAAACCGCAGAGGGCAAAGGCATAAAGCATTAAGGTATCATACCAGAAGGGGAAATCGTAGCGGGGCTTGAGGTGCAGCAGATCGGTGGTTATGTAGGGTGCATTAGGAAAGAACAATAGCCATGCACCGCTAAGCAGCAGCATTTTTATAGTAGCCGGTTGTTTGGCAGTTAGTAAGGCAAGGCCGAGGGGTATCCAGGCCAGCAGCAGGTTAAAAGGCAGAAAAATAAAATTGAGCGTGCCGGCGCTTATCAAACGAAAAGTTTCGAGCGCCAGGCAAAAGGCGGTTAAAAACAGCAATGCACGAACAGTGCTGCGATAGGATGAAAACATGTGGTGTTGTTTGGTGAGGTAGTACTGTTGCATGCACGTGTTATTCGTTATAAATTATTCCCATCAGATGATAAACTACGGTCAGGGCGGTCATCCTTTTCTGAAACTGTTCCTCAGTTAAAGCTCCCTGCTGTTTGCGTTGCTTTAATTTGGCTATGCCCTTTTCCGCCAGCAAATACGTACCGATCAGCGCTGCATCGCGGCAGCACCCGAGGATTGTTTTCTGTTTCTTCTTCATGGTGGTGGGTTTTAGAAGATGGTATTCAGCCGGTCCTCTTGCTGCAACTTTTCCAACTTAAGCACATAGTGCCGCGCCAGGCCAAGCGGTAGCAGGCCCACTACACCGAAACTGCAATCGATAAGGCACCACCACCAGGGCAAGCCGCGCAAGGGGCCGAAAAAACAGGCAAAGGGGATCACCATCAAACAAGCTATCAGGCCAAAGTCTAACACCCATTTGTTGCGTACCGGATTTCGGATTACACCGATAAAAGCTACAGCAATTACCAGGTGTGCAAAGGCCAGCCAATCGAAACCATATTGCAGGAAAGGATATTGCTGATGCACCTGCACCAGCGTGTTGCGCACCTGTTCCAAAAAGGCGGTGAGGGCAGGTGGTCCTGCAATCAAATCCAGCACCAACGATAGTTCCTGTACCAAGGGAATAGCCGTTAAGCCACTGACGATTAAAGCGGCCATAAAAAACCACACCAATAAGCGGATGCGGCGGTGGAGAGATGGGATTTTAGGATTCATAAAAAGCACTTTGTGTTTCAAAGTAAAAGGACAAAAAAATTTATTTGCGGTTCTGTTTCACTAATTTTTCGAGGGCGTTCAGGTGTTGTACAAACTCCTTGCGACCCAGGTTGGTAACCATATAGCTGGTGCGGGTTTTCTTACCTACAAATTCCTTTTTAACGGCTATGTAATCCAGTTTTTCGAGTGCGGTGATGTGGCTGGCCAGGTTACCATCGGTTACCTCCAGCAATTCCTTCAGGGCCAGGAAGTCGATCGCCTCATTCACCATCAGAGCACTCATGATACCCAGGCGAATGCGGTTTTCGAAAGCCTTATTTAAATTTTCAATTACGTTCTTCATGCTGCTGCATTCAACACCCCTGCAATACTACCAGTACTTTTTCTCTTTTGCCTTTGCTTCGTACTTTACATACATCACCAGGCCATAAATGATGTGCAACACGCCAAAGCCTATTGCCCACAATGTAATGCCGCAGCCAATATAATTAAGGCCGATAATGCCCAGTATAATTTCAGATATACCCAGCCAACGAATTTCATCGAGCGTGTATTTACCGGCATTTAACAAGGCCAGCCCATAAAATATAAGCGTAGTTGGTGCAATAATGCCAAACCAATGATAGCTAAGCATGTAAAGGCAGAATATACCACCGGTAATAAGCGGCACAAACAGGCTAAGCAACATGTTGCGGGCACTGCTATCCCATATTTTAAGTCCCATATGACGCGCACGGCGGGTTGTAAAAAAGACTGCAAAGGCTAAGGACAATACAATTACGGTTGTGGCATCAGCAAGGCAAAAGGCTACGATCTCCAGGTGATTAGTCAAATCGATAGGAATGGCTTTGGCAAAGTCGCGGTAACCGGCGCTAAAACGATTATTGATAAAGAGGTTAAAGGCCAGGGCACCGGCCAAGGCAAAAAAGCCGGCAAATACCCCGCTTAAACCGCTGAGTGAAATAAAACGGCTGCTGCGCTCCATAATGTTGCGTATCTCCTGTATCTGCTTTAACTGGTCTTGTTCGCTCATAACAAAAGTGCTTTGTGTTGCAAAGTAAATAGCTTTTAAGGCATACTTCCAAACTTTGTTTCCTATTATTTTAGCTTTACTAACGTTTATTTACAATTAAACAGCGATAACTATGGCCGGCGAAAAAATTTACAAAAGCTTCTGGAGCTTTTACCCCTATTACCTTACTGAACATGCTCGCCCTATTAACCGCGCCTTTCATTTTGTAGGCACCGGATTGGTAATTGCCTGTTTTATAGGAGCTTTTGTAACCCAAAAATGGTGGTTAATTGCCCTGATGCCCGTATGCGGTTATGGCTTTGCCTGGTTCGGGCACTTTTTGCTGGAGAAGAATCGTCCTGCCACCTTTACCTACCCTTTGTGGAGTTTAGGTTCGGACTTTGTAATGTTCTGGCATATACTTACCGGCCAAATAGGCCGCAAAGTAGAAGAAGCCCACCAAACCATTGGTGTGGTAAATAAGTGGAAATAAACGGTTGTTAGAACAGCACCCCGATTTTTAAGTTAACCGAACGCATAACGGTAGGTTCCTTTTTAAGATCTACACTGTTATCGCGCAGGTAATTCAGAAATCCGTTATGGTAATACAAGCCGGCAGTAAGTGCCACCTTATCGTTGAAGTGGTATTCGAAACCGCCGCCCACGGCAAAGCGCACATCGTAGATATTGGCTCTGAAGTCGGGTAGGCTTTTCGACACGTCATTGCCCTTGCGTAAAATATTCTCCTTTTCAATCAGCAGTTTACTTGTGGTGCCATAGATGTTGATGGAATCGCTGTAGCTGGCACGGGCCGAAAGGGTGAAGAAGTTTTCGAGCAACACTTCGCCATAGATCCTAAAGTTTTTAATGTCGTTTGTGCGCAACTTGATGCCTATGGGAAGTACCAGGGAGTGGAAGGTGTACTTTTCAGTTATCATCGTACCGGTAGCCGTATCCTGAAAGAAGGTGCGGTTCTTAAGATTACCACCCTCCATAGCACCAAACAGGCCGGTGCTTAGGCCAAAGTTTTCGGCAAACCAATACTCCAGCGAAAGGCCATACTGCATGCCAAAACGAACGCCTCCGTTTTTCAATTCCTTACCGAACGGCTTGGCCCAGCTGATGCCCGGCGAAACTGTAAAGCCCAGTTTAATTTTATCGGTTATAGCAAAAGTGCTGTGCGCCAAAACCAAAAACAGCAGCAGGGTAAAATATCTTTTCATTTCTTTTCGTTTTTTTGATGCGCTATGCAAAAAGGGTCGTTTTATTTAGGGTTACTGGTTGTTCTGTTTTTAACGGGTTGTAACGGTTGTTCCAAAAACAACGGCCGTCCAAAACCCGATGTATCGAATATACAGGTTGATGTGCACTTTCTGCGTTTCGACCGCGATTTTACGGAATTCCGCCAAAAGGATTTCGCATCGCATCAAAACGAAATGCGTGCCAAATATGGCGACTTCTATGATTTTTATGTGAGCCAGTTTGTGATTGGCCCTCGTTTAGCAGGTGACACCGCCGACATAAGCGCTAAGGCCATTACCGATTTTGTGAACGATGCTTATGTGCACCGCCTGCAGGATTCGATGGACTATTATTTTAAAGACAGCAAAACTGTTGAGGGCGAGCTTAACCAAAGCCTGAAGTATTTTAAATACTACTTCCCTAAAATTACCATACCGCAAGTGGTAACCGTTTTTTCGAAATTTAATACCGGTGCCTTTACCTATGGTGCTGAAACACTTGGGATAGGGCTGGACTGCTACTTTGGACAAAACAATCCGGATTACGACAGCGCTGAAATTTACCAGTATGTGCGCCGCCGTATGAGCAAGGAGTATTTGCCACGCAATGCTATGGAGGTACTTTATAACCTGTATTTTGGTAAAGACCCTGACCAGAAACAAAACTTTATAAATGCCATGGTGGAGAAAGGCAAGAAAATGTATGTGCTGAGCATGCTGCTACCCGATGCGCCTGATTCGCTGCTGTTTGTGTACACCCAGCCGCAACTGGAATGGTGCCAAAAAAGCGAAAAGCAGATATGGCAGTTTTTTAATGACAAGGACCTGCTTTACAAAGAGGACTACATGGACCAAAAACGCTACCTGGATGAAGGCCCGATGAGCCAAGGTATGCCTGCAGAAGCACCCGGTAATGTTGGCAGCTGGGTTGGCTTACAGATAGTTCGGAAGTTTATGGAACAGGGCGGCGACAAGATTTCGCTGGAGGACCTGGTTACCAAATACGATGCTGAAACGATTTTCAAAAAATCGAAGTACCGGCCTTAGGCTCTTCGGCATAAGTAATCTCTTCTATTAGAAATTGTTAAATCCGTTTTGCGGTATATCTTTGGGTATATGAGCAGTTATTCGGATTTAAAGCGCGGTGGAGAAACCCTTATCAGTAAGATATTCAGGATCCTGAATTCCACTATCTGCTTCATTCTTGCCTTTATCAGCGTTAACTACCTTTCGTGGTTTGCTATGGCCCTGGTGGGTAAGTTCTTTAAATGCGATGCCATCGTTTATTCGTATGGTATAAAATTTATAACCCCGGTTGACCCTGAGCAATTCTGGAACAAGCTAAAGATCCTGCTGATCTTCTCCACGCCTGCGTTGTTCCCGCTGGTTTTCGGCTTGTTATGCCTGTATGTTTACGACCGCCTTAAAAACGTAAAAACGCTTTTGAACCTGTATCTGGTGTGGTGCTTTTTAATTGGCACCATTACGTTTTCAACGCAGGGTGTAATTGCCTCGCTGGGATATGGCGAGATAAACTCGGAATACTACCGGAACTTTGCCGTGGTGTTTTCGTGGCTGCGCATACCCCTTCCATTGGTGTATGTGTTCAATATCCCATTTGCTATCGTTTTCCTGTATTTCAGCCGGCATAGTATTCGCCCGTTTTTATTGTTTGCCTACTCGTTTACCAAGGTGAATAAACTAAGCCGCCGCCGCAAATATTATCTGGAAACCATGGCAGCGCCCTTTATACTTGGAGCTATCACCATTCTTGCACTTAAGTTTTATGTAGGGCTTATACACGATATGTTTATGGTGCTGTTATACTTTATTGCCCTGGGCATTTGTATGCTGTATGGTATTTATAGCCTTGACGAAACAGAGGTAATGAAAGACGAAGTGATTAAATACAAAACCCTGCAGGAAGCAAACTATCTGCTGCCTGTTGTGCTGATCGTGGTTTGCGGGTTGGTATATCTTGCCCGCCAGGGTGTTTACCTTTCCTTTAACTAATTGCGGGTAGTACAGGCATTCCTTATCTTGCATCTATGTCTATAGCCGGACTGCTGGACCGATATCTTACGAACAAGCGCCTGATACGGCCTGCCGAGTTTTTAATTAAAATGGCGTTGGTTTATATAGGTTGGCGCACGTTTAAATACTTTGGCGAACACTACGATAATTTTTTGTGGGGCGGTTGGCAATGGTTTAAAGATGCCATGGGCCGTTTACTAACGCTGTGTGCCGCCCTGCTTTTAAAAGTTGCCGGCTATCAGCTAAACTTTTACGAACGATTGATAATTGTAGACGGCACGCGCGGGATATATGTGGCCGACCTTTGTTTGGGTATTGCGCCTATGGTAATTTTTACCGGTTTTATAAGCGCCTTTGGCGATCATACCCGAAACAAACTGTGGTTTATACCGCTGGGGCTGTTTCTTATATTTCTTACCAATGTAGCACGCGTGCTGGCGCTGGTATTGGTGCAGGTGCACAGCAACCATTATTTTGGTTTAGCACACGACTATGTGTACGTGTTGATTACCTACGGACTAATCTTTTTTATGGTTATGTGGTGGATGAATAAACTGGCCTTTAAGGAGGATTAGTTATCCGTGGTAATTTGATCCATCCGTTTAATCATTTCTCCGCTCATCCAGTTTTCGCCGTTAGTGGTTTTATAAAGAATTTCGAGTTGGCTGTTTAAGATATAGGTGGTAGGTACGGTATATATCTGCAGTTCCTTTAAAGGGACCGTACTGCGGGCAAATAGCAGGTTTTCGTTAGCATATACCTTAGCCAATTGTTGAAGCCGCTCAACGGATTCGTCGGAGACACAAACAAATTTCCAATTTTGTTTGCTGTAATAATGCGCCACATATGCCAGGGAAGGCAGTTCGCGTATACAGGGGCCGCACCAGGTGGCAAAGAAATTGACCACATATACTTTATGGGTATTGTCACGCAACTCAAACCCGGCACCTTGTAAATCGGTTAACTGTAAAGGTGCAAAAGCAATTGCGGGTGCTACCCTGTATTTTTTATACAGAAAACCGCCTACCGCAGCTACCACCAGCAGCAGGGCAAGTATTGCCAGTTTATTGCGCATCGTTACCGCCAAACCGGTTATTATAATCGATGATACTGGCCTTAATAACTACCAGCGCTTCCTGGCGACCATACACCGCGCTGATTTCTACTTTGCGCTGTTCGCCGGAGCCGGGAAGGTCCTTATAGGTAAGGAAATAGTGCCGAAGGCGGTTCAGGATTTTTTCATCCAGTTGTTCCAAATCCGTATATGCGCCATAAACGGCATCATCTTTCAGCACGGCAATTATTTTATCGTCGGCTTCGTTTTTATCTATCATGCGCAGTCCGCCAATGGGAATAGCCTGGGTAATGAATCCGCTGTTGGGGAACGTTTTTTCGCTGAGTACCAGAATATCCATTGGATCCTGATCGCCGCCGATGCCGGGCCGTCCGGTTTTTTCAGAGCAAAAGCGGCCTACTTCTTTATCGCAAAGTGTTTGAGGAATGAAGCCATATAGGGCCGGTACAATATTCGAAAACAATTGAGGGCGGTCAACCTTCAACCAACCGCTCTCTTTGTCAATTTCGTATTTAACCGTATCGGTAGGTACAATTTCAATAAATGCCGTAAGCACTTCCGGGGCCTTGTCGCCCACCCTGATACCGTGCCAGGGGTGTGCTGTATATTTCACGAACTGTTGCATGCTGTAATATTACCAACTTCCGCTGGCACCGCCACCGCTAAAGCCTCCGCCGCCAAAACCGCCAAAGCCACCGCTGCTGCTGCTGCTTCCTCCTCCGCCGAAACCACCAAAGCCTCCGCCCCAATAAGTGGGCCCCCGGTAACCGCCACGGCTATAGGTGCCGCCACCTCCGCCGCCATTGCGGAAAATAAGCGGAAGAATAAAAAATATAACAAAAATAATAAGTATGATGGCCCACATCGGCAGGCCCTTTTTGGCGTGCGGCTCGTCGTTTACATACATGCCGCTAAGGCGCGCTATAATTTCATCGGTCGCCTCTTCGAAGCCCTGGTAGTAATCGCCGTTCTTGAAGTTTGGGGTAAGCCGGTCGTCGATGAGGTGTTGAACGGTAACGGAGCCCAGTTTCTCTTCCACACCATAGCCTGTGCGGATAGTCATTTTGTGTTCCTTTTTTGCTACCAGAATAACAATGCCGTTATGGTTCTGCTTGGTTCCTACGCCCCACTTCTCACCCAGTTCGGCACCGTAACTGCCTACTTCGGCACCATCCAGTGTTTCAATGGTAACAATTACAATTTGGGTGGAGGTAGAATCATCGTACGCCACCAGTTTATTTTCCAACTGGTTTACTTCGGTTGCACTCATCATGTGCGCAAAGTCGTTCACCAGGCGGGGTGGATTGGGTGGCTCAGGGATATACTGTGCATGTAAGCCGGCGGGCAGCAGCAACAACAATGCACTGATAACAAACAGCAAACTGATCCGGTATAAACTGCCGCCAGTTCTATTCTTCCTCACTAATTTCATTTGGCAGTTCGTTTTTATCGTCGTTACCCAGTGGGAAATATTGTTTCAGCAATTCGCCGGTTTCGCGAATCGCAAAGGCTACACCTTCAAAAAATTCACTTTTCTGAAAGTGGCCGCGCATCACTTCTTTCGTTCCATCCCAAAAATTAGCCGGCACCACTGCATTAATACCTTCGTCGCCTATGATGGCAAATTTTTTATCGCTGTAGGCAATGTATATAAGCACGCCATTTTTGCGGGCGGTGTTATTCATGCCCAGTTTATGGAATACTTCCACAGCACGTGCTATCACCTCGGGTGTTTTACAGTGTGGTTCGATGTGCACGCGTATTTCGCCGCTGGTTTGCGTTTCGGCATGGGCAATTTCCTGCACGATGGCAGCGCCCTGTTCGGCCGAAAACAATTTATTGGAAGCCATAAAGCCTGTAGTTATACAGCGTTAGGCGGCAACTATTTGCCGTCGTTAAACATTTTACCTACCGAAGGTGCCTTATCGCTGCCTTCATCAGCTTTGAAGTAACCTTTTGCACTAAAGCCAAACAGTTTGGCAGTAATAACCGCAGGGAAAGTGGAGATGCTGGCATTGTAGTCCTGCACGATGTCGTTGAACTTTTTGCGTTCAAAGGCAATTTTATCCTCGGTGCTGGTTAGCTCCGTGCGCAGGTCGGCATAACCCTGTGTTGCTTTTAAATCGGGGTAAGCTTCCATTACCAATAACAAGCGCGACAGATTGGTTTGTGCAGCCTGGAATTTGTCGATTTCTTCCTGCGACAGGTTGTTTACATCTACTTTGGTTTGAGTAGCGCTGGCGCGGGCCTGAACAATTTTGTCCAGTGTTTCCTGTTCGTATTTACCACCTGCCTTAACGGTTTCCACCAGGTTAGGAATCAGGTCGGACCGGCGCTGATAGGCTGCCTCTACATTGGCCCATTGACCGGTTACAGCTTCACGCTTTTTAACCAGTCCGTTGTAATTACAACCGGCCAGTAAAACGGTAATTAATACTACAGCTAATAATATGATACCTACATTTCTCATTTGGGTGATTTTTGGTTTGCGATTTAAAATTAGAAATTTAAACGGTTACGCAGCAGCTTTACTGCGGTGTAACTTTCCTACTTTTGACGCAGCACCCAATTAAAAATTGTATGAGTAACATGATTAAAGAGTTCAACGATTACCGCAGCCGGATGAATGAAGTGATTTTAGCCAAGGATAATCTGGTATTAAAGCGTTTCTGGAGCCTTGACAACCAGGCTTATGCCGAAGGTGCCCTGCCTTCCAAAACCAAGGAATTGTTGGGTTTGGTGGCCAGTATGGTGTTGCGCTGCGATGATTGCATTAAATATCATTTGGAACAATGCCATAAAATGGGATGCAATACTGCCGAGATTTATGAAGTGTTTTCGGTGGCTAACCTTGTAGGCGGCTCCATAGTAATACCTCATACCCGCCGCGCTGCTGAGTTTTGGGAAGAATTACTGAAGAGTTAACCCAAGGTTAAGCAGGCTTTTTGTATTCTTGAGTTACTAATAGACCTGCTTTGTTCCGGCGCTTTTTTCAATTTTTAAATGTTTTATCGCTACTGGTGTTGCTGGCCGGCTGTTTGGCGGTATATGTAAATCCCAACACCTTCTGGCAGCTTTCCTTTTTAGGTTTTGCTTTCCCCGTAATGCTGTTGCTGAATGCCTTTTTGTTCATTGGTTGGGCCGTGTTGTGGAGCCGCTTTGCCTTTGTATCGCTGGCGGCTATCCTGCTGTGTGTTCCTTTTGTGCGCACCACCTTTGGATTTCATTTTGGCGAGGACAGAGAGCAGGGTATTAAACTAATTACCTGGAACGCTAAAAACTTTGACCTGTATAACTGGAGCGGCAACCGTGAAAACCGTGCAGCTATGATGGAGCTGCTGAAAAAAGAAAATGCCGACGTGCTTTGCCTGCAGGAATTCTACACCAACAATCAATTCTTCCATAACCTGGAATATTTACGCGATACACTCGGCTACTCGTATGTGTATTTCCCTCCTGCGGTAGAGGTAAGCAAACTGCCTAAAACCAAACTACAACAAACCTTATGGCGCAGCGGCGTGCTGAAACAGCAGTGGGGCGTTGCCGTTTTTTCAAAGTTTCCCATTGTAGATACGGGTAGTATCCGCTTTGATAATTCGCTGGCGAATAACTGCATTTACACCGATATAGATTTTAAAGGTAAAGTGGTGCGGGTGTTTAATGTGCACTTTCAGAGCATACACCTGGGCTATGAAGATTATGCCACGCTTGATTCGCTGGCCGAAAAGCAGCAAACCAAATGGCATGCGCTGAAGAATATTTTACGGAAGATGAAAACAGCGAATGCGGGCCGTTCTATCCAGGCCCAGGCGGTGGCTGCGCAAGTAGCAGATTACAAGGGAGCCAAGATGCTTTGCGGCGATTTTAATGATGTTCCGGTTTCTTACACCTACCATACCGCTGGCGCTGGATTGCTGGATGCTTTTGTAGAAAAAGGCAAGGGGTTTTCGCCCACGTTTGTAAATCCATTGTCTATTTTCAGGATAGACTACGTGCTGCACCAGGCCGGTATAGAACTACACAGCTACCGGGTAGTACGGGTACCGTTAAGCGACCATTATCCTGTGGCAGTAACCTTTTCGCCCTGAAAATTTGTGAGAAGGCATCCAATACGCCTGTAGGGTACTTATATTAGCGCCATGCAGGATTTGAAGATTTATAATACCCTTACACGCGAGAAAGAAGTTTTTAAACCGCTGAACGGTCCATTTGTGGGCATGTATGTATGCGGTCCTACTTTATATAGCCATGCCCACCTGGGCAATTGCCGCACCTTTATGAGCTTTGACGTAGTGTTCCGTTATCTACGCCACCTGGGTTATAAGGTGCGTTACATCCGCAACATTACCGACGTGGGCCACCTGGAAAGCGATGGCGACGAAGGGGAAGATAAAATTGCCAAACGTGCTCGCCTGGAAAAGCTGGAGCCCATGGAGATTGTGCAGTTGTACACCGTTGACTTTCATAAGGTGCTGGAACAGTTTAACCTGTTACCACCCAGCATTGAGCCAACCGCCACAGGCCATATTATTGAACAGATTGAAATGACCCGGCAGATTATTGCCAACGGTTATGGCTATGAAGTAGATGGTACCGTTTATTTTGATGTAGAGAAATTTGCAAAGACCTACCCTTACACAGCACTTTCGGGCCGTAATCTCGACGACCTGTTCGAAAACACGCGTGACCTGGAAGGACAAACGGAAAAGAAGGGCCGCCTTGATTTTGCACTTTGGAAGAAAGCAAAGCCGGAGCATATTATGCGTTGGCCAAGCCCCTGGGGGGAAGGTTTCCCCGGCTGGCATATTGAGTGCTCGGCCATGAGCACCAAGTACCTGGGCGATGAATTTGATATACATGGTGGTGGTATGGATTTAATACCAACGCACCATACCAACGAAATAGCGCAGCATGCGGCTTGCCATCATAAGAGCCCTGCCAAAGTTTGGATGCATACCAATATGCTGACGGTGAACGGACAGAAGATGTCGAAGAGTTTAGGTAACTCGTTTTTACCGCAGGAACTTTTTGAAGGTCGCCATAAATTGCTGGAGCGCGGATATGCGCCGATGGTAGTTCGCTTTTTTATGTTGCAGGCACATTACCGCAGCACACTTGATTTCTCAAATATAGCGTTGCAAGCAGCAGAGAAGGGCTACCAGCGTTTGATGAATGCATTGAAGTTAATACCGGGTTTAAAAACATCCGATAAATCATCGTTTAAACTGGAAGACATAAAGGCCGCTGTGTACGATGCTATGAACGACGACTTTAATACACCACTGGCACTGGCCGGTTTATTTGAGGGTGCACGGGTTATTAATTCGGTAAACGACGGCAAGGATAGTGTAACACAAGGCGATAAAGAAGGTCTTCAAAAACTGTTTAATGAGATCATATTTGATGTTTTGGGATTGAAAGAAGAAAGCGCCGCCAACGATGGTAAGGTTGATGGCCTGATGGGATTGATACTGGAGTTGCGTAAGGATGTGCGTGCTAAAAAAGATTTTGCAGCATCGGATAAAATACGCGATGAACTGGCAAAGATTGGCATACAGGTAAAGGACGGTAAGGAGGGTGTGAGCTGGACGCTGGGGTAATGGCGTGAACGTAAAACTATTCACCACAGATTACGCAGATTAACACAGATTAAATACAGAGGGTATCGGGTCTGTATAGATTTATACAAGTTCTATGAACAAAAGAAACATACTTACCACCGGCGGAGTGGTGTTGCTTATTACTGTGTTATTGGCCTCGCAGGTTGGTGGTTGCCAGAAATGCAATAGTGGCACCTACAACGGGAATGATACGACCGTAACTACCACCCCTGAAGTAAAGGTGAGCGCCCCTAAGTTTGATGCGGACACCGCGTTTTACCTGGTACGTCAACAGGTGGCCATGGGCCCTCGTGCTATGAACTTTAAAGTGCATGATGATTGTGGCCGCTGGATTATTGCTGAAGCAAAGAAATATGCCGATACGGTATATGTGCAACAATTTGAAGTAAAAGCGTGGGATGGAAAATTACTGAAGGGCACCAACATCATTGCCTCTTTTAACCCCTCCGCTACAAAACGAATTTTAATCAGCACACACTGGGATAGCCGCCCCTGGGCCGATCAGGATAGTAAAGATCAGGACCAACCAATACTTGCAGCCAATGATGCCGCCAGCGGCGTGGGTGTTATGCTGGAGCTGGCACGTGCCATTCGCAGTCAGCCTAACTATGTGGGCGTTGATCTTTTTTTTAACGATGCTGAAGACTACGGCAAAAGCGAAGGTGGCGAAGACAGCTATTGCTTAGGTGTGCAGTACTGGGGCAAGCATTTGCATGTGCCCGGTTACCATGCCGACTTCGGCATTCTGCTGGATATGGTTGGCGCCCGTAATTCCGTTTTTGCGCGCGAAGTATATTCATCCTCCACTGCCGGTTGGGTGCAGGATATGGTATGGGAAAATGCTAAGCGGGCGGGCTACTCCGGTTTCTTTACCGATCAGCAGATGGGCCCCATTACCGACGACCACGTTTATATCAATCGCCTAACCGGTATTCCTACTATCGATATCATTCATTATGATCCTAGTTCGCGCTCCGGAACCTTCGGCGATTACTGGCATACCCATGCCGACAATATGGATATCATTGATAAGGGCACGCTGCGCGCGGTTGGCGAAACGCTGCTGTATACCATCTACCGTTTTGATGCGGAGCAAAAGCCGCAATAATTATTTTACACTGAACGCTATGCTTTGCAAAGCCGCAGCATCGCAGCTGTTTCCGATGTAAGCTGTGTAGGCCGTTTTTTCGACAATCCACTTATCGGCAGTTGCATCATAATATGCTAAAGATTGCACCGGTACGGTTAGTGTGATCTCCCGCTGTTCGTTAAACAACAAGGGCACTTTTGCAAAAGCACGTAACAACTTAACCGGGCGATCCACTTGTGAGTTATTGCAGCCTACATATAACTGTATCACTTCGCTACCCGCCCGTTTGCCGGTGTTTTTTACCAGCACTTTAATTTCTAAGGAGTCGTCTTCGTGTAATTCGCTTTGCTGCATTTTAGGTGCTCCTATTTCGAAGGTGGTATAGCTTAAGCCATAGCCGAACGGGAAGGCCGGTTCGATATGCTTCTTATCCAACAAGGTATAACCGTGGTAATAGCCATAGGTAATACTATCAGGCGCAAAAGGTTTTTCCGGCAAGTCGCTTTCTTTAACAGGAATAGTAAATGGCAATTTGCCCGAAGGGTTAGCATCGCCAAACAACAGCTTAGGCATAGCGTAAGCGCCTTCCATGCCATGATACCAGGTGATTAAAATAGCAGGCACTTTATGCTTCCACTCTTCCATTGTTATAGCGCTGCCGCCACTAAGCATTACCGTGGTTTTGGGGTTGGCCGCTACAGCTATTTCTATTGTTTGCATGTCGCGCTGCGAGAGCGAAAGAGTTTCGCGGTCGCCACCGCCCTGCACACGCAAGCCCGCCAGGTATTTGCTTTTTAATCCCGGCTTTTTGGTTTCGCTGCGCATCGTCATAAACTCGCCTTCGTCTTCATACGATATGCCGGCCACCACTACTACAGCGTCGGCCTTAGCACAAACCGCTTTCAGCTCTTCCACATTTTTTCCTGAAGCATGCAGCAATTTGATGTTTGCGGCACCGCAATATTCTGTAAATGCCTGTAAAGGCGTAAGCACATAATTGGAGCGCACAAAACTGCTTCCGCGGTCACCGTCGTTTGGTTTATCGCTTAAATAACCAACCAGCGCAATTGTTTTAATGCTGCCCGCAGCAAGCGGTAGAAGTTTGTTTTCGTTCTTCAAAAGCACAGCGCTTTCTTCTGCGGCCTGATAAGCTAAATCTTCATTCGGTTTATAGTTTACCGGAACAGGATCACCAACTTGCTTGCGGATGTATTGAAAAAGGTATTTGGTAAATAGCGTGGGCCGCACCAGGTTGTCGATATCAGCTTCGGTTATCTCGCCGTTCGCAATGGCTTTTTTTATTTTTCCATAGGTATAAAATACCGGGTTAGGCATCTCCACATTCATACCTGCTTTAATGGCTGCAGCGGTACTGCGCGTTCCTAAAATCCAATCGCTGTGTACAAAGCCTTTAAAGTGCCATTGTTTACGCAGAATGTTATTCAGCAGTTCGGCATTATCGCTGCAATACAAACCGTTTACCTTGTTGTAAGCGCTCATAATACTGCCAATACCTTCGTCTACCACCATTTTAAAATGCGGTAAATAAACTTCGTGCAGGGTGCGTTTATCTACTTTAATGTCTACCGTAAAGCGGGCGTTCTCGATACTATTAAGTGCGTAGTGCTTGGCTGTTGCCATTACGCCATAGCGCTGTATACCGTGCACCAAAGCCGCTGCCATTTTACCTGTTAGCCAGGGGTCTTCTCCATAAGCTTCCTGCGCGCGGCCATTTAACGGGCTATATAGAATATTCATGCAGGGTGCTCCTACCAGATCGGCGCCGGTGTGCCGCGCGTCAATCGCCATGGTTTCACCAATGCGCTGCTCCAGTGCTGTATTCCAGGTGGCGGCACGCGCCATAGCGCAGGGGAAATTCGTATGCCCCTTGCGCACCACACCCCGCGGACCATCCGTAAACGTAGCACCGGGAATATTGTACTTTTTGTGTTCGCCGATACTCATTAAAGGCAAGCCCTTGCCCGAGAGTAGCGCAGCTGCAGCCTTGGCAAAAAAGTGGCCGGCGGTATTCATCTGCCCCACCTTTTCTTTCAGCGATAGCTTTTTTAGAACAGTGTCGGTCTGTTGAGTAGCATAGGCTACTGCGGCGGTATCCTTAAACGGATTGCCGTTTTGTACAGGTTGGGCCATAACCAGATGGTATGTAGTGAGCAGAAAAAGCACGCAAAATAAACTACGCATGCTGCAATATAATAAACGGTAATAGCTTAGGCTTTTGCCTGGGCTGTTTCGGTTTCGCGCTGATAATAACCCGTACCATCGTATGCGCGTTTGCCCGGTGCCTGCATACAAGCCTCACTGCAACAGCCTTCCATTTTCCAACCGCAGCTTTCGCACAGTACAAAATGCTCGTTACACTCGGCATTAGCACAGTTAACCATATGGGCGCTTGGGGTGCCGCATATTTTGCAGGTAGATACCACTGTTGGGGTAACCTTGTTTACATCCACTACCACGCGGTTATCGAACACATACAGTTTGCCTTCGAAGTTTTTACCGCCTGTTTCTTTGGCATACTTCACAACGCCGCCATCAACCTGGTATACGTTCTTAAAACCGTTCTGTAACAGATAGCCGCTGGCCTTTTCGCACTTAATGCCGCCTGTGCAATAGGTTACCACTTTCTTATCCTTCAGGTGTTCCAGTTGCTTTAACTGTTCAGGAAAATCGCGGAAGTTGTCGATATCCAGCTTAAGCGCGTTTTTAAAATGGCCCACATTGCTTTCGTAGTTCGAGCGCACATCAACAAACACCACATCGTCCTGTTCAATCATTTCATCCACCTCATGTGGCTTCAAATGAATACCGGTGGTTTGGTTGGGGTCTACATTTTTGATGCCCCTCAAACTACTGTGCACGATCTCGGGTTTCAAGCGCACATACAAGCGCTCAAAAGAAGGGGCATCCACCTCATCAATCTTAAACTCAATGCCCTCAAACAACGGGTTACTGCGCACCTGATCCATGTACTTTTTGCATTGCACTACCGTGCCGGAGATGGTGCCGTTCAGGCCTTCTTCGGCTACAATAATGCGCCCCACTATTCCCAAGCGCTCGCAAAACTCCAGGTGTTGTTGCGCAAATTCAGCGGCATTGGGTATAGTTGTATACTTATAATACAGTAAGGTTTGGTATGGTTTCATAATTCTGCGCTTCGCTTTATCCGAAGGGCAAAAATAAAGGTTTTGCCGCATTACCCCATAGTCGGCGCTGCGGCAAAGAGAGTATCGCGGGCGGTTAAAAAACCTTAGGTTTGTAGTATGTACACCATTCAGCAGCGATTACAGAAAGATCTACAGGAAATCCGCGAAGCGGGATTGTATAAAAACGAGCGCGTTATTACTACCCCGCAGGGCGCTGATATACATACCACAGCCGGTAAGGACGTGATTAACTTTTGCGCCAACAATTACCTGGGGCTTAGCTCGCACCCCAAAGTTATTATGGCTGCCAAACACGCTATTGATACCCATGGCTATGGCATGAGCAGCGTGCGTTTTATCTGCGGCACCCAGGATATTCATAAAGAACTGGAGAAGAAAATATCGGAGTTTTTGGGCACGGAGGATACCATCCTGTATGCTGCGGCATTTGACGCTAACGGTGGGGTATTCGAGCCTTTGTTTAACGAAGAGGATGCGATTATAAGTGATGAATTGAATCATGCCTCTATTATAGACGGTATCCGTTTGTGTAAGGCTTTCCGCTACCGTTATAAGAATAACGATATGGCCGACCTGGAGGCGAAGCTGCAGGAATCGCAAAAATGCCGTTCGCGGATTATTGTAACGGATGGTGTGTTTAGTATGGATGGCACTATTGCGCAATTAGATGCCATTGTTGCCTTAGCGGAAAAATACAACGCCCTGATTATGGTGGATGAATGCCATGCAACAGGCTTTATGGGTAAAACCGGCAGGGGCACACACGAGTATCGCGGTGTGGTAGGTAAAATCGACATCATAACCGGCACGCTTGGCAAAGCGCTTGGTGGTGCCAGCGGCGGCTTTACCAGCGGCCGAAAAGAGATCATAGAGTTATTGCGCCAGCGTTCGCGCCCGTACCTCTTCAGCAATACCGTGATGCCCGCTATTGTGGGTGCCAGCATTGCTGTAATGGATATGCTGAGCGAAACCACTGAATTGCGTGATAAGCTGGAGCGCAATACAAAATACTTCCGTGAGAAAATGACTGCAGCAGGTTTTGATATCAAGCCAGGCGAACACCCCATCGTACCAGTTATGTTATACGATGCCGTACTGGCGCAGAATTTTGCTGCCCGCCTGCTGGAAGAAGGTATCTATGTTATCGGTTTCTTTTATCCGGTTGTAGCAAAAGGTTTGGCACGCATACGCGTGCAGGTTAGTGCCGGTCATGAGATTCACCATTTGGATAAGGCCGTAGAAGCCTTTACCAAAGTTGGAAAGGAACTGTGCGTTATAAAGTAGGCAGCCTCTTAACCTTTGCTATACCTTTGGTGGCATACAAATAGGACAATAATTTCATGCGTTATTGTCTTTTTTTAAGCAACTTAATCAATCTTGTTGCGTTCTAGGTAACAAAACAGCTTATGCAGCGCGTAATTGTGAGCCTATTGGTATTGGGTGTTCTGTCGGGGATGATTTTTTCCTGCAACAAGGAGGGTGAGAATGAAACGAAAGTGAGCAGAAATGGCGGAACGGAAAGCCACAACACAGGACAAAACTGTATGAGCTGCCATAAAACGGGTGGCAGCGGCGAGGGCCGATTTACCGTGGCGGGCACCCTTTATACTACCGATTTAAGTACGCCCAGCCCCAATGGTGTAATAAAGCTCTATACTGATGTAAACGGAGCTGGACAGCTAAAAGCCACCATTTATGTTGATGCCAAAGGCAACTTCTATACTACGGAAGCAATCGACTTTTCGCAAGGGCTTTATCCTGTGGTAACAGGCAGCAGCGGTAATTCGCAATACATGCCACCGATGATAAGCACCGGCGCGTGTAACAGTTGTCATGGCACTAACACCACGAAGTTATGGGTTGATTGAGCCTTTACTTCCACTGCCAATCCAAATCTTCCTTATAGGTAACCTGCAACGCGAGCGCTAACTGCCTCAAGCTTTGCTGCAGTGCGGCAAGGTCCGCTACCTTTTGCTTCGGGAAAATGATGGTGACCCCTGTTTTTAGGCGCACAAATAGTTCATCGCTTATTTCAACCACACCTGAAATTTCCGTGAGGCGGATTTTTGATTCCGTTTGACCGTCGGATACGTAAATAAACTGCTCATCGGTGCGAATGGCCGTTTGACGCAACTGTGCAGCGCCCAGGGACTCGTGGATATGCTGGCGATAATGCCGCCTGAAACGCCAACGATGCCAGACGGGATATAACAGCAACCACGCTATAGCAATAACACCAAGCATCAAACCCAACACCTTACTACCATTATACCATATGTAAAGCGCCAGCAAGAGGTAACCGACAGTTATGATCCAGGTAGCGCGGGCTTTTGATTTCCGCACACGCTCTGATTGCGATGCCTGATACAGATAGTGCTGCAGGTAGTCGTGTTCACTTACCATAAAACTTAAATCAATGCTTGGCATACACCAATAATACAAAAAAGTAAGCCGCACGTTTTACAACAGGCATAAAATGTTTTTGTTTACATATATTGTTGCATGGTTGTAAAAACAAACACGCACCTGTTCGACGACAAGGCCAAGCTGTGGCGATATGTCAGTTTTTCTAAATTTGTATCATTGCTACACACGCAAAAACTACATTTTACCCGTGCCGATAAGTTTGTAGATACGTTTGAGTCGTCCATTCCATTGCTCGATATTGAAGCCTCACGCAATTATTACGCCTCCTTTCTACAGGCTGATATCGTAAACATTGCAGGCGTATCGCAGTTCCCGCGGTCGGACATCCGAAAAAACTTACAGCATTTTCTTAACCTAAGCGATGCTGAAGTAAACGCCATTGCCGAAGAAGACCTGCCACGCTATCTGCTTAAAACCAGTAATCGTTACCAGTATGTAAACTGCTGGCATACCAACGAAAACGAATCAGCCGGCATGTGGCAGATTTACATGAATGTAAACGAGGGTGTGGCCATACAAACCACACCGGCAGCACTGTCGCAATGTCTGGAACCCAACCCCAATACGGTTTACCTTGGCCCGGTAAAATACCTGGATTATGCTACCGAAAGCTGGGGCGAACCTCATCCGCTGCATCCCATTTTTCATAAACGCACCAGCTTTGCGCACGAACGCGAAGTGCGGGCTGTTGTTATCAATCCGATTGGCGTTGACCCGCGTTATACAACGGGAGTATTGGTGCCTGTAGATTTACAAGAACTCATACAACAGGTGTACGTATCACCCAAAGCAGAAGCCTGGTATCGCGATACGGTGCAATCGGTTTGCAGGCAGTATGGATTGCCCCTTACACCGGTACAATCCACGCTATACGACGAGCCATTGTTTTAGCCACCGAAACATGCCTAACAGGTATACATAACCTGCGGATAACATACAAATATCTACCTTTGGCCAAAACCCATTTCAGCATGAATCGCCTGTTTATTTTATTGTTTGCTTTCCTTTCGGTTACCACCCGCGCACAGGATACTGCACGCACCCAAAATATTATACTGGTTACCTGGGATGGTTACCGTTGGCAGGAGCTTTTTAAAGGCGCCGAGAAAAAGCTGATTAAGAGTAAAAAGCTGAGCAAGGACCCCGAAGCACTTCAAAAACAATTTTGGGCGGATGATGCCGAAACGCGCCGGCAAAAACTTACTCCCTTTATCTGGAATACAATGGGCACGCAAGGCACCATCATAGGTAACAAAAGCGCTGGTTGCAGTATGCAGGTTACCAACCCGTACCGCTTTTCGTATCCCGGTTATAACGAAATATTTTCGGGCTATGGCGATAAACGGGTGAACAGCAACGATTATCCTGATAATCCCAATACCACCATTTTTGATTACCTGCAAGGCACGGAAAAGTATAAAAACAAGATGGCGGCATTTGCCACCTGGGATGCCTTTCCGCGCATCATCAACAGCAAACGAAATGGAGTGCCCGTATTTGTAAACTACCAAACAAAAAACGGTATTACTGCCTGTAACGGAACCGAGTTTAATGTGTGGCAAACCACCGTGCCGGTATGCAGTCCGTTTTGTCAAACCGATACTATGACGTATCACTTTGCCAAGGAGTATATGCAGAAGAATCATCCGCGCTTTACGTTCATCGGTTTTGACGAGACAGATCATTTTGGTCACGAAGGTGAATACGATGCCTATCTGAACACCGCACATACACTGGATAGCTACATGCAGGATCTCTGGAATTTTGTACAAAACGATCCGCAATACAAGGATAACACCACCCTGATTATTACCTGCGACCACGGCAGGGGCCATACCGGTACAACCTTTTGGCGCCACCATGGCAAAATAATTTTACCCGCTAAACAAGTATGGCTGGCAGCTATGGGCCCCGGTGTTCAGGCAAAGGGCATGCTAAAAAAAGGCAAGTTCTACCAAAAGCAAATTGCAGCCACCATCGCAAGCCTGTTAGGTTATAAGTTTAGTGCCGATAAAAAGATCGGTGCGCCTATCAAAGAATTGCTGAAATAAAATCTGCCGCGGTGTTGCGGTTTCTTTCCTTTTCGGAATTAAGGGGTACTTTCGCGCTATGATGTGGTTAAGGCGTACGTTTTATTTTTTAGCAGCAGTTTGTATTCTGTTAGTAGTGTATTACCGGGTGTGGTTTCTACGTCAACCCGACCGAAATGTGCCGCATAACGAACATTTGTTTGTTAGCCCGGCTAATGGCCTTATTGTAGCCGTTAAACCATGGAGCTCGACCTCGCTGGTTGAAACCAAGGGTAATGATGGCGCTATAAAGGTATGGACCAAAGATGTAGATACGGCCGGTTATATTGTAAGCATACAGATGGATGTAACCAACGTGCACTACCAGCGTGCTCCTGCAACAGCTACCCTGCTTGCAGAAGTGCACACAGCAGGCGACTACCACAATGCTGTAGTGATGAGCAATGATTACGGCATCCGGTTCGAGAATGAGCACAACGAAATGCTTTTTGCAACGGGCTCAGGTAAAAAATTTAAGATTATTCAGATAGCAGGTTTTGTAGCACGCCGAATAGAGGATTACGTGGAAACAAAACAGGAAGTAAAGCAGGGCGATATTATCGGCCTTATCAAACTGGGCAGCCAGGTTACGGTTATCCTGCCTTCGGGTGTTGACTTAAAAGCAAAGGTTGGCGATAAAGTGGTGGACGGCGAAAGCGTGTTAGCCGAGTGGTAAGCCCTATGCGCCTTTGTTTACCCGTGCAATCCATTTAGGTAAAACTACCGCTCCCACCACCAGATACAAGTAATAACTATAAAGACGCCACACCAGCGTTAGTGCGGCCGAAAGGCCCATACCGCCAGGTATAAATTCGCAGTTAAACACCTGGAAGAACCACTCTGCCAAACCACTGGCACCCGGAGTAGATGGTATAATGATAAATACCCAAATAACATACTGGCGTGCCAGCACCAATAGCTGATCGGCAGGCACTGTTGCCACGGCATATATAAGTGCGTTGGCCAGTAAATAGCGCGCCATCCAACTTACAACGGTGGCGCTAAATACCCGCAGGTAAAAAGCAATGGAAAGACTTTTAAACTCTTGTGATGTAATTTCAATTTCATCGCCCAGGTGTTGCAATTTAGCTGCAAAGCGATTAAAGAAGGCACGATGTGAAAGAGCATGAAAAAAAGCGCGGGCCTTATGCGGAATTATAAAAAGTGCAAGGGCCAAAAACGCCGAAGCACCAAATAAAACGGCATAACCTATCCATGCTTTATTGGCAATATAGCTAATGCTTTGAAGCATTTCGTGGCCCTGCAGATCGGCACAATTTGCCGGTACGGCAAACATGTTTTGACCAACCGTAGCATATAACACCGTATATACTACAACATAAGCCAGGTTATCCAAAAAGGTAGTGAGCATTATAGTGGCCGTGCTGCGGCCATAGCTGATGCCTTCCTTTTTGAGAATAAAAAGCGCCAATGCAATACCACCCACGGCGCCCGGCGTAATAGCGGAGCCAAACTCCCATAACATAATTACCTGGAAGGCTGTAAACCAACTGAGCTTGCGGCCCGTTAATTCGCGGATGCGGAAAATGTAAGCGCCATCGCGGATGAATACCGTAAGTGCGGCCAGTACCAAACCCATTATAAACTGCCTGTTAATGGATAAGGTAAGCAGCTTAGCAGGTTGCAGGCTGCTTACAATAAGGTAGAGCGAAAGCCCGATACCAACCACCAGGGGCACTACTATATTGCGCCACTTAATCCCCGGTATTTGTTCGTTGCTTTGCATAATGCCTGCAGGCCGACAAAGAAGAGAAATACTTTTGGAAAAAGACTTAGTTTATGTTGAACTTTGCTGTATGAGGAAAACACTACTGCTCTGCTTTGTACTTATTGCTGCTTTGTCGGGATGTAAAAAAGAAGAGACAACGGTAGCGCCTATCAGCCGATGCTATACAGGCACCCGCACCTACTACACAATCCAAAATTTTGGAAACGGACAAAAGGACAGTACCATTACTTATGATGTATCGCCCTGCCTGCTGCAATATGGACATGACAGCGTGCTTTACGACGGACACGTTTTTGCCCGTGATTACGATAGCCTGCAAAACGAACATTACACCCGGATGGATCATTATCCGATAGGCACCCAGTGGATGGTGTTATATGGCACCGATAGTTTACACTACGAATTATGGAGTGTGGGCTCGATTGTAACAGCCGAAAAATTCAGCGGTAGAAAGCTTTAGTTTTCCTGACCGTCCAGTACTATTTCATCGGCTTCCGCATCCGGATCGGCTTTCTCGAGCCAGAAGTTGTTATAACCCTCTCCGAATACGATCTTAATTTTCTTTTCCTGTACCAGCTCTAACACCGAAAGGAAAACGAATATGGCGTGCAGGCGGTTTTCTACCCCTTCGAACACCTCTTCGAAACCGGTTTGTTTTCCAATAGCCAGTTTTTCCATCAGCAACATCCGTTCGCCGCCGATGGTATAAGGAGGTGTTTCTACTGTATGAACTACTTTGTTCTTCTGCCTGTCAAACCGATCGAGCACATTTTGGAATGCTTTTAAAAGGCGGAACATGGTGAGGTTCTGCATTTCGAACTCGCGCTCGAACATGGCTGCAATCTCCTGGTTCTCGTGCAGGGCATTACCGCGTTTAGCAATATTCTGACGGTCCTCCTCCATTTTACGGAGGGCATCTGTCGCTTCTTTGTATTTCTTGTATTCTATCAGGCGGTTAACAAGTTCTTCACGCGGGTCAATAACAGCACCTGTTTCAGGATCCACTTCGCGGCGGGGCAGCAACATTTTAGCCTTTATGCGCATCAGCGTTGCGGCCACCAATATAAATTCGCTGGCCACTTCCACGTTCAAACGTTCCATCTGATGGATGTAGGTTAAGAAGTCGTTGGTAATTTTGCTGATAGGAATATCGTAAATGTCCAGCTCGTCGCGTTCGATGAAGAACAGCAACAGGTCGAAGGGGCCTTCGAACTGGGGGAGTTTTATTTCGTAAGTATCCTGCATAATAATGAGCACATGCCGGCTACCTTGCCGGGCTGCGAAGATAAGCTTTGCAGGGGCGTTTCAAAGCGCAATTTGCGCCAATAAAAAGGGCTATTTTAGGGCTATGAATCCGCTGCATAAAAAGCTACGCCTGAAGGAAAACCAAAGCCTGTAGTAATCAACAAACCCGTTGATTTTGAGGAAGCTATAATGCCTTTGCCCAAAGGTGTTACCGTAAGCACTGCTGTAAAAACCAGGGCAGATCACCTGTTTTGGTTTGTTAAAAACGTAGCGGAATTAAAGGCCGGGCAAAGCAGGGTTTTGAAGTTGCTGAAAGAGGGTATGTTACTCTGGATTCTACATCCCAAGGGCAGCAGTGGTCTGCAAACGGACTTAACCCGCGATAAAGGCTGGGAGAGTTTACAATCGGTAGACAGCCTTGCCTGGGTAAGTTATATTGCCTTTAACGATACCTGGACGGCAGTGGCTGTTCGCCTGAAAACGGAAGCAGATAAAAAGCGCCTGGAGAAACCACAAGAAGATCGACTGATCTATCAATATGCGGATAGTAAAACGAAAACCATTCGACTACCGGAAGACCTGGATAAAGTTTTGAAGAAGGATAAACAAGTTAAAGCCATTTGGGACAAGTTAGCCTTCAGCCACCGACGCGAGTATGTGGAATGGATAATAACTGCCAAACGCGAGGAGACCCGGCAAGCCCGATTACAGGGCACGGTAGAACGTTTGTTGAAAGGCTATAAGAACCCTTCTAACAGACCCTAAAAGCAAAGGCCCAACCTAAGTTGAGCCTTCTTGAAATCAATCTTTCGATTGCGTTTCTATTACTAATACGCTGTTGCCTGAACTTTGGTATTTGGTGTTTTGTTAAAAATACAGGCGTTAATGCTGCAAGCAAAATTTTGCCAGGAGGGTGCCAGTCAGGCTATCCGTAAGCAGGTAGGTGCCATTCGGCAAATTTGTTACCGTGTACGCCTCGGTCCTGCCGGATTGATTCCACTCCGCAACAATCTGGCCACACATGTCTACCACGCGCAGTTGGCGGTTAAGGGAGTTTGTAAAACTTACCTGCAAAAATTGATTTGCCGGCACAGGGTACACCACACAGGCTGTGCTCGTGGTGATTGAAGCCAAATCAAGACCAAGAACTGTAAAACCAGCCGACAGGGTGTTGCACCCATTGGAATCTGTAATTTGTACCTGATAGTTGCCATCCTGTGTAAGTAGATGACTTTGCGTTGTTTCGCCATTTAACTGATTGCCCTGCAAATACCATTGGTAGCTATACCCTGCTGCCGTTAACAGTGTGTCGTTTTGACGCGTAATTACCGGCATGGCAGGTAGCGGGTTAACAGCTACCTGTATGCTGTCAACCGTAGAACAGTTGTTAAATCCGGTAGCTGTTATGAGGTAGGTTACCGTATTAGTGGGCAGCACAGTAATAGCTGAGGTTGTTTCGCCGGTGTTCCATTGGTACTGTGCGCCACCGTTTGCAGTTAGGGTTATGCTATCTCCCATACAGATGGATATGGACGCTGGAATAAGTGTAAGGACGGGAGCGGCTTCACTAATAACTTCCAGTATCACCACACTGTCGCAGCCGGCCACACTTTGCAGCGAATCGTAATACATGCCGGGGTTAGTAATGGTCTGCCCTTTAAATACCAGGCTTTGTCCGGGACACAAGTGAGCCGTTTGCGGCGTGGTTATAGTATTAGCAACCTGCAGATAAAGCGGCGCTGAAATAACCGTGCAGGCATCATTCGCCACGCAACGGTAAGCACGCCCATTAATTGAATTATTTACGGAATTTAGCTGAAGAGTGCTGCCAGTAGCGCCGGTAATGTCCTGCCAGCCCAAAGCCGTACTATCCTGCCATTGGAGATTAACGGTTGTACTGGTTACGCTAAACAGCACATCCGTACCCGGACAAACAGACTGGTTAGTAGAAGTGTTTGCGACAGTGGTCGAGCAACCCATTACTAAACCGGTGTTATAGCGGGCAATAGCAATATCACCTACTGTGCCGTTCCTATCCTCACCTGCCACCAGTAAACGGCCATCGGATTGCAAGACCAAACTATAGGCAAAGGGGTTATACGTAAATGTTGTAAACGTACGTCCAGTGCCGTTCCATGTACTATCAGCTGTGGTGTTTTCCTTTATACGTGTTACATAAAAATAATAGGTCAGATTTTGCCGGGCTATACCACAGAGTAACAGGTTGCCATCAGGTTGACGGACCATATCGTAGAAGGTAGCAGCCTGATAGCCTGCTATAGGCAACAGGGCTTTCCCACTTGTCCCAAACGTGCTATCCGGCACGCCATCAAACGAGTAGCGCGCCATAGCTGGTTGCCCATCGCCATAATTGGGGTAATGGGTACCTGCAACAACCAATCTGTTGGCCGAGTCAATAACAAGCACCGCAGGGCTATCATCGTCGTAAGGGCCCCAATCGGTAATACGGATGCCATTTACACCAAACGAACTATCGATCACTCCATTCGCGGTAAAACGCATCAGCAAAAAGTCTACTGATTCATTATTGGTTTGCGAACCACCTAGCACCAGTAATCGGCCATCGGGCAATACGTTTACCTGATTGGCGGTGGTATGCGGTTGAGGTTTGGTCCATATAAAGGTGCCTCCCTGTCCGAAGGTACTATCCAGTGAGCCGTTACTATTCAATCGGGCCAGGGCTACCTGGTACTGCGCATAACGCCGGTAGCCGCATACTATAATTTGACCGTTCGGCAAAAAATCGAGATTGTTGGCAGCATCTCCCTGCGAACCAAAATCAAGGGTAGTAAAACCATTCGTGCCAAAGGCACTGTCAATAGCGCCATCGGGCCAGTACCGGCCAATCAGCCACTTACCATCACTCCCCGTAATTGTGCTGCCTACCACCACCAGTTTATGATCCGGCTGTTCCTTTAAACGGGCAATGTATTCATTACCACCCAGATCGGTAACAGCAAAACCGTTTATGCCGAAGGCACTATCCAACTGTCCGCCGGAGAGATAGCGGCAGATAAACAGATTTTGATTTGTACCGGTTTTTGTGCCTCCGGCAACTATCATCTTTCCGTTAGTCAATGCCAACACGTCTGCTGCTGCTTCGCTTGACGCGTTGATATCAGTAGTTACTTTGCCATCCGTATCAAAGGTTAAATCGAGTGTACCGGGTTGTTGCGCATGCAGCGATAGAGCAATAGCTATCGCTACGAAAGAGAGTAGAGTCCTTTTCATCCAAATCGCTGTTTTACAGCTTTAAACTACAACAATTTACATCTGCAACAAAAAAAGAATACGGCAGGGCATAATAAGCAAAAGGCCCAACCGAAGTTGAGCCTTTCTGAAATTCAATCTTTCGATTGCGTTTCTGTAATTAATACGCTCCATCTGCCGTGTAGGTATGTATTGCTTTGTTAAATTTTCGGTAAGGGTGGCTGTAAGCGCTTCGGGCACCATCAGCTGCCAAGAGGTTAAAAGCACTTAGAAAAGGTTGCGGGTAAAAAACAATACTGCCAATGTAAGCAGGTAAACAACTGCAATAGCAAAGGTGTCGGCCGCCAGCTTCCAACGTTTCTTTTCCTGCTGATAAACAAAGCCAATGATGGCGATACCTGTCATCAGCAAAGCAGCGGCTAATACAATGAGATTGCTCTTTGAAGCACTTTTAAGCAAGGGACCCCGGGTATAAAAAATATCATCAATAGCCAGTATCAAAAAGTTGAACAGGTTACTGCCAAAAATATTCCCAACCGCAATATCAACGGCACCAATGCGTACCGCAGCTATGCTTACTACCAGTTCGGGCAGTGATGTTGAAAGGGCCAGCAACAGCGTGCCTACAAAGGTTTGTCCAAGGCCGGTTGAAGAAGCAATTTTATCTCCTGCCTGCGGTAAAAACAGGGCAGCGATAACCACTAGTAAAGCATTCAACACATAATACAGCATTGCCTTTTTCAAAGGCACCTCGTTGGCATGCACCGGCGGTTGGCCGGCAGCTACCGGCTTTTTCTGTTCGAACGTATAAATAGTGCGAATAGCAAGGAGATACACCAGTATAATTACAAAAGAGGAGACCCCCACCCAACCAACCGAGGGCAGGTAAGGCGCAGCAACTAATGCTGCAGCTACCGTTGTAATCATAATTACACCAAAACCTGCGCCGATGATCTGACTCTGCTGTACCCGCGATGAAATGGGAGTGCCGCTGATCAGGAAGTCAAGTATTGATAAAATTAGGATGTTGAACATGCAGCTGCCGGCAATATCCGCAATGGCAAGGTCGGGCGCATGTACGATTGCCACGGAACTGATGCCTGAAATAAGTTCAGGTAAACTGGTGACCGAGGCCATCATAATTAATCCAAACCAGGCGCGGCCCATGCCCGATTTTTCGGCGATGATGTCGCCATAGCGGCTAAGCCGTATGCCGGAGAAAATGATCCCCAGCGCGCAGATTAAAAAGGTGATGCTGGCGGCTAACATGCAGGCAAGATATAAAGAGGAAAAGAAATTACGGGCCTATTCCTCTTCTTTCAACTTAAGGTTCACCAGTTCGATACGTGTATCGGTAGCCCGCAAAATGCGGATGGTGAAATTATCCAGCTCAATAATTTTACCGGCTTCAGGTATATCCTCAAAACCGCTGATCACATAACCGGAGAGTGTGGTATAATCACCTTCAGGGATATTGAGTTTGTATTCGCGGTTCAGGTAGTCAATGTCCAACCTGCCGCTTAGTACAAATTCCACTTCCGACACTTGCTTCTCGGCCAACTCCTCATCATCATGTTCATCGCGTATTTCGCCGAAGATTTGCTCCATTAAATCTTCGAGTGTAATCAGGCCGGCAGTGCCTCCGTATTCATCTACCACACGCGCCATATTCTTGCGCTCGCGGATAAACTGTAAGAGCAGATCACGGGCAGTCATGGAAGTAGGAATAACTGGCAGCGGACGCACCACGCTTTGCAAACTGGCTGGATTTTTCAGCATATCGAAGTGGTGCACATAACCGATGATATTGTCTATTTCCTCTTCGTACACTACCAGTCGCGAAAGTTTAGATTCGATAAATCGCCGGCGTAGTTCTTCCATGCTCTCGGTAACTTCTACACCCTGTATCTCAGGACGGGGAATCATACAGTTGCGCACCTTTACATCTTTCAGATAAAGTGCTTTTTCGAAAATATCGGTGTTCAGCGGGTCAGTCTCTCCATCGGTATCCTTATCGCTTACCGATGTTTCCTTTACAAGGTATTCCAGATCTTCTTTGGTGAACTGCAATTTGTTTTCGTTCAACTCTGTACCTGCTACGCTACGGATAATCCAGCGCGAAAGGCGATAGAATATATTAGTAAGCGGAGATAGGAGAATGTAAAACAGCTTGATGGGATAGGAGAACAACAACAACGACTGATCGGAATTTACCCGGAACAAAATTTTAGGCAACAGCTCCCCGAAAATCAAAATCACAAAGGTGGTAAATACGGTTTGTACCAGTAGCAGACGAATTTCGCCCTGCGGCAAAAACGAAAACCGATCGTGTGTAAAGTAGTTGGCTGTAACGGAGCCAAAGAGCACCAGGGCAATGTTAAGCCCAATAAGCATGGTGCTTATAAACTTGGAAGGGTTGGTATTGAAGTCGGCAATAATACGGGCGCGCAGCGAGCCTTTTTCCTTTAATAACTCCACACGCAGTTTATTGGCCGATACAAAGGCGATTTCGATACCGGAGAAAAATGCGATGAGGGCCAGCGAAAGAAGGATGAGGACAATTTCCATTGAGAGGCGAAAAATACGAAATACCGGCCAATTGCACCGGCGGGTTTAAAAAAGGACCGGCAGCATAAGCTACCGGTCCGCCATTAAAACCACTGCGTTCGCTATTGCGAAAGAAGTTTGTAGAGTTCGGTAAGGTTAGGTGACAGGATAATTTCAGTACGGCGGTTGCTGGTTTTGCCGCCTTCGGTAGAGTTGCTTTGTACCGGATGAAACTCGCCCCGGCCTGAGGCAGTAACACGGTGAGGATCTACGTCGTAGTCTTTGGTTAAGATGCGCACAATCGATACGGCACGGCTGGTGCTTAACTCCCAGTTGTCTTCAAACCTCGAGGTACGGATAGGCACTGTATCGGTATGGCCTTCAATCATTACGGTTACATCAGCCGTATTGTTTAACACCATGGCCAATTTGCCAATGGCCTCCTTGCCTTTCGGGTCAATTACTGCGCTGCCCGATTTAAACAGTAGCTTTTCCTCTAAGGACACATATACATTGCCATCCTTTATATACACGCTTAACTCGTCCGGTTTAAAGTTAACGAGTGCATCGGCAATGGATTTTTTTAACCGGTTCATTACATCGCGCTGGCTTTGTATCAAATCCTGCAGGGCCTTCAAGCGTTTTTGCTGTTCCTCGATGGTCATTTTTGAACTGGTCGAAACATCCTCCAGGTTGCTTTGGATAGTGGCATTCTGCGACTGCAGCATGGCCTTATCTTTTTCCAACGATCGAACGCGTGCACCGGCTTCATCCAGTTTACCATTGCATTCGTTTAAACTTTGATGGAAGGCGGCGCTGTCCTTTTGTAAACGGCCTGCACGGCCTTCTGCCTCCAGGTATTTGCGCTTGGTAACACATGCTGTTAACAGCATGCAAATGCACAGACAAACGCCTGCGTAACATAGTACTTGTTTTTTCATTTTGCGGGTTTTAATTTTTGCGTATACTGATACTACGCCCCGCAACCTGTTTCAGTATGAGTTAACCCCGCTTAAATGCCCTATGCTCCTAAAATCAGCGCTTATCTATCCAGCGATCATGTGGAACAAGCAAATTGTGCGTTATATAGTAATTGAGCATATCGTTCACAGCTTGCCGGAAGGTGTGTTTAGGTTGATATCCGAGTTCATGCATAGCCCTGGCACTGGAGTAAAATTGGGCATAAAGGCCAGGCAGGGCAGCAGCACGGCTCAATAACATCGGTTTATTAAACAGTAATGCAAAACGCTCGCTGCACCAGGCTGCTGCCAGCGCCAATGCGGCGGGCACTACCACTTTTGGTGCACGGAATGTTTTATCCGGAAAACGCTCCCGCAACACCTCTACTATTATTGCGCACATATCTTTCAGGTATCTGTTATCCTGTTCGTGCCCCGAAAGTATGTAACGACTACCCGAAGCTGCCTTTTCCATAGCCAGCACTTGCCCCGCGGCTACATCCATTACATGGGCCAGGGGTAGCCCACCGGCAGTTACTACCGGCATTTGATTGTGATATAACGATAGCAAGTAGAGCCCTGTGCCTAACAGATGATCGTATGGACCGAACATGGTGCCGGGCAAAATGCTAACCACAGGCAACTGATATTGTTGCACATAGTAGTTTACCAATTCCTGTGCGGCCAATTTCGAATCGTAATAGCCCAAGTCAATTCGGTTTACCCAATTACCGGCGTTCGCACGTGCCTGTTCAATAAATTGCAGTGTATCAGCAGAACTTGTAAAGGCGTGCAGTTTAACGCGCGCCTCATAAGGATTGCAGGTTGCTTCGCTGCCCTGGCTGCCCGGTGGCTCGGCTAAAGCCAGTACATTTACTGTACTGGTATAAACAATTTTTTGGAGTGCCGGAGATTGCCGGGCGGCCTCCAGCAGGTTACGCGTACCTTCCACATTTACCTGCCATTGCATTTTCTTCTGCCGGCTATCGAAGCTGGTGGAGCCTGCCGTATGAAAAATAAACTCCATATCTTTTACCGCCTGCTGAACTTCTGACGGATTCAACATGTTGCCCGGCTGCAAATCCAAACCCTGTAGGTCTGCCAGGGCATCGGCAGGGCTCCCATTCAAGTAGAAAACGCGGACATTGGCAGGGTTAGCGTTTTTTTCGCTGATAAGATAATGGACGATAGCGGCTCCCAGATGGCCCGTGCCGCCTGTTACCAGTATGCGTTTGTTACTCCAATTTATCATAATTGCAGGAGGTAAACCTACCGAATTGCGAGGTTAAATGGGTTTTGCACTAAAGTAAAAATTCTACCTTCGCCCCCGCTTTATAATAATTACTAGTGGCCAAGCCTAAGAACATAATAGTGATTGTAGCGGATAGCCTTCGTTACGATTCAGCTTATCACGAGGGCACACCCGGTGTTCCGTATCTGGAGAAACATGGTATTCAGTTCACCAATGCACGTTCATCGGGTTGCTGGACCCTACCTGCAACATCTTCCCTGTTTACAGGGTTGTTACCGCACGAACACGGAGCTACATCACAAAGCCGCTGGCTGGATGCTAAAGTGCCTACCCTTTCTGAAAAACTTCGCCCTGCCGGATATGTACCCATGCAGGTTTCGGCCAACATCGTAACCACTGATGTGTTTAACGTAAGCAAAGGCTTTGATGAAGTGTATAAAACATGGCAGTTTGTAGAGAGCCGGCACCAATGGCTGTTGCGCATGGTATTATCGCTTAACCGCCCGCGCATACGCCGCATGTTTATGAAACCCAAGGATCTTGTGTTTGACAAGATAAGCGAGGATCTGCGGCAGGGTATTATCTGGGCACAGAAGACGGCTAATGATTCGTTTGTCCGGGCCAAACAGCTAATCGACGAGCGCAACGCTAAAGGCGAAGGTGTGTTTATGTTCATCAACCTGATGGAAACGCACTACCCTTACCATATTGCCGATACCTTTTCGCTTTTAAGCAGTGGTATACTGGATAAGATTCATGAGTGGAAGGTGTTGTATCATTACCTGTCGCAAAGCTTTTTGAAAAATGATAAGGGCACTATAACCCAGGCCGATCTCGATTTACTGCGCCGGAAGCAGCAATTGTCATGGAAGTTGATACGTGATGACGTAGACAACTTCTGTAAGGAAATGCACAGCGGCCAGGATAACCTGGTGGTGTTTTTAAGCGATCACGGCGATAATTTCGGCGATCAGGGCTGGCAATATCACTTCAGCAACGTTACCGATGGCGGTAACAAAGTACCTGTATTCTGGCTGGACCATGAGAGCAACCAGGGGGAGGTGCGCAGCCATAATGTTACTTCGCGTTATGTGCATTACGATATTTTACGTGCTGCAGGGATTGAAGAGAATGGTCGGACCATGATGCAGGAAACCGACAACAACCTGCCAATGCTACAAAGTTATTGGTACGACAATGAAGGTCACACGCTGGATAAGTACAAGTATAACCAGGCGGCATTTATTGATGGCGACAAGCGTTTTGTGCTGCGCGCCGGTAAATGGATGTACGCGCCGGTTGGTGTACAAGGGGCGGAACCAACTTTTGAGAATGTAGAGCCTAATTTTAACCCAATAGAGGCATTACAACTTAGCCAAGAACGCAAGGCTTACCTTGAAAGCAGTATTAAACACTTCTCCGCCTTCAGCGAAAAGATCATGAACAAGGGCAAATAAATTGCCAATTCTGCCAATAAACGGCATGGCTGTGCCTTTATGTCTGAATGCATTTGCTTTGCGTAAATATTTTTAACCGTGAATATTGAAGAGGTACGCGATTACTGCATGGCCAAAAAAGGCGTTACCGAAGCCTTTCCTTTTGACAGCGATACGCTTGTGTTTAAGGTAATGGGCAAGATATTTTTGCTCACCAGCTTGACTTTCAGGCCATTTAGGTGTAATTTGAAGATGAATTCGGAGTTAGTGGAAGAATACCGTGAAAAGTATCACGATGTTATTCCCGGTTATCACATGAGCAAAAAGATGTGGAATTCTGTTTATTTTGATACCGGATCCATTCCAAGGGCTACGTTAAAATGGATGATTGACCATTCCTATGAAGAAGTGGTACGGGGTTTGAGCAAGAAAGATAAGCAGGTATTGGAGGAGATTGACTAACCGGTATTTAGACAGCAATAAGAAGCGGCCCGCGCACGTTGCATAAAAGGAGAAGTAACAATGGGAATTCAGGATCTAATATTGACAATTGCGTTTTGTGTGGTTTTTTACCGCATGGCGCACAGCAAAGGCCTTTCGCCGTGGCCTTATATTATTAATTACAGTGGTGCCGTATTGCTGGGTTGCTTTTTAGTAGCCTACACCTTCATTTCGATGTTTGGCCCGGAGGCTTTGCAAACCGAAGAAGGTATGAAAACCGCCCTCTACTTTGCGCCCGTTACCATCGCTTACGAGATACTGTTGTATTTGTATTTCCGCAAAAGGCTGGAAAAAGCTATTGCGGTGCGCGAACACGAAGAAGACGATTTTACTCCTCCACCACCGCCACCTAAAAAGGATCTTTCCTATTTCCGCTAATAGCGTGGTTCGCACTGTTTATTACCGTTTAAAAGCAATTAATTTGCCCTGTGCTTGATTATATCATAGTAGGGCAGGGTATTGCTGGTTCGATGCTGGGCTGGTTTTTAGAAAAAGCCGGGAAACAGTTTGTGCTGCTGGAACAAGATAAGCCCAACAGCAGTTCGCTGGTAGCTGCCGGCCTATTAAACCCTATTACCGGTCGTAAGTTTAGCAAAACGTGGCTGGCCGAGGAGATCTTCCCCTTTGCCGAAAGCACCTATCATGAAATAGAAAACAAACTCCAGCAAACACTCTATCAATCCTTTCCATTGCTCCATTTGTTCGATTCGGTTAAAGCACAGAACGACTGGAGCCTGCGTTGCGCCTCGCCCGGCTATACGCGTTTTTTAAAAAGCGAGGAGATCATTTACCTGGACAACAAGAAAGTTAAAAACGATTTCGGCGCTTTTGAGGTGGGTGGCGCAGGCCGCATGTACACTGAAAAACTGGTGCCCGCCCTACGCACCTACTTTCAGCAACAGGGCAAGTTAAGGCTGCAACGCTTTGAGCAACGTGCGCTTAAACTAATAGATGATGGCGTGCAGTATGAGGACCTTACAGCACACCGTATTATCTTTTGCGAAGGTGCTGCACCTAATTCGTTTTTTACCGAAATACCCTATCAGTATGCAAAGGGCGAATGCCTGTTAGTGCGCATAAAGGATTTTTATCCGGAGTATATTATCAAAGGTGATGCTGGCATAATACCGTGGACCGAGAAGGATATTTATTATATTGGAGCAACCCACCACTGGCATTTTACCGATGAGCAGCCAAGCCCCATAGGCCGTCAGGAGTTAGAGCAAAACCTGCAACAGGTGCTTCGCCTGCCGTACGAGGTAATAGACCACCGGGCCGCTATACGGCCGGCAACCCATGGGCGGAGACCTTTTATTGGCCTGCACCCCGAACACAAACAGATAGGCATCTTAAACGGCCTGGGCACCAAAGGCTTTTCGCTGGCGCCGTATTTTGCACAACATCTGGTGGAGCATCTGGAAAAGGGCACAGCGCTATTGCCCGAGGTAGATGTACAACGGATTTATAAGGCGAAAGCTTAAATTGATATTTACAGGGCGTTTTAATAAACTTGCTGAATGATAAAGGCTACCGTAAACGGCAAAAAGGAATTTACCATTGACAATAATTCGCTGGACGGCACTGCTGTAGAGTGGGATATTTTGGAAGTGCGCGACAACACTTTTCACATTCTGCTAAACAACAAAAGTTACAATGCCACCCTTATCAGTTTCAACCGCGAAGAAAAAACCATGGTGGTAAATGTAAACGGCAACGATTACGAAATCAGTGTTCGCGATAAATACGATTTGCTTTTGCAGCAACTGGGCATTTCGGCCAGTGCTTCAGCAGCCGCCCAAAACATCAAGGCTCCTATGCCGGGTTTGATTATTCAACTGCTGGCCGAAGAAGGACAGGAAGTAAAAAAAGGCGACGCCGTGATGATACTGGAAGCCATGAAAATGGAAAACGTATTGAAAAGTCCGCGCGACGGCAAGGTGAAAAAAATAAAAGCTGCTTTGCGGCAGGCCGTTGAAAAGGGTCAGGTGCTAATTGAGTTTGAATAGCTACTGTACTACTGCACACTACCTGCTACACTTTAGGGTTTTTCCGCATGGCTATGCTATAAAAAAGTATCCCCGCAGTTGCAGGCCATAACATACAATTTCTTTCTTCGCAACAAACACAAAGCAATATGGCAGCACAAAATTTAGGCGTTGGTTCGCGTATTGAACATCCGAAATTCGGTCGCGGTGTAGTAGTAGATATGGATGCCGAATTTTACACCGTATGGTTTCGCGACGGCGGCGGCACCCGTGGTATTGCGCGCGACTTTGAAGGCATGAACGTACTGGAAGCCGCTGCGGCTGACTACACCCCGCTTTCGCTGGATGATATTAAACGCGCTGTGGCTGCCGTGCTGGAAGAAAAAAGTGATATACAGGAAGTGGTTTCGCTGGCACAACGCTGGAACCGCGGCATCCTGATATTAAAGCCCGAGGACAGCAGTTTACAGCCTAAGGAAATTCCTATTGAATCCTTCTTCCACAAAATTGTAATGCTGCGCGACCGTCTGCGCGTAATGGAGCAAAAAATTAATGCGCACAAGCAACTTACGGATGAGGACAAAATAGAGATGCAGCAATACATCACCCGTATATACGGTTCGCTCACAACCTTTAATGTGCTGTTTAAGTATACCGAAGACCAGTTTAAAGGCACTGGAGAAAAGTAGCTAATGGCAATACGTGCTTTAAAAAGTGGCCAAATCTGTCCTCCAAAAGTTTTTGGAAAGTTTTTACTTAGCATTTGTTTGTGAAGCGGCCTTGCCGTAGGGCGGACCATCTTCCTTTTATCTCTGTTTAACTGATATACCGAAGTTTAGCGGTACGTGTAGATTTTGGAAAAACTAAGGAGGCTACGTTTCTTGCCTGTAATAGAACCAACCTCCGGTTTATTTTTTAAGGCGCCCTCTTGTAACTAAGCTACCCATGTTTACATGGGTTCCTCAATGCTTAAAAAGATCAGTTAACCAAAATAATACTAACCCATTTCCAATGAAAAGGACACATTTAATTGTCTTAATGATAGTTGTTGCTATAAGTGGCTGTTCGACCTACAAAGTAGCACCGGTTAAAAATGGTCAAACACTGCCCGGCAACGTAATAACCTATTACTTGCCACAAAAGCAATACGATGTACAGTTGGCGATAAAGGTAACTACCAAAACACCCAGCGATTATGTGGCATCTGACCCTAATGCAGATAAGAAAGTGTTTGCGGCACTGGGTTATAACGATGTTATTTTAGCAAAGTCGGTTAAAGTAGTACTTAACAGCGCATCACTGATAAATCGTGCTGTGCCGGATAGTAATCAATGTTATGCCATTACTTTGCCGGCACGCGGCCGGGCGTTCAGCAACGATCAGTTTGCTTTTAATCTTACTGAGAACGGCTTTTTAACCGGCGCGTCTATTACTCAAAATAATTATTTGTTTGAGGCTTTAGGCAATATAGCCGCTACGGCTGCCGAAATAGGTGTATCTGCTATGCGCAACGACGATGCCGGTAATGCAGGCAAAACGCCGCTCGATGTTTTACTGGACAAGATTGTTGGTGTTCGCAAAATGCGCGAGGCCATTCTTAACGACAAATACAGTGAATATTCGGCCGAACGGTTAAAAGACTTAACCGAAGAAGAAGGGCGATTAATGGCACTCTTAAGTGGCGACATAACGATTAAGGAATACACTCCTACCCTGCCATACGACATAAGCATTAAGCCCCAGTCAGGGGTAAAAACCCCTTTTTGTAAACTGATTAAGGCCTTCCCCTACTTTACTACAACTGACATTTCTACAAACGAAGACAATGTTATTTATATAACGATGGACCAAACCAATAAAACACCTGCCACAGCCTATAGCATCCAAACCGCTAGCAACGGTCTTTACTACAGAATTCCTGCAACTTGTTTGTTTACAATTTGGCAGGATAAATTGATTGTTAAACGGCAGGTAGAAACGGTGCCGCAATTTGGTTCAGTTGCGCAATTGCCTAATGGAATTATCTCTCTTAAAAAATCGCTAGATATAAGTATAGATCCTGCTACAGGAGCCTTATTAAAGGTGGACATGAAAATACAAGGTATCAGTCCTGCATTGGTTGCAGATGCCGGTGCAGCTGCAGTTGATCTTACCGGCAAGATAAAAGATCGCGATTTAGACAAGCTCACCCGTCAGGTAGACTTGCTGACCAAACAAAAGGAGTTGTTAGATGCACAGAAAGCACTGAGGGAAGCCCAAGAAATCCAAAAATAGTTGAATGAAAAAACATGTTTTAGCTGTTGTGCTATTCCTGGTAGCCTTAAGTATGAGCAGCCAAAAGAAATCAGCGCTCATTATTGCTAATTCCGATTATAACCGGTCAAAAACCGGTTGGCGGGAATTACACTGTGCGAAGGATACCGAGCTAATTAAGACTGCCCTAATAAAATCGGGATTTGCAGCGCAGGATATTCATGTAGCGTACAATGTAACTAAGGAGCAGATGCTGGTTGCGCTGCGCCAGTATAGTCAGCAACTTCAGCCGGGTGACTTCGCTTTTTTGCATTACTCAGGGCACGGACAATTGGTACAAGATCTAAACGGTGACGAAGTAAATGGATTCGATCAGGCACTTGTGCCTTTAGACGCGCCAAGCTGCGATCTGGATTTATACGACTATAAGGGCAGTGCTTATAAAAATGTATATCGCGGAGAAAAACATTTAATAGATGATGAACTGGATACGCTGCTTACTGACATGCGGCATCGTTTGGGCAGTGCCGGTTTCCTTTTTGTAAGTATCGATGCCTGCCACTCTAATACCGCAACGAAATCAGTAGAGGCAAAAGCCGGTCCCGAAAGAGGTAGTTCTTTTAAATGGATGATTAATGATGCCATGACGGCCTATGCGGGTAAGTCTTTTGACAGTGAACATGGTATGGGGCTTACCCGTGCTCCAGAGGAAAATAAAGGAGCAGATATGTTTTGCATCTATGCAAGTTCGCAAAACGATGCCAACAACGAATATTACGACGGAGAGTTACAATGCGGATCGCTTTCTTTGGCCTTATCTAAAGCGCTGGCAAATACAAATGCGTTAACCAGCTACCGGAGTATATATTACCGGGTAAAGAGTAACATGTCTAATATGCCGGGAGTATACAACACACCAGACTGTGAGGGAGCGCTTGATAAAATAGTTTTTGGGGGCAAGAGTGTGCAGGAGCCCTTTCATTTTCGCGTAAGCAAAGTGGTTTATAATCCCGCCAGCGTAGTGATTGATGGCGGTACTCTTTTTAATTTGTTTTCAGGCGACTCCATCAATCTGTATGTTTCGGAAACCCTGGACACTTCTAAAACGCAACCGCTGGCAATTGGTGTTATTGATGCCGTGAACAGTACAAACGCTTCAGTAAGGCTGATCAGCTTTAGTCCTGAACTTATAGGTAAACTGGAGAATGGTTGGGCTTATGTTCGTACACCACATTATTTATTGGTACGCCTGGAGAACTTTGATCCTGTCGAAAAACAGGTATTCGAGTCTCTTTGCCAAAAAAGCAACACGATACGCATTGCTCCGAACAAGCAAGAACTAAACATAAAACGCACCCCCACAGGATATGAACTTTCGGAAAATGGAAATCCTGTGTTTTTTACCACCAGCGCACTTGATACCGTATTTTATAAACTGGAAGACTACAGACGTTACCAGGCCCTGCTCTCCTTAACGAACGATCTTCCATTGAATGCAGAACTAAAGATGTTTAGAGATACGGGGGCAGGTAAAACAGTACCTCTACCACCCGGGGGTCAAATAAAAATTGGTGAACGGATCGGTTTCCGGATAGTTAATCACTCCATTTACAGTTTGTATTTTATGCTTGTTGAACTTTCCCCGGAAAGGAGTGCGGCGGTGGCGCTACCCAAAACCGACAAACAAACCGGGTTGTTAAATTTTAGCCTATGTAATATGGATGCCCAGGACTCTCTAACCTTGTTTAAGGCAGATGGCAAAGGTTACTGGTGGCGTGTTACAAGGCCGGCAGGAAAATACAAGTTCCGGTTGTTGGTTTCAACGGTGCCCTTCGACCAGAGCTTTATAACAGGTTTTTATTCTAATGATGCTCAACTCCTTGCCCACCAGACCTATGGCACCGATAAAGCAATAGCGATGAAAGACAAAGGGGGTACGCTTAAAAACACCTCTTTTTCCGAACTGATAATTTCATCCAAATTACACCTGTTTGATCTGGAATATGAAGCGGTTTCGGCTCGCTAAAGACGTTTTATATTTAATTTACTGCCATAATTGAACAATAGCACCGACAAAACTATGCAGGGCAAGAAAAAGCATCAGGAGGGAGGTTCCATATTTAATGTAATGCTTCTATTCCGGGAAGCCTTTCTCACTACCATATTTACCTTTGCTATTGCCGTTGTTATCTATCTGTTATCTGCTTACCTATTGCATTTTAATTCGCATGCCTATAACAGTTTTCATCAGGCGCTGGCTCAATTTCAATATACCGATTTAGTGTTTTCAGCACGCGATAGCACGTTGACGGATACCCGCATCGTTATCGTTAACTCCGGCGATGCCGCTTGCCGTGGTGCTTATCGCGAACAGCTCGCCCACAAGCTCGAGCTTATTCAACAACAGGAACCTGCTATTGTTGGTTTGGATGTAATTTTTGACGATAAACCAGCGGGCGACTCTTGTACATCTGCCGACGATTACCTTCAAAGTGTACTGGCAAAAATGCCGACCCTTGTCAGCGCATCTATTATAAGATATAAGAACCCCGAAAGCCAGAATCCTGAAATAGATAAAATTGTTGGGTCAGATCTCCGATTTGGCTTAAAAGACAGGGAAGGGTTTTCAAACATTCCGGGCAAACCATCAGAAATAGTCCGTTACTTTAAGCCGCGGATCGAATTCAATGGCAAAGTTTACGAGTCATTTGCAGTCAAAATTGCAAGTGCTGTTAATCGTGACATAGTAGAAAAGCAGTTGCCCAAAGAGTGTATTGAAAACGAGGTTATCAATTACCGTATAAAGAAGTTTGACATAATAGATGCCTCCGAAGTATATCAAGGAAGCCCAGCCCTTGGTCGTTTGAAGGGTAAAATTGTATTGGTGGGCTATCTTGGTGCAAACGTGAATCAGTTTTCTTTAAGAGATAATTACGTAACACCAATGAACCGGAGTTTTGGTGGGCATACCATACCGGACACTTATGGCGTACAGATACATGCTCAAATAATCTCCATGCTGCTTAACAACCGAGGTATAATAGAGTTGCCTTTCGTTGTTAAGTGGTTTCTTTCCTTCATCATTTGCTATCTGCATCTGCTACTTTTTTTATACCTCTACCGAAACCATCATGGCTGGTTTCATTTAGTGTCTAAAACAGTACAATTAATTTCCTTTATCGTTATACTTGTTCTGGCAATAGCGTTGATTGCCGGTTCTGCACGTATTAAACTCGAGCCGGCCTCCCTCTTATTGCCGGTTGTGCTTTCGGTTGATTGTATCTACTTCTTTGAGCCATTAGTTGCCATAGCAGGAAAAAGGCTGGGCATAAAAACTTATTTTGATCATCACTAACCATGAAAGCCGCTTTTACCATTCTACTAACGCTGGGAGTCCTTTGGGCCAGTTCAGCCGTGCATGTACAAAGCTATGTGGGAGGCGTGAGCATTTGGAGGGTAAATGAGAGCGGCTCCATGGTAAATCAAATTTCAACCACCACTAACATTACCACCATTTCCATTGGTTCCCCAGAGCGACTACTAATGGACCGACATGCGCAAGTACTAGTTTCCATTAATGATACAGCTGGTGTTTGGCTAAAAACCGAAAATAAACGTGACACCTTTTCGTACCAGCAATTGCTTGCCATTTACGAACACAGCATCGGTTGGAATGCGCAGCTAGGCGATATCATCGCGAAAGTCCTTCACCCACACGAAGAGGACAAGGATGGACCCGCAGCACAGTTTATGGGCATTATTGCAGCAGATGTAAGACAGTTGCCCTTGGCAGGAGGCGAGGTTTTTCCGATAAGCGGCATAGCGCTAGCGATGGAGGATTTTACATTTCACTGGACAGCTGCAGGGCGGTACAAGTTTGTTCTGAAGGTATTAAAGGAAAAAAATTCAGGTGTTACCATTCTGGAAAAAGAGCTAAGCGACACGTTCTACCAGCCGAGCAAAACAGAGTTGAAATCTTTCCCTAAAGGCGTTGAGGTGTATTGGTGCGTGTCGGCAGATGGCAGCATCGACCCTCACAATATGGCCACATTCAAGCTTGTTGACAAAGCAACGCTGCGTGAAACAGAACAAAAAAATAAAAATCTATTTAGTGATAAACGGCTCAGCGGTGTTGCGTTAGCTCTCTCGAAAGCCGCTTATTACGAAAGTACAGGCGAATGGTCCCTGGCTAAAAAATATTACCGCCAAGCGGCAAAAGCGCGGGGCCGGAACGATTATGTAAGAAATTGCTACGTTCTCTTTTTACAGAAGTATCAGTCCTCGAAAGAAAACCTATAAGAAATTTGAGCGGGTCGAACGCTATTACATAGCCTTGTCGTTCACACTATTTAAATAGCCTGCAACTTCACCAAAAAGTGGCTCCAGTGCTGATTCATCGAATGGCGATTTAAGCCCGGCCAGTTTCACCAGACCTAAAAACGATTCGCTACCACCAGCTTTGCACAAACGCAGGTAGTCGCTCCAGGCAGCTTTATAGTCCTGTTGCATTTTACTCCAGAACTGGAAGGCACAAACCTGGGCCAGGCAGTAGTCGATATAATAAAACGGGCTGCGATAGATATGGCCCTGACGTTGCCAGATGCCACCACCGGCTAAATAAGCTTGTCCATCATAATCCACCCAGGGGCGGTATTTCTGTTCAATTTCAAGCCACAACTTTTTGCGCTCGGCAGGCGTCATTTCCGGGTTTTCGTAAACGCGGTGCTGAAACTCATCCACAGATACACCATAGGGCAAAAAGAGGATGTTGTTGCTGATATGTACAAACTTGTACTTATCAGTGTCTTCGCCAAAAAACAGGTGCATCCACGGATAAGTCAAATGCTCCATGCTCATGCTATGTATCTCACAGGCTTCGTATGTTGGCCAGTAGTACTCTTCCACCTCAAAAAAGCGGCTTTGGAATACCTGAAAAGCATGTCCGGCTTCGTGTGTAAGTACATCTACATCACCGATGGTGCCGTTGAAGTTGGCAAAAATGAAAGGTGCCTTGTGTTTAGGAAACAGTGTGCAATAGCCGCCGCTTGCCTTACCCTTTTTATTTACCAGATCCATCAACTCGTTGCTCACCATAAAGTCGAAGAACTCCCTTGTTTCAGGCGATAGTTCGGCATACATCTTCTGTCCGTTCGCAACAATCTCTTCGGGCGTGCCCTTTGGCGCAGGGTTGCCGCTGTCGAAATTGTGGTTCCAGTCGTACACTTTTAGTTTATCTACACCAATACGCTGGCGTTGGCGTTCGCGCAACTGTGTAGCGATAGGAACTACATATTTACGCACCTGTTCGCGGAACACAGCTACCTTTTCGGCATTGTAATCGGTGCGCGACATCCGGTAATAAGCCAATTCCACAAAGTTCTTGTAGCCCAGCTTTGTTGCCATGCGGTGACGCACTTTTACTAACAGGTCGTATAACTCATCAAACTTCTGTTCGTGCTGTGCAAACCAACCCCATTTTGCTTCATATGCCTTTTTGCGAACGGCTCTGTCGGTTGATTCCGCAAATGCCTCCAGAGCAGAAAGGGTGATTTTCTCGCCATTGAATTCCACTTCAGCACTGGCTACCAGCTTGGTGTATTCGGTCCCCAGGCGATTCTCTTCTTTCAGGTCATCAATTATGCTGGTGTCGAAAGTTTTAAGGCTAATATCTGCCAGGCGGAATAACTGCTGCCCGAATTTCTTCTGTAGTTCGTCCTTAAATCGGCTATTGCCCAGTGCCTTATAAAAACGCACATTAAGGTCCTTCAATAAAGGCTCATTGGTATCAAAATAGGCCTGCTCGCTCTCATAGAAAGGATCCTGCGTATTGATGGAATTACGCACCGAAGCAAGCGAAGAAAAAGTATGGAACTCGTTTTTCAGTTCATTGATACTGCTCAGTACTTCTTTCTGCTTTTCGGCAGTTTCGGCTGTATCAAAATTCTTTAGCAAATCATTGAACCGGTTGGCCAGCGCCTGAACATCGGGCCGGCTATAACTCATGTCAGAAAACTTCATTAAACCACTTATTTTGGGCAGCAAACCTAACAAAAACTACATCTTCGATCGGTTGCTGCGCCAGGCAGAATCTGTTTTTGAAAAAATACGGGAAACAAAAGCAAGCTCTAATATCCTTCCTTTATCCTTGTAAAAAAAGAACTTACCCTAACAATAAACAGCTGATTATTAGTAAGATAGCCTATTATTTACGAGCTGAGAGAATTTCGCTGTATTGTGCCTTGTTTGCCAGCACATCCAACGCTTTGGCCACTTCGGGGTCGTTCTGGTAACTCTTTTTAACCTTACCATAAGCATAAAAATAACGGCCTACGATTTCGTTTTCCAGAACTGTAATGATTTCGGCTTTATGGTCTTTTACATCCTGTTCCTTGCTGTGTTGCAGCTTTTGGCGGATGGTTTCATATTGGCTCTTTACGGCATCAAAATACTTTTCCTCGGTAGCAGCGTCCTTCAAAGCTTCCAGCTTTTCTTCCGAAACCGACTTGCTGTCCCACTGTTTATCCTTTACAAAAGCTACAAAATCGGCGAAGTCCTTTTCGGATAAATGGAATGCTGCAGGATCTTCAATAGCAGGATGCTGCAGCGTATAATAGGTAGCAAAATCAAATATCAAATTAGCCGAGGCCAATGATTCGGCAATTTTGCTGTGTTCGGGCTTGGGAAGTACTACATCAGGGTCAATACCGCCGCCGTCCCACACCTGACGTCCGTTCTTCGTAGTAAATGCTTTCTTCAACGAATCGGGCACATGCTTCACACTGCCATCAGCATTACGTTCGGCGTAAATAAGGGCCTGTATACAACGGCCTGAAGGGATGTAATACTTGGCGGTAGTAACTTTCAGCATGGTGTTATACGAAAGTGGCTTGGTTACCTGCACCAACCCTTTACCATAGGTTTTTTGACCAATAATCACCGCGCGGTCATAATCCTGCAGCGTACCTGAAACGATTTCGGAGGCTGAAGCGGACATACTGTTCGTTAAAACTGTAATAGGTATATGCAGATCATCCGGGTCGTTAAGGGTTTTAAACGTGTTGTTCCACTCCTCCACCTTGCCGCGGGTATCAACCACCAACTGGTTTTTATCAATAAAGATGTTTACAATGTTTACGGCTTCTACCAGTAGCCCACCGGGGTTGCTGCGTAAATCCAGTATTAAGCCGCTCATATTAGGATTAGCCTTTTTCAAACTATCAAAGGCGTCTTTTACATCTTGACCGGCATGCTCATTAAATATTTTCAATTTAATGCAGCCAACAGTCGGGCTTACCATTCCAAAGAAGGGCACATTGGTTTCCTGCACTTCAGCACGGGCAATGGTTTGATTAATAACTTTTGTTTCCGTCAGTGAAGTTTTACGCTCCAGTTGCAGGTTTACATTGCTGTTAGGCTCGCCAATCAAAAACTTCTCTATTTCTTCCTTCTTACGATCCTTCGTGTTATTGCCGTCGATGGCCTTAATTACATCGCCTACCTTAATGCCGGCCTTATCTGCAGGGCGGCCTTGCCATACACCGATAACTACAGGATAGCTATTCATTATTTCAATGTCAATGCCCAATCCGCCAAACTTGCCCTCCTGTTGTATACGAGCGGTTTCAATTTGCGACTGGCTGAAATAATTGGTGAAGGGGTCAAGCGTTTTAAGCATACCATCCACACAGGTGCGCATCAGTTTAGAAGGTTCTACTTCGTCAACATAGCTGGTATTTACCTCGTGATATAGGTTTGAAAATATATCCATGTTTTTGGATACCTCGAAGTAATAGTCGGCAAAAGAGAAACTGCCAACCACTACCAGGGCTGCTACCAAAAACTTTATGTATCTGCTCTTCATGATGCTCTTGCTTAGTGCCGTTTCCGGTTATTTCTTCGCTAAAATTTCGCTCACCTTTTTAGGGTCATTTAATACCTCTATGGCTTTCTTTAATTCCTGGTCGCTGCGTAAGGCACTTTCAATACGGCCTGTACCTAAATAATAACGGGCAGCAATTTCCTCCTCCAGCATACTCTTTAACTGCACTTTTTCCTTTATCAGGTCATTCTGTTTGTCGTGCATCATTGTTTTCTTCAGGGCTTCCAGATCCTCTTTTAACGATGTGGTATAACCTTCTTTTTCCGCAGCCGCTTTCAGTTCTTCATACAACTTCTCGCTCCTGGTTGTGTAGTCATAATCCTTTTTGCTTACCCAGTCCACAAAAGCCTGGTATTCGGCGTTGGTTAGGGCAAAGGTTTTGGCATCGGCTATTTTATCGTGCCGCATGCGGTAATCGTTGGCGTATTGAAAAATGAGATTCTTTGTGATAAGGCTGATAGCAATATTGGATAGTTTCTCCGGCTCCATAGTAATGTCCGGATCAATGCCGCCACCATCCCAAACCTGACGGCCATTCTTTGTTTTGAAGGCCGTTTTCAGCGAATCTGCAACACGCTTAACGCTACCATCTTCGTTGCGCTCGGCATAGTTAATGGCCTGTATGCAACGACCTGAAGGAATGTAATACTTCGCAGTTGTAATTTTAAGTTTAGCGCCATACACCAGGTTGTGGGTGCTTTGCACCAATCCTTTTCCAAACGTTTTTTGGCCCACTACCACGGCACGGTCTAAATCCTGTAATGAACCGGAAACAATCTCTGCCGCTGAAGCAGATCCGCCATCGGCCAGCACCACCATTGGTAATTTGGCGTCTACAGCATCATTAAGCGTGTAATACGCCTTGTTCATGTCTTCGATCCTACCCTTGGTGCTTACTATTTCCGTATGCTTATCGGTAAATACGTTCACCACATTAATAGCTTCCGGCAATAAACCACCCGGGTTGCCACGTAAGTCAAACACCAGGCCTTTCAACTTCCCTTTGCTTTCCAATGCCTGAAGCGCGTTATGCACTTCAGCGCCGGCGCGATCCATAAAACCGGTTAATCGTATATAACCTATACCATCGCCCACCATGCCGTAATATGGCACGTTCTTAATCTTAATTTCTTCGCGGGTCATGGTTACGTAAAACTCCTCAGGCGTACCGGAAGCTGTGGGTCGGCTTACCTTTACTTTTACCTGGGTTCCGGGTTTGCCCTTCAACATAGCGCTAACCTGGTCGGTGCGGTAATTTTTAGCGCTTTTGCCATCCACTTCAATCAGGCGATCGCCGGCACGCAGACCTGCTTTGTGCGCAGGAAATCCCTCATAGGGCTCCGATACTATTACCCAATCCTGTTCCGTACCAATAACCGCGCCTATGCCCCCATAGCGGCCGGTAGTTTGGGTACGATACTCCTCCATGTCTTCTTCCGCAATAAAGTCAGTATACGGATCCAGGCTTTCCAGCATCTCGTACACACCGCTTTTCATCAACTTGGTAGGGTTCAGGGTATCTACATAGTACGTGTTCAACTCCTTGTAGAGCGTTACGTATATATCCAGGTTCTTCTTCTCTTCAAAGTCGCTGTAAGGCGCAGCTGTAAAGGCCCAAATGGCTACAGCAAAGGCCACTACAGCCACAGGTGTAAAATATTTCAGGTAACGCTTCATCCCGGTTTCGGTAATTATCTCTCGGTAAACATAATTTTTAACGGGTACTTACTGAAATTGTTGCCGCCCGTTAACCGGCCTTTATGAATTTTTAATTCGATTGGTTGTTTTCAATCCGTATTTAGCATAAAACGCAGCATGCCGCCGTAAGTAACAAACTACGCTGGCGGCATGCCGGTTGGTATTAGCGACGCACTACAAACTTGCGCATCAATTTATCATCGTTGTATTTAATACGGATATAGTATTCGCCAGCGCGCATACTTTCAATCGGCACTTCGTAATCGCTGCGGCCGGCCGGTAAATTGTATCCCTGCTCGGGTATTACGTATTGCCCCAGGTTGTTTACTACGGCAATGAACACCTCGCCGGCCTTAGGCAGAATAAGGCCCAATGTAGCATGGTCGCTGCTCGGATTAGGCGAAGGACCTACCAACTGGATAGCCTCGTTGAGGGATACGCACTGCTTGTTATTTCCAGTGCTGATTTCCGTTTCGCCTTTGTTTACCTCTTTGGCCTCTACGCAAACATATGTATCAGCGTGGTCGGCACTTATAATAAACTTAGCACTAAAGGTATAAGGTGTTGTTAGGCCTGAGTAAAGCAATCCGCTCCAGTCCTCGGTAAATACCCCACCAGTTCCGATGGTTGCGTATAGCTTAATGTCGGTAATAACCCGTGTGCCTAAATTGCTTAAACGGGCATTCACGGTCACTTCAATAGTTCCGTCGCCTAAAGGCTTGATTACTGTTTCTACATTCGATACCGCTACATCCAGCGTTGTAGGCGCTACTACAAATTGGCGCGAAGTTGAATCGCTGCAACCATATTGACTATACGCTACCAGGCTAATGGTAAAGGTGTCATTACTCAAATAGGTATACGAAGGATTCTCGTCGGTACTTAAACTTCCGTCGCCAAAATACCATTGATATGTATTAGCGCCTGCGCTTTGATTTGTAAAGGTGATGGTTGCGGGGGCCTCGCCATATAATGGGTAAATGCCGAAGTCGGCAAGCGGATTAGATTTTACGCTCACCGATTTAGTAACCGAATCAACGCAACCGCTCGTAGTAGTTACTATCAATTGTACCTGATAGGTCCCGCTATCTGTAAACTGATGTTGCGGCGTTTGACTATTGTAATGGCTTCCGTTAATAGTCCATTGCCAGCTGGTAACAGATTCGCTTGGCGAAAGTGTGATGTCCTGAGGTTGATAAGGTTGCGAATAACAGCCCACCGTTCCGTTGAAGTCAGCCACAGGAGGGTCTACAATTGTTACCACATGTATGGCTGTATCCACACAGCCAATGGCATTTTCCGCCAGCAGGGTAACAGGATAGCTGTTGGCAGTAGTATAGGTATGCTGCGGATTTTGAGACAAGGATGCATTGCCATCTCCAAAGTCCCATGTCCACCCAACTACTGCGAACGATTGCGTTTGATCTGTAAACTGAGTTACTTCACCCAAGCATATATGGCTGTAATCAAAGTCGGCCTGGAAGTAAGCAAACACCTCCACCGTTTGCTGTATCGTATCCGAACAACCCTGATTGCTGGTTACCACTAATTGAACCGGCACCACGCCCTGATTCAGGAAGGTATAAGCCACATTTTGAGCAGCATACTGATCTGTAAAATTGAATGTCCAATCCCAGTTGATAAGTACATCGCCGCCTATTACTGTGCTGTTGTCCATAAAAGACAAGGTGCTACCGGCACAAACAGGGCCGTTATATATGAACGACGCTGTTGGACGGGAAGATACTTTAACCGTCTTCTGTTTAAAGCCGGTACAACCGCTATCAGTCAATACTGTCATTTGAACCTGGTACGATCCCGGCAAACTGTAGTAATGCGCAATTTGCTGGGCGGAGTCTGTTGCGTTATCACCAAAATCCCAATGGCGTGATTTGATTTGGTCTGGTGCCAGCGGGGTGGAGAGGTCGTTGAGATAAACGGTATCGCCCAAACATACATTAGCAGCTGAGAAATCGGTTAACGGCGCTACCCAGCTTTTTGTAACCTGTATAGTGTCAAAAGACACACAAGTGTTGATGTCCTGCACCACCACACTTAACTCGCCACTGGCGGTAACGGTGATAGTACTGCCTGTTGCACCATTGCTCCACAAGATAGTTTGTGCTGTATAAGGCGCGGTAACGAGGCTAATATCATTGCCTTCGCAAACCGTGGTATCCGTTGGCAGCAGTGAATGATAAGCAAAGCTGTCTACCTGCAGATGTACCGTATCAGAAACAAAAGAACAATTATTCGTATCGGTCATTATCGCAAAATAGTTTCCGGAGTTGGATAGTGTTACAGACGGGTTGGCAACAATTAATTGAGAAGTATCGCTGTTGTACCATTTAACGGTATAAGGCGATGAGGAAAGCGCTACGGCAACTGTTGCGCTGCTGCCTGAACAGAGTACGGTATCGCCTACTGTGTTACCCTGATAAGGGATGGTAACATTTACTTCATCGCTGCTTGTTCTGCCGAACACATCAACAACCGTAACCGAGTAGGTGCCGCTAAAGCGTGCTGCGATAGTACTGGTGGTTTCGCCAGTGCTCCATAAATAACTTACAAACCTGTTGCTGGCATCCAGTGTTACAGGGCACAGGCTATACGTTTGCACAATATTGGGGCCCAGATTAACCGGTGGTGCATACTTGTTATAAAGATAATTTTCTACCTGCCTTCTGCTGGTGCTATCCAAAGCTGAACGATATACAATCATCTCAGCTATCTCGCCTTTAAAGTTTACGTTGTTATAACCTTTTCCAATAAAATAATTACCATTTACGAAACTACCACCCGCGCCTGAAGTCGGGTTGGTATTAATCTGTGTTTCGTTTTGGTAAAGCAATGTTTTATTGCCAAAATCCTTTACCGCCTCCAACAATGTATATGGGTATCCTGCCGAAGGCAGATAACCACATCCACCCGTTGGGTAATTAGTGCCGTTGTTTTTAATCAGCATTTTATCAGCAGTGGCAAGAATCCAATAACCGTTCAGTGAAGTGGCAGGGTCGTTTAAAGCGATAAAGTTTTTAACCCCGGAATTTGCGGCGGTGCCTCCCTTAGCTATAAAGATGAAAGTGAGGGAGCTGTTCTCGGCACCAGTCAGCGTGTCACCCATCAGATTGTCGCCACTGGTACCCGTTGCACCGTCGAATTGCAGCGTAGGTAAGTAGTTTAAGAGATTGTTAGATGGCACAAAAGTAGGTTGTGCTGCTGTATTTACCTGTGTAGCATGGTGCAATCCACCGCTCATATCGCGCCACTGACTAACCTTTTGTGCTGATTGTACCACGCCTGAATCGGCACGTAACCATAAAGCGAGGTTAGGGAGATTGGCCGGTGAGAAAATGCTAAAGGTTTGAATGCTGCTACTGCTGGTTTGGCCGCAAATATTTACCGCCTGCACCTGCCAGTAATAGGTTTGATTTCCGGGCAGTACTATGCCGTATTGGGTACCAGTAACCGTGGCCGTAACAGGGCTAACCGTTAAGGTTGGAGAGGTGGAGATTGTAATAATATACGAGGCTGCGTTTAAGGCTGTATTCCAGGCAAACACAATGGAGTCGGAAGTGGATTGTGCATTATTTAAAGGTGCAATTAAAACCGGCTGGCCGGGAAACGGGGCACTGCTTACTACCGTTACTGTTTGTTGTACGGTATCGCTGCATCCATTAGCCGCTGTTGCTGTTAAACTTACGGTATACGTTTGGGCACTGCCATACGTATGCAACGGATTTTGTTGGGTGCTATTCGCGCTTAAATCACCAAACTGCCACAACCATTGGTTTATAACCGAGCCGGAAGGCGCTGTACTTTGATCAGTAAACTGCAAAGCATTGCCGCTACAGCCTGTGCCTGCTGTAAAGCCGGCAACCGGGTTAGCACGAACCTCCACAATGTGTTGTGCGCTATTGCTGCAACCTGCTGATGTGCGCACGGTAAGCCTTACCGTATAAACGCCGGCAGCATTATAAGTATAAGCAGGTAAGGCAAGCAAGCTACTGTCGCCGGTGCCGAAACGCCATAGGTAAGCGGTTATGCTGGATGTATCCGTAGAAACCGAGTTGTTTGCCGGCTGATAAACGGTGCCGAAACAAAGCGTGTCGCCCGTGAAACTAACTACGGGCGCATTGCCGGCTATGGTAACATTCACCACATCGGTAGCCACACATCCCAGGGCGTTGGTTACTGTAAGGGCATAAGGTCCCGTTACACTTACTACAATCAGACTGTCGGCGGTACTGTTCGACCAGTTAAACGTGTAGCCTGCCCAGTTACCTGAAGGTACAGTAAGGCCCAACTGATTGCCAGCACATAAAACGGTGTCGGGGCCTAAGGAGGCCGTAGTGCTGAAGTAATCAATAGTTACAGTGGCAGTGTCGGAATTGATGTTACAACCATTTGCTGAGATGGTCACGTAATAAGTACCAGCAGCATTTGCCGTAAAGGTCGGGGTATGGGAATTGTTTTGCCAGGTATAGGTGAAATTACCGGGATTGCTCAATAATGGAAACAAGTTGGTTGAGTTGCCCTGACAGATAGTAACAGCCGTGCTGTTCAAGTGCCGGTTGGGAAAAGCAACGATAATTGTATCGCGTGAAATACGTCCGAATAAATCAGTGGCCACTACGGAATAAGTGCCCGGTTCAACAACCTGTATGGTGTCGGCAGTTTGGCCTGTTGACCATACCTGACTAACAAATCGATCTCCCCCGGTCAGTTTTAACGGACAAAAATCCGCTGCGGTCAAATCAGGACCAAGATTAACCGGTGGGGCGTATTTGTTGTAGAGATAATTCTCGACACTACGCCGGCTATTGCTATCCAGCGCTTGTTCATAAACTAATATCTCTGCAATCTCGCCTTTGAAATAAGCATTAAAGCCTGTACCCAAGGCATACTTGCCCGGAGCAAAAGGCGCTACGGCATTTGCCACTGACGAATTTAAAACCTGATTCTCGTTAATATAAGCAAGGTGCGTACCGCTAATTCGCTTAACTGTTTCAATTAATTTAAACGGATAACCGCCTGCAGGCAGTTGAGATCCGGTTCCACTGGTAAGATAATTGGCTCCGTTGTTTTTTATACCCAGCACCTGTGGGTTGCCACCACTTTCAAAGAGCCACAAACCACCCAGGCCACCGCCCATCGTGATAAAATTGTGAACCCCTGCCGCGGCCGAAGTGCCACGACCAACAATAAAAATGGAAAGCGAAGATGCGTCAGCACCGGTAATGTTTACACCGGTAAGGCTATCATTGCCGTCAAACTGAATAGCCGGCAGGTGATTCAGCAACTTAACATCGCTTAAAAGAGTAGGCTGTTGTATGGCTGTAGGTTGCGAGGCGTTAAATCCGTTTCCGCTCTGGTCGTTCCAGCCACTTACATTGCTTCCGTTCAATACTACACCGGCATCACCCGAAAGCCACAAAGCCAGATTAGGTAAGCTTTGAGGAGAGAAGATAACCAATTTGCGGAAGGCGGTAGCCGTACTATCATTGCAGATGTTATAAGCCCACACGCGCCAATACCAGGTGTTGGTTGTTAAGTTTTGGCTTAGCTGTGTACCTGTCGTAGATACACTGGTAAGGTTTGCAGTGAAGCCGGTATCAGTCGCCGTTTGCAGCACATATCTAACTGCATTGGCCGATGCGTTCCATTGAAAGAGTACAGTAGTAGAGCCGGTTTGGGCATTCGGCAGCGGGTTAACGAGGGTGGCCACGGCCGGTGCGGCAGCTGTGCTAACCACTTGAATGTTTTGTGTAACTGTATCCGCACAACCGCTGGTAGCAGTAACAATTAGCTGCGCTGCAAAGGTGCCTGTAGCTGTATATGTGTGGGATGGGCTCTGAAGGGCAGCTATACCACCATCGCCGAATGTCCAGCCCCAGGTTGCAATAATACCCCCTGCAGGTGGGGTGCTTTGGTCTGTAAATTGATACGCATTTTGTACACAGGCGGTTCCTGCGGCAAAGGCGGCGGCGGGTACAGTGTTTACTACCACTGTGCGACTGGCGCTGGCGCTGCAGCCGGCAGAGGTGCGGGCTAAAAGAACTACGTTGTAGGTGCCCGGTTGGTTATAGGTATAAACAGGGTTGGCCGCCAGGCTGGTGTCACCGTTTGCAAAATTCCAGCGGTAGTAATTTATAACCGAAGTATCGGTTGTTGTGCTGGTGTTTTGTGGAACATAACTTTCGCCAAGACAAAGCGTGTCGCCTGTAAACGTTACCACCGGGGCGTTTCCGGAAATAACCACGTTAATATTATCCGAACCTACACAGCCTATGGCCGAGGTAACAGTAACGTTATAGGTTCCTGAAATGGAAACCGTTAATAGGCTATCCGTTGTTCCGTTCGACCAGTTAAAGGCCAGACTATTCCAGCCGGTAGCAGGGCTTACTAACCCGATTTTATTGCCTGCACACAACGATTTGTCGGGTCCGAGACTAACTGTAGAAGCAAAATTATCTACGTTTAAGGTGAGCGTATCGGAATAAACGCTGCAGCCGGTGGATGTTTCGGTTACCCGCACAAAATAATTGCCTGCAGCTGATGCTGTAAGCGTTGGCGAAGTGCTGTTATTTTGCCACAAATAGGTATAGTTGCCCGGTGTGGCTAAATTCGGAATTAAAGTTATGGACGATCCCTGGCAAATCGTGGTGTCAGGATGATTAAGCAAGGCATTGTCCACGTAATTTACCTGTATGGTATCGCGGGTAACTCGCCCAAACACATCCGTAGCTGCTACCCAATAAGCGCCGCTTTGTGTTACGTTAATGGAAGACGTTGTTGCACCGGTAGACCATACCTGTGAGGTAAAACATCCATTCACATTTAAAGCTACCGGACATATACCCGATGCAATGGTCGTATCGTTACCCAGATTCACAGGCGGTGCATACCTATTGTATAAATAGGTTTCAACCTGCCGGCGTGCGGTACTATCCAGCGCTGCATTATAAACAATTACTTCAGCTATTTCTCCTTTAAAAAAGGCATTACTAAATCCACCGCCCAACGATACAGCTCCATTGGTAAAGGCAGCGGTGTTGGTTGTGGTATTTAGTACCTGCGCCTCGTTCAGATATACTTTTAATCGCGTGTTTACCTCTTTTACAGCTTCCACAATTTTGTACGGGTAACCTGTAAGCGGAAGACTACCAGTGGTGTTAACGTTACCTCCATTTTTAATCCAGAGTGTTTGCGGGTTACCCGATTGAAACATCCAAAAACCGGCAGCACCGGCATTTAAGGCTATTAAGTTGCGAACACCTGTACTTACACTTTCGCCTTTGGCAATTACAAAAACGGTTATTGAAGAGGTGCCAGCTCCGTTAATTGCCGGCACACTTAGCGTATCGTTTACGCCATCAAACTTTATAGCAGGTTTGCCACAGAGGCCGGTGACCAGCAGAGGCTTTCGCGCTGCATCGTTTTGGACTGCGGTAAGTGCATTGGGACTTAAATCTCCCCATTGGGTTACGCTATTGCCCGGAGCAGTCATTAGGGTATCGGCCCTTAACCATAAACCAAGATTAGGTAATTGAGAGGGGTTAAATGATTGGGCATGCACTAAACCACAGTTCAGAATGCTCAATACAAAAACAACAAGCCAGGAGATGTACAGTTTTCGCATACGGTATTGGCTAAGATAACAGTTTAAATCCCATTCGGGAATGCCCGAATAAAAGATACCCACTACTGTAAAAGGGTTGTATTAAAAGGTAGAAAACAAACGCGGCAAAATTAACGCACAGCTATGGGGTGGAGGTGGATGTGCCACTGTAATTGCTGTTAACCTTTACATAGTTTAACGCGTAGCCCTTAAACTTCTCTAAGTCAAGCACATACTTTTTATCGGTTTCGTCCTGCTCAACAATTTCAAAGCCCAGTTCATCGGCAAAATTTTCCACTAACACATTTTTGGGTGTACGGGTGTAAGTTATGGTCAGCGTTTTACCTCCCAGTGCCTTTATATGGTTAGCCAGGTTTTCAAATATGGCGTATTCAACCTTTCTTCCAATTACGCGGCAACTCATCAGCAATGTATCAATATCCCAGGTGCCGGCACCCATGTTTCTCAGGATGTACAATCCGGTTATGCCATAATCACCGAAACGGTCCTTAACGTCGAACGTCACCGTTAATGCATCTTTGGAGTTTAAGAAACCAGTAATGTCCGGCTCAGAATAGCGGCGGGTTGTAAAGTTAAACTGGTTGGTTTTCTGGGTCATTTGCGAAATACGGGGCACCTGTGAGCCGGGGTTGATATACAGGTTGCATTCCAGTTTTAGCGAGGCCAGGTAATCTTCATACGACTGAAACTCTTTCTCGCTTTCCTTCCTTTTCAACTCATCGGCATATTGCTGTACTTTCTCTGTATCCTCTTTCGTGCGGTTAGGGTTAAAGAACAATCGGGCCGCCTCCTTAAATACAGCAGGGTAATTATACAACTGCTTAACCGGTACCTGAAACACCGTAATGCCGGGCAGGTTTTCACGTACATAGTTTACTTCAAAATCCGAATCGTCGACAAACACAAAGGAATCCAGCCCCAGGTTTAACTCAGCGGCCATCTCGCGCAGGTTGCTCACCTTATCGTTCCAGTTTATCTTTTTAATCGTAAAGTCCTCCCATTTTAACAGCATGTCGGGGTGCTCATCAAACACCTTCTTAACGTCATTAAAGTTGTTCTTGCTGCAGATGCACAGCAGCACACCTTCTGTGTTTAAACCCTTGGCGATGCATTGTATTTCGGCGTAAGGAGCACCTTTTGATTCGCTGTGTACCATCTTTATACCATCCATTCCATCCTCACCTATAATACCATTCCACAGGGTATTATCGGCGTCCAGCACCAGCACTTTTTTCACTCTTCCTGTTACGGCGTTAAAAATAGGGGCCACAAAATGGCTGTAGACCAAATTAAACTGGTAGGAATACAGGCTTTTAAAAAGCAGGAAGAATTTAGGATCGATGGCGTGTTCCACTCCAACCCTACTCAATATCTTGTCCAGGTCTATCAGAAAAAATCCCCTGGGCAATCGTTTTTCCAGATAAGTATTTAACTCCCCTGCTATGTAATCAAAGTTGCTCTTGCCAAGGCTATTACTTTCAAATGCCAGCGAAGAAAACCGGTTCCATAACACCAGCGAAGCGCCCTGCAAATTGGCTAAGGCAAGATCTATTTCGGATTTTACTTTTTCGATAATAGAATCGGCGCCGGCACGATCCATTGCCTGGCTCTTAAACTGAAGGCCCTCAATTATATTGCAGGTTTCCCAAAAAATAAGGGTGGCCTGATAGTCCTTTGCCTGTGCCGCCTGGGGTATTATATTATTAAAATCGCCAACGTAAACTTTTGCATTTAACCCTCCTGTGCGCAATACGTATTCAAGGGGTTCTGCCAATTGATTAATAGTGATATTGGAGAGCACCTGCACCCTGTATTCGGGTTTGCCTGCTACCTGCTGAGCCAGGTTTTTATTGGCACGTAACAACTCCTGATAATTCAATCCGGTGCCTTTGTTTTCGCTCATATGCTTATACGCTTACATTTCCCTCGCCACGCTTAAAAATGGGGCGGGCCGGATTTCCGAGCATTACAGTATAGGGTGGTACATCCTTAATAACCACAGCGCCTGCTGCAATTACCGCACCTTCCCCTATCTCGCCTACGGTATCCATAATTTTTGCACCCGAGCCAATTACCACGTGATCGTGAATAACGATGGGGGTAAAATTGATGTTCTTAACGGTTTCAGGGTTCTTGTCCTTAAACGAGTGGCCATGGGTAAAAATCATTACGTGTTGTGCAATGTTCACGTTGTCGCCTATCGTCACATTACCGGAATAGTCTATCTCGCAGTTTTGTTTAATCAGTACGCCCTTACCTATTTTTAACTTGCCCATGCCATTTATATTGGCGTGGCTGGAATTAAAAAAGGTAGCGTGCCGTATATAGCTTCCGGGGCCGATATCAACTACCAACCGCAGAAACAGACTTTTTAATTTATCGAGTAGAGGGATATCGAACAAGATGCTGGAAAACAGCAGTTGATAACCCATTACCAGCATTTGCTTTAGCATACCTGCACTATATTTTGGCTTTCAGGTAATCGGCAAGCGCTTTGTAGCTTGTTAAATCGGCAATGGCCTCGTCGTCAACAGCAATATTGAACTCGTCTTCAATAGCCATAATCAGGTTCATATGTTTTAACGAATCCCAGTTTTGCAGGGTCTTTGTAGAGGCATTCTCGGTAATTTCAGCAGGGCTAACTTCCAAAACAGCCGCCATCACTTCTTTTAACTTTTCTTCCATCGCAGGTTGCGCTTTATGTTTTGCGACAAATATACCACGTATTGCCGGATTTTAAACCGCCGGTTGCATAGCTGTGTAACAGCTCTTTTTCTTCCAACACCACCAGATTTGCCTCTGTAAAACAAGAAGTTAGGTTGCGGCCGGTAAAATTCACAAGATGGTCGAACTGAGGCATATCGCTGGCGGTAGTAAAATAAAGCAGACCTCCGGGCTTAAGCGAAACAGCCATATGTTTTATCAATCCTTCCGGATCGGGAATGTGTTCCAGCAATTCCACACAATAAATACGATTGTATCCTCCGGGCTTTTCAATAAACAGTTCCTCCACCAAATGGTGTTGGCTGAACCGGTTTTTTACAAAGGGTGCTAACGAGGTATCGTACGCATCCACCCGTGCCGGCTTCTCCAGCAACTCCAGTTCCAGGCCGGGGCCAAGGCCAATAAAAAGCAATTGTTCGTTCGGGGTTAATGTTTGGTAACTGTCAGCTATGGCAGCAAATACAGCATGCCGCACTTTTTCGAAAAAGGCAGACAGAATAAGCGCAAGGTCATAATCTTGCCGGGTTTTGCTGCGGTTCTCGCCGCGCTGGAAGGGATACAATCCTGTGGCCTGGAAAGCTTTTAAATCGCCCAGATACTCCGCCACAAAGTTGTGGTAGCTCTGTAATACTTCCTCTGCTGTTAAGTGATTGTACACACAATAGGCGTCCAGGTAATCCGAAAAGTGACGGGTTATTTCAGGGCGATAATAACTCTCCTTTTTCAGTTCCAGATGTAACACCCGCAGGCGCCTGTCTTTTTGTAATATCTCTTCCAGCAGCATGGCAATAATTAAGCAACCTGGCCTAAATAATTCTTTATTTCCGAGGCATAATCAAGCCTGCCGATTTTCTCAAGCCAAAGCAAATAAGGCGCATTGGCTAAAATGTGATCAAAGCTGTACGTGATCAGACCATTACGGGCCGCAGCAGCAGGTTTTTGGCTGTCGCTGTTGTAATAATAGGCTTGTGGTGCAGGCCCCTGGTAAAAAAGCTTTTCGGCCTTCAGTATTTCTTTAACCGCTCGTTTTTCTCCACCGGCACCATCGTTATAATCGTCAAATACTACAAGGCCCTCCGCCTCTACATACGGCAATAAGGGCGCATAAGAATCGCAGGTGCTTTCATATAAATCGCAATCGATATGTAAAAGGGCAATGGATGGGTTATGCGCCGTAAACGGGGGCACTGTTGTATTAAACCAGCCTTTGTGCAGCGTAATGTATTCCTGCAAATTATGTTTGGCAATTACCTGTTGTAACTCATCGAGGTTGCTTTTGTATTCGCCCTGCTTGTACCCTTTATCGTGTTCAGCATGGGGTTCCGGTAGTCCTTCAAAACTATCGAACAGGTGAAGCTTCTTTTTTATTCCGTTTTCGCGTAAAAAGAATGCCAGAAGCAATCCGGTGCCCCCCTTAAAAGAGCCACATTCCACTATGTCGCCTGGTACATTAAATATGGTTTCTGTGAGGTCAAGCAGGCGGCCCATACGGAAAGGGTCAAGCAAGGTGTAAGGCGACACGTCAGCCCATTTACTCTTTAAAAAGGCATCGTGTTTCTGCGAAAAAGAATACTGGCCCGATTCAACCAACTTATCCATACTATGCCTGCGCATAATACTGATAAAGGTTTTTTTCCAGGGCAGTTCCAATAACTCGTCAAGGTTCGTCATAAATTAATTTGTTTGTTGCGGTTCACCGCGTTTGTCGAGATATCGAAAAATCACAGCTAAAGCAAAAATGAAAAATTCACCGATGATAAAAACTCCGCGGCTGCCCAGTGCTATGGAAGCTGCTTCAGGAATGGTAAAGCCGAGTGCTTTCAGGTAAAAGGTCATAATACCTTCGCGCACACCCAAACCACCGGGTGCAAATACAGCTACAATACCAAAAACACCTGCCAGCGGAAACCCTGCTGCTGTAAATAACGGTACCGTTTGCAGGCTTACCGATTGGGCATAGAAATAAAAAAACAGCGAAAACAGCAACCACATGAAAAAATAAACAGGCATCAACCTGATTAAAGATGCGCTTGATGCAGCAGGCATGTCGATATTCTTCTTTAAAATCTTTAAGGCGGTATAGTTTACCAGTTTTCGGAAATGTGATGAAAACAGCACCAGGGCGCTAACAATAACCAGGGCGCCGACTATTGGCCCCCATTTTAACGCCATGGCCCGAGGTAATACCAACAGGGAAAGAAGCGCCAGCACAAACCCGGTAAACAACGACAACATCTGACTGCCAAAGGAGGCGGTAAAAGTTATTTGACGGGATATACCATGACGGCTGGTTACATACTCAGCACCGCCAATTACTGACCAAATGGAACCAGGTATATACTTGGTGAATACAGGAAGTCCGGTAGAAATAACCGCATCCTTAAAACCTGTATTCACTCCGTACAGCTTTAAAAACAATCCCCAACCGGCAGCGGTACACAAAAAACCTGCGAACAAAAAAAGAATACTTACAGCAAAGCTGAACACCGAATGAATCAGCGGCAAGTGTAGAAAGCCATCCCGGTATAGCTTTACGGCCAGAAACAGGAGAGAGAAATAAAACAGGTATTTGAAAAGGTCTTTGAACTTCATTCCTCTGTTTTAAAAATGTTGGAGCCCTTTGCCTTTACCGAATGATATTGGCCGGCAAGAAACAAACGCGCCTGACGAAGAAATGAGTTCTTATAAATTCGGAAGTAAGGGGTAAAATCACCGCCAAACTGACGGTAGAATGACTCTACCCCCGGCAGCATGCTTCCTTCGAAATCAAAAATTGTGGCATGCTCTGCCGCCTGGCAGATAGCGCGATAAATAAGCAGTTCGTTATGCCCTTCTTCACGATATTGACTGTCGAATCCGTTGAAAAGCAGGTAGGCCGCTTTACGATCATAGGCAATGCCTAAAACCGAAGTTATATTGCCCTCAACGGTGTGGAGGCTATACAATTGAAGCCGGGTGTTTTGCATGATTCCGTTGCAGAGGGTTTTGAACTTGTCATGTTCGATCGGCATTGGGTTTCCATGCCGGTGAAAAGCGTTCTGGTAAACCCTGTAAAACTCTTCAACACTGGTGTTGTCTTTTATCTGTAACGTAACTTCTGAAGAGGCTTTCCTGATTTTAGTCCGCAGTCGCGGTGCACATAAATTGAGCAAATCTTCAGGGCTCATGCCATTCAGATTAATACGATACGTATAGTAGGTATCAGCGGAGTACCCGTGCCGGTAAAATGGCAGCCAATCCACAAAAGAGGGGTGAAAAAAATAGCTGTAGCCTGGTAGCTCGGTTGTTTTCGCAGCCAGCAATGCCGCTGCCTTTCGTTGGTTTGTTATACGCTGATAATTGCTGCCTTCGAACTCAGCGTACAACACCCCCATATACTTTTGGAATGGCCCAAAGGTCCACGCCTTATTAAACTTACAAACTATAGTGCCGGCACAAATCTCGCCACTGCGTTCAACAATCCATATTTCGTAATCCAACCCTAACGAACGCAGATACCAGGTATAATTAAATAAACAGCCCTGCGGAGAAGCGTCCACAAACAAATTCCAGCGTTCATCATTGTCAAGCCTTTTTAATTCCATGGCAGCGGTACACCGTAATTTCTTTAACAGGGCAAAAGTGCAACAAATAAAACCTCCGGCCCTATTCGCTTACTTATAAAGTCGCTCGTTATCCTGTATGTCCATCCACATCGCAAACAGAAACGAATTGAGTGCGCTGATAGATAAAAACATAAAGGCCAGCAGGGTTACAGGATTTACCGATCGCGTTTCGAAACACAAGATGTGCAGTATTTTATAAGCAAACGGTATGGCCATAATAAATAGTAAAAAGGCCAGGTTGTAAAGTAAAAACAGGGGGTGGAAATCGCGGAATAAATATTTAATCCAAAGTCGCTTAAAGAAGGACTTTATAAGCAACCACGAAATACGCGGTATAACCTTAAATATCTTCATCTTGCTTTGCTCGCCCACATTGTATATGGGCTTAATCTCCACTTCTTTTAGTGTACAAAATGCGATGTTCAGTTTTACCAGCATATCATTAGGCATGCCGTAGCTACGGTAAATGTCGTAAAGCCGGATGGCATTAATAGCAGATTTAGAAATAGCGGTATAACCTGTTTGCGTGTCGCTAACATGCCAGTATCCGCTCGCCACTTTGGTTAAAATCGAAAGAATACTGTTGCCGAAGTAGCGTGTTTTGGGTATTACCAACCAGGCGCTGCGGTGTATCAAACGATTGCCTTTTACATAATCCACGCCATCTTTAATTACAGGCATGCAGATCGACTCCAATTCATCCGGATCCATTTGCCCATCTCCAGCCATTACTGCAGTGCAGTCTATGCCATGGTCCTTTGCCCATTTATAACCCCTTGCGATGGCCGCACCTACGCCGCCATTCTCAAGTTGATTGATGAGGATTACCCGGTCATTTTCAGGATCCTTGTTTGCCACTTCCGATGGCAGAAAGAACTTCATTTCATCTATCGCCATTTGCCGCAAAACAGAATCCGCACGATTGTAAATGGTATCTTTAAAATCGCTCTTTAAATCGCTGACAATAGGCGTTCGGACAGAGTTGTCTTTCGCTATATAGGACAGTACCACTTCTGCAGTTTTGTCCTTCGATTTGTCGTTTACTATTATTATGCGGTCAACATAAGCAGGCATGGTTTCAATAACCATTCCTATTTGCGACTCTTCGTTATAAGCCGGCACCACTACGGCTATGGTTTTATTATGAAGCATAAACTACCTTATCTGGCTATGGTAAAATGGTTAAAGCATAAACGGTAATGCCGGCGTTTTTCAACTGTGCATATACCTCGGCCTGTGCATTTTCACAGTATTTTTTCGTCATTTCATCCTCCGCATTAGTGCGAACGGCAACAAGCGCTTTCACCGGCTTACTGGTTTTGATTTTACCGGCCATTAACCTGTCGCGCTCAAAAAATGGCACTCCCGTTTGCGCCACAATGGGCGAAAGGTAATTGTTTTCGCTTAACGGCAGCGGGGCAAATGCCAATGGTTCCTTACTGTTACGCAGTTTTTGTTGAAACTCAAGCATATCATTAATAGCGCCCGGAGGGTTGTATAAAACGCGTAAGTTGGCTTTATAGTCAGTGGGGCTCATTTTCATATTAAGCCTTACTAATTGCGAAGCCCCCAGCAAGCCACCAGCCAACAGAAAGAAACTGAGACCATACACCAATAGTTTTGTTTTGATCGTTTTGTTTCCCTCTTCCCAGCCTGTAACAATTACCAGCACTGCTCCAAGTTGAATAAAAAACAAGGCCAGTACAAAATACCGGGTAAGCATAATCCAGGTCCACACGTATTCTTCCTTGGCCGAATTGCTCTTTAAAGATAACAGCGTAATAAAAGCCACATTAATAAGCGAGGCTGCCAGGCCTAGCGTATAGAGAATTCCGGTTTTGTCAGCCAGCAGGGCGCGAAGCCGATTGGAAGAAGGAAGCTTGTTCCAAAAGCTCAGGATACCGGCCGTCAGCAATAAAAAAAGCAACATGCCCACCGGAAACATAAGTGCAAAAGCTTTTACCACAAACTCTTTGATGGGTGGCATAAAACCTAAGGACTTGTAAACAAGGTTATCGTTAAATACCGCATTGAAAAACACAGCATCAAAGTATTTAAGAAATTCAAAGTGCAGGGTCAGCCCTTTGCTGGATAAACTCCCTACACGTTGCATGCCATTGGGGCCTGACATATCGTACCATAACTGTGCGGCTAACAACACGGCCACTATGCCTCCGTGTATAAGCAGTGGTCGTAAATATCTTTTTCCGAAAACCAGCAACAGCAATAAGAACAGGGCCACAAATGTTAAGGTAACTGGGTAATAAGCATACCGGAAAAAGCTGCATAAGTAAGCGGCCAAAGATAGCCCTGCCAGGTAAGCAAATGGCGCTTCTGATTCCTGCTGCTTATACTCATAGATGCGGTAAAAGAAGAAGGCCGCTAAACTGAAACATGCCAGCGAAAGGGCATCGGTGGGCGCACCCATGGCCTTAAAGGGATTAGCCAGAAATATGGAAACGATTAAAAACAGCGGCAATACACGTTGCCAGTAAATACCGCCCATGCGTTTAAAAATTAAAAACCACGAGCCGAAATGCAGGCATACCGCTAAAAAGAAAACCAGCATTTCGGTTTTGAGTGGGTCCTTCTGAAAAAAACTAAAAACCGGTGCAGCAACCAAAGGATAGCCCGGAGGCCAGCCCACTAAACGTGCTCTGGTAATTTTGGAAAAATCTGCTGTGTCGCAATTTGCGATAGTAAGCCCATTGCCATTTAAGAAACTCTCAGCAGCCGCCAGTTGCCAATAGTTGTCGGTGCCTACAACGGGCCGGGCAATTCTATCGTGCGTTTTAATAAATAAGCAAAAAACTAAAAGCAGTACATTAAGCCATAAGTATCTGGAGGGGGTCATCTTCATCTCAAACAGCTTTACCGATTTGAAAGCATTTTGTAAACGGAAGCGTATTGGGCCACACCTTTCTGCAAGGAGTATACTTCTGCGGCCTTTGCAATTATAGCGTTTTTATCAAAAGTTTTTCCAATCACTTCGTCTATTGCGCGGTTATAAGCAGCGTTACTGAACTCCTGAATGGTGATCCCTACTTCGCCTCCCTTTAATATGTCCGCAATATCTCCTACCCCCTCGTTGCATATATGCGGAATGCCCATGCCCATTATCTCTCCTTGCTTAGTGGCAGAGGAAGCCATTTTAGAGAATACGGGCTTAATAAAAAATATCGACCAGTTGCTAAGCGACAAATAGGCAGGTACCTGCGCGTGTGTGGTCTGTATGGTGATTATTTTATCAGCTGCAATTCCGCGTTCTGCGGCAAGCTTTGTCAGATATTCGCGCGGTTCGGTGGTGATAAACAAAAAGCAGGCATCTGGCCGCCGTTCACATAGGCATTTAAAAAAGTCCATCATTTCGCCGGGCAAATACCAGGTTCCTATACTCCCCAGGTAACTTAAAACAAAGGCATCTTCCGCTATACCTAATTCCTTTCGCAGTTGTAGCTTCTCCGTACCGGTAACCCGTGCATCCGAAAAAAGTTCCAGATCGGCGCAACAGGGTATAACAGTAATAGGCAATGGCTGTGGTCGTAGATTTCTGCTTAGAATTTGTTTTTGTGCTGCGTGTGTTAAACTGATAATGTGGTCTGCGCCGAGCAAAAAATCCTTTTCCTTTCTCTTAAAATAATTGTAGATACCCTTGTACAAGGGGTTACTCAAGTTCCAAAGGCCGCCATCTACACGTTCATCTGCCCAAAAACCGCGCATATCAAAAACGAATTTTAGGCCGGCCTTTTGTTTGAGTTGTTCGCCCACCAATGCCGATATATAACTCCGGCAATGTACGACATCAAATTTCTTTTCTGCATGCAATTCGAAAGCGAGTTGCTGCATTTTAAATTTATCGAACAAGGTAGAAAGCACCGGAGGGCGCTTGGTATACATCAAAGGCCGCCAATCGATACCCGCATCGCGCATAAGGCCGTCAATCAACTCCCTGTGCTTACTGTAACGTTCGGGCTTTTCGAAACTTATAATTGTAAACTGATGACCCAAACGGGTAAGCCCGCGCAGGTAAGGTAGTACCTGACTTTGACCCAGCGGATCGGTCATGCCATCATAAGAGAGGTATAATACGTTCATTTAAGTAAACGCTCCTTCAGCGCTTTTAAACCCGATAGAAAAGTTTTCAGCAGACCGGTAACGCCTGCTGTATTCACAAATATAGTATTGTGGTCGGTGGCTACTTCCGTAGCGGGCCGGGTAGGGGTATAGAAATAAACCGCGAGCGATTTACGGCTAACGCCCTGTGGGGTGTTTAATGGTACGGGGTGGCCATGAAAGGAGTGTTCGTTGGTTTCAAACATGGCCATCCGGTTAAACAACGGCGCAATTTTCTCAACCATGATGTTTCGTTCCATATCCCATAACTGCAAATGGCCTTCATATTCATCCTTCCAGTCCTTATTCATATACACCAACACATTCAACCTGCGGTGGTATTGAGTTTCGGGGTGATAGTTAAAGTCCACATGCACATCTAAAAAAGCGCCTTTGGTTGATTGGTGAAGTCCGCCGCCAAACAATTTTTTATCTCCTTCCAATCCTTCAATACCTGTTAGCCTTTCAAGAAACCGGATAAAAGGCGGAGAGTTCAGTTCGTTAAACACATCGTGTAACAAATCTCCTTCCTGAAATCTCCGTAGTGTGAACTTGTTCTTTTGATGGATATAAGTAGTGCCATCCCAGGTGCCGCGGGTTACATCCGGGTATTGCGCCAGAATTTGCTCTGCTTTCTCAGGATAAAAAAAGTTATCGTAAAACAAGTGCCTAAAGGGCTTACTCTCGCGCCAGTTTAATTGCAACTGGGGCAAGTTGGCGGTTAAGGCGGGTAAATTAATATACGTCATACTTCAGGGGTTCCGTTTTCAATTACTATTAACTGGCGCCTCCCTGTTCTTCCAACCATTTATGTAGCAATAGTAGCACCCATAAACGATTATAAAGATGATTTTGCCCTTTATCGAAATCCTTTATCAATTGCTGCACCTGGTCAGGCTGTACAACACCATGCTTTTCAAGTACTACCGGATGCAAATAACGATCGATGAGATAACGTAAATCCGTTTTCAACCATTTGTCCAATGGTATTGAAAAGCCCCATTTAGGGCGCTCAAAAAGCTGTCTGGGTACCAGGTCGTATAATACTTCCTTCAGCAGGTATTTGGAGGTGCCTTCGTGCTTCTTAAGGTCCGGTGCTAAATTTAAGGCAAATTCCACCACCCGGTAATCCAAAAATGGTGTACGTGCTTCTAACGAATATTGCATGCTGGCAATATCCACTTTCACCAACAAGTCATCCTTCAGGTAATGTTTCAGATCAAATAAAGCCTGTTCCTCAGCGGCAGTAAGCTGGCGATTTAAGCCGCTAAATTGTTCGTTGAACAATACGGGCTGCACATATGCCGGTTTCAGTGTTTGCTGAAGTTCCGCTTCTGAGAAGAAATACTGCTCCTGCGAAAAAATATGACTTTTTAAGCGTTCACTACTCTTGTAATTAATAAGGCCTGCAGCACGCTTATAGCGGTTACCGAAGGGCTGCATAGCCAATGCTAATGGCGCCCGGAGCATACGAAGCAATGGATTACTCATACGTTCAGCCCATGCATAAGCGCCATAACCCATAAACAGTTCATCGCCACCATCACCACTTAAGGTCATGGTTACATGCTTACGCGCCAGACGAGATACCAGCATAGTTGGCAAGGCTGATGAATCGGCATAGGGTTCATCATACGCGCGGCTCATTTGATCCACCAACTCCAGGGCATCCTGCTCCGTTACTGTAAACTCGTAATGCTCCGTTTTAAGATGGCTTGCAACCTGCCGGGCAAACTCACTTTCATTGTGCTTGGCTTCTTTAAAGCCAATCGAAAATGTTTTTACCGGTTTGGGCGAAATATGCTGCGCCAGGGCAGTTACGGTACTCGAGTCAATTCCTCCGCTTAAAAAGGTACCAAAAGGCACATCGCTAATCATGCGGTAGGCCACCGACGACTGAAGTATTTCGCGTAAACCCTTTTTAGCTTCGCTAAAGTTGCTGAGCGTGTTCGCCGTAATCTTTTCTTCGGGCTTCCAGTAAGGGGTAATAATAAGTTGCCCGTCTTTCAGTTCGGCATAACAGCCCGCTGGCAAGCGCTTCACTTCATCATATATAGTATATGGCTCCGGTATATAACCTGCGTAAAGAAAGGTATGTACCCCCGGTTTATACACCTTAAGATTTTGTTTTACCTGCGGCACCTGCAACAGTGCTTTCATTTCCGAACCAAAGACAAAATCGCCGTCTTTATGATAGTAATACAGCGGTTTTACACCCAATCTGTCGCGGAAGAGGAACAACTTATCCTCCTGCATATCATAAATAGCAATAGCAAACATGCCGTTGAACAATTGCACGGCATCTACGCCTTTTAATACAAAGGCTTCCAAAATAATTTCTGTGTCAGACGACGTGCGTGGTTGAATGCCCAACAGGTCACGTACTTCAGCAAAGTTGTAGACCTCGCCATTAAACACCATAGCATACCGCCCATTATGCGAATACATGGGCTGGTTAGCCGCATTGCTCAGATCAATAATGCTAAGTCTGCGATGTCCAAGCCCTGTGGAGCCGGAACTGTTATAATAATAACCGGCGGCATCGGGACCTCTATGACTTAAAGCGGTTGTCATCCGCTCCAGATCAGACCTGGAAACCTTGTTATGCAAAGAATAATAACCGGTTATACCACACATACTATCTGCTTATACCAAAACTATTCTTTCACAAAGGGATGGTTACCTGCGGGTAATTTGCAGTAGGGGTGATAATCGCCCACTAACCCGGTTGGCTGCGCATGGCGTATTTGATACGCAATCTCTATACTCGGCAAAGCAGCTTTAAGCCCAAAGCCATTGCCAGCTAAAATTTGCTCATAGCTCTTTGTATGCAGGTCGGTAAAACCATCGCTAAATTCAATCTCCTGTCCTTCCAGCGTCATACTGCGGTAGGTGCGCATGTTTTTTTCAATCGCCTGTTTGGGCAGGGTCTCTGCATTTATGCTTAAAAACCAACGCACGCGGGCTTTAGCAAACTCCAGGTATCCGGCAGCGCGGTCGTGCGTGTGCAAATGCACTACGTTTTTCTTAACTGCTCCAAACAAAAAGTTCAGCATATCGAAAAAGTGAATGCCAATGTTGGTGGCAATTCCGCCGCTCTTACTCACATCGCCTTTCCAACTGGTGTAGTACCAGTTACCGCGGGAGGTTATATACGTAAGATCAAAATCGTAAATTTTGTCGGCAGGACCATTGTCAATCTGCTCTTTCAACTTAATGATGTTGGGGTGCAGGCGCAACTGTAATATATTATTTACCTTTTTGCCGGTTTCCTGCTCAAGCTCCATCAACGCTTCGGCATTCCATGGGTTAAGCACCAGGGGCTTTTCGCAAATTACATCAGCACCAACGCGCAATCCGAAACGGATATGAGAATCGTGTAGGTAGTTGGGCGAACAGATGGAAACGTAATCAAGCCTGGCATTTTGCCGTATCAACTTGCTAACGTGCCGGTCGAATCGTTCAAATTCTACAAAAAAATCTGCTCCGGGAAAATAGGAGTCAATGACCCCTACGCTGTCAAAGGGGTCATATGCTGCCACCAACTGATTGCCGGTATCTTTTATCGCTTTCAGGTGACGCGGGGCTATGTAGCCGGCAGCACCAATCAATGCAAAGTTTTTCATGCTGTCACGTTTGCTGTTTTTATTCCTAAATACTCCGATATAGCTAATGCAATTCGCTCGGACGATTGTCCATCCCACCGGTATGGAACAACACCCTTTTTATAGGTATTGGTTTCTATCTGTTGCAACAGATTTAAAATTGTTGCGCGGTCCAACGGTGCTAAGGTATTGGTCCCTTCCGTTACTGTCACCGGCCTTTCGGTACTTGGCCTTACCGTAATACAGGGCACACCCATAAAGGTTGTTTCTTCCTGCACACCTCCCGAATCGGTTATAACAGCCTTCGAGTTTTTTACAAGATGGATGAAATCAATATAGCCGAAAGGATCCGTTAAAATAACATTGGCCTCCTGCAACAGGTTGCTAAGTCCGAATTCTTCCAACCGTTTACGGGTACGGGGATGAACAGGGAAAATCACCTGCCTTTTTGTTGCGAGATGCGCTATAATTTCGGCCAGCGTTTGCAGGTTTTCTTTGTTGTCGACGTTGATGGGACGATGGAAGGTTAGCAGGTAGTAATCTTCCGCGCCAAGTTTCTTACGAATTTCCGACTTGTCAATCATCGGAGTAAATGCCACCAGCGCATCTATCATGGTATTGCCTACATACTTAATTTTTTCACTGCTCACTCCGGCCTTCAGCAAGTTCGCTTCACCGCTGGGCTCTGTTACAAAATATAAGTCGGCTAAAACATCAATCAACAACCTGTTGGCCTCTTCGGGCATAGTCATATCAAAACTACGCAAACCACTTTCGATATGCGCTACAGGTATTCCGTAACGCTGGGCTACAAAGGCGCAGGCAAAAGAAGAATTCACATCACCCGGCACCATCACTAAATCCGGACGATCATTTACTATGAAAGCTTCAAACGCTTCCATAATGCGGGCTATAACATTTATCTGTGTCCCCTGGTTGATGTTTAAAAAAGCGTCCGGTGATTTAATGCCCAGTTCCTTAAAAAAAACATCGTTCATGTTATAATCAAAGTGTTGACCAGTATGCAACAATTTGTGCTCAATCGAAGGGTAAGCTTCGAAACAGCGATGGAGCTGAGTAATTTTTATCAGGTTAGGCCGGGTGCCCACACAAGTCAGTACCTTCTTCTTCATCTCTTTAACTGCTTTTTAGTAAAGCGGCCAAGCGCTTCGCCTGTTCTTCTCTCGAAAACTGCATCACATTCGGCTGCCCGGGTTCATTACTACGCCATTGTCCGGCAACATAGCTCTTATACTCTTCCGCTAAAAAACGATAAGTTTCCTCTACAGTAGATGTACATACGCCACAACCGCTGGCCTTTATTATTTCTTCAATAGCCCCTTTGTCGTTGGGAGTAACAATAATGAACGTTCCGCTTGCAATATACTCATATATTTTGCTGGCTATAATGCCCTTTTGCTCATCCCAGCCTACATGCCACAGCAGGTGTGTCCGCTTCTCTATTTCCAATATTTTACGCCGGTCTATACGGGGTGTTGCTTCGTAATAAGGTTCATATCCTTTCAGCAAACCTTCAATCCTTTTAAGCTGCTCAGGGTAAAAAGCCAGTCCGGGGAAAAGTAGCCTGGCCCGTATGCCTATGCCTTGGTCAACCAGTTTTTTAAAGGCCTCACACATTATCTCAACCTTCTGGCCATAATAAAGGGTGCCCACGTATGTGATGGTAAAATCCTCAAATTTTGGAGGATTTATTCCGGCAAAATCTTCCAGCATAAAGCCATTGTAAAGGGGTTCGCTGTGTACCCCTGTTAAAGCAGTAATGCTATCGGCAATAGGCCGCGAACTGGCCGTTACCAGCGAAGCGGTTCCCACCCACCGCTTCTCGGCCCAACGGTCTATACGGTCCACCAACCTGAAAAGTGATGAACGGCCGAGTTGGTTTATTTCGCTGGTGGTCCACGCATCACGATAATCAGCCACCCATTTTATACCCAACTTTTTATGCAGATAATAGCCCATCCAAAAAGCCTGAAAGGGATTACCTGAAATTATTACCCGGTCAATATCCTTCTCTTTTACGGCTATCTCCTCTGCGTAACGCAGCATATCGTAGTACGGTATAAACCGGGGGAAGAAGTTTTGCAGCAGGAGTTCCAGAAAGGTTAGCAGCCTGCGCAATACGGTAAACTTTTTGTCGCCGTACAGGGCATAGAGTTTATCGCGCAAATTGCCTTTATACGGTATGGCATACAATTCGTAGTCCTCGTTCTTTTCATGTACAACTTCTGTTCCTGTCCGCTTCGATACATCCGACAACAGATTGATCTTATGGTCCCAGCGGCGGGTAATTACAATAGGTGCATAGCCCCATTGTTTTAAGTACCGTGCCCAGGCATATGTGCGCTGCGACGCTGTTAAGTTACAGGGCGGGAAAAAATAGGAGATGATCAACACCTTTTTCATGCCGTTAACCCTTTATACAGTTTATCAAGTTTATTCATCTCGGTTGTTCTGTTTCCAAAGGCCCTTACATCAGCCAGCGCTTTTTCGCGGTAGCTTTGCGGATAGCTGCTTAACGCCTGCACAATGTATTCAGTGAGCTGAGCGACATTGCCAGGCTCATAGACAAAACAGTTGTTACTGAAAAGAGATTTGTCATATCCTATGTCCGGTAGTATCAAAGGGCACCCGGCAGCCATAGCCTCTAAACACGAATTAGGGGTGCCATCACTAACAGGAGTATTAATTGTAAGGGCAGCATACTTAAAGCAGGTCCAAATTGCATCCTGGCTCAGGTAGTTTATAATAGTAAACCTCAAGCCGCGCTGCCTTTGTAATTCATTTAACCGCACTGTCACTTTCTGCAAATAAGCTGCATCAAATTTGCGCCCTCTTATAAACACAAATAAATAGCTGTCAATTATCGGCTGGGGCAGGCATTCAATAGCATCAAGCTGTAACAGGGTGCTATATAAAGGCGAAATATACCTTGGTGAAAAAATAAATTTTTCTCCGGCTAATGATTCCGGCAAAAAGGTATCATTCGTGATACGTTCTATTCGATCCACATCCACACCGGTCCGGATCACCTCCGGCGAGCGGGTAAGGCCAAATAGTTCTATCGCCTTCTCCGCTTGCTTATCAGAAGTTGCTGTTAGCGCAGCGGCGTTTAAAAACACCTTTTTAAATACCCCGAACAGCCAGCGGGCATAATACCCCCCCTTCAAAAGTTCCGGTATCACCAACAAAATATCAGACCCCCTGGTTGTGATCAGATATGGGACTTTCAAATAGTTACACCACAAAGCATGCGGTGATGCAAACAATACATGCACTAAGTTTATGTGATATTGCCGGCAATACTGCCGTAAAGTGCGTATAGATTGAATGGTGTTTCGGGGGTTGCGTATTGAAAACGTTTCAACGGAAGGAAGGAGTATGGCTCCGGATGCCTCCACTTCTTTTTTTAGCGCTTCAAAATCTGCAATGTTCTGCCTTTCGCCAACTACATATACTTTGTATTGGCTGCTTTGGGCAGCAAAAAAGGTGAACCATTTTACATCATGAATGGAGGCTGGATTACATATGTACAAAATGCTTGTCATGGTCTCAACGCATCCTTAATTCATCCTTATAAATAGTTACCAGTTGCCGGGCATAGTTATCAATGTCATAGTTGCCGGCATCCTTTATTGCGTTTTCGCGCATGTTGTTGTAGGCCTGCCGGTCATTTAAAAGCAACTTTACCTTTTCAGCAAACTGTTCAGCCGTAGGTGCCGGTAGTATGTACCCGTTACGGCCATTCTGAATAATGTCCCGGTTACCGCCACCGTCAACCGCTACTACCGGTAAACCGGCAGCCATGGCCTCCGGGAAAACCAATCCGAATGGTTCCGAAAGAGCGCCGTGCACATATAGATCGCTTTCCCACAATATGTCCTCCACCCGTTCAACATTTCCGTGAAACTTAACATACTGTTCCAGCTTATTGGATGCTACTTTCTGTTCCAGCATGTGTCTGTCAGGGCCATCACCCAATATATCCAAACTTACCAGCTGCCCTGCCTGGTGCAGGCAGCGCACTACTTCTATCAAAAACTGCTGATTTTTGTGTTGTACCAACCGGCCAACGGTTACCAGCCTGCTAAGGACCCGCCTGCTTGCTGCCGGATCTTTTCGCAAAAACCGCTTTACATCGATGGCGTTATGCAACAAATCGATGCGCTGTAAATCGGCGGGCAGTACTTGCCGGAAATAATTCAGGGTATCGTTAGCAATTGCAATAAACCGGTTGCCGCCTAAGGCACGATAACGGCCAATCAGATACGTGCGCTCGTAAAAGTCCGTTATGTGTTTCTTGCTGAAAAGAGAGGACGCCTGCAACTTTCTGAATTGCGGCATGCGACTATGCAAATGACTAAAATAGGCCGCGCCTTTATAACTTATACTGCGCGAAACAATTTCTGCTTGAAACAAATGGCTATGAATTATATCCGGTTTAAACTCCTCCATAAACTGTTCAAGTTCATCTACGTTCAGTACATTCTTTTTCAATAAAGACAGCGCTACCGTTGATGGAATAACCTTAATCTCAAAGTTTTCGTTGGCTACCTTGTAATCTATCTTTGACCGCAACACCAACAGCACCACTTGTACACCCTCTAATGCACCAAGCGCCCGGCAAATATCAATAGCCAGCCTTTCAGCACCGCCCTTTTCCAAACTGGGTATTATGTGTACTACTTTCATTAAATCGCAAGAAATTCCTGAATCAATCTATCTGCCTTCTCATTCAATTGCTCTATATAGCTTATGCCACGTACAACAATCTCGGACCGGTTAGCTAATACGTGCTCTATGGATGCTGCTATGGCAGCCGGTGAGTCCAGCTTGTTCACGGTTAACATTTCGCGCAACCACATATCCTCGTCCAGCACGTTTGTTGAAGGCGCGACCAGGCAAGGCACGCCCATGGCCAAACTTTCGGTAGTTATTTGCCCCCACGACTCACTGAAAGAAATATGCAGGTTGATATCCATAGCACCTAACGTCTGCACAAATTCGCGCCAGTCCTTTCGGCCTACACCAATAACACGGTCGCTTCCCAAATAACTATAATTAGCAGCATCGCCCACATATACCTGACTATTGGGAACCAACAATGCTCCACAGACCTGGTTATGCGTGTTCTTATTAAAGTTGTTAGATCCTAAAACACCAATTTTTATAAACCCCTCCTTATTACCTTGTGATGTTGCAAAAGTTTGATCAACATCGCACTTATACATGAAATTAATCGCGGTATGGTTCCAGTTGCTTCCAACAAACTCGGCTACATCGCGACGCACGGCCCCTACTTTGTGAATTTTGTCTTGCTGTAAAAAACGTAGTACCTGCCGCATGGGTTCCGTTGCTCTGATACCATAACCCATTTCCGAAAAAGTGCCGTGTAGCAAAAGCCCTATTTTAAGACCGGGGCCTGTGCTGCAACGGTTAATTATTTTTCCGAAATACAGCGGGTGACCATTAATAACCAGGTTTTTAAAATTCAACTCCAATATGCGGTCGCAAAGTTGCAACAGGTCCTTATCGGTTAATACCTGGTTCGAATAGCTCTGGGGAATGGCGAGATAACTATCCGGAAATAATTGCCGGGTGGCATTATAAATACCCAACCAGTTGCCGCCAGTAGGTTCCGGACAAATCGCAACATAGTCGTGCTGTCTGCGTATATCTTCCAGCCGCAAAAGCAGTTGCTGCATATTATATGGTTTGGGTTTAATGGCCCCCGAAAGCCATGCTCTAATTCCCATACTTCAGATAATTTAAGGCTGCTGAGGTTTTGCGGCTATAGTGGAGAAGAATATAGCTAAAGTATCTTTTGAAAATTTGCGCGCGCCATTGCCGTTCATTTTTGCTGCGCTCGTCTTCCGCGCTCTTTTTATTTCTCCAGTTAGCCTGAAAATAAAAAAAAGCATCGCTCGCATTATTAATGCCCTGTAAAAACACGAACAACAAATAACCTAACTTGCCATACAATTTCAGCACCAGCAGCCATTCGCTTAGGGCAATTTGTTTGTACTTCCCTTCCTTTACTGCAAAGCTGCCGCCCTCGGCATGTAATATATAGGCATCAGGGAAAAACATATGTGTGTAACCATGGGCCTTCAGCCGTGTGCACCATTCCTGGTCTTCGCAATACATAAAAAAATCCTCATCCAGTAGCAGGTCTTTGCTTTGGAAAAGCTGCGTCCGGAAAAGCAAAAACGCACCTCCCAGCCATTGTGTTTCGTGGATTCGTGTATGTTCTTCTGCTTTCCTCTGCTGTTCGGCCAGTTTGCGCTGTTGATGCGTTTGCCTGTTGAAGAGTCTTTCGATTATTTTATAAAAGGCATTACTGCGCCAGGTTTTCCTCCATAGGTCACTCCGGGTATTGGAGTTATACTGGGTATATCCGTCAAAATGTACAATCTTACAACCCACCAAACCCAATTTCCGCTGCGTTTCCTGCTGTTTAAAAAAAACAAGTGTTTTTTTCAATGCATGCTCTTTTACTATCGTATCAGAATTCAATATCAGACAATAGTTGCCCTTTGCACGTTTAATGCCCATGTTATTAGCACGTGCAAAGCCTGAGTTGTAGCCAGCATTTATCCAAACCACCTGCGGAAATGCTGCCATCACGCGTTGTTCCGAATCGTCTTCCGATTGATTGTCGACAACAATTATTTCATGGGAAAGATCTGCTGTTTCTGAAGCTATTGAGGCAATACAATCCAGCAATAACTGCGGGGTTTTGTAGTTTACCAATACAATGGATAATTCGGGTGTAGTTGTCTTCATGCCTTATACAGCTACCGTTTTATTAAATCCGTTGCGCGAAAAATGGTAAATCCCGTTATGCATATACTCCAGTTGCTGCTGGGTGGTGTGATTGCCCACTGTTATGCGGGGTAAAGCAAAGGGATAGTTATAGCAGGCGTTAAATACTGCGCCCGGCCCCAGAATTACAGCGGTACTATAACCCGCCTCTTTCGCTAGGGTATATTCCCTTTTATAACACTCGTTTGTTGTACCGTACGGATAAGCAAAATGAGGTACCTGCCGGCCGATTTGCGATTCGAGAATTTTTTTTGACTCGGTCATCTCCCACAGCGCTGCTTCGCTCGGCTGCTTAGCAAGCGCAAGATGTTGTACACTATGTGCGCCGATACTACCATACCGGCTATCACCAATTTGTTTTACCTGCGCCCATGTCATGGGTTGGCGGTTAAATGTACGGGTTTGGTCTTTTCTATGCCGCTCCAATTCATTCATTTTCTGGTGCAGGCTGGCCCGGTCAGGCGAGTCGATAAGCCACATGCGAATACTGTGGAAGGCCGTCATTTTTTCGGCACGGGTACGCGCCGCATAGGTGGTGCCTGCAATGGTCAACTCCTCGTGTTGAGCCAGTATCTCTTCCAAATCGTACCACCAAAAAACAAAGTTGTTATCAATTAAGGATGTTGCCACATATACAATAAACGGAACCTCCTCGGCCTGCATCAATGGTAACAGATAGCTGTTGTTATCAAAGTAGCCATCATCAAAAGTAAAAGCCACAAATTTTTTCGACCGCTTACGGCGCTGCACATTTTCATAAACCTCGTCCATTGAAATTAAGCCGTAGCCCTTATTCCTGAAAAACCGGATGGTACGTTCCAATGTCGAAAGCTCAACAGAAAGGCTGCTGGTATTAAACAACTTGCCTTCTTCGCTTTGGGGCATCACGCGGTGAAAACACAAAATCAATCCCTCGTGGTCGAGTAACTTCTGCGAGAGCAGGCCGTTAGTTTTAACGAACAGCCCCAATGTTTTGCGTTTTATAAATTCTTTCATCAGTGGTTTAATATAAAGGCTTCCGTATACAGGGCATCAATATTTTGCGGAGCAACCCCATTGGGCTTATATAGCAATTTAATTATCGGACAATACAGGCTGTTCGGTAGCTGCTTGCTTACAAAGCGTGCATCTATAAAAATGCCTTGTTCATTCTTCTTCCCGTAATGGTCCGTTAGCGCTGCAGCAACTCGATTCAAACTTCCATAGTCGCTACAATAAACTAAACGGTGTAATTGACGTGGACGATGTAAAAGCGAGCGCCCTGTAAGTTTATGCCATAAGGCATTAGGATAGGTGATCCATTTCGCAGTTACAAAACGGTGCAACGACATCGTGTAAGTCCGTAGCACCACATATATCTTCTGTTCATTTACTGTTACCAGCAGGTGATCGGCTTTAAATTGTTTGTGGGCATTGTAAATATTCCGGTCTGCGTCGCTCAAGGTTGTAGCATTGTCTTCATTCACTTCCTCTACCCGTACATTCCTGGTGCTGCCACCGGCTTTTACCCACCAGATTCCTTCCTCAAAATACTCCCAGCGCAACTTCCTGAAAATGGTATCTGCCTCGGGGATGGGTGTAAAGTTGGTGATGGTGTACGCCTTCAATTCATTAAGTATTGTTACCAGCATCAGCAAACTGTGCTGCCGGTAATTTTCATCAACAATCCAACTGCTGAGTCCGCAAAATTTCTTTTTCTCACCATTCACCAGGCGCTCACTGAAAAAGGTGCCCATATATCCTATGGTCTGTTCGTTTTCTAACATAAGGTAGCCAACGTGCTTTTCTTCACAGGGCCAGTAAAGCACAAACAGCTTCCGCCAGTCTTTATCTGTAAAACTGGAATGCTTAAACTGGCGCAACAAAGGCAGCGCCAATTCAACGTCGGCCGGGTACGCTTTTCTTACTACAGGCATTTTATCCTACTGCTCCTTCCTAACTTTTTTAAAGCGCGCATTGTATTGAGGTTGGTCGTTTTCGACCAATATGAACTTAATAGGCACCTTGTGCTTGGCAAGTCTGGTTAAACACAGCTTACGCAGCCTTGTAACCAATTCATCAAAGTTTTCAGGTTCAATTATCGAAAGACGGGCATGTACTACGTTGCCCATTACAGGGTGCGGCTTACCAAAAACCGAAACCTCGGCAACATTATCATCTTCCAGCAGCACGCTTTCCACTTCAGCAGGAAACACCTTTTGGCCGCCTACATTTATCATATCACTCTTGCGGCCAAGTATGCGCATATAGTCGCCCTTCACTTCCACCAGGTCGCCTGTATTCATCCAGCCCTCTTCGTCAAATGGGTTCGGAGCGTTCAGGTAACCCACCATGTTGGCCTCCGAGCGTATCCATAAGGTATTGTCTACAATTTTCGTTTCAAATCCTACACCGCCGATTTTAACCCAAACCGAATCATCACTTTCCGATTTGGAACGTAAAACACCCAATTCGCTAAGTCCGTATGTTTGCTTTACCTGTGCATTCGGGAATATCTCGCGCAGTTTTTTAAGAGTAGCTGGAGTCATTACTTCCGTGCCATAGGTAATCAGCTCAACACTACTTAAATCGTAGGTTTCATAACACTTACTGGCAATCAAAAAATTGATAAACGTTGGAGTAGTGGGCAACAGGTCGGCCTTCGATTGCTGAATGGCCAAACAAACACTTTCGGGCATACGGTCCTTCAAACACACACCTACACCTCCATATGCAAACGAGGACAAAAGCGTATTGAAGCCGCCAAAGTGATCCATCAATAAAAACAACACGGTACGCCAGCCTTTCCGTGGTTCCACAAACTTTTTCATCACGTTCTCGCAGTCCTGCACAATACCTTTGGGCTTGCCTGTTGATCCACTCGAAAAAACTATCAACCCCGGATGATCGCGTTCACGGAATTTTACCAGCAAATCGTTCTTTTCGCTGGCGGGCAGTTTTTCAACCGTCCAGGTATCGTCCTCATTAAATCGGAACAGCACATCGGCGCCACTGATTGCCAAAAACTCAGGTATCTCCTTCTCAATGGCGCGTGTAAAGGGCACTAAAACCGCCTTGGCTTTCATCAAGGCAAAAATCAATGCGCAGGTATTGGGCGAATAATCGCCCACAAACGCGCAGATGGTATTTTGAGTAATCTGTTGTTGCAATAAAATACCAGCCCACTCTTTTATCAAGGCATCGAATTCGCGATACGATAAAAGCCGCCCCTGGTAAAACAGTGCCGGTTTATCACCGTTGGCGTGCATGCGCTCAAGTATGGTATCAATAGCAGTCATATGCTCTTCTCTTTAAAAACGGTACAATACGCTTCCCCAACTCAAACCAACTCCAAAACCCGAAAACACCACCGTTGAGCCCGGCTTAACTGCACCGGTATCCAGCGCATCTTTTAAGGCAATCGGAATAGAAGCTGAAACGGTGTTACCTATTTTAGCAATATTGCTAAATACTTTGTCCTTAGGCAAGCGCAGCATTTGCGCTACGGCGTTCATAGCTAAGCCGCTGGCCTGGTGTAAAATAAACTGATCTACCTGCTCCAGCTGCAATTGATTTCGGCTCAACAGTTCCTTCACCTGCTTGGGAACTGTGCTTTGAAAAAAGCTCAGCACGCCAAAACCATTCATGTGTATGTGGTTGTCGTCGTTCACGTTGCCGCTTCGATCCGTACTTTCTACCGAAGTTGCCTCCGAGCGTGGTACCAGGCAGCCACCTGCCGGTATATAAAACTGGTTGTATTTACTGCCTTCGCTGTCCATCACCAGGTCCACAATTCCCCTGTCATCATCGGTTTGGGTAATCAGGGTGGCAGCTGTTCCATCACCGAAAAGCACTCTGGTGCTACGGTCGCGCGGGTGTATGTATTTCGAATAGGTGTCTCCGGTAAGCAGTAGTACGTTCTTCGATGTTCCTGCCATAATCAGTGCACGGGCAATCATCAACCCATACACAAACCCCGAACAAGCCTGGTTAAAATCAAAGGCAATAACACCCTTTTCCAACCCCAGGTATTGATGCATGAGATAGGAGTTGGGGGGCATGATATGGTCGGGGCTCTGCGTACAGAACAGGATCGTATCCACCTGGTTTTTGTCTTCGGTGGCAAACAGTTTATCGCAGGCCTTTTTAGCAAAGGTCAGTGCCGTTTCGCCTTCACCGGCAATATGCCGCTCAAACACGCCGGTTTTGCCGGCAATTAAATCCATTTGCCAATCCGGATACTCCCGCTCAAAATCAGCGTTGGTTACTACCTTATCTGGCAAGGCATATGATACGGCTTTAATTATTATCCCCATTCTGTTAAAATACGGGGTAAACTTAGGCATTTAGCCGCACAATGTAGGCCGGCACTGTTAACCTCATCAGTAGCAGTGCCTATTTCAAACCACAACAATTAATGCGGCAACCTGTCCCGCAGCCAACCATAGGCAAAGGTTCCGCTAATAGCACTTAACAAGACCACGGCAAATATCAGGTAGCCACTGCCTATGAGTCCATACATCGGGCCCGGACAAGCACCGGTAAGCGCCCAGCCCAAACCAAACATAAGTCCCCCGATAATGTTACCCTTCTGAAAAGGCTTGGGGTCAAATACCACGGGCTCGCCATAAATGGTTTTGAGGTTGAATTTTTTAATAAGAAAGGTGGAAATAGCGGCCACTACAACTGCCGTGCCTATCACACCATACATATGGAACGATTGCAGTTGGAACATTTCCTGAATCCGAAACCACGAAACGATCTCTGCCTTCACAAATACAATTCCAAAAAATACACCCACCGCTACATACTTCAGGTTGCTTATAAAGGTTTCGGCGGCGTTTTGGTTATTATGTCCTTCTTCAATTGGTTGCATCGTGTAATTTTTAAAGCTTAAACAATAAGGGAAACAACAAGTGTGTGGCGATAAAACCGCCCGCCATAAAACAAATGGTAGCCAGCAAGCTGCTCAGTTGAAGGTTAGATAAGCCGGTAATACTATGGCCCGAAGTACATCCTCCTGCATAACGGGTTCCAAACCCTACCAGAAAGCCGCCCACCACTATAAAGATGAAACCGCGCAGGGTTAACAACGATTGAAAACTGAAAAGGTCGGTTGGTTCTAACTGCCCAAAACTCTTCACGCCTAGTGCAGTTAACTGCTCCTGTGTGCTTGTTGCAACTTTTACCGGCTCCGGATCGGCAAGCAGTGTAACCGCTACCAAACCGCCCAGTGCAATGCCGGCAACAAAAAACAAATTCCAGCTTTCCTTCTTCCAGTTGTAGTTAAAAAAATCGATGCGCGTAGGCAGGCAAGCCGCGCAAATGTGTCTGAACGAAGAGGAAATGCCGAAGGGTTTATTCCCTATTAAATACAATACGGGAACCGTTAAGCCGATCAACACACCGGCTACGCTCCAATGCCACGGATGGCGCAATAAGTCCAACATACTATAACTGGTTTAAACAATAAATAATTTCAAACGAATACAGGCGCGAACGCCGGGTGGGGAGGGCGTTATTGCATCAACAACAGCAACAACAGGAATAAAAGCAACTTGTTTGCTTCATGCAGCTAAAGTAAAAAAGTCTATCAAGGTAGTAGAGTAATTCACAATTTTCTTTGACCCTATCAACCGGAGGTCTAAATTCGCCAGCCATATTACCACCCTTTATGAACAACCAGGAGCAACGCTTTTTTGAAACCAACGCAATCCGCCAACAAACCGAACGCACGGATTTTCTGGAACACAGTGTACCGCTTTATCTTACCAGCAGCTTCGTGTTCGAAGATTCGGAGGACATGCGCGCTTCGTTTGCTGAAGAAAAGGTGCGGAACATCTATTCGCGCTTCAGCAATCCTAATTGCACCGAATTTGTAGAGAAGGTTTGTGTGATGGAGTGCGCTGAAGACGGCGTAGCCTTTGCCACGGGCATGGCGGCGGTATTCAGTACGTTTGCTGCACTGCTTAAAAGCGGCGACCATATTGTTTCCTCCCGTTCAGTATTTGGCAGCACGCACACGATCTTTACCAAAATATTCCCCAAGTGGAACATCTCTACCAGTTATGGCGACGTAGATAAGGTAGAGGAATGGGAGAATCTCATCCAACCCAATACCCGCATCCTGTATGCCGAAACACCCACCAACCCCGCAGTTGATATTATTGATCTCGAAAAATTGGGGGCACTGGCTAAGAAGCACAACCTATTGCTGATAATTGACAATTGTTTTGCGACACCTTACCTGCAACAACCGCTAAAATACGGCGCACACCTCAGCATTCATTCCGCTACCAAGTTTATGGATGGACAGGGTCGCGTGTTAGGAGGTGTGGTGGTTGGCCCTGCCGATCTAATTAAGGAGATCTACATCTTTAGCCGCAATACCGGCCCGGCCATGTCGCCGTTTAATGCCTGGGTGCTTTCAAAAAGTTTAGAAACCCTGGCCGTACGTATGGATCGCCATTGCGACAATGCGCTGAAGCTGGCCGAATACCTGGAAAGCAATCCGCAAGTAGCCTGGGTAAAGTATCCATTTCTCAAATCGCACCCCCAATACCAGGTGGCTAAAAAGCAAATGAAAGCCGGCGGTGGAGTGGTTGCTTTTGAACTGAAAGGTGGCGTAGAAGCAGGCCGTAATTTTATGGATAGCCTTAAAATGCTTTCGCTTTCGGCCAATTTGGGCGATACCCGCACTATCGCCACACATCCCGCCAGCACTACACACAGTAAACTCAGCGAAGAAGAACGGCTTGCGGCCGGCATTACACCCGGTTTAGTAAGGGTGTCTGTAGGCCTGGAAAACATTGCCGACATCATCGCTGACATCGAACAGGCGCTGAAATAAATTTTACTTCAGCTTTTCGTTATTCAAATGGCGGCTGGCATCGCGTTTGGTTTTCTTTTCCAGGTTCTTTTGCAGAGCTGCGGTTAAATCAACCCCGGTTTGGTTGGCAATACACAGCAAAACCCACAACACATCGGCCAGTTCATCGCTCAACTCTTTATCCTTGTCGCTTTCCTTAAAACTTTGTTCGCCGTATTTGCGGGCCATAATGCGTGCTACTTCCCCTACCTCCTCTGTTAAAATTGCCATGTTGGTCAGTTCATTAAAGTAGCGCACGCCGGTCGTCTTTATCCATTCATCCACGGTGCGCTGGGCTTCTTCTATTGTCATGGTGCTGCTGTTTAAAACCGAAAGTAGCCAAAAGTAACAGGCTGTTGGCGTTAGGACAATATCTTATTTACACGGCGCACATTAATGTTTTTTATATCCGTGTTTAAACATTTATTCATGCCATGAAACGACTACATCTTCTTTACCTTTCTTTTGTGCTTGCAGCTATATGGGTTATATCTGCCTCCAATTCTAATGGTCGCGCTACCGGTGCCAATGCCGGCAATACGGGTGCCCCTAACGAAACAAGCACCTGCAGCAGTTGTCACTCCGGTGGCAGTTACGGCACTGTGAGTGTGCTTATCCAGTTGTTTGCCGCAGGTACAACCAATACGGTTACCTCCTACACGCCGGGTACCTTATACGATCTGCGTGTAACCATTAACCACACGTCAGGCACACCAACCGGTCACGGTTTCCAGTTAACGGCTTTCCGGCAGAGTCCCAGCACTCCCCTGGGCGATACCTACAGCAACCTGGCCAGCAACGTAAAAAAGAAGACCGTAACAGCAGGCACCTACAATGGCCGCACCTATTGCGAGCACAATGGCGTGGGCAGCTCCAATGTATTTAACATGAGCTGGACAGCGCCTTCTGCAGGAACCGGTTCGGTGGTATTTTACGCTGCCGGCGATTGTGTAAACGGCAATAACAGCGATAACGGCGACAAGGCCGGCAGCAGTTCATTGGTAGTTACAGAAGCCGCTGCGCTGACCGCCTCTGGCAATGTAACCAACGTAAATTGCTATGGGGGCACTACCGGTGCCATTACGCTAACTGCCAGCGGTGGTACTTCCGGATACACCTATCTTTGGAGCACTAGCGCAACTACACAAAACCTGAGCAACATTGCGGCAGGCACTTATACCGTAACGGTTACCGACGCTACCAGTGCTACAGTTACCGCCTCTTTTACTGTAGCCCAACCGGCAGCTGCGCTGGCGCTAACTGCCACACCGGGCACTATTTTATGTAATGGCGGCTCCACCACCGTATCGCTTGGTGCTACCGGTGGTACTTCACCCTATACCTATGGCGGTACAACAACCAACGTAACTGCCGGTAGCCGCACCTATACTGTTACCGATAATAAGGGCTGCACAGCTTCTACCACCATCAATATAACGCAACCGGCCGCCTTGCAGGCCAGCACCAATTCTTCGCTGGCTGCATTGTGCTATGGTGGTAGTGTAAATATTGTTGTAAGCGCCAGTGGAGGCACAGCACCTTACAGCGGTACAGGAACTTTTTCAGCAACTGCGGGTCCACATACCTATACAGTTACCGACGCTAACAACTGTAGTTCGCAATTCACGGTAACCGTTACGCAGCCTAACCAACTAACGGCGTCTGCTAATAACGATACTATTCCTTGTTCTGGTGGTAGTGCTGTAGTGAATGTAACCGCCAGCGGCGGCACAGCACCTTATTCCGGTACCGGCACCTTTAATCCTGCTACCCCAGGTACATATAACTATACCGTTACCGATGCCAACAACTGCACTACTAATGCTTCCGCGCTTATATCATCTGACAATGGCTTCTCAGCCACCGGCACAGTTACTGACGCAACCTGCAACGGAGTATGCAACGGCTCGGTTAGCGTAGCCATCAGCGGCGGTACAGCGCCGTTTACATATACCTGGAGCAATTCACAAAGCGGCAAGGATGCCTTTAATCTTTGCGCAGGCAACTATCAACAAACTATCAGCGACGCAGGCAACTGCACGGTGGTAAACAGCTACATTGTAAGCGAACCGGCCGCACTCGTATTAAACCTCAACACCGTGAATGCGCCCTGCAATGGTAGCGCAGGCAATATTACAGCTGCAGCTTCAGGCGGCACTTCACCTTATGCTTTCAGCGGCGATGGCATTAAACCTGCAGGAAACTATACCGTAACTGCAACTGACGCAAACGGCTGTACCGTTTCGCAAAACGCCACCATCACCGAACCCGCTGCCCTTGCACTTACAACCAACACCCGTAACTCCACAGGCGCTGATGGCTTTGCCAGTGTTCAGGCTACAGGCGGCACCGGGGCTTATAGCTATAACTGGAGCAATGGGGCAATTACTGATTCAATCGGCGGACTGGCTCCGGGCACTTACGCGGTTACGGTAACCGATGCTAATAACTGCAGCATTACGGCAGACAACCTGGTAGTAACGCTAATTGATGGTATCAACGAAGCCGGACTAGCACAAGTAGCGGTTTATCCAAACCCGGCAAACGAACAGCTATATGTTCAACTACCACAGCAAACCACCGCCACGCTGGTCGTTATGAATCTGGATGGACGCGAAGTATTGAACCAAATCATCCGGAACGAAAAACAAACAACACTGCCCTTAGGTACAATAGCACCGGGCATTTACCTGTTGCGTGTTAACGCAGGCGATCAACGCTTTGCCATGCGCTTTATGAAACAGTAAATAGCTTAAGGTATATTTGCGGCACTGAAAATTTTTCATGGCCGCTTATACCGAAGCACAGCGTTTCGATAACATAGATTTTACCACCACTGCCTTCGCCAGCGGTAATTACGAAGCATGCACCTTTACCAACTGCAATTTTGCAGCACTGGATATCGGCGGTATTAACTTCATCGATTGCGATTTTACAGGTTGTAACCTCAGCAATTGCAAAACCAACAAAACCGGCTTGCGCGATGTACGTTTTAAGGATTGTAAACTCTTAGGCCTGCGCTTCGATAGCTGCCATAACTTTCTGTTCTCGGTACGATTCGAAAACTGCCAGCTAAACTTTTCTTCCTTCTTCGAAGTAAAACTTAAAGGCACGCTGTTTAAGAACTGTACCCTGCACGAAGTTGACTTCTCAGGCGCAGACATCAGCACCGGTAGTTTTGCCAACAGCGATTTGAGGGATGCCACCTTCGACCGCACCAATCTGGAGAAAACGGACTTTCGCACTGCTTTCAACTACTCGCTCGATCCGGCTCAAAACCGCATTAAAAAAGCGAAGTTCTCCTCGCAGGGCTTAGCCGGCCTGCTGGATAAATATGATATAGTAGTAGAATAGGCTACGCTTTGTTGTATACCCAGGCATTTAGCTGCTTCAGTTTTTCATCCGCCTCTTTCATGCTGTTGGTGCGTTCAAAATTCAGCACCAGGTATTTTTCGGTTTCGCGCAGATGCACACCATGACGGTGATTTTGCACAAAGTCCAGTATACGGCTAAACACCGTGCTGTTATAAAAGGTACTGTCCTTGTTCGCTACAAAGTAGCAGCGCAGTTGTTTGCCCTTCAATATAATTTGCTCCATACCCAAACCGGTGGCCAGCCATTTTAAGCGCATGGCATCAAACAACTCAAACACGGGCTTGGGCACTTCACCAAAACGGTCATTTAACTCTGCCTCAAACTTCTCCAGGCCTGCTTCGTCTTTTATCTCGTTCAAATCGCGATACAGCAACATACGCTCGGTGGTATTGCTAACATAATCGCTTGGTATCAGCATTTCCAGGTCCGTTTCAATGGCGCAGTCACGCACATAATCGTGGGTGCGTTCCAGCTCCTCTTTATACAACTCCTTAAAGTCGGTCTCTTTCAATTCGCGGATCGCCTCATCCAGAATCTTTTGATACACATCGTACCCTATCTCCGCAATAAAGCCGCTTTGTTCGGCACCCAGCATATTACCTGCACCGCGTATATCCATATCGCGCATGGCAATATTAAAACCGCTGCCCAATTCGCTGAACTCCTCAATGGTTTTCAATCGTTGCTTAGCCTCCTGTGTTAAGGTGCTCTTCGGCGGAGCAAACAGGTAACAGAAGGCGTGCTTGTTGCTACGGCCTACCCGGCCGCGTAATTGGTGTAAATCGCTTAAGCCAAAGTTGTGTGCATTGTTAATGATAATGGTGTTAGCGTTGGAGATGTCAATACCGCTTTCGATAATGTTAGTACAAAGCAATAGGTCATACTCGCGGTTAATAAATTTCATGATCACATTCTCCAGGTGCTCGCCTTCCATCTGCCCGTGTGCTACACCAATTTCTATGTTCGGCACAATTTTCAACAGCATGTCTTTCACCTCTCCAATGTCGCGCACACGGTTGTGTACAAAATACACCTGCCCGCCGCGGTAAATCTCGTACTCAATTGCTTCTTTAATCAAGTCCGGATCCAGCGGATGCACCTCCGTGGTTATAGGCTGTCTGTTTGGTGGTGGTGTATTAATAATACTCAGGTCGCGCGCACCCATCAGCGAAAACGAAAGCGTACGTGGTATCGGTGTAGCTGTTAGTGTCAGCGAATCAACATTGGCGCGTAGTGTCTTTAAGGTTTCTTTGGTGCCAACACCAAATTTTTGTTCCTCATCCACAATCATCAGGCCCAGGTCCTTAAACTTTACCGATTTGCCAACCAGGCCATGTGTGCCAATAACGATATTGGTTTTACCGTTCTCCAGATTCTCCAGCGTTTGCTTTTTTTCTTTGCCGGTTTTAAAGCGGTTCAGGTAGTCTATCTCAATCGGAAAATCGGCCAAGCGGTCCTTAAATACCTTGTAGTGCTGCATTGCCAAAATGGTGGTGGGCACCAACACGGCTACCTGTTTACCATCACAGGCAGCTTTAAAGGCGGCGCGTACGGCTACCTCCGTTTTACCAAAGCCCACATCGCCGCACACCAAACGATCCATAGGAGCGGTAGCCTCCATATCCCGCTTTACATCTTCGGTAGCCTTGGCCTGGTCCGGGGTATCTTCATACATGAATGAAGCCTCCAACTCATTCTGCAGGTAGCCGTCTTTGCTGAACTGCACCCCCTTCGATGCTTTACGCTTGGCATATAATTGTATCAGGTCAAAGGCCAGTTCCTTAATGCGCTTCTTGGTCTTCTTCTTAAGGTTGTTCCAGGTGTCGGTTCCCAATTTGTTTACACGCGGGCTCTCGCCTTCCTTACCCACATACTTCGAAATTTTGTGCAGGCTTTGTATCCCTACATACAAAATATCGTTGCCGGCATAAATCAAACGCACGGTTTCCTGTGTTTGGCCGTTCACTTCAATTTTTTCCAATCCCGAAAACACCCCTACGCCATGGTCGATATGCGTAATGTAATCGCCCGGCTTTAACTCGCGCAGCGTTTTCATCAAAAGTGCCTTGTCTCTGCTAAAGCCCTGGCGTAACTGGTATTTATGGTATCGGTTAAATATCTGGTGATCGGTGTAACAGGCCACCTTCAGGTTATCATCCAAAAAACCCTGGTGTATGCCCAGGTGCACGGGTGCCCATTGTACCTTGGCCTTCAGGTCTTCGAAAATGGCATAGAAGCGCTCTACCTGTTTGGGGTTCTCGGCAAAAATCAGGTTGGTATATTCATCCTGCGTGTTTTGCTGCAGATTTTTTATCAGCAGTTCAAAGTTCTTATTGAACGAGGGCTGCGGACGGCTATTAAACCGCACGGTAACCGGCGCTTTAAAAAACGAATTGCTGCCAAACTCAACAACCCGGAAGTTGGCGATGCCTTTTAAAAAATCGGCAGAGGTTAGCAGTATCTCATCCACCTCTCCTTCCAGCAAAGGGTGGTTAGGATGCTCAATTTTATTTTTGATTATTGCCGGCTGCGCCTTCTTCGCCTTTTCAGGACTATTGGCAAATACATCCAGCAATACCTGCATATCCTTTATCCAAACCAGGGTATTGGTGGTAAACACCTCCAGCACCGATGCCTTTTTATCGTTACCAAAATGCGTTTGTATGTTAGGCACAATGGTTACGCTGGCAATTTTTTTTACGGATAATTGCGTAACCGGGTCAAAAGTGCGGATGCTCTCTATCTCTTCATCAAACAGTTCAACACGGTAGGGGTACTCATTGCCAAAGCTGAAGATATCGATGATATCGCCTCGGATACTAAATTGACCGGGCTCATATACAAAATCAACCCGTTCAAATTCAAAATCCACCAGCAGATCAATCATAAAATCCACATCCAGCTTCTCATTCACCTTCAGGTGCAGGGTTTGCTCGTTCAGTACCTCCTGCTTTACCACTTTTTCCAGTAAGGCTTCAGGATAGGTTACAGCTAGTTCGGCTTTGGAGTTTGGATTGCTGAGGCGGTTTACCGTTTCGGTGCGCAGCAATACGTTATTGTTGTTTAGCTCGGTGTAATCGCCAGGGCGCTTAAAACTATCCGGGAAGAAAAAGATGTCCTTACTTCCCAAAATGTTCTTCAGGTTATTTTGAAAGTACGCGGCCTCCTCCTTGTCACCCATCACAAACAAGTGGTTAAACCCGGTTTGTTTAAAGGTTGCAGCAGCTACAAACGCATCCTGCGACCCCGTCAAACCCTGCACAAACACATCCTCCGGGCGTTCCGCCCCACTGTTTTCGTTTAGTGCCTGCACCAACTGTTTAAGCTGATTGGTATCGGCATAACGTTTCAATAATTCCTCTATCGTCATAAAATAACATTGCCCCGCAGGGCGCACCTACGGGGTTTAAATTTTGAACGCCAAAGATAGAAAAAGCGTATTTCAGAAAAGCAACGAATGCGGTAACACAGGAACACCCCGCTAAAGCAAGAGGCCACCTCTTGCGGAGATGACCTCTTTGTTTGATGGAGCGCTGCTGTTAGCAGTAACTCAATCCGGTTGTTAACCCCAACCCAAAATTTTAGTGCAGGTGTATTAGGTGCGTATGGCCATTAATGGTTACTACTGCTTCATCATCGCAGGCACCGGTGCCAAAATCAACCAGTTTATCGGGGCGGCCTGTGCGTTGCAGCAATACAGTGCCCTGTGTAAAGTGTCCGCGGCAACCGGGCGCCAGGTTACGGATAAGTGGCGTTTGAATAGTACCATTAAACTGGTCGCCGTTGGCTGCCGTTCCGCTGCCGGTACCCGTTATGCTATATTGGTCGTCATCGCGGGTTTGGGTGCTTTCGCCGGCAATCCATACGCGGGTGCGTTGCGAAGTCCAGGTAATAGTGCCTGCGCCGCTGGCTAACACCATTTGCCCCGATACGTTAATGGAAAAGGAAAGGAAGCCATCGCCATTGGTGCCATCGTTATGGATGGTTTTAGTGCCCAGTACCTGATTGCCGTTTACAAAGTAATTATCGAAGGTGATGGTGATGGTGGTTCCTGGATTGCGGTAAGGGCCGTCGTAGCTTACCAGAATTTTACCGCTGCGGGTGCGGCCATCCGCACCGGTGCACCCTGTACCGAAATCAATGGTTGCCGTATGTGGCATCGAAACGGTGTCGCGGGTAACTACTGCGCAACCGGCAAGCAGGCTGCTGGCATCCTCTGTTTTGTAAGTTACCGAGCCCGAAGTAGCAGCTTCATCAGCAATGTTGTTTACGTCATTATAGGTTTCGTCGGCCTGTGCCAGGTTGTAGGAAGAAGTAAGATCGTTGTCGGTAGCGTCCTTTTTGCAGGAGTTTAATGTAAGTGTGGCGGCAGTAATCGTTAAGGCCACCGTAAAACGCAGGAATGAAGGTTTCATATTACATATTGTTTTTCGGAGCCTGACAGTATCCGCGCAATTGATTTTTACTGTTGCGGCACCGTATTTAAAAATATGCGCGGTTGGGGATATGACCGTCCCGGTTTAAGAAGGTTTAACCAAACCGTGAAATAATTTGTTAATACGGCCAATCCATTGTGGAATACGCAACCTCCCTGCATCCACGCTTGTCAATAAAAGAGGGGTGAGTACAGCACCATTGCGCCTGTTGACAAATGAACTTGTTATAATAAGCAGATGGAGTTATATGTTATACCTTTAAGGAAACAAAACCATGAATGCGTATGGAATCAATTCTTAAAGCTAAATGGCACCGATTAGACGGTACCAACATTGTGTTGCCGATTGCTGAAGCGGTGGAACAATCGCTGCTGCAGGAACGTGAGGCCGGCAACCAGATTAAAGTTTGTATAGGCACCGATTCGCAGGTACGCGGTGCTGAAACAGAGTTCGCTACTGTTATTGTGCTACTGCGCAAAGGCCGTGGTGGGTTTATGTTTATCAATAACGTAAAAACCCTGCAAAAAATGGGGTTGAAAGAACGCCTGTTAACCGAGGTCTCCCGCTCTATTGAAATTGCCTATCACCTATGCCCTCTCTTCGATAAGTATAATACCGAACTGGAAGTGCACGCCGATATTAATACCAATCCCCGCTTCGGCAGCAATACCGCCCTTAGCGAGGCCATGGGTTATATCCTCAGCATGGGCTTTACCTTTAAGGCGAAACCTGATGCACATGCCGCCAGTTGCTGTGCTAACTACGTGGTATAGGCCGCTCTATAGCTAATTAACAGCCCCGTTTCCTTAACAGGAGCGGGGTTTTTATATTCAGCCCCGCAAAACACCCTATGGAAGCACCTGCACCACAAGACCGCCCCCAGGCACCCGTTGTAGAAAAGGATACTGTTAAAGTAAAGAAGCGTACCTTGTTTTTGGCTCTATCACTGGTTGTGCTGGTATGGCTTCTGTTTTTCTGGAAACCCTGGGGTGATGCTAAAACCGTTAAAAGCCCGGGCAGCAGCAACACTACCTTTCAGCGCGATGAGCCTACCAAGCCACAGATCTTCCAGGCAGATTACGAAGAGAAAATCAAGGACCTGTTGAACGAAGGGAAGAGCGTAGCAGAGATCTCCAACGAAACCGGGGTTTCGCGCAAGGAGATACGTCGCATTAAAAAGGCCATGGGCAAAGGCGACAGCGACAATTAGGTTGCCCTGCCAGTGTGGAAAAATTGCTTGGCTTACCAACTTAGTTCTACTGATTTTTGCAGCGATTATTATGTTATCGCTTTTCGATCAGATTTTTCCCGTTAAAAAGAAGGAGCCCGAAGACTTACTGCTAAAGCAGGAGTTTGAAATTGAGGTGAACGGTGAAAGCATTCCTGTTCGTATCATCTATGAATCGCGGTTTAACAACCGGGTTACTGTAAACAAAAACGGCATTCTGCTGCGCATAAGCGAAAAGCAAACGCTTGACGAACGCCGCAAATATGTAGACCAGCTCCTGAAATGGGCCAAGGAAAAATTAGGTGATAAACCCGAGTTACTGGAAAGTCTTCCGCAACGCCACTACGTAAACGGCGAGGTGCTGCGGGTAGGCGCACAGGAGTTTATCGTTTCCATTTTTTACCACGATGGACCTAAGAGCACCGCCAAGATATTTAAGAATAATGTGGTGCTTTCAATTGCCAAGGGGCTTACCAGGGAAGCAGAAGCGAACACCTGCTCGTATCTGGTTTCTAAATGCCTTTGTAAATTTTACCTTCCACAGGTTAGCGAACGCATCCACGACATAAACAATAGGGTGTTTAAAAAGAACCTGGGCACCATTAAAATGAAATATGCCACCAGCTTCTGGGGCCACTGTTCGCACGATGGCAACCTTGTTATATCGGTGCGCCTGATGTTTGCGCCGCAATGGGTTATTGACTACGTATATATCCATGAGTTGGCACACCTGGTGCATCACGATCATTCGCCCCGCTTTTGGAGTGTGGTTGAAAAGGTAATGCCCAACTACAAGCAGGCCGAAAAATACCTGAAGGAAAACAGCAACCAGTTTTACCTGTAATTAACCTCCGCATTTTTGAATACAGCCACGGGCCTGCTGCCTTTCCTGCGGACTTAAGCCTTCGTACTCTACTACGTTTTTTAAATACCGGGTACTACTACTGCAATCGTTGATGTTGAAATACAGGAACCCCAGGTTTAACGTAATGCTGGGGTTGTTGGGGTTCAGCCTATCGGCTTTGCTGTAATAATCAATTGCCCTGCGGGTATATCCTTCTGTATCGGTATGGCGGTTAATAAAGTATTTACAACACTCCGCAGCAAACAGGGCTGCGTTCAGGTTCTTGCTGTCGAGTTGTAAAGCCTTATCAAAGCTCTCCAATGCTGCTTCCATGTTTTGCTTTTGAAATAACACCGCACCCAAACCTAGGTAAACCGGGGCAAAACTATTATCCAGCGCCATGCTGTTGCGGTAATAGGCTTCTGCCTTGTTCAACAACGCATATTTCAAACTATCAGGTGCACGTAAAGCCTGGTTATAAGCTATTTCGCCTTGTATTTCTATGGCCTTGTTCTTCTCTATATCCATATTACCAGCTTTGGTGGCATAGGCTTCGGCAATATTCAGTCTGCCAACCGAGATATAATAGCCTGCTGCTATATAATCCTTATTAACGCCTGGTGTACCGCCTGCATATAGCGGATTCAACACCTTGTTTACAAGGGTAGCTAAACGGCCCGGAGCTTGAGGCTCTGGGAAGGAAAACAAGGTGGAAGAAGAATCTGCCGCAGTGGTTTTTCTTACATATACACAGGCCACCGGGTCGGCATAGGCCAACCGAAAGTTGCTTTGGTTATACAGGTAATTGTGCAGGTTGGTAAACTGAGGACGATACAGCACCACATAATTAAAATGATAGGCGCTGTCTTGTTTTTCAAATGCTGAAGGATCGGTAACGGCCAGCGCAAAAGTGGTAAAGAAGTCTGTCGGAAACACATCCAGATCACGCAGATCGATAAATGTTTTAAAACCGGGCACGCGCCATAACAGATACGAGGAAGTAAGGTAATCGCTGAAGCAGGTACCGCTAAGCTTTTGTTTTATTACAAAGTCCGCAGCACCGCTGGGGTTCGATAGCGTGTTTACCTGTAGCCCAAAGTTATCGCGGCTATTGGTAGCCTTGTAGTAATAGTTCGAAACTACGCTTACATAAAGGGCCATTGCCAATGCTCCGGGCAGCAGCAGGGCAACCAATTCCGAGCTCGCCCATTTGCCTGCCGCCCATAATTGTTGCGCACCAAAAGCCAGTAACGGAAACAACATAAACGCCAGGAAAATAACATTGCGATAAGCTGTTAGCGACAAATAAACAAATGCCGGTAACACCAGCAAATAGCCAAAGCCCCAATGCTGTATTACTGGTTTCCATTTCGAACCTTTAACCTTTTGCGTGCGGATGGTATAAGCTATTGCAACAAAAGCAAACAGCAGAAGTGCTCCCAGTAAATACACATTCCACTGCCAGTATTCAGGCGAATGGAAATCGAACAGTTCGGTGGTAAACTTGTTTTCATACACCTGGTTCAGGATGTTAAACGGGCGTAGCAACAGCTTGTAACCGTTGGGGTTTACCACTACGGATGCTGCTTGTGCTAACAATACCAACGTTAACAGCTTAGGGGCTTTTGTGCGTAGGTTTAACACGTTGCGTTTGGTAACAACAAACTCCAGCCAGGCACCCACAGCAAAAATGGCCGTCAACACCAGGCCCATACCAAAGGCTTCGTGCAGGTTAGTCCACAGCAGTTGCAAAGGCACCAGCCACCATAATTGTTTTGTTTCCTCCTTGCGGTTGTTGAGTAGTATACCCAAAAAGGCAATGGCCAATGCATGACTAAACATTTCGGGCCGTCCAATAAATCGATACTCGGCTACTAACAGGGTAAGCAACAACATAACCAGTACTGCTGGGTTTTGCGCAAGCACTGCACCGTTCAGGCTACCTGCTTTGGCGGCTTTTAACAGCAGGTAAACAATCAAACAGCCCACTAAGGCCTGTAACAGAAAAATACTCTCAGGGCCCAGCGAATTACTGAGGAGCGCTGCCAGTACTTCAAACCCCCATTTAATGTTTATCCATTCGTGCCCGGTGTACGTGTAGCTGAACACATCCTGCGTTGGTACACGGTGGTTTTCCAATATCCATTGGCCGGTTTTTATCTGCCACCAAAGATCGGGTTCGCGCAAGCCTTTAATACCAAAGGCAAACGCCACTACAAAACACAGCAGCAACGGTAAGCGGGGCAATACCTTTTTCAACAGGAAAACTTTCCCCTAAAATAAAAACGTGTGGTTATTTGAAAGGCAAAATTTATAAAGCTGCTATTCCTCTTCAGCTACAACTTCACTTACTTCGGGTACCATGCGCTTCAGCAGGCCTTCAATACCGCTTTTAAGCGTAATGCGCGACGATGGGCAACCACTGCAGGAGCCTTGCAGGGCCAGGGTAACAATACCATCCTCAAAGCGGCGGAATTCAATGTGGCCACCATCCATCTGTATAGCGGGCTTCACATATTTTTCCAGCAGCTCTTTAATTTTTGTTTCAGGATCGGTTTCTGCAGCGGGTGAGTCCTGCTGTTGCAATACATCCTTAGGTAGTAAAGAATCATCCACGGCCTTTTTACCACTCACCAAAAACTGGCGGATAGCTTCTTTTAATTCCGGGGTTATTTCATACCAATCATAGTTGGCCTTTTTGGTAACCGTAACAAAGTTATTGGCCACAAACACGCCGTTTACAAAAGGTATTTCAAACAGCATTTTAGCCAACTCCGAACCCGACGACAGTTCCCTGCTGCGGAAATCCAGCTGAAAGTTAGGCAGTATGTGCTTGTTGGTCACAAACTTCAAACTCTCGGGGTTAGGGGTCATTTCGGTGTAAATCTCTATTATACCTGCGGTGCTCATATCTCGTAATTAGGTTGCAAAGGTAAGTAATATGCTAATCAGTTGAAGTATCCTTTACCATAGCCCCTTGTTATACCACGGTACTTAACAAAATTTGCTGCGGCATATGGCGTTAATTCTAAACTATGCGAGCCTTATTCCTGCTGCCCTGCTTCTTACTACTGTTGGGCTGCCATAGTAAACCCGTAGTGCGTAATAAAGCACAAAACGCTCAAATCCCGGAGGTGGTGGTAGCCCTGCAACCCCTTGGTAAGGTGGAACCCCATCTCGTAGAACAAGCACAAAAAGCTATTGATTCGGTTTATTTCGTTAAAACGGTTGTACTACCTCCGCTTCAGCTTCCGGCTGAGGCCTTTGTAAAAATTAAATTGCCGCGTTACAGGGCCGATAAATTAATTGCCCGGCTCAGACAAAACCGGCCCGACAGCGTGGACTATGTTATCGGCATCACGGCCAGCGACATTTCTACCACAAAAACGGATGCGCTTGGTCGCACGCTCGAGCCCCGGAGCCGGTATGAAGACTTCGGGATCTTTGGTTTAGGTTACCAACCTGGGCCGGCTTGTGTGGTTTCTACATTCCGTCTGAAAAGTGATGCACAAAAATTTGTCTCGCGTTTTTCCAAAGTTGTGGTGCACGAGTTAGGGCATAATCTGGGGTTGCCTCATTGCCCCAACAAGGGTTGCTTTATGGCTGATGCTGTAGAGACCATCACCAGTATAGATAAGGAGGAAATGCGCTTATGTGCTGCGTGCAAAAAGCGGATAGGCGGCAGATAGAAGCCACACACAACATTAAGTTATTTTTTATATTAGTTATTGAAACCTGTCTTGCTCATGTGTACCTGCCTTTGGCACTGTTCCCAACTTATTAAGTCCTGTTTTTTATGGATTGTTCTTGCATGTTGCATAACTGAACTATACAGTCAGGAGGATGCCACTAAAAACAAATCGGCCATCGGAAAATTGGATGGCTCGTTAAAAATTGATTCTGGAAAAATTTATGCCGTTATAGTTGGCGTATCCGATTATCAGGATAAAAACATGCCGCAATTAAGCTATGCAGATGATGATGCCCGGCATTTTTACGATTATTTAAAAACCGTCTATTCTGGTCGTTTCGACTCCTCGCGCATACACCTGTTGTGTAACAGCGAAGCCCGTAATGCTAAGGTTTGGGAGTTGCTGAGTAATGTGTTGGCTGAAAAACTGCAACAGGGCGATAAAGTATACTTTTACTTTTCAGGACATGGAGCTGCTGACAATGCCGAAGATTTTTACCTGCTAACCCACGAAACACAATATGTGAATGACCCTGCGCTGTACACACCTTTTACAGCTTTCGGCATCGCCGCGTTTGCTCCAAAAATTAAAGCTATTATCGACAGGGGCGTGAGTTTTTATCTGATTATTGATGCTTGCCGCCTTGGACAAGCCAGGCAAGCCGGTACAGTAAACTATTACCACGATAGACTAAAAGAGATAAACGGCGCAGTGCAGCTATTTGCCTGCCAGGCCAATCAACAGGCAAAAGAGGGGCCTTCTTTTGGTGGTGGTCGCGGTGTATTTTCCTATTGCCTCGTAAACGGACTTAGTGGCCAGGCTGACCGCGATGGAAATGGTGATATTACGTTAAGAGAAGTCCGGCAGTTTGTTGAAAATTGCGTAACCGATAAAACAACGTCATTATATACGGGCAATCCATCTCAAACCCCTGACGTTAGTGGGCCTTTAGAAGATGTAATGGTACACGTAAGTAAGCCTCTGGGTGAAGAATTGCTCGCCATGAACGCCACTGCCTCTAAGAGTAGAAATGAAAACGCAAAAGGTATCGCCTCAACATTATTAAAAAACCCGGCCTACATACAATTCAATCAAGCGCTTGCGTCGGGTAATTTACTGGAGCCTACAACCAACAATGCAAGCTTTTGGCTTGATAGCCTATTGCACCTTACTACGGATGAAGTTACAGGCGAACAGTTACATAATGCACTATTGGCTGCGCTTCTGGACAAGGGCCAGGGCCCCATTAACTACTATAGCCAGGGTCTTTTAGACTCCATCCGCTTTAATTACAACTATTTTATGGATGCTTCGAACTACTTTGCCGGTGCGCTCAGGTATCTCGATAAAAATCCCACTTTATATAATTCCGCAAATGCCTCGCGTTTGTTTTTAAAGGCACGTGCATTGGTACATAGCAAATCGGTTGCCGATTGGCAAGCTGGTGTTGCAGCGGTTGATTCTGCCCTAGGCATTGCACAATGGGCGTATTTATACCATACCAAAGGACTCCTTCATTTTAAACTACACAATTACGATAGCGCTAAAAACTGCCAACAAAAAGCTATCGAATTGGCGCCGCAATGGGCTTTCCCCTATTTTTCGTTGAGTGATATTTATAAGAAGTGCCCGCCCGGTATTTCTGAAGATATACTTGTGGATCCGAAAAGGGGAATGTCCGTAAATAACTGTCAACCGCTTTCGCGCGCCTTATGGGCACATGGCGCGAGTTTATCCCCTGATGCTTATCCGCACGAGGCCCTAAACGATACCAGCCATGTTTTCGCGTTGATAGCCGGTGTTTCAAAATTTAAAGAGAAGGCTATTCCAAACCTGTTGTATGCTGCAGATGATGCAACACTTTTTCATGATTTATTGCTAAGCGGAAATCTCGGCGATGTAGGCAATATTGACAGCGCAAACGTCGCCCTGTTTGTAAACGGCGAAGCAACCCAGGCTAATCTATGGGCGCAACTTTTTAAAATTAACCGCCATGCCCAAAAGGGCGATATTGTTTATATCTATCTCTCAGGTTTGGGCTATTATGAGTTTGGTGAACCCGCCTTCTTAACCTACGACGCATCATTTGCACATAGCACTTCCAACGAAATTTTAGAAGGTGCGCTTAATCTTAACGCTCTAATGGTTAATGTCCGCAACCTGTGCAACAAGGGAGTATACGTTTTTGTTATAAACGATTTTCAACTATCGGCTTCATTAGATGCCAAAAACAACAAACAAGGAAACCCATTACAAGAAGACCTTGTAAACTACGTGTGCATCAGCAGCTCCGAGCCGGGTCAAAGAACTTACGAAGGAAAACAATGGGGCGGAGGCCATGGCCTATTTACTTATTACCTGGTTTCTGGTTTATATGGTTTAGCAGATGCGCCAGACGAATACGGCTTTAGAGATGGTTACGTGTCCTACAACGAGCTCCTGCATTTTGTAAGTGATCAAGTAGAAACAGCCTCCTGGTCCGCCATAACAAAAGACGCACAAACACCCGTGTTCAGCGGCCGACATTTGAAATTAGATTTAAGCCGCGTAAATTACCTCCAGCGTAAAAAGTTGTTGGGCTTGAATGCTGTCGAGCCTCCCGGTTTGTTTTTATTTACAAGGTAACCTTCCTGTTATTGTCGTTGCGTACGATTATTTACACAAACCTTGCCAGGTAAAAGCCGCCCATAATAGCCAGGTAACAAACCATCATGTTCACAAACATATTGAGCATAGCTGCCTGTAAGTGACCTGTAGTAGCTAAAAAATAGGTTTCGTAGCTAAAGGTAGAAAAGGTGGAGAAGCCTCCGCAAAAACCGGTAACAACAAAAAACTTAATGTTTTCGTTGCTGATATGCTTATGAAATACCAGTCCCAGCGTAATGCCCAGTATCAGGCTGCTTACCGAATTGGAAAGAAAGGTGGAAACAGGAAACGCGCCGGGCTGTGTGGGAAAAGTTTTTGAAAACAGCAACCTTGCCAGGCTGCCCAAACCTCCTCCTATAAAAACCAGCAGATAGTTCATGCGGTTTTGTTTTGTTGCGCTACTAAACGCTTGCGCGCCCCAATGTTATATAGTACCTGTAACACAATAAACACCAACGCGAAATACGCAAAGGCACCAAAGGTTATCATCCAGGTCCACTCCATCCATCCCGTAATCAGCAACAGCACAAGCGGCAGGGAGGTAAGCGAAAGTGCGGCCAGCGTAACGGCTACCAGTTTATCAGGCATACCCAGATAAGCCAGGTGGTGGGTAATGTGGTCCTTACCGCCAACAAAGGGCGATTGTTTGCGCATTAAACGGCGGATGGTTACTGTGGTTGTGTCTATTATCGGCACGATAAACACCATCATAGGAACCACAAACTGTTTTAATTGTATCCATTCCGAAGAGCCCTCGTCTTTAAAGTTCCACAAAAACAGGATGCTCGTTGAAGCCAGGAACACGCCTAAGAACTGGCTGCCTGTATCACCCATATAAATACGCGCCGGGTTCCAGTTAAAATAAAGGAAACCACTAAGCGCACCCAACACACCCACCAACATAACCAGGTAAAAAGTATTCGGCGTAAAACCAAACACCGCAATTACAGCAATCAGCGCTACAATAACCGACATGGATATGGTGGTAGTAATGGAATCCATATTGTCGAGCATGTTAATGGAATTCATCAACCCAATAACCCACATCGCCGTAAGCGCAAAGTCAATAGCAGGGTTGCCGCTTACTTTAATATATACATCTGATACGATCAGGATAAACGCACAAGACAACTGGGTGATAAACTTAGCCAGCGGATTGGTGTTGTAAGCATCGTCAGCCAGGCCCAGCAAAAACCCCAGGCAACTGGAGCCTATTATGCCTATTAAGTGCTTATCAAACAGATAGGTCGACTCACGCGGCAAAGTGCCTATTACGGAAATAGAAATGAGGAAAACGATGAAAAATGAAATACCGCCAATGGCCGGTTTTACATTACTGCTCCAGCGAACCTGCTCAGCACCGGGCGAGCGGGCACCCAGGTTAAACGAAAACTTTAAAAACAGCCAGTTAATCAAAAACGAGAAAAAGGTGCTGATAACATAAAACACTACTAAAAAAATAACAATATATTGGCCCTCAAGATTCATGCTGCTCCATTATTTTTTGCCAAACATGCGTTCAAAGAAATTAGGTGCTTTCTTTTTTTCGTCGGTTGTGTAATAGCCCTCCCCATATTTACGGCCATAGTAGCCATAACCGTAACCATAGCCATAACCGTAGCCGTAACCATAGCCGTAACTGTAGTTATAGCCATAGTAATAACCGTAACCCGATGCACCGCGGCCAAAGTCGTTAATAACCACCGACATATGGCGCACCTTGTTCTCGTGTATAATACGGTTGATGTTGCCGATAAAGCTGCGGTTCGAATACGCCGCACGAACTACATAAATGGGGTAATCCACTTTCGTTAAAATCTCCAACGCATCCGTTACCAGACCGATCGGTGGGGTATCGATTACAATATAATCGTAGCGCTTCTTCAGTTCTGTTAATAGCTCATCCAGCTTCGGTAATAAAATTAATTCCGAAGGATTGGGTGGTATGGGGCCAGATGTAATGAAGTCAAGATTAGGCACCCCTGTTTCCAGGATACAATCATCAAGCGAAGACTGGTCGCTGAGGATGGTACTAACCCCACGGCTCATTTCCACATCAAAAATCTTGTCAAGCCTTGGTTTACGCATATCGCAGTCCAGTATCACCACCTTCTTGTTCAACATACTTAAAATGGCCGCGATATTGAGCGATACGAAGGTCTTACCTTCCCCCGGTATGGTTGATGTTGTTGCCAGCACCTTTGGTCCGGAGGAGCTGTCTATAAACTGAAGGTTCGATCTGACGCCCCTAAAGGCCTCCGTTATCGTGGACTTGGGATCCTGCGTAACCACTATTTGTGAACGCTCGAGGTCTTCTTTGTGGCGCGGTATTACACCTAACAGCGGTGCTGTGGTTTTACGCGCTACATCATCCACCGAAACAATAGTATTGTGCAGCAGGTATCGGATAATTATAACAATCAATCCTAATAGAATACCGATGGCCACACCCGCTATTTTTACAAATGTTTCCTTGGGCGATACCGGTGTAGACGGCAATCCGGCTTTTTGCAGCACCACATAATCCGATACAATACCGGCGCTGGCAATCATGTAATCCGACTTTTGCGAATACAGATTCAGCACAAAATCGTTTTTAATGTCAGCCATTTTATCCAATCGCGCGAACTTGTTCTGCAAATCAGGAATGCGCAGAATTTCGGCCATAAAGGCGCGATATTCATTTTGTAACAACTGATATTGAGCCGTCAATCCATTTACAGCATTATCAATATCCTTGTTGAGCTTTATCTTATCGTTTTCTATCTGCCCGTCAATCAATCTTATTTGCGGATGCTGTGCGGTGGCAGAAAGTAGTTTTTCATTCCTTGTAAGCTGCAATCCGTTAATAGCATTTATTTGATCGGCAAAACTCAGGTTGGCAACTTTAAACTGTATGCTGGGCAAACTGGAATAGTCCCTGTTTTTTTGCAGGTACTCCTTAAAGGTCTTTAGTAAGGCCAGGTCATTCTCCAAATCGCGCAGGCCTTCTTCATAACGCATTGTTTTTTCGGTGATGGAATTAGCGTAGTTATTGCCATTGTCAAAAAAACGCTCGGCCATTCTTAGGTACGAAACGCTGTCCTGAAACTTATCGAAAGAGGTTGCAAAGGTGTCGATCTGCGACTGTATAAAACGCAGGATGTTATGTATACCTTCGTTTTTGCGTTCCATATCATACTCAATAAACTGATTGGCTACGCTTGTGATTACCTCTTTTGCCTTAACCGGGTTACGGTCTTTATACACCAGTTTTATCGTCTTTGTCTTCTGGTCAACTGGCAATACTTCCAGCTTGTCGGAAATTTCACTTACCAGATCGTCCTTATCAAGAAACTTAAAATAATAGATGCCGGAAAAAATTTCCTGGCTAACAGCACTTGCCTTAATATGTATTTTAATCGAAAAGAAAGGGGATGAAATTAGCTGGCCGGTATCGCGGGTGTATTCGTAGTCCTTACCATTAATGGTAAAGCCCACATTTACCCGGTGGCTGTTCATTATTTTTACATAAATCGGTTGTCCGTATATGTCCGAACCCTTCACATCGCCCGATACCTCGAAGGGAGAAGCCGTGTAAAGCTCGGAAAAAATAAACTTGGTCTTTCCTTCTTTATAATAACCCACTTGTAATGGGAGGCTTGCAATTACGCGCTCCAGCAACAAGCGGCTCTTCAATAATTGCATTTCGCGGCTTACTTCGGTTTCGTCTTGTTCCACCACCATTTTTTCGATGCCAAGGATCTCCGTTGACTTTTCCTTCTTAAGCATCAGGGTAGTGCTTGCCTCATAGATACGCGGCGCATAACGCAGATAGGCTAATGAAAGCGCGGTGCTTACAATTATGATTAAAACAACCCATGCCACTGATTTGTTAACTACATAGATTAACAACCCCAGGTTGAAGTCATCGGCAGGCGCAAAAGAGGCCCCTTGTGGTTTTTGATCTTGTGGTTGACTATTTTCCAAGTTTCGCTGCTAAAATTACTAATGTACTGATGGTGGTTACAAATGACATATAGGGTGCAAGATCGCGCAGGATAACCGCCGGTACGTTCTTTTTCCTTTCGATATAAACGATATCGTTGGACTGTAAGATCAGGTTGCTTTTGCGCATGCCATCCAACGTCGAGAGGTCGATCAATATTACCTCCGGGTTTTTCATGTCGCCACGTAAAACCTTGATGTTATACGCCTTATAATCATCGGGTATACCACCCGATCTGGCAATGATTTCCAGAATCGAGGTTGGCGCCTGGTTCAATGGCTCCACCGAACTTACGCTTCCTTTAAAAACAAAAACACGCCGGTTAATCACTTTCAGCACTACATAAGGGTCCACATACAACGAGGCATACTTATCCGCCAATATATTCTCGAGTTGCGTCTCGGTATATCCCTTTACAAAATATTCACCTAAAATCGGCAGCTTAACAAAACCTTCATTATCTACTAAAAACGTGGTGGGGTTACCTGAACTTCCGGTTTGCACACCCGTGTTGCCGGTGGTTGAACCGTTTTCTCCAACCACATCAATCAGCTTAAATCCTTCACGTGCATACAAGCGCAGCGTAAATTCATCTCCCGGTTCAATAACATATTCATCAACACGCTTTTGTGCCAATTCAAAAAACTGGTAATCCTTTTGCCGGAACATTTGACTTGGGAAAAAAACCTTGCAGGATGAGAAGGAGAAGATTACCCCTAAGAACACCACTAATCGTATATAGTTCATAATTGGCCTCGGAAATGTAACAAACATAGGAAAAATAACCGGGGCATGCCCTTACAACAGGGGTCCGCTATGCTAACAGGCTGGTGTAAAGTGTCCGCATATCGGAGCATAACCGCTTGTGACTGAACTTTTCATAAACGTGCTGGGCACCTGATTGACTCATTTTCAACCTTAAAGATTCACTGTTTACCAGTTTTGCCAGGTTAGCGGCAAAAGCGCCCACATCCTCCGAAGGCGACAGAAGAGCCGTTTCTCCGGGAATAACCACATCGTTTATACCCCCAACCATGGTACTTACAATAGGTTTGCCCGAGGCCTGGGCCTCTATCAGACTTACAGGGGTGCCCTCATTTTTGGAGGTCAGGGCAATAATATCCATCCCGGCGTTCGAAACATCTATCTGTTTGATCCAGCTGGTAAAAGTTACAATTGCTGTGGTGCTTTCGGTTCCATTGCAATAGCTTAGTTCCAATTCGTTGGCCAGGGCTTCTATTTTGGGCCGCTCTTCTCCATCACCAATTATAAACACCCGTACGTTCTTGGTGGTCATGCCCAGCAACTGTTTAACTGCACGTAAAAACAGGTCATGGTTCTTTATCGGCACCAGGCGGCCCACTATACCTATTGCAACGTCCTCCTCCTGTAAACCATATTGCTCCCGGAAAGCTTTCCGTTTTTCTTCCTTGTTTTCTCCAAACTTCCGCAAATCAAAACCCAATGGGATAATTTGAAATTTATCGGCAGGAGCAATTTTATAGGTCTCCGAAAGTTCATTGCGTTGCAACTCGCTGAGTGCAATTATCTTGGTAGTGCGTTTCGCTAAATAGCGTTCAATTTCCAAAAACACCCGTGTTTTTGCTGCACTGAAATAGGAGTGGAACACATGCCCGTGAAAGGTATGAACAATAACCGGCACACCACTATGCGATGCTGCTAAACGGCCTACTGCACCGGCTTTTGCCGCATGCGTATGAACAATATCCGGTTTATACTCTTCAATTATCTTCCGCAGTTTATAATACGATTTGTAATCCTTAAACGGGTTAAGTTCACGATACATATCAGGCACATATACCGGATGTAAATCCAGGTCGCGCACAATAAACTCCGAACTTTCCTCTTCGTCATCCTTCATGCCCGAAACCAACAACGTTTCATACTCCGGCTCCATAAACTTGCTCAAGTAAGCAGCATTATAGGTAGGACCGCCCAAATTCAGGCGATTGATAATTCTAAGTACCCGCGGCATCAGGCTAAATATTTCTTATACCAATACTGAAAAACCAGCAAAGCCCATAGGGTAGCATGCACATCCTCCGGGTTGTTGCTGTATAATTTGTGCTTTAGGTTTTCTATCTGTTCGGGGTCAAATATGCCCTGTTCTTCTATAAATTTTCTTTCCAGCAACTGTTCCTCAATAAGGGAGCGAAGGCCGGTACGCATCCATTTCAATAGGGGCACCTCAAAACCATGCTTCGGACGATTAAATAGCTCCTGTGGTAATTCGTCCCTAAAGGCATCCTTCAGTATTTTCTTTCCATTGCCCGGTTCAATCTTGTATTGCTGTGGCAAACTAAAGGCATAGTCTACCACCGTATAGTCCAGCAACGGCACACGTACTTCCAAACTGTTCGCCATACTCATCAGGTCTACCTTGGTCAGCATGTCGTCCGGTAATACCATATGCATATCTGCCAACAACATGTCGTTCAGGTCGCCCTGTTCGGTAACCAATCGGGTAACTTGTTGCTTTCGCCGCTGTAGCTCCGTTTCGTTTACGCGCTTTTTGTCGGCCAACATTCGTAGCACCTGTTCTTCGCCGGTAAGTGTACACCATTGCCAATAGCGTTCGGCTCGGGTTAACTGCAACCCCGTACTATACCGCTGTGCCTGGCGGAACAAATTACCCCACTTGCTGTGTCTTGATTTTGGCAGCAGGTTTAAAGCTGGTAGCGCTGCTTTAATAAACGTGTTAATCAAACCTGTTTGCTGGGCCCGTAAAGCCGCACGATGTTTGTTGTAACCGGCAAAAAGCTCATCGCCACCATCGCCCGACAGGGCAACGGTTGCTTTCTGCCGGGTGTAATGGCATAATATATTTACCGCAATAGCCGATGAATCGGCAAAGGGCTCATCTATATAATCAAGCACATCAAAGATGCGGTCAAACATTTCTTCGTTTGTTACCGCATATACGGTGTGGTTGGTTTTAAATTTTGCTGCAACAAGATTGGCATACTTTGTTTCGTCAAAGTAAGGCTCGTCCTTATAGCCTATACTAAAGGTGTTAAGACCGCTAACATGCTTTGCGGCACAATAGGTAACAATCGAAGAATCGATGCCACCGCTCAAAAATGCGCCAAGCGGCACATCCGAAACCAATCGGCGTTGAACAGCGTCCTCCACTAATTGTCTGAGTTTACCGGTAGCCTGTTCGTAGCCACCGGCAGGAGCTGTTACCTTATAGCCCGAAGTAAAAGGTATAGTATACCATTGATTTATTTGCAGTTCACCGGTATCGCTTATCACCGCACAATGGCCGGGGGGTAATTTGCGAAAATTGCGGAGCATAGCGCTGTTGCCCGGCACATAGTTTAACTGAAAATACAGCGCCATGGTAGTAAAGTCAATTTCCCGCTTAATAGGAAACTTCAACAGGGCCTTCATTTCGCTGCCAAACAAAATCAGGTCATCGTTTTGGTAAATGTGCAGTGGTTTAATGCCGTAGCGGTCACGGGCCAGAAATACTTCACGCTTTTGATTATCGTATATAGCAAAAGCAAAAAAACCATTTAAATGGTGCAGTGCCTCAACGCCCAGGCGCTTATATAAATAAAGCAACACTTCGGTATCTGACGAAGAAACAAAGTTTATATCCGAGAGAAATTGCGCTCTAAGCTCGCGGTAATTAAAAATTTCTCCGTTAAAAATTATCGAATACCGGCCCTCGGCATCCATCATAGGCTGGTTGGCGACTGTTGTTGTATCAATAATCGAAAGCCGTGCATGCGCAAAGCCAACTTTAGGTGATACGGAAATGTGCCGGTGAGCATCAGGGCCCCGCTTATTCAGGCAACTAACAGCCTGTTGCAAGGCCTCTTGTAAACCTTTCTCTTCCTTACCCGAAAAATACCCAACTATACCGCACATACTATTCAATCAAGCAGAAGCCAAAGATGAAATATTCATTTAAATTTGGCCGAAGTTATGGATGTTTATGATTTTTTGCTTGCACCGATATACCTCGCCATTATTTATTTTTTGGCGGCCCGCACCCGCAGCAAGCATAATCACGACCCCGTTTATGCCCGTTATTATTTAAAAGGGCTCAATTACAAAATAATTGGGGTGTTTAGTTTCACGTTCATTTATCTGTTCTATTACGGCGGGGGCGATACCATTTCCTACTTCAAGGCAATAAAACCTGTCGGCGCACTCCTCTATAAAAACCCTTCCGCCTTTTTTGCGTTTTGTCTCGACCCAAATGCCCCTTACCCGGCTGAATGTATGTACGAGGCTGCTCAAAAAAGTGTGATTTATATGTTGCGCGGTTCACCAACGCTAACAACCATTCGTATCGGTGGATTATTGAGCATTATAAGCCTCAATTCCTTTTTCCCGCTTAGCATCATTTTTTGTTACATCGGTTACTTATTCGAGTGGCGCTTGTTCCGGCTGTTGTGCAACGTATATCCCTCTTTAACCGATCAATTATCGCTGCCCTTTCTGATGATTCCTTCTGTATTGTTCTGGGGATCCGGCATCGGCAAGGATGCCATCATGTTTGGTTCTATCATGTTTTTCGTTTATTGTTTCTACAATTTGGCGATCCTTAAACGGCAAATCATCAAATACCTGCTGCTGCTGGTGTTTACCGGTTTTTTAATATCCCTCATCCGCGGCTTTATTTTATTTACGCTGTTACCCTGCTGTTTGCTCATGGGGGTAACTTACTACCAAAGCAACATTCGCAGTTCTGCGTTGCGGTTTTTAATTGCCCCGGCCTTAATTGCAGGTGCTGTTGTAGCTTCCTATTTAATCATTAACACACTGGGCAGTTCTGTTGAATCGTATAGCATAGAATCGCTGCAACAAAAGGCAGAAGGGTTTCGCAGCTGGCACACTACACAGGGGGGCTCTACCTATTCTATAGGCGAAGGCGAAATGGATTTTAGCGCCGGTGGCATTGCAAAGCAAGCACCGGTAGCGCTTATTACCTGTTTATATGGCCCGTTCATCTGGCAGGTACGTAACCCTGTTATGCTTATTTCAGCCATCGAGAGTTTATACCTGCTTTACCTCAGCCTGCGCTTATTTTTTAATAAACGCATTTATGCCTTCTTCCGGGTGCTCTTATCCGACCACTGGGTGGTGTTCTGCCTCCCGTTTGTGTTTGTGCTGGCAATTGCCATTGGCTTAACCAGCTTTAATTATGGTGCGCTGGTTCGCTATCGTATTCCTGTGCTGCCTTTCCTGGGTCTACTATTGGTGGTGGTAAATTACCACCTCAACAAAACCGGACAAAACTCTAATACCAACTAAAAGAGTTATGAAAGATAAAACACATGCATTGGTTTGTGGTGCCGGCGGCTTTATCGGCCATCACCTGGTAAAGCGCCTAAAACAGGAAGGCTACCATGTTACCGCTGCTGATTTAAAACTTCCTGCTTTCGGCGCTACGCAGGCCGATGAATTTTTAATCGGCGATTTGCGCGAACCTGCATTTTGTACCTCTCTGTTCCATCAAAAATTCGATGAAGTTTACCAGTTGGCTGCCGACATGGGTGGCGCAGGATATATCTTTACAGGAGAACATGATGCCGCCGTTATGTTTAACTCGGCCCTGGTTAACTTGAATATCCTGAAGGCTTGCAGCCTTAACAAACCGGCAAAACTTTTTTATTCCTCGTCCGCCTGTATATACCCTGTTTACAATCAACAGGACCCCGCCAACCCCATGTGTGCTGAGGATAGTGCATACCCGGCGCAGCCGGATAGCGAATACGGCTGGGAAAAACTTTTCAGCGAACGCCTGTTTTTAGCTTTTATGCGCAACGAAGGCTTACCTGTGAGGATTGCGCGCTTCCACAACATTTATGGCCCCGAGGGAATTTGGGAAGGAGGCAGGGAAAAAGCACCATCCGCCCTCTGCCGCAAAGTGGCGCAAGCCACCTCCGGCAGTGCTATTGAAGTGTGGGGCGATGGTATGCAAACACGTTCATTCTTGTATATCGATGATTGTATAGAAGGTATCAGGCAGTTTATGCAGGGCCAATTTGCCGGTCCTCTGAATATTGGCTCCGAAGAGATGATTTCAATAAACGACCTGGCCCGCTTAATCATTGAAATTTCAGGCAAACAACTTTCCGTAAACAATATTCCGGGGCCAACAGGTGTTAGGGGCCGCAATTCAGATAATACACTGGTGAAAAACATGCTGGGTTGGCAACCATCCATAAGTTTGCGGCAGGGGCTCGAAAAAACCTACACATGGATTGCATCCGAAGTGCGTAAAAGCCAACAGGCTTTATAGGTTTAAGTGCGATTAAGGGCAAATTTTTATTTTCGCCCTAATGGCAGCAATAGCCGGTTGCTATAAACCTGCCGGCCATTGAAACTGCAGTAGGTTAATCAATTAGTAATAGCTATTCTAAAAAACTCATCATTCAGCTCTGGGAATGGGAAAACGAGGACGATTTTTGTCGACTCTCCCGAAAACGAGGTGGTTTTAAAGTAACGAAGCATGCCAGAAAAAGAAAAGTGGGATTTAGAAATTTCGTCTAGCCAGGGGTGGTTATCTTTCGATTTTGCCGAAGTTTGGCGCTATCGCGATCTCCTGGTTCTTTTTATTAAACGCGATATTGTTACCACCTATAAACAAACCATCCTGGGGCCTTTGTGGTTTTTTATTCAGCCCCTTATTACTACGGCCGTATTCCTCAACACCTTTGGCCGCATCAAGGAAATAAACCTCGAAGGACCACCTTTGCTGTTCTACATGGGCGGCGTAGTGCTTTGGCAGTATTTTTCGTCCAGCCTTACGTCTACCTCTAACACCTTTGTAAACAATGCCTCTATTTTCGGAAAGGTTTACTTTCCGCGTATTATCTTGCCGGTTTCAACAGCCTTGGCCAATCTGGTAAAGTTCACAGTTCAATTTGCCTTATACCTGGCCGTGGTGGGCTACTATATATTTACTACACCGGATATTAGGCCCAATATGTATTTACTGCTCACCCCATACCTGCTGTTCCTAATGGTAATAACCTGCCTTGGTATTGGCATGCTGGTTTCTGCCTTATCCATCAAATACCGCGACTTTCAGTATATGATGGTTTTTGCTGTACAGTTATTGATGTTTGCTTCACCTGTTATATTCCCGTTGGTTTCGCTCCCCGAAAAACTGCAACGCATTTTGGTTTTTAACCCCATGGTAGCTGTTATCGATGGCATTCGTTATGGTTTCACCGGTGTCGGGCATTTTAGCTGGTGGGAAATTGCCGCCGGTTCCATTACCGGTTTACTGGTATTTATAATAGGTGCCATATTTTATAACCGTGCCGAAAAGTCGTTTGTAGACACCGTGTAGCATATGAGTATAGTATTAAAAGCAGATGGCGTTTCTAAAATGTACCGGCTCGGTTTAACCGGTTCGGCAACAGTTGCTGACGACCTTAGAAGAACCTGGGCTAAAATACTTGGCCGGGAAGATCCATTTGCTAAAATCGGCGAAACAAACGACCGCACCAGCAAGGGCGCTTCAAACTACGTATGGGCACTTAAGGATGTATCCTTTGAAATTGAACAGGGCGATGTATTAGGTGTTATTGGAAAAAACGGTGCAGGAAAAAGCACTCTTCTCAAAATACTCTCCCGGGTTACTTCGCCTACCAAAGGCACCTTAAAAGCCCGTGGCCGTATAGCCAGCTTGCTGGAAGTGGGAACCGGCTTTCACCCCGAATTATCAGGCCGCGATAATATTTACCTGAACGGCACTATACTTGGTATGACCCGCGCCGAAATAAGCAGGAAGTTTGATGAGATTGTTGACTTCTCTGGGGTAGAGCGTTATATTGATACGCCCGTAAAACGTTATTCCTCGGGTATGTATGTGCGTCTGGCCTTTGCAGTGGCAGCACACCTGGAACCTGAAATTATGATTGTGGACGAAGTGTTGGCGGTAGGCGATTCGGAGTTTCAGAAAAAATGCCTCGGCAAAATGAACGCGGTATCTAAGGAAGAAGGACGGACAATCCTTTTTGTTAGCCATAACATGGGCGCTATACAGGAGCTATGTAACAAAGCTATGCTGATGCACCATGGCACCGTACGCGAATTTGGCCCTACCCCTACTATCATAACCTCGTATCTAAACAGTTTCCGCTCACGCAATTTCGATATCAGCCTCGAAGAACACACCGATAGGGTTGGCAATGGCGATGTTAAGTTCACTTCATTCGAAATCAGAAACGAGCAGGGCTTGCTGATTGACAACCTGCTTAGCGGCCAGAGCGGAGAGTTTGTGTTAGGTTTTAAAGTTAACCGGCCACAGGAAACTAACACCTTCCACTTTTCGATACGTGTTACCGACGATCACGATAACACGATTTTCCATTTGTCTACTACCGTTGCAAATGGCGTGGAATTTAAGCTGGATACCGGTGTTACAGCCGGTAAGGCTGTTTGTCGCTTCTCTAATTTGCCCGTGCAGCCCGGAATTTATTACGTGCATTTGTTTTGCAGTAATTTACAACAGGTATTTGACCACGTTAGTTATGCGGCACAAGTCGAAATAGAGTCCGGCAATTTTTTCGGAACAGGTAAGCTTCCTCAATTCGGTAATATGCTGGTGCACCATAAATGGACACTTGTAAACGCCTCTGAGGAAGCGCTGCAATAACAACAAGGCTCGGCCTAAACTTTAGCTCATGCGTGTAGTCGTTTTTTTTGATTCCTATAAACTTGGTGGTGCCGAAATACACGGTTTAAAGCTTGCCGATTACTTTAAAAATAAAAGGCACTTTGAGGTTGAAGTGTGGGTGATGGAAGCCGGCACCAATGATGACAAGGCGCTGCGTTTTTGTAAGGAAAAACAAATTCCAACACGCATTATCGGTAAGATAAACCGCCTACAGCGCTTTTTGTTTTGGAAACAGATGCGCCCATTCCATAAGGTATTTAAATCGTATCAGCCCGATGCGGTTATATCTTTTAATAATCTGCCCAACCTTATTAATGGCTTAGTAGGTGCAGGTGCAGGAGTTAAATGCCGCGTTTGGTCGCAACAAAGCGTTAACGACTACCCTTTCAACAATTGGGTTGATAAGAAGGCTTTTGAGGGTATTAGCTGCATTATATCCAACTCGCATCATGCCCTGCAAAAAATGAATCGGCAAATAACCATTCCTGCTGATAAGGCCTATGTAGTTCCCAACGGTATTGCTCCGCAACAGGCGCGCTATTCACCCAGTGAATGGTACGCTAAACTCGGTATTGAACATTCGTCGTTTAAAGCGGTAATGACCGCCAACCTAACCAACTATAAGGACCATATCTCCCTTGTTAAAGCGTGGAAAATAGTGGTGCGCACCTTGGCTGCTCAAAACCGTAAAGCCTATTTAATTCTGGCCGGCCGGCCGGGAAATACCGCCGCCAAAATCATTTCTGCTGTAATGGAAGAAGACATTTTCCCGTTTGTGAAAATTCCGGGGCAAATAGATGATATACACGGCTTAAATCAGGCTGTAGATCTCGGCATACTTAGTTCGCCGGCCGAAGGGATGCCGAACGGTTTAATGGAGAATATGATTGCCGGTTTACCGGTGGTAGGTACAGCAATTGACGGTATAAAAGAGGTGGTAGGCGAATCCAATTATGCTTACCTGGCCCCTGTTGGTGATGCCGAAACCCTGGCCAAATGCATCTTAACCTTTGCTAACGATGCAGCCCTGTGTGCCGCTGTAGGTGCGGCTAATCGCAAACGAATAGAAGAGCAGTTTTCCATTGAACAAATGTGCGGGCAAACCGAATCAATAATTACAAAGTATATAACCAATTAAACGTTTGCCGTGCTGCAGCCGGCGTTATTTAGATCAGATTATTTCCTTTATTTTAAGCCATGTGCGGTATAGCTGGTTGGGTAAACAGAAACGGGGCCAACCCCGATAAGCAAGTTTTAAATTTAATGGCCGATGCCCTGAGCCTGCGCGGGCCGGATGGACATGGTGTTCATATACATGATAATCTGGGGTTGGTGCATACACGTCTGGCTATCATCGACCCAAACGCCGGCGCGCAACCTATGTTTAGTGCCGACAAAAGTATAGGCATTACGTTTAACGGCGAGATCTATAACTTTAGGGAATTACGCAGCGAATTAGAGAGTAAAGGATATACGTTCAACACCCATTCTGATACAGAAGTAATAATTTATGCCTGGAAGGAATGGGGCACAAGTTGCGTGCAGCGCCTGCGGGGCATGTTTGCCTTTTGCATCGCCGACTTTAATAACCGGTTGTTGTTTATCGCCCGAGATCCCATGGGTATAAAGCCCCTGGTTTATTACCACGATGATCAAAACTTTGCTTTCGCCTCCGAAATTCAGGCCTTAAAAAAGCTCCCGGGTTTTAATAAGGAAATTTCCTTACAGTCGTTAGACTACTACCTGTGGCTTTCTTATATACCCGCACCGCACAGTATCTATAAAAACGTAAAAAAACTTCCGCCGGCCCATTGCATGACGGTGTCTTTTTCCGGAGAAATAAAATCTATTGAAAAATACTGGCAGCTTCAGTTTAACCCTAACCACACAATTAAAATAAACGACTGGCCTGCATTAGCCGAAGCCCGGTTGAAAGAAAGTGTAAAGGCGCATTTGGTTTCTGATGTACCCTTTGGTGCGTTTCTTTCCGGTGGTATCGACTCCACTTTAGTGGTGCAGTACATGGCCGAGCAATTAAACCAGCCGGTAAAAGCTTTTACCATCTCTTTCGAAGAAGATGCCTTTAATGAATTACCCTATGCCGAACAGGCCGCCAAAATTCTGGGTGTTGAACATCACCAGGAAGTAGTAAAACCCGAAGCGCTTAAGATATTGCCCGATCTTGTAAAACATTATGGCGAACCTTATGCCGATAGCTCGGCCATACCAACGTACTATGTTTGTCGCCTGGCGCGTAAACACGTTACCATGGTGCTTTCAGGCGATGGCGGCGATGAGGCCTTTTTTGGTTATCCCCGCTATCAGCAGTGGCTTAAGTATCTGAACACCCGCCTGAACGTTCCGGCCTGGAAAGCCCTTTTGTTACCGCTGGCACATGCCATTAATCCCGAACGTTATTCCCCGCTAACTCCAACCAAAAATACTTACAGCTTTCTGCGTTTTACCGAATACCTCAAACTACCGGTGAGGCAGCAATTGTGGCGCAGCGAATTTCACCGGAACATCAACAAACGCTGGCCCGAAATGGAAGGCGAGTTTGAACAAACCCAGGGAGCCGATTTACTCAACCGTGGAAAATATCTTGATCAGAAATCGTACATGGTGTACGACATATTGGCCAAAGTGGATGGTGCCAGTATGATGAACAGCCTCGAAGTTCGGACGCCTATTATTGATAAGGAAGTATTTGAATTTGCTGCTACCATTCCGCCGGAGGTCATGTTCAATCAGGTGCAACAACAACCTCCTACCGAAAAATACCTGCTAAAAAAACTGCTGGAGCGTAGGTTTCCTAAGGATTTTGTGCATCGCCGCAAAGCAGGCTTTTCAATGCCACTGGCTAAATGGTTTAATCAAACCGATGGTGCCCTGTTTAAAGAAGTAAGCGAACGCCTTTGCGATCCTCAATCGCCGTTGCGTACTTATTTTACGGAGGAAGGCATTAATACTATCCTCTTTAAGCGCAACTACCCACGGCACATCGGCGATAGTGAACCCATTTGGCAATTGTTATTTTTGGATGAATGGCTGCGCCAGAACAAATAGGCCAATTGAAAAACAACCCTTCCAAAAAAGTATTGCTGTTTCTGCCCTTCTTAACCTACGGAGGAGCCGAAAGACAGGGCTTTCTGTTAGCGAAGGGACTGCAAGAAAGCGGCAGCTACCAGGTAACTGTGTGCGGCTTTAAACTCAAGGACGATAAGTATCCGCTCATCAACGATTTGGAGCAGGCCGGTATCGCCTGGCATGTGTTACCTTTTGACATGTCGGTAATGCCCGGGCGCAAAAGTATGCTGTCCGCATTGTGGTCCTTCATCCGTTACGTGCGTGCCCAACAATTCAGCGCCGTTATACCTTTTACTTTTTGGCCTAATTACCTCACCGCTCACGCCTCGCGCTTTGTGGGGGCACAGTGTTATTGGAATCAACGCAGTGTCGACGATCATGTGGCGTTACATGGTTTAGAAAAATGGATGCCCTTAAATAAACTAACCTTCGTTTCCAATTCCACGCCCGGCACCGACTTTTTAGTGCGCCGGTTTAATTTACAGGCACAGCAGGTGAGCCTTATTCCCAACAGCGTAATTCCGGTTGCTCCGCGCAACAACGCCGATTACTGGCGCACACAATTACGGTTGTCTGATAACGCCGTGGTTATAACCATGGTAGCTAATTTTTACCCGGAAAAGGATTTCGACACCGTCATTAATGCTGCAGCTATACTCAAAAAATCGAGCAACTCATATCGCTTTGTATTTGCCGGCGGCGGACCCGATAAACAACGCGCCAAACATTACAAAGCCATGTGCTACGATCTTGGCTTAAGCGGCACGGTCACTTTTTTAGATAATATCAACGATGTGCCGGGCTTATTGCAGGTAACGGACATCGGTCTGTTATCCTCGCGCTCCGAAGGTTGCCCCAACAGTGTGCTGGAATACATGTATAACGCTTTGCCGGTAGTGGTAAACGATATTGTAGCCATTACCGATGTGGTAGGAACAGACTACGCTTATCTGTTTAAAACCGGTGACGAAGAGGGGCTGGTACAGGCCATCGAAAAATTAAGCGCTGATAAACAGTTGCGCAAAAATACCGGTGAAGCATTAAAGGAACGTGTAACCGAAAAATACAATCAACAAAAAATGGTGGCGGCCTATATACAACTGCTGGAAAAGCACAACCGTTCGTAAAGAAATTAAATTATGGAAGCAGCACCTCTGGTTAGTATCATTGTGCCGTGCTATAACCACGGAAAGTTTATTGAAGCCGCGCTCCAGTCAGCCGCTCAGCTTAAATACCCCAATACCGAAGTAATTATTATTGACGATGGCTCAACCGATGCCTTAACCATCGAAGTGCTTAAAAAGTTGGAGAGCAGCTATACCGTAATTCGCCAGGCTAACCAGGGCCCTTCTGTTGCCCGCAACAATGCAGTTAAGCACAGTAAGGGTGAATTTATATTGGCGCTGGACAGCGATAACAAAGTACGGCCAAATTATCTCGAAGTAGCTATTCCTCTTTTCATGACCAATCCTCGCTTGGGTGTGGTATACGCCGATTTTCAGTATTTCGGGGATAGTAACGAAGTAAAGCGCTTAATTGATTTCGATATAACCCGCATGCTGCTGTATAACTACATTGATATGTGTTCTGTAATTCGCCGTACAGCTTTTGAGGAGGTGGGCGGTTTTGATGAATATATGAGCAAGCGCGGTTTAGAAGACTGGGACTTTTGGATTGGTATGTACGAAAAGAATTGGGAGCTCCGGCATCTTAATCAGGTAATGTTCGATTATTATGTAACCGATGCCTCACGCACCGTGCAGGTGGCTAATAAAAATGTGGATGACCTGAAACGCTATGTATATGCCAAGCACGCAGCGCTGCTGGGCCGTGAGTACGAGCGTCTTTTCTACGCCCGTAAAATGCTCGCCGAAACCCCCGATTACCGCATTGGTAATAAGCTAATGGCTCCTTACCGCGCCATTAAAAAACTGCTGAAGGGCTAGTGCAGCTACTTCGCAAACGCTTTCCTTAATTCTTCTATTATCATTTCCAGCGATTCGATAGCTTCCGGCAGTACGCGCGGCATAATAAGTGTAAAATCGTGTATGGTATCGTTAAACTGCTTATGCCGTACGGCCACACCTGCAGCCTTTAATTTTGCTGCGTACTTGTTGCCTTCATCTACTAAGGGGTCATACTCAGCCGTTAATACAAGCGCAGGCGGCAGGTTCTTTAAGTCGGCAAAAATGGGCGAGCAATAGGGATTGCTGCGCTGAGCTTCATCAGGCACATAGGCCTTCCTGAATTTTTCAATCAATGGTTTGGTAAGCATATAGCCCTTCCCATTTTTCTCAATGCTGGGTTCGGTCATCGTCATATCCACTGCAGGATATAACAGGGTCTGATGAAGTATTGCCGGTGTTCCTTTATCGCGTGCCAGTACGCTTACGCAGGCAGCCAAATTGCCTCCGGCACTCTCACCGCCTACCGCTATGCGCGTTCCATCACCGCCATAGTCAGCAATATGTTGGGCAACCCATTGGGTGGCATGGTAACAATCATTAATAGCTGCCGGAAACGGATGTTCAGGTGCCAGCCGGTAATCCACCGAAACCACTATACAATTTGCCTTTACTGCTATCGATTTGCAAAAGTTGGGTTTGGTATCATAGGTGCCATAGGCAAAACCACCGCCATGGTAATACATAAACACCGGAAGTGGTTGATCGCTGGCCGCCGGTATAAAAATCTTTACCGGTATTTCGTGCCCTTCGGGCGAAGGAGCAGCGGCCTTTACTACTTTATAAAAGTCAGGATATTTGTATCCCCACAAAAAGTTAGTTAACCGCGAAAAAAAATTGCTGACTTTACGGCCATTGCGCAGGTCTGTTTTGCTTACATCGGTAAGGTTAATAATAAACAGTATGCGCCTTAATGCGGGATGAAAATTTGGCATAACTGAAAATAGGAAATTACCCGTAACAGCAGTTGATTAGCCGTTCGTACCGGTAGATTCCACCAAAGGCTGCTGCTGCGGTTCTAAAGCGTGTTGTAAACCCAACGCCAGCATTAAATCGCGCAATACTTCATAATAGCCTTCTTCCAATACCCGCTCGCCGCTGGGCAGGCAATTCCACAACCCGCTTTCATGCATATGCTCCGGATGGTCCCAATCGGGCCGGTTAAGAATAGGATAAATACAAATGCCCTTTACATCTGCCCCACGGTTAATTGCTTCTATACACTGCAGGCTCACTTCCCGCAACCAGGGTCCGCGTTTAATGCCCACTGCACTTGTTTCACTTAACCACAAAGGCTTGCGATAGCGCTCCGAAGTTTGTAGCAGCAGTTCAGCGAGGGGCTTGCGCAACTGCTCCGTTGCCGGCCAGGGCAGTTCTCCGCCTTCCGTAAGCCACTGACAGTTGGAATAATAATTCTGCCCTATCACATCTACCAGTTCAGGTTGTCCCCCTAATTCCGGACACATCCTGCCTATCAACATATCCGTAGCCTGATACTGATATTCGTTGTAGCGCGTGGCCTCTTCCACCCGCTCCTTTATTCTGGTGGTAACATGCACAACGGGCTCCGAAGTAAGCACCGTCGCCGTAGGTTCTAACTCCTTTATTTCCTTAATGCCCCGTATCGCTGCCTTACACAAATGATATTTTACATCAAAGCCGGCATTAATGCTGTAGGGTACAGTGCCCCGCACATCGCCGCCCAACCAGGCCAAAAAACTTATCTCATTTATCGGCACTACAAATAACGGTTGATTGGTGCATTGCCGGTAAAACAAACAAAAGGCATGGCACAAGGCAGCAAAGCGTTCTGCAAAATGCGGATGATTCGGAAACAGGTCATCCGGAAAACCAAAATGACACAGGTCCCAAACCTGCTGTATACCGCACTCTTGTGCAGCAGCAATGCGCATGCCTAATTCTTTAAAGTTATAATGATACGCATGCGGCTCTACACTACTCCAGCAAATGCCTTCGCGAACTGTGGTAATGCCTAAGGCTACCAAGGCACGGTAATCGGCCAGCACCTGTTCATGATGGTGCGTTAGATGCAACAGGTTAACGCGGTTACCATAACAGTTTAAGTGGTCGGCACACTCATAACCTGCCATAAAAAAACTATTGAAAACAGCGCTCCTGGTGGGTTTCATAGGCTCCATTGGGGTTATGTGTAAACTAATTAGTGGCCTGCCTGCCAAACAAATCAGCTGCTACATCCAATGCATTTCGGAAGGCCTGGTCCATGTTGAAATATTTGTAATTCGCGAGCCGGCCAACAAAGTAAACGTCAGGTAGTTTTTCCGCAGCCTGCCGGTACGTTTCATAAACTGCCCGGTTCTTTTCGGTAGGCACCGGGTAATACGGTTCACCTTCATCCGTAGTATATTCTCTTACTACGGTTGTGCGCTCCGATTTTTGGTTGCCGAAATGTTTGTACTCAATAATGCGTGTAAAGCCTACCTCGGCACCCGGATAATTCACCACGGAATTAGGTTGAAAATATTCCGCATCTACCGTTTCGGTAACAAAGTTGATGGATCGGTATTCCAGCGATTGAAGGCTGCTGAATTTAAAATCAAAAAAGCGGTCGATAGGTCCGGTATAGATCAACTTCTCGTATCCTTCTATATCCTGCTTCACGTCAAAGTAATCCGTGTTCAACTGAACTTCAATGTTGGGGTGATCCAGTAAGCGCTCAAACAGCTTGGTGTAACCACCCAATGGTAAAGCCTGGTAGGTATCGCTAAAATAGCGGTCATCAAAATTGGTGCGTACCGGAATGCGGTTCAGCACCGAAGCATCCAGTTCCTCCGGAAATTTATCCCATTGCTTTTTAGTGTAATGCCGAAACATTTTCTCGTACAAAAACGGACCCACACGCGCCAGTGCTGCTTCGCGACCGTTCGTTGGGTTATTGTTACTTACAGCATGTTCGGCCAGCCATGCCTTCATTTCTTCTTCCGTCTGTAAATTGGTGTGCAGCAGTTTATTTACTGTAGTAATGTTTACAGGCACCGGTACCAACTGCCCATCCACCATGGCCAGTACACGGTGCTCCCACGGATACCAATCAGCAAAGCGGTTTACATACGCCCACACGCCTTCATCGTTGGTGTGAAATAGATGTGCTCCGTATTTAGAAACCAGAATGCCGTTTTCATCAATATAGTCGTAGCAATTCCCCCCAATGTGATTGCGCTTTTCCAGCAACAATACTTTTTTTCCCGCCACGGCGGCGCGCTCTGCTAACACAGCACCCGAAATTCCGGCGCCTATAATTACGATATCAAACTTTTGTCGCATACACGCTCTAACTTTAATAATTGATCCATCTTTTGCACGGTTGCATCCCACGAAGTATTGTTCAGTATAGTGGTATAGGATTTTATCATCCGCGGACCGGCATCATACGCCGGACTTAAGATTTTACGGGCCACATGCACAAACCCTTCTGCATTCGCTACAATGTCAATAAACGAACCGTAATCCCTGATCACATCATAAATAGGCGTTGAAATAATAGGCTTATGCGCCGCCATATATTCCAGCGTTTTAGTAGGGCTTATAAATTTGGTAGATGGGTTCAGCGCAAAAGGCATCATGGCAATGTCCATTCCCTTCAGGTAATGCGGTAACAGTGCGTAAGGCTTCATACCTAAGTAATGCAGGTTGGCTGCCTGGGGCAAATCGGCCGGGTTTACCTTCACCACAGGTCCTATCATTACAAAGTTTACATCGGGCATCAAAGCAACCGTTTCGCGCAACAAAGCATAATCAATGCGTTCATCAATTACGCCGTAGTAGCCGATGATGGGTTTTTTAAAGCGCATATCAGCCGGCACTTCTATACCGTTTAATGCCTTTTGAAAGTGCTTCATGTCCACCGAACTTGGAAAGCAAAAAACATTCAGATGCTTTTCCCTTTTGGCTTCATATAACAGCTTGCCACCGGTAAATACAATGTCGGCCTTATCCAGTAATTGTTTTTCCTGGTCCTTTAGTTCTTGCGGCGCGCCATGGAACAGGGTTAGCTCATCCATACAGTCGTAAACCACCTTATTGAAATGCAGTTTTTTAAACACGTCTATAAACGAGGCGGAATAGAACCACGCCGCATTTTGTTCTTCGCTGCCCAGGTATTTTTTTAATACCGCAGGCAGGGCACTCATGTACTTAACCTTGGGTTGCCATACGGTAATACCGGGTGCAGCTATAAAACTATGGTAGGTCCTTTGGTCTTCCTCGTGCGTAGCAATAGGCTCTTCAACAAAAAGAATGTTATACTTTTTACCCAGCCTGCTTATTATGTGCTGCGGGCGCTGGTATACAAATTCCCAACGTAGATGTGAAAAAACAATTATATCATAAGTGTGTGTAGGGGTGGGGTGGGTTAAAATACTCTTCTCCATTTCTCAACTTTATTTAAGTGCAGGCACTATGCTTAAAACATTGTACCACACGCGCTTCGCCTTGCGGCTTGGTAAGACGTAATCCCGTTTTGAGGAATTTGCTGTGCAGTATCGGGAATGTTCAGCGGCCTAATTGATTTCTAACTGATAATGGACGGCATATTTTTTTAGCGGTACCTACAAACTCCAATTCATCATGATAAACGAAACAGCTCTGATAACAGGCGCTACCAGCGGCATAGGATACGAACTGGCCAAATTATTTGCACGCGATGGCTATTCGCTCATCATCTGCGGTAGAAATGATGAAACGCTTCAGCAGGTAGCGGCTGAATTTCGCGGGTTGGGAGCAAAGGATGTGCGCTCCATTGTAGTTGATCTGTCTATTCCGGGTGAAGCCCAAAAGATCTGCAGTTTTACCTGCGAGTTAGGCATTAAGGTAGATGTGTTGGTAAATGATGCCGGTATGGGCGAACACGGCTTTTTTACCGATACCTCCTTCGAGAAAGAAATGGCCATCATTCAGTTGAATATTATTTCGCTGGTGCAGCTAACCAAATACTACTTAAAGGAAATGCTGAAAGATAACCGCGGTAAAATTTTGCAGCTGGCCTCTATAGCTGCTTATCAACCTACACCGCTGTTAAGTGTATATGCTGCTACCAAGGCCTTTGTGCTTTCGTTTACCGATTCGCTGATTAACGAGATGAGTGATACGGATATTAAAATTACCGCGCTCATACCGGGTGCTACCGATACCGATTTTTTCAATAAGGCCAATGCGCGCTTCACTGTTGCCGCGCAAAACAACCCCATGTCTGCTGCTATGGTAGCCGAAGTTGGCTATAAGGGTTTAATGGAAGGCAAAGCACATGCTGTAGCACCTGGTGTAAACAAGCAGATTGTAATGAGCACCTTGTTACCCAATCAAACCGTTACTTCCATGGCGCGCAAGCAAATGGAAAACGTAAACGGACAAACCCACAAACACCACCTGCGTGCCGGTGACGATGAGTTGGCCTATATCCGCCACGAAGGCAAATAGGCTATTCGTGTTCCTTTTTCCCCGGCGTTTCGTTCAACAACTTCTCGTGTTCTTTGGCCATTTCATTTAATTCGGCCTCAGTTTTTTCTTCTGCTTTAATTAACTCGTTACGGGCTTTTTCCTGGGTGGCTACCAACTCATCCAGTTTTAACTGCAACGCACGCGAAAAGTGCCCAACTGATTTCTGAATAATGAAGAAGCTCAGAAAGGTAATGCAGAGTATAATATCGCGGATAAGATCCACCACTACTATATGCTGCCAGTCATGCACCAGCATCCAGTACACCACAATGGCAACAGCCAGTACAAATAATACCCAATGGGCAAACAACCGGGCCAGCGCGTTCGACAATTGTTCAAAGTATGTTTCCAAAAGACCGGGGCCGTTCTTCATAACAAGTAATTACAAGATGGTAACGCCGGCCTGCTGCTTTTTAGTACGGCTGTTACCTCACCTACCCAAAGTTTAAGCAATGGGTGTTATATGTAACCGGTCTTTCCCGTTTTAATTAAAACGTACCCCGCTATAGCAGGGTACATTTTTGGCAGGCGCACCTATGCTGCCTTACTGTAAAAAACAAGTTTTGGAAATAAGCGTCCAAAATGCAGGAAGCTTTGGAGTTTAGGTTGGGCTACGGCGCAGTTCCTGCAAGGAACGAGGCCGTAGCCTTTTTACCTGAACACGGCTTAGGCACTAACCTTTAAAAAATTGGGGCATGAAAAAAAGAACAGGACAACCAAACCGCAGAGAGGAAAACGACCACGCCTTCGACGAAGATCAAACTTCGCGGCACACGAACCGTGCTGGCAATAATGACCGTGATGAACAGGATGGAGAGCAGATCCATTTCGACAAAATCGAGGACATGGCTAGGCAGGTATATGCTTATATTAAGGAATATACCGGTCAAATGGACAAGAAAACCTTGGCAAAATATGTAGCAGTTGCTACCCTTGTAGTGTTCGGACTGCGTAAAAATAATTTCCTGGGCCGCCTGGTGGTTTCGGCTGCAGCCGGCATGGTGGCTAAATACATCCTCGAAAAAGTACTGGACGAACAATTCAACGAAGAAGATACCGCTGGCGCCTAATCACAAGCGCGCTTTCGGGTTGCTGTGCTACGCAAACAAAAGACCCTTTCCGCTAAGGCAGAAAGGGTCTTTTTATTTCTTGCTTGAATTATCGCTTATATACGGAAACTCATTTCCACCGTAGCCCCGTTATCCGAGAAAACTACCATATCGGCCAATTGCATCATCAAAAACACACCACGACCGCTCGTTTTCTCCAGGTTTTCCGGTGCTGTAGGGTCCGGCAACTTGTTGTATTCAAAGCCGGGGCCTTGGTCCTTAATAATAAAGGTCAGGTTCTTGCCACGGTCATCCAGGCCGTATTCAATGGTCACTTCCTTCTTCTCATCGCACTTATTGCCGTGTATTATAGCATTATTGGCTGCCTCGGTTAGCGATATCAGTATATTGCCATAAACATCGTCTCCGATGTTCAATTCACCTTTTAAATCGTCGATAAACTTCTCTACTACAGAGATGTTTTCGGGGCGGGATGTAAGTTTAAGAAGTTTCACTGGTTAAAAATGCGTTGCGAAGGTAAACTAAAACTATCTATATCAAAATTCCAAATACCTGTTTAAACATCTATACCCTTTACGGGGTAGGTGAGGTAATGTTTCGGAAATATTTCTCGGTCAAACTCTTGTAATAAGGCTTTAAAGCCGGCGGAACGGTCTTATAGAAGTCCGTTTCGCTCTGTTTTGCCTTCAAATATTCCTCTATGGATGGTGGCAGTGCCCTTGGCGTCTCCTTGCCTGTATTGCTCTCACGTTCAGGCTTTTCATCGCGTTGGCGTTGGGCGTTTTCGGCTTCCAGCAGCTTAACGGTTATATCCTGCTGCCGCTTCAGCATATCCGTCGTCAACTGCTTATTCACCAGTTGCTCCTCGGTTTGCTTCATTTTGTTAATCGCATCGCCCAGGTTACCCAGTGGGTTCTTACCATCCTTATTTTCGGTTTCGTTAATCTTTTCCAGTTCGCGGCGTATCTGCTCCTGCATCTGGGCCATTTCGGCAAACTCCTTGCTAAAGCCCTGGCCACCCGGTTTTTCACCTTTGCCTTCTTTCTTCATCATTTCGCCCAACTGCGAAATCTTATCATTCAACTGCTTTTGCATTTTGCTCAGGTTCGGCAAACCGTTACCGGGCTTTTTGCATTTCATACACATCTTAGGCTTGCCATCCTGGGGTTGCTGCTGCTGCTGACTCTCGCTCATTTGCTGCTGCATTTGCTGCAAGGCTTCGCTCAGCATCAAGGCCAGGTTGTTGTAGCCGGTCATTACAAACTGCTGATTACCCAACGCACGTACCACGTTGCGGTCCTCCATATCATCAATACTCTTCGAAAGATATTTGTTGACGTTGGTGATCTCCTTGGTTACAAAACTCTTTATGCTTTCCTGGCGGCGGGCTACAGCATACAAACTATCCTCTACCATTTTCGAGTTTTCGCGTATGCGCTGTTGCTCCTTCATCAGGTCCACATATTTCGGGTTGTTGATATTGGTGGCCTTCACATCAGCCATCAGCTTCTCTTCGTCAAACGAAAGCTTCACAATGTTTTCCAGCAACTGACGTATCGCCTGCATGTCCTCCGCTTCCTGCTCCTGCTCCATCTGGTTTTTCATGTCGCTCATTTTCTGCGCGGCATTCTTCATGTTGTTGGCAGCGTTCTTCTGGTTTTTCGAGGCATTGCTGTTTTGGTTCTGGTTCATTTGCTGCTGCGCATCTTCCTGTTGCTGCTGCGCATTCTCCATGCTTTGCTCGGCCTCTTTAAAGTCCATGCCGCTCTTGGTTTCCTCATTCAACTTTTTGGCATCTTCTATATCCTTCTTGGCCTCCTTGGCTTCCTGGTTCAGTTTCTCCTGTTGTTCTTTCAGTTCCTGCTGCTTCTGCTGATCTTTCGCATTCCCTTTGTTGTCCTGGTTCTTCTCGGTCTCCTTCGCCAATTGGTCCTGCTTGTCAGCCAGCTTATCCAGTTTCTGGATCGTCTCTTCCATCTTCTGCTCCAGTTCCAGCTTTTTGAAAAGCTCCAGCATGCGATCCAACTCTTTTTCCAGCTTCTCGTTGTTCGCCTGCATATCCTCCATCTTGTCCAGGGCGTCCTTTTTCTGCAACTGTTCCAACATCTTCTCCAGCTTGTCGTACAGCTTCTTCATCTCCTCATCCATCACCTTGTCGAACAATTCCTGCAGGTTCTTCTGTTTCTCCTTTATACTCTCCGACACATCCTTAAACTCATTCTGCTTTTCAAAGTTCTGGTCCATCTTCTGCTTCATCTCCTGCAACTGTTCCTGCATCGATTTCTGTTTATCAATATTCTCCTGCAGATTCTTCTTGTCGTCCCAGCTCAGGTTGTTTTTGTCCATCAGCTTATCCTGCATCTTCTCCAGATCCTTCTTCAGCTCCTTGGCATCCTTCATGGTTTGCTTCAGGTCGTCTTTCAGCTCTTTGTTGTCTTTTGCAATTTCTTTGTTCAGCTCATTCATGGTCGGCATCAGCAGCGTCATCAGGTTGCTGCGCGAGCTCTTGCTGCCATGTATACCGTCGTTATCCCACACTTCAAAATAGTAGTTCAGTTTATCGCCGGGCTTAATACCAAAATCACCCAGGCTCCAGTAATACGTAAAGCGCGAAGCCGTGCCGGAAGTATAAGGCACATCAATGCTCTTCGAAATAGAAGGACTCGCCGAATCGGCGCGGGTTAAAGCGTAGTTAAACGTCAAACGGCGCAAACCGTAGTCATCGCTTATTTCGCCTACATAGTAAAAATACTTTTGCGTGGCCGAGTCATTCTTCTCCTCCACATTAATAACCGGATACAGGTCCGGCGAAACATTCAGCGAATACAAAGCGCTGTCGGCTTCCTGCACATTGTTGTTCGAAACACGCAGCACATACTGGGTGCTTTGCATTACTGTTTTGGCAAACGTAAAGGCTTCGTCGCCGGCGCGCTTCGCTTCATAAACCGAATCGCCCAGGGCAATTTGAACACGCTCTACATTTTGCGTATTAAAGCGCCAGGTAAGTTTACTGCCTTCCGGCACTACCAGGTCGCCCAGGTTTTTCACCACCTCATCGGCTTTGCCGGTGTAGGCGGGGTAATCGCAGCTTACTTCAAATCCTGCCACTACCGGTCTTGCCACTACTTCCAGTTTATATTCGGCCGAGTTAAAGCCATTGGCCGTAAAACGGAATGGTGTGGTTTTTTGCACGTTGGTAAACTCGTAAGTAAACAGGTTGGCGCTTTTCTTTTTCAGTTTCACGCTGCTTTTATCTGTTTCCAGAAAAATCTCCGCAGGCAAAGCGTCGCCTTCGGTTTGCACCTGCAATTCAAAATTCTCAAATTGCAATGCTTTCAAATTCTTATTCAGTATAACAAACTTAAAAGGCGCTTCGCGCTCGTAGTAGGTGTCGTTGTGCAGCAGGCGTTTGGTGCCCTCCTTAATTACATTAGGTGCCGCTATAATAATAAACAGCAAAACCAGGGCCGGCGGCGCCAGGTAACGCAGGTAGCGGCGGTTTTTGGTAAGGTCAATCGCAAACGAAAAATCAACGGGCTTTAACTCTACGGCTTTTTGGTCAATAGCCGCCAGCAATAAAACCGCATCGGTTTGCGTAGCCTCGTGGTGCAGTTGCAATACGTTCAGCAACTTATCTTTTACATCGGTAAAGTGCGTACCTATAATACGGGCAGCCTGTTCGTAGCTTATAATTTTACCCAGGCGGTAATAATGCAGCAGGGGCACGGCTACAAAGCGGCCGACAAAAGCCGCCGATGAAAGAAGGAAACCATAAAACAACACCTTCCGCAACAGCGGCGATAGATACAGGTAATACTCGGCTACGTTTATCAGCAAAAAAAGCCCCAGCACATATACCGCGCTAAAAATAGCGCCACGCAAAAGTTGATTCGTGTAATATTTACGAATGAACTTATCGAGCTTATTTATGAGTTCGTTATACTGTTTACCCTGCATTCCCTTTAACTAAATGTCATTTTAACCCTCCGGTAACAAAACTGCACCCGGTTTACCACCGGCTTTTCACTAATCGAAGATAGCGAGGCCGACAGGTTTCCATAATGAAGATACAACGATAGCCACATTAAGTTGGTATAGTGTAGGCTTTTTTAAGATTTAACCTATTTTTTCAGACCTTTGTACTATGCCCATACATAAAACACTATCAGGCAAATACGCGCTGCTTGTCCTGCTTTTAATGGCCGTTTACTTCCCCCTCTTCCTCCACATGGATTATATGCCCTTCCGGATGTGGGACGAATCTATAATGGCCAACAATGCGCTGGAGATGAGCAAAAGCCACCACTACATCGTGGCCACCATTTTCGGCGAGCCCGATATGGGCAATACCAAGCCCCCTTTATTGTTGTGGTGTATGCAGCCTTTTATAAAACTGCTCGGCTTTAACGAAATAAGCATACGCATGCCCTCGGCGCTGGCAGCCCTGGGCTTATGCCTGTATCTGTTTTTTGTGCTGGGCCGTTATGCCCGCAGCTACCTGTTCTCGTTTTTTGTAGTGCTGGCCCTGGTTACTTTTCCGGGGTATGTGCGCAACCACGTGATACGCACCGGCGAATACGATTCGCTGCTGGTACTGTTTACCACGGCCTTTTCTTTCGAGTTGTTTCTGGCTACCGAAGCCGGCGATAAAAAGCAACAATCCAAACACCTGTTAGCGTTTTTTGTGCTGTTAACCCTGGCGGTGCTAACCAAAGGCATAGCCTGTATGATGCTGGGTCCCGGGTTGCTGTTGTATGTGGTGTTTCGTAAAAAGCTGCTGGCCTTTCTTAAAAACCCATCCTCGTATATAGGCCTTGCGGTTTTCCTGGTTTTTGGTGTAGGTTTTTATTTTCTGCGCGAAAGCATGAACCCCGGCTACCTGAACGCCGTTTGGATGAATGAACTGGGAGGCCGCTTTGCCGCTACCAACGAAGGCCACACCGGCCCCTTTGGTTTTTATTTTTCCGAGTTATGGGCCTTTACCCTCGGTAACTGGAAGTACCTGCTCCCCGCTATACTGCTGGTAGCCTTGTTTTTTACCGATAACCGCCTGCACCGCCTTAGCGTATTTGCACTGGTTACCGGGCTCCTCTTTATGCTGGTGGTAAGTTCGGCGGCTACCAAACTAACGCATTACGATGCGCCGCTGTTTCCGTTTCTGGCCGTATTAACCGGGGCCTTTTTGCTGGTTGTGTACGAAGGCCTGAAAGGCGGGGCCGGACAATTATCGCCCAACACCGGCTCGTGGATGGCCTTTTTTACAACCCTTACACTTGTTAGCATTTTTTACTTTAACAACGCGGGTAATTTCTATTTCCCAAAAGGCGATTGGTGGGAAGAAGATTACTCGCAGGCCTGCCGCACGTTTCATAATGTAGCGAAGGATAAAAACCAATTGCCCTATTACCATTTTGTGGTGAACAACTATGGTAATCAATTGGGGGAGCGTTGCGTTTATAACTGCTATCTGGAAATGATGACCAACAGCGGTAAAAAAGCTAGTATCACCGGGCCCGATAGCATTGCGGCAGGCGATAAAATTATCCTGTTCCGCGAGTGGCCCCGCGATGACCTGGCCCGCCGCTTTACACTCATACCCCTGCAGCCAATCGGCAAGGAGGGTTGGGTGTATTACGACGTACAAGCCTTGCGCACCGATAGCACCACACACTTATAAACCCATTGCATTATTTTAAAGATATTTGCATTTGTAAATACAGCTTATGCAGTGGAGAGGACGGCGCGAAAGCGATAACGTAGAAGATATGCGCGGCAGCGGTGGCCGCCGTGGTATTGCATTGGGTGGTGCAGGTACGGTAATTGTAATTATACTGGCCCTTCTCTTAGGCAAAAACCCTTTGCAACTGCTGCAACAAACCGGCAACATGCCTGGTACCGCCAACGAACAACCCGCCCCTAACAATCCCGCTGAGGACGAAGCCGCAAAATTTGTAAAGGTAGTGCTGGCCGATAACGAAGATGTTTGGCATAAACTGTTCGAGGAAAACGGCATGCAGTATGTCGAACCAAAACTGGTGCTGTTCCGCAGCGAAGTGCAGAGTGCCTGCGGGGGTGCCTCCTCGGCCATGGGCCCCTTCTACTGCCCCGGCGATCAGAAAGTATATATCGACCTCAGTTTCTACGATGAACTAAAGGAACGTTTTAACGCACCTGGTGACTTTGCTATGGCCTATGTTATTGCGCACGAAGTAGGCCACCATGTACAAAACCTGCTGGGCACATCGGGCAAGGTGGACAATATGCGCGGCCGCCTCAGCGAAACCGAGATGAACAAATTATCCGTTAAGCTCGAACTACAGGCCGACTTCTACGCCGGTGTATGGGCCCACCACGCACAGCAAATGAAAAATATCCTGGAAGAAGGTGACATCGAAGAAGCCCTCAATGCCGCCAATTCCATAGGCGACGATAAACTGCAGAAAGAAGCACAGGGCTACATCGTACCCGATGCCTTTACCCACGGCACCAGCGCGCAACGTATGAAGTGGTTTAAAAAAGGCTACGATACGGGCGACATCAACGCCGGCGACACCTTCGGTACTGGAGCATTATAAGCTTCAAGCGGTTATTTACCTATCTGCATTTTGTCCTCCAGGTCATTCTGAATGGAGCGATAGCGAAGTGAAGCCTGTCCGCCGCAGGCGGGAATCCCCAGCCCACAAAGCGCGCGCAAGCAGTACCAAACTCTCTCCCCACCACCTGTAGCGCATATTCCACGGGTTAAGTTTAAGCTTTGCGTTTACAACCTGATTCTAGCCTTCGCCTGAATTACCCCGTGCTTTGGGTTTTGTATAAAATATGGAAGGTCTACATGCTTCTTCAATTTAACGGCACAAAAAGGAAGGCGTCATCCTGTCCCGAGACCTCGGGATTGTTTCAGGATCTGACTGTTTACTGCTGTAGCGCTTCTCTTCACTCAACCGACAAATCCCGGCCAGCACCGGAATGACGCCATGCTCTGGGTTTTGTATAAATTATAGAAGGTCGGCAGGCACCTCCAGTTTAACCGCAAAAAAAGGCATGCGTCATCCTGAACTTGTTTCAGGATCTGACTGTTACCGCTGTTGCGCACCCCTCCCCACAAACAACTCCTTACCTGCCTTGACAACGATAGACATTCGTATCGCCATATTTATTAACTTTCCTTCATGAAGCGTGGCGGCACCGTTTACATACTCACCAATAGCACCCACAGTGTACTTTACATAGGTGTAACTTCGGAATTATGGGCACGGCTTCAGCAGCATAGAGAACGCAAACACCCCAACTCCTTTACAGCTAAATATAATTGCGACCGGCTCGTTTATTTTGAAAATTTCTTTTCAATTGTGGAAGCCATTGCAAGGGAAAAGCAATTGAAAAATTGGCACCGGGAATGGAAGGAGCGGCTGATAAACGAGAAAAATCCCACGTGGCGCGATTTGTACGATGAGGTTATGTGTCAATAAGCACTAAACCGTTTTAAACAGACAGATTCCGGCCTGCGCCGGAATGACGTCGTGCTTTGGGTTTTGTATAAAATATGGAAGGTCTACATGCTCCTTCAATTTAACGGCACAAAAAGGAAGGCGTCATCCTGTCCCGAGACCTCAGGATTGTTTCAGCATCTGACTGTTTACTGCTGTAGCGCTAACACCATACCGTCGCACCTTTGCAACGCTTTCCATAATAAGAAGTACCGATAAGATGGCGCTGCTCCGCAGCGAAATCGTCGGAGGTGGTTTATACAAAGAGTCACGTGTTCTTAACGCCTTCCTTAACAATAGTCCTCCTTTACCCAACAAAAGCGCTCCTGTCATATGGAGCCAGTCCGCTAAATAAACAGCAGCGAAATATCCCCTGCTCACAAAGCACACATAACCGGTACCCAAGCTGTCCTCCTTGGTAAGGAGGACGAGAAAAAATGAAAAGTGCGTAGCGATCAGAATAGCTTCATTTTTTCGGAGGTGGTTGACAAACCTTAGGCTGCATGCCCCAGGCCGCCCGCGCCCAGCCAATAAAACAGATCGTCATTGCGATGGACATTCCATAAAAATCAATTAGCAATATCGTCCGGAAGCTTCCGGGACTTCGGAACTTCCGCTTTGTGATTCTGTATTCCATTTCTATGCAAAAAGCTCCGAGTTGGGCCGCTTGCAACTATTTTGTTAATTACTATAACCTTTTTTGAAACTTTAAATCCTTTACCCTATCTTTACGGTCCGTTAAGTTCTTTGACACCTGGTTAACACTACACCCGTCCGCCCTACCGCGCAGCAATCATCTGCTTGCTATCCCGGCCGTAACAACCGCACGTTAAGTGCGCGGGATAACTACGCCCGTTCCGCAATCACTTTAAATTTTATCCGATTTGTGCACTTCAAAATCACTTGCACAAATGTGCACAAATGGCGAGCAGGGTATTCTGCGCAACTCTCCTTTTACTCCTCATTTAACACAAAAAACCATCATATAAAAAATTCTGTAACCTGTGCACAAGCAAAAAACCTGCACAAGCATGCACAAGCAGTGTGGATAACCTCAAAGGAAAGCAGTAGTTATTGCCGTGAACCGTCAACTGAAAACAGTAGACGGCAAACCGTAAACTTTTTCCGGCTGTTCAACTTTAAACTTCAAATTTTAAACTTGATACTGATTACTTGTTCAACCAAACTTCCCTAAAATTCCGGTACTCCATACCGTTATTCGGGAAGTTCTTAACGTAAGGCTGTAATAAACGGCGGTTCTTGCTGTAGTAGATAAGCAGGGCCGGCGCATCGTCTACGATCATCTGGTCCAGCTTTGCGTAAATCTTGTTGCGCTCCACCGCATCAGTGGTGCTCATCGCCTGCTCAAACAGTTTATCGTAATCGGCATTCACATAGCGGAACGAGTTCTTGTAAGCATTCTCGGCCATGGTTTTAGGTACAATCTTACCATAGCAGTTTTCAAGAAAGTTGATCGGATCGGGGTAATCGGCCACCCAACCCAAACGCCAGAAATTGGTTTTACCGGTCTCCAGGTTGTTCAGGTGTTGCGGCCAAACCAGCTGGGTAATTTCTACATCAATGTTCAGGTTCTCCTGCAGCATCTTTTGTATTACCTCGGCTACCTTTTCGTTGCGCCCGCCGCCGCTGTTAATCTCCAGTGTAACTTTCGGAAAGCCCTTGCCTTCCGGATAACCGGCCTTGGCTAAGTAGTCCTTCGCCTTCTTTACATCAAAGGTATAGCCCTTAACTAGGTTGTTATCGTAGCCCGGTAAACCAACAGGCACCATTCCGCCAAATGCCGGTATACCTTCGCCCTTGGCTGTGTAATCGGCAATGCTGGCGCGGTCAATAGCATAGTTAAAGGCCAGGCGCACGTTTTTGTTGCCAAACACTTTATCGGGGATGAGGAACCCGTAAAACTGGGTGCTGAACTCCGGCTTAATCTGTAACTGAAATTTTTTGTATTCGCCTTTCAGTTGTTGGTTGGCATCCAGTATCTCGTCAACCATATCAAAAGGCAGGCGGTACTTCATATCCAAATTGCCTTTGCGGAATTCCATCATCTCCGATTTATCTTCTTTAATAAACGAGATCTTGATGGCATCCAGGTAAGGCAGTTGGTTGCCGTATTCGTCCTTACCCCAGTAGTTAGGGTTGCGGCTCAGCAATACGGTTTCGTCCTGCTTCAGCGCCTTTAATACAAACGGACCGGTACCGATGGCGCGGGTCAGCAAGTCGCCTTTGTAATAGTCGTAGGCTTCACGCGGGTAAACAGCGGTAAAGGGCAGGGCCAGACGGGTTAAAAAGTCGGCAAACGGTTTTACCAGTGTAATGCGAATGGTGCTATCATTCAGTGCTTCTACACCCTCTACGCGTTCAGGGGTTTGGCCGTCTTCCCAGGCTTTGTGGTAAGCGGCAGCGCCTTTAATAATATCCTGAAAGTAGCTGTAGCCCTGGTTCTTGGGGTCGGGCTTGCAGAGACGGTTCAGGCAGTATACGATGTCCTGTGCATTCAGCAGGCGGCCTTTGCCGTCTTTAAAACAGGCATCGTCGTGAAAGTAAACACCACTGCGCAGCTTAAAGGTGTACTGCGTGGCGCTGGAGTCAACGGTCCAGTTTTCGGCCAGCACGGGCTTTACGGTCATATCGTTCTGGTCGAAACCAACCAGGCCTTCGTACACCTGGGTAACAATGCGGTGGCTAACCACCTCCGTAATACCCAGCGGAAACAGGTTCTTTAAATACTCGGTTTCGTTATAGCGGAAAATGCCGCCGTACTTAATGCCGCCTTTGCCCTGTTTCTGTTCGTTCTTTTTTTCTCCGCCGCCACCGCACGAGGTGAGGGCTACAAGTGCTGCAAGGGCAAGGGTTTTAAGCAGGCGCATAACGTGGTCGGTTTAGTTTAAGCGCCAAATATATTTAGATGCTTCTAATCCGTAAAGCTACTTGTAAATCCACATCAGCAGCGGCTTATCGGCCGAGTCGATAAGGGCAGCGGTTTTGCGCAACACATAGGGCGAAACGGTAGGGCAACCGTCACTGCGGCAAATGGCGCTGCCTTCCACATCCTGCACACAACTGTGCGAGTGGAACACCACAAACCGCTTAAAGGCATTGCTGTTGGTAGTGTCGAGCCCGTGCAGTTTGTAGGCAAGGCCAAAATCACCATTGTATTTAAGGCCTATGCGGTAACGGCCTTCGCTGGTGCAGTTGCTGCCCACCACATTGCTAAAAACTACCTCCTCGCGGCGGTAGTCATCACCTTGTCCGTGGGCCACCTGCCCTTTAAATAACACGGTATCGTGTTGCAGGTCAACCACAAAAAAGCGGTTTTGCCAACTGGGCAGGCTCATGTCAATCAGCACACCATACGTGGTGTTGGCGTTGTTGGTAGCGGCATATTGCTTAAGCAGCCGGCTGTGCTGGGTTAATTTCTGCTGCAGTGTATCGGCTTGGGTTTCTTCTGCGGCACTGCTTGCCGCCGCAGCACGTCCGCAGCCGGTCCATAACAGGGCATTTATGGCCGGTAGTATAAAAAGCAATAGGGTTTTCATGGTTAAATGAAACGCTATTACTGCTATAAAATTTTGCAGGCTGCTAATCGGCTAAAGCGCCAAAGTGGTCGTGCAAAACCTCGTCCAGTATTTCGGGGGTTAAGGGCTTGCTGTAAAAGCCGGCAACTTCTTTTATTTCTCCGGCGCGCTGGCGGTCATCGGGGTTTAGCGAGGTGGTTAGCATAATCACCACAAAATTGAATTTGCTGTTGCACTCCATTTTGCGGTAGCGGTCCAAAAACTCCCAGCCATCCACCCGGGGCATATTAATATCTAAAAAGATAAGCCCGGTACTATCGCGGCTAACGGTGGCAGGCTGCTCATCGCCGGTGCACAAAAAGTCAAGCGCTTTTTCAGCACTTTGAAAAACCGCCACATCGTTGGCGCAGGCCATGCGGCTGATAATACGTTGGTGTAAAAAGTTGGTTGATTCGTCGTCGTCAATTAAAACAATGCGCTCCAGTTTCTTTTTGAGTTTCATAGTTGTTCAGGTATAATAAAATAAAACGTGGTTCCTTTTCCATATTCCGAATCCGCCCAAATACTACCGCCATGCATCTCTACAATTTTGCGGCAATGCGCCAAACCAATTCCGGCACCACCGTACACTTCGGCATTATGCAAGCGCTGAAAAATGATGAAGATCTTATCCAGGTATTCCTTTTGAATACCGATGCCGTTATCGCTCACAAAAAAGCGCCAGGCATCACGGGTTTTTTCGGCTTCTATTTTAATGCGGGGTTTACGGTCCGGCGAGCGGAACTTCAAGGCATTGCCTACCAGGTTTTGGAACAGCATTTTCAAATCCTCCGGATAGCCTTTTATAACAGGCATATCCGCAATGGTTAGCGTGGCATCTGCCTGTTGTATTTGTTCTTCCAGTTCTTTGACAGCCCCGGCTACAACTTCGTTAAGGTTTACCTTGGAGTGTTGCTGACCGCGGCCAATACGCGAGTAATCAAGCAGGGCCTTTATCTGGGTCTTCATCCGGTGTGCCGAGATAACAATGTAGTGCATATACTGCTGCTCGGTTTCGCTGAAGGTATCGTTGTGCTCCTTTTGCAACAACTCTATAAAGCTTATAACCGTGCGCAGGGGTTCCTGCAAATCATGCGAAGCTACATAGGCAAACTGCTCCAGTTCATGGTTCTTTAATTCCAGTTCATGGTTATTGCGGCGAAGCTTTTCTTCGTGTTGTTTGCGGGTGCTTACATCGCGCACGGCAGCCGATACCAAAACACCCTCTTCGGTGGTAAGCGGACTCAAACTTATCTCTGCCGCAAACTCAACACCGCCTTTCTTAAGCCCTACCAGTTCGCTGCCCTGCCCCATAAAGCGCACCTGAGGTTCTTTAAAGTAGGCATCGCGCATGGTAGGGTGCTCGGGGCGGTATTTCTCTGGTATCAGCAACTCAATGCTTTTACCCAGCAATTCGTTCCGGCTATAACCAAACAGTTGTTCGGCCTGCGTGTTCATTAAACGTATAATGCCTTTGCGGTCTACTATAACGATAGCATCCGGCGCCGATTCCAGTAAACCCCTGAACTTCTTTTCTGCCTGCTCCAGGTAGCCTATGCTGTACTCCAGCTGACTGCTCATGTGGTTAAACGTTTCTGCCAATTGCCCAATCTCGTCCTTCGAAAATACCCGGGCTCTTGTTTGCCGTTTACCGGCGGCAAAGGCTTTGGCGGCTGTTATAATTTCGCCAATACCCTTTTGTATGTTCCGGCTTACCGATATGGCTAACAACAAACCGGTTACCTCCACGGTTAAAGCTACGGCAAATAATAAACGCAGCACCAGGTGCTCTAACCAGCGCGAACCCTCTCCTAATGTGTACGAAAAGGCATCTTCCAATGCGGTAATACGCTGGTTTATGGGTTCAATAGCAGCTACCAGTTCTGCAATGCGTGGCTGCGAAGGGTTGGCGCTATTGATTTCATCGTGCAGCTGCTCTGCTATGGGCAGCATTTCTTTGGCAATAGGTTCGGCCTGCCCCCACAATACAATGGCTTTATGGATATAGGATACCTGATTAAACCTGCGGAACAGTTTAATCATACCATCAATATCATCGGGGTGGTTGCGGCCCTGCAAAAAACCCCGGCGGGCCGCCTCCCAATCGGGTTGTTCCTTGGCCAGTTCTGCACGCGCCATTCCATCGCCTTCCACTACCAGCATGTGTTCTTTAAATTTCAGGTAATCGGCCTCATTGCGGGTGCTGCTGTATTGCATCAGGCTAAAAAGCGCATCTTTCTGAGCCTTGCTCCACAAACCCTCGCCGCCTACATAAGCTCGTACCGAAGAAAGGGCATGAATAGAAAAGAACAGGACAAACAGCTCTATACCAATCAGTACAGCCATTATACCCACTGTAAAATACAGCTTGCGACTAATGGGAATGTCCCTGAACCAGCCAAATACCGAAGGTTTGCTCATCATCCGCATGCAAATAATACTTCCCCGTTCCGCCTGCGGTTATGTCTATACAATAACCTAACCACGCAGTACCGGGCCGGTAATACCTCTAATCAAATCACACTTCATTCCGTAAAGGGGGCTACAGAATTTAATCGCTCGTCCGTTGCGGCTAAACTATAAAGTTTATACGATATATGAAAAGAGCTTGTTGCCTGTTAGCGAAATTTTATTCAAAGAAAATTTCTTACGTGCTGTGGTGTTCGCTTACATAATAACGGAATAAACAATAAAGCGATACGGCATTCAGCAAATGCCAAACAGCGTGGCCTTGCAGAAGTGACTGAGGATCACACAGGAAGCCATCATCGTGAGAGGGAATCCAAATAATAAAAGCGGCAATTAATGCGGCGAAACTGTAATAAGCCCAACGCGTTTGGTGCTCCATTTTGCGGATATAAATATTGAGCGCTTCCACCAAAATGGTAAGACCTACATAAAAAGCAAAGGCCGTAACACCGAAAAAACCAAACATGAAATGTATATCATGTTGTTTGTCGGCCCACAGGCAACTTATTAATACCAGGCTGAATACCACGGTAAAATGTACCGGTTGCCATTTAAAAAACCGCTGCAGCGCATATGCAGTTAAGAAGGCCGCTATCAAATACATGCTCAGCATATCAAAAAAGCCACCCACTTCGGTACCGGTTGCATGCATGGCCATAGAACCCGGACCAAGCAATACCACCAGGCAGCTATAAAAAGTAGCGTAAAAAGTACTGCGGGTTAGGGTGTTTTCCGTTTTGTATACACCCCTCGCTAACTGCCAGGCAATAAACAGGCCCGCCGCAATAAAGCCCAGGTTGCTCCAGGTATTAGCCGGCTGTTTAATAGGGCCCTGGTGGTAAGCCTCGCAAAACTCCAACGCTACACCCGTAGCCGGCCCGAACCAGTTGCTCAATACAGCTACAAAAAACAAAGTTGTGCTACTAACAGCTGTAAGCAGGGTAATAAGAAATACCGGGCGCCTGGTCATTAAAGTGTTTTAGATCTTTATTTTACAATACACCGGGCAATGGTCGCTGTGTTTTGCATCGGGGAACATTGCCGCTTCCAGCAGTTGCTTCTCCAGGTTCTTACTGGCAGCAATGTAATCGATACGCCAGCCCTTGTTGTTGTTACGCGAGTTAGCCCTGAAACTCCACCAGCTGTAATGATGGGGGTCCTTATTAAAATGCCGGAACGTATCAATGAAGCCGGAATTAAAGAACTTCTCCATCCAGGCGCGTTCTTCCGGTTTAAAGCCGCTGGTGTCCTTATTGCTTACAGGGTTATGGATGTCAATTTCGCGGTGGCAGATGTTGTAGTCGCCGCAAACGATTACCTTTTTACGCTTCTTCTGCAAGTCGTGTACGTAGTTATAGAAGTCTTCCAGAAACTGCATCTTAACGCCCTGCCGTAAATCTCCCGTGGTGCCACTCGGAAAATAAGTGCTCATGATACTTACATCGCCAATATCTACTCTTATCACGCGGCCTTCGTCATCATAGGCTTTCAGCCCACAACCCATTTCAACAGCATCGGGTTTTATTTTGGTCAGAATAGCTACACCGCTGTATCCTTTCTTTTGTGCATCGTATAAGTAACAGTGATAGCCCAGTGCCTCAAAGGGTTTCGGATCAAAGTCATCGCGGTGCACCTTGGTTTCCTGTAAGCAAATTACATCGGCACCGCTTTGATTCAGCCAGTCCGCAAAACCCTTTGTTAAGGCAGAGCGAATACCGTTAACGTTATACGTATATATCTTTAATTCAGCCATTAAGCGTTATATTGTTGGACCCCGAAAATAATTATAAGGACTAAAATTCGGCGATTAATTAATGCTAAAACGGATCGTCTGTTTTGTTTACAGTTGTGTATGTGTAGTACTGCTAAGTGCACAGGCTGTAACCATTACCGGCCGTGTAACCGATAAGCAAACGGACGAAGCCGTAGCTTTTGCCAATGTATTTGTAAAAGGCACCACCAACGGCATCAGTACCGATTTTAATGGCTATTATTCTATCACCGTTAACCTACCCGCCGATTCATTAGGCGCCAGCAGTATCGGGTATGTTACCGAGTTGCGCAAAATCAGCGGTGCTACCAAACAGGTCATCAACTTTGTGCTGGACCGCACCGACTATAACCTTAGCGAAGTGGTAATTGTACCAGGCGAGAATCCGGCATTGGCCGTTGTGCGAAAAACCATTGAGAACAAGGACCTGCACAATCGCCGTCGACTGCACTCGTACGGTTACGAGGTTTACAACAAAATAGAAATTGACCTCGATGAACTTTCAGACAAGTTCAAGAACCGCAAGATCTTCAAACCATTTAAGTTTATATTTAATAATGTTGACAGCACCAGCGAGGAGCGGCCCTTTCTGCCCTTCTTCCTCAGCGAAACGGTATCGGATTTCTACTACCGGCGCCAACCGCCCGATAAGCGTGAGACCATCAAGGCGTCGCAGGTGTCCGGAGTAAACGATGTAAACCTCTCGCAGTTTTTAGGCAGCATGTATATCGAGATTGATATTTATGAAGACTGGATTTACCTGCTGCAGCGCCAGTTTATTTCGCCTATCAGTAAAGTAGGCATGAGCTCCTATCGCTATTACCTGGTCGATAGTCAGCTGATAGATAATTTCCCCTGCTATAAAATTCAGTTTCTTCCTAAAATAAAAGGCGGCCTAACCTTTGAAGGCGACATGTGGATTGCCGACTCGGTATATGCGGTTAAGCAGATTAGCATGAAAATGAGTGAAGGTGCAGATGTAAACTTTGTACGCAAATTGAGTTTGTATAACGAGTTTGTTCCGGTAGGTGATAGTACCTGGATGCTGAAAAAAGAGAAGGTAATCGTAAACTTTATAAAGCCTAAAAATGCACCCGGACTTATCGGTCGTAAAACTGCCAGCTATAAAGGCTTTAGCCTTAACGAAACACCATCTACACTCGACTCTGTTTTCAAAAAAGGCAGTGCTGATATTAAAGTAGAGGACTCTGCTAATCAGCGTAGCGCTGCCTACTGGCAAAAAATCCGGCACGATTCCCTCTCATTTAACGAGCAGAAGGTGTACACCATGATTGATACCCTGCGCAGTTTGCCCATTGTAAAAACCTATCTGGATATCATTCAAACCGTTTACCTGGGCTATAAGGATATAGGGCCCATTTCCATAGGCAACATATTTTCCTTTATCAGCTACAACGATATTGAAGGACTGCGGTTGAAATACGGTATGAGCACCAGCAACAAATTCAGCAAGTATGTACTGTTGGACGGTTATGTGGCTTATGGTTTTAAGGATAAGCAGGTAAAATACGGCGCATCGTTCTTGTGGTTGCTTACCAAATATCCGCGCACCTCTATTTCCGCCAGTTACCGCAGCGATTTGTCTTCCACCAGTAATTACAACAGCTTTTACGGCAACGGTGGCCTGCTTTCCAACTTTGGCGTGCGGCGGGTAGAAGAAGGCAAATGGATTCCATTAAAGCTGGTGCAGGTAAAGGAGTTTAAAACCGACCTCTATAAAGAATGGGCCATCGGTTATTCTTTCCGCCTTGGTTTTACCAACCGCTATTTGCGGCCATTGGGCAGCTTTAATTTCAGCTATAACACCGGTGCATACGATGCACGGCCCAACACCCTTGTGCACGATGCCCGCATCAGCGAGTTTACCTTTACTCAGCGCTTTGCCTGGCAGGAAAAATTTGTGAGTGGTGAATTCAACCGCCTGAGCGTGGGCAGCGATTACCCCATCTTCTTTCTGCAATACGGCCTAGGTATGAAAGGCATTATGAAGGGAGAGTACAACTACCATCGCCTGGTGTTCGGCATCAGCGATAATCAACCCCTGGGTCCGCTTGGCAAACTATGGTGGAATGTGGAAGTGGGCCGTACCTGGGGCCGGCTGCCATACTTGTTCTTAAACATGCCCGACGCCGACGAAAGTTATATCTACAACTGGGACGGATTGAACACGGCCCGCGATTATCAGTTTGTAGCCGATAGATATGTAAAGGTAGTGCTGGATCATCATCTGGGCGGGCTGCTGTTTAACCGCATACCCGGTTTCAACAAATTAAAGCTGCGCGAAGTTTGGAGTGCCCGCATGTGGTGGGGCGATCTAACGCCCGCCAACCGTGCTGCCAACTACGCCAACCTGCGCGAAAACCCGGGTAACACCGGACTGGTGCGCGCCGAAACGGCTGATAAAATGCCCCTTGTAGAAGTTAGCGTAGGCATCGAAAATATTTTACGTCTGCTGCGGGTAGATATCTTCTGGCGCTGTACCCATACCGACCCAAGGGGCAACGCCTTTAGTTTCAAGTATGGCAACTTCGGTGTGCGGGCCGGCTTGCAATTGCAGTTTTAAGCTCTGGCGGGCATTATCTGCCAGTCTTCCTTTCCAACTTTTTTTCTTAAAAATTTCACTACGCAAATAGGTTGCGCACCACGGCCGTTCCTTTGCTTACATAATAACAACGCCATGGAAAACATCGAACAATACCACGACCTGCGCACCACCGAGATCTTTGCCAACGAAATCGTATTCTTTGGCCGCGAGCGGGTGGTTATCTACGGCTTTTACCATCAAAAGGGGCAGTTCCACGAAACCTGCTATGAATTAAGCCGCCGTACCCTGCAAACCCTGTTGAGTCTCAATGGCCCCGTAGGTGTAGAGCTGCTGTGGAAGATTGAGCAATTATTTATGTATCCGCACCATATGCCTGCACATATCAACCTTGTGGATATGTTCGGTATCACCCAGGAGTTAAAAGCCCGTTCAATATTCATAGAGCGGCCCTTGTGCGAGGACGAACGTGGCGAACTGCAACCGGTAAACAGCTACGAAGTATTGTTCATAGCCCAGGTGCTGCCCTTTGCAGGCCCCGCTGAGCCGGCGTTTTAAAAATTCTTAAATCAAACAAACGCCTGTAAGCATTCAGCCGCAATAAACATCAAACTACTAACCGTTAAAAACGACGCAGTATGAAAATGAAGCCTTATAACCGTGTAAACGGACCTAAGAAAACAGTAGCCGATTACCTGCAAAGCCTGAACAACGAGGAGCTGCAGAACATTTACAACTCGGGGTTCTTTTACGGCATAAACATACCCGACCTGATGCGCAAAATACAGCACGAACTACAGCGCCGCAACATTACCACGTTGCCCGCCCTGTTCCCTGCTTAACTATAAGCTGCCAACAACAGTCCCCGTTTTTTCCTTTTGTTGTCATGGTTAAACCCTGCCCTTGGATAAGGTAGGGTTTTTTTATTGGGCACTTGCGATTCCCGTTTACCTTAGCAACACCATGCGTACGCCCCGTCTTACGGTAGCTTTATTTTTATTGTTGCTCGCATTAAACCTGACCTACATCTGGCAGCAGCCTTACTTTTTAACCAGCGATGGTCCGGCACATGTACACAATGCTTCGTTATTAAACCAATGGCTGCGCGGTCATGGTATTTCCTTCTTCAAGCAATTTTATAGCCTGCACCTGCAACCCGAACCCAACTGGTTTACCCATGCGGTACTGCTTCTATTGCAACAGTTCTTCTCTCCTATTGTCTCCGAAAAATTGTTGCTCTCCTTATACGCCTTGCTGTTCCCGCTTTCGCTTTGGTACACGGGACGGCAATTCAACAGGTCAGCGGGTTTAAGCTTGTTGCTATTCCCGCTTAGCTTTCATTTTCTGCTGTACTACGGCTTTTACAACTACTGTTTCGGTTTAACCTTCGCCATATGTTATATCGGATTATGGCAACAGTTGCGTAGCAGCAGTTATAGTAAACAGGTAATGGGCTTACTGCCCGCTTCTGTACTGGTGTATTTAACGCATATACTTGGCTGGCTGGTAATTGCCGTTGTACTGGGCGGCATTTTTTTCGCGGAACTGGGGCAAGCGTACCGGGGCAAGCATCTGCGCTTTTGGCGTACGACCGTACTAAGGCACTGGGCGGTACTTGTTTTTTGCGGCGCCTTACCAATTGTACTTAGTCTGCTGTTTGTAAGCACTCACACTTCCGAAATTCAGTACTACCCGCAAACAGTCCACGATATGTGGCAGGCTTTTGTATCGTTACAAGTACTGCAAATTTTTTCGCCGGTTGAAATAAGTTTATCAGTGGCTTACATCGTGCTCCTTGGGGCACTGTTTGGCTATACGGCGGTACAACGACTGCGTACCCGTACGTTTTTAGCAGCGGATGGATTTCTGTTTGCCATACCCGTATTTCTTGTGTTGTATTTGTGGCAACCCGTATCGCTCAGCATGGCGGGCTTTTGGATCGGCCGTATGAGCTGGCTGCCCTGGTTATTGTTGGCCTGCTGGTTAGGCACTCAAACCTTTCCGCACCGCATGGTTACTGTGGTTAGTGCACTGCTTGCAGTACTTACCATCGGTTTCTGGTGGCTGCGTATGCCGTATCAACAAAAATTATCGGCCGCAGAAACAGACTATCTTTCCGCTATGCCGTATGTAAACGCCAACACAGTGATACTGCCGTTAAGCTTTGCACATGAAGGTTTGGATGAACAGGGCCGGGTGATTGCGGCTGACCGCAAATTCTTTTTACATGCGTTTGATTATTGCGGTACCGATAAGCCGGTAATTAACCTTACTAATTTTGAAGCCACTACCAGCTGGTTTCCGCTGCACTGGCAACAAGGCATAGACCCGCAAAATCAGTTGGGTGCATTTGAAAGCGCTCCGGGTACTGTGGCCCTGGCGGCCTATAATAATTATCCCGGCCGAAGGCCGGTTGATTTTGTGATTACCTGGTGCATGCCTACGCAACCGGGCCCTCTACTAAATGATTTACAAAACGGGTATGAACGGGTGTACACCTCACCTACCGGCCGCACCCTGGTTTGGAAGAAGAAATAAGCAGCCTATAATTTAAGCTTACGGATTTTTGGTGCAAGACCATATACCCCCAGCACTACCAGCAAAGTCATACATCCGCCGAAGATTACAGAAGGTACAGTACCCAATAAGCGCGCTGCCACCCCGCTTTCAAAAGCACCTATCTCGTTACTGCTGGAAATAAAGATTTGATTTACTGAACTTACCCTGCCGCGCATGTTGTCGGGTGTCATGGTTTGCAAAATGGTCTGGCGGATCACCACACTGATATTATCGAAAGCGCCGGTTAAAAACAGCATAACAAACGAAAGGATAAAGGTGGTAGAAAGCGCAAAGCCTATTGTAGCTAGTCCAAAACCAAATACTGCCACAAACATGTTGCGCCCCGCCTTGTGCGTAGGCGGATTATGCGCCAGGAAAAAGCCCATTACCACCGAACCTAAAAAAGGAGCAGCCCGCAGCACACCCAAACCAAAAGCATCGGTATGCAGTATATCCTTGGCAAATACGGGCAGTAGTGCAACTGCGCCACCAAATAATACGGCAAATAAATCCAGCGAAATAGCTGCCAGCATTTCCTGTTTATTAAATACAAAACGCAAACCCATGGTCAACGATTCGTACAAGCTCTCTTTCTTTTCCTTCGGCGGTGTTTCCTGTATCGGTACCCGCAGGAAAAGGAAGTACGAAATCAGCATCATACTAATAGCTGTAATAAAAGAAGCTTCTACACCACCAGCTGCGTATATCAAACCTCCCACTGCCGGACCCATAACTGCCGCCGTTTGCCAGGTGTTGCTGGCCCAGGTAGCTCCGTTGGCATATAACTCACGCGGTACTAATTGCGGGAAAATACTCTGATACGCCGGTGCCATAAAACCACGGGCTATACCGCTTAAACCTATCATCAGGTAAATGGGCCATACACCATATTGGTGTAATAAAGGCGAAGTGCCCGCCAAAATATAACCTACACCTGCAAAGCAGATGGTAATACCAAGGATGGTTCTGCGCGCAATACGGTACCGGTTAAAGGTATCGGCTGCATGGCCGCCGTATAACGAGGTAACTATAAAGGGCAATGCCTCGCTTAAACCTATCAGGCCCAGTACCAGTTTATCGCCTGTTAGTTCGTACAACTTCCAGCCTAAAATGGTTTCGGCCATTTGCACGGCAAACGTTAACATAAACCTGCTGAGCTGAAAATTGCGAAAGGCCGCAATCCGCAGCGCCGCATAGGCATCCACTTTTGTATCACTCATAGTAATCGCTTCGTCCTTTTATGCACCTCCTAAAACGCCGCCAGCAGATTTTAGTTTTGCCGCTGCCGTACCGCCTCAAACAATAAAATACCGGCGCTTACGCTCACATTCAATGAATCAATCTTACCCAGCATGGGTATTTTTATTTTTTCGTTCGCATTAAAAATCCAGTCGTCGCTAAGGCCGGTGGCTTCGGTACCTACTACAATGGCGGTACCTTTTTTGAAATTTTTTTGAAAGTGATACTCCGTAGCGCCCAGCTCGGCCGCATACGTAGTAATACCTTTGCTGTGTAAGTACTCAATCGCATCGCGGGTATCACATACTGCTACCTGGTTGGTAAACACCGTACCAATACTGGAGCGTATTACATTGGGATTGTATGCATCGGTTTTAGGGTCGCAGATAATTACAGCATCTACACCTGCCGCATCGCAGGTGCGCAACATAGCGCCCAGGTTACCGGGCTTCTCCACCCCTTCTATTACCAGTACTAAGGGGTTTTCGGGTAAGCTTAAATTCTCCAGCGATAAAGCCTTTGGCTTCGCCGTAGCAATTACCCCTTCGGTACCTTCGCGGTAGGCCACTTCTTCGTACACGCGTTTGGTAAGCAAAAACACATTTTGTTTCGGCAGTTCAATGGATACTTCCACAATTTTATCGCGTTCATCCGGGCGCAGGATCTCCTGGCAAATAAACAGTTGCTGCAGCTCGTACCCTGCTTTGTAAGCCAGCAGGGTTTCGCGGAGGCCCTCTATTAAGATCAATCCTTTATCACGACGCTCCGAAAATTTATCAAGCTTTTTAAGGTGCTTTATCTTGGGGTTTTGCGTACTGCTGATGGTTTCGCGCATGGGGCAAATGTATAACAGAAAGAGATAGCCGTTCCTTACGTTGCCAACGCCGGTGTGCGTATAGCCTGCCACAATGCACACCCTGCTGTGGTTATTACACCTAAAGGGATTAACCGGTCCTTGCTACCTTGCCGCTTTAAAGCAAGCCTGTGGCCGAACCTATTTCCAGCGTTACACTTTACCACTACAACCTTTCCGAGTTTAAAACCGAAGAGGACTTTGCGCTGGAACGTTTTGAGACCATGGACAAAACGGCGCATGTAAACTGGGTAAATATTATAGGCCTGCACGATAACGACATGCTGCAGAAGGCGGCCAAGGCGTTTAATATACACCCCTTGATGCTGGAGGATATTCACAACCCCATACAGCGCGCAAAAATTGAGGACTACGGCGATAACCTGTATATCGTACTACGCGCTTTTGCATTGATTGACGGTAAAATAGAGGATCAGCAGGTAAGCTTTCTGCTGCGTGATAATGTGCTGGTATCTTTTGCCGAGAAAAATTTCGGTTTGTTTCAACCCTTTTTAAATAAGCTGATAAACGGTACCGCAGCAGCCCGCAAAAAGGGCGAAGATTACCTGTTATATCAGTTGCTAGATATCATTATTGATAACTACTACTTTGTGCTGCGCAGCCTGGATGAAGAGATTGAGCGTATGGACCACGATATACTGGAGAGGCCCAGCGATGGCCACTTATTATTGTTGCAGCGGCTTAAAACCGATGTGCTCTATATCCGCAAAAACATATTGCCGGTACGCGAATTAATTGGCAACCTTACCCGCAGTGAGGTAGAATATTTTGATGCAGAGAACAAATACTTTTTACGTGACCTGCACGACCATATGCAGCGCAACGTGGAAGAACTCGATTTTCAGCGGGAGCAATTAAACTCGCTGATGGATTTGTTCTACAACCTGCAAACACACAAAATGAACAACGTGATGAAGACCCTCACCACCGTAAGTTTTGTGATTATGCCGCTCACCTTTATTGCCAGCTTATATGGTATGAACATAAAGATACCACGCAGCGAGGATCCGAATGCGTTTTGGGAATTGATTGGCATAATGGGGGGTATAGCGGTATTGCTATTGGTGTTTGCGTTTACCCGCAACTGGCTTTCGAGCCGCGATTTTCAGGGCAAACAATAGGCGTTTAGGGTACAATTTTTCACTTTCGCATTAAACAGGTACATGAAAATCGGCCTCTTTTTCGGATCGTTTAACCCGGTGCACAACGGCCACCTGATTATTGCCAATTACATCGCTCAAACCACCGATCTGGATAAGGTATGGCTGGTAGTTTCGCCGCAAAACCCGTTTAAAGTTAAGGAAACCATGTTGGGCGAGTACGACCGGCTGCACCTGATAAACCTGGCTATTGAAGAAAATCCCTTTTTAAAGGCTTCCGATATCGAATTCAAGTTGCCCAAACCTTCCTATACCATCGATACCCTGGTACACCTTCGGGAAAAATACCCGCAGCACGAGTTTGCCCTGATTATGGGAAGCGATAACCTGCAGAGCCTGCACAAGTGGAAGAACTATGAACAGCTTTTAAAGAACTACCATTTTTATATCTATAAACGGCGGGGTACGGAGGCCAACCCCTACCCCGAAGCACGTAACATCCACTTTATCGACTTCCCTTTCCTGGATATTTCGGCGACCTTTATAAGGGAAAACATCAAAAAGGGCGTTTCGATGCAGTACTTTTTACCGGATAAGGTATGGGCCTATATAGAGGCCAATAACTACTATAAAGAGCTGTAGGCCACCCTTATTGGATAGCTTTATAGTCGGTAATTGGTGCAATGAGGTATTAATCCACAGGTTGCGTGTGGATACGTGTGAATAAGGCTGTATAACGGGCGCAAATTTTGATTTTGAAAGCCGGTAGCAAAACACATGTGGCAAAACCTTCTCATCGCACGTTCATAACCGTGGCTTAATCCACACGCTTGTACACATGTTGTGGAAAGGTACTTATCCCTACAGGGCTGTCAACATGCGTTTCCACAGCTTGTGAATAAACCCGGACTTTCTTGTACCAATGCGGGTTGTGTACCTACAGGGCCTGTTAGTTGGTGTTTGTACAGGTTGTAGTACCTATTATACAATAGGGGTACAACAAAAATTCTGTACCAATCCACAGCCCTAATAATAATGGGTTTAGATTTTATAAAATCGTTTATAGCTAATACAATAGTACTTGTTGTGGACAACAATCCATTTTCATTTTTTGATGGTTGCTGCTTGTCTGCACGATGCAGGGCTTTTTATTGATTGTTTTTGATACTTTTAAAAAGGATGGGCAACAGCGATATACAGGTGCATTTTAGTCCGCAGGGTTTAATGGTGCTGAACGCCATTTTAGGCCTGGTGATGTTTGGTATTGCGCTGGAGCTGCGGAAGGAAGACTTTACGGCCCTTATTAAGAACGCTAAAAGTTCAGTGGCGGGTTTAACGGCGCATTTTATACTGTTACCTCTTTTAACCTTTGCCCTTGTAAAGCTATTGCAACCTCCGCCTGCAGTCGGTTTGGGTATGATACTGGTAGGTGCCTGCCCCGGTGGTAACATGAGCAATATGTTTACGCATATGGCTAAAGGCAATACTGCTTTGGCAGTTGGCTTAACCAGTGTATCGCATGTGCTGGCGGTTTTTCTTACGCCCTTCAACTTTTCGTTGTATGGCAGTTTAGATGCAGGTACGGCTTCCTTATTAAAAGAAATACATCTCTCTTTTTTTGAGGTTGGTCAAACCATTGTGATAGTGGTATTAATACCCCTGGCTATTGGTATGTGGTTGGCTTATGCTAAACCTGCTTTTAGTGCAAAGCTCAGTGTTTGGATGAAGCGTTTTTCGTTACTGGCTTTTGGTTTCTTTTTAATTGCTGCCTTTGCCAGTAATGTCCCGGCTTTTACTCACAGCCTGCATACTATCTTTCCGTTAGTAGTAGTGCATAATGCACTGGCATTAACGACAGGTTATGGTTTTGCGTATTTGCTTGGCTTACCAAAGAACGATAGAAAAACCATTGCTTTTGAAACCGGCGTGCAGAACAGCGGTCTAGGTCTGATACTGATCTTTAACTTCTTTAATGGTATGAGCGGTATGGCTATAGTAGCGGCCTGTTGGGGCGTATGGCATTTGGTTACCGGTGGAACCTTAGCCTGGTTATGGGGAAGATCATCTGTACATGCTCTTACCACTAACGATAACCGTTAACCAGCCATCGTAATTGCCTTTCAACTTACGGGCCATTTCGCGAAGTGGCTTAGTGGCTTTGCTTATAGACTCAATATCTACCGGCTGCACTTTGGCAATGCGGAGCTCATAGGGAAAGTTCCACTTCTTGTTGTAATCGGTACTTACAATTTTATAGTCTTCGCTCCTGGCGTAGTTGCTGAATTTCTCGCGGTCCTCTTTGGTTAAAAAGTATATCAAATGATCTACTTGTCGTGGGGTGGTTAAACTATCACCGTTAAGTTGTAGTTGCTGTACTACTTTCTGATCTTCTATATAATCCTGCATATCCTGATCGGGATATAAAAAGTGCAGATAGGTTTTAGATGTGCTGTCGATGCGTGTGTCAACAATAGGATGTAAGAGGGCAAATTGTTTATTCAACAATTGCTCTACACCGCTTTGTGCTTTGGCCGAATCAGTTACATAAAAGTATTGGTGCCGGTAGCAATGTGCCGTATACGTACCGGCGATGAAACCTAATTTAGTAGTGGTGATAAACGATTCGGTGCTATCGTTTAGGGCTTGAAACTTTAAAAGTTCATCTGCACTGGGGAAACCCCGTTTATCGCAATCTTTACTCTTAACTACTACTTCTAGTACGTAAGGGTGATCCTTAAATGGTGCTTTTGGCTGCAGGTCCATATCTACGGTAACCGCGCCTAAACCACTTTGAAACCGGGCGATATACACTTCCCACCGGTCGGCAGGCGATTGTGCTTTAAGCAGTGAACTGCAAAACAAAAGGGTTAGTACCGTATTAAAGCGAAACATAGCGGCGAATAAACGGAGATTGGATGGGATTGTTTTAACAAGGCTTGGTAAAAGAGGTTAACGGGGTAGCGGGGTTACACTTTTTTTGGGTACCCGTATAAGTTATTGAATGTCAATGCTAATTTTTGGTACGGGGTTACAAAGTGGGGTTACAAATGTGGAAATTAACAATGGGAGAAATTAGAAAACAGAGAGCGGAAATCAGACCTTAAGCCTATTCCCATCTGGCTGGCGGCAGGTTGTTTAGAAACTCTTGCAAGGTTCTGGTATCTGTTGGCGGTTCTTGGGTTTCTTCTAATTCATGGATTTCGTGCAGATCATGATCTAATTCTCTATCCCAACGGGGGAAGTGCAAGTCTTCCAGTTTCCACCTATCAGCGTAAAACCATTCACCTTCCAGCATATGTTGTTTAAGTACGGCTTGGACTAAGGGAATGGTTAAGTTTTCAGGATTGCTAAACACAACTGCGTTATAGCGTTTGTTATTACCACCATCGCGGTAGAGATAATGTAATTTGATATTTGCCATTCAGCAAAGGTGCTGAGCAGTATATTAAGGTAATTCGTATTTAAGGGACGTTGCTAATTACGTTCGTTAAATTTTTTGTTGTGTTCTAGCAGGAATTCTTGATTAGGTAAAAATTTATTGGGTAATGTAATTTCTTTGCCTTCATACTGTAAGAATGATTGTATTATGCTTTCTGATCTACTTTGCTTCTTTAATTTAGAGGAGATCTTTATTTTATAATCTGGGGTAACGGTTATTAGAAAGTTGTCAAAGGCTTTGTCATGAAGGGAGTTTAAACAAAGACCATTTTGAGGATTTAATCTATTGGTTTTATCACTTGACCAAGGAGAAATATGACTTGCAACTAATAGTGGACGTTGATTCAACCCTGTGATACAACAAGTTTCATTATAAGATGCTAAAATCATATCGCGAAAGAAGCTTTGATTAACTCGCACTTTTATTAGTTGTTCTTTTTCCTTGCCTTCTTTTAGAATTAGCAAGTCCTCGCCAACAGGAATTTTAGATTCGAGGGGTTTATGCTCAAATTTTGCAAGTAGTTTTTCACTCTCAAAAACGCAAGCATCCATGTTATTATAGAATTCATTCCAGATCTGTTTATCAAGTTTGCTAGCATTGCTTGCACCTTTTATGCCGCGTGCTTTTAAGGTAGGATCAAGGCTGGCTAGGTTTACTAGCTTATAAGAAACTGAATTAGTTGTACGACCAATAAGTTTGGCTAAGTGTTTAACTTCTGCTGTGTTTCGGTGCAGCTTGCCGAAGGGAAGTTTAAAGTAAATGTTAATGGCAAGAATTAGTTCATCTCTTGACCAAAGTGTTTGGCCCTCTTTCATAGGTCTGAGTCTTCACTTTCTATGAATAAATATTGACAAAGCTTGTCATTGCATTGGTGTAATTGAATTTTATTGAGTGTATGGCTTAAATCCAATAGTAATTGTGGCCGACTACCACACAAGGGACATGTGGTTGGTTGATTACCCCTTAGATATTGATTACTATAAGGTGTGGTGGACGTGTGCACAGGTTTATTTTAATTGCAATATAGTATGGATATTTTGCTTATGGCCCCCACAAAACTACACACCCTCATTATCCACGTGTAAAACGGGGTGGTTTACCCCTATTTTATGCTGTAATATTCGGGTTTAATAGGAGAAGACTATGCAGGTATTAAAGTTTGGCGGCACCTCGGTGGGTTCGGCAGCCAATATTGAGAAGGTGGTAAGTATTACCCGAACTGCTTTGCAGAAGGGGAAAGTAATGGTAGTGGTAAGCGCCCTGGGCGGTACTACCGATAAATTGATTGAGGCCGGCCGGTTGGCCGCTGCCGGTAACGAAACGTACAAACAGGTGTTAGCGGCTGTTGAGGCGCGGCACCTGACTTGTGTAAAGGAGTTGATACCAGTGGCGCAGCAAAGTGCCGTATTGAGTGAGGTGAAGACCTTGTGCAATGAACTGGAAGCCATTTGCGATGGCGTGTTTATGTTGGGTGAGCTCAGCAACCGTACGCTGGATAAGGTGGTGAGCTATGGCGAGCTTATGAGCAGCCGTATTGTTTCGCACAAATTTAAGCAGAGTGGTTTAGCCCATACCTGGGGCGATTGCCGTAAGCTAATACGCACCGATAGTAATTACACCTATGCAGCCGTAAACTTTGAAGATACCAATCAGTTTATCGGTGCATTTGTGCAGGATAGTGGCGGGGAATTATTTCTGTTCCCCGGCTTTATAGGTAGCGATGATGCCGGTGTTACAACTACGCTTGGTCGTGGGGGCAGCGATTACACGGCGGCCATTTTGGCTGCAGCAGTTAATGCCGGTGCGCTGGAAATATGGACTGACGTAAGCGGTATGATGACCGCTGATCCACGCCTGGTGCCCAATGCCCGGGTAGTGCCGCATATCAGTTATCAGGAGGCAATGGAGCTTTCGCACTTTGGTGCCAAGGTTATTTATCCGCCCACTATACAACCGGTAATGAGCAAGGGTATTCCGCTTTGGATTAAAAACACCTTTGCTCCGGAGGATGAGGGCACGCTGGTGGAAAGCAGGGTAGAAGGACAAAAGGAAATTGTTACGGGCCTTAGCAGCATGGGTAAAATGGCGTTGCTGTTGTTGGAAGGTCCGGGTATGGTAGGTATACCGGGTTTCAGCAAGCGTTTATTTGATGCGCTGAGCCGGGAGAAAATTAATGTGGTGCTGATTACCCAGAGTTCTTCGGAGCACAGTATTTGTGTTTCGGTAGATGAGCCGAATGCGCAGCGGGCCAAGGCTGCGGTGGATAGTGAATTCAGTTATGAGATCAATTTGGGCAAACTGAATCCGCTGAGCGTTGAAGATGGCCTGGCCATTGTAGCGCTGGTGGGGGATAGTATGAAAAACCACCCCGGTATAAGCGGACGCATGTTCTGGGCGCTGGGCCGTAATGGAGTTAACATTAGGGCGATTGCACAGGGCAGCAGCGAGAAAAATATTTCGGCGGTTATCCGCAGCAGCGATGTGAAGAAGGCCATCAACGTATTGCACGAGGAGTTCTTTGAAACAGTGTATAAGCAGATCAACCTGTTTATTGCCGGTGCGGGCAATGTGGGTAGCCGTTTGTTTGAGCAGTTAAAGCAGCAGCAGCAATACCTGGCCGAACATCTGCGTTTGCAGTTGCGCGTGGTGGCCATTGCCAATAGCAAACAGGTGTGTATCGAGGAGGAAGGAATAGACCTGAATACCTGGAAAGATAGACTGAAGCAATCGGCGGAATTAAGCATTGAGGAACTGGCCAACTACATTGTAGATAAGAACCTGCGCAACAGCGTGTTTGTAGATATTACCGGTAGTGCCCGGGTGGCGGAGGTGTATGAGCAATTGCTGCTGCGCAGTGTATCGGTGGTGGCTTGTAATAAAATAGCCGCTTCATCACATTACGAAAAATACGCACGCTTAAAACAATTAGCAAAAGAATATAATACGAAATTTTTGTTCGAAACCAATGTGGGCGCGGGTTTGCCGGTTATCGGTACGCTGAATGACCTGATGCGCAGTGGTGATGAAGTACAGCGGATAGAGGCCGTGTTGAGTGGCACATTGAATTTTGTGTTTAATAATTATGATGGTAGCCGTCCCTTTGCCGATGTGGTGCAACAGGCACAGGATGAGGGATATACAGAACCTGATCCACGTTTGGACCTGGGTGGTACCGATGTGATGCGTAAGATTTTGATTCTGGCCCGCGAGGCCGGTTATAAGCTGGAGATGGAAGAAGTAGGCAATCGAGTATTTCTGCCGGAAAGCTGCATGCAGGGATCGGTGGCGGATTTCTATCAGCAGCTATTGTTACACGAGGAACATTTTAAAAAGTTGTATAACGAAGCATTTGCAAATGGTTGTAAGCTAAAGTTTGTGGCACGTTTGGAAAATGGCAAAGCCGGCGTGGGACTGGAGCATATAAACCCGGATCACGACTTTTACCATTTGTATGGAAAAGATAATGTGGTGTTGTTTAGCACCAGGCGATATGCGCAGCAACCGCTGGTGATTAAAGGAGCAGGCGCAGGAGCGGAGGTGACGGCCAGTGGTGTGTTTGCGGATGTGTTGAGGGCAGTTTAGAGTTTGCTGCGCAACCCACCGGCTCCCTGAAGGGAGGGGTCTATGCAATGGCCGCGCAACCCATCGGCTCCCTTTCCGAAGTATCGGAAGGGAGGGGTCTATGCAATGGCCGCGCAACCCACCGGCTCCCTGAAGGGAGGGGTCGATGCAATGGCTTGAATAAAATATTGGGAGAAGATAATTTATGAAAGAGGTTACGGTTTATGCACCGGCGACGGTTGCCAATATTGTTTGCGGGTTCGATGTGCTGGGTATGGCGCTGGAGCAGCCGGCGGATAAACTGGTAATGCGTCGTATACCGGAAGCTGAAGTGCGCATTGTAAACCGCGACGATTTTAATTTGCCCACCGAGCCCGGTAAAAATGTTTTTGGTGGTGCACTATTAGCCATGATGCGCGAAGCAGGTATCGAAGGTGGTTTTGAAATTGAAAGCACCAAGCATATAAAACCCGGCAGTGGTATTGGCAGCAGTGCCGCCAGCGCAGCGGGTGCCGTGGTTGGTGCCAATGCATTACTTGATAATTTGTTCCACAACGAACAATTGGTGCACTTTGCTACCTATGGCGAGGAAGTGGCTAGTGGTGCGCGGCATGCCGATAATATTGCTCCGTGTATTTACGGAGGGGTTACCTTAATCCGTAGTAGCGCGCCTTTGGATATTGTTGCGTTACAATCGCCGCCTTTGTATGTTACGGTGATACATCCGCAGATAGAAGTAAAGACCAGCGATGCTCGTCAGATTTTGAAGAAGCAGATTTTATTGAAGGATGCAATTGTGCAGTGGGGTAATGTGGCGGGTTTGGTGGCAGGCTTTATGAAAGGTGATTACGAATTGATCAGCCGCTCGCTGCAGGATGTATTGATTGAACCGGTGCGCAGTATGCTGATACCCGGTTTTGCGGAGATGAAGAAAGCGTGCCTGGATGCAGGTGCATTGGGTGGTGGTATATCGGGTTCGGGACCCAGTGTGTTTATGTTTAGTAGGGATGAAACCACGGCCCGCCACGTGGAACAAGCAATGCAATTTGTTTATGAAAAAATTGGGGTAGAATATTTTGTGTATGTAACGAAGGTGAGTGAACAGGGTGCCTGGGTAGCGTAAGCATCGGGTGCACGGAGCGGTTGGATGATTATGTATTTGTATATACTGCGTTGTGTGGATGGTTCGCATTATGTAGAGCGAACGGAAAGTTTGGAAAGAATGTTGCTTGCGCATAACAGCGGCAGGGTGGAAGCTACGCGGAGCTTGTTGCCGGTGGAGTTGAAATACTGGGAGCGCTGTCGCAACGGGGATATAGCCGACAATAGGTTACAGACGATTAAGGGGATGAGCAGGCTCGCACGCGAAGAGATGATTGATGAGTTTTGGAGCGGGCCACGCAGTGTATCGGAATAGGAGAGCATTGGATGAATTAAAAATTGAAGAGCATGTTATTTTATAGCACAAGCAGGCGATCGCCGCTGGTGGATTTTAGGGAAGCAACGGTGCGTGGTCAGGCGCCGGATGGAGGATTGTATTTTCCGGAACGCATTCCGCAGATCGATACAGTTACCTTGAAGCGCCTGAAGAAATTGAGGGCTGCCGAGTTGGGTGTGGAAGTGTTGAAGCCGTATATAGGCGATACCATGAGTGAAGAAGCGCTCTATGAGATTTGTGCGCACACGCTGAATTTTCCTATTCCGTTGCTGGAGGTGAATGAACGCATTTCGGTACTGGAGTTGTTCCACGGGGCAACACTGGCGTTTAAGGATGTGGGTGCAAGGTTTATGAGTCGCTGTCTTGGAGAATTTGCCAGGGGCAGCGATAAAAAAATTACGGTGCTGGTGGCTACCAGTGGTGATACAGGCAGCGCAGTGGCCAACGGATTTTTAGGTGTGGAAGGTGTGGAGGTAATTATACTTTACCCAAGTGGCAAAGTGAGTGCCGTGCAGGAGTTGCAGCTTACCACCAACGGACAAAACATTCGGGCGCTGGAAGTGAAGGGTACCTTTGATGATTGTCAGCGTTTGGTGAAGCAGGCATTCAGTGATGAGCAGGTGCGCAGCGAATTGTTTTTGACCTCTGCTAATTCTATCAATGTGGCGCGCTGGCTACCGCAACAGGTGTATTACTTTATGGCCTGGCAACAGTGGGATGAAAGTGAGCCGCCAGTGATTAGTGTGCCTTCGGGTAACTTCGGAAATATTGCCGCCGGGTTGCTGGCTATGAAATCGGGTTTACCGGTAAAGCATTTTGTAGCTGCTTGTAACAGCAACGATGTGTTTACCCGGTATCTGCAAACCGGGGAGTTTAAGGAGCAGCAGGCCAAACCTACTATTTCGAATGCCATGGATGTTGGCCTCCCAAGTAACCTGGTGCGCATTCAGGAAATGTTTGGTGGAGAGTTGGAGGACATACAACAGGCGGTAAGCAGCTATTCGCTTTCGGATGCCGAAACCATGGAACTGATGAAGCGGGTATACGAGCAGGATGGATACATGCTGGACCCGCATGGTGCGGTTGGTTATGGTGGGCTGGAAAGATACCTGCAGGAAAAAGGGGGGAAGGGATTGTTTCTGGAAACAGCCCACCCGGTTAAGTTTAACGGGGTAGTAAAACAGGCAACCGGTGTTGAACCGGAGTTGCCGGCAGACATGCAGGCCCTGTTACAGCGTACCAAACAAAGTGTGCTGATGGAACCGGATTATGAAACCTTTAAAGCTTACCTGAAAAAAGGGTAGTACTAACGCATGCCGATACAATTTTTCAACGCCGATAATTCCTTCCGTTTAGCAGGTAAAACTGCTCTGAAAACGTACGTGAGTACCAGGGTAAAAAAAGAGGCTAAAAAAGATATCGTACTAACGTACGTATTTTGCTCTGATAAATACCTTTTAGACATCAATAAGCGCTTTCTGCAGCATGATTATTATACGGATATTATCACGTTTCCGTTAAGCGAAAGTCAGGAGGCGATTGAAGGAGAAATTTATGTCAGCATCGACCGGGTTAAGGATAATGCCAAAACCCTGGGAGTTGCTTTTAGCGAAGAGTTGCACCGTGTGCTTTTTCATGGTGTGCTGCATTTGCTCGGTTTTAAGGACAAGACAAAAGCCCAGCAGCTTGAAATGCGAAGGATGGAGGATAAGTGGCTAAAGGGTTATAAGACTTTCTCGGAGAAAGGCTAATGTTCCATGTGGAACAAGCGGACCCACAACTTGTGCGATTTATTGTCCTGAAAGCCTTCTTTGGGATGATCCGGCTGGAGAGAATGTTCCATGTGGAACAAACTGGAACTTCCGGATAATCGAGTAGGGCTTGGGACCGTAACCCTGAAAGTAAGGAAGTGGTAAATGTTCCATGTGGAACAAAAGGGGGGGCTGTTCGTTGGAAGCCCTGGGTGTGTTGTAAAATGTTCCATGTGGAACAAATGGGACGGGCGGAAGTCTTGCTAATAGGGAAAGTTCCACGTGGAACGCTTAAATGTGAACGTACTGATTCGTAAATTATACTAGTTACCTTTGCACGCTGATGTTTAAAGAATATGATGTTATAGTAGTGGGGGCCGGTCATGCCGGCTGCGAGGCCGCAGCAGCGGCTGCCAATATGGGCAGCAGTGTGTTGCTGGTTACGATGAATATGCAGACCATTGCCCAGATGAGTTGCAACCCGGCTATGGGCGGTATTGCCAAAGGCCAAATAGTTAGGGAAATAGACGCCCTGGGTGGTTACTCCGGGATTGTTAGTGATAAAAGTATGGTGCAATTCCGCATGCTGAACCGCAGTAAAGGTCCGGCTATGTGGAGTCCACGCACCCAAAACGACCGTATGTTGTTTGCCGCCGAGTGGCGGGAGATGCTGGAAAAGACCCCCAATGTCGACTTCTGGCAGGAGATGGTAGGCGGTTTGCTTATTAAGGATGGCATGGTAAAGGGTATACGAACCAGCATGGGTATCGAAATACCAGCCAAGAGTGTAGTGCTCACAAACGGTACCTTTTTAAATGGTTTGATCCATATCGGGGAGAAGCATTTTGGTGGAGGTAGGGCAGGTGAGAAGGCCGCCCACGGTATTACCGAGCAGTTAATAGAGCTGGGTTTTGAGGCTGGACGAATGAAAACCGGCACCCCTCCCCGTATAGATGGACGCAGTCTGGACTACACCCGCATGGAAATACAGGAAGGAGATGAGGTCGTAAGCGGCTTTAGCTACAAAAACAACCAGCATCCCTTTACCCCGGGCAGCGGTAAAAAGCAGTTGCCCTGCCATATTACCTATACCAGCCAGAAGGTGCACGACATTCTGCGCACCGGATTCGATAAATCACCTATGTTCTCGGGTAGAATAAAAGGCCTGGGGCCGCGTTATTGTCCCTCGGTAGAGGATAAAATAGACCGCTTCTCGGATAAGGACCGTCACCAGTTGTTTGTTGAACCGGAGGGTTGGAACACGGTGGAGATCTATGTAAATGGTTTTTCTACCTCCTTGCCCGAGGATGTGCAGTATAAAGCGCTGAAAGAAGTGGTGGGTTTTGAGAACATGAAGATGTTCCGCCCGGGTTACGCCATCGAGTATGATTACTTTCCGCCTACGCAGTTGAGTCATACCCTGGAAACCGGGTTAGTGAAGAACCTGTTCTTTGCCGGGCAGATCAATGGTACGACAGGCTATGAGGAAGCTGCCTGCCAGGGTTTAATGGCCGGCATCAATGCCCATTTAGCTGCAAAGGAGGAGGAGCCCTTTATTCTGAAGCGCTCGGAAGCCTATATTGGTGTGCTGATTGATGACTTAATTACCAAGGGAACAGAGGAGCCTTACCGTATGTTTACCAGCCGGGCAGAATATCGCATACTGTTGCGGCAGGATAATGCCGACCTCCGGCTAACCGAGCTGGGGTATAAATTGGGGCTTGCAGACGAGCATCGCTATGCCCGGATGCTGCAAAAGAAGGAGGCCATAGCTGCTATCCGGACCTTTTTTACCCAGTGCAGTGCAGAACCGGCTGACATAAATGGGGCTTTAGAGGCAGCGGGCACGGCCGTGTTGAGCCAAAAAACAAGGCTGGACAAGATCATTAGCCGCCCACAGGTGGATATTGGTTTAATGCGCCGCAGTGTAAAAGAGCTGGATGAGTTTCTGCAAAACCAGGATCAGGAGTGTATAGAGAGCGCAGAAATAGAGTTGAAATACGAGAGCTATATAGAGAAAGAGGTGGAGCTGGTGAAAAAGATGAGCCGCTTAGAGGATATAAGGCTCGATGCTGAGTTTGATTATCACCAGTTGAAATCGCTGAGTATGGAAGCCCGTATTAAGCTATCCAAAATAAAACCTACTTCCCTGGGCCAGGCCAGCCGTATCAGCGGTGTTTCGCCGGCCGATGTATCGGTATTGCTGGTGCATATGGGCAGGTAAATGCAAGTATACTTGAGAATAAAGGGGATGAATTATCGACGTATTTTTAGCAGCAGCCACCTGCGCATGCTGTGTATTTTGCTTTTTGCAAGTACACAATACCGCTGTGCCCAGGAGATGACCCCCCAGGGAGGTAAGGTAGATGAAACACCGCCGGTGGTAAAACAAGCTACGCCTGCTAATGAAACTACACACTTTAATGCGAAGCAAATCGATATTCAGTTTGATGAGCTGATACAAAATACCGGCTTTGCTCATACGCTTACCTCACCACCGATGGAGCCCAAACCTGTGTTTCGGGTGCAGGGAAAACACCTGATAGTAGTGCTGAAAAATGAGCTAAAACCGAATACCACCTATACCATCAACTTTGGAGATGACATCAAAAATGTAAACGAAGGAAAGGTTTTACAAAACTATACCTATGTGTTTTCGACCGGTGATTACATCGATTCGCAACGCGTTAGCGGCTCTGTTAAGTTGGCGGAAACGGGACTGCCGGCCGAAGATTATGTAGTGAGTTTATATCCCGAAGATACAACGGATGGATTTTTAAAAATGCGTCCGGTGTATTTTGCACACACGGATAAAAATGGATCCTTCGAGATTAAAAATGTAAAGGGTGCCAGGTATCATCTTTATGCGCTGAAAGATCAGAACTTCAATTACGAATACGATCAGCCAAACGAGAATATTGCATTCCTGGATACCGTGCTTGATTTAACAGATACATTACCTAAGACCGTTGAATTGGTTGCTTTTAATGAAGGCTTTAAGCGACTAAAATTTCAAAATGTTAAAAGCCTGGAGCCCGGAAAGCTGATGGTCACCTATACAGCACCCATCGAAAAGTTTAAAGCGGATGCTACGGTGTTTAAAGACGGCTATCACGCCTGGTTTTATGATACAAAAGACACAGCAATAGTTTGGTTTTCAAACTATTACGATAAGAAGTTAGAGTTGTTCCTCGTGGCAAACGACACCCTTTTAGACACCGTGAGAATCGATCTTAAAACAATTGGTCGCGACAGCTTGCCACAGAACAAAAAATACGCCATACGAATTGTAAATCAAGCAGTTACAGCCGATGGAAAGCAAAATATTACAGCCGGAGCTAATACACAAAGCCTGAATGCGTCGCTTAAAATTGACTTGTCCCGGCCAATGCTCGAAATAAATAATTCTAAAGCCCTTCAAATTACCGATGATTCGTCCGGAAAAGTGGTCAGCGCTGCGTTTTCGATGGACGAGAAGAAACATCAGAGCCTGGTGTTTGATTTCCCGCGAAAGGAAAAGACTGACTACACGGTTACTATTCCCGATTCCAGCTTCCGCGACATTTATGGTTTGTGGAACCCGGCCCTGCAGTGGAAGTTCCGTACGGTGGGCAAGGACAGTTACGGCAATATGCACCTGACCATGAAAATTGAAAACACCAATACGTATTACGTTATAAAATTATTGAATGCGAGTAATGAAGTGGTGAAGGAAATGTATAGCGTAGGTGCCACCGAAAAGAAGGTGGATTTGCCTATGCAGCCCGAGGGCGCTTACCATGTGGTGGTAATTGAGGATACGAACCGGAACGGTGTGTGGGATACCGGTAATCTGAAACAGAAACGGCAACCGGAGCGGGTGATAAATTTCAAGGACGTGTATAACCTGAAAGGCGGTTGGGATTTAGAGATAGAAGTAAAGTTTTAAGAAACTGCTTTAGGGCAAATCATTAATCTTGCTGCATGGCTTTAGTGAAAACAGTAAATGGCATTGCACCGCAGTTTGGAGCTAATTGTTACCTGGCCGAAAACTGCACCGTGGTTGGCGATGTGGTAATGGGCGATGATTGCAGCGTGTGGTTTACTGCAGTGGTTCGCGGCGATGTGCACTCCATCCGCATTGGTAACAAAGTAAATATTCAGGATGCAGCTATTATCCACTGCACCTATCAAAAGGCTCCGACTACCATTGGTAATTTTGTATCGATCGGTCACCGTGCCATTGTGCATGGTTGCACCATAAAGGACAATGTGTTGATTGGCATGGGAGCTATTGTTATGGATAATGCAGTGATAGGTGAAAACAGCATTATTGCTGCAGGAAGTGTGGTGCTTGAAAATACCATCGTAGAACCGGGAAGTATTTATGCCGGTGTGCCCGCGAAACGCGTTAAAGAGGTGGATGTAGAAAATTTCCGCAACCTGATAGAGCGAATTGGCAATAACTACGTAATGTATGCCGGCTGGTTTAAGGAAGAAACAGAAACTGGAAAATAGGAGACAACATGGAAGATTTGAATAAGGAAGAACAGGTAGTACTGGTAGATGAGCAAAATGAAGTGTTGGGTTATGTAGGTAAACTGGAGGCCCACACCAAAGGATTGCTGCACCGTGCTATCAGCGTTATCATTTTTAACGACAAGGGAGAAATGCTGGTACAACAGCGGGCCTTTAACAAATATCACTGGGCGGGTATTTGGAGCAACACCTGTTGCAGTCACCCCCGCAAAAACGAAAGCTTTGCTGCAGCCGCCGAAAGGCGTTTGTTCGAGGAGCTGGGTTTCCGTACACCGCTGAAAGAAGAATTTCATTTTATCTACAAAGCGCATGATGCAAAAAGCGGCCTAACCGAATGGGAATACGATACTGTGTTTACCGGCGTGTATAACCAACCGTTTGAGTTTAACCGGGATGAGGTGAATGCTATACGCTGGATGAAACCCGAAGCGGTGCTGGCCGAGATGGCTGAAAAGCCCGAAGAGTATTCCTTTTGGTTTAAGGTGATACTGGAGGAAATGAAAAAAAGAGGAACGATTTAATAAGCGCCCTGCAGCTAACTGCGGGGCTCATTTTTTACTATGCAATTAAGCGACGCATTAGAAAAATATATACAGGCTACCTCTGCAACCGAAGATCCGGTATTGCAGGAGTTGACCCGCGAAACGCATTTGAAAGTACAAATGCCGCAGATGCTGAGCGGTCATCTGCAGGGTTTGTTCCTGGAATTTATAAGCGGCATGATACAGCCGAAACGCATATTGGAGATCGGTACCTTTACCGGTTACTCGGCTATTTGTATGGCAAAGGGTTTAGGCGAAGACGGATTGCTGTATACACTGGATATTAATGAAGAGCTGGAAAGCATGGCCCGCCGCTATTTTGAGAAGGCCGGCCTCGGCAAAAAAATAATTACGCAGTACGGCGATGCACGGAAAATAATTCCTGGCCTGCACGACACATTCGATATTGTTTTTATAGATGCAGATAAGCAAAACTACTGCACCTACTTTGAATTGGTATTTGATAAGGTGCGCAAAGGCGGATACATTATTGCAGATAATGTACTGTGGAGCGGTAAGGTGGCGGAGGAGAAAAAAGACAAGGATACAACGGCCATTGATGCTTACAATCAATTGGTAAAAGGCGATAAAAGGGTTAAAAACTTCATTTTACCCTTGCGGGATGGACTAAATATTGCACAGAAGCTGGTTTAAGCACAACATTTTGTCCAAATCTTACGTTAAACTGTGGACAAACTGTGGATAAGTTCGTAGCGGGAAAAACTGCCTCTATGCGTAAACACCTGATAACCATAGCCGTTTTATGTGCACTGCTACCCGCAGCGGCGCAGCAAAAACAGGAAATACTGGATTACATCGAGAACTATAAGCAAGTAGCTATAGACGAAATGATACGTTCCAAAGTGCCCGCCAGCATTACCCTGGCCCAGGGCCTGCTGGAAACCGGCGCCGGTACTTCTACCTTAGCTAAACAAGCCAATAACCATTTCGGCATTAAATGCAAAGAGGAATGGACCGGCAAGAAGATGTATCATGATGATGACCTGCCACAGGAATGTTTCCGTGTTTACGACAATGCCCGCGATTCGTATGCCGACCACTCGGACTTTTTAACCAGTCGCAAGTGGTATGCAGGTTTGTTTCAGTTACCGATTACCGATTACAAGAGTTGGGCCTACGGATTAAAAAGTGCAGGCTATGCTACTAACAAGCAATACGCCAGTTTGCTGATAACCTACATTGAGGATTATAAGCTGTATGAGTACGACCAGCAGGCCGTAGCTATAATGGACAACAAGAACAATCCACTGGTTACTGAAGCGCAGCCGGTGAAGGAAAAGGAAACCGTGAAGGAGAAGGCGGAAGAAACCGAGATGGTTACCAGCAGTGTAGTGGTAAGCGATGTGCCTGCCACCAAAACGGAGCATAAGCCTTTGTTTGCAGCCGAAAAAACAACGCAGGACCAGCGCGAAGAATTATTGATTAACGGTGTACGCGCAGTAAAGGCCCGCGGCGATGAAGACCCATTTACCATTGCATTCGATTATAACATCGACTACACCTGGATAATGGTGTTTAACGATTTGGGCACCGGCGAGCATTTTAAAAACGGAGAATACATTTTTCTGCAGGCCAAGCGGCCAAAAGGTTCTAACCCCAACTATACCGTGCAACAGGGCGAAACCATGCGCGATATCTCGCAGAAAACCGGCATACGCTTAAAGGATCTCTATAGTAAAAACCAGATGCGGTTAAATGATCAGCCCTATGCAGGCGAAGTACTGAACCTGCAGGAAAAGCGCACTGAACCTCCGCGAAGCATGAGTTATGCCGAATACCTGAAGAGTAAAGACAAAACAACCACCGGTGCCTCTATCAGAGGAACGGCGGGTTCTGCTACCGCTGTAGCTCCACAGGCCCAGGCACCAAATCTGCCCAAGCCTATGATTTTAACCAATGCGCGCGAGTATCAGGTGCAACAAACCGATACCCTGTATTCGATAGCGCGGAAGTTTAATACTACGGTGGACGAGTTGAAGAACATCAACAAGCTGAATACTGCCGAAATACAGACCGGCCAAACCCTGGTGGTAGCACAATAAGGTCTACTTACAAGTTGTAACACAGAATAATAATTCTTGCCATGCGTTTTGGTGCGCAGGCAGAGGGAACCTTTTGCATGTTTGTTCCGTCTGTAATAAAACAAGGACCCATGCGACAACTATTTCTACTTCTCCTGCTATTGCAGGTTAGCGCCGCCATTGCCGGTGAGGACAAACCAAAGAAAAAACCGAAGACAAACTTTGCAGAACGTGTAAAAGTGGGCCTTTCAGTATCGCCCGGTTTTAGTTATCGCTGGCTGCACTTTAACAAAGCACAACAGGAGCCTTATGGCATTGATGATATGGATGCCAAAGCCCTGGTGGAGGTACGTAATGGGGTGGAAGCCCCTTTTATTGGTCTAGCGGCCGGTCCGCGCATTACCCTAACGGCCACCAGGTTTTTAACGGTTGAAACCGGGGTGGATTATGCCAACTACTTATACCGGCTTAAAAAGCAAATCCTAAACGATTTTTACGGAACGCCGGACAGTATCTATAAATCGTTCCGTGGTTTGGAGAGTTACCATTACATCAATATTCCGGTAGGCTTCAACTTTAATTTCGGTAAACGAAAGGTGCAGGGTTTGGTAAGTGTAGGCGCTAACATCAATGTATTGGTAAAGCACCTCAGCATCTATAAAATTGAGAAGTCGGATGGAAGCACGGAGCGCGTTACGAACAGCAATTATCCATTCATACGGGTAAATGTTTCACCCTTTTTGGGCATCGGCATGCAATACAACATCAACCCTTTATTGCAATTGCGTATAATGCCCGTGGCGTATATGCAGGCCATGAAGAATATTCATACCCCTATTACCGAGCATTTATACGGCGCGGCCTTGAACGTGGCTTTGTTTTTTGCAGTGAAAAAGAAAGTTTAATCCTTATCTGTAAAACACAGCATCCACAGCGTACGTGTTTCTAAGCAGAACAGCATATAGGTATAGTCGATGATAAAGCCCTTGAACCAGGTGTTCCAGGCGCTTTTTGAGGTGTAGTAGCGCAGTGCCTGTATATTATATTTCTCCTGAAACAATTTCGCGCAGAAAATGCGGGCCTCTGTTTTAGCTTCGGCGGGCGTCTGTTTGTAGGTGGATCCATAGGCACCGCCTTCATACAGTAAACGGGCTAATTCCCCATCCGCCACAAAGCCCGATTTCAATTCAAACACCGGCGGGGGTGCGGCCACATAGCTAAATTGATTTTCGCCAAACGAATCAAGTACCGTAGGGCGCGAAAGAAATTTTGAGAAGAAGTCGATATCGTTCAATAATCCACCTGCACAAAACCAATCGAAGGTGTCATTCTCGGCAAACTGAAAACCTTTAAAGTACACAGTGCCGCCAATGTGTTGTTTTAGCAGATCAGTAAATTCAAATGGTTGCACTATAACCTGATACGAAAGATCGAGCCATAGTTGTTCGATTTGCTTTTTAGAGGGGCGGGCAGCATTTACGGCGCGGCGGGCAATGGGTTTCATGCGGCAATGTTAAGTATAAGCGGCAGATGCTTGCAGCAGATATTTAAGTATATTAACCGGATGAAAACAACACCCCTTTTATTGCTCTGCCTACTTCTGACGGGTTTATGGGCTTGTAAAAAGGATCCGGTACAACAGCCCGTTGAACAGACCTTTCCGCAGCCACCGTTGCCACTGGTTACCAAAAAAACTTCATCTGCCTACGGCAACGTAAGCATAACTTCATATAGGTATGATACGGCAACCTGGTTATTGAAATCCACACAAGATAAATACGGGATGGATGTGTATGATTATTCCACGCCAAATTATATAGGCTATGGCACCACGAGCCTATCCTTAAACGCTACAGGACTTGTTGCAAGCGATAATGGCTTCTATCACCCCTACCAATATTGGTATAATGCCGACAGCACCCTGCACGAGCAGTATATGTATATGAGCAGCCGGAAAACATATACCTATTATGCTGATGGCAACCTGGAGTCGGAAACAGCTACCTTACCCGATCATTATAATCCACCACAAGGGCCTACGGTTACTACCTATTTTTACCCTAACCATACTGTGAACACCCTGGGCAACCGGAACTACGGAAAGCCTTATTTCGGAAAATCGTCGCCTAACCTGCCCGATTCAGCATTTTATTACTGGGTGTATTCCGGCGATACGGCCTTTTTCACGGTGTCGTATACTTATCAGTTCGATAGCCTTATGCGCGTGATAAGCGAAACACAGATACGCCATCAATTGGATAGTCTGCAACAGCCTGTTGATACTTCTATCTCACAGGCCGCGTACGAATATTATTAGGTTTTAGCTGATGCATAACAGTTTTTGCTTGCGGCAAAACCCTTACCTTCACGATTCAAAACGTGAAAGTTATGGATGCTCCTGTAAAAAATCCGGCTACCTATCCTCAACACAAAAACAAAGTAGTAGAAGGCTATCGGCTGAGCGATAACTTTTATAGAAGCGATAAAATTTTGCGCAACTACCTGCAGCGGAATGTATCTGACGCAGGGTTGGACTACATGCAGGATAAGCTGGAGTACACCGGTACACAGGCCGCAGGTGTAATGAACGAGTTATCGCTGTTGGCCGACAAGAAGGGGCCGGAGTTAGTTAAGCGCAATTTTACAGGCGAGAACATCGATGAGATCCGTTTTCATCCTTCGTATTGGGAGTTGATGAAGATTGCCGTAAAAAGCGAGATGTTCCGTGTAAAATGGGAGCCTTCGTTACAGCAAAAATTTAATGCAGAAAAACAGCGACTGGGATTTAGTACCGGTTACCTGTATGCCATGAGCGAGTGCGGACAGTATTGTCCGTTATGTATGACCGACGGTGTGGCCCGCTTAATTGATCTGTTCTGCCGCGAAGAGGACCGTGCCCGTTTACTGCCGCATATTGCTACCGACGATGCAACCTCGTTATACACCGGCGCTATGTTCCTTACCGAGAAAACCGGGGGCAGTGACGTTGGTGCCAACATTACAATAGCTACACATGATAACGATGATGTGTATTTACTGAATGGAGAAAAATGGTTTTGCAGCAATGCCAACGCACAACTAATATTTGCGCTGGCACGTACGGATAATGATGTGAAAGGCACAAAAGGTCTTTCCATTTTTATGATCGAAAATCCGCTGCCCGATGGCAGCCGTAATTACATGGAAGTAATACGCCTGAAGGATAAACTGGGCGTACGCAGCATGGCCAGTGCCGAATGTATATTAACCAACACCCGGGGCAAGATGGTGGGCAAGGAGTTTGAAGGCTTTAAGGTTATGGTAGAGATGGTCAATCTTTCGCGCCTGTATAACTCAGTGGCCGCCTTAGCTGCTGCGCGCAGGGCCCTCATCGAAGCCTATCAGTTTTTGTGCAGTCGCGTTACGTTTGGTAAAACAGCGCTGGAACATGCGTTGATACGCACCAAACTTACCGAGCTGGGCGCTTTAAACGTGGCTAACTTTTACCTGGTATGGCGGGCCATAGAGGCTTTAGATAAATCGGATAATGGCGATAAAAAGGAAATGCAGTTGTTCCGCATCATTAACCCCATGACCAAAAAGTGGAGCGCCGAAACAGGCGTGTATATTACCCGCGAGAGTATGGAGTTAATGGGTGGTCTTGGTTATATTGAAGATGGCGTAATGCCGAAAATTATGCGCGATGTAATGGTACTGCCCATTTGGGAGGGCAGCGGCAATATTATTGTATTGGATATGCTGCGTGCCTTGTTTAAGAGCGAGGGTTTTGCTACGGTGAGTGCAGAAATTGAACGCAGTGCCGAAGCGCATGTGGCACACCGTGCCTTTATGCTGGAGCAGTTACAGCAACTAAAAACCTTCGCTGAAAAATTGCGCCACCTGCCGCAGGACGAAATGGAGGCCAGCGCTAAACCATTTTTTGAACGCTTAACTACGCTGTATCAGTTATCGGTGTTGCAGGATAATTTAAACAACGAAAGCGAGGCCTGGATAGCGCCATCGGTGCGTTTCTTAAAAGAGCGCCTGGCACCATCCGGATTAGGTGAGGTAAACCCCTTGAGTGTGCAAGAAGTGAAAGGCCTGTTGGCCTGGGAGTTCTAAGCATGTAACAAGCCATAGGTCGCTCCTATGGAGCTATTGAATGAATCACGGATGTTTTCTACAAACGGGCCGGTCCTACGGACCTGGAGAAAGGACGAAAATCCATCAGTAAATGTATGAGCAACCGCTTTTGGGGGGCTAAGGGTAGTGTGATGTATTGCGTCATTATGCAAGTAGCGCCTTCAGGCCCCAGCGGGGCCGTACGGTTTGTAGAAATATAATCAACGAGTAATTAAGCTCCGTAGGAGCGACCTGTTATGCTATCCACTCAAATAAATAACGCTCATCGTAATCAACCTCAAACCTTTTCAAAAAATCCAGGTATTCTTCCTGAAATGTTTTTTTGCGATGGTGCTCCTCCTGATTCAGGATATATTTTGCAACATTATCGATCTGACTGCGCGAATATGAAAAGGCACCGAATCCTTCTTGCCAATTAAATTTGCTTTTTATCCAACCACGCTCATTAATAAATTTCGAAGAACCAGCCTTAATATCCCGGGCAAGATCTGAAATTGCCATGGAGGGCCGCATACCGATTAACAAGTGTGCATGGTCGGGCATACAAAATATAGACAGCAGCTTATGTTCCCGTTTTTGGACGATGCCGGTGATGTATTTATGGAGCTCCTCGCGGCAGGAAGGCGCAATTAGATTTTGCCGTCCGTGAACAGCAAAAACCAGTTGAATGTAAATTTGGGTGTACGTATTAGCCATAATGTATCGCTGTGATACTAATATATGGATCGTGAGCAATGTTTCACTAGCAGGCCATATGGCACCGGATTGGGATGTTAACACATTCGATAACAGGCCGGTCCTTTGTCCGCAATGAATCGCAGTTATTATTTGTCGGGGGGCGTGTTACGTGCGATATACAACGATACTGCTTTATCGAAAGCGCCAAGGGCGGCAGCGCGTTTTTTATTTAGTTCCCCGTTGGTAGCATTATACTGTTCAACTTTACTTGAATAATCGTCCACCGCTTTATTGTATGCCTGAATGTTTTGCTCGGTTTGTTTGTCTTCGGGTATAGCATTAAAGTTAGCCTTCACCTTTTCGAATTTTATTTTGCCGGCCAACAGCTCATTTAAACCCGGCGCTTTTTCTTTGGCTTCGTAGTAAAAGAAATTTAATACTTCGCGTGCGCCGTGTATAAGCGTGGTATCGTGTTCATAGGGCGTTAGCGTATCCAGCTTAGCCAGGCCGTCCGCTGCAAATTTTTGTAGTGCAGCACTTGTTTGTGTCAGCAGGGGAATGCTGGTGCTGTCTAACGCCGCCAGCCAGGCATCTTCCTGTTTAGAGCATTTAAAGAAAATAAGATAAGTCTGGTTGTAATGCTTTATAACTTTTAATGCCGTAAGTAGTTTAAAGGAAGAATTATCTTTTGGATCCAGCAACTTGATATCGTTTTTCGCAGCAAACTTTTTTTGTTCTTCTTTCACAAAATCGAATTGCTTTAAAAGTTTGGTGTTAGCGGCATCTTCAGCATTAATAAGCGCAACCATATCAGCATACGATTTATCAGCAACACTGCGCTTTTCGCGCAAGCGGCTAAACTCTTCGGTCATTAGTTTGTTGGCATTGTTCAGGTAACTAAGTACGGAATCGCGGAAAGATGCATCGCCGTTAAAAGCACCAAGGGCTGAAACGTTTTTATAGGCAGCCTTTACATCCAATACAACCTGGTTAAGCAGTCTATCGATTTCTGCTTCGGGCCGGAACTGCATCGTAGCATGCACATAATTCCACGAGGCCTTGCTGGTATGCTGCAGCTCGGTGGTTATCTTCTGCATATACACTAAATCGGGCGAGGACTGCGCGGGAGCCCCTTTGATAAAAATGAAAAACAGCAGGCCGAAAGCTGAAATGTATTTAGTGTGTAGCACTGGTTTATGAAGCGTTTAGTGTTTTTAAAATAAAGCAACTGAATTATGGCTGCTAATATCTGACGACGCCCTTTTATCCTTTCTTCTTTTGTTTTTGTCCGCGCGTTTTAGGCTTGCCGTATTTTAATTTCAGCTTTTGTGCACGGGTAAGGTGTTGGTTCACCTTTTTATTTTTCTCCAGCTTCTCGTGGAAAGCCGCACCGCCCTGTGGTTTCTTCTTAAACTTATCCTGAATGTTCTTGGTTTCGGTATTGGGCATTTCCGCTTTTATCAGCACATCCGAAATTTCAAGCGCTTCGGGTAGCGCTGCCAACGGTATTTCCTGCTTCATCAGGTTTTCGATAGCGCTGCGGCGCTCTTCTTCATAAGGAGCAATAAAGGTGATAGCTACGCCCTCTTTATCAGCACGCCCGGTTCGGCCGATGCGGTGAATGTAATTTTCCGGTTCTTCGGGTACATCGAAGTTGAAGACGTGCGATACCTCTGCTATATCTAAACCACGTGCGATGATGTCCGTAGCAATTAAGGCCCGGTAGGTACCATCCTGAAACAGGCGTACGGTTTCAAAACGGTTGTTCTGCGATTTATTAGAATGGATAACACCGATCTTTTCAGGAAACTCCGGTCCAATCAGCTCAAACAAATCATCGGCTTGCTGTTTGGTGGCAGCAAACACTAATACCTTTTTCATTTCATTATCTGCCAGCAACAATTTTAGCAGGTTAACCTTGGTATTAAAGTTAGGTACCTGGTAGCCCACCTGTTTTATTTTATCTACCGGTGTACCGGCAGGTGCGGCTTCCACCATTACAGGGCCATTAAAGTAATCGCCCGATAAGGCTTCTACCTCTTCGGTAAATGTGGCGGAGAATAACAGGTTCTGACGTTTTGGGGGCAGCAGGTTTAAAATGGTAGTAAGCTGATAGCGGAAGCCAAGGCCCAGCATTTCATCCATCTCATCAATCACCAGCCGCTTTACGGTTTTAATTTTCAGACTGGCGTTCATTATCAGATCAATTACACGGCCGGGTGTACCTACAACGATATCAGCACCGCCTGCGAGCGCGGCCATCTGCACTTTTATATTGCCACCGCCGTAAACACCTTCAATTTGCACGCTCATATAAGTGCTGAGTTTGCGGGCGGCTTCCACCACCTGCACCACCAGTTCGCGGGTGGGCACCAAAATCAATACACGGGTATTCTTTTCTTTCGAAAACTCCCATTGACGTAAAATGGGCAACAAATAACCCAGGGTTTTGCCTGTGCCGGTTTGTGCTATACCTATCATATCTCTACCGCTCATTACCACCGGAAAGCATTTGTGCTGTATGGTGGTGGGCGTAGTATAGCCAAGGTCGGTGAGGGCGTTTAATAAGGGCTTGTTTAAATTTAAGTCTTCGAACTTCATGGGTGCTAAGGTAATCAATAATGAAGGATGGAATCCCCTGCATGGCTGGCATTGTCCATTAACCGACACAAAAAAGAAAGCCCCAAGCCCTGAACCGAACGTTCAAGACCGGGGCCTTTGTGTTTCCGCAGGTCCGGGATATGGTTTTTCCGGCTGCACTTTTCAATTGCCGGAAGTTTCGTAGGCTATCGCAATTGATAAAACAAATATAAAATGTGTGAAAGAGATAATTGTCATTTAAATGTCATATGCCAAATAGTACTAGCGTTATGACAAAACCATGACAGGGTTAGATGGCCTTGTAAAAGAGGATACCATCCAGCGTGCGGCCGTTTTTGTTATAGTAGTTTTCTAATATGCCCGGCTGGCGGGTATAGCCGGCATTCAACAGCGTTTTTTGCGATGCCAGGTTAAATGCAAACACATGCGCCTCTAATCGCGTAAGCTGGTGTTTTTGTTTTATAACTTTTTCCAGTGCACGCAACACCTGGCTCATAATGCCGCGGTTGCGGTAGTCCTTGGCCAGCCAGTAGCCTATTTCGCTGCTGTTGGCTTCCACGCCATAATTAAAATGCAGTCCGATACCGCCAATCAGTTTTCCTTCGCTGTTACGGATGGCGTAATGGCGGTTAAAGCCGTGGGTGTTTTCGAACTCACGGTTCAGTTGTAGCCAGGCTTCGGCATCACTTTGCAGGTAGGGGTAAGGGATCAATAGGGTGTTTTCCGAAATCTCTACATCCTGCATCCATTCGCATAGGGCGGGTATGTCGCCTTGCTCAAGGCGCGAAAGGGAGATATGTGGGCTTACGGTGATCATTTTACCTAAATGTTAACTTATGAAATTTTTACGAATTGTACGCAACCTTACCCTTTAAATACCCGTAAACAGGGACAATAATGCTCGGAAAGATGAAGCGGTTTTTGTTTGCAATGCTGGTGTTAGTGGTAATGGGCTCTAAGCCGGTAATGGCGGGCGACCCTGCCAGTCCTGCTCCTTATACATTTAAAACTACAGAGGAAGATGTGGTATTGGAAGTAGAGCGCGGAAAGGGGGAAGTAGTGCTTCACTTACTCGTAAAAGACCTAAGCCAGTACGATCATATTTTAGTGGAGCGCAGCGCCGAAAACCAAAACTATTTCGGACAGTGCAAATACATTAGTTGTGCCGAAGAAAAGACCGTAAACGACCAACTGACCAAACAGGATAAATACCCGTTTTCGGCAGCAAAGGATGTTTACTACCGTATAAAAACCGTTACTAAAGACGGTGTTTCAAGAGTATATCCTGCTGTATTGCTTGCCGCAGTACAGTAGGATTTAGGAATCTCATAGTCAATCCTAAGAGGGGCGCCTAAAGAGGTAGCCCCTTTTTTTATGTGTCCTGGCCCGTGTTGCCTTCCCGCAATACGTCTATATTTGCTCCATGCGCGCATTTTCAAGTTTAGTTTCGTATCTGTTTCACCCCTTGTTGTTTCCTACCTATGCCACGGTATTGATTTTAACAACAAACCCTACGCGCTACGGGCATTTCGGCCATCCCGTGCATTTTCAGTGGTTGATCATTGTTTTTGCCTTAACCTTCCTGTTTCCGTTGATATGGATGGTAATGATGCGCCGGCTGGAAATGATCGATAGTTTCCATTTGGAGGATGCCAAACAGCGCATTATACCGTTTGTGGCTACGGCTACCTTTTATATGTGGACCACCTGGATGTTCAAAAGCAATTCCACCGTTACGGTTACCCCGCGCATACCGGCTAATGCTTTTTTGTTTTTTATGATGGCGGGCGCCAGCATTTCTATTTTCCTGGGCTTTATCGTAAACAACGTAAGCAAAGTTAGTTTGCACACCATTGCCGCCGGTAACCTGCTGGGTTTAATGCTGCCGCTGATAAGGCTTAGTCCCTTCGATTTGCGAATATTGTTACCCGCCGTAATATTGTTGGCCGGCTTAATTGGTGCCGCGCGCCTGGCCTTAAAAGCGCATGAACCGCGCGAGGTGTACCTGGGCTATTTTCTGGGCTTTACAGGTCAGTTTCTGGCCTTTAGCGTGGTGCCTCTTTTTGTGCAGGACCGTTACCTGCTGTTTAACTAAGCTAATACCCTACTATGTATAAAACCCTGCTATTTACAATCGAAAACGGCGTGTGTCGCATTACGCTTAACCGCCCCGATGTGTTTAACTCGTTTAACGAGGAGTTGAGTGCCGAGTTTATTGATGCCCTTAAAAAGGCAGGCAAGGACGAGGCCGTGCGTGTAACCGTTATTACCGGTGAAGGTAAAGCGTTCTGCAGCGGCCAGGACCTGAAAGATATTAAAGGCGAACTGGGTAAGCGCAGCCTGGGCGAATCGGTATTGCGCCGGTACAACCCGATGATTCTGGCCATACGCGAAATGCCCAAGCCGGTTATCTGCCGCCTGAATGGTGTAGCTGCAGGTGCTGGTGCCTCGCTGGCATTGGCCTGCGATATGATCATTGCCTCCGAAAATTCATCGCTGATTGAAGTATTTGCAAATGTGGGCCTGGTACCCGATTCGGGCTCTTCGTTTTTCCTGCCTCACCTGGTGGGCTACAACAAAGCGTTTGAACTGATTACCCTGGCCAGCAAAATAAGCGCCGCCGAAGCACATGCCCTAGGCTTTGTTTACAAAGTGGTTCCGGCTGAGGAATTGGATAACGCCGTGAACGAATTAGCCGCTCGTTATGCCTCGGGCCCCACAAAAACCTATTCGTTGATTAAGAAGATGCTGAACAAAGCGTATAACAGCAATTTACAGGAAATGCTGCAACAGGAGTATTACGGGCAGGAAATTGCAGGCCGCAGCGCCGACTACAAAGAAGGCGTGACTGCTTTTATCGAGAAGCGCAAACCTAATTTCCAGGGCAAGTAATTAATCGAACAACCGAAAATAAAAACGGCGCTACTGATTGGTAGCGCCGTTTTTATTTGTGTGACTTGTCTTTTAATCTTCCAGCACAATATCAAATTGCACCAGGTCAATAAAGTCCTTCACGCGTTCTTCAATATCGTGGTGTGTTAAGTCCTTCACACGTTCGGTACCGAATTTCTCTACACAGAACGAAGCCATAGCACTTCCGTAAATGATAGCGCGTTTCATGTTATCGAAGCTAATGTCGCGGGTTTTATCTAAGTAACCGCAGAAACCGCCTGCAAACGTATCGCCTGCACCGGTTGGGTCAAACACTTCTTCCAGCGGTAAAGCAGGGGCAAAAAACACCTGGTTTTCGTGGAACAGCAACGCACCGTGTTCGCCTTTTTTAATGATCAGGTATTTAGGGCCGGTTTTCAGGATCTTCTTGGCGGCTTTCACCAGTGAGTATTCGCCGGAAAGCTGGCGGGCCTCAGCATCATTAATAGCAAGTACGTCCACTTTAGCAATTACCTCGCGCAGCTTATCTACAAAAGCATCCGTCATCCAGAAATTCATGGTATCCATTACAACCAGCTTCGGACGCTTAGGCAATTGCTCAATTACGCGCATTTGCAGGTTCGGGTCAATGTTGCCCAGCAACAGAATGTCGCTGTCTTTATAGCTGTCAGGGATAATCGGGTTAAACTCTAACAATACGTTCAGATCGGTGATGAGCGTATCGCGGCTGTTCATATCCAGGTGGTAGCGGCCGCTCCAGAAAAACGACTTCTTGCCCTCTTTAATTTCAATACCGGTGGTATCAACACCACGGGCGCGTAATAGCTCCAGCTCCTTCATATCGAAATCATCGCCGATAACCGAAACGATGTTTACTTTTTTAGAAAAATAGGAAGCGCTCCAGGCGATATACGTGGCGGCACCGCCCACAATTTTATCGGTTTTACCAAAAGGTGTTTCAATTGCATCGAAGGCAACAGTGCCTACAGTTAATAACGACATACGGTTTGAGTAGATTTAGTTTTTTGTGAGCAGGAGAGCCGTGGCAATCCCGGAATTTTGCGGGCAAAGATGGAAAAAAACCACACACAGCAAGCGCGCAAAAACGACAGTAGGTGCATAAGTGTGCAATGTTATTTTTGCGGGCATGGCCCTGCACCCTTCCGAATTGCACATCAGCGATTATACCTATCACCTGCCCGAAGAGCGCATTGCCCGTTTTCCGTTGCAGGAAAGGGACCAAAGCAAGTTGCTGGTATATAGCGGGGGCCGGCTTACCGAGGACGTATACCGCAACATAAGCGCCCATTTACCCGAAGGCAGTTTGCTGGTTTTTAATAATACCAGGGTTATCCCTGCCCGGGTGTTCTTTTACAATGCCAATGGCGGCAAGGTGGAGATATTTTGCCTGGAGCCCGAAGGCCGGGTGAGCGATATGGCCAGCGCCATGAGCCGTGCAGGCAGCACCCGCTGGAAATGCCTGGTAGGCCGCGCCAGCAAATGGAAGGAAAAGGTGCTGACGCTCCAACATCAGCACCTCGCATTAACCGCGGAACTGGTGGAGCGGCAGGATGACAACTTTATAGTGGCGTTTAAATGGCAGCCAGAGCAGTTGACCTTTGCAGAAGTGCTGGAACTGGCCGGTGCTATGCCTATACCACCCTATTTAAAACGCGAAAGCGAACTGAGCGACCGGCAGCGCTACCAAACCATTTATGCAAAATACGACGGCAGCGTAGCTGCCCCTACCGCAGGCCTGCACTTTACCCCGGCGGTAATGCAGAGCTTAGCCACGCGGCACATAGCCACGGCCGAAGTAACCCTGCACGTGGGGGCGGGTACGTTTAAACCGGTAAAAAGCGAAACGCTGGGCGGCCACCAGATGCATGCTGAACTAACGGATGTTAGTGGCGCAACGATAAAACAGCTTATACAACAACTGCAGGCGGGCGAGGCACCTGTTGTAGCAGTAGGCACTACATCCTTACGAACGCTGGAATCCTTATACTGGATGGGGGTAAAAGCTGCCGAACAACCAGGCGCTACGCTGCAGGAACTGGAGATTACACAGTGGGATCCTTATCGATTGACCGCTGCGTTGCCGGCGGCAAAAGCCCTGGAACACTTGTTGGAATGGATGCATCGAACCAGAAACGAACGTTTGTTAGCTCCCACGCAAATATTGATTGCCCCACCTTACCGGCTTAAGGTAGCCCGGGCCATTGTTACCAACTTTCACCAGCCAAATTCTACCTTATTGTTACTGGTAGCTGCTTGTGTAGGCGAGGATTGGAAGAAACTGTATGACTATGCCCTGCAACACGATTTCAGGTTTTTAAGTTACGGCGACGGCAGCCTGCTGTTTGCCCGGCAATAGCCCGGCTCTCCGGCCCTTTTCGCCTATCCCGTAAATTAATACTACCTTTGCGGTCCGATAGGACGGGCCCTTCCTTAATTGTTATGCGGTAATGGTTAAACGCAGTCGCTCCCTCCGGAATTGATTCATCATAAAAACATAAGTACATGCAAGCAGGTAAAGACAAAGTTGTAAAACTTACCTATGAATTACGTACCGACCCGCAGGGCGAAGTAATGGACGCGGCTGACCGCGATCAACCGTTTGAATTTTTGTTTGGCCATAATAACGTGCTGGAAGAGTTTGAAAAGAACCTGGATGGCAAAATTGCAGGCAACCAGTTCAGTTTTGTGCTGAGCCCCGAAAACGGCTATGGCACTTACGACGAACAAGCCGTCATTCAACTGGATAAAAATGTGTTCTCGCATGAAGGTGTGGTACAAGAAGAAATGATTTTTGTGGGAAATATTGTTCCCCTGCAGGATCAGTTCGGCAACCCTTTCCAGGGCCGTATTGTAGCTGTAACAGGCGATAAAGTTACCGTGGATCTGAACCACCCGTTTGCAGGCAAAACCCTGTATTTCAGTGGCGAAGTTTTAGAGGTGCGCGAAGCACATCCGGTAGAACTGGAGCATGGCCATGTGCATTCACACGGCGATCATTCCCACCACTAGTAGCAAACAACCGAAAAAAGTAAAGGGCTCCCCGTTAGGTGGAGCCCTTTTGCGTTTGGGGAAACACTTCGCGGGTTATACAAAAAAAGAGTGCCATCCCGACCCATTGAGATGGCACTTCAAAAAAAACCCACAAAATCCTCATCACAGTGTTACAACACGTACCGTCATACTTTGGTTCGGACGGTAAATGCGCACCAGGTGAACACCTGTTGAAATATCGTTTGTGTTAACTGTTGTTTGTCCGTTGTTGAGCAGGCCTTCCTTTTCAAGGCGACCGCTTAAGTCATAAACGGCATACTGTAAACCCGAAAGGTTGGCGGTATTAATGATGCTGAACGAACCCTGCGCTACCGAAGGAAATACGCGGATGGTGCTGGTTAATACTACATCATTGATACCCGATGGTGCATTGTACACATACGCTGCACTTGTAGTATTACATCCGGCACCGGCACTTGCTTCTACAGTATAAGAACCGGAAACGCTGGCGGTGTAGGTAGCAGAGTTTGCACCGTTAATCATGTTGCCGTCTAAATACCACTGATACGAGGTAGCACCGGTAGCGTTAGCTGTAAGTACGCTGTCGGTAGCAGAAATAGATACTGTAGGAGGTGTGCAGGCAACATGTTCGGTTAATACCAGGCTATCGGTATACACGTGGTCGCCGTTATCAGATCCATTGTTGTTGGTGGCGTTACCTACTGCGTAGAACACAATGCGACCACCTGCAGGTGCAGTAGCAGGAGCGGTCCATGTAAAGCTCCAAGAACTGGTAGAAGTGCTAGCGCTTTTATGGCCAATGTATTGTTTGCTGCCGGCCGTTTGAAGGCTGGTAGTGCCTGTGTTGGTAACAGTAAAGCTGCCGGCCTGTGTTAAAGCACCGTTTAAGGCAACCATTTCAAAACCCATGCGGCTTAACGAAGGGTCTGCTACGGTTACAGTCATATTATAAGTTTGGCCCGTTACGTACTCGTTGTTAGGGTCGCTATAGGTAATAGATACGCTACCGCCACCACCGTTTACTGCGGTGCCGTTATGGCAACTGTTGGCGCAGGTAGTATACGAAGAAGGAGCACCCGCACGGCCTGTTGGCGGCTTATTGCTATCGCTGTGCGCGCGGTTAAAGATGGCTAACAGGGCCACCACAAAAAGAAACGTAATAGGGTAAAGTTTTTTCATGCCGTTCAAATTATTGAGTATGCGAATAGAACACAAAAGCATGTTAAAACAGCTATTCAAATGGCGACTGTAAGCGCATATTAATCAGACGAACAAGCATGAATAAAACCTGATGGGTTTATTGTTTAGCCCGAACAGGCTGCGCCTGTGGGAACGTGCCCTGCACACTGCTCAGCAGAGAAAGTGCATCCTCGTAACGGCTGAAATTACCGGCATACAAGGTATAGACCGTAAGCCGGTTTTGTGTGGAAACGCGCAGGTAAACGGGCAAATTAATTGCTGAGCGCGCCTGCTTAATAATTTGCTCTGCTTTTTCAAAGCGCGCGCACGATACAAGTTTTAGCGTGAAGAGGCCATTTAACGTATCTGCAGGTTCAATTTTAAATACCGTACTGGCCGAATCGTTGAGTTGTAAAACAGAGTCGGCGATATTCGGCTCAATCAGAATTTCGATTTGCACCCGTGTGGTTCCTGATTTAATAAAGTCAAGCTCTTTGGCTGCGGCGGTAGTAAGGTCAACAATGCGGCCTTTGCCATAGGGCCCGCGATCGTTCACGGTAACTACAACACTTTTATTGTTGCTGAGATTGGTAACCTGCAGTGTAGTGCCAAATGGCAAGGTGCGGTGGGCGCAGGTCATTTTACGCTGATGGAATATTTCTCCACTGCTGGTGCGCCGCCCTTCAAATTTGTTAGCATAAAAACTGGCTGTACCAATGGTTTCCACATCGCCCTGGCAAAAGGCGCTGATATTGCAAAATACAGCCAGAAACAAAAGAAGATGTTTCACGCTTGCAAGATAGATAAAAGGTTTTGTTGCTATAGCTGCTCCTTTACCACCTGCACAAAACGGTATACATCTTCAAAGCTATTGTACAGCGGTACCGGTGCAATACGTATTACATCGGGCTCGCGCCAATCGGCAATAATGCCTGCAGCAGTTAGCTTGTCAAACAACTGCTTGCCGTTCTGTTTTGTTTGCAGACTGAGTTGACAACCGCGCTGTTTTTTATCGGTTGGTGTAATAATGTTCAGCGTAGAATTTTTACTGCCTATACCGCATTCGGTTTGCAGCAGCTGATAAAGGTAAGCGGTAAGCGCTTCGCTCTTTTTGCGCAGAGCCGGCATACCCGCCTCATCAAAAATATCCAGTGAGGCTTTGTGCGCTGCCATGCTCAACACCGGCGCATTGCTTATTTGCCAACCCGCTGCGCCGCTTTGCGGGGTAAAATGCTTATACATTTTGAACCGCGTTTTTTCGTCGTTGCCCCACCAGCCGGCCAGACGTGGCAGCTCGGGGTTGTTGCCGTGGCGGCGGTTCACAAATACACCGCTAACGCCGCCGGGTCCGCTGTTTAAATACTTGTACGAACACCAGGTAGCAAAGTCTACATCCCAATCGTGCAGCTTCAGCGGTACATTCCCAATGGCATGGGCTAAATCAATACCGATAGTAATGCCGTGTTTGCGTGCAGTGGCCGCCATAACCTTTATATCAAACAACTGTCCGGTATAATAATTTACCGCGCTGAACAACACCAGGGCCAGTTCGTCTTTATGTTGTTCAATTTTTTGCAGCACATCTTCCATGCGTAGCGTTACCTCGCCTGCGCGGGGCAATACTTCTATAATGCAATCCTTAGGGTTAAGGCCGTGCAGTTTTACCTGTTGCTCAACGGCATAATAATCCGAAGGGAACTCATAGGCCTCCATCAAAATTTTGGTGCGCTTGCCCTGCGGCCGGTAAAACGAAATCAGCAGCAGGTTCAGGTTTACTGTAAGCTGATTCATTACCACTACCTCCTCTTCTTTAGCACCTGTTAGTTTGGCAATGCTCTTGCTAAAAAAGTGGTGATAATATAACCAGGGCCGCTTGCCGTGCAGGTGGCCTTCTACTCCCAGGTTGCGCCAGTCGGTAAGTTCCACCAGCAATTCCTTTTCTACCGTTTTAGGTTGCAGGCCCAGCGAGTTACCGCACAGGTAAATGGCCTCTTTGCCTTTTAGCTTAGGCATATAAAAGCGACTGCGGAATTTGCGCAGAGGGTCCTGTTTGTCAAGCGAACGGGCGTAAGCGAGCGAGGTTTCGAATTTCATGCAGCGGATATTACCCGGCGAAGTTGAAATTTTGCGGGGAAGGTGCAAATAGCACAGGTCATCTTGTTCAGAACTGAAAGTTGTTTGGTTATTTGCCTGCAAACAACTTCTTGTCCAGGTTCAACCACTTCAGGGCGTTTTGATACAGGAGCTTATCTTTTACCCTTTTGGTAGTTTGCAGCGCGTCGATTTCTTCGCCCGGTATGGCCTCGCCTAGCGGAAAAGGATAATCGCTGCCCAGGCAAATTTTATCGGAGCCAACCATGTTGATTACATATTGCAGAAAATTAACATCATGCATCAGGCTGTCTACATAAAAATGCCCCAGGTAATCGCGTGGGTTTACATCGTTATCAATAGCCGTTAAATCGGGGCGCACTTTATAACCTTTTTCAATACGCCCAATATTGGCAGGGAACGAGCCACCCCCATGTGCAAAGGCAAAACGCAGTTTCGGAAAGCGTTCAAATACCCCACCGAATATCAGCGAACAAATAGCGCGGTTGGTTTCAGCAGGCATACCTACCAGCCAGGGCAGCCAGTATTTGCTCATTTGCCTTGCGCCCATCATGTTCCAGGGGTGCACAAACACGGCCATGTCCAGTTCCTGTGCTGCTTCGTAAATCGGGAAAAACTGCCGTTCATCCAGGTTCAGGTCGTTTACGTTACTGCCTATTTCAATGCCGGCCATGCCCAGCTTTTTAATGCGTTCCATTTCGCGCACCGCTAAATCGGCGGCCTGCATGGGTATAGTGCCTAAACCAACAAAGCGCTTGGGATAGCGCTCGGTTATTTCAATAATGTGGTCATTAAAAAACCGCGAGGTTTCCAGGGCATCCTTGGGCTTGGCCCAGTAGTTGAATAACACGGGTATGGTGCTTAACACCTGTACGTCAACATGGGTATGGTTACACTCCTTTATACGCGTTTGTGGGTCCCAGCAGTTGTCCTGTATCTCGCGGAAGAACTCATCGTCCTTCATCATACGGGCGCAGCAGGGCTTGTGATGGTCCAGGTGTATAAACCCACTGTAGCCGAATTTCTCGCTCCAGCGCGGCAAGTGTTCGGGAATTATATGGGTATGTATATCAATCCGCACGTAGCTAAAGTAACTCCCTGTTTATCACATTTACAAAATAAAACACGCGCCGCTGCTTACTGCTTGTAAAAAGTATGGGTGCAGGCGTAGCTGCCGCCATTAAAGGTGTAGTTAAACTGTACACTCATGCGGTTAATCAGCACATCGTAATTGCCCTGGCCCTGGAAGGTTAAACTGCCCTGGTTCTGATAAGGAATTTCCAGGTAGGTGCCCTTGCCGGTGGTGCCGTCGGTATGGATGTAACCAACGGCTGTAACACCTAAACCAAACAAATTGGTTATCTGCACCTGGTTAATATGCAGGGGGTCGTGGTAGATAGTAACGTTGTAGTTAAAGAAGTTAGGCGAAGCGTTACTGCAGGCTTCGGTAACATTGTAGCTGCCTTCAAATTTTAGGTAACTGTAGGTCGAACAGCCGTCGCCCTCGTAGCCGTCGGTGCAGTAGCAACCGCCCTGTATGCACTGTTGCCCAACCTGGCATACTACATCCTGACAGCTCTTCCGCTCACATCCCGAAATAAACACCAGCAGTAATGCCGCCAATCCTATCTTTGCCACAACAGCCTTCATAATCTTTATTTTGCTGCGCTAAAATACAAAAACCTGTATGAGAAATTTGTTCCTGCTGGGGGCCCTGCTGCTATGTTTATCCGGTTTTGCCCAACGAAAAGGCAAATTGCCCACCTTTAATCCGCCCGCAGCGCCCGATTACACCCAACAGAAATACTGGAATGCCCTGCCCTATGTAAAGGATGAAGCCGATAACATTCCCAGTACCGAAAAATGGATCAGCGACTCCTTAAAGCAGGTAGATGTGTTTTATGTATACCCAACACTTTACATGACAGGTAAGAACTGGAATGCCGATGTAAACAATAAAAAGCTCAACAGAAACCTGGATACAAAACCGGTACGCTATCAGGCAAGTGTGTTCAACGCCAGTTGCAGGGTTTACAGCCCGCGCTATCGCCAGGCCCACATCCGCGCCTTTTACGCAAAGCCCGAGCAAAGCAAACAGGCCTTCGATCTTGCTTATGGCGATGTAAAGCGCGCCTTTGAATATTACCTGGCGCATTACAACAACGGCCGGCCGTTTATAATTGCCAGCCACAGCCAGGGCACTTACCATGCCCGCCGCTTATTGCGCGAATGCATTGATACCACCGATTTGCGCAAACAAATGGTAGCTGCCTATGTAATAGGCTTTAACTTTTTCGATACCATGTATGTAAACCTGAAACCCTGCGAACAACCGGGCCAAACAGGCTGCTATATAACCTGGGCCAGCTATAACTGGAACTACAAACCGGTAGATAACGGTTTAGGTCTCTTCGGTAACATCTGTGTAAACCCACTTACATGGAATCGCGATACCATTGCTGTGGACCGTAGTAAAGGCATCGGCGGTATGCTGCTAAGTTTTAGTAAGGAATATCCGCATGCCAGCGATGTACAGATAAAAGACGGCCACCTGCGCGTTCGCACGCGCATCCCCTTCATACGCTCCATGACCAACATGCACATTGCCGACTACAACCTGTTTTGGTACGACATTCGCGCTAACGTAAAGAAACGGGTGGATCAGTACCTAGGCGAACATGCGTTAGGGCAGGGTAAATAACCCCGAGTGGTGAGTTAGGTATTTTGAGTTTTGAATGGCAATTGCAGTTAATCCTTCAATCTTCTAATCCCACAAATTTTAGTTTCTACAATTGTATTTTTTGTATTCAATGTGCGCCCATCTGTGTAATCTTTGGTGAGCCTTTGTGTTTGCCTATCATTCGCTCAATTTACTTCTTAGGTCACCTTAATTATTATTGTGAATTAACCGCCGCCTACCCTGTTCCCTTTACCGTATTTTTGACTTTACCATATGGCAGACCGTACCGCAATTATTCTTGGAGCCACCGGCCTGGTGGGCGAACAGTGTTTACAGGCATTGCTGGCCTCACCGGTGTATGACGGGGTGCTGGCCGTAGTACGTAAGCCGCTGGAAATCAAACATCCCAAGCTGAAATGCCTGGTGGTAGATTTTGATAAACTAGGAGATTATAAGGCCGAATTGAAGGGTCAGGACGTGTATTGTGCCATCGGCACTACCATTGCCAAGGCGGGCAGTCAGGCCGCTTTTCGTAGGGTCGATTTCGATTACCCCAAACAATTAGCCGAAATAGCGGTGTGGAATGGGGCTAAAAGATTCATCCTGGTAAGCAGCATGGGGGCCGATGCCAACAGTGCTATTTTCTACAGCCGTACGAAAGGAGAACTGGAAGAAGCATTGAAAACCATGCCTTTCGAGGCCTTATTCATCTTACGCCCCAGCATATTAATGGGCGAAAGGAAGGAAAAGCGCCCGGGCGAAGCGGTAGCGCGGTTTGTTGCTGACAAATTTTCGTTTCTATTTGCCGGCCCGCTGCGCAAGTATGCAGGTACACCGGTTGATTTGTTGGGGCGCCTGATGGTAAAGTTGGGCACCGGAAACCAAAAAGGCCTGCACGTGCTGGAAAACGAAGAAATACTTAAAGGATAATACGCAGGGAAGCGACGAATGAAAAAAACACTAACACTTGTTATTTGTGGGTTGATGCTAAGCCTGGGTCTGTGGGCGCAGGAACAGGAAAGTGCGCTGATACACTTTAAACAGCGCCTGCTGAAAAAGAAGAGCGAGGATAAACTGAATACCGGCGAAGATAGCACCCGCACCCTGCACCTGATGATTGCAGGTAACGTGTATCAAACCGAGCGGCACATTGATTACGCGTTCGATAATAAAACCGGCCGTTACAATTTCCGGAACGAGTTAAAATACATACAACCCATTTTAGGCCTGGGCGATATTACCATTGCCAACCTCAAAACCAGTTTTGCCGGCGATATCACCAATATGTATTGTTCGCCCGATGAATTTGCCTTAGCGCTTAAATACAGTGGCATCAATGCGGTAATGCAGGCCAACCTGCACACGGCGAACGTAGATAAAGCCACGCTAAAGCGTACCCGTGATATGGTGTACGAGTTCGGCATGTATCACACGGGCGCCTTTGTCGATAATTTTCAGCGCAACGGCAACTTCCCCCTCATCATCAACAAAAAGGGTTTTCGTATTGCCATTTTAAACTATGGCACCATCGGCAAACGCCCGGGCATTTCGCGCGATTTTATCATTAACGAAATTGATAAGACTATGCTGGAGCGCGACCTGCGCCTGGCGCGCGCCAACAAACCCGACTTTACCATTGTGTATTTCGATTGGGGCAATAACAACCAGGATATACCAAACTATAATCAGGTAGAACTGGCGCAGTATGCCTTTCAGCAGGGCGCTAACATGGTGGTAGGCACGCATCCCAATACGCCTATGCGTATCGATTATGTAAGTTACCAGCAGAACGGCCAAACCAAAGAAGGCATTGCTGCCTATTCGCTGGGCAACCTCATTGGCAGCAACGAAGAGATCCGTAACCGCAATGGTTATATTATGGATGTGGAGTTGAAGAAGAATAATTATACCGGCGATGTAAACCTGAGCGATTGGGGCGTAATACCCGTTTATACCTACTACGATACCAATTCCGTAAGCGGCACCATCGGTGTGTATGCCATGGCTTGCTCAGCAGTGGAGAACGGCGACATTTTACCCAACATGCCTTATATCGAAAAACGCCGCGTAATTAACGGTGCTTACGAGGTGCGCAAACTGCTGGGTTCGGTGGCAGACGAAATACAATACAATATGACCGAGATGGTTTGTAACAATGTGATGGAAACCATCGAGCTAACCAATGCTGCCCTCAACAACAAATACAATGTTACCCGCAAAGAGGTTATACCGCCAAGCGATCCGCCTTTATTGCCGGTGGCTGTATCGGGTTCTAACAATCCGCCTTCGCTGGCTACTATTTACGAGGATAAAACCGTAAGCAAACCGGATAATACCGTACCGGCCTATAAAAAGGAAAAGAGTAAGGCCGAAAACATATTTGTAGAACAAACCCAACCGGTAAAAGGGTATAACGAACAATCCGATCTGCAGGTCACAGCCAGCGATTTGCCCGCCGAACACAGCGATAAGCCGGTGAATAACAGTCCTACTGGTGCTACCACCACCGCTACCACAGGTGCCGCACCTTTAACCTCCGGCAAGGAAGAGCCAAAACTAACGACCGTTAATTCCACAAAGGAGCAGGCACCGGGCGATAAGCAAACAACAACAGCGCAGCAGGAGGCCGCTCCGGTAAAGGAAACGCCTGCTACCACTGGTGATAAACCCGGCAATGCTTCTACCACGGCACAAACCCAGTCTAAAAATGGGGCGGACGATCAGAAAAAAGAGGACGCTAACGACCGTAAATCAGCAGAAAACACCAAGGGCGCCGAAACGGTAACCTCCGGTCAAAAACCAGCAACCACCCAGCCGGACGACCCTACCGCCAAGGGTAAAACCAATACTGCCGTAAGCAACGAGGACCCAGCCGTTAAAAAGACTGCGGGCAATGCCTTAACAGTGGATGATCCCAACAGTAACAAGAAGTCGGGCGGCGATTTAATAGACGAAGATCCTAACCACAAGAAAACTGCCGGTACTTCAGTGGCCGACGACCCTAAGGCAAACAAAAAGGCAGGCAATGAAGTAGCCGACGACGCTCCGGTTGCTAAAAAAACCACTACCGTCCGTCCGGATGCGGAAACTGTAACCACCGGTACACAAGGGGCTAACAGCCTGGGCAGCACCCCTAAGGTGGAAATAGCTACCGATTTTAATAAGGTGGAAGGCAAGAACTATAAACTGCTTACCGATACCTCGTATCGCATCCAGTTTTATGCGCTCAAAAAATACATACCGCTTGATACCAACTATTACACGCACTTAAAGGGTTATGAAGTGGTGGAAGAAGGGGGCCTGTTTAAATACCTGCTGGGCCGCTACAAGGATTTCCAGGAGTGTGAAGCCTATTGGAAAAACCAGATTCTGCCGCGCTACAAAACCAGCTTTATAGTAAAATACGTTGACGGTAAACGCATCCTGGAATAATGAATTTGTCCATCGACATAGGAAACACCAATACCAAGTTCGGTTTGTTTGAAGGCAGCGAACTGAAAGAAGTGTTTACCGGTCGCGAGGAAATTGAAACCATACTGGAACGTTACAAGGTAAAACGCGCCATTATTTCGCGCACCGGTAGCGATGAAGTGATTGAATACCGCCTGAAGGAAAAGAAGATTAAGCCCCTTTTTCTGGTTCCGGAGCTGCAATTACCTGTTAAAATTCTATATAAAACACCGCATACCCTGGGGGCCGACCGGGTAGCAGGCAGCGTAGCCGCGCATACCCAATTTCCCGGCGAAAACATATTGAAACTGGATTTTGGCACCTGCATTACCTATGATGTGGTGAACAGCCAAAACGAATACCTGGGTGGGGCCATCTCCCCGGGCCTGCTGATGCGCTTTCGCGCCCTGCATAACTATACGGCTAAACTACCCCTGGTAGACCCTATGCAGTTCAGCGCATTTGAGCTGACCGGCACCGATACCCCTACTTCCATCCTCAGCGGGGTGGTAAATGGCATAAAATACGAGGTAGAAGGTATAATAAATGAATACCGGCTGCGTTTGGGTAGCCTGAAAGTGGTTGCTACCGGCGGAGATGCCGGATTATTTGCCGCTCTCATCAAAAGTGAGATATTTGCCCGCCCTTACCTGGTTTTGGAAGGGCTGAACGAAATACTGAATTATAACTCTTGATTTTGCCTGCTATTAAAAACAACGCACTTCTTCGTCGCCTAACCACCATACGCTTTAGCGTAATGCTGGTACTGCTGTTCGGAGCATTCTTCTCGTCGCAGGCTCAAAATGCCTCACCGTATTCACGTTACGGCTTAGGTTACCTGCGCACGCCCAGCTTTTCGGCTAACCGTGGTATGGGCGAAGTTGCAGCCCCCTACGCCTCGTATCAGTATATCAACTTTACCAACCCGGCTTCGTACGCTAACATTAACCGCACGGCCATTCAAATGGGTGTAAGCCTGGATGGATCCAGCATCCTGGTTAAAAACACCACCTATAAAACCTTTACCGGTTCGTTCGATCACCTGGCTTTTGGTTTTTCGCCAAAGCCTAATGTGTGGGGCTTAAGTATTGGTTTGGTGCCTTACAGCAATGTGAACTATACCTTTACCGAGGATAAGACAGACAGTGTTATCGGCACTTACCGCGGTGTTTATTCCGGTTCGGGCTCTTTGTATCAGGCCTATATCGGCGGTGCTTACAAAACGCATGGTTTCAGCATTGGTGCAAACCTGGGTTACCTGTTCGGCCGCCTGGAATACGAAAAAGCAGTTTCATTTCCTGATTCGTTGTTAGCCTATAATACGCGCAATGTTACCACCATGAACATTAGCAGCTTTGCGTATAACCTGGGTGTGCAATACCAGGTAAAAATTTATCATAACACCGATACCGCCGATTCGCGCAGTGAAATATTTATGACCCTGGGTGCTTACGGCAACGGTGGCGTTAAAATGGGTGCAAACGTAAACTCGCGCTGGGAGCGCTTCGTGGTTTCTTCTGCCGGTGTTACGCCTATCGATACCCAGCAGTTAAGCGAAAGCCAGAAATCGAAAATTGCAGCACCAGTAAATTTTGGCGCCGGTGTAATGTTCGGTAACGAATTGTTCTGGATGGTGGGTGCCGATTTCCGTTATAGCAACTGGCAGGGCTTTAACTCGCCGCTTAATAACAACGAAATTGGCAATAGCTGGCGCGTAAACATTGGTGCCCAAATTATACCAAGCTATGGCGACCGCGGCAATTACCTGGCACGTGTGCAATACCGTTTTGGTGGTTACTTTGGCCAGAGCGAAGCGCAGTTCCAGGGACAAAATCTGAACGATTATGGCGGCACTATTGGTTTTGGTTTTCCGTTTAAGGCCACCCGTTTATTCCAGGGTTCGCTTAACTTATCAGGCAATTACGGTTCACGCGGCGGAAAAAGCACGAACGTGATTCGCGAAAACTACTACCACGTAACATTCGGTTTTGTGCTGAACGACCGCGACTGGTTTATCAAGCGCAAGTTCGATTAAGCGGTTAAACGCTGTAAGCGCCCTGTGTGGGCAGCTTTATATAAACTTGTAGTCTATTCCACACGATGGCACCCTTCCGCTCCACATATACATTTGCAGACCTTGCTGCTACCTGGCGCCTGCTGCCAATACTGGTAGGTGCGTTGGTGTTGGCAGCCTGCAATAACACCCTTGAAGAAGCCAAATTGGTTACCTCGCGTGCCAACGTAAATCTCGAAACAGGTAAAAACGTGGAGATTAACTTTTCCGAAAACGGGAAATCAAAAATCAAAGCTTTTGGTAAAACGGTAACACGCCATATAACAGCACGCCCATACCTGGAGTTCAGCGATGGCATGCGCATTGATTTTTATAATGCCGATGGTAAAATAGAAAGCACGCTTACCAGCCGGTATGCTACGGCCATTGAAAACAGTCAGCAGATGACCGCCCGCGATAGTGTGGTGGTGGTGAACCAAAAAGGCGAGCGCCTGGATACCGATGAATTAATTTGGGACGAAGAACAAAAAACAATCTACTCCAACACCTTTGTAAAAATCACTACCGCCGATGAAATCATCTACGGCACCGGCATGGTCGCCAACCAAAACTTCAGCGACTATGTTATCAAACACATCACCGGAAAAATTAAGGTGAAGGCGAGTGAAATGCAGTAAGATTGAGCGCCGCTCATCCCACCGGTGAAATAAACATTTTCCGAAATATAAAATAGTGTTACCTTCGGCGGTATGGCCAATGTACGCCTTGATGTTAGCGGGTTTCAGGGTGATTTAGCACCACTAAATGGATCACCGAAGATGTATCTTACAAAAGCGGATATATCGCGGGCGTTTCTACAAATCGGCTTCCGTAGCTACAAAAACGTAACGTCCACCTACTCGGTACACCGCATTCGGGAGATCTATAATAAATCGCGTGCTTATGTAAGAGAGTATGCCGGCCACCTGGCCCTTAACGAGGATTATTTTCAGGTAGAGCAAAGCGAAAAAACAGGCATCTCGTATTTTCTTGGGCAGGCACTAACCGCCTTGTTTGCCGAAAGGTTTTTGGATTGTGCCTGGGTAAACCACTATAAAAACTTTACAGGCAAGCTTAGCGAAACACCGGCACGGAAAACAAGGCCTAAAATAGCCGTAGCCAATGCTCCCGCCTCCTTCCGCGAACCCGATCTGTTGGGTTACCAGGCAAAAGGCAAAATACATTTATTGGAAGCTAAGTTTTACCGTTCTTTCAGGCAATCGGTTTTTGCTAAAGCGGTTTACCAGCTATCGCGGGTCAACACGTTGGATGGTTATGCGCCCGAATCGCGTTCTGTATGTTACTTTCAGGGTTCACGAAAACAAATTATCGGTACCATAGTGGATCCGGAAGAAGACGTAGATGCTTTCGATTATCAGTTTAACAGCCAGGCGTTTTTTACCTCCTATTACGGACCGCTCTTTCGCTTTTTAGCCGATGAGGGAAATCCGCCAGCCGATCTTTCTCCCCTGCTGCAACCGGTAGCGCTCCGTCGTCAGGCATTGAATCTGCGGGAAATTATGCCCGGCGTATACTGGGGTGTTTTACCTACACTTTCCGAATCCTATTTCCGGTTTCTTTCTGGTCAGGAAGTACGGTTAGAGCCGGCGCAATTTTCCGATTTGCAGACCAACCCTTCTGCCTGGAACTTTCGCGACGAGTTCAACAGCAATATTTCCATTGGAAAGGACGGCATTGTGTTTATAGATATAAGTAATACAGGCCTGCCTGAGAAGGAAAACTTTTTCGGACCCTATAATCCGTGGGATAAAACTAATGTAGCAGATCTTGGTGCGGCAATGGATTATCTGGCCCGCACCCGGTTAAAGCAATTCGAATAGAATTTCCGGAGCGAATTATTCCTCCTTAAACCACAACTCCAGTTCTCGTGCCAACGCGCTTACCGGAACTTTCTCAATCGGGTGCAGCATATCGGGGTATAGCTTGAACTGCCCGTGTGGTAACAGCTTAGCGGTTAATTCCGTTTCCTCCTGCGTTACCATCGTGTCCTTCTCTCCTAAACCAAGCAGCACCTGCTGTTGAATCACTACAAAATCCTCTTCGCTTAAATGTGTATGCGCCAGATCTTTCATCAGTAGCGCCGTTTTGCTCATTACACTTTTCCATTCATGCTCACCGTGCAGGGCAGCCAAGGCTTCGGCAAAGGCCGGTACCTTCTCCACTACCTTTTCGGGATTCAGCTTTTTTATCTCCTTCTCGGCTTCTTCCTCATTCCACTTCAGCTTGGTGCCCAGTGTAAAAATTTTGCCTATACGGTCAGGGTAAAAACGCGCCAGCCACAAGGCCACATAACCTCCCATACTATATCCGAAGATGTCGATGGTTTGAATGTAGTTTTCATTCATCCAGTCCAGCACCTCGTGTGCAAAGTTTTGAATGGTAAACGAATGATGATGCGAAGGCCGGCGGCCATGACCGGAAAAATTGAGGATGTGCAGCTTAAAGGTTTCGCCCAGCCATTTCTCCAGCTCGGTAAACTGTTCGCGCGAACCCAGCGCACCGTGCAATACAAGCAGATCTTTCATACCCCAAAGTTACTGACTTAGCAGGGAATACAAACCCTGCAGCGTATGATTGTGGGCAGTTGCAGCGTCCTGTAACAGATACAAAACACAATGCCATGGCGTTATTCTTATACAAGTATGAAGGTTTTATTTATACATATTCGCATTGATCTTTGCTACCCTTAAGCGAACCAACATGACGACCCTGGCACAACACAGCACCCTGCGTGCACGGCTCCGGATATTTCTTCCGGCCCTGTTGTTGCTGCTTTGTTTGGTTGGCACAGCCCAGGTACCCGATTACATCATGAAATCAAGCGACGATGCTTTTGTGGTAGAAGTATACCACAGCGGCACCCGCGTTAAAATAACGCTGCAGTTTACCGATAGCAGCCAATACAGCTACGTAACCATCGAACGCAGCATTGATCCCGTAATACACTTCAGCCAATGCAAATACCTTACGCCTGAAAAAGGCAAGGACGGCAAACGCGTTTATCATCTGGAGGACGCCTATCCCCTCTCCACCTCGCAGGACATGTTTTACCGCATTAAAACCGTTAGTGCCGAGGGCGTAACACGGGTTTACCCACCGGTTCGTCTGCCCGCCGGCGAAGCCACCGAAACGGTTAAGAAGCAATAGGCTCATCCCCTAAAAACAAAAAACCGCCCGAAGGCGGTTTCTCTATTAAAGTTGTTGCGTATTACTTACCAAAGTAAAACTCTTCGTTGCCTTTACGCAATTTCAGATTGCTCTTGTCAAGGTCAAGTATGCGGTAGATATCTGCGCTCAGTGGCGTGCTGTCGTTGCGCAGTTGCAGGTCCTCTTCGCTGTTTATCAGTTCCCAGGTGCCGGTGGCAATATGCGGGGTAATGGTCGTATCAACCGTGTAAACAGTATCCTCATCCACAATATACACCATGTTTACGCTGTCGTAGCCCAGGGTATCGTAGGTAAAAAAGCTGTCGGCAGCAAAGCTGAACTCGGTATACGACTGCACATAGCGCTGATCTTCGGAAAGATCGAGCGTATAGCCGCGGAACGTAGTATCAAAGTAGGTGCTCTTGTCCTGACCATCGAACACGTAGCGGTCCAGCTGCCAGGTGCCTACTAATTTTTTCACGAAGGTTTTGCGGTTACAAGCTACCAGGGTAACAGATAATACAAGCGCTAGGAATAAGAATTTTTTCACTGGGTATGGAGGTTTTAGGTTTCCTGAATTATTGTTCTTTCTTTCTCATGAACATCTCCGATGTATCGGTGCGCAGTTGCACATGGTCGCGGGTAAGGTTAAAGATGGTAAACTCGCGGCGGTACGTTTTAATAGTGCTGTCAATAGGGTCCTGGTATTCATTCACCAACACCAGTTTCTCATCGTTTTCGGCAAAACTGTAAGTGCCGTTTACTTTTACGGTATCGGGGTTGTTATAGTTTTCGGTAAACGCGCCATCCGCTGTAAAGGTGATGGTATAACCGGGATACTTGGTGTTAAACAAGCTGGTTTTATCGGCCGGACCCAAAAGGTATTTGTACACGTTCCATTCCCCTTCCAGGTTTTCCTTGTAAACTTTCTCTTTATTACAGCCTGCTGCTAACACTACTATCAGCATGGCGGCCAGAAGTTTCCTCATAGTTAAGCGTTTATCGTCCGAAAATAAAAAAGTTTTGATACCGATAGCGGTTTTTTCCTAAATATCCCGCAGATGTTTTACCTCTTCAAAAATGCCCGTTTGCTTGTTCTTCCGTACATTATCCCAGGCAAAGTAGCGGCCGTTCATCACCACAAAAACCCCTTTGGGCAGGGTTTGCACAAAGGCCAGGGCGGCACCCAGGTTAAATAACCCGTCCGAGCTGCCAAATTTATACGGAATCATAGCCCCGGTTAGCACAATGGTTTTATCCAGATTGGCCTCGCCCAGGGCGCGGGCGGTTACCTCCATGGTATCGGTGCCGTGGGTAATAACAATGCGGTTTTCATCGCAGCGGCGGCAATGGTCTATTACAATACTGCGGTCGGCTTCGGTCATTTCAAGGCTGTCGATCATCATCAGCGTGCGTACCTGCACGGGCAGTTCGCAACGACCGCGCTCCAGAATTTCGGGCACATGCGTATCCTTAAAAAACAACTTACCATTCAGTTCATCATACTCCTTATCAAAGGTGCCTCCGGTAATCAAAATCTTAATAGCCATATCCGCAAAAATAGTTTCAGATTTAAAATTTCAAGTTTAAAGTTTGCGCCCTGCTGCCCCCCGGCCCCCTAAAGGGGTAGCATCCACGCAAGTCCCCACACCTTTTGTATTCATCCCTGTGTTTCATCCGTGTCATCTGTGGCAACTTTTGCCTCTGCGTAGCGGTCCTCCCTTCCGATACTTCGGAAAGGGAGTTAGTGGGTAGCGCGGCCTTTGCTCTCCTACCCCCCGGCCCCCTAAAGGGGTAGCCTCCACGCAAAGCCTCACACCTTTTGTATTTATCCTGTATTAATCCGTATCATCCGTGGCAACTTTTGTATTTCCTCAGCGGTCCTCCCTTTAGGGAGTTAGTGGGTAGCGCAGCCTTCGTGGCAAATGGCCTTTCAACTTTAAACCTTAAATTTTAAACTCGAAACTCACACCCCAACTCTAAACAGTAGACCGTAAACTGAAAACTAACCCCAAACAACCAAGCCCTTTTTCTGTTATATTAGTAACCCTGACCCATGTGTATGAAGAATCCATTTCTGCTCCTGCTACTCCTGTGCCTAAGCGCTATCACCTCCGCTCAAACCATCAGCGGCATCCTGCTCGATGCCCAAACCGGCGAGCCCCTGATTGCCGCCAGCGTAGTAGTTAAAGGCACCGGCACCGGCGCGGTTACCGATATCGATGGCAAGTTCAGCCTCACCATCACCCAGCAACCGCCTTACACCCTGGCTTTCTCGTATGTAGGTTTCGAAACCAAAGAAGTAGAAATTAAAACAGCTGCCGACCTCAAGCAATCCTTCAACATCAAACTGGGCACCAGCGAAAAACTGTTAGGGCAGGTAGAGATTGTGGACACCCGCATTACCGAAAAACAACAACAAAACCCGCTAACGGTAGAAAGCATGGGCCTTACCGCCATTAAGCAAACCGCCAGCAGCACCTTCTACGAAGGCCTCGGTACGCTAAAAGGCGTGGACATGACCGCCGCCTCCCTGGGCTTCGTTATCATCAACACCCGCGGCTTCAACAGCACCTCGCCGGTGCGCAGCTTACAACTGTTAGACGGCGCCGATAACCAGGCACCCGGCCTTAACTTCAGTATCGGCAACTTTGCCGGCGCTACCGAAATCGACATCCAGAAAGTGGACCTCGTAGTAGGCGCTTCATCACCCCTCTATGGCCCCAACGCCTTTAACGGTGTGTTGAGTATGCAAACCAAAAATCCGTTCTATTATCCGGGCTTAACCGTGTTTGTAAAAGGCGCGGAACGCAACTTGTTCGAAGGCGCCATCCGCTGGGCACAGGTAATTAAAAACAAACAGGGTGCCGATAAATTCGCCTACAAAATAAACTTCAGCTATTTGCGGGCCGACGACTGGCAGGCCAACAACATGAGCCCCAGCACCCGCAGCACGCAGAACGAAACCAACGCTGGCGGCTACGACGCGGTGAACCGCTATGGCGATGAGCTGAGCAACAATCAGGAAAACAACTACGACACCCGCTCCGGCAACCGCCTGCACCCCGGCCTCAAACAATTCTTCCGCACCGGTTATAACGAGCGCGATGTGGTGAACTACAACATCCGCAACATAAAAGCCAACGCGGCCCTGCATTATAAAATAACCGACAAAATCGAAGCCCGTGTGGCGTATAACTTTGGTACCGGCACTACCGTTTACCAGGGCGATAACCGCTATAGCCTAAAAGGTATTATGGTGCACCAGGTGCGCGCCGAGGTTATACAACCCGATAAGTTTTTTGTGCGCGCTTATGCTACCATGGAAAACAGCGGCAACAGCTACGATGCCGTGTTTACTGCCTACAAGCTAAACGACTTCGATAAAAAGAACGGCGTGTGGAACCAGATTTACCAGCAAACCTGGGACAACACCTTCCGCAACAAAGTCTACAACCTGCCGGGTTTTCCGTCCTACATTGGGCAGGGCAGCGGCTGGTTCACCAATTACGATAGCACCAACGCCGTTGCCAACGCCGTGCTGCAACAGTATCACGATTCGCTGGTGCTGTGGCACAACCTTACCCGCAGCATTGCCGATAGCACCCTGGGCGGCATCTACCCCGGCCGCTTTAAACCGGGAACCGCCGCCTACGATTCTATGCTCAACCTCATCACCAGCCGTACGGCTTTCGAGGAGGGCGGCACCAAGTTCTACGACAAAAGCAAGCTGTTCCATATACAGGGCGAATACAAGTTTGAACCCAAACTAAAAGGCGCCGAAAAACCCTTTATGGATATTACCGCAGGCGCCAACTTCCGCATGTACTTTCCCGATAGCAAGGGTACCATCTTTAGCGATACCATGGTGCGCAACTATCAGCGCGATACACTGGGCAACATTGTAACCGATGCACAGGGCAACGGTATTGTACTGGATAGCTTCCGCCGCAAGATCACCAATTGGGAAGTAGGCATGTATCTCAGCGCCTCCAAAAAATTCAGCTTTGGTAAGGGCGAGGAAAAGAAACACCACCTGATACTAACAGCCACCGTGCGGGTCGATAAAAACCAGAACTTCCCCTTTATTGCCACCCCGGCTGCCAGCATCGTGTATGCTTACAAAAACGACCACACCATCCGACTCAGCTTCAGCAGCGCCATCCGCAACCCTACCCTGCAGGACCAATACCTGTATTACAACGTAGGCCGCGCCATCCTTATCGGCAACCTGAAAGGGGTGGATAGCATGGTAACGGTTGAGAGCTACCAGAACTACCTCAGCAGCACCCCGTACGATACTACCCTGCTTAACTGGTTCAGCGTGCCTGCCGTGCGGCCCGAAAAAGCCCGCACGCTCGAGCTGGGCTACAAGGGCATTATCGCCAAAAAACTTTATATAGATGGCAGCGCCTATGTAAGCTGGTATAAGGATTTCCTGGGCTACCGCATTGGTGCGCTGGTGCAAAACCAGGGCGGCATTTACGGCTTGCGCCAGGTTTACCGCATAGCCGCCAACAGCCCCGATGTGGTTATGACCTACGGCGTAGCCGTGGGCTTTAACTACTTCTTTATTAAAAACTACGCGCTAAACGGCAACTATAGCTGGAACCGCCTCAACAAATTGGGCAGTAACGATCCCGTAATACCCGCCTACAACACCCCCGAACACAAATTTAACGTAGGCATAAGCGGGTACGATATTAAACTCGGCAAGGCCCGCGGCTTTGGCTTTAACGTAAACTACAAATGGATACAGGGCTTTACCTTTGAAGGCAGCCCGCAGTTTACCGGCCCTATACCTACCTATAGCTTGTTGGATGCCCAGGTAAGCTGGGAAGTAAAAAAGATATACTGCACCTTTAAGTTTGGCGGCAGCAACCTCATCAGCAAGCTAAACTACCAAACCTACGGCGGCCCCGCCATCGGCCGCATGCTCTACGGCAGCATCCTGGTTAATTTGGATGGGGAGGTGTTGAAGAGGAGGTAGGATAATTCGTAAAGGCATCACAAATGGAATATTTTAGGATATAATTATAATATTTGTTCTATTTAAATTTTGGAACAATTGTTGTACATTATTAATCCTTGTACATGAACTATACACTTGAAGATCTGTTTTTTGCCTATAGAAAGGCAAAATTTGATGCGTTTTATGAGTCAGGCCATCCCATGAAGATTGCTTTTGCGAAATATGAGCAAAAATTATTAAGCAACCTAAAAACTTTCTTACGAGAAATAAACACCTTCAATATTGAGTATTTTAAAGACCCAGAGTTCTTAGGAACATATGATTTAGTTCTTAAATCCCTTAAGATTGATCAGGACCCTACAAATACTTTTTATTCAAATGGCTTTAGAAGTTGGGATGTTACAACCAAAATAGAAGGGCAAGAGTTTAGAGTTATAGGTAGACATTCTGTCGAATTTCACATCCTTTGCTCTCTATGGATCGACAAAGTTGGTCAAATTTTAGAAAATTGCTTGTCAGACAATAGCTATGGATGCCGGATTAAACGAACTGTTCCAGACAGAGTTAATAGTTCGAATAAGGAGTACGACAAGCATTCACTTGGGCATTTCAATCCATATTTTAGAGATTATAAAAAATGGCAAAAAAATGGATTAGATACGATAGAAAGCGTATTGAAGGACGGGAAAAAGGTTATTGCCATTACATCTGACGTAGAGAAATTTTACTATAATATTTGCCCTCAATTTTTATTAAGACCAACATTTTATTATCACTTAGGATTAGATGAATCATACGCTCAGAATGACCTTACTCATTTACTTGTACAAACGTTTACATTTTGGAACGAACAAATCAAAAAGGATATTAGAAGTAATTATCCAAATGAGATAAAAAATTTACTGGTTGCGGACGACTATTGCGGTATACCCGTTGGCGTCAGCGCTTCTAAGGTTATTGCTAATTTGGTGTTGGATTTTTTTGACAAAAAAATAGAACAGGAACTTTTGCCTATTTATTATGGGCGATATGTGGATGATATTTTTATCGTCATCAGAGATAATGGGCAAATTCGAAGGGCAGAGGATTTTTGGTCTTTTGCGAGGAAAAGAATCAAGGAAATTAATCAAGAAAAGGATGGCAATATAATTGAAATGCCTTATGCCGAAGAAAGTCGGATCAAATTCACATCGGCCAAGCAGAAGACCTTTATACTAGAGGGTAATTCAGGGGAGGTATTCATACAGAGTATTAAGAATGCATTAGATGAAAATAGTAGTGAGTGGAGATTGTTGCCAGATAATGAAAATGATATCAGCAGCATGAGTGAACAGCTCAGTTCAGCTCAGAATGGAGATGGCGACTCGGTATTAAGTTTAAGGCAAACGGATAGCATCAGTATCCAGCGTCAGAAGTTTATTATACATCTCAGGAATGTGGAGATTGCAGCTGAAATTTTACCCATTACAAATAGCAGCCAATCCGCTGAAAGGTTCATTGAGCTTTGCAGCGATTATATTTTTACACCGGAGAGGTTGGAGATATATCAAAAATATTATCCAAGGATTGTCAAATTAGCTTTCAAAATCCATAACGTAGCACTAGCCGAAAGTTTATTACAAAAAATAAAAGAAAGCTGGGATGCTATTCGGGGAAAGCTGAGTGGTGAAAATGTTGAGCTTATTGCCTCTTGCCAGAGGACTCTTAATAGCATAATAGCAGAAGCAGTGATTTGCTCACTTGTTGCAGGTGATCTAGGCAATGAGGAAAGGAAGACTGCATTGGATAGATGGTTAATGTCAGAGGAGGTGAATAAAGCTACCATAAGCCTTTTATTAAATGCAGATCTACATGATATCTCTTATAAAAAACAATTATTGGAAGCTCATAGTGATGGTAATTTAGACTTACGAACCACCATTAAGGGATTTTGTGATTGGAGTAGTAAACAGTTTCCATTTTTCTTTAACGAGGATCATTATGAGGATTCTAATAGGGGGCCAGACCGACTTAGAAGATATTATTCCTTGTTTTTTTCAATAAGACCTTTCTGTTTAGCTGAATTAACTTATTTGTTTCAAGATTGGACACACAACATTGATGGCGCTAAAAATATCGAAGAATACCTTAATGTTTTTAAAGAAAGCTCAATCGATCTTCCTAAGGGCAATATTGAGCATTCAAGCCAAAATAATTCAAAAGATTTATTAGTGAACATATCGGTGCCCAACAAAGAGGGTGGGCTAAGAGTGCATGATCCTCACTTTGCATTAACGAGCTTTTTGACTTCTGATAAAAGCTGGAAAGCAAATGTTGCTGGTTATCTTAATGAGCCGGACGAAAAAAGATATGAACGACTGTTCCGTATAATCAATGATATTATTAAATGTAGGCGACATCATCGTATTGATTATGTGGTTTTCCCTGAATTATCTATACCCCGTTTCTTAATGTTCTATGTTGCAAATAAATTGCATCAAGCAGGCATTTCACTTATAGCCGGTTCAGAATACGAAAATTTACAAGAAAATGGACGCGAGCAATTACCAGACCACATTAAAAAGTTGGTTTCTAATCAACTACAATATTTTTTAACGATAGATGATGGCACAGCTTGGGGCCAAGTTGTTATTCGCCAAGAAAAGGTAATTCCTGCTTTTTATGAAGAGCATGAGCTTTATCAGATTGGCGGAAAATGGTTGGCTGCTGAAAGTGAGGCAAAGTATATAATTGACCACGATGGGTTTGTTTTTAGCGGACTAATTTGCAATGATTTGTTAAACATTGACTATAGGCAACAGCTTCGAGGGAAAATTGACGCTCTTATCATCGTCGAATGGAACAAGGATGTCAACTCTTATGATGCCTTGGTTAAGTCCACTAGCCTGGATTTGCACTGCTTTGTCATCCAGGTGAACAATAGAAAATATGGAGATACCCGCTTAAGGGTGCCTGCAAAGGAAGATTTTGAAAGAGATAAAGTCCGAGTTCGGGGGGGGGATTTGGATTATTTTGTAGTGTCAACGTTAAATGTAAAAGAACTGCGAGACTTTCAGTCCACACACAGGTCTGACCCGAATGGTAACTTCAAACCTGTCCCAACAGGGTACCTCATGTGGGAGAACAGAAGGGCAAAGTAAAATTATTAGGAGTAACATTGCTTTAAATCGAAAGACGACAAAGCTCTATGGGGGATCTGGTCTACAACTCTTTCATACCTTGTATTGTTTGACGATGGCTTCGGTCCGAATATTGGGCCAAAGATATCGTCAGTTGTTTTATTGCTAAGCATAAAGCTATCTCTACTTGATTTTAGGTAATCCCTTAACAAAACTTTCTAGCTCTGAAGTGCATACTATTTGGAGATTATATTGCCTAGAAAAATCTCTGTGCTTTTTAAGCAGTTCATTTTTAAGATCCTGTTCTAGGAAAAAGGTGTTAACCAGAACATTGGCGGACTTTATGTTTTCAAGGTTTTTAATTTGCTTTTTTAGTTGACTGATTGCCTTGTCAATAGCACTTTGAAGAGATTCAGAAGATCTATCTGCTTGTAATGTTTTGATTTCAACAATCGTTGAGCCGTTAATGGTAACATCTGTTTCGTAGTCGGACGCGTAGGTCCCAGACTCATATATTATGTTGGATTGTTTTAATAACCATTGAAAATAAACAGCCAATAACCCATCCATGCTATAAAGCATATCTTTTAAGGCACTGTCAATTCCAAACATAACACTAAACGACTCCTTCCTTCCACAACCTAAACACTTGCGACTTGAAGTAAATTTTTTCGGTGCGACTTTTGCTATCGATTGGCTAAACGTAGGGTTTTCAGAACTGCATGAAGGACACCAGGTGATTATGTGACGGGTATCGATGAGCTTGAACAAATAAAGATCATCCAAGGTTTCTATGTAATCCTCGTGGCTAGCATTAATTTTGTTCAAAAGATTTGCAATCCAAACAATTGAAGATTGATGCGCTAACATCATTATATCGGGAACCAAGTTAGAAACCTGTTCTAGGCTTTGATCCGCTTTGCTCATCACATTCCTTACTACCTCAAGGATCAACTCCTCGGCCTTTCTTGATATGATAGGGTCAATAATCTCCGGTTTGTTATAGTTAAAAAGAATTTGGTTTCCATAGTTTATTAACATATCGAGGGTAATCCCTTCGCCTAGCTCTTTATACATTGCTGCGTAATTAAAGTTTGGCGCGGCAATCAGTTTGGTTAGAGCCGGATGTTGTCTTATAAAATCAACCAAAAAATAGGTTAAGACCTGTTGCAAATCGGAGACGTTATTCTCAATCCCTAGTGTTGACTTCAGGAACTTTTCACTACGATGTTCTACGGCCTCAGTTTCGGTTGAAATAATATGTTGAAGGGTTTTTGCAATTGGGCTTTCCCCTTTTTTGCGAAGCATTTTGGGGGGCATCGTACAAAGTCTTAAATAAGGAATGTTTCCGGTGCTATCCGACCCGAACAAATCTTTTCTATGAAGAAATAAAAGCCTTTTAAGGATTGGTTTATGACTTATAGTTTTAAAAAATGCAGATATGTGCGGATTTGTTGCAGCGACATCCACTAGTTTAGGCGTCGGAATACCACTATATCTGTTTTTAGCGATTTCCAACTCAATTTTTTGCTCAATAGATTTTTCTTTCATGATGTTAGGGTTTTACCAGCTCAATCAAAATTAAGGCCAAAATTAAATGAAGTTATTATATGGTTTATCCCCTGGTTAGCGCACGCGTGCCGCGTGTGCTGAGTATCTACGTCTAATGATTACTCCAATCCAAAATCGCTAGCCAGCCTTCTCCCTGTGCCATCGCAACTTCTCCTGGCTCGGCCAAAAATGTGGGTTACCAGGTAGCAGTATCTTTTTTCCATGCAACCCGCGGAAGCTATAAGGGTGTGCTTCCAGTTCTTCAAAGTTTTTAGAGACAACTACTCTGTAATTTTCATCAATACTTAACAGATGTCGGTCAAAAGCCCTGTGCAGCTTAGGGCAAAGCGCCAGTCCATTGATGATGGTATCATCGTGGGTTTCGCTAAAGGGCACAATGTGGCAGGCATCAATCATGCTGTAGTTGCCTAAGGGTATCACCTTCATACCGCTTATACAGCAGGTATTATTATAAATGCGCGGCACCTCCTGCTTAAAAACATAACTGCGCACAAACTTTACATCATCATCTTCTGTCATAGCTGGCGCTTGCTGGCCTTCCAGCAATACCTGCTGCTTTACATATTGTAACCATTGGTTGCCACCTCTCTTCGCCTGCAAAAAATGTGCTTTGGCGGTGGCAAAATATTTATCCAGCAGAGCATTCAGCAAAATTGCACGGCTTTCACCATCTAATAACAGCGCAAATAGCTGTCCATCCAACGCGGCATAACTAACCATTGTTTGTAGCGTAAAAATGCTGCGCACGTGTGCTTTTAAGGTACCGCCACTTTTCAGATAAACATGCCACACGCCGTCATTCTGCAAATGGTAAAAAGGCAACGAGAAATCGCAGGTGTTCCCGCTACTAACCAGCAACGTCCAATTATCCTTAAACTCAGCCACCAGAGTGGCGTTCAGTTCAAATACATTCCGGCTAACCTCGCCCCGTTCTATCAACTCAATCAAGGAGATTAGCAACACTGGTTTATGCGGAGCCTTCCCATACTTAGTAATCCCCTGCTTTAGCCGGGTTAGTTTTTTGACATAGTAGGAGAGGTTGGAGGAGCGCATTATGCTTTAGCTTATCGGCTTACCACATTTCGAGCAGAAGGCAGCACCTTGTATAACAGGCGTGCCACAGCTTGCACAAAAACTCGGATTGGGATTTTTATTAGAGATGTCGTAATGCGCCTTATAATAAACAAACTTATAGATGAAATATCCTAAAAGGACTATTAGCCCAAGGATGATTCCTAAAATCATTGTTTCCTGAGTGCCGATGCCAAAAACAGCGTATTGTACTTCCATGATTTTTATGCGTTTACTTTTTGATCAACAAAAGCTTTGGCCTTTCTTACCTGTATCTCTTCCGCTACGGCTTTAGATACACATATTTTATTCACCGGGTTTAAAAACGTTCCTAATGACTTAGCAACCACCAGAGCAACGGGAATGCCTACTATGGTCAAGCAAAATGCAACAGCTTGAAAGGCACCAACTATTGCAAGTATTAAACCAAATGGAAAATAAATAATCGTTACAATGGTTGAATAAGTCTTCCATAAAGGATTTTGTTTAACATCTAAATCGGACTTGCTCACCATCGCATTTCCAAATGGCCAAAACAAAAATTTGGAATATTGAATCAGACCTAAACCAATTGGTGCCGCTACAATAGAAACAGTTAACAACACGCCCAGGAAAAGCACTGAAAGGGCAGTAAGAAAACCCAGAAAGGGAATATGCCATAATATATTGCCTAATGCGCGCATAAAAGTCGATTATCAAAGAGTATAATTGCGTTATTTACCAACTTAACATCCGTCTTGGCAGTTGTCATCGCATGAGCTGCATTTTCTGTAGCGCTTTTCATCACGATATTTGGTTACTTCTTTCCTGGTAACCACATCAGGTGGATGAATTTCATAAACAGGAGTTTTGAAATCGGAGTTTTTATCTGCTAAGTCAAAATCAAGTATAAACTCAACTGTTTCGCCAGGTAAAATGTATTTTTTAACGCTGGTTAAGGTGTTTTTGCCGTCTCGGTACGTTTCAAAAGTTTGAGTAACATAAAACTCACCACTTTCCTGGTCAACGTTTTTAATTTTTACAAATGTTCGCACAAACCACTTCTCCCGTATACAGCCGATACCTAAAAAGCCACGCTCTAAACACTCAGACCTTTTGCCGTATGTTGACTCAACGGTTTCATATTTCATTGGGGTCTTTACTTCTTCAATAGCAGTATAAGGAACGCTTTCGGTATAGCAAACTTCCTTTTCCCGGCAAAACAAAGAGCAAGCCTGTAGGCTAGATAACAGAACAATAACTAAAGCAAAACGGTACATATGTTTCATTCGTTCAATTTGGTGTCAATATTAATATTGCGCGAATTAATTAAAAACCAACAATAAACGGATTACACAAATTGAAAGTATACCTGAAAATCTTGTCCCTTAATTTAGGGACAAACGGACTTGCCTGCCCCCGCGCAGCCCAATAAAACAGCGTCGTCATGGCGAGGGACATTCCATAAAAATCAATTAGAGACATCGTCCAGAAGCTCCCGAAGCCTCGGGATTCCGCTTTGTGATTCCGGTAATCACCATTCCTACACAACATCCCATAATAAAATAAGCTGTCCTCCTTGGTAAGGAGGACGAGAAAAAGTATGAGCTGCGCAGCCATGAGAATAGCCATACTTTTTCGGAGGGGGTGGAAAACCCCGGAGTTAGAGGCTAAACTATGGAGCTAAAAAACCACCCCTCTAAAATCAAAAATCATAATTCCTCATAACCATCCGTGTCCATCTGCGTTCCATTAAAATCGTATTCCGTTCCAACCGGCAATGCCTCCCCCCTCTTTGCAAGGCAGAGAGGGGTCGGGGGTGAGTAAATTTAACAAACCAAATTACAAAAATGTTTCAAAATACATTACCTTTACACCCTAAACCATAAAACCGCAACCGTGTTCATTGGCAGCACCAGGCATAATGGCTCACTTTCCAACTTCAACCTTCAACCGTTGAACTTTTATGCCGGTGGTGCCGCAAAACCCAACACATTAAAATTTAGACAATTTGTGCACTCGAAAAACAACTGCACAAATCTGCACAAATGGCAAAAAGTGTAATACATGGAGCCAGCAACCACAAATAATTTCTTTGCGCCTTTGTGTAAAGCCGTTTTTTACCCCCGTTTTAACACAAAAACCAACACATTAAAATTTAAGCAATTTGTGCACTTGAAAAACAACTGCACAAATCTGCACAAATGGTAAAAAGTGTAATACATGAGGATAGCAAATACCTACAAATACTTCGCGCCTTTGTGCCTTCGTGGCAAAAAGTTTGTATTCAACTTCAAATTCTAAAATCGAAACCCAACCGTAAACCGTAGACTGAAAACTGTAAATGCTGAATACCTTCGTGGCAAGAAATTTTTGTATTCGGCTGTTCAACTTTAAACCTCTTATAAACTTAGTGCCTTCGTGGCAAAAAATTTGTATTCAACTTTAAACTTCAAATTTTAAACTCGAAACGCAACCGTAAACCGTAGACTGAAAACTGTAAACGCTGAATGCCTTTGTGGCAAGAACTTTTTGTATTCGGCTGTTCAACTATAAACCTCTTATAAACTTTGTGCCTTCGTGGCAAAAAATTTGTATTCAACTTGAAACCTCAAATTTTAAACTCGAAACCCAACCGTAAACCGTAGACTGAAAACTGTAAACGCTTAAATCTTCGTGGCAAGAACTTTTTGTATTCGGCTGTTCAACTTTAAACCTCTTATAAACTTAGTGCCTTCGTGGCAAAAAGTTTGTATTCAACTTTAAACTTCAAATTTTAAACTTGAAACCCAACTGTAAACCGTAGACTGAAAACTATAAACTCCTAAAGTCTGTTCTTTACTTATTCTTATTCGCCAACTGTCCGCAGGCCGCATCAATATCCTTACCGCGACTGCGGCGCACCTTTACGTTCACGTTGCGGCTGCGCAGGTAGTTTACAAAAATGTCGCGCTGCTCGGCCTTAGCCCGTTTATACTCAACGCCCTCCACGTTGTTGTATTCAATCAGGTTAATAAAGGCAGGTACCTGGTGGTAAAGGGCTATCAGGTGTTCGGCATCCTCCAAACTATCATTAAACTTATCGAACAGGATGTATTCAAAGGTTACCTTGTTGCCGGTTTTTTGGTAGAAGTAGTTCATGGCGGCAATAACATCCTGCAAGGGGTTGCTGGCGTTAATGTCCATTATCTTGTTGCGCTTCTCGTCGGTAGGTGCGTGCAGACTAAGGGCCAGGTTAATCTTCAGGCCTTCATCGGCCAGGCGCATAATACCTTTGGTAACACCGCTGGTACTAACAGTTATTCGCCACTGCCCCATGTTCAGTCCCTCGGGCGAGGTTATCAGGCGTATGCTGCGCAGCACATTGCTGTAGTTCAACAGGGGTTCGCCCATGCCCATGTAAACGATGTTGGTGAGCGGGTTACCGCTGTGCTCAAGGGCATGTTTGTTCAGTAGTACCACCTGGTCGTATATCTCACCGGCTTCCAGGTTGCGTTCGCGCTTCAAAAACCCCGTAGCACAAAACGAACACGCCAGCGAACACCCCACCTGGCTCGATACACAGGCCGTGCTGCGGATGTCCTTATCGGGTATCATCACCCCTTCTATAAGGCGGTTATCACTCAGGCGCATACCCAGCTTCACAGTGCCGTCCTTGCTCTTCTGTACGATGTTCTCGGTAACAGGCAATATGGTGTAGGTGCTTTGCAGCTTCTCGCGCAGGCCTTTGCTCAGGTTAGTCATCTGCTCAAAGTTGTGGGCGCTCTTTTGCCACAACCAGTCGTACACCTGCGTAGCCCGGAACTTGGGTTCGCCGAGTGCGCCCAGTTCGTCCACCAACTCCTCGCGGGTAAACTTGCGTATGTCCTTTAAGGTTGACATTAGCCCGCAAAGGTAAGCCAAACCCACCGCATCCCCTAAGTTGGCCTAATTATAACAGGCAATCCGACTCTGTTCTTTGAATTAATTAACCGGCCGACCGTTTAAACTACCATTCCTCTCCCTCTCCTTGAAAAGGAGAGGGCCGGGGTGAGGATTAGACGCAACGGCCGGTGTTAGGATTGGACGATTCCTAATACTTGCTAAAAGCCGGCACTTTCAATCAACATATCGAAGTAGAAAATTCGTTTAATAGCGATAAAAGAGAGCTGGCAAATGTTTTGTTCTTTCGGCCGCATGGGATGGATGTGGCACTTAACAGGCAACAAACGGATAAAGGCAGGCAGTGCTAAAACTGTGCTGCTGGTAGGGTGCGTGTTGCTAAGCATAGGTGCCCTTATAGCCGCTAAACCCGAACAACAGCCCACCAACTTCATTGGCTGGAAATATAACAAAGCCTGTGTCCGCTGGGTCGATTCGGTGTATAACCGCCTGAGTGTAGAAGAGCGTATCGGACAGTTCTTTATGATACCTGCCTACGCCGAAGGGGCACCATTTAATATGGACTCGGTAGTAAGCAAAGTGCGCAGGGGCAGCGCCGGTGGTGTTATCTTCTTCCGCACAAACCCGCTAACACTGGCTACCTGGGCGAACCGCATACAGGATAGCAGCAAGGTGGGCACCATGGTAGCCATTGATGGCGAGTGGGGGCTCTCTATGCGTCTGGATAGCACCATTGCCTTCCCGCATCAAATTGCCCTGGGTGCCATTGCCGATAACAAGCTCATCTACGAAATGGGCCGCGAGATTGGCCGCCAATGCAAGCGTGCAGGCATACAGGTAAACTTTGCCCCCGATGTGGATGTAAACAACAACGCCAACAACCCGGTCATCAACGACCGCAGCTTTGGCGAGAACAAGTTTAAGGTAGCATTGAAAGGGGTAGAATATGCCAACGGTCTGCAGGACGAAGGCATCCTTACAAGTGCCAAGCACTTCCCCGGCCACGGCGATACTGACAAGGATTCACATGTGGAGTTACCGCAGGTAAACAAAAGCTATGGTGCGTTAGATAGCCTTGAGTTGTTCCCGTTTAAGATACTGATCAACTCAGGCGTTGGTGGTGTAATGGTAGCACACTTGAATGTGCCGGCATTAGATAGTACACCCAATAGCACAGCCTCGCTATCGCATCGAATAACTACCAACTTGCTGAAGGATAGTCTGCACTTTGATGGCCTTGTGTTCTCCGATGCAATAAACATGCAAGGAGTAGCCAAATACTACAAAGCCGGCACGGTTGATTCCATCGCCTTTATGGCCGGCTGCGACATACTTGTTTGCAGCGAAGCACCCGATAAGGGCATTGCCAAAATCAAGATGGCGTTGGATAGCGGTATTATCAGCCAAACCGAAATGGAGGCAAGGGTAAAGAAGGTGTTGGCGTATAAGTATCTGCTGGGCCTCAACAATCCTCCGCATGTAAACACCAACAACTTGCTGGAGGACCTGAACAACCCCTATGCTAAAGCCTTACGTCAGAAGCTATACGAACAGGCTATTACCATTGCAGCAAACCAGAACAACTTCCTGCCTTTGCGTGGTCCGGTGTTTAAAAAGGTGGCCTCGCTATCAGTGGGCAACAACGGTTCCTCGGCTTACCAGCGCTACATTAACCAGTACGCCGAAATGGACTTCTGGAATCAATCGCTGGAGCATAGCGATAAGTCGTTTGCCAATATTATAGATACACTCGGCAAATACGATCTGGTGATTGTAGACCTGCATGCTATGAGCCGTTTGGCATCTAAGCAATACAATGTAACCGAAGAGTTTCGCCAGTTTATCGAAGCGCTGTCGGGTAGAACAAGAGTGGTGCTTACGGTGTTCGGTAACCCGTACAGCTTAAAGTATTTCGAGTTTTTGCCCTGGGTTATTTGTGCCTATGAGGACAACGATGCCAGTAATCTGGTAGCCGCCAATGCCCTGTTTGGTGCCGAAAAGATCAAAGGGCGCTTGCCGGTTACATCGTGCAATACGTTTCAGGCGGGTACTGGTTTCTTTTCCGATACCATCTATCGCCTCAAGATCTCAAATAGCGAAGAAGCAGGCTTAGCAGCCAACAAGTTCCAGCGCCTGGACGAAGTGATACAAAAGGCCATTAGCGCAAAGGCATTCCCGGGTTGTCAGTTGTTAGTGGCGCAAAACGGCAAGGTAATTTTGAACAAAGCCTATGGCAACAAGCTATATGAGTTAGCCGACCCTGTTAAGCAAGGCGATATCTACGACCTCGCTTCAATAACCAAGGTAGCGGCAACCACTATGGCCGTAATGAAGTTGTACGAACAGAAGAAGATCAGCCTTGATAAGACAGTAGTCGATTATGTGAAGCTGCCCGATGATGCCACCATCAAACACCTGAAGCTGAAAGATGTGCTTACGCATCAGGCGGGCTTAGTGCCCTTCCTGCCTTTCTGGAAAGCAACAGTAGGTAAGAATCTGGAGCAATACTATCGCACCACACCAAACGACACCTTCAATGTGCAGGTAGCTGATAGCATGTTCATCCGTTACGATTACCCCGATACGATGTGGAGCATGATGGCACACAGCAAAGTCGATCCGCATCCATCGTATGTCTACAGCGATTTGGACTTCTATACCTTGCAAAAGGTAGTAGAGGCCGTAAGCGGCAAAAAGCTGGATGATTATGTGCGCGAGAACTTCTATGAACCAATGGGCTTAACCCGCATTGGGTTCCATCCGCTCAACCGCTTTACCCGCGACCGAATACCGCCTACCGAGAATGATTCGTTCTTCCGTAAGCAAATAGTGCGGGGTTATGTGCACGATCCCGGTAGCGCCATGTATGGTGGTGTGGCTGGTCATGCGGGTTTATTCAGCAATGCGTACGATTTGGCGGCACTGTTCCAGATGGTGCTTAACAAAGGCACCTACAATGGCAAGCGCATCCTCGATTCGGCTACGGTTAAAACCTTTACCGCTCGCCAAAGCAAGATCTCGCGCCGTGGTTATGGGTTCGATAAACCCGAACCGGACATCAATAAAGCTTCGCCTTGTTATGATGGCGTATCGCTGGAAACCTTTGGCCACACCGGCTTTACGGGTACCTGTGTGTGGAGCGATCCGAAATATAACTTAACGTACATCTTCCTCAGCAACCGTGTATATCCCAATGCCGAGAACAACCTGTTGGTGAAGATGAATGTGCGCACCGAGTTGCAGGAGGCAATTTACAAGGCCCTCGACCTGCATTAATAGCATTAGGTTTTAATGCTTTACTTTGTTTAAAACATCCTGCATGAAACTGTCGCTTATCTCGCCTTCGTTTTTGTTGATTGCTTTGGTTGCTTTCGCCTTACCCTTTTGCGATTTGCGTTGCAATAAGCTGGCCATTGCACGTATTAACGGCTACGACTTTATTGTAGGCAAGGATCTAAGCGGTATCCGCGATTTAAAGAATCCATTGTTAGGTGGCGCTGATGAGGCAACGGAAGAACCCGCTTCTACCAACAAGGAAAGAGTGAAACCTAACCCCTTTGCTATTACCGCTTTGCTTTGTGCGCTGGGTGGCCTGATTGTATTTTTTGCTTTGAGAAACAGACGTGGTTTAGTAATCATACTTGCATTATCTGCTATTGGAGCAGCCTGTTTGTTGTTGCTTAAGATAAGTGCTGAACGGCACCTGCAGCACAAGATTGCCGAAGGGCTGGATACGGACAAACTGGGCAGCATGGGCTTTTATCTCGAGTTTTTATATGGCTACTTTCTGGCGGTTATTGGTTTTGTTGGCGCCTTGATTGGAGGCCTGATTGCCTGGCGCGAAAGTGATACGGTTCGTGATATGCCTCAAACCCCACCACCTGCAACCACCTAAAACAAACACTTAACCTATGAAACTTACCTTGTTACGCCCCGGCGCCTTATTGGCTTCTATGCTTTGCTTTTTGCTGCCCTTTTGCGACCTGCGCTGCAACAACACCAGCCTGGTTACAGTAAAGGGCTATAGCTTTATCATAGGCCGCGACCTCAGCAACTACAATCCGCTTACCGGCGAAGATGAGCCTGCTTTGGAAGGAAGAGAAACTCTTCACTCTGACGCCGATAACATTAAACCAAGTCCTTATGCTATTGCGGCTTTAGCCTGCGCGCTCTTTGCTTTGCTGGCCTGGTATTTTGTACGCAACCGAGAAGGGGATTTAATTGTATTGATCCTTTCGTTTACCGGCGCTTTAATGCTCGTGTTTTTTCGCCTCTCGTTTGGCCGCACTATTTCTGCAAAGGCAGAGGATGGTTTGATGGCCGGTGTAGATTTTAGCCTTAACTTTTTACCGGGTTATTATCTGGCTATTCTCGGTTTGGTGGTTTCGGGTATCAGTACTATCCTGCTGCTGCGCAAAGAAGAAGAACCGGAAACCGAGGTGTTTTTGAATACGGAAACGCCTGCGAACCCCGGCGATACACTAGACGTCAACACACCTTAAAAATAGTGTCCATGCGATTGACATGGACACTATATAAGATGCTTTTATATGTTTAAGCCACTGGTTTTTTAAAGAAACGACGGCGGAACCATTCGCGGGTTTTGTAACCCAGCATATACATAGTTGGCACCACTAACAAGGTTAAGAAGGTTGCCATTACCAAACCAAAGATCATAGTCCACGAAAGCGGGCCCCAGAACTTCACGTTATCGCCACCTAAATAGAAGTGGGCATTAAAGTGTGAGAACAGGGTTTCGAAGTCCATGTTTAAACCGATGGCTAATGGAATAAGACCTAAGATTGCCGCAGAGGCCGTTAGTATAACCGGTGTCATACGGGTGGCACCGCCATCTACAACGGCATCTTCAACGCCTTCACCGCGCTCGCGCAACTCGTCGATAAATTCAATAAGGAGAATACCGTTACGGATTACGATACCCGCTAAGGCAAACACACCCACACCACTCATTACAATCGAGAAGGTCATGTGTGTGATAGTGTAGCCGATAAACACACCGATTAACGAGAATGCTACCGTAGTGAAGATGATAAGCGGCTTGATAACGGAGTTAAACTGCGTTACCATGATCAGGAACATCAGCGCAATAGCGCCTGCAAAAGCTTTGCCCAGGAACGCGCCTGTTTCAGCCTGTTGCTCTTGCTCACCTGTAATCTTAATGTCGTAACCTTCCGGAATATCCATGTTGTTGATGATGTTCTGCACGGCAGGTAAAATGTTGTTGGCGTTGTAGCCACTTAACAGGTCGCTGGAAAGCGTAACTACCCGGCGTTGGTTTTTGCGGTTGATAACGCTGATGGTATTATCGTAACGGATGTTTGCAATGGCAGAAACGGGAACCTGGCGGAAAGACCCCGTGCTGAAATCCATGTAGCTGATGTTTACGTTCATCAGTTGTTCAACATCCTTACGGTCTTCTGCACGCAGGCGTAATTGTATAGGCGCGTCATCGTTGGCATCGCGAAACTTAGAAACTTCTTTACCGAATAAGGCGGTGCGCAATTCGGCAGCAACCTGACCCAGTGACATACCTTCGCGTTGCATTTTCTCCTTATCCAGATCAACGATTATTTCCGGTTTGCTGATTTGCAGATCGCTCTTCAACTCATCAATACCATCAATACCTTCTTTGTCAATGCGCACTTTTAATTCGCTCGTCAGCTTCTCCAGTTCAGAGAACTCATCGCCGCTGATTTCGATGTTGATTGGCTTACCAACCGGTGGGCCGTTGCGTTCCGGCTCTACCGAAATTTCGGCACCCTGTATGCCCAGGTGTTTAAACTCTTTCTGGATGCTATCCAGCCAGATACCGGTATGCGGGTTTTTACGTTCGGCGTACTTTTTAAAGGCAACAGTTACCTTGCTCTTATAAGGTGTAGCTACTTTATCTGGGTTCTGCGGGTCGCCGGCACCAAGGCCTACGTTGGTAATAACCGAGGTAACATCGGGGTTGTTCTCACCTATTACTTTATAAACGCGTTTTTCAATTACGCGGGTAAGCGAATCGGTAACGGTAGCATCGGTGCCCATAGGCAGCTTGCAATACACATACACAAAGTTAGGGTCGCCGCTCGGGAACAACACTACATTGGGATTAGTGGCCACAAAAATACCGATGGTGCCAAATAAAAAGGCAACGGTAATCAGCGGAATCCAGATAGGGCGATAGCCTTTTACAAACTGACGTAAGATTCTGCGATAACCATTTACTACCTTAGGCCACAACCGTTCCTGCCAGAAGGTAATAGAACGCAGCAGCACAAAGTGGTAAAGCAGCAACAACAGAATACAGAACACACCGAAGTTGCCGATACCGAAACTGCCGGTGGCATAACCTATACCGGCTAATGCGGTAAAGAACAGGAAGCCCCATTTGTAATCTTTCAGATTGCTTTTGCCGTGCTCATCCTTTTTCATAAAGGTTACGGCAAAAACAGGGTTCATTACGAAAGCAACGAATAACGAAGCGCCCAGTGTAATGATAAGCGTTACAGGCAGGTGCTTCATAAACTTACCGATGATACCGGGCCAGAAAAGCAATGGCACAAACGGCGCTAAGGTGGTAAGCGTACCGGCTAACACCGGTATAAACACTTCGCCTGCCGCGTACTTGGCGCTCTGTTTAATATCATATTCGTATTTATGGAAAATACGGTGCGTGTTTTCGATTACCACAATGGCATCATCCACCACAATGCCCAGTGCTAATAGCAACGAGAACAACACCATTACGTTCATCGTCATGCCCAGGAAAGGCATGAACAGGAACGCTACTAGCGTTGCCAGCGGCACCGAAAGCCCTACGAAGAAGGCATTGGTAAAGCCCATAAAGAACATCAGGATAAACACCACAAAGATGAAACCCAGCACAACCGTGTTTAACAGGTCGTGCAATTGTATACGGGTGTTTTCGGAAGTATCGCCGGTTACTTTAACCTGTAAGCCCTGCGGGAATTTGTTTTCCTTGTAATCGTCCAGGATAGCATAGATCTGGTCAGTTGCTTCAATCAGGTTTTCGCCGCTGCGCTTTACTACGTTCAGCGTTACCACCGGTTTATTATCCAGGTGAGCAAAGTCCTGTTTCTCTTTATACGTATCTTCTACAGTTGCAATGTCGCGAAGGAAGACTGTGGTGCCGGTAAACGAACGCACTACAATGTTCGAAATCTCTTTGGGGTCTTTGAATTCACCGGTAACACGCAGGTTGCGGCGTAATTCGCCTACCCGCACTTCGCCACCCGAGATGTTCAGGTTTTCGCGCTGCACGGCATTTTCTATATCCATGAAGGCAATACCGGCGGAGGTCATTTTATAGAGGTCTACATTGATCTGAATCTCGCGGTCTAAACCACCCACAATGTCTACGCGGGTAATCTCCTTCATGCTTTCGATGCGGTCCTGCAGATCTTCACCGTATTTCTTGATCTGGTCAAGCGGCAAATCGCCCGATAAGTTGATGTTCATAATCGGCAGCTCGTTGATATCGAACTCCTGAATCTGCGGATCGTTCTTCAGGTCACTGGGCAGGTCTTTCTTGCCCTTGGCAACCGCATCAGTTACTTTCTGTTTACACTCCGAAGGTTTAAGGTCGGTAGCAAACTCAACGGTCATAATCGACACGTCACTGAGCGAGTTGCTGGTTACCTTCTTTACACCATTCAAACCTTTAACCTGTTTTTCGATGGGTTTGGTAATCAGGTTTTCAATGTCCTCGGGCGTTGCGCCGGGGTAAATTGTTACAATCGAAATGGTAGGCACTACCACATCGGGGAACAATTCCTTTGGCAAACCAATGTAAGTACCCAAACCAATGGCGGTTATTAAAAAGGTAAATACATAAATGCTGGTGGCATTGTTTATACACCAACTGGTAAAGCCCAGTTCTTTTAAACGTTCAGTCTTCATAATCCTTTAGGTGGCCAACCACGCGGGGCAGCCGTTTTTATGGAATTACATACAGCCGCGGTGTACGCCACCGCCGGCAGTAATTAAAATTGTATTCTCTGTCCGTCCACCAATTCGCTATAGCCGAAAATGATAATACGGTCGCCTTCGTTTAATCCTTCTGTAATAACGGTTTGGCCTTTATAATCCATACCGGTTGTTACCAGGCGCTTGCGGGCCACCGGTCCTTCCTTACCATCTTCCACTACCAACACATACAAGCCATCGGCACTTTTTTGTACTACGTTCGAAGGAACGAGCAATACATTTTTAAGTACGGCATCGTTGATTTTCAGTTTGGCAATCATGTTTGCAGCAAAGTTACCCTGCTGATTATTCAGTTTTACTTCTACCGTAAAGGTACGGCTGCGGGCATCGATGGTGCGCTGTACATAGCTGATAGGTGCGGTTATTGTGCGGCCCATATCAGGGAACTCCACTTCGGCCATGGCGTTTTCTTTTACCTTACCGTAATCGCTATCTGCCAGTTTTGCTTTTACCGAAAGCTTGTTGTTGTTTACGATACGTATGCCGGGCATCAACTGACTTGGGGCTGCCATATCACCCACCTTCAGGTTAACCGCATCTACAGTACCGGAAATAGGGGCGATAATTTTGGTCATTTCCAACTGCAGGCGCTGGGCCGCCATTTGCTTTTCGAGGGCTTCCTTCTGTGTTTTAGCCTGCAGGAACTGAATTTCGCTGCCTATCTTTTGGTCCCACAAACGCTGTTGTTTTTCAAAAGCGGTGGTAGCCAAATCCAATTGGGTTTGCAGGGTAAGGATACCTGCTTCCATGGCACCGGTAGTTTCGGTTATAGCCAATAACTGACCTTTCTTCACCACGTCGCCTTCTTTCACATAAATGGCACGTACTAAACCCGGTTGTTGAGGTAAAGCCAATACGTTTTCTTCAGCATCCACATTACCCTGTACTTCGATGTAGTGTTTGAACTCCTGTTTGCGCAGGGTGTCGATTTGTATCAACTTAGCTTTCGCTTCTACCCGAACACTGGTGTCCATTTTGGCTATTTCCTTTGTAAGGGTTTCAATTTTGGTGTTCAACTCCTTTACCTTGGCTTTGGCATCGGCCAGTTCTTTTTTCTTCTTATCGAGTTCCGAACCGCCGCAAGAAGCCAACAGGATAGCTGCTGTAACAACCAGTAGGATGAATCGGCCGTTTAAGAAGGCCGCCGCTGTTTTATTTTGTGTATGCATCATTGCTTATTTAAATCTTTAAGTATTTAGGTTTAAGGGTTTACTTATTGGTGCCAAGGGCTTTATCCAAATCGGCTTTGGCATTCAACAGCGTTAATACACTTTGGATATGCTTTAACTGGTTAGTGGTAAAATCCTGTTCGCTTTGTACCAGTTCGAAACTGCTGCCGGCACCTTCCTGAAATTTTACCTGGTTCTTTTTGAAAATCTTTTCGCTCAGGTCGCTGGCTTTTTGGGTATTCACCTCGTCGGCAAGTGCTGCATTAAAATTGCTTTGTGCCAGGCGGAACTGCAGATCGGCTGCGTTCTTAAAGTTCTCCAGATCGTTAATGGTTTTTTGCTGTTCCAGCTTAGCCTGTTTTACCTGTGCCATTTTTTGACCGCTATCGAAGATTGGCAGCTTTAAGCTCAGGCCTACTAAGCCCTGACTGAACCAGGCACTGGTTTTACGGATATCACCATCGGGATAAACTGTGGTAGTTTTCTTAAACAACCCATCGAATTTATCTGACTGGCCGGTCCATCCATAATTTAAGAAGGCAAACATGGAGGGATAGTAACCGCTGCGTTTTTGAGCCGCATCGTAGCCTTTTAAACGAATAGCGGTGTTCAGTAACTGATATTCTACACGCTGCGATGGGTCCATTTTCGTATCACCGGAAAGGTTAAGACCGCTGCGCAGCTTCTCCAGGTTATCGGTCAGCAGTATTTCATCATCCAAACGCAAACCCATTTGAAACTTCAGGTTTGCCAAGGCTACTTCTGCCATTTGGTTTTGCGTGGTAATCTGGCTTTGCAGGTTGGCTTCAATCAGTTCCAGGCGGTTAACGTCCATTTCTTCAATTAAACCCTGTGCAAACACCTGGCGGGTATCCTTTAATAATTGCTGAATTAAACCCAGGGTGCGCTGTAATAAGGCGTTGGCCTCTTTAGCTCCCTGCGATTGATAGTATGCTTTGGTAACATTATAGCGTACATCCTGTTCGCTTAGCTTGGTGCTTAACATACTGGTGGAAAGCAGATCTTTTGCTGCGCGGATACCAAAAAAGTAGCGGGCATCAAAAATAAGCTGGCTAACCTGTAAGCTGCCACCCAGGGAGTGTGGTAATACGAAGGAGATTTTTTGATCCTTACTGGCAATAGCGCTTTGATACAGGATATTGGCAATGTTAGGATCGTTGGCGGCCAGGTAACTGAACACGCGTGCGCTGCTGCTGGTAGTATCGCTAAAAAACTTGGCCAGGGAAGGAACCTCGGGTGTTTTAAAGTAATACTGATAATCGACACTGGCACTTACCTGTGGTAAACCGGTAGTATAAATTTCAAGGTTGCGCCACTTGGCCTGCTTTTCGCTAAGGGCAGCATTTTTCATGGTGTTGTTGTTCTGTATGGCATAGTCCACCGCTTCCTGCAGGGTAAAGCTTCTTATCACTTTTTCCTGCGCGGTTACCTGCATAACAAGTACTACTGCCAATACTATCGCGAACGCTCTTTTCATAAATCAGGTTTTGAATATGTTGTGTTCTTCCAGAATTTTTAACCCCTTTTGCGATACAATACCGCGCAAGTGATAGTTCAGGAATTCTTTATAGACGGTTACAAACACGTAATCTTTTTGAGGAAAGAGTTCCTGGTCCAGCAGGATTTCGAAACCCTTTACGTAAATCTTTGAAATAACATCTGCATCCACATCAGGGCGGTAAAGTCCTTCGGTTATACCCTCTTCAATGTTTTTTGCGATAACCCCCTTAAAATAATTGTACCTGTAATCGTTCAGCACCACCCAACTTGCCGGATAGTAGCGTTGGAGGTCGTTCAGCACGTAAGGGTTAAACTCCCGTGTTTGATTCAGAAAGTAAGAAACCAGGATAATGATACAATCCACCGAGTTTTTAGCCCCGGCCACCATGCGGCTTACCGAGTTGCGTTCCTCCTTCAGGTATTCCTCCAGCGTAAGCTGTACCAGTTCGCTCTTATTGTCTACGTACTGGTAGATCGTTTTCTTGCTCATGCCCAGCTCGCGGGCAATGTCATCCATGGTAAGGCTTTTAACGCCATGCCGCATGAACAACTCGCGCGAACGTTCCAGTAAGAGGGGAAACTGATTGTTTTTCAAAAGCGGGCGCTAAAGTAGGTACCAAACACCACGGAAACAAAAAAAACGAAGAAAGTTTCCTTAATCGATGCGCCAGACGTAAAAAAGCCTGTGCGAACCGTTAAAATAACCGGCTTTTACGCCTGTTTGCCCTCAACAACCCGTTAATTTAACAACCCAATGGCAGGCCAATAACAGTTGCTGCTCAATTATTACCTTTAGTTCATGAAATTTGAGGACCATTTTTCGAAACAATCGGCCATTTACAGGCTGGCCCGGCCTACCTATCCCGATGAGCTTTTCAGCTATTTGGCCCAACTGGCACCTGCGCACCACCTTTGTTGGGATAGCGGCACAGGAAACGGACAGGCTGCTGTATCGCTTTCGGCCTATTTTGACAGGGTAATTGCCACTGATCCCAGCCAGGAACAGATTAAAAACGCCATTGCCGCGCCTAAGGTGGAATACCGGGTGGCTTCGGCAGAAGAGAGCGGCCTGCCCGACCATTACGCCGACCTGCTGACTGCTGCTACCGCTGCCCATTGGTTTGAGCATGCTAAATTTTACCCGGAGGCCCGTAGAGTATTGAAACCCAATGGCATTATTGCGCTGTGGACCTACAGTATGGCCCACATTAGTCCGGCAATAGATGAACTTATGAACTGGTGGGCCTATGATTACCTGTTGCCGTACTGGCCCGACGGGCGCTGGTATGTAAGGCAACAGTATACTACCCTTCCCTTTCCGTTTGAGGCGATGGAAACTCCGGCTTTTCATTGCACCATGCACTGGACCCGCGACCAATGGCTGAACTACCTGCGCAGCTGGAGTGCCTATAACAAGTATATAGGGAAACATAGTACCGACCCTATTGAAGAGACGCTTATTGGCAAGCTTTCCGCCTTGTGGCCGGAGCAAGAAGTGAAGGAAATAACATGGCCCCTGCACCTTAAATGCGCCCGTGTTAGCCAATAAAAGCCAATCCTCTAAAAATTCGTTAAAGTTGAGGGGCTTAGATGGGGTGCACGATAGAAAAGGCATTACATTTGATTTAACGATTGCGACAACCAATAATTAAAAACAAAACCAACAACGATGAAAAAGTTATTTCTGATGTTCAGTATGGCCGGCGCAATGCTTTTCGCAAGCGCTCAGGAGACCCAACAGGGCACTCCGGCACCGGATCCGAACGCACCGGAATTTAAGTGGGATGGAACCACTATAGATTTTGGTACTGTTACAAAGGGTGACGAGAACAACTCGACCCGTATCTTCAAGTTTACCAACACCGGTAAGTCGCCACTTATCATCAGCAGCTGCCGTGGATCTTGTGGTTGCACTGTGCCTACCTGCCCTACCGAGCCAATTCTGCCGGGCAAAGGCGGTGAAATCAAAGTTCACTACGATATCAACCGTCCGGGTCCGTTCACTAAAACAGTGACTGTTACCTCGAACGCTAAAAACCCTAACGAAACGTTGAAAATTACAGGTACCGTTAACGATCCTGCAGCTAATCAACCTACTCCTGCTGTAACGCCAACTCCGTCTCAGCCTCACTAGTAGCTAAGTTTTGTTTTATGACTATAAAACGGGTTCCGGAAACGGAGCCCGTTTTTTTTTGCGTACCAGCGTATGCCGGTAAGAAAGAATGAAGGCCCTTAAGGGTTAGGCGGAATATGCGTCATGCCCAACTCATTCCCCAGGTTTATCAACACTGCTTGTGCATGCTTGTGCAGGTGTACTGCTTGTGCACATGTTACATAAGTTTTCATATAAAGGATTTTTGTGTTAAAACGCAGAAAAAGCGCGGGTTCGGCCTTTGTTCCTTTCGCGATTTGTGCACATTTGTGCAAGTGTTTTTCAAGTGCACAAATCTAACAAAGTTTAATATGAACACCTCCCGGGCACACTTCCGGCAACGATAGAAAAGGGCAGAGTGCGCTGCGGATTTCAAGGAACGGTCTGCAAAAGTAAATAAAAAAGAAACAAAACTCCTAATTATAATTGTTAAATTGTTTTGTCGCAGGAGGTTGTAGTTTAAGAGAGAATACAAAATACATTGCCACAAAGGCTTTAAGAGTTTACAGTTTTCAGTCTACGGTTTACAGTTGGGTTTCGGGTTTAAAATTTGAAGTTTAGAGTTGAACAGCCGAACCACAGAATACATTGCCTCGAAGGCGCGAAGAATCTAAGATGAAGTAGAATACAAAGTTCACCATAGATGAAATAGTAGATAGCAGAAATCAGAGCTCGGAAAGTTTAGCGCTTCATCTCCTTATCCTGCTTTGCACGGTATTTTACCATTTTAGTGATGAGGCCCACAGGTAGTTTTTTATCAAGCGGGAACTGCACGGCGCCTTTGGAGTTTTTGTATGCTGCAATTTCTTTTTGAAAGGCGGCAATGCCTGCTCCGGTAGGGTAGAAGCCGATGTGGCTTTTGTAGCCTGCGAAATAGACCAGCACTTTGTTCTGCCGGTAGGCAGGCATGTTGTAGCTTATCTCCTCCTGGGCTTTAGGTGCTGCTTTACGGATAATGCTGCGCATTTGCTGTAGCAGGGCCTGTGTTTCGGGTGGAAATTGGGCGATGTAGTCGTCGACGGTAGTTACCTTTTTCATAAAAAGCTTTTGCCACAAAGACACGAAGTAAATAAAGGGAATACAAGATATAAAATACAGGTTTACCAATAGCAGCCGCTTATATGCCTATAACGCGGCAACTAAAAATAAAATAGCTATGAAGCCACGAAGGTTTTATGGCAATAGGTGCTTAAACCAGGCATGGTGTGTTTAACGGGTGCGTCGGGACTCACCCCCGACCCCTCTCTGCTGCTCAAAGAGGGCAGGAATACAGCAGAAGCCTTTTTATAGAAAGAGGTCAAGGCATGATATCTGTAGACCAATGATAAACCTTCGTGTCTTTGTGCCTTGGTGGCAAAAACAAAAAGGCGGCCAGTTGGCCGCCCTATTGCGAAAACCACTTCCGCAGAAGCGTATGAAGAAGAGGGAGGTATTATTTGGCAATCGTCATTTTAAGTGATTGATGTTCGCTGCCGCTTATCACATTCATAATATAACTGCCGGTAGCCAGTTTGCCTTCGTAAAAGTCCTTTTCGTATTGGCCGCTGAAGTTGCTGCGTTTATCGCTGTACACCTCCTTGCCGTTTAAATCAGTAATGCGCAGTTCTACATCCGCAGGTTTAGCCACTGTAAACGATACATAAAAGCGTCCGTTGCTGGGGTTGGGGAAGAACGTTAGGTTATGAATGTTCTCTTCCGTGGTTTCCTTAACACCGGGCACTACCGTAATTGCTGTAGCAGCAGGTTCGCTGTTGTTTTCGGTAGTGGTAGAAATGGTAACGGTTTTTGTTTGCCTGATTTGTTGCCCGGCCGGTTTATCCTCGATTTTTTCATTGCCTTTTACATCCACGGTAACGTTTACCTCTTTCTCTTTTTTGTTTTTGCTAACCTGCTTATTTACGATAATCACTTTGGTTAGTTTGTTGCTGTCGGTAGTGGTTTCGGCCAATTCATCTTCATCGCCTTCCACATTAATGGTCACTACTTCGTTGCCTTTTCCTTTTTCATCGGAGGTAACAATCACCACTTTTTTAGCACCTTTTAATTCGGGTTGCGGTGGTTCGGGCACATCGGGCAGGTTAAGTGTGGGTGCAGCAGGTGGTGTTGGTGGTTCGGGAACTTCGGGAAGGTCCAGCTTTTGTTCCTTCATAAAGGCGTTCATTTCGGCGTTGGTAGCAAAGTCTTTTTCAACTACCTGTGTTTTGCCGTTTTCGGTAGTTACTATTTTTACATGGTAGGTTTCTGTTTTCGATTTGCTACCGGGGCCATCGGAGGCAGCCAGCAACAAGGCACCGATAGGTGCCAGCAGTAACAGACCGAGTTTTTGTGCGAATGGGTTTTTCATATCATCTGGTTTTTATGTGAGCGAATTGTTTTGCGTTACAAAGGTGCACCGCGCCTGAACGCCAACCGGTTAATATCAGGTTAACGGCGGTTAACAAAAAGTTAAAGAGCATTAACGATCCCTATTAGCGGTTACTTTTGGAGGCATGAAAACCAGGCGGCGTATTGCCCTGTTGATTGCGCTTATGAGTGTAGCCCTGCTGGGGCTTATACTTATCCAGTATTTATGGATAAGCAGCGCTGTGCGCCTGAGCGGTGATGAATTTGACCAGCGTGTTTACACTGCCTTACGCCAAACCGCAGAGAACATGCAGTTAAAGCAGGGCGTTAATTTTTTGGCGGAATGCATGCAGGAAGACACCGTATTGACAGAGGAGATACATGGGCCCGATAAAGCCTTCATGAACTTTATCATCAACAGCAAGAAAACCAACAACGATACAACCGAAGAGGTTTCGCTGGTGATAAACACCAAGGAAGACGGTGCGCATAAAATGGTAATTAGTACTACCAGGCGCAATGGCGGAAATGAAGTACGTATTGAGGCCGGTGCACCTGATGTACCCGAACCGCCAACGCCGCCTGTTGCTATGGCAACCGTAGCACCGCCGCCCATGCCGGCTACTGTGCAACCCCCACCAACGGTGCGCAACGAGAAGCGCCAGATGTTTTATTCGTTTATTAAAGATGCAGCAGATGAATATGCGGCCAGTCATTTAAGCTTACAGGATTTACTGGACAGCGCTTTACTGATACGCATGGCGCAAAAACAATTTGCTTCGCAACATTTACCTGAAGATTATCACCTGGCTATTTACGAAGAGGATAACGACAGTATTTGGCTGGCCAACAAGGGTGGCTATAAAACGCCGGAGGAATACAGCTATAAAGCCACGTTGCTAAACGCGGGCTTAACGGAGAACAGATGGATGTTAGCGGCTGATTTCCCCTCAAGGAATAAATACATATTGGCATCGGTAACGGGTATGCTGCTGCTATCGCTGTTGTTTACTGCCATTATGATTCTGGTTTTTGTGCTGGCGATACGATTGATTCTCCGTCAGAAGAAAGTAAATGAAATAACCCACGACTTTATCAGCAACATGACCCACGAGTTTAAAACGCCGCTGGCTACCATCAGCATGACGGCCGATACGCTGAAGCTGGTAAATGGTAACGGGCAACAACCGGTATTGAATGAATATGCCGGCATGATAAAGGAAGAGGCGCAGAAACTGGCCAGGCATGTAGACCGCATACTGGAAGTAGCCGCTACCGAACGCGATAAAGGCAACTGTGCTGAAGCCGTAGACCTGAACGCCGTGTTACTTTTGCAGCAGGGGCAGTTTCAGGGTTTGGTAGAGCAGCGTGCCGGGCAATTGCAAGTGGAGATGCCGGATCACCTAAAAGTAATGGCACAGGAACCGGAGTTAGGCTATGTACTGGCCAATTTGCTGGATAATGCCTTAAAATACAGCCATGGCGCTCCGCATATTTATGTGCAGGTAAAGGTGCAGGGAGGCGAAGTAGTGCTGCGCGTAAAGGATAACGGCATAGGTATAAGCAAAAGCGATCAGCAACAGATATTTGATAAATTTTACCGGGTGCATACCGGCAACCGGCACGATGTGAAGGGTTTTGGGCTGGGGCTTAATTTCGTAAAGAACACCGTAGAAAGCTGGGGTGGCCGCGTGTGGGTGGAAAGCGAACCGGGCCGCGGAAGTATATTTTACATAGCACTTAAAAAGGCATGAGTAAAAAGCCACGTATATTATTGGTAGAAGACGATCAGAGCTTCGGCAAGATATTGCGCGATTACCTGAGCTTAAACAACCTGGAGGTTACGCATGCCAAGGATGGTGTGGACGGCTGGAATATGTTCCGCAATCACCACTTCGACTTATGCCTGCTGGATGTAATGATGCCCAAGCGGGATGGCTTAGAGCTGGCGGTGCAGATACGGGAGAGCAACAAACAGGTACCCCTGATTTTTTTGACGGCCAAAAGCCGGAAGGATGATATGGTAACGGGCTTTGAAACAGGTGCGGATGATTACCTGGTTAAGCCTGTGGATGCTGAAATACTGCTGCATAAAATTAAAGCGATACTTAAACGCAGTCAGGTAGCGGTGGAACAACCGCCAGACGAACAGCAGGAATTTGTGCTGGGTAACCTGGCGTTTAACTACGCTACCCGAACCTTGAATTGCGGAACAGCACAACAGGTGCTTTCGCCTAAAGAAGCGGAAGTGCTGCGTTTACTTTGCCTGCACCAAAACAACCTGGTACGTCGCGAGGATATATTGCGGCAGTTGTGGCGCGAGGTAAACTATTTTACCGGCCGCAGTTTGGATGTATATATTGCGCGCCTGCGTAAATATCTTTCGGCCGATGAAGCGGTAGCACTTAATAACCTGCACAAAAGCGGCTATGTGCTGGAGGTAAAAACAAGTGCTGCTTAGGTGCGCGCTGTTAACAAACACTAAATGCGGGGTTTAACAACAACGGGGGTATGCATTTTTAAAAATGCTGCATTGTGCTTAAGTAAGTTACCTTACAAACATTGCTAACCAAATCCCTTTACCCATGTTGATTGTAGTAAACCACCAGATTTCGGATGTTGCCGCTTTTTGGAACTCCGCAAAAGAATCGCTGCCCAGCTTACCTGCGGGCATTAAAATTCACCAGGTAATGCCTTCGCCTGATATGGCTACCGGCGTTTGTTTGTGGGAAGCCGACTCTATTGAACACCTTACCGACTACCTGAATTCGAAGGTAGGAAGCGTAAGCACCAACACGTACATGGAAGTAAACACAGCAAATGCCATGGGCCTTCCGGTATAAATTTTTCAGCCGATTTAGATTTTAAACGCTCTGCTTATGGCAGGGCGTTTTTTTTAGTAAACGGGATTATTCTACCGTTACTGTTTTAGTGGTAACCGAATGGTTGCTCTTTTCACCATCGGACATTGTAAACGTGCCCGTGCGTACATATTTAGTGGGCCACGAACTTGTACGATCGAAAAAAACATCATCGCTCATGCGTATGTCGAATTCTATCTGGTCAAGTTCAGCAAGTTTTTTTTCGGTATCCGCAGCGTTAAAGGACTTGGCCAAGGTTTTCATAAGTTCTTTCATCATTTGTTTGAAGGAAGAAAGGTCCAGCTGCTGCTGGCTATTGATGACGCAGGCACTGCCGGTAATGCTTTTTAAAATGAATTTTGACGTGCCGTTGATACTGTCCTGAGGGTTAAAGGGGTTGGGTACGCGATCGGTGATGGTAAGCGTATCGACCGTGCTTAGGTTTTTGCCGAAGGGCAAGGTTAGAAAACCAATTTCATCGCTTATGTAGGCCTCTATACTTTGTTGATCCTTAAACGCCAGTTTGATAGGCGAAAAAGCGAGGGCGGCCATATCAGCCGTTTCGGGAGATTTTTTCTTTACAAGGCTTGTCATTTGGTCAATTTCCGACAAGATAAATTGTTGCGCATCCTTCCAGTTAATCAGCGCCAAATCGCCGGTTTCCTTGTTCACTTTGTATTTAAGTAACAGCTTCTTTTTGGTTTGTGCTTCCTCGCCCAAATCGGCAAAAAACTTTTTTACGGTGCGCAAAACCACATTCTCGTAATTGATGTTGAGGTAATAAAAGGAGCGGTCCTCCCGGGTTACCTCTACCTCCACCTGCAACGTTTCGTCCTCCTCGGGTTCTTTGACACCGTTTTTTTCAGAAACGGAATTGGTGTGTATGCGCAGTGTCCTTTGCGCACCCGGTTTCCATTTAGGGGAAAATGTATACGTAGTGTTTTGTGCCGTGCATAAACCGCTTAAAAGCAGCAGTGTTATAAATAAAAAGTTTCTCATGGTTCCAATAAATTCTGTGGTTGAAAATAGGTTTTTGCACCGTTTTCGCAACCGCGCGAGCATAAACAGTGCAAGCTAAATCAATCGTTAAAAAATTGCTAATAAGGTGTTTGGGTCTGTGGCTTTCGGGCGGCTGTTGCATTGTATTAGCAAACACCACCTGTATGAAGAGCCTTGTAATAACCTTAAGCTGCCTGTTGCTGCTGGCAACCGGCAGGGCCGAAGTAAGCTATAAGCTGGCGGACGCCATTCAGAAGAAATTGGTAAACGTGCAGTTCAGCGGCGCGAAAGACGATACGGCACATATGATGGCCAGTTCGCACTACGGCCCCTGCATGAGCATGGAGATTGTAAATGCCAGCGCCGATGATATGACGCTGAACCTGGATTATGGTTATATGCTGATGCCCGATGATACCGGCATACAGGCTATGATGGTTACCCAAACCCTGATTGTGAAGTTGCAGCCGAAAGCAAAGAAGAATTACCGCCTGTATGCCATGTGTACTGAAGCAACGGACGGTTCGCCTTCGAGTGCCGAAAGTTTCAGAATGGGTAAGCGCACAACTGGCAACCTGCTGGGCCTTGCGGAGTTATTGAATCGTAAAAAGTACCAGAGCGATGCTGCCCAGGATGCCGTATGGTGCTTAACCAATAACCACGATTTAAGCAGCATCAGCAGCAGCGATACCACCATGATGTATGAGCTGCGCCGCTTTGTAGCCAAGGCTAAAAACATTCCGCTTTCGAAGATATATGATGCCGCACCTGATTACAGCGCTCCGGTGCAAACGCGCGTTATTACTTACACCTATTCGGGTAGTTTGAGTTACAGCCTGATCAATACCAGTAAGATTATGATTGCCCTGTTTGATGAAGATAACCACATGAAACGGGTGTATGTAAACAACGAAACCCAGCGCGAAGGGGAGTATACCTACAGCTACCAGATAGGCAGCGCTGAAATGGATAATAAAAAGCATTACCTGCGGATGTTCCGCGATGGAAAGATGGAAGAAGAGATTGCCATAATACCAAGAGACTAGGTGTGTTTACCCGGGGGCCTATATATAAGCTCCCGGGTTTTTTTGGTTCGCACAATCCGGTAAATTCCTTAGCTTTCGTTTAAATTTTAAAACTATGATTCCTGTTATTATAGTAGTGGCGGTAGTACTGCTGCTGGTGTTTTGGGCCATTGGTGTTTACAACGGCCTGGTGCGTATGCGCAATAACCGCGAAAATGCGTTTGCCGATATTGATGTGCAGTTAAAACAGCGCAGCGATTTGATACCGCAGCTGGTAGAAGTGGTGAAGGGTTATTCGTTTCATGAAAAAGATGTGCTGGAGAAAATAGTAAAAGCCCGCAATGGTTTGGCCAGTGCTACTACGGTGGATGAAAAAGTAAAAGCCGATAGCGCTTTAACTTCGGCCCTGCAGGGCTTGCGGGTAACTGTAGAGGCTTACCCCGATTTAAAAGCCAACACCAACTTTTTGCAACTCCAGGAAGAGATAAGTGACATAGAAAACAAACTGGCCGCTGCCCGCCGTTACTTTAACGGGGCCACCAAGGAGCTGAACGTAGCCATTGAATCTTTTCCGGGTAATTTAATTGCGAAGCAATACGGATTTACCCGTGCGGAAAGCTACGACCTGGGTGCCGAAAACCGCACGAAGATGGAAGAGCCGCCAAAGATTTCCTTCAATAGCTAAGCAACTATTTACCAAAGCCTATATAACCCAGAAACTCGTTACGGGTTTGTTCGTTATTGAATTTGCCGTTGTAGCTGCTGGTAACAGTAGCAGAACTAACGTCCTGTATGCCGCGCGAGCTAACGCATAAATGGTGCGCATCTATTACTACCGCTACATCTTCGGTTTGCAATACCTGTTTCAGGTAGTTGGCTATCTGCATGGTTAAGCGCTCCTGCACCTGCGGCCGCTTGGAGAAATACTGCACAATACGGTTTATTTTGGAAAGGCCGATAACCTGTCCGTTGCTGATGTAGGCTACATGCGCCTTGCCGATGATGGGCACAAAGTGATGTTCGCAGTTGCTGTAAAAGGTAATGTCCTTTTCCACCAGCATTTCCTTGTATTTATACTTGTTTTCGAACAGCGCAATTTTGGGTTGGTTTTCGGGGTTCAGCCCGCTGAAGATTTCCTTTACATACATTTTAGCTACACGGTGGGGAGTGCCTTTCAGGCTGTCGTCGTTCAGGTCTAAGCCCAGTATATGCATAATGTCGCGGAACTTTTCTTCAATCAGCTCCACTTTCAGGTCATCGTCTACTACGAAAGCGTCTTCGCGTAAAGGCGTTTCTACGGAAGTCATTACATGATTATCGCCCAACTCGTCTATACTTATTTCAATTTTATCACGGCATGCCATATGCGGTATTTTGTAAGGGTAAAGAACAGCCTGTGTGGTAAAAGGTTCGTGCAGCAACTCTTAAACTTTTGTAATTGCGGTTGAGGTGCAAGGCAATTACTACTTTTGCCGGCAGCGATTAATAAACTAAAAAAACCTGCCTTATGATTACCGATGTAGTAACCCTGCTGTTTAAGCGCGACCTCGCCAAATTGAAAACGGAACTGGAACTTTATAAAAACGAAAACAGCCTTTGGTCTACCGAAGGCAATGTGTCGAATTCAGCGGGCAATTTGTGTTTGCACCTGCTGGGTAATATCCAGTATTTTATCGGGACGCAGTTGGGCCAAACGGGTTATGTGCGCAACCGCGAACAGGAGTTTACACAAAAGAATGTAAGCCGGGCCACGCTGCTGGCGGATATTGATGCAGCTATTGCGCTGGTGGAGCAAACCCTGCCCGGTTTAAGTGAAGAGCAGTTGAATGCGGAGTTTCCTATAGAGATGCAGAACGCAAAACGCCGCACCGGTGATGTGCTGGTTCTTTTAACCGCGCACCTGGCTTATCACCTGGGCCAGATAAACTACCACCGCCGCCTGCTGGACAAATAAAAAGCCCCGCGGTTAACGGGGCTTCCTGTTCTGTAGTGTTTGTGATAGTCTTTACCGGATCAGTGTAGCGCTGCCCTTTTCGGTAGCGTGCACGCCGTTTATATAGGTTACGTTGAAGGTCCACACATAGGTGCCTACGGGTTGTTCTTTTCCGCGGAAGGTGCCGTCCCAACCATCGCCGGGCAGCATATTTTCGTTTTGGTAAACCAGTTCGCCCCAGCGGTTATATACAAAGAACTGCAGCTTTTGCACGTTGCGCATAATGGCCACCAGTTTATCGTTCATATTATCGCTGTTTGGCGAGAAGGCGGTAGGTACCAATACTACAAACTTATCGGGCTTGCACGACTCGGGATCCACCACTGGGTCATCCAGGAAGGTCTGGCCGGTAGCCTGGCAACCGTTGGCATCGGTAACCGTAACGGCATAAGCGCCGCGGTGGGCATGTTCAATAAAGGCGGCCGTATCTAACACGGAGGTGCTCCAGGCATAGGTTAACGGCAGCACACCACCGTTGGTATTGGCTGTTACTGCGCCGGTGGAGTCGCCCTGGCAGTTAGGGTTAATGCCAATAAGCGTAAGCACAAATGGCTGCGGTGCATTTACACCGGTGCTTTCAGTAGCAGTGCAGTTGTTGGCATCAGTTACGGTAACCGTATACGAACCGCTGCCTACCTGTGGATTTTGTTGGGTAGAGGTAAATCCGCCGCTACCATTCCAGCTAAAGCTGTAAGGTGCGGTGCCACCGGCAACTACTGTATTAATAGCGCCATTACCGGAGTCGGCACAAAGCGGTTCAACCGGGGTTAACTGGATGTTTAATTCGGCAGGCGAAGTAACGGTGCCGGTAACAATGGTATCGCAGCCGTTTACATCTTCAATTACCAGGCTGAACGGACCTGCATCAAGGCCGGTAACATTACTGGTGGTAGCGAAGTTGCTCCAGAAATAAGTGTAAGGCGAAGTTTGGCCGCTTACGTTAACCGAAGCAGAACCATCGGTAGCGCCATAACATAGCAGCGAGCTAACAATAAGCGCTACGTTGTAAGGTTGCGGTTCGGTTAAGGTAGCCGAGGAGGTTACCGTGCATCCGTTGGCATCGGTAACGGTAACGGCATGATTGCCGGCTACCACATTGTTCAGGTTTTGGGTGGTAGCATTGGTTGGTGCACTCCACTGGTAGGAGTAAGGCTGCACACCACCGTTTACGCTGATATCTACAATACCATCGCTGCCTGCGTTACAACGCGGGTTGAAGGTGAACGACACAGCCGAGGTAAGTACCGGTGGCTCGGTGATGGTATAACTATTGCCGGCGGTGCAGCCGATGTTATCGGTGATGGTAATGGTATAGCTGCCGGGGCCCAGGTTGGTGTTGTCCTCGGTGCTGGCGCTGTTGCTCCAGGCGAAAGTATAAGGCAACTGCCCGCCGGTAGAAGTAAGGTAAACACCCCCGTTGGCAAGGCCGTTACACTGCACATTTTTTAAGCTATCGAGCGTAATAACAATGGTGGTAGTATTAGGCACCGAAGTGTTGGCCGTAACCGTGCAGCTTTTATTGTCGGTAACGGTAACAATGTAGTTACCGGCGCACAGGTAAGTAGCGTTTTGTAACTGCTGCGGAGGAAGAGAGTTCCAGGCATAGGTATAAGGAGGTGTGCCCCCCTGTGCTGTAACTGTTGCCGAGCCGTCGCAGGCACCACCACAGGTTACCGGGGTGCCGGTAGCAGAAGCGGTTAACTGGGTAGGCACATTTATAACAACCGAGGCAGTTGCCTGGCAACCTTTGGAATCGGTAACGGTTACTGAATAGGTGCCACCGGCCAAACCGGAAGTTGAATTCACGTTGCCGATAGAAGCGGGGTTCCAGGTATACGTATAAGGTGGAAGGCCCCCGTTTACATTCACGGTAATTTGACCATCGCTACCGCCAAAACAGGACACATCCTGCTTGCTCATGGTAGCAGAAAAAACGAAGTTGGGGTTATCGGTAACCGACAGGGTAAAGGTGCCCATATCAGCCGCTGTTTTGCCGTCCACCACCAGGTAGTAATCGCCTGCCTGGCAAATAGAATAAGCCAGGGTAGATTGAGTGCCGCAACCATCATCGTTGGCAGTATCTGCCACCGGTGCGCCGCAGCTGCTGTATAGATATAGGTAGCTATCGAACTGGGCACCGTTTACACCACAAAGCGAAGCGGTAATACCGATGGGTCCGTTGGCGTGAAACTTGTACCAAACATCGTTACCCGGCGACGCTGCATGCGTGTTGCTGTAACACTCGTTACTGTTATAATGGGTTAATGTACCGCCACTGTTGATGGTGCCCATATCGATAGGATCGGCGCAGGAAGTTCCCTTGGTATAGCGCCAGAAAGTTTCCATGATAGGCTTCCAGTTATTGCCGCAGTTGCCGGTAACCGCGGGATGGGTGTACCACTGGCAGGGAGGACCTAAACGGTAGTCTTCGTTTGTTTTAAAAGGGTTGCCGTTACAGTCGGCATCATCCTCTTCGGTAACACCTACACAGGCACCGAAAATAACTACCCCGCAACACTGCGGACCATCGTTGGTACACTGGCTACCGTTGGAGCAAAATCCTAACAAGGCATCGGCGGGGTTATCGTCTTCCCAGGCCTCTACGCGGATGTCGTAAAACTGCGACACGTTAGCCGTTGGATAAGTGTAGTTAAACAGCAGATCGTTTACGGTGATAATAACCGGAGGGTCAACCGAGTTGGTATGGCAGGTGCCGCCTACCCAACCGCTTCCATCCAGGTCGGCATTATCGCGTACCCATACTTTAAAGTTGGGTTCGTCGGGGCTAAAACCCACACCGAAAGCACCCTGGTCGGTAGGTGAAAAACCCACGTCCATTTGCTTCAGTCTGATCTGTAACTGAATAGGGCCATCTGTTAGGGTTTGGGCCGAAGCTTCAAAGCCGGAAAGGCCCAGTAGGAATACAACAAAAACACAGCGGAAAAACTGTTTCATGCAGGCGACGGTTTAGAGTTGGCTAATATAGCCTTTTTAGCAACTTATTTTTGAGACGATAAAATCCGGCGGAAAGTTGTTTTTAGGCGCTCAATCGTTTTACTTTCTGAAAACAATTGGCTAACATTATCATTCGTTCTACGAAACGTAAAAAACCCAAACCGTCTTAATGAAAAAACTTTACCTACTTACCGCTGTGCTTTGCGCGCTTGTGTTCTCTTCGCGTGCGCAGGTAACCAACGGCCAACTGGACGATATCAAGGAGTTCAGTACCAAAGTTACCGTGCCCTTCCGTATGCCGGATGGTGTAATAATGTTTACAGATGTGTATCTGCCGCGTGTGCGCGATTCGCTGCGGGTGTCGCTGGGTACCATTAATGTATTGGGTATTGATATCGTAACGGATACCATCACCTTTATCCCCTACGGTGCGCAGATTATTTTTTATGATTCCATAAACGGGCAACCTAACCCCAACCCGTATCAGTTGCCAACTATCTTTACCCGTACGCCGTACGACAAAGGCGACTTCGACGAGTTAGGCGGTATATTGCCGATACTGGGTTACAACTACATGCTGCAGGATATGCGCGGACGCTATTCTTCGGAAGGGGTTTACTTTCCGATGTATTCCGACAGCTGGAATAAAAACGCTTACCACCCCGGCATAGGCCACGTATTAGACTATCTGCCCGACAGCGACCCAAGACATAGCAACAAACACGAAGACGGTTACAGCTCGGTTCGGGTTATCCAGGTTATTGACTCTGCCTATCTTTCGAACATAGCCCGCGATGCCAACGGCAACATACCTCCAACTTACGCCGACACATTGAATGCGGCCAAGTGGGATTCCATTGCGGCTTCTTTATACGGCGATCGCCAGCACGAAAACACCCGCATCAACAACGGTGTAATTGGTATGATCGGCGCCTCGGCTTTGGGCAACACCCAGTTGCAGTTGGGCCTGGCTCACCACATCCCCGATTCGTTGCCTAAGCTGCGTTGTTTGATGCCGATTGTGGCTACTACCGAACACTACATTTCGACCGGTTATAACAACGGTGTTTTCCGCGACAGGATTGTTACCGGCTGGCTGAAAGGACAGATCTTCAGTGGTACGGATGACGACCTTATTCCGGTGGATCATAACCGCCAGGATAACATTCACTCTTCGGCTGATTACCGTTTACCTGCTCAGTTAACACTGAACGGCGTATTGCGTGAATACCAACAGAACAAATTTGATGCGGCCAACCTGGCTATTGACCACTTTACCGCGCGCCGCTATAACCGTATGGATGGCACCTTGAGTCCGGCAGGTTTCTATCCTAACTCGGTAGGCCGTGGCGATATGGATGGCAGTATGGCTCCGGTTAACCAATGGGGCGAAGCTACCAACCCGATAACCCAGACACCACTGCCTGATTTAACACACAGCCGTTACATGAACATGGACGTGCCTGTAATGCACATTACCGGTTGGTGGGATATTTTTACCGAAGGCCAGATCAACACACTTAACTATACCCAGCAGGCCATACCAAACAGTGTAAACAAGAACCTGCAGAAAATGATTATCGGCCCATGGGCGCACCAAACTATTGGCGGCCGCGAAAGTGGTGACCGTTACTACCCTGCCAGCGTTGCCGACCTTACCCAAATTGACCTGGGTAACCTGGATGTAAACAACATTCCTATTGCTAAGCTTTTGAAAAGCGATATCGTTACCTGGTTCCGCTATAACCTGAACTATGCAGCCGATAATTTTGTAGGCGAGCCTAAGTTCATTATCCGCGAAAGCCATACCTGGCAGCACCTGGGCACTTCCTCTATCGGTGATATTGATGTGCGTGTGCCTTCGAAAGATCTGATTGTAACCTTCCCGGATATGATCAACTTCCTTTCGGGTAACGGAGGTTTAACCGGTCTGAAGGTTGAATTGCGTAATGCTAACCTTGGCAGCTTTGAAATAACCCAGGATGTACCGGACATGGGCGTGGTATTACCAGACTTTGGTGGTGAAGCGCTGGACGGTATTCCGTTCCGCGATTTCCTGCATGATTGCCCTGCGTACCGCTATTATATTGCCGGTCCGGATTCTGCGGCAGATGCTGCATCGGGATTTCCTGATAACTACAAGATCGGTAACTGGTGGGCTTCTTCGGAGAAATTCCCGCCGGATGAACACATCGAGTGGAAGAAAATGTTCCTGCACGAAGATGGTTCGTTTAACTATACGGCACCTACCACCGACGAAGGTTATGGCATGTATATCAGCGATCCGGATGATCCTATTTTAACGGTGGGTGGCAGCAACATGATCGTTCGCTCGCCGGATGGCACCCGCAACTCGCAAAGCCAGATGGAATTGACGGACCCTACCAACGCACCTTATACCATGGACCGCGAGGGCGTGATTCAATTCAACAGCGATCCGTTTACCGATTCGTTTACCATTGTTGGTTTGCCGGTTTGTACCTTGTATGCCAAGAGTAACCCCGGTGGTATTGGCAGCGGCCCTACCGATTGCGACTGGAACATGCGTATTTGCGACGTATGGCCTGATGGCCGTGTTTACTTTGTGCAGGAAGGCATTGTAGGTGCCCGTGGCCGCGATTGGGCACGTGCGCTGGTGGATAGCATGGGTTACCCCGGCACAGCTACGTATGTAAATGGTGTGGAAGATCCTGACGATAAGAATGTGCCATTTACCAATATCGAAATCGGGCAGATTTACGAGTACGTGTTTAAGATGATGCCCATTGGCTATTGTTTTGCGCCAGGCCACCGTATCCGTGTGTTGATTAACTCAACCAACTACACCCGTTACCAGGCTAACCCGCAAATACCATTAAACGAAGGAGAGTTCTTCCGCCGTAAACCGGGTGACGGACAAACCTACATTTTTGATGGACAGGAAATGGCGCCACGTGTTGCCGTGCAGCGTGTGCACTTCTCGCCCGAAAACCCAACCAGTATTAACTTCCCGGTTTACAACACCGAATACCATTACAATGCCATAGAGCCATTGAAGGTAGAAGCCAAACTGGATGCTACGGTGTTCCCTAACCCTGCTAATGATAAAGTGCAGGTGTTTGTAAACATGCCGGGCGAACACGAGGTGGTGGTTACCGATATTGCCGGCCGCCGTGTTACAGTTGCCGCATTTGACGACAACATTATTATCAATACTGCTAATTTTGGCAAAGGCGTTTACTTTGCCACTATTACCGACGTTAAAAACAGCGCTGTTAAAATAACCCGCAAGTTTGTGGTGCAATAAAGCCGGCAGTTACCCTATAGCGATAAAGGCTTCCTGCAAAGGAGGCCTTTATTGTTTTCAGGAACCGGTAACCGGGTTGGTTAAGGCGGCCCAAAATTCGTTGGCAGGGAAGGGTGCTTCAATACTCATGGCCAGGTTGGTAATGGGGTGCACAAATTGCAGGCGGCGGGCATGCAGGGCAATAGCGTTTTCCTTATAAGGCTTTTGTGCACCGTAAAAGGCGTCGCCTACAATCGGGCAGCCCATGCTGGCCATTTGCGCACGTATCTGGTGAAACTTGCCGGTTATCAATTGTACCTCTACAAACGTACCGTATGGTGTTTGTTGTAGTACCTTATAAAGTAAGCGCGCGCGGTTGGTTTCCGGCTGTTCTTCGGTAAATAATTCTGCTTTACGCAGGTCGGCGTTTTTGCGGTGCCAGTGCATCAATTCACCCTCGGGTTGCGGCGGGGTGTTTTCAAGCAGTGCGTAATAGGTTTTCTTCATTTCGCGTACGCGGAATAATTCAACCAGCGACTTCAGCACACCTCTTTTTTTGGCGAAGAGCACCACACCTGTAACGGGTCGATCCAGCCGGTGCGGCAGACCTATAAAAACCTTTTGAGGATATTTTTCCTTTGCGCGCAGGTAGAAGAAGGCTTTGGTTTCGAGCGAGGATTTCATGTGGCCGGTTCGTTCAATAACCAGGCCCGCGGGTTTGTTTACCGCCAGCAGGTATTTGTCTTCAAACAGCACTTCCACTTCGGGCGCTTCCATCTTCTAAATTAAAACAACAACGCCACTGTAAAAAGTGGCGCTGTAAAAGGTTATTTACTTAACTGTTCCGAAAGCTTTTCCCAGTTCTGCATTTCTGCATCCAGTTCTTTTTTAAGCTTATCGTAGTTGCTGAAAAATTCAGGGGCCTTGGTTAACTCCTGAAACTTATCGGCATCCTGCAGTTTAACGTCCAGCTCTTTTATTTGCTCTTCGAGTTCGGCTATGCGTTTCTCGCATTTTTCGAGTTCGCCTTTCAGCTTCTTCTGTTCTTTCTCTTTGTCCTTGTTAGGTTCTTCCTTTACCACTTTGGGTTCTTCCTTCTTAGGCTTCGCCTCGTCCTTTTTGGCTAACAGGCGCATGTCTTCCATTTGCTTTTTGGCGAGGAAGTCGTTGATATCGCCCAGGTGTTCTTTAATGCCATCGCGGGTAAACTCGAAGGTTTTATTGGTAAGGCCGTGCAGAAAATCGCGGTCGTGCGATACGATGATGACGGTTCCTTCGAAGGCATTTAACGCATTTTTCAGGATCTCTTTCGAGAGCATATCTAAGTGGTTGGTAGGTTCGTCCATTACCAGCAGGTTGCGTGGTTCCAGGATCATTTTACACATGGCTAAACGGCCCTTCTCCCCACCGCTCAACACCTTCACTTTCTTGTAAACGTCGTCACCTTTAAAAAGGAAAGCACCGAGCAGGTCGCGCAGTTTGGTACGTATATCACCCACTGCCACGCGGTCCACCACATCCAGTACGGTATCGTTACCATCCATGCTATCAGCGGCGTGCTGTGCGTAGTAGCCAACGGTTACATTGTAACCCATGGTTACCACACCTTCGTGCGGCAGATTATCGACCAGGATACGTGTAAGGGTTGTTTTACCCATACCGTTTTTACCTACAAAGGCAATTTTATCGCCGCGGTCTATCTGGAAACTCTGGTCCTTAATTACCTGTTTAGGGCCATAGCTTTTGCTGATGTGTTCTGCTTCAACCACTACCTTGCCCGATTGCTGAGCGGCCGGGAAACGCAGGTTCATAGCCGCTACGTTTTCCTCGTCTACTTCAATACGGTCCATTTTGTCCAGCTTCTTTATCAGCGATTGGGCAAAGGTGGCCTTGCTGGCTTTTGCGCGGAAACGTTCGATGTTGCGCTCTATCTGGGCTATTTCGCGCTGCTGGTTTTTTTGCGCGTTAATTACCTGGTCGCGGCGTTCTTTGCGCAGCTCTACATAACGGGTGTAAGGGGCGGGGTAATCTTCAATATCGCCGCTTACTACTTCAATGGTGCGGTTGGTAATGTTATCCAGGAAACTGCGATCGTGCGATACCATGATAATGGCGCCGGGGTAATCTTTCAGGAATTTTTCCAGCCACAGCACACTCTCTATATCCAGGTGGTTGGTAGGTTCATCCAGCAGAATAAGGTCGGGTTTTTGCAGCAGAATCTTGGCCAGTTCCACACGCATTTGCCAGCCACCGCTCAGGCTCTTCATTTCCTTTTCGAAGTCGGCAGCTTCAAAGCCCAGGCCTTTTAATACACGTTCAATCTGTTCATCAACGGTATAGCCATCGTGTATTTCAATCTGGTGTTCTACTTCGCCCAGGCGTTCGATCAACTCCATGTAGCCCTCGCTTTCGTAATCGGTGCGGGTTTCCATTTCGTGCATGATCTTCTCCTTTTCCTCCATCAGGCGCATTACATCTTCGTAGGCCTTTTTGGTTTCGTCGATAACCGATAAAGAAGACTGCGAGTGCAGTTCCTGTGGCAGGTAACCGATGATGGTGCCTTTGGGGTACATAATGTCGCCGCCATCGATCTGTTGCTGGCCTTTCAGCACCTTAAGCAGGGTAGATTTACCGGCACCGTTACGGCCTGTTAAACCTATTTTATCGTTGTCGTTAATCAGGAAGGAGATGTTATCGAACATGATCCTGCCGCCAAAAGAGAGTTGAATGTTACTTACCGCTATCATAAGAGGGCGCGAATATACGATACGGGGGCGGGCTTTCCGAGACCGGGGCTGCTTTTAAGATTTAGTTAAAGCACGAGGGAGGGCAGGAGTTTGCACGGGTAAAAGGCTTTGGAGTTCCGTTGAAAGTGCTGTAAAACACTGAAAATGATTGAATTGAGAATGGTTGACAAATGCCGGCCTAAGCAAGGTTGGCGGTGATAAAAGGTTGGTTGTGAAGGACAGGGCCTCCCTAAAAATACAGAAAGGACAGCCCCATCGCGCAGGAGCCATCCTTCTGTAACGTCACAGCAAAAAGTTTAGGTTCACGGGCTGCTATCGTCAGCCTTAGTGCTTTCAGCGGCGGCGTTACTACAATGCTACCACCAAAAGCACTAAAACCGAAAGACAGATTTTGCGGGTTTTTAAAGAAACAACCAGTTGTTATTCTCCCATTGCCTCCCATAAACCACCAATTTTTCGGCGCACGGCCTGGAACAATGGGATGTGTGGTTGATCATAAATTATATCTAACACCTTACTGTTTGCTTGTTGAATTGCAAAGTTTCCACTTGCAGTAATTTCGAGGCCATTTACCGGTATGTTTCCTTTGCCGCTAAGCTTAACGCTGTGATTAGCGGACTCTGAATAGACCATTACTCCACTCTCGGCCTTTACAATTTGGTTTACCATAAAGAACTTAAACGGGTGCAGATGGTATTTTTTCTTCTTCCATTGTTTTTCAACTTTATCTGCAATGGCTTCCAGGTCCAACGTTTCGGTGTGGGCATTTTTGAACGAAGCAAACAATGAATTCTCTTCCTTAAAGGTTACCTGAAATTCGGCATCAAGGATATCATCGGTAGTTACCAGAGCGCCTAACGTAGCTTCTGAACCTGTTTCCCAAACATAGCTCATTAATGTGCGCGTTGGCCCTTTTTCTGTATTCCCCGCAAGATCAATGTTGGGGTCTAGTTTTGCAATGTTGGTTACATAAACCCAACGCTTATCTTCCAACTGATAAATGTCTCCGATTTTCGAATTGGCATCGATGAAATTGGCCAGGTAGCCCATGCGTTTTAAAACGCGAACATCTTTGTAAAGTGGCATAAAATTTTTTTTGTCCTACTCTGAAAACCCGTTTTCGGTTCCCGGGGCTATGTTTTAAGTAATAGCTACTTTTTATGGAACAATTCTGAAGCGACTTGCATATTTGGGGCGCATTTTTGCCTTGCGTCCGCGTTGGTCGTAAAAGCCATCGCATGCATAAACGGTGTGGTGCGCCGACCAGCTTACTATAGCATTTATACCATGTGTGGAAGAAAGCCAGCCCATTGGTTGAGCATGTTTTTCTAAGCCAAGGAAATAGTAACATGTTGGTGCACTTAGGCCATCATTAACACCATACATTGCCTCTGTAAAATTGTTATATACGGTTCTCTCTGCTCCATTAAACGGTTCGCCATGCAGTTGTGCCTGTTTAATGATTACCGTAAAACACAGATGAGCATAGCTCAGGATACGTTCATAAAGCGCTTGTTCTTCAGCGTCTGCAATATCCTCACAAAGCACAAATCCAGATCCAGCCGTCGCCTGTTTCAGTTCCTGATTTGTGATTTCAAGTGTTGTGCCGTTTTTTAAAGTTATTGAATGTCCGTTGGCTGTTGGAGTTGCAGCAAAAACATTGTCTAACCCGAAGGCATCAATAGCAGCTTTAATTAATGCTACTGAGGTGCAATTACCTCCGGTTTCTTCGTCAGTTTGCGCTATGCCTTGGCGAAAGGCGTAAAAGAGGTCATCCTTCTTCATGCTAATAAATTTTAATGGTTATTTGTTTTCTCTGAGTTTTAGTGCCAGATAGGCAGAGCTACTTATGCCGGCCAACACCAAAATGGTATTGTCTAACTCCGGCATTTTACAATCGGCATTGGGAATGTGACATATGTAAATGGTCACAGCAACAATTGTCCAAATGACATTCTGAAGGCGATGTAGGCTGATGCCAGACTCATCTGACAGGATATCCGTAAAGAATCCTTTGGACGGAGCATTTTGATGTCGGGGTTTTTCTCCCTTTTCCTGATCCTGATCAATTACTTTTGCCAAGCCCGTTGTTCCAGCGCTGATGCCCAGGAGCGCCAACGTGGTTGCGCTATCTTGTAATGTTATGCTACATCCTTTGCACAGAATCAGATAAACATAAGTAGAGGCGACAATGACTGTCCAGATAGCGAATTGAGTGCGAGCTAAGCTAAATGGACGCGCTACATCTTCCAATGTTTTGTTAGCATATTTAGGCAGTAACATCGCTTTGGCCATAAAATCAGCGGGGTTGTCAATGTCATCACGCAGCACGTTACTCATGATGCATACTATGATAGTGACAATCAAAAATGTTGACATCAAAATCCAGGCGATTGTGCAGCAGCAAAGACACATGGTGGGTTGTTTTGTGGTTATTTAAATGCACCACAAGGCTACAACTGTTATTTACCTGCCCCAAAGACACATTCTTCGGAAATTTAAATTCAAAAAAGCTTACCTGTTTAAATCCGGTAGGGTTTAGCTTGCTATTTACCAACTAAAAATGTTGTGGGAACGGCGACAAAATCCCCGGCTTTTTAAATAACTTGGCACTTGCATAAAGTTACCCCCGGAAAAGACTCGCGCTATGCACCTTAGTAAGTTAGTGGATGCCCTGAAGGCTATGGAGGCCCAGGAAATTAAAAGACTGGATGAATACGTCCACTCGCCTTATTTTAAAGTACCCCTCGCATCGGTTAGTTTGTTCGAATACCTGCAACCTCTTTATCCGCAGTTTGCCGAAAAGAAAATGGATGCAGCGCTGATTGCTAAAAAATCGAAGAACCTGGATACGGCTGCTAAGCAAAGTACAGCCGCCAGTTGGTTGTTGGATGCCATTGAAAACTTCTGGACGATAGAAAGCCTGAGCGGTACTCCTGACCACTACGAGCGCCACCGTTTAAAGGCCTTTAAGCAACACGGGCAGTATGAACAATTTGCCAAGGCCCACGCCAGGTTATTGCAGGAACTGGAAACGGAAGGGGATAAGAATGTGCCCTATTTTGAGCAAAAGCATTATTTAACCGAACTGGCCCTTACCGGTTTTGATGCCAAGCGCGACCGCACACGGCGGAATGATGTGATGCCTGTAATTAAAACACTGGATGTTTTTTATGCACTGAAAAAGGTACGTTACCTGTGCGAAGCGATGAATCGTCACCGTGTGATAGGTACCCCGAAACCCACAGATGACCCCGAATTGCTTTATGCCATCTTAAGCCCTTTTACCAACGAAAGCTATCCATACGTTTACCTGTTTGTAAACGTGTTGCAAATGCAGTTAGCAACCGATTATACGGTTGCCCGTATCTGTTACGATCGCGTTAAAAACTTTTTGAGCAAAAGGGGGGCCGGCGAATTAAGTGCTGGTATGAAGGAGGCCGTATTATATACACAGGGCGTTTGCCAGGGCTGGTTGAATGCGGGTGTTGAGGAGGCTGCCGGGGAAAGCCAGTGGTGGCTGGAGTTGAAGATAAAGCAACAAATGCTGCTGGAGAACGGACGGATGCTGCCGATTGCCTTTCGCAATGCAGTAATAATTGCTACACAGGTGCGCAAGGATGCCCTATGGACGCAGCAGTTTATTGACCGGTACAGCGCAAACATACCGGAGGAGGATCGTGCCACGGAAGTGGCTTTTGCCAGGGCTTTGGTTTTGTATTGCCAGCAAAAATATAAGGAAGCGATACGGCTGTTGTTGCAGGCCGATGCCGGTGAGGAAGCCATTTTTGGTGCTAGTATTCGCCGGTATCATTTTATGTGTCTTTATGAGTACGACAAGAATGATATAGAGGTGCTGGATAATTTTCTGCTGGCCTTCCGCAAATATGTGCAGCGCAATGCCGAGGATCTGCACCGGGTAAAAGAACTGTTTGAGTTATTTATTAAGCACGGCCGGAAGTTGGTAGCCGTAGGGGGGAAAGAAGATGCCTCAGGGCTGCTGAACGCATTGGAAGCGGAAGCGTTCTTCCCCGGTAAGTTTTGGTTGCGCGATCAACTGCAGGTACAAACAAAAAGACCCGTTCGTTTGCTGAACGGGCCTGTAAAAAAAGCGAAGCGGCGGGCTTAAATATTGAACTCCTCGTTATAGGAGCCGTTGGTAGCTACCACGTGTGCGGTGTAGTGGCCCGAGCGCAGATTTACCAGCGATACGCTGCAGGAATAACCGCTGCAGTTCTGGTACCGCACTTCCTGATTGCTGGCGTTAAAAATGGTAATGCTGATCAGCGTACCGGTGCTTTCGTCGGAGGTGGCCAGTAATATGGCGCCCTCAACGTAGCAGTCGATAATACGGCTGGCAGCGGCCGATGGTGTAGCGGCTGTTATTTTGTTTGATGGCAACAGCGAAGCCATGCCTAACAGGCATACGAACAGAATCCGTTTCATACTTTTTGTTTTTGGGTTCGCGCCTATCCCTTTTAGAACAGAGAGGCATTTATTTGTTAAAATTTAGGCATATATATAGTAAAATAAAATAATGCGACTGAGCACTTTTAAAAAATTTGGTACGGCAAAGCTATAATTATTTGAGCGCTTCTGCTAACGCCTCTGAATGATTTAACCCACCTTCTCTCCGGTTCCAATACTTATTAAGTTGGGATATGTTTAGAGAAAGTCCACGCGGATTCCCGTTCTCGTCATTCAGGTCATATTTGATAAACGGATTTTCCACTGGAGGGACAAACGGTTTTTCAAAATTCTCTATCGCTTCATTGAGTTCGGTTTGGGCATCTATTTCGCTCCACCCGGTAGTAAGCCTCAATGCTTTTATTTTAAGATTCAATTCGTGCGTTTTCTCAATATTGTTGGTTTCGTACGAAAGCCGCCTCAAGTATCTCAATTCATTAAGTTCATCTAACAAGTCGGGTTTGCGGGGCGTGGGGGTTTTAAGTTCCATAGATGTTTCAGTTTAGAATACAATTTCTTAAACTTTTTGGATTTGGCCTTTCATATTTTATTGGGAGTTTGTATTTGTAAACATCCAACAAAAATTCGTGGTTACACATAGCCAGAAAAGCAGTGGAAGCCCAAGCAACTGCCTTGCCATTTTTGTAAGTTACAAATTCCCGCTTTTTCACCAGATAAGTGGCAAGAATAAATGTTGTGGGATAATCACTATCCACCCGAAGTAGTTTGGAGAAATTTTTATCGCTGTAATACACCTTCATTGCCCCTGATTCCATGCGGTTATTAGCTCTTTAGCTGTGATTCTATCAGCTTTTGTTCCTCGGACGTGATATTATATAGCGTGTAAATTTGCTTGTCAATTTCCGCTATCGTATCATTGTACCCCCCCCCCTGAACTTTCGCTGAAATTACTTCATCCACTAATGAAGCAATCTCCAACTCTTTCTTTTTATCAGGCTTATAGATTGGAATTTCAAGGATTGGCTCCTTGTCTAACTGATAACTATTGCCCTGCATTTTCCCCTTTCTTCTTAGCCAAAACTGAATCAGCCTGGAATTAAATAGCGCGGTTAGGTATTTAAGGTTAATACGGTCGCTCTGTATAACGAAGAAAGTCTGTGAAACATAGCAATCAAAGTCGGTATAGGTGAAAATCGGTTCTTTGGGGCATTTACGCAAGGCAATAATTTTTGGGCCTTCAAAAAAGTGCTGTTCTCTTGCCCTGTGAAGCCCATAAGGCCAGTAATCTGATGTTATAACATCCCTAAAAGTGTCAAGGTGTTTTTTGATGTTCGGATAGCCGTCTATTGGAACTTTGCCAGTTACTTTGTCCGGTTGGTTAATATCCGACTTTGTGTAAAGTAACCAGAAGGTATTTTTCTTACTACCGTTATACTTTTGCAACTGCTCCGTTGTAAAATATGGCTTAATTATCTTCTTTTCTTCAGCAGTAAAAGGAATACTCTGATACTCGCTTTGTGATAAAACGAAGATTCCGTCCCCCACTTTTACTTTGCCACTTAAAGTATCAGCCGATGCTTTATTAACGAAATCTTGCGGTGCTACTATGCCTTGTCCAACCTCTGACTTTAGTCCTTTTTTTCTATCCTGTTTTTCACGAAGGTTAAAGTTTTGCTTTGCCTTTATTTTATCAAGCAAGGCCGAATTTTCATCGTTTGTGAAAAGTAGAGATTTATCCTTAAGGTTCTTCTTAGTAATAACCGGATTAAGTAGCACTGCATTATCCGAGGGTACTTTGGCGAGGAGGTTTAGTACAGCTTCTTTAGTAGGTTTATCTCCCACCACGCAACGATAGTCAAACTCATAGTTATCAGTAACGCTATCATTTTTAAACAGCATTATCATTGTTTGGATAGAGGCGCTGTCGAAAATCATGTATGCCCCAAAATCCGTAAGGTTTTCGATTTTTGAGTTAGCAAGAACAATGTTCCGGAAATTAGATGCCCCGGCGTTAGTAACCCAATTATTTGTTGCAATGAAACATAGGTAGGAATCGGGTTTTAGCAATTTCAAACCTAAGTCGCCGAACAGATACCACAGGTCCATTTTGCCTTGATAGCAATCCTTATCCCGCAAGCCGTCAAACACCTCTCTCTTTTCGTACTCCTTAATGTAGGGTGGATTGCCGATAATAATGTCAAAGCCCTCAAAAATGCCTTCTTTATCCAGCACTTCCGGAAATTCAAAGCGCCACTCCAACGCATTCTTGTAAAGTGACTGCATCTTATTTTCATAGGCGGTTCTAAGATTGTTTGCTTCTTCGGCAAGTTGATTGAGTTGCTCTGCCCAAACTTTTCTTTCTTCCTCACCGGTGAAAGTTATTTCACTTTGCTTTTTTAGAAGTTCAGCCTCTTTTTTCTTTAGCTGTAAATAATCTTTGTCCCTATTAAAAATGAACTTTTGCAACTCATTCCGAATATAGCCAATCTGCCGCCGGTAATCGTCCTTGCTCCTTTTATCTGGTGCATTTTTATATCCGTCAACCTGAATTTTGTATCGCTCAATTAGCTGTTTAACGACGGGCCGGTCTTTCGGTAAAAGATTGTTTTTATCGTTAATTGCAAAACGGTTCATCAGGGAATTGCCGCACTTAATATTGATGTCAATATTGGGTAAGGTTTCAAGCTGTTGATACTTGCTTTCGCTGGTATAATAGGAGTTCTTCAACAGTTCTATCCATAAACGCAAACGACAAATCAATACGGACTTCGGGTTAATATCCACGCCGAACAAACAGTTCTCTATGATTTTTTGCTTTTCATGGAAAAGTGCCTCCTGCAATTGCTGTAATTCGGGAATAGGGTTATTGTTTTGGTTGAGGGTATAGTTGAACAGCTTTTCCGATTCGGTATCTGTTATAATTAACTCATCATTATCAAGTTTTATCTCCCAACCCTGCACCCGGCTTTCATCCCTGTAACTAAGAATCCCTAACCGGCTTTTTAAAGCAATGAACTCATTTAGCGCCGAAACAAGAAAGTGGCCGGAACCCACCGAAGGGTCACAAATTTTCACTGAATCCACTATGGCATTGGCCTTTTTTCGCTCCTTTTTATCCGTGTAATTTATCTTATCGCGTAAATCCTCAATGGTTTCACATTCCCACTTATTTTCTTCATTGAATCTTTTAAGCACTGCCTTTTCCATTACCTCCTTGCACATGTACATGGTAATGAAACTGGGAGTAAAAAAGGAGCCATCCTTATAGCCGTTTATTTTTTCAAATATCAACCCTAATACCGAGGCATTGATTAGCGTCTTATCCTGCTTTTGGATTTTGGCGCTACTGTCGCTGGCAAAATTGTATGAGTTCAAAAAATCAAAGATGTATTGCAGCGTTGACAAATTCCCCGTTACCCGTTTGCCTTTGTCATTTTTTAGAACTGTGCTACTGAAAACCGGCATTTCAAGTCGGTTTTTAAGCTGGTCAATACCTAAATATTGCTGTTCATATTCGGTTGCTTCAAAAAGTGAACTGTTCAGATATGGGATATTGCCAAACTTCGTTTTTACAGAGGGGTTTCTTGTATCTACGGTGGCTGCAAGAACTTCAAAAAACAGTTCCTCTAACTCATCATAAGTGGTAATTAGATTTGTATTAAGAAAATGATAGTCAGCCTTATCATAAAGCGCATGGTATTTTACCAGTTGTCCTTCAAGTAATTTGAGAAACAGGATTCTGTTGAGCCAGGTGATGCAAAGTTCTAAGCCCAAATCGTAATACTGTCGTTCAACTTCATCGTTTTCATCATAACCGAAATACTTTTTACGCTTCAAAGAGTTTATAGTATTCTCTATTAGCGAACCCTCATGCCTTTCAGAAGGGGCTTTACGCTCGATTACACGCTTTGAGTTCTTAACTGTTTCCTCCAACCCCAATATGTAAAGAAGTTCATTATAAAAGCCTGTATTGAGCGTATTGCTATCATTGGCAAAAGGCTTCTTTAAAAGATGTTCTGGCGAAAGGATTTTATATAAATCAATCAGTTTTTCATCGTCTGTCCTGTCGTCCTTTTGAATGATTTTTTGAAAATCTTTTAGGTTGAGGTAAGTGACAGGAATTTCGTCTGCAAGGCCATCAAGGAATTTGGCTGCGATAAAATCATAAAAATGGTCTGTTTTATGTCCGCTTACCTTGTATTGCTTCCAATCGCTTTGCAGCTTACTATTGCGAAACACATTTTTTTCAAACCAATTCTCATCAAAAATGAACCATTGCCAACCGTCCGTAGCAACGAGATGTTTAATTTGGTGCTCCTTTCGCAGATTTGTTTCATCCAAATAATATAAAATCAATTCATGGAAGGCTTTTACATTGGGTTTAGCCGCTGAAATCATTTGAGCCTTATTGTTAGGCTGCTTAAATTCCATCAACACACCTACGGAATCTTTTATAGTTTTTCCATTGCGTATAATAAGGTCATCGTTATTATTGGTGTTTATGTCGTATTTCCCCCTGTAAAAAGCATCCTTTAGAAAATCAGACACTACATTCTTCAAATTTTCCTCGCTTTCCTGCTCATCAACTCTATCGAATAAAGTTTTAAGCGCATTTCTAAGGGTTATAATCTGGCTTTGGGTTACGTCCTGCTTCCGGTAAGCGGGATTTAAAGATTGCGCGGGTGTTTGCAATTTTAGATTCATGGGGATAACCTATCTATGAGATTCTGTTTAAATGGAGTGTAAAATATAAATTTGTCTGAATACCTTAGTACAGCACTTGAAAAAGCAAAACCATAAGAAAGAGTTTCAAACCCACGTAAAAAGAATTTTTTTCGGAGAAGTTCCTTTGCAGTACAGTGTCTTAAATGAGAAACATTTAACTGTCTTATTTACGGCGATTAAAAAGCAGAAGGTAAAATCCGTGTATGAAATAGACTACCTTACCTATATACAGGACGTTGGAGAGGTTATTTTTCCGGACATAAAGCAATTCATCAAAAAAGAAAAGATTGACCAAGAGCATTTAGCGCGATTCCAATACGAAAACAGAGTATTACTTTCTTCAACAATAATGAAGCTGATTCAAGATAAAGAACCTTCGACCGCCGTCAAAATAGATGTCTTGTTTTTTTATAAAAGCCTTATTGAAGTGTGCAAAAAAGCCTATGACGTTGAACTGGTTGACAAGCAGGAGGAATTTTTACAGTCCATTGAGAAGCAACGCACGGAGTTGGAAGAATTAAAGAAAGAGGAAGACGAAATATTGGCAGCAATCTTCGCGGCGGTAAATGATGAGGTGCCGAAGTTAGAGCCGCCTCTACAACCGATTATTCCAGCAAAAAACATTTATTTCAAACTGCATCTGGGTTTTCGCCAAAAGCAAAAATTGCAAGACTGGCTTTCTCATAATGAGATAACACCAACACCCGTTAAACTTTTGAATTTCTTAAATGGAGAGAACCAACAAGTTGAAGTGAATCCGGATAAATTACACTACCTCGCATACCTTCTTTTTAAACTTAATTCCAGTAAACCCAAGTTGCTTGAAGTAAGTTTTGGCAAAGGCGTTTTTAAGCATTTTCAAACACACTTTTCCCCTTTTGTAAGAAAAGGGGAAAAGCGGGAACTCAAAGATTACAAACGTGAAGTGGTGAATAAGAAAAACCCTAAAACCCTTGTCATCACTAAGGTTGACGCACTTTTAGATAGTCTAAAACAGGCATAGGCATTTCCCACTTTTCTCCGCTTTTCTTTCCCCTTTTCCCCTTTTCTCATTTTGTAAGACTATACCGCAGAACAGTATCGACATTCACCCCGCGAAAGCAAAAAGCCTTTGATGCTTGCAACACCAAAGGCTTTTATTGGGGTGGTAGTGTATGCGGTAACACACACGACCTTGACAGTTCTGAGAAACGGATTCGAGTTCCGTCCACTCCACAAATGTAGGTTTTATTTTTTGTAACCTAAAAACTAATTTTTATGAACTTAACACAGCTTGCGACCAAATACAACACCCGCGAAAAATGTCTTGAACATCTTGAGCAAATTCGGTGGGGCGATAAACCCTGCTGCATCCATTGCGATTCCACCAGAGTAACAAAACGGCAAAACTCTATAAAGTGGCATTGTAACGCCTGTAACAAGGATTTTACCGTGCTATATGGCACTATCTTCGAGAATAGCCGCTTGCCCCTGCCGAAATGGTTTCAGTTGATTTTCCTTATGCTAAATGCAAAGAAAGGTATCAGCGCCAAGCAAATAAGCCGTGACATCGGAGTGACCTACAAAAGCGCCTGGTATAGTGCTATGCGTGTACGGTGTGCGATGCTTGATTGGGGCGAAATGCTGGAGGGAATTGTGGAAATGGACGAAACATACATTGGCGGTAAACCCCGCAAAAGAAATAATCAAAAGGGAGTGACGCCGGATAACGTGGCCGACCTCGGTAATGTTTACAACAAGGATGATAAGCGTATTAAACGTGGTCGCGGAACAAAGAAAATACCGGTAGCTGGTATTGTGGAGCGCAAAGGTCGGGTAGTGGCTAAGGTTATGAACCGTCTGACATCAAAGGAATTGATTGCATTGCTTAAAAAGACTGTAAATACGAAGGATTCAACCTTGATGACAGATGATTTCCGTTCATACAAGAAAATGGATGAGTTAATTGAACGGTTTGTGATTAACCATTCCGAAAAGGAGTATTCGCGTGGAGCCGTTCATACCAATACCATTGAAGGGTTTTGGAGTATCATCAAAAATGGCATTAAAGGCCAATACCATGTTATTAGCAAGAAGTACCTGCCGTTTTACCTTGCAGAGTACTGCTACCGCTATAACAGGCGGCAGATTACCGTATCAGAGGCATTTGAGGAAACTATTGATAACGCTGTCGTCAGTGAGAAATGCTTTGAGGACTACAAACCGAAAGGTGATGTTAAACGAATTGTATATCCGCGCAAAAAGAAAAAGCAAGTCAATAAAAACTGTGAAGTACAGCCAGTTTGATTATTTCAGTAATTGGCGTGAAGGTGACAACCTGTATAAAAATTAAGGGGCAAGGCCACCCACTGGCCCTACCCCCATTAGACAGGCATTGCACCTATCCGTGCGCTAAAGTAGGTTTTTGGATAACATTTTGAGTTCTGTAATTATCGCAGGTATTGCTTCTTCTAACGTTCCTAACAAGTGGTTAAGGCGGTCGAAGTTTTTACAGTCGAAGAATTTATCCTCCAGCAAGTCTAAAAACTCTGTTGTTTCTGTTTTCAACTTTTCGAGGTAGGTAATGGTTTCAGGAATTTCAGTAGCGTCTATCAACTTTGTATTTTCTTCTAACTCACAAATGGCTTCATAAGAATCATAAATGAAATTCGCACAATTCAAATACCACGCATCCGCTTCCTGAACATTTTTGAAAGCTACTGACCGGTAGTTTTCAATTTGTTCCTTTAATTCTATTTTTGGAATCGTAAGGGTTGACACAGATTATATATTTTTATAAGATGTCTGAAACCCGAAATTTAACAAAAATATAGCTTCTGTTCTAAAAGGGATAGGCGCGTTTGGGTTTATGAAATCGGATCATTCATGCCGGGCAGGCGCCTGTGTTATAGTCTAGACTTTACGGTTTGAATAAATCCTGAGGCAAACGTAGGGAGGCAGTATCCCTGACAGAAACCAACCCTTGCGCTTAAATTAGGTTTCTGGCTCGCAAATGCGCTAATGGCTTAAGCAATAAACAATTGATTAACAAAGCTTTGTAAGCAAAAAGGAACCGATAAGAGTAGAGAAAAATAGGCTAAAGAATTTATGGTACGGCGGTTGGGATTGTATGTGCCGTAATGTATATTGCGTTAAAATTTAAAGTATGCCTAAGGAACGCAAATGTTTAAAATCGAGCACGGTTAGTGTAATTGGTGATAAATTGGTTGGAAAAGATCGTAACCAGGTAGAGCAGGCAATAAAACAACATTGGGAGGGCACTAATCATGAATTGATTGGGGTTGGTGAATGCGGTGCAGAATATATTTCGTATGGCGCCAGTGTTTGGGTTACAAAACCGGATGGTGGGGGAGAAGAAGATTAAGTGCACCAATGCCGAATGAGACCCGGTACTTGCGCCCACTGGGGCGGAAGTTGGTCTTCCTGTAGCTGCATTAACCAGTTGAATTCGCTTCTGTCGAGATTGTTGCAAGCCTTAAGTAAGACAATATGAGCTAATCGCCTTAGGTAGTCCGTTTGTGGGGCGTATAATTTAATTTGGCGCAATAGGTTGCGCTGATAGCTGATTACGAGGTCAAGATTTCCAATATCGGAATGACACATAAGTTCAATAAATCGTGCAATAATCAACAGTTCAGCCTGCTTTTTATCGTTTCCGGCAATAGAAAACAACCGATTGATGTTGGTAATAGCCTGATCGGGATTTTTTGTGAAGAAACTAATAAGTATCAGGTTGAAAACCGAAGCCAGTTGATCTGCCTTACGCATATTGTTTTTAAAGAAATCAAGACCGCTTAGTGTTTCTTCTTGCAGTTTTTTAGCCTCCACAAATATGCCGGTATTAAGCATGTAAATTGCTTCGTAACGTGTTTTTATCAAAAACAAATCCAGCCGTTCCTGTTCATTGAGTGGTTCTAACAGTTTTATTTTTTTAAGTGTTGTTGGAAATTGAGAATAATCTTCCAACATCATAGCTGTATATAGGAAGTTGCTTAGCACGCCGTAGTACGTGCGGCTGCGCAAAAAATGGAGATTACTGTTTTCTTCCAGCTGCGATAGATATTCCTGCAAGTAGTTGTAGGCCGCTTTAAACTGCGTGCGTTTAAAAAGTATCAGCGTTTTTGCGCTTAGCAGGTTGTAACGTGCCCGCAAGCCGGGGTTTAGTTCCAACTCTATGGCTTTTATAGCGACTAAAATTTCATCCACCTCCGCGGTTTGATGTTGCCAGTTGCCTAAACTGTTGATGTCTTCCACGCGCATCAGCAAGTGGGTGCATTGCTGTAACGTTTGTAGTTGTTGTAAAACTGCGCGTTCCTCATCGATATGTTTTTTGTAGTCGAATTGCTCTACCCGTGCACCATGCCAAAGCAATCTGCGGCGGAAATGCAGAACGGTCAGCATCTCCGGATAAAGTTCCATTTCATTAGCCTTTTCCCAGGCGGCATCCAATAACCGGAGTGCACCATCTGTCAGTCCCCGTTCTACCATAAATTCCAAATCGGTAATTAGTTCCTGAATGGTGGCCTGTCCGTTTTTTCCGGACCGGAAGTTGCGCATGGTTTTCAGCAACAGGTCGCGCAGATAAATTTTTTCGTATGCCAGGTTTTTAACGAAGGACTTGCCTTTGTGCTGTTTTATAAATGCTTTTTCGTTGTAGGGCAGGGTTGAGTATTTGCAGAGCGCATCAAATAACTTCTCGTAATTACTTTTGCCCTGGGCGTAACGACGGGCATTCAGCTTAAAATATCTTTTTTCTGCCGGCGAAAGTGCAGCAACAATTTCAAACAGTTCATCGTTTACCCGCATGATAAAGTAATTAAATATATTTGTGTTGGTGTAATGTAGCGGCAATGGTAATGCGTTTCATGCTTCTGTTTATGGTTGTTTATGGTTGCCTGGCCTCCTATCCTTGCCAGGCACAGGAAAGTTATTGTACGCTTGAAAACTATGAAAAGTTAGTTTCTCTTAAGGTAGATTTAAGATGGGCTACCGATGAGCCAATTCCTAACCGGCCTATGTTTGACAGTGCGGTTAGCTGGGCCAGGTATTGTCCGCCGGCAATGGATCAGGGTAATGAAGCCTCTTGTATGGCGTGGAGTATAGGCTACTCATGGAGGGGTTTTCAGTTTAATAAGGAAAGAGAGTTAAGGAATACAGCAGTTGACGGACGCTACAGTCCGCAGTATCTCCACAACATTTGTTATTGCTTAAGTGATAAGTTTTGTCCGTCGGAATTAGATAGGCCTTATAGCTGCAAGGGCACCGGATTTTCGTGGCCGGAAATTGTAAAAACTGCCCGGATGTTCGGTTTTGCGGCGCAGGTAGGTTTTGATGTTTCGAGGGAGGCGGATGCCTGTTTAAGGAGTATAAGCCCCGAATGTATCAAAGACGCCAAGCAAGATACACTTGCCGGTTATGTAGGAATTAATCCAAATCTTTTGGGAGATAACCTGTTGAATACCTTATTTTATTATTTGAGCACAGGCGAGCCTGTAGTAGTTGAATTGCGGAGGCCCAAGAACTTTAAAACCCTATATCTGAAAGATGAGCAGGGCGTAAAAGAGTGGTTAGTACATAGTGAGGCAGATTTGGCGCCAGGTAAAAGTCATGCCATGCTTTGTGTTGGTTATAACCAAACTGAACGCTATTTTTTGTTATACAACACCTTTGGCGTTGACTGGGGAGACAAGGGGTTTATAAAAATAAGCTTCGACATGTTAAAGAGAGACCTTGTTTCGGCATGTGTGCCAAAATTTTGGGATAGCCCAACGCTGATTCCTATAAAAGGAAAAAGAATGACGAAGGGCCTGGCCGACATGGATACCTTTTCCTGGTTTAAGCCGGGTTATTACCGGCAGTATGGAGGCATTCGTTTTGGGCTTGCCGGGTTGGATACGGAAAAGAGGCAGATAAAAGTAGTTGTAACAGATGATAAAAATTACATACAAAACACCCTTTACCTCAAGCTATACGAAAGTAACTACTTTTATATTGATAGTTTTCGCCTATCCTTCACCTTTACGGAAATTGGGCGTGACGGATGTCGTAAGCGTAAACCCTCTGCAAGGTTTCATATCAGGGTGGTCAAAGTCAGGAGTAAAGCGAAAGAAAATGCAGATATCGAAGAGTTGATGAAATACCAGAAAAGCTACTCGCATTATTAGTGGTTGTAGCCACACCCGTTTATTTTTTGTCGCCCGCTTTTGCAATTTGGCCAATTCCTATACATTCGCACTGCAAAATTGATTAAGCATGAGCAAGGTAATTGCCGGTATTTTTACCCTGGTGGGTGGTTTGTTAACCCTGTATTTTACGTTTGTTATGGCCAATACCAGCTATGCGCTGGACTATAACGACCCTAAACTGCACCAGAGCATGTACCAAACCGGTAAAATGATACCACTGGTAGTAGGTATCGTTATGCTTACCATTGGTTTAACCTTCTTTTTTGTAGCGAAGGAAGCTAACCCTGATATCAAGGAGTAAGCCCCCGCATCTTCCCCTATTGTAACCCACTTACCAGCTTCAGGCCATAGGTCTGTACCTACCCTTTTAGCATTTAAAAGGCCTTGTAAAAACGGGGCAATTTAACATCTATGGTTTTTATATAACATGAAAGCATTTTTATATTTTCATGTATATCAGTACGATACGTACTACGGTTTGGACTATATGTGTATGCAAAACACAACAGTTTTAGCGGAATTTCGCTTATAGCTGCATTGCCGGAGCAAGAAGCTGAAATCTTTTTTGGCAGAAAAGCCCGAGGGGAAACCGGCCCCGGTAGGCGCAACAGCTCTTTCCGGGCGTTTTAAAGATGTTCATTATGAACTTGTTACGCGTTGGTTAAGTAAACCACAAGCCCCCGGTTGTAAAAAGCAACCCCATACACTCTTGACGTGGTAAGCCACCAAAACTACTTTAACCCTGTAGCCCTGCCAACGTTGAATGCTTGGTATGTATGTTGCATTAAGCAATCCCTAATTTATTATTAAGCCGAGCCGAAGAAAACACGAGACTATACGCCATGAAGAATTTTACCAAAGCTGTTACCCGTTTATTTGTTACCCGAACGTTTGTATTGTTATGCTGCCTGATGAGCGCGGCTGAGTTAAGCCAGGCACAGTGCACGAATGGTACTATGTATCCATCTTCGGCTGTTGCGATGCCCGGTGTAGGGGTCACTACTACTATTAGCACTTGTCAATATCAGAGTGAATACAACCAAATTACAGGAGTAACCGCTTCAACAAACTTTACCTCTACGGCCAGTATTGCAGTACATTTATCACTGTACGTATCGGTTCTTCCGGCGGAACTGTAATTGCCTCAGGCACCACACCTTTAACTTGGAACTCCACTACAGCTAATTCCTACTATATACACTATAACACAAACTCGTCCTGTGGAACGGCCTCTACGTGCATGACCACCACTATTAAGAATAACGGTGCTGCATGTACCAATTCAACAGCGCCCACAGGTTTAACAACCACAACCCCGGTAATTTGTAATGGCTCATCGGTTACATTAACAGTAGCGGGTGGTAGTCTTGGCACTGCTGCCAGTTGGAAAGTGTATGATGGCGGATGCGGATCAGGAACGGCAGTAGCTACTTCCAGTTCTTCGACCATTACATTTACCCCAACTGCCGGTGCCCATACTTATTATGTGCGCGCCGAAGGCACTTGTAATACTACGGCTTGCCAAACTATTCCTTGCTATGTGTTTGCTAATGCGCCATCGGCTTCCATCACTTTGCAGAACCCTACCAGCTGCACCAGCAATGGTACTATCCAGTTTGCGCAGGTTAGTGGCGGTGCCAGTTTATGGTTAAACAGCGATTTTAGCAGTAACCCGGGCACTATCGCTTCTTGCAGCAGTGCTTCGGTAACAGGCGGCGAATGTATTCTGACATCAAATAGCGGCAGCCAAACCGGTAGTTTAACTATCGCCAACTCGGCCAACTTTAATGCTACCGCTTTCCGCGTGGAATACGACCAACGTATTTTTGATGGCAGCGCCGCTGATGGTATGAGTTGGAACTACGGCGACTTTTCAACGACTCCCGGTTGCGGTGGTGGCGAAGGCGGCATTGCTGCCGGCACCAACGTTTTGTCGTTCCGTTGCACTACTTACTCGGGTGCTGGTGGCCCGCTTAACCGCATTTATTATAATGGGGTGCAGGTAGGGGCTAACAACACTACCTTAATGCGCAGTGCAGCCTATAAGCACATAATAATTGCGGTAAATGCGGCCAGCCAGATAACTGTTAACGTGGATGGCGTTGACTTATGGACCAACCTGCAGTTACCTGCCGGCTATATAAGTGCTAACAAAACGGGCTGGAACATGGCCTGGACGGCCCGTACCGGTGGCGCTACCGATAAACACAGCATTGACAATTTGCGCATTATAGCCTTAGACCAATACGAATACACCATCAATAACGGCGGAGCCTTTACCAGTGGCACCGCAGCCAATCAAACTTTTACCGGTTTAGCGGTAGGCAATACCTATGCTGCAGGTACCGTTTACCTGCGCTCGAAAGCAGGTGCGGGCAGCGTTTGTAACGGCAGCAGCAACGGTTCGGCTATGACAGTAGCTGTTCCTTATAGCCCTATACCGGCACCAACTGCAGCAGTTTCTACCGCCACAACCTGTTCGGGTAACACGGTAACCTTAACTGCTTCGGGCTTAGCGCCCGGACGTGGCGGCAGTAACGGCACAGGCGCATACCAGTTTACAGCAACATCCAGCCAATATTTATTTACCAATACCTTAACAGGTTTCCCAACAGGCAGCGTGGCTTCGGCAGAAGCCTGGATAAAACCAAATGCCACCCAATATGATGGTACCTATAACGGTATCATCTCCTTTGGTCCTAACCCGGCCGCGTGCTATCAGCGCTTTTTATTAAGTATGGGCAGCGACGGCCGTATAACATTTGCCAACTGGTGTAACGACTACTATTCGGTAGGTTCAGTGCCATTTGGTGTATGGTCGCATGTGGCAGCAGTATTAAACGGCACTACGCTTACCATTTATATTAATGGTAAAGTTGCCGGCACTACTACCCTGGGTGTTACACCGGCCCTGGTAGCCTCGGGCCAGTTTACCGTGGGTTGTACCGACCCGGGTGGCGGCCGTTTCTTTAACGGCGAAATCGATGCGGTGCGTATTTGGAATACAGCGCGCAGCGCCGCTCAAATACAAGCCGATATGTATCTGGAAGCACCTACCAATGCAACCGGCTTGGTAGCCCGCTATAACTTGAACGGTACTTTCAATGCACAGGTTGGTCCAAACTTAACCGCATCGGCATCGGCCCCAACGGCAACTACACCGGCATTCCATACCTATACATGGTCGGGCGCTTCACCAAGCGGCTCTAATCCTTCTTCATCAACTTTAGAAGTTCAAACAAGCGGCGCTTTAACCGGCAACTCTTCGTTTACAGTAACTCCTTCGGCTAACACCTGCAGCGGTACAGCCAGCAGTGCACAGGCCGTAACGGTTAATGCTATACCTGCAGCAGTAAGCGTAAGCGGTGGCGGCACGGCTTGTGGTTCTACTACATTAACTGCAAGTGGCGGTGCAGGCGGTACTATTTACTGGCAAGGCACCACCAGCGGTGGCACCAGCACAGCTACTGCATCAACTTCGCAAACGGTTAGTGCCTCGGGCACCTACTATTTCCGTTCGTATAACGGTAGCTGCTGGGGAGCTGAAGGAAGTGCTGTGGTAACTATCACTACTGTGCCATCTGCAGTAACGGTAAGTGGCGCAGGAACCTTTTGTGGTAGTACTACCATAACAGCCAGCGGCGGTACACCAGGCACTATTTACTGGCAAGGCACCACCAGTGGTGGCACCTCAACTGCAACAGCCTCCAGCTCGCAAACTATTACCAGCAACGGCACCTATTATTTCCGCGCTAACAACGCCGGTTGTTGGGGCCCTGAAGGTAGTGCAGCGGTTACTATTAACCCCGTACCCGCAGCGGTAACGGTAAATACACCAGGCACTTATTGTGGTAGCACCACTTTAACAGCTACAGGTGGTAGCGGCGGTACTATTTACTGGCAAGGCACTACCAGCGGCGGTACTTCAACTGCAACTCCAACTACATCGCAGAGCGTTTCAGCAACTGGTACTTATTATTTCCGTTCCTGTTCGGCAGCAGGTTGTTGGGGTACCCAGGGCAGCGCTGCTGTAACTATTCAAAACAATACATACGGCGATTTTAGCTGTAATCCTATTGTGGTGGGAGGCTTGTGTGTAGGTGGTAGTTATAGTGATACCCGGAACAACGGTTCTTATGCAAATGACTATGTTGGACAAGGCAGCGGCGATATATATTACCAGTTTACATTGCCTTTTGCGGCAACCGTAAATGTTAGTCATTGCGGCAGCGGCTTTGATACCTATTTATATCTGCTGAATAGCAGCGGCGGTGTAGTGGCCTCTAACGATGATGACGGCGCTTTATGTTCGGGTACCGCAGCATCGGTTTCGGTAGCACTTAGCGCGGGCACGTATTATGTAGTATCGGAAGGGTACAGCACCAATACAGGAAACATAACAACTACTATTAGTTTAGCCACTACCCCTAGTAACCCCGGCACAACAGATAACCAAAACCAGCAGGGTATTGGAAGTTGGTTAGGTCAGGTGTATGATGGCACTACTTTTAATACCTTTTTAGGAACCACTACCGAACCGGCTACGTTTGATGAAACCTTCGGCGGCGACAATACTTGTTTCCCTATCGGTTACAACAACAACGCAGGTACCTATTCGGTATTTACCGACGGCATGTCAATCCGCTACCGTATGATCAAGGATTTCCCTTGCGGCGCTTATACCTTTACAGCGGGCTCGGATGATGGTTTACGCTTATGGGTAAACGGTGTGCTGGTATTAGACTACTGGCTTGATCGTGGCTACACCACCAACAGCACTTCGCCTATTTATTTATATGGCCCTACCAGTTTACAATTAGAATACTACGAGGGTTCGGGCGGTAACCGTTGTTCGTTTACCTATAGCTCAACACCTGTAAATATTTTAGGATCGGTGAATGTGGGCGCACAGCCCAGCACTTGCGGCGGTAATGGTACTATTAACCTTACCCCCAGCAGCGGTAGCGCTACCTTGTGGTATAATAACGATATGAATTACTCTATTCCACGTGGTTCGCAAACGCTGACCAGTGCAAGTTTGTATTCCTTTAACTATAATACACCTACATCAAAGGATAGTTGGTTAGGACTTACTACCAATGGCGGCAGCCAAAACGGGTCGCTGGTAATTAACAACCAGTATAGCTTAAATGCTACTAGTTTCCGTACGGAGTTTGATCTGTATATCGGTGGCGGCACGGGTGCCGATGGTTTATCACTGAGCTACGGACCTGATGTGGCAGCCGGCGGCGGCTGCAACGGCACAGGAAGCGGCATACGTCTGGTGTTTGATACGTATAACAATGCAGGTTCGCCGTGCCAGGGTGTGCAAGGCGGTAACGTTGGTATAGGCATGTTCTACGGTGGTTTTTCATTAGGTCAACAATATGCCTGCAACACCTCCAACAATATACGTAACGCCTGGAAGCATTGCGTATTTACCGTAAATAGTTCAGGTGTTGGCACCTTAACCATAGATGGAATAGGTTCGATCTTCAGTGCTGCCTTACCTGCAGCCTACTTAGCCGTTACTGATAAAACTGCCTGGAAATGGGCGGCTACTGCTTCAACAGGTGGCGCTTACGATTACCATGCCATTGATAATCTTGTAATCAGCGCTTACGATCAATACGAGTATAGTGCCGATGGCAGTACCTGGCAAAGCTCAACCAGCTTTACAAAACCAGCTGGTAGCTATACCTTATATGCACGTAACAAGAGCGGCGAATGTGTGTCCACTTTAGGAACTGCTACTATTTACGATCCTACTCCACCTTCGCCGCCTACAACTACGGATGTTACGGTTCAGGTTTGTTCGAATGGCGCTACCAGCACTATTTCGGTTAATACGCCACCAACCAACGTGGTAACCGATTGGTATAGCACACCAACAGGCGGTTCACCAATTTCAGGTGGAACGGCAGTTAATTCTATTACAGTTACGCCGGGCACTTATTATGCCGAAGCGCGGAATACCGTGACCTTATGTAAGAGCACCACGCGTACTGCAATTTCATTGGTTATTAATCCAATACCGGCAGCGCCAACATCTGGTGGTAACATAACTGCCTGCAATGGCACCTCAGGCACTTTAAGTGCAACCCCTCCGGGCAGTCCTTCAGGTACAATTATAGATTGGTATACAACCGGCGGTACGTTATTATCAGCCAGTAGCAATACCTATACCACCTCCACTGCCGGAACTTATGTGGCAGTATCGCAAAGCCCGGCAGGTTGTTCCTCTAACCCCGGCACAAATATTACATTAACTGTATTAAGCGCGCTCAACTACGGCACCGTATCAAACACCGGCGAAACCATTTGTAACAATGGCGACCCTGCGAGCTTTGGTTTCAGCACAGCACCATCGGGCGGCACAGGAAGCTTCAGCTACCAATGGTATTATAAGGACGGCGTTAACACAGCGCCTACCGGCACTACCTTCCCTAATGGTTGGAATATTATTGGCGGAGCAACAAGCAACAGCTACAATCCACCAGCCGGGTTAACAACTACCCGTACCTATGCCTGCGGTGTAGATGCAACAGGTTCTCCTGATTGTGCACCTATGACCTGGGCAGCAGGCCAATGGACAGTAACCGTTCGTCCGGATGCAGTAGCCACTATCAGCGGTACCACTACGGTATGCCAAAACGATGCATCACCTGCTGTAACATTTAGCAACAGCACAGCTTTACCAATTACCGTTACTTACAACGTTAACGGTGGTAGCAACCAAACTATTAACATAGCAGCCAGCAGTACTGCTACCGTAAGCCAGGTAACCACAGCAGCCGGCACCTTTGCTTATAACTTAGTAAGTGCGGTGTTCCAAACTGCCCCAACTTGTACTAACGCCTTAAGCGGTTCGGCTACTGTTACGGTGCGTCCTACACCAACGCCTTCTATTAGCGGTACAACTACGGTTTGTGCATTTGATGCAGCGCCGTTGGTAACCTTTACAAACCCGCAGACCCTGCCTGTAACCATTACGTATAACGTAAACGGCGGCAGCAATCAAACCATTAACGTAGCCGCCAGCAGTTCGGCAACAGTAAGCCAGGCTACTTCAACGGCAGGCACCTTTACCTATAACCTGGTAAGTGTGGTTTACCAGAGCGGTCCAACCTGTTCGAGCACAGCAAGCGGCAGTGCGGCGATTACCGTGCGTCCTAAACTAGATGCAACTATCAGCGGCAATACTACCGTTTGTCAGGGCGCGACAGCTCCTAATGTAACCTTCACTAACCCGCAGGCATTACCAATTACAATTACCTATAACGTAAACGGCGGCAGCAATCAAACCATTAACGTACCTGCCAGCAGTTCGGCAACAGTGGCTGTTTCTACAGCTACACCGGGCACGTTTGTGTATACGGTAGTAAGCGGTGTTTACCAAACAGCACCTAGCTGCCCGAACACCATTGGCGGAGTGGTTACGGTTAATGTGCATGCACCGGTGGTATTGACATCTACTGCCACACCTAATCCGGTTTGTTATGGCAATACCTTAACTTTAAATGCTTCGGTTACGCAAGGCACCGGTATTACTGCATGGAGCTGGACCGGCCCCGGCGGCTTTACCGCTTCTACACAAAATACAAGCCGCGGCAGTATGCAAACGGGTGCTTCTTATGAAGGTGTTTACTATGTAAGCGCTACCAACGTGTGCGGTGCTTCTACACCACAGCCTACTTCATCTGTGGTTGTTAATCCTGAAATTACCGCTAATGTGGTAATTGACGAGTGTGTATCGGTTGGCCCTGATAATTACTACATGCTGGTTACTGCCAGTGGTGGTGTGGCAGGCTATACCTTTACCTCGCCCAAGTTTGTTGTAAGCAGCGATAAGGCGGTTTACGAAGTTGGCGCAGGCAATACCGAATACTTTACTATTACTGATGCTACCAGTTGTGCCATTACGGTACCTGGCACTGCTCCGGCAGGGCATCCAATGGATATAGCGCTTTCGAGCACTACCGGCAGCAAGACAGTAAATTGTTACGATGTGAACCTGAACAAGTGGCTTACCTTCCGTGATGACGCCACTAACGAGGCTATCCTTTCTATTAACGATAATAACCAGGACCTGGGCCAGGTAAATGTTACCGTTTATAAAGATGCGGCAGAGCCTGCTACTTATACCACCGGTAATAACTGTTTAGACTTTACCGACTTCAAAGCGCTTAAGCGCCACTTTATGGTAACCACCGCCAATGCGCCTACTGGTCCTGTTGGTGTGCGTTTATACTTTACCCAGGATGAGGCCAATGCCTTGCATGCCGCTTCAATAGGCAACAACCTACCGGGCAATTCTTGCACCGAGAATGACGACTTTAACGATGTTAGCGGCTTAACCGATTTATATGTAACCAAGTATACCGGCCTTGATGAAGATGGTGATTATACTAATAACCATGCGGCAGGTTTATACCGTGTGTTTGGTAATGCTAACGGATTTAATACACCGGACGGCCCGCTGGCAAAAGGTCCTGCAGGATTCGGCACACTGTTTAACGGTGCTACGGATCATCACTATGTTCAGCTGACGGTTACGGAGTTCAGCGAATTTTGGCTGAATGGTTCGTATCATGCACAGGCCTTACCGGTAGAGATGATCTTCCTGGAAGCGAATGCTATTGATAACAGCTACATCCAACTTACCTGGGCTACTGCCATTGAAGTGAACAATAAAGGATTCCAGGTTGAACGCAGTTTAGATGGGCAGACCTGGTCTACCATCGGTTGGGTAGATGGCCACGATAACAGTACTGTGCAACAGAACTACTCCTACAACGATATGGATGTAACACCAAATGTGCGTTACTACTACCGCTTAAAGCAAGTTGACTTTGACGGTGCTTTTGAATACACCGATCTGGTAACAGCAATAATTACCCAACAAAGCACCTTTAATGTGAAGGACTTTGTGCCGAATCCAACGCTGAACAATACCAGCCTGATTGTTACTTCCACCACTGATCAGGAAATTGATGTGGTGTTCTACAACCTGGTTGGCGAGATAGTTAACAGCGGCAAGCACAACCTGCACAAGGGTGGCAACCAAATTAGCTTCAACCTGTCGGAACTGGCAGCCGGCACCTACACCGCAGTTGTTACCTCGAACAACGAGGTTTACAGCAAGAAGGTTGTAGTGATTAAATAACCAATGGCACAATGGAGAATACGAAAGGGCCGCCCGAAAGAGCGGCCCTTTTTTTATGGAAAGGATCAACGATGAAAAGAATACTAAAGCAATTTTAATGACTGCCGAAGTTGTATTTAAAGCCAAGGCTTAAACCAACGCTATGTTTGCGGCGTTGTTGTTCGCCCATGCGCTGCCCCGCGAAATAGTAAAGCGGTTCTACCAGCAGTGAATACTTTTTAGCCAGAATAAACTCGGCACCCAACGAAGCATATACCGATAAATAATAACGGCTGTAAGCATTGGTGCCAAAATAACCAGCCTCCAGATTTTGATTGCCGGCTGCACCTGTTGTTACATCTGCAGTACTGCTTTTTACTTCAAATGGGTTGGCTGTAGTGTAGGTAAAAGGCACGTCGAGTGCGGCACTTAGGTTAGCTATTGGTGTTTGTGTAATGTGTGCTGTAAAGGTTTCCTTTAGCTTGATGTGATTAATAATACCAAAGCCAACAGAGAATCGAACCTTTTCGCTCACATACGGATAAACTTTAATGCCAATGGGTAAGTCTATTTGGTGTTGCTGCGCCGTATAGCTTTGATACACGCGGTAGCTGCTATCGGTGTAGGCCATGCTCTCGTCAACACGCGGGTGGTTTACCTGGAATGTACTGCGCGTATACATTACTCCCATGTAAACAGATATGCGGTTTATAAAGTTGAACTCATTAAAGATACCTGCGGATACGGTGAATTTTGCCGGACCCTTTTTATCGGCCCGGCTCAGTGTATCGTAACCCGAATAAGCATTCATAACCAAAGGCGCTATGGTGGCCATTAAGTCGGTGCGCACCCCTAACTGGTAGCTGAACGAGGCTTTGTGCAAGGCCTTCTTATCCGCTTTTTTGTTTTCATCGGATGGCAGCAACGAATCTGGTGCTGTTGCCTCTGCAGTAGAATCAAGGGTAAGTGGTGTATTGGTTTCGGCTAACGGGCTTTGCTCATTAGCGGTAACAGTTGTGGTGGTGTTGGGCTGTTCGGTAACAGTAGTAGTTACACCGTTATTGCCGGTATTTTGACCGGGCCACACGCCGCTATTTGTTTGTTGCTGCAGGGCCGAAACTTCGTTCAGGCTGTTTTGGCTGACAACGGCCTGGTTGGTCTTGCTTTCTTCCTCTACGATGTAGTGTTTAGTTGTAGGCAGACGCTTGTTATCGGATGTGTGCTTATGTTGCGAGCCATTGTTTTTAACGGCGGTGGTGTTATTGGAGGTTTTTTTGTTTAGCGCAATTGCCTGAAGTGAATGGTTGTTTTGCGTTGTAGTTTCGGATGTAGCCGGCTCGCCTGCTGCATTGGTTGTTGCATTGGCACCGGTGCTGTTTTGCATAGGGGCAATGCTTTGTCCCTGCTGATTTCCCGGATCTGTTTCTGTAAATTGAGCGCCGGTAGCAGTTGGTGTGTTGGTAGTGTGCGCAGCTGTTTGCTGCAGTGTTTCGGGTGCTTGCTGCGTGTTGCCTTGCTGCAATAACATATAGCTGCCGCCGGTAAGCAACAGCGCAGCAGCAATACCGCCTGTCCACCACCAGAAAAAGCCGCGGCGCTTTTTCTTTTTATCCAGCATGGCTTCCATTTGCTCCCAGGCCGCAGGGTCAAAGGGCATTTCGACCCCCTGCAGCTTTTCGCGCAAATGTTTATCTGCGTTATTTTCCATACGCTTTCACATTTATCTTGTTGTAGTCAATTATCATTTCCTGTAATCGGGCACGGGCCTTAGCCAGGTTCGATTTACTGGTGCCTTCGTTAATGCCCAACATTTCGCCGATCTCTTTATGGCTGTAGCCTTCTACCACATACAAATTGAACACCGCGCGGTAAGCCGGCGTTAGCTTGTTTACCATCTCCATAATCTGTTCGGCATTTAAGTCGGCTATAATATCGGTAGCGGCTTCGGCATAAACCGTTTTCTCAATCTCGCTGTGCTGGTGGCGTACTTCGCTGCGCAGGTGGTCGATACAGGTGTTAACCACGATGCGGTAGATCCAGGCTTCGAGGTTTCCGCCGCGTGCGGCAAAGCTTTCAAGGGTTTGGAACACCTTCATAAAGCCCACATTCAGCATTTCGGTGGCTTGCTCCTTATGCGAGGCATAACGCATACATACACCCATCATCCGCCCGTAAAAGCGTTCGTATAAACGCTTTTGCGCCAGCCGCTCCTGTTGGATGCAGCCACGGATGATTTCCTCTTCGGTCACGCTATATGCAATTCTCATTCTAAGTTAGCGCTTAAATTATTAACCCGGAACAGATAGCCCATCTGTTCCGGGTCTGCGAATGTTATTCCTTTACAACCGGAATAATACTCATTACAGTTATGTTGTTTATGTTAGAGTAATCGTATTGAATAAGGCCGTTAGCGCCAATCATCAGCAGCCGGTTGTTCCATGGTATCACATCGGTAGCCTGTATATCGCTAAAGTGCGCTACCTGGTGCTGGCTGATATTCATAATATCGTTTGCATCATACACTTTCAACCCGTCCTGACTATCGCAGATAAACAACTTCTTATTATCGATGCCTAGTCCTTTAGGGTTGGTCATAGGCAGGGTGATTTTTAAAGTAGGCTGTGCGATGTTGGAAATGTCTACCACTTCCAATTGGTTAACGCCCATATGACAAGGAGCGTCGTTGCTGAGCGTGAAATAGGCATAGTCATCATCTACTACTACCGGGTCGCAGGCGGTAATGTGGTCGTAGGTAGAAATGTAATTGGGTGCCAGCGGGTTACTATTGTCGTAAATGTAAACACCGGAACTGGAGCCTATGAACAGGTGGTTCTTGTAAGGGAATATGGTTTCAATACTCCAGCCTACATTCTTATCACTTACTTTATTGGGCATCGAAGCAGTTGTAATGTCGTATACGTGCAGGTTGTTGTGGTCAACAATATAAAGGGCATTAGCTGCAATGGTAAAGCGTGCTGTGCTGCCACCTATACCCGGTGCTTGTGCCGATGTTTTAACCGGGCCACCGGTGCTGTTGGCTAGTACATCGCCTTCAAATACGCCGCCATACCAGATGCCCCCGCCTGTTGCATTGCAATCTTCACCCAGGGTGTCTGTTTTTGTTATTTCTTTCCAATTACGCACCACACCTAAAGTGGGGTCGGCTGAATAACCGTATTCGTAAGAAGGATAAGGCAGGGCGTTTTCTATGCGTTTAACTACGGTTACATTGGAAGGGTTACTGATATTAAGCACCACCAGATCCACATAACTATCGGCATATAAAATATCGCCCGAGGCAGCTATATCAACGTTCCCCGGTATATTAATGAAGCTGATGTTTTGCGGTGAATAGGGATTGCTGTTATCAATAACGTGTATGCCCTTGTTTACTTCGTTTACAAAAATGTAATTACCCTTCAGGTATATTTTGCCTGGTGTTTGAAGGGGTTGAGCAGCCTCCGATCGCACACTGTTGCGCATTTCGTCGTAGCTCATATACTCCGGCGAATATGTTTTATAGGTGCGGGTTTGCAGGCATTTATCCTTTTTGCAACCACTTAAAGTTAGCGCTACCACTAAGGCCAGCACCGGGATAAGAGATAAGAGGGATTTTTTCATAGCCAAGTATATTGGTTTTGGGAATGAGGCAACGGTTTTGCTTATACAAACGTTTGGTTTTAAGAAAGCGTTGCCTGCTACAACACTTTAACCCGCAACGCAGCTAAAACCCGGTGTATTATGACTATTTACCCCAGCCTTACCCGCCCTATTATCTATGTGCACCGATTGTTTGTAGGGTTGTTGCTAACCCTTAGTGTTCAATGGGTTGCAGGGCAGAATAGCATTGAAGATGTGGTTTATTTGAAGAATGGCAGCATTATACGCGGACGCATAACCGACAAGTCTGCTGACAAACTGAAAATTGAGTTGACCGGGGGTAGCATTTTTGTGTTTACCCAGCAGGAAATTGACAGTGTGAAGAAGGAGGACGTTTTAAAGGCCAGGGTAAAGGCTATTAAGAAAGACTATTTCAGGCGCGACAGGGGATTCAGGCATATCACGGAGTTCAGTATCATTTACGGCACCAATTTGAAAGCCACCACTAACAACTACTATTACTATAATAACAACGGCGATGATTTCGGTATATCGCTCCACACGGTAAATGGTTATCAGGCCTGGCCGTATTTATTTGCAGGTGCGGGCGTAGGCATCGACCGTTATATCAGTTTTAAGCAGACCTTTTCACCTTTTTATCTGAGGCTTGCTTCGGAGTTTCTAAAGAAAAAGGTTACACCATACGTATTTGGCGATGTGGGCTATGCGGTGATGTGGAAGCAAAAGCCTGCTGAGGGTTATGCGTATTTAAAAAACAAGGGTGGCTTATATGCCAGTGCGGGTGGCGGTATCCGTATATATACCCGTAGCCTGGCGTCGGTATTATTAAGTGTTTCGTACAGACGCACCCAAAGCCAAAGCGATTATGCTTACAACTACGACTCCGGGTCTGCCTATCATATTGCGCGCACTTATCAGCGCGTAGCGCTTAACATCGGGGTTACCTTTTAATTACCACTCGCAGGCAATTTTGCCAATGCTTTTGCGGTCTTCCATATACTGATGGGCTTCTCCTACCTGGTCGGCTTTAAACGTTTTGCCAACGTGCGGTTTAAACACGCCTTCCTTATGCAGGCGCACTACATTTTCCAATACACGTTTCATGGTCATGGGTTTACTATCGGCCAGCCGCAGCATATTTACACCTATCAGGCTTTTTGACTGCATCATGAATTCGCCGGGATGGTAGATACCAAATTCAAGTGCTTTACCAATCTTTGAAAAGATGTTGGTGGAATCGCTCATGGCCGATACTCCATAGCATACAATGCGGCCGCCATGCGCCAATACTTTAATGCCGCGACGAATGTAGCCTGCACCGATAGCATCAAATATCACATCCACCCCATCGCCTTTGGTTACCTCCTCGATATAATCGTCGAACTCGGTTTTAGAGGTATCAATAACATGCGTAGCCCCGGCCTGTTTCAACATCTCCACCTTCGAAGCGCTGCCGGTAGTGGCAAAAATCTCGCAACCTATATGCTTGCAGTATTGCATAAGGGCGGTCCCTACACCACCGGCGGCAGAGTGTATAACCACTTTGTCTCCGAGAAACAGATTTACCATTTCGGCCGCGCAGTAATAGGCGGTGCAGTATTGCGTGGTAAGGGCAGTAGCTTCGGCAACACCCATGCTATCGGGTATTACTGCTACGGCGCGGGCATCGGTAGTAGCATATTCTGCATAGCCCCCAAAACGGGTAAGCGCTGTTACGCGGTCGCCTTCATTTAACCAATCTACATTGCTGCCAACGCGCTCTACGGTACCGCAGATGTCGTACCCCAATACGCTTGGCAGGGGCGGTGCATCCTGGTATAAACCTTTACGGGCTATAACATCGGCAAAGTTTAAACCAAAGCCTTGTACTTTAATGAGTACTTCGCCCGGTTTTGGTACGGGTTTAGGGGTATCGCGTACTTCAAATGCTTCGTTAATAGAGCCGTGTTTAATAACATAGATGGCTTTCATGGGCAATTGGTTTTGGGTGCCGTAATTCTTAATCGCTGCTCCGTTCCCACCGGAAAGGGTGGTCTAATTGAAAAACTGCGGAGGTGTTATTTTTTGCTTGCCCCGGGGGTAGCCGCCGGCAAATGTGAATTGAAATTTAGCATTTAAATCTGAAAAAAGAAACCCACAGGCAGATCAAACATCAGGCGGGCGGCAAACAAATTATTAAATAATAATATTTAAATAACTGCCGGTAAGGTGAAAAAGAAGGTAGTGCCTTCGTTCTCTACACTTTCCACCCAGATTTTTCCTCCGTGCACTTCTACAATTTTTTTGCAGATGGCCAGGCCTATACCGGTACCTTCATATTTTATTTTACTGTGTAAACGTTTAAAGGCCTGAAATATCGTATCAAAATATTTTTCGGGTATGCCTATACCGTTATCCTTTACATAATACAATACGGAACTGCCCTGCAGGGAGCATCCGATCTCTAACACCAATTGCCGGTCTTCGCTCCGGTATTTTATGGCATTGCTTAGCAGATTTTGAAACAATTGCACCAGCAACCGGCTTTCTCCATTGGCAGCACATAGTTTTTCGGTTTTAATAACTGCCCCGCTTTCAGTAATGCTTTTACTCAGCACATTGCAAACGTCTGCTATCACCTCATTCATGTCTACCGCTTCAAACTTTCGTTCTACCACGTTCAATTTGCTGTATGCCAGGATGTCGCTGATCAACTCCTCCATTTGTATGGTTCCGCGATGGACAAAGTGCAGGTATTCGCGGGTTTGTTCATCGTTCAGGTTGCGTTTGATGAGATCCTTTTCTATCAACGAGATAAATCCGGAGATGGTGCGCAGCGGTTCTTTTAAATCGTGCGATACGATGTAGGCAAACTCCTGCAGATTATCATTGGATGATTTGAGCGCCCGCGTGCGCTGCTCAATAAGGTCTTCCAGTTTTTCGTTTTGTGTTTGTATGCGGATAGCGTCTTCTTCGTTCTGCAGAAACAGGGTATCGATGTAACTGATCAGCCAGGTGCATAACACGGCTTCGGTAAAAATGCCGGTTGCAGCAGTGGTAAAGTGCTGCCATACAAATAAGCCCATCTGTGGAATATGTTTCAGATGATCGTAAATGATAAACGTATGGCCCAGTAGGATCAGCTCAAACACCACACCGTAGTAATACAATACTTTTTTGCTGCGGAAAAAGGAAAGTATTAGCAGGTATACACCAAACAACGTTACCATGTTTATGTAAATGTGGTAGCGTATAGTAGGGTCGTATTTATATAAATCGCGCACCAGGTTATGGATAACCACCATGCTGAGTGCGGATATGATCATAACATGCCCCGCAGCCTGAATCTTTCGCTGCTTAAATAAAAACAGCGAAACGATAACACCTGCCAGTGCCAGCACGTTTCCATAAAAGTATACCTGCCCCATTTGGTAATACAATTGGCCCACGAGCACCAAGAAGCCGTAGGCAAAGGCAGTGTAGATGATGTATAACAGATACGAGGCCTTCCTTTTTTCAAAGGCCGATTCGTTAGCGAAACCGGTGAGGAAGTAGTCAGTAAGTTTATGCATGAGTCGGGGGCCATAAATGTAAGTCCATTGCGGGGCAAAAAAAAGCCGCCCGGTTTAAAGGGGCGGCTTTTTAATTATTTGTTTACACAACTATGCTATTGCACGGTAGCGGTCTTATTCTTTTTGCCGAAGTTGTTAAAATCGAATGTCCAGCCGGCATAGTATAAGCCACCGATTTTAGGTGAGCCAACTGCTTCGATGTGGCGGTTATTATATACGTTGGAAGCACCGATACGGATAGTTGAGTAGGCTTTTTCGAATTCGTAATAAACCTGCAGGTCCAGCGTGTGGAAACTTGGCACGGTGCCATCTGCGAACGGACTTTGCCAGGCATAGCTGGTAACCCATTTAAAGTTGGCGCTAAAGCCCAGGCCTTTCCAAACCCGGTTACCCATAATACCGATATTGATTTTATGTTTTGGTGTGTTGAAGCCTGAAAGCACGGTGGCGCCGTTGCTCTTAACTTTCTTGTCGTCCAAATCGCTGTAGGTATAGTTAACATACGGCGTAATACCATGGCCAACGTAGTAGTTAACGCTGATTACAGCACCCCACGAAGGAACAGTGCCATCGCCGTTAACCCAGGTTTGCAGCGGCGTATAATAACCGGTTAATACGTTATCGGTACCGCTTTCTTCGCCTGCAACACCGTTGCTGGTGGTATCGGCATTAGGGGTGGCTACACGGGTAAAGCCAATAAAGTATTTGTATAAGCTATAGTAGCCGGTAATATCGATCAGTACTTTGTTGGCAATTTCGGAACGGTAACCGATTTCGAATGAGGTTACGTGTTCCGGACGCAGCGGGTTAAGTTTAATAGGCACCAGCGCAGCAGCAGCCTGTGCGGCGGCTGAACCGTTGTTGGCACTGTCGGCCATAATATCGCGGGCGGTGGTAATACTTTCCAGGGTATACAGGTTGGTGTACCCGTTCAGGTTACCCACCAGCTTTATACGGCCGATATCCAGATACAGGTATTGATCCTGTAAGGTTGGTGTACGGAAGGCAGAGGTTGCGCTAACACGGAAAGTGTGGTCGCTGTTTTTAGCCTTGTAGGTGTAAACCAGGGAGCCGCGCGGCGAAACCTGTGCCGCAAAATTGCTGTTCTTATCTACCCGCACCGAGCCGATGATTTTAAAGTTGTCGTTAAACAAACGCTTGGTAGCCTGTAAATAGGCGCCTACTTCGTGCACACGGATTTTTTTGCCTGCGGTATCTTCAAGAATAGTTCCGCGCGAATCGGGCAGATAAATGCGGTACGAAGCGCCGGTGATGATATCCAGCCATTTCACAAAATCCCAGTTATACTGGCCCTCTACATGCACCATGGCCGATTTGTCGTAAAACTTGGTGCCGTATAGCGAGTTGGTTTCCTTCACTATTTTGTTGAAGCTGTCCTTAAACTGCTGCGTGCCGTATTGATACCACCCCATCGCTGCCGAATCGTTGGCGGCGGGGATGGCCTCATTTAAAATGGGCTGCGCTTCGTTTTGGTTACCGATACAATCAGCGCAGTAGTTGTTGGTGCGCAATTTGATGATGTCGAAATAACGGGCATTCCAGCGGCCGATATAATCTGGCACCGCCGCACGAGAAAGATAAGCGCCTGTTAAGCCCAGGTTATAGGAGTTGCCGGCATCTTCGATCGAGGCAAAGGCACGAACAAAAAAGTTTTTACCCTTTAACTGGATCATCGGTTGATGGAACTTAAAGTCTTTGATTTGGTAACGGGCAGTTGCCTGGTAAACGGCAGTACCATAACCGAATTTGTAAACACCGGAAAGTTCCAGATCGTCCTTAAAGCGATAGTATAAACCGGCAGAGAATTTCAGGCTCTTGGCGTTGTAATCGGCCAGTTGTTTTTCCATATAACCCGGCGCTTTGATATTGAGTGTTCCGGGGTTGGCCCAAGGGTTAAAGTCCAACCAGCTGTTCAGTTTCACAAACTTGTCTTTGTCTTCCTGGCTAAAGTCGGGGCCCACAGCCTGGTATTGCTTAGCGCGCAGTATAGAGGAAACGTTTACATCTGCCTCAATAGCACCATAGCGGTTCAGCGAATCGTCGTCGGCTTCCCAGTCTTTCATCTGCATGTATTCGCCGGTAAACTTAAAGGCAAATTTATCGCCTTTGCCAAAGGTATTGGCGTAGCGCAACTGACCATCGAAATACGGACCGGGTTGTGCAGTGGCACCACCCTTAAGCGCCAGCGACAGGCCTTTAAAATCGTAAGGGCTTTTGCTGGTCATAGATACGACCCCCTGCATGGCGTTTGCACCGTATAAGGAGGACGAGGCGCCGGATACAATCTCAACGCTTTCCAGGTCCAGGTCGTTTGCGCCCACCATGTTGCCGATAGGGAAGTTAAGGCCCGGCGATTCGTTGTCAACGCCATCAATAAATTGCTTGGTGCGCAGCGAACGGGTATCGCCAAAACCACGCAGGTTAATTACTTTAAAGCCGGCCGATGTAGTTACAATGTCAACGCCTTTATAGTTACCGATGCTCTGGTAAAAATCGCCGGAGGCAGCGCCTTTAATTTCGCGCGACGTCATCTTTTCAATTTGCACCGAGGCCTGCTTGATACTCTCCGCCGTGCGCGAGGAGGTTACCACCACTTCGCCGCCTATAACCGGGGCCACTTCCAGCGTTACATCAAAGCTGCTGGCTGTACCTATAGTAACATCCTTGGGGGTGTAACCCACAAAACTTATCGTTAAGGTTTTAGCATCGGTTGGTACCTCGAGCGAGAATTTTCCATCTGCATCGGAGGTGGTTCCCAGCTTGGTTCCTTTTACAACCACGCTGGCGCCAATCATGGGTTCTTTGTTGGCACCGTCGGTTATTTTACCGGTAACGGTTTTTGTTTGGGCATAACTTAAAACTGCTGTAACAAGAAATGCAATCAGGAGTACAGTTTTTTTCATCAGGCAGCGAGGGTTTAGGTAACGCCGAATATAGAAAAAGATAGGGATTGCATAAGGTTAGCTTAAAAAAAAGAAGCATAAAAAAAGGCCGCTGCATTTTTGATGCGGCGGCCTCTGAAATTAAATGGTATAACAGCATTAGTGCTGCACGCTAAACCGGCGGGTGGCGGTAGTGCCATCGGTAAGGCTAAGCTGCAACAGGTAGGTGCCCTGCGGCAGGTTGCTGACGTTGATGTTTTCGTGATAGTTGTTTACATTGATTTGCTCAGAAACCAACCGGCCTGTAAGGTCCAGAATACGGATCGTTTGCATGGGCTTTTGCAGGCTGTTAATGGTTACTGAAAGTTGCTGGCTGGCAGGGCTTGGATATACCTGCATTTCAATACTGCCCTGTACTTCGTGAATGCCCGAAGGTTCGCCGTAAGAAGGGTCGAACAGCAGCTTATACATGCGCGGTGTGGCATAGCCTACAATGGTATCGATATACAACATGGCCTTCGGCTGCGAAGCCGTGCTGTTTACTGCCGGGTTGGGGCCATTGTACCAGCTCCATGGTTCAAATGCCTGACCATAGAAAGGGAATAAGCCATCTACCGCAGGGCGTGGTGCAAAAGAGGCATCGTGGTTTAGCGGTGTACCGCCAAAGGTGTTGGGGGCAAAACCATCGGTGCCGCCACGCGCTGCTACCACAGGCATAAAGTCGCCTGAACCGCTCACTTCAATAACCGATTGCAGGGTGGTAGTTTGCACTACTGCCGTGTTGTAAGGCGTAAGGGTTTCCTGCGCTCCCTGGAAGGCAATTACAGCAGGTTCGCCGGCTTCAATAAACGAGGTATCGGCCACCGCACCGCCTAAGGACAATACGCAATTAAACGCACTGCTGATACCGGGGAAGTTATCATGGTTCTGGGTGCCTCCAAAGCCATCGAAGTTGCCTGTTTTAGTGGTGTCAACAAACGAGTTACCCATGTTATCCAGAAACTTAGGTAAAATCAATTCAGCCGGCTTGTTCAGATTGCCGGCAGCCAGTGCTACATAAGCGCCCGAATTGGTACCACCTAATACAAATTTGTTGCCATCGATTCCCCATTTGTTGGAGCTGTCGGAATAAGTAGAACGGAAGTAACGCAAGGCACCTTTTACGTCCTGTTCAGCACGGTAAACAGCATTGATAATAGTGCTGGCACGTACATCGGCATCGGGTGAGGTTGGGTTCCAGCCCAGGCGGTAGGTTAAGCTAACCGCTAACCAGCCGCGCTTTGCATAACGCTTGCAAAGTTCCACCATGCAATTTTCGTCCTTATAACTAAAGTCGTAGAAACCGGTAACCGAACCCGGCAGGAAGGAGCCTGCGTGCATGAATATAATTACCGGGCGGTGTGTGCCTGTATCGCCAACCGCCTGATATACGTCCATCTTTAAATCCTGCAGGGTATTAAAGTTGGTGAGAAAGCCGTAGTTTTTACCGTAAACCACATTGCTATCCACCTGCACGGTGGTATAAATTTCATCGAGATAACGCACCTGTGCATGCAGGGCCGGAATAGCCAGCAACAACAGCAACAGGGCAGTGAGTACATTCTTTTTCATGTAGGGATAGTTTTGGTTTGTAGGCTAATTTAAGGAAGATATGGCAGAATCAGGCGTCTGAAGGGCATAAAGACGCCATTCACGTGTTAGGTGTAGTTATAGCAAGCCGGAAAAGCAATGCGGTTTTAGTGTCCTTTTTTGACCGTAAGCTTCAAGGTTTGCGCCGCCTTTTTGAAGTTGCCCTGCCATTGCTCGGCATTTTCAATAGCATAACCCTTTAGTGTAAAGTATTTGTTTTTGCTGAAGTACATGGCCAGGTAACCGGTAGCTAACAGTTTACCCTTGCCATAGGTTTTACCTTCGGCTTCGTAAACGTCCAACCCGTTTTGCGTACGGTGGGTAAACGAAGTTACCTGCCCTTTGGGACCCATCTTTTGTTTCAGCGTTTCCAGCGCTTCGTTGTTGCGCGCGGTTATAAAATCGGGATTGCACACATTTATTTCACTTTCCTCTACGCTCATTTCTACATCGGGTGAGCTGGGGTCGAAAGCCCAGTTTTTTTCGTGCAGCAGCGCATAATTCATATCGCCGGCAGAGTCGAGATAATCTGCGGGAAAGTAAGCATAGGTATAGGTGCTGTAGTCCTCATCGTAATCCTCACTGCCGGAGGAGGTATAGCTGACGGTGTTGTTGCCCTGCTTAAGCCCGGTACCGGTAAGATCTAACACAAAGGTGGTATCAATGGTTTCATTTTCCATCGAATCGGCATACAGGCTGCAGAACGAGGTCTGGAATTTATCGCTCAGTTCCTTATCACGTTCCGCAGGGTAAGTGCCGGTTCCTTCCAAAAAGCCCGAGGGGCCGTTATAACTTACATACCATATGATAAACTCCTTGCCGATCATATCGGGTTGGGCGCGTACTGCTTCCCAACTAAGGTTTACGCGGTATTTCATTTTAACCAAAAACTTGCTCAGCTTATTGCGCACATACATTTTCTGAAAAAGCGTATCGCCGTAATACGTTTGCAGGTATCCGTTATCGTTTATCTCGTACAATTCGGCCGGTGGGTCACCCGCAGCGCTGCGGTAATAATCCGATTCGTATTTATCGCCCAGTATCGTAAGCCCCACGTGTTCATCGGCTATACTAAATGTAATGCCATCTTCCACGGGCTTAATTTCCATGTCCTTGGCAGGCGGGGCGAAAAACACTTTACGCTCATTTATTTCGTAGCGGTTGTAGCCGGCTTTGCGATCCTTACGGCAACAATCGTTTTGTGCCCACAAGCTAACCGGCAGCAGTAACAAGAGAAGGTGAATGGCTTTCATACGTTGGGTTTAATATACCTGATGGGGCGGTTCTTAATTTTTTATCACAAGGGTTTTGGCAACACCTTTAAATGCTTCTATACTTTTCTCGGGATTTTCGAGCGCATAACCGGTCAGCAAAAAGTATTTGGTAGAAGTAAAAAAGGCAGCCGAATATGCTGTGGCCAACACCTTGCCATTGTTTACCACCTGGCCCTCTATTTCATACATGTCCAAGCCGTTTACATGGCTGTTCATAATTTCGGTAAGCTTGGCGTTAGGTCCTAATTTTTCTTCCAGATCCGTTTGCATTTTGCTGGCCTGTATGCCAATAAAATCGGCGCTGCAAACATTCGTTCCTGATTCTTTAATGGTTAATTCCACAAAAGGATTGGAGACATCAAACGTACCGTTTAGGGTCATTTCCCTGTACAACTTCATATCGTTCATAATAGTCCAGTAGCGCTCGGGGTAATAATGATGTTCTGTTATAAAGTCGTCGTACGAAACAGTGTAGGTGTAATTAAATCCGGATGGGAACAGCGTATTGCCTTCGTCTTCTTTCAGGCCTGTGCCGTTTAAACTAACTTCAAATCCTGCCGGCTTAACTGCCGGCTCTATATCAAATGAGTCGATGTAGAACGAACAGAGACTTTTTTGAAACGAGGCCGAAAGGGATTTATCGAGGCTAAAGGGATAACCGCCGCTGCCCATTACATTGCCCGATGGACCTTTATACACTAACCACCAAACGGCCGATTCATCACCGATAAGGTCGGGGTTGCTTTGCAGGTTTTCCCAGGTGGCAGGCACTTTGTATTTCAATTTCAGGATGTCCTTGCTCACCTTGCCCATTTCAAAGTGCAGGTTTAAAAGCGTATCGCCATGCATCTGCTGATTTTCTGTACCGCCTTCGTAACCGGTGTTGTAGTCGTCGTAAGCGGCAACATCGTTTGGCATATCCATAAATGCCAGGCGAACACTCTCGTCCTTTTTCTGGAAGGTCATGGCGCTATAGTCCTTTTCAATTTGCATGCCTTTAACCGGTGGTGCTATGAACCAATCGCGGCCATATACATCAAACACCAGGTAGGGTGCCGTACTGTCTTTTTTGCAGCAGGTAGACTGTGCATAGGAATTTGCAGAGGAGCCAAGCAGAGTTGCCAGCAACAATGCAGCGCCGGTAAGGCGGCTAAATGGTAAGCTGTTTTTCATAGAGGGGTTAGTTGGCAGTGTAAACAAAGGTGCGGGCGGCTTTTTTGAAGGCAGCTAAATATTCTTCGGGTTTTTCGCTGGCAAAAGCTTTTAAAATATAGTAGCGGTTACTGGCAAACAGGGCGATGGTATAGCCGGTAGCAATTACCTTGTTGTTGGCTACCACTTTGGCCTCGGCCTCATAAGCATCCAGCCCGTTTACGCGCACATTTTGTATAGTGGAAACCTGCGCCGTTTCGCCCAGTTTATCGGTTAGGTCGCTTAGCAGGGTGCTGCATTTGCTGGTAATAAAATCGGGCTTACATACGTTAATGGCCGATTCGGTAATATCCATCTGCACCGAAGGATTCCCCAGGCTCAAAGGATCGTCCTTTGCCAGTATATCTATAATACGCAGGTTGGTTAACGATTGAATAAAACCCTTTTTGAAATAGCGGTGCAGGCTGCTGTTATCGCTATCCCATTTGTATTTAGCGGCCCATGGCACTGTTTCAGAAAGTTTGCCCTCTTCCAGGCCCGAGCCATCGAGGTTTATGTAATACGTTCGCACTTCTTCATCAACCTTATTGTCCAGTGAATCAGCATAAAGCGAGAGCAGTGCTTTTTGAAATTTGGGTGCCAGTTCGGCATCGCGCTGAACAGGGTAAATAACGCCGGCATCTAGTTGTCCCGAAGGACCCTTGTACAACATGGTCCATACGATAAATTCTTCGCCTACCGTTGAGGGGGCTTTCTGCACTATTTCCCAGGTGGCCGGCACCTTGTATTTTATCTTCGAAATGTCCTTGATAACGGTACCATTGCTGAGGTGCTGTTCTAACAGGGTATCGCCGGTAAAACAGGTAAAATCGCGCTTAAAGTTCAGCACATTTTCATAGTTCTGCGAGTTATAGGAATAGCTTTCGTAATTGCGCTTTACACCACTATTAGCAGCGGAAATGTACAAGCCTGTTTTTTCCTTCCGGTTTTGCAGCTCCACAAAAAAGGTGGACTGTTTTATTTTAAGGCCGGGTATAGGCATGGTTACAAATACATTCATGCCGTTTAACCCAAAGTTCAGGTAGTCGGCAGTAGAGTCGTAACGGCAACATTGGTTTTGCGCCCATAGGGTTACAGGCAGCAATAGCAGCAGGGGAAGAAGTTTTTTCACAGGAGGTTTTTTTGAACCGGGTTGAAGATAGGGTTTGAATTTGTTAAACGCTAAACATACCTATTGTATTGTACGTTCTAAAGGATGCCGGCTTATTTAAAAATCCATAAGTACACAGCCATACTGCAGATAAGCACCACCATTACACGGCGTATCCAAACTTCGCTGGCACCTATGGTCCAACGGCTGCCCAAAAACGCTCCAATACTCATGCCTACGCCCATTAATATGCCTTCCAGCCAGTGGATGTTTCCTTTAAACATAAAAACCAAAAAAGCGGCAACGGTATAGGTGAACATAATTACCGCCTTGTAGTAGTTTGTTTTTACAATGTTGAAACGGTGCAGAAGTAACGCACCGCTCATTAAAAAAAAGCCTGTACCGGCCTGTATAAAGCCCCCGTAAATGCCAAAAAAGAAATACAATACCACACCGATAATTTTGCTCCGGGTATCCATGCGCTCGTTATCGCCGCCGGCATTTTTTAGCGGGTTAATTAGGGTTATAATAAGGAAGACCACCATTATAACCGATAATATTTTGGTAAAAATGGCGTCAGGTATTTTTAGCGAAAACCAAGCGCCCAGCACGGCTCCGGGTATAGAGGCGGCTGCCAGCCAAAACATGTAGCTATCGGTTTTAATGCCTTTGCTGCGGAAAGCGTAAGCGGAGGAAAAGTTCTGGGCGATAATGGCAACCCGGTTCGTGGCATTGGCAGCACCGGGTGTTAGCCCGGCAAAAATAAAAGCAGGTAAGGTTATTAAGGAACCGGCTGCCGAAACCGCATTAATAAATCCACCGACTATACCGGCTACCAGAATAATAAGCACATTGGTAATCTCCACAGGGCGAATATAAAAGGGCTGCTCAGCTTTTAGCGGAAATCTGTATCCAGTATGTTAGGGTGCTCGTCGTGAAGCGGCGGAGCCGATCCGGCAATAACATTCAAGCGTGGCTGTAATATCCAAATGCCTATGGGCAATAGGAATATCAGGAAGAAATCGCCTACATAATCACGGAATCCAACTTCTCCTCCCTCTTCAACCGACTTTAATGCCTTGGCAACAAACCAGGCATTGTGCACCGAAAACAGAATGGTGGCTAATGTTGCCAACCCAAAGTAATCTGATTCTTCTGCAGTATGGGAATAGACCATGCCATGGGAGTAGAAGTTTAGCATCACCCAGGCATTCCACAAGCCCCAGAATAACGGAACAATGGTCATAAAATAGAAGATCGGAAGGTTTAAGAAAACATCCTTGGGCAACCGGCTGTGCAGGTAAGCACCGGTTCCGCAAAGCCATACGAACCCGGATATAGCTATGTAACAGATGATGGCTGCCGCAACAGGGCCAATTATTTGGCTGGGGTTAACAGCGGCTTTATCGCCTGTTAACGTTAACCACGATCGGAGAATTAATATGGCTGCTATTGGCAGTACAAAAAGCAATGAAAATGCCAGCCAGTGCCGCATGGCAACTATAAACTTCATGGTAGGACTGTTTAATGCAAGATTAAAATTTGTGATCAGATAAACTGTTCCAGCAACCTGATGCGTTCCTCAATGGGTGGATGCGTGGCAAACAGACCGGCAATTGAAAAGCGCGACGGCGCTTGTGGATGTTCAATAAACAGCTGCGCCACATCGCGGTTTTCAACGGCTTCAATCAGCGGGTCGGCGGAAATTTTGCGTAGTGCGCTGGCAAGTGCCTGCGGGTTTTTGGTCATTTGGGCAGCACCTGCATCGGCCATGTATTCGCGGTTACGCGAAATACCAAAACGCATAAGTAAGGCCAGCACGTAGGCAATGGCCGAGATCAGCAGAATAGCCAGTATTATGGCCCCCTTTCCTTTTCCTTTACTATCGCCGCCACCCGAAAAGCGAAGGCTGCGGAAAGCAATTTCGGCAATGAAGGAAAAGATGCCGACGAACACAATGGAAATAATCAGCAGGCGTGTATCGCGGTTGATGATATGGGTTAGCTCGTGTGCAATTACACCCTCCAGTTCCGCATCTTCCAGCTTATTAATAATGCCGCGCGAAAGGGTAACCGCAAAGGTGCGCTGGTTAATGCCGCTGGCAAATGCGTTGAGCGAGTCATCTTCAATAATATAAATGCGGGGCATGGGCATGCCCTGCGAAATGCAGAGATTTTCGACCAGGTTGTAGACCCGTTTATTTTCGATGCGCTCCAGTGGTTTAGCCCCCGTAGCAAGCATCACCAGCTTGTGGTGAAAGAAGTAGGCGATGGTAAACCATATACCACAGCCCAACATGATTCCTGCAAAAATTAGCGGAAAGGAATCGGTCTTTACCGGATAATACCAGCTAACTACCAGCGTAATGGAATAAGCCATAGCAGTAAGCAGTACCGGAAACAGGATAAGCTGTAACGACGACAGAAAATTATTGCGTTGAATTTGCGCCTGTATACCTACGTATTCCACACACGGATTTTGGTATTCCGAACTTAGCGAATTTTAAATACGAAAAGAAGGATATAAAATACCTGCACCGGTTGCAGTGGTAACCGATGCAGGATTTACAATACATGAAAGTTTAGCGAAGAATGGTAATAGAGCCGTTCTTCTGTACTTTTTTATTGTTCAGGTAAGTAACTTGTACGGTATAGGTGTAAACCGCCGGATTCTGCAGCACCCCTTTATAAGTGCCATCCCAGCCGTTAAACTGGTTATCGGTTTCAAACACTAATTCGCCCCAGCGGTTAAATATTTTCAGGTCAAGCGTTTTAATGTCCTGGCCATACACCTTGAACTCATCATTGTTACCATCCCCGTTCGGGCTAAAGGAGTTCGGTATGAATATCGGCTGTTGTTCCTCTATGTCAACATGTACTGTTGCTGTACCATAACAGGTGGAAGTGCCGTTTTGCATACTAACGGTTACCAGGTAATCGCCACGCTGATACACCGTGATTGTAGGGTTAGGACAATCAATACAGCTTAAACCAAGCGTAGGAGTCCATGCGTAATGCACATTTGAGGCATTGAGGTAAGTAACCAACACTTCTCCACCTTCGCCTAAAGGCAGCAACAAGGTATCCGGAGTTACATCTACAACAATAGGCAACGGTTCGGGCACAAATACCGGTATGGTGCTTACGCAGCCAAAGTAGTTGTAAGCGGTAATGGTGTGGTTGCCAGATGAAAGGTCGTAGAAGTCGCCTGAGTATTGCTGAGGGCCGCCATCCATGCTAAACATATAGGGGCCGTTTTGTACGGAGGTGGCTATAATGTGTGCACGGCCATCATTGTAATCGGCGCCGTAACACGAGGTGGAATCGGCACTGGAGAGGAAGGCATCCGGCGTAGCATCGGGCACGGTAGCCGGCAATGTTTTGGTGCAGCCGTTGTTGTCGGAAACAATTACGCTGTAATCACCTACTGCCAGGTCCTGTATCACGCCATTGGTGGTGCTAACAAAGTTTACAAAGTCTTGCGTAGCCGAATAGTTGAAAGGCTGGGTGCCACCCTGCGCATAAATGGTAATGGTGCCGTTGTGGTCGCCAATACATTTAACGGCGGTAGCCACATAACTAAGTTGCAGGTCGGCAGGTTCGTTTACATTAATGGAGTTGGTGGCACTACAACTGTTCATGTCCAATACGGTAACGGTGTAAAGTGCCGCTACCAGATTGCCGGCAACAGCGGTGGTTTGCCCGTCACTCCACAAATAAGTATAAGGTGCTGTACCACCGGTGGCGGTAACTTCTGCCGAACCGTTCGGTGCCTGGTAACACAATGCATCGCTGGCGCTAATACCGGTAGTTAATGCCGCAGGTTCAGTTATAGTATAAGTCTGAGAAGCTACACAGCCGTTTGCATCGGTTGCGGTAACACTAACCGGGCCTGCACTCAAGCCGGTAACGGTAGTGCCGGTGCCGCCGGTACTCCAATTATAGGTATAACCTGCTCCCGGTGTACCTCCGTTAGCAGTTACCGTTAGTTCTCCATCGTTGCCGCCTGCACAGGAAACATCCTTTTGATTAGCTAAGCTAACGGTAAGCGCGGCAGGTTCCGAGATAATTAAACTGGCGCTTACGTTGCAGTTAACGTCGGTAACTACCACAGTAACCTGTCCCGCAGATAATCCGCTTACCGTATTGCTGGCCTGCGGGCCGGTATTGTTCCAGTTATAGGCGTAAGGCGGTGTGCCGTTTGTAACGGTTACCGTTGCGGTGCCATCGTTACCGCCATTGCAACTAACATCGGTATGAGCTACTGTAAAGGTTAAAGCCGCCGGTTGATTTACCGTATAAACATCGGTAGCCGTGCAGCCTTTATTATCGGTTACGATTACAGTATAGGTGTCAGCTCCTAGGCCGGTAATGGTTTGGCCGGTGTAGGTTTGCCCGCTGCCCTGTTGGGTCCAGTTGTAAGTGTAACCGCCATTGCCACCTGTAGGGTTAGCGGTAATGCTTCCGCTATTAGGGGTACTGCAAAGTACATCCTGCACTACGGGCGCATTAAAAGTTATTATAGTCGGCTCCGCAACTACGTAGGAAGCCGAACTTGAACAACCGTTAATATCGGTAGCTGTTACTGAATAAGTTCCGGCAATCAAACCGCTGATGGTGTTGGTAGTGGCCGTGTTACTCCAGGTAACGCTGATAGCACTGGTACCGCCGCTGGTGCTGATTGTTATGGAACCATCGTTACCGCCGTTACAACTAACATCTATCAAGGCTTGTTGGGTTATTATTATGGCATTTGCAGATGCACCTACCGTATAGGAAGCCGTGGCGGTACAATTGCTGCCGTCAGTTGCAGTAACGATATAGTTGCCGGGTGCAAGGCCTGCAACAAAGCTGCCGGTAGCGCTATTGCTCCAGCTAAAGTTTATTACCCCTGTGCCGCCTGCGGCGCTTACCTGAATACTGCCACCGGTGTTACAGGTAGCGTCGGTAATGTTTGGTGCTCCAAATACAATAGCGGTTGGTTCGGTTATGGTATAGCTACCGGTAACGCTGCATAGTACATTGTCGGTAACGGTTACCGTATAAGTTGCAGCTGTTAGGCCGGCTATAGTAGGGCTGCTGTTGCTATTGCTCCAGTTATAAATAAATGGAGGTTGACCGCCGTTAGGCGTAACAGTTATGGAACCGTCGTTGCCGGCATTGCAGGTTACATTGGTTACTACATCGGTAAGCGTAAAGCCTGGCGCTACCGTTACTGTTGCGGTGGCTGTACCGGAGCAGCTGTTGGCATCGGTGCCGGTAACAGTATAAACCGTAGTGGCTGCCGGTGTAACGGTGTTAGCTGCGGTAGTTGCGCCATCGCTCCACAGGTAGGTAACCCCGCCGCTTGCAGTAAGTGTGGCAGGCAAACCGCCACAAACAGTAACAGTAGCAGGATTGATAGTTACTGTAGGATTAGTATTTACTGTAATTTGTTGAGTAGCAGTACCGGTGCAGGTGTTGGCATCAGTAACGGTAACATCGTAGCTGGTAGTAGCTGCGGGAGTTACGGTAATAGCTGCTGTAGTTTCGGTGGTGCTCCACACATACGATACGCCGCCACTGGCGGTTAAGGTGCTGCTGTTCCCTTCACAAATGGCTGCCGGTGCCGGATTAATTACAGCAACGGGATTAGCATTTACGGTAACGGTACCCGAAGCAGTAGCTGTACAGGTATTCGCATCGGTTACTGTTACCGTATACGTGGTAGTAGTTGTAGGATTAACAGTTATAGCTGCCGTGGTTTCGGTAGTGCTCCATACATAACCGGTACCTCCCGAAGCGGTAAGTGTGGTAGTGCCTCCATTGCATATTGCTACGGTGGCAGGATTTACAGCGGCGGGCGGTGCCGTATTTACGGTTACTGTGGCTGTTGCAGTGGCCGTGCAGGATGGCCCGCTGCTGGCAGTTACCGTGTAAGTGGTAGTACTGGCAGGGCTCACGGAAATAGCCGCCGTGGTTTCTGTGGTGCTCCAGGTATAGCTGCTGCCTCCTGAAGCTGTAAGGGTGGTAGACTGACCGGGACAGATAGCTACCGTTGCGGGCGTAATGGAAGGTGCAACGCCGGCCGTTACAGCCACAGTAGTGGTGGCACTTGCGGTGCATCCGCCGCTGTAGGTAACAGTAACATCATAATTGCCCGCCATGGCAGTGGTGGCGCCGTTAATTGTTGGATTTTGGGTAACATCGGTAAAACCGTTTGGTCCGCTCCAGCTATAGCTGGTGCCGGCCGGTGTTACATCCAGGCTAATGGTACCACCAACGCAATAAGGACCGGTATTGTTGGCTGTTGCGCTGCCCCCTGAACTGGACGGCACTATCACGTTACCTGTAGTGGTACAGCCGCTGGCATCCGTAACAGTTACATAGTATTGCCCTGCAGGAAGATTGCTGAGGGTGTGTGCCCCGGCTACACCTGTGGCTGTACCTACTGTAACACCGCTGTTGTCGGCCCATGTATAACTATAGGGAGCAAACGCCGAACCCGGCGTTGCTGTAGCAGTGCCGTTGTTAAGTCCGCAACTGGTGGAAGTAGCGGTAAGCGTAGGTATAGGACAACACGATAGAGTGCTGTTGAAGTTCACAATGGGGTCGTTACCACAACCCGTACTGCTCCAGGAGCCTGACTCGTAATCGCCCAGGGTATTGATCGCCACATTCAAGCTGGCACCGTTATTACAGCCACCGGCGTTCATGGTGCTGATGCGCCAGCAGAAAGTGGTTGGACAGGCAGTGCCTACCCCCTGGTCGCCGAAGTTGTTACCGGGGTTACCGTCCACAACCCCACTGGCGTTACCCGAGGATGTTTCGTAAAAAAATCCGGGACCATAGGTAGTGCCTGAGAAGGTTCCTGTTACGCTGTTATAAAATCCCCACGAAGCACCGGCGGTAGTTGCACAGGAGGCAGGGATAGATGTAGGTGAAAGTGTGCTTATATCCCAACCGGGACCAAAATTAAGATCTACGCCATGCAGCCAGTTAGCCGCGGTTTGGTTGTAGTTGGAAACTGTAAAGCAGAATGTTACGGTTGTGCCCGGCTGATACGTACCATTGGTAGGTGGTGGAGTTACCGTTAAATCGTTTTGCAGTAAACAGGCATCGCAATCGTAGTTGTTTTTTATGGAAAGGGTAAAGTTGCCCTGGTCAAGCGGGTTAGCACCTGAAATTTGCAGGTAATAAACGTCGTTCGGCGTAATAGGTGCAAAAGTTTGCAGGCTCAGGTTACCGCCGCTACCCTGAAAACAGGCAATTGGTAACAGGGCGTTACAGTTGTTGCCGTTGTACAAACTCACGTTAGGTGTGTTCAGCGGATCGGCGGCATCGCTGGTGATAGACAGTTGCAATTGTGTACCTGATGCAGTAAAGCGGTACCATACATCCGATGCAGGCGCTGCGCAACCTACAGCCACCGAATACGGACTACCGGCAGTGGCACCAACATTGGAAAGGTTAAAAGTGGCCGTTGCTCCCTGCGACAGAGGCTGTGTGCCGTTACAGGTGGGCGGAGTTGGTAAAGTGCCCAGATTGCAGGCATTTATACAGTCATCAGGTACCGGGGAAAGACAGGCATTGCTGGGTGGAGGCGGTGGTGCGGTGTTATCGTACACGCACAACGAAAAGGTGCCGTTGTTATCGCCGCCATATTCCCAAAAACGGATGTAGATAGTGCTGCCCGGCACTAAACCTGTTAAACTAAGCATCGGCATTAAGCCGTTTGCACTTCCATCATCATCACATTGTACCAGGGTAAGCGGTCCGGAGCAGGAGGCACCAGTGTAAACCGCCATACCACCATCGGTAATAACGCCTGTGTTGGCATCCAGTGTCAGGTTGCCCGAAGCCGGTACCACGGCACTAAACCAAACATCACCGCTTACATAATTGGCACAACCGGGGGCTGGTACACCGGCAGTAGCGCCTGCCCCTGCGTTGGTATATTGCGTATAGTTACAAGTAGTGCCTACCGTAACCGGTAAAGCGCCGCAGGGGTCGTCGTTTGTTACAGGTGGTGGTGGCGGCACATCGTAGGCGCAGATAGAGAAGGTGCCGTTATTATCTCCGCCGTATTCCCAGAACCGAATGTAAATAGTGCTGCCGGGTGTTAGGCCGTTTAAGCTCAAATATGGCATCAAACCGTTGGCACTGTTATCATCATCGCATTGTAAGAGCGTAAATGGGCCACTGCAGGAGGTGGCTGTATAAACCGCCATCCCACCATCGGTAATTACACCACTGTTGGCGTCCAGCGTAATATTGCCATCGGCCGGTACCACGGCGCTAAACCATACGTCGCCGCTTACATAGTTCGCACAACCGGGAGCCGGAACACCCGTTGTTGAAGTCGCAGCGGCATTCGTATATTGATTGAAACTGCAACTAGCGCCCACCGTTAAAGGTATAGCACTGCAGGGGTCATCATTGGCAGGTTGTGCCAGCGCGGAAAGTGCGGTGAAACAAGCAAAAAAGAGAATAGATATGCGCCTCATCAGAATAGTGCAAGTGAACAAATTGTGCCCGTAGTTTTATATAGATGTAAAACCAGTCAGTAAAGTTGCCACATTTACTGTTAAAGCACAAATTCATAAACTCCGAAACTACAGAGGTCAATCAGCCGGTTTGGTTTTAACCAGCGAGCGGATAAGCCCAACAAGGGCTACCAGGCTCCAAACGCCTTCCAGCACTACAAACGGTAAGTAGTTGATAATCACTGCGGCAGCGCAGGCAAGAGCAGCGCCAATAAAGTTCAACAACAGGTATACCTTGCTATCCATTTTAAGCCAGCCTACCAGGTTTAGCAGGAAGGCAATTAACAAAATGGCTACTCCGTTTATGCCAATAAGATCGGAGCCTGTAAAGCCGGCTATATCTGTGTTTCCGTCCATTCGTTAAAAAGTTCGTTGATGAAAAGATTTTCCTCTTTTGAAATATGGTTATCTGCCTTAGCCAGCTGAATGGCAAATTTTATCAATTCGTTGCGTTCATGCTCCGTGCTGTCCTCGTAAAAATCGGCCATACACTTTTGAAAATGAATCATATAGTCCTGCGGATCAAGGCTGCTGAGCACTTCAACTTCCTTATCCAGGTTTACATGAAAAGGGAATTGTCCCGCTATCCATTCACGTATTACCAAATCTTCTGCAGCATTAAAACTGTGATCAACGGCACTTAGTATCATCAACAAATGGTAGCCGGCTACAGGTTTATTCTTCTTCATCTTATCAGGTTTTGTTTTTCTGTAATCTGTTTTTTGTTGTACGAAGGTATAACCACTGTTGTTTAAAGTTACGGCAAACTTTGGCACTTGCAAGCAGTTAACGCTAAACAGGTGCAATTAATAGTAAAATAACCTAACTTGCGCGGGTAAATATCTACCCATGAACCGGAAATTGTGTATTCCACTCTGTTTCCTGCTGGTACTGTGTGCATCTCCCCGATTAATAGCACAAGGCGGCAAATACGAGGGCGATGCGCTGGTAAGTTTTTTAGGCAAAGCCAGCACCAGTCAGGAGTTGAAGGAGTTAAAGGCCAGTTACAATTGCGAAATGGCCAACGAGGAGCATTATCTCTCCAAGGCAGGTATCGAACTTATTTTACGGCAAGGGGTGTTAAACGAAGTGCATTTTTATGCCAGTAGTGCTGTGTACGGTCACTTTAAGGGGCAACTGCCTAATAAACTGCGCTTTGGTATGCTACCCAGCGAGGTAAAAAAGATTTTAGGCAAACCTACCGCCAGCTACAACAGCGGTTACTGCGAATTTGAGTTACCTACCTGTGTACTTTCGTGCTGGTTCGAAAGTGGTAAGTTAGAGCAGATTGGAATTGCCTTGAAAGGTGCCATCTAGGCGGGCAATTACTATTTCTACAAGTTCCTTGTTCTGCTACCTTCGCAAACATGAAACGTCTTTCAATTCTGTTTATGTGTTGTTGCCTGGCTGTTGTGCCCGGGTGCAAAAAACTGCACGAACTCACGCAGTTTAATATGGACTATGATAGCGATTACACCTACAGTGCTGGGTTGCCTATAAACCTGCCCGTTACGCTTAACTCGCCGGATGTAACTACCAACAGCGAACAGGAGTTTGCCATCAACGATACCCGTAAGGACCTGATAGAAAGTATCAAAGCTACGCAACTGAAACTAACCATCAGCTCGCCGGTTGGTAAAACATTTTCGTTTTTAAAAGAGGTGCGCATCTACATTTTGGCCGATGGTTTACCTGAAACAGAGGTGGCCGAAAAACTTGCTATCGATAATACGGTTGGCGGCGAACTACCCCTAACCGTATTTGATGTGGAACTGAAGGATTACATAAAAGCCGATAAGTTTAAACTAAAGGTTGTTAGTACCACCGATGAAATATTGACGGGTGATGTGCAGGTACACATTTACACCAACTTTTTTGTTGACGCAAAAATTCTGGGTTTCTGATGAATAAGATACTGCTTTTGGGTGGTACCATGTTTGTGGGCCGCACCCTAACTGAAAAGCTGAAAAATGATGGACGTTATGATGTAACCCTGTTCAACCGGGGCAAAAGCAACGCCGGACTTTTTACAGATGTAAAGCAACTGCATGGCAACCGCGAAACAGATGATATAGACAAGGTAGCGCAACAGGATTGGGATGTGGTGATTGACTTTAGCGGTTATTACCCTATTACTTTTCAGCAGCTGCTGGAGAAATGGAAAGGAAAAGTAGGCCGCTATATTTTTATCTCTACTGTATCGGTATACGATTTTGTGCGGAACGGCAATGCCGAAATTACAGAGCTAAGCCCGGTGCTGGCCTGCACGGAGGAACAAAAGGTAAGCCGGTTACCGGATGCCTATGGCGAAAAGAAAGCAGAGATGGAGCGGATACTGCTGGGCCACGAGGAGATGGATAAGATCATCTTTAGACCCAGTTTTATAAGCGGAAAATATGATTGGACCGAGCGCTTTTATTATTGGATTTGGCGCGTACAGCAAGGAGGCAAGTTTATTTACCCCAGCACGCACGATTATTTTACCAGCATAACCTTTGGCGATGATCTGGCGAATGCCTTGTACCTGGCCATAGAGGGGCCTCACAGTGTAAACGTTTACAACGCTATATCGGTAAAGCACAACAAGCTCGTGCACTTTATTGAAACTACCGCGCGGTTATTGGCTAAGCCTGTTGAACTGGTAAGATGGGAAGAAGGGCGGGTAGAAACTGCCCTGCATAACGGCGACTTTCCGTTATTTACCGGAAGTGATATGTGTGCCGATGACCATTTGTTTAAAGCCGATTTTCCGTTTACCCCTAAACCCTATGAGCAGGAAATACAGGATATGATAGATGTAGCAGCACTAGCCGGTTGGCCAGAACCCAGGGCCGGAATGCGGCGCGAAAAAGAGCTGCGTTTAATTTCGGGTTAGCGAACTTTTTGAGTTTTTTAATTTCAAAAGTGTTCTATTTTAGTAGAGTTGAAAAACCAACTATATGGCTACAAAAAAGAAGAGCAAAAAGCCGGCTAAAAAAGCCGCTAAAAAAGCAGTTGCACCTAAGAAAAAGGTAGTTGCTAAAAAGGCAAAGAAGGCAGCAAAAAAAGCGGCACCTAAAAAGGCCGTAAAAAAAGCGAAGAAGGCTGCTAAGCCCGCCGCTAAAAAAGTTGTAAAAAAGGCGGCTAAGCCTGCGGCTAAAAAAGCAGTAAAAAAAGTAGCTAAGCCTGTTGCTAAAAAACCTGCCAAAAAGATAGCTAAGCCGGCTGCTAAAAAACCGGCTCCGGTTGCCGCACCGGTGGTTAGCACCCCCGCTCCACAGCCTGAGCAAACCAACGTGACCGAGAACGGTCAGAGCACGTTGTTTTAGTATATCGTATTAACTTAATGTGTGCCTTGCTTTCGGGAACTTGTTTCCGGATGCAGGGCATTTTTTTTACAATACGGCTCTTACAGAGGCGGATTCCTTTAACCGCTGGCGCCAAAAAGGAGTGGTAATAATTTGATGGGGCACCCGTTTTAATTACAGAGGATATGTTAAATAAGCCCTCTGCAACCAGTTAAAATCTTCTTTATGGCTACCAAAAAGAAAAGTGCAAAAAGCAAACCGTTGGCAAAAAAGCCTGCAAAAAAGGTAGTTAAAAGTAAAACTACACCTAAAGCCACCTCCGCAGGCAGGTCCGTAAAACCAGCAAACGCAAAATCCGCTAAAAGGGCAGCAGTTGCGGACCGTCCCGCATCCTCCAAAACCAAAGGTCAGAAAGATGCTTTAATGAAAAAACCATTGCGCAAAAAGCCTGCTAGTAAAAAGGCAATGGCTGAACAGGAGGAATCTTCCGTGCACGATCAAAACCTGATACCTGTAAAGGGTGAAATGCACCAGATGCAGGAACAGGAGAAAAAGCAGCACGAAGCGATGTTCAGGCATAATCAGGATGTTGCGCTGCATCAAGAACAGCAAAAAATTAAAAATGCCATGGCAGCTAACAAAATGCTCAATCGTAAATTTTTAAAAGGCCGTAATTCTTAATGGTCTGATGTTCTTGTCCCTTAATACAGGTATTTATTGACTTATAATCACCTCTCAATGAATGGTATGGGGGAAAATTTTCTACTTTGGAAATAAGTAACGTGCAAATTATGTTTTCATCATTCCCCATAGTAATGGCTGATGACGACCAGGAGGATAAATTGCTGGTAAAACATGCTTTTATTACCCTGGGTAAGCCCGAATTATTTGGTGCAGTCGCCGATGGCGTAGCCCTGCTGGAATACCTGGATCAATGTTTGACCTCTGGCCGCGCTTTACCTTCGCTTATTCTGCTTGACTTGAATATGCCCAAAATGGACGGCAAATCCGTACTGGTAAAAATCCGCTCTAATGACCGGCTTAGGCACTTGCCTATTACCATTTATTCCACTTCCAGCAATGAAGATGAAATACACCGTTGCTATCAACTGGGGGCTAATTGCTATTTAGTTAAGCCATTCAACTTCGATCAGTTGGTGCAGGAAATGGATAAGCTCTACAACTTTTGGTTTAATGTGGTTAAGTTGCCAAATACGTTTGGTGCTTAATAGTTAAACGTTTCCCAGCACATACATTTGTTCCAGCGTGGGAACTGAACTGCCATTTAATGGCTCGAGTGTAATGGCGAAAGCTTGTGCTTTAGTTACTCCGGACATTTGGTAGAACGTGCTGCCCTTGTTCAGCAATCCCAGGCTTACCGGTTTGCCTTCCACAATAGCCCAAAGTTGAAATTGCTTATCGGCCTGTACCACCGGCATAAGGCCTGTATTGATGTATACCGATCCGTTCTGTGAATTCCAATATACAATAGCCTTGCTTTGCGGAGATATTGCCAGCCCATTGAGCGTTATAGATTTGGTGGCAGGGTCGGCTAACGCGGCCATTTGTTGGTTTAAGCCAATGGATTCTTTATTTAATGCCTCTACCTGATAGGCCAAAACATCCTTTTCGTTTTCTAATTGCGCAATGCGGTTATTGGCCATATTTAAGCGACCCGAAAAATAAATGGTAACCCCGGTTAAGATGATAATGGCAGCAAGCGATGCCGCAGCGGCAAACTTCATCAGTGGTGTGAGCTCTACAATAATGGAACTGATTTTGTCCTGGTCCAGGTTAAGTTCTAAACCAAACTTCAGTTTGCCGGCAATTTCTTCTTTCAATTCTTCGTCAGGAGCAATGGCCTGTGCATTGGCAAATGCTTCCAGCGCTTTTTCTATGCGCTGTATTTCCTCTTCTATTTCCGCGTTGGTTATACGCAGTGCATCTATCTCACGGCTTTCCTCCGCTGATAAAACACCCATAACATATAACTCCAGGGTTCCTGATTCTATTATTTGTTTCACTTCCACGGGCTAAAAGAATTTTCGAAGTTTAACCATTGCCAACCTCACCCTGCTTTTTACTGTACCCAAAGGAATTTGCAGCGTTTCTGCTGCTTCACTTTGCGTATAACCCCGGTAATAAAGCAGCTCAATAATTTGCTTTTGTTCCTCCTCCAGTTCATCTACCAGTCCACGCAAACCAATACCTTCTACAAACGGCGTTTGTTTGCTGTTTTCGTTTTCTGTTCTGATAAAATCTTTGTTCTCTTTCCGCGATAGTGTGTTACCTGAGCGCAATTTGTCGATAGCCTGGTTACGGGCTATGTTAATCATCCAGGTATACAGGCGCGCCCGGGCAGGTTCGTAACCGGCTATGCCATTCCAGATCTTTATAAATACTTCCTGCAAAACATCGTTTGCAGTTTGCTCGTCTCTTACAATATTCTTTATAACACCGTACAAGGCAGGGCTGTAATTATCGTATAGATAATCAAAGGCCTTCCTGCTCTTGGTTTTAAGTTCTGCAATCAGAACTTCTTCATTGTATTTCACTCCGTTTTTCAACCGGCACCTTAAATAATGGGAAAAGTAAGCTTTCCGGGTGTAAAACGGAGAAGGTTGTTGCCAACCTCCTCCTTGTAACCCACTATCGGAAAGAAAGAACGATCGTTCAGACCTGATGGTCTAACACAATTCTAATAGTGTTGTCATTTACGGTGGCCTACTCAATCCGGATCACAACGCAGGCAAATTTTTAACAGAAACAGCTGGGCATAAAAAAAGGCGAAGCAGGACTGCTTCGCCTTGGGGGGAAACCGCGCTCGAACATCTACCCCTAATTCTCACGCGGGTTAATTGAAGGAAGTGTAAAATAAAAGGTAGCGCCGGTGCCTTCTTCGGCTGCTGCCCAAATTCGTCCGCCATGGCGGGCAATAATGCGTTGGGCCGTGGCCAAACCTATGCCCTGCCCTTCAAATTCGTCTTGTGCATGCAGGCGCTGAAACACACCAAAAAGTTTATGCGCATAAGCCATGCTAAATCCTGCACCATTATCCTTTACATAATAGGCTAGTTCATTATCCATCAGGGTGGTGCCTATTTCTACCACTGGTTGCTCTTTTTTAGCTGAGTACTTTAATGCATTGCCTATAAGATTATACCATACCTGGCCAATTAAGCCGGCATCGCACAAAGCATGGCCTAAAGGTTTTACAATTACCTGCGTGTGCGGATATAAGGCTTTCAAATATTCAGGACTTAGCAAAGCCTGCACTTCCGCGTGCATATCCACCTGCGTTTTTTTGATGGGTTGTTGGCCCAGTTTTGCAAAGGCTAAAACATGTTTTACCAGTAAGTTCATCCGGTGCACGTTCTGGTCAATCATTTGCAGATAGGTGGTCACATCATCGTTTAATTGTTGGCCGTGTTCGCTGGCAATAATTTTTACAAAACCGGCTATGATACGCAGCGGTGCCTGTAGGTCGTGCGAAATAGTATAGCTAAAGGCCTCTAATTCGCGGTTGACCTGTTCCAGACTTTCGGTGCGTTCGGCTATTTTTTTCTCCAGGTAGTCATTCAGGTTCTGGATATTTTCTTCCGCTTGTTTGCGCTCGCTTATATCCTTTTGAAAACCTACATAATGGGTTACACCACCGTCTGCGTTTATTATTGGGTTCAGGCTTAGGTAATTCCAGAATGCCTCTCCGTTCTTTCGGTAATTCAACAACTCCCCTTTAAATGGTTGTTTGTTTTTTATACAGGAGCTTATAGCTGCAACCGTTTGAGGGTTCGTATCAGGTCCTTGCAAAAAGCGGCAATTGCGTCCTATAATTTCACTATGCGCATATCCGGTTAAGTTGCAAAAGGCATTATTAGCGAATATGATAGGATTGCCTGCTGCATTTATATCTACCAGTACAATTCCCTCCGAAGTATGTTCCAGTGCGCGTTGTATAAGCAACAGATGGTTTTCAGTTGCCACCGTTTCGGTTATATCCATCATGGTGCCGTTCCAAACTATGGAACCGTCGGCTTGTTTACGGGGCAGTGAATTAGCACGTACATACTTGTTGAAACTCCCGTCAGCAGTTTTAATGCGGAACACCTTTGACCATGGCGTAAGCGCATTTGCCGACTGCAGGATGCTGTTGCTTAATTGGTCCACATCTTCGGGATGCACGAAACCGAGACCAAAGTTTGTATCGCGGTATAGTTCTTCAGGGCTAACGCCCAATAGCATAGTAGCGCCTTCGCTTACATAGCTGAAGCCACGGTTGCCATGGGCATCCTGTTTAAACTGGTACACCAATCCGGGAATGGTGGAACAGATTTCCAGCAATTGCTCGCAGCTGGGTAGCTGTCGTGCATTTGCCTGTTGCTCTGTATGTAACGATTTGGAATTCATAACGGGTAGTTCGGGGTATTGTAGTTAGTTGCGGGCTAGTTGCAACAACACATCAGGTACTTTTTCAAATTCACTCGATTTATCAAGAAAATGTTTTGCGCCCAGGTCGCGGCACTTGCTGCGGTAAGCCTCCGATGAAAGATTGGATAACATCACCGCTTTTGTGCCGGGGTGGCGTTGGGTCAATTCAAGCAATATTCCCATGCCATTTTCGCCGGGGCGGGTACTTGCCAGGTTAATATCTAGTACAATTACGTTTGGCTTCAGTTCGTTTAAGGCTTCCAGTGCTTCGCTATATGTAGTGGCGGTACCGGTTACTTGCAGTAAAGTGTGTGGTTCCAGCAATCGCTGTAACCTTGAAAGAATTAGCGGTGAATCGTCAACGATTAACACCCGCAGGGGAGCTTGATTAGTAGCCGGTTGTTCCATATACATAGTTTGCGCTGCAAATGTGCATCCGGACAAGGGCTCAATAAATAGTGAAAACAGTGAATTTAATGTAGTGGTTTATACTACAAGGAGTGCATTACACCAGTTTATTTTCGATGGCGCAGCGGGTTAATTCGGCATTGTTGTGCAGGCTTAGTTTTTCAAGTACACGGTTACGGTAGGTGCTGATCGTGTTCACACTCAACGAAATGTCCTCTGCCACTTCCGATACTGTTTTGCCCGAAGCCAGCAACTGCAATACCTGCATCTCGCGGTCGGAGAGATTTTCGTAGGCAGGGCGGTCGCTGCCGGTGGCCCCTTCGGCCAGCTTTTCGGCCAGGGCAGCCGATATGTATTTGCGGCCTGCCAATACCTTGTGTATGGCAGCAATCAATTCTTCGTTGGCGGCATCTTTATTTAAAAACCCCGAGGCTCCGGCTTTTAAGGCCCGCAGGGCATATTGGTCCTCAGGGTGCATGCTTAACATTAGTACCGGGGCTTTTATACCCTCCGAACGCAACTGTTTAAGTATATCCATACCGCTGCGTCCCGGCATGGAAATGTCCAGCAAAATAACATCCCATATACCCGAGCGCACCTTAGCATACACATCTGCGCTATCACCCGCCTCCTCAATTACTGCTGCCGGAAATTCCTCCTTAAGCAGTTGACTGAGTCCTTTGCGCACAATGGCATGGTCGTCTATAATTAAAAATTTCATTACCGGCTATGTTTTGGTAAGCGGTACTTTTACAGTAATACGGGTTCCTTTGCCGGGCACACCCTCAATATATAGTTCGCCGTGTAATATATTAATTCTTTCACCCATTCCCAGCAAACCGAGGGTCTTTTTTTCTTTTACCTTTTCCGGATCAAAGCCATTTCCATTATCTTCTACAGATAAACAAAAAACATTATCGGAAAGTTCAATAACCGTGGCCGCCTCCGTTGCCCCGGAATGGCGGGCAATGTTGGTTAATATTTCCTGATACACTCTAAAGATGGCATTCGAGGTTTGCGTATTCATTTCTGCTTCGTGTACATTGGTACTTAAGCTAATACGTATGCCGGTTCGTTTTTCAAACTCAGTTGCCTGCCATTCAAGGGCAGCAATTATCCCCAGGTCATCCAGTACTCCCGGGCGCAGGTCGCTGGCAATCCGCCGAACCGTTTTTACGGTATTGTCAATCAATGCCAGCATATCGGCAAGGCGTTGTATGGCTTCCGTGTTTTCTGCCGCCAGCCTGCTTTTCAGCCACGAGGCATCCATTTTAAGCACCGTAAGCTGCTGGCCCAGTTCATCATGTATTTCGCGGGCAATGCCGGCGCGTTCTTCTTCGCGGATGGTTTCCAGGTGGGCATTAAGTTGACGGATAGCATCGTACGATTTACGCAGTTCGGCTTCCATCAAAAAGCGCTGCGTAATGTTCTCGCCTACCGATAGTATGGCCAGGCGGTTGTTATAGGTAATGCGGTGTGATGCAATATTCATATACATCACTTCGCCTTTGCTGTTCAGGTGTTTCCAGGTATTAGCACTCAGGGCTTCGGGTTGTTGCAGCATCTGCCGTGCAAAGGCTTTTATATGAACATGGTCTTCCGCAGGGCGTATGTCCAATACCGATTTCCCTACAAACTCCTCCTGACTGTAGCCGTATTGTTTAACAGTAGTATCGTTTACCTGTAAAACCCGAAGCGTAACAAGATCCCAGATAATGATACATGCCGGGCTGTTATTAAACAGGTAACGGTATTTTTCTTCCGATTCCCGTATGGCTGCTTCGGCTTTCTTACGCTCCGATATATCTATACCTACTCCCATAAGGCATCTTTGGCCGTTTACCAAAATGGCCTGTCCGGTAAAGTAATACGGGATGGGTTGATTGTTCTTATTGTAGAATTCCGCTTCTACCCACGCGCTGCCTTTTTGAAACACCTCTTCCACTTTCAACCGCAGTAATTCTTTTTCGTTACCTCTGAAAAAATCGAGCGGGTGGATGTTGCGGATTTCCTCTTCGTTATAGCCGGTTACAGTTTCAAAATTTTTGTTCCAGCGCATAAACCGTCCCTCCTCATCGTACATGTAAAACACACCGGGCAGGCTATTTATAATAGAGGCAGAGAGTTGTTTCTCGGTTTCAATTAATTGTTGCGCACGTTTACGTTCCGATACATCGCGCAGAAAAACCGAAAGACCATCGGGAGAAGGATAGATATAGTTTTCAAACCACCGGTTTTCGTTGGGGTAGTACTCTTCCAGGTAGGTGAACTTTTGTTCCTGCATAGCCTGATGAAAGGCTGTATAATAAGGTTGGTTTATTCCATCGGGAAACTCGGTCCATATGTTTTTGCCTATCATTTCGTCCGGATTCCGGTGCAATATTTCACCGGCTCTTTGGTTCATGAAGGTGTAATTCCAGTTCTTGTCCAGCGCTACAAATGCATCGCTTACACGCTCAACAGTAGTACGGTAATTCTCCTCGGTTTGGCTTAGCAGGGCACTTTTTTCCTTTACAAGGGTTTCCAGTTTTAAGGGTTGCCGGGCAATGTAAAAGGATAGAATGCCCCCCGTTATCGAAAGCAAAAGTCCAAGAATTCCAAAGGGCAAAACAGCAGTTAGAACCTGATAGTTTTTGTCGTGCACATAAATCTTCCATTCCCCGTTTGGCACTTCTACTACTGCCGAATTTTGACTGCTGAATAAGGTTGGGTTAGGAAGGAAGAATTCTTCCTTACCGCTTACCGGGTTTATTTTGGAAAGTTGATATTGGTATGGATTGTTTTTACCGTTTAATCCTGCTGCTTCAATAATGGTTGGCAGGCGCACAATAGTAACCGCAAATCCCCAAAAGGTATCCCTTACAAAAATTGGAAGTCGGCCCACTATTCCTACTCCGCCCTGCTTAAGAGCAAATGGTCCGGCAAAAAACAATTGCCGTTTTTCAATAGCTTTTATGGCTTCTATGCGTTTGGAGGTGTCGGCCAGCACATTGTAACCCAGTGCAGTTTCATTACCCTTTAAAGGATAAACGTTCACTATGGTGCCGCTGTCTACCAGTTCCAGCGCATCAATGTATTTGTTGGAAGCCAATATGGCTGCTGCGGTTGAGTCGAAATTGGTTGGTGGCCCGTATTGCCGTACAATAAAGCTAAGCGTTTGGGTGGCTGAAAGACTATTGCCCAATGCGGTTTGCAGCTTTTCCTTAGCCAGGTTTAATGCATTGCTCATTTCGCGCTTAGCGCCCGACTGATAAAGCAAATAATGCTGGTAAGTAGCCAATTGTGTTAAAAGCAACAGGAATACAAATCCGGTAAAGCCCAGTATATAAGGGGTTGATGGATGGCTGAAAGGACGTTTAACGGCCATATTTCGCGGGCTATCGGGGTTAACAATTCGGGCAACGCAAATGTAGTAGAAGCAACCTATGGAAAATGCTGCTTGTTATTATACTATGGCGTAACAACCCTGCCGGGAAGTCCACAAAAGCAGGCAAACCCACCTTTAAAACCCGCTTTTAGGTGCTGTTTGGCCCAATTCCGTGCGAAATAGGGCCCCTCCTATACGTTCTGCCCAATACTAAAGTATATTAGCGCCCGTAACTGAAACGGATATGTTGAACATTGTGTTATTCGGCCCTCCGGGCAGCGGCAAAGGAACCCAGGCCGCTAAACTGGTTGAGAAATACAACTTAGTGCATTTGAGCACCGGCGATATTTTTCGCGCCAACATCAAGGGCGAAACCGAACTGGGCAAACTGGCTAAAAGCTATATGGATAAAGGCCAATTGGTGCCCGATGAGGTTACCATAGGCATGCTGGAAAGCGAAGCAAGCAAACACCAAAATGTAAACGGCTTTATTTTTGATGGCTTTCCGCGCACCATGCAACAGGCCGAAGCGCTGGACAAATACCTGGCTAGCCGGGGCACTGCTATCACTGTTATGCTCTCGCTGGAAGTGCCGGATGAAGAACTGCTGAAACGGTTGCTGCTGCGCGGTAAGGATAGCGGCCGTGCCGACGATCAGGATCCAACTATTATTAATAACCGAATCAGCGTTTACCATCGCGATACCGCCCCGGCTAAAACCTTTTATACTGCACAGGGCAAGTATAAAGGCGTTAACGGCGTGGGTGATATCGAGGCTATATTTCAATTATTGGTGAGCGCCATTCAAAACGGTTCGCACGCACAATAAATAAGGCGTGCGGGTTTAACCGCAACTACCATGGCATCGCAAAACTTTATTGACTACGTTAAAATTTACGTGAAGAGCGGAAAGGGCGGAGCTGGCTCCTCGCACTTCCGGAGGGAAAAGTATATACCTAAAGGAGGCCCCGATGGCGGCGATGGAGGACGTGGCGGACACATCATCCTGCGCGGTAATGCCCAGTTATGGACGCTGCTGCACCTCAAATACCAAAAGCACCTGATTGCCAAAGACGGCGAAAAGGGACAAGGTGCGCTATGCAGCGGCAAAGCCGGCGAGGATGTAATTATTGAAGTACCGCTGGGCACCGTAGCACGCGATTTTGAAACCGGTGAAGTGGATTTTGAAATTAACGAGGATGGTCAGGAGTATATTTGGATGGAAGGTGGTTTAGGAGGCCTTGGTAACAATCACTTTAAAACAAGTACCAACCAGGCACCAACGTATGCCCAACCGGGCCGCGAGGGAAAAGAAACTTGGAAAATTCTGGAGCTAAAATTACTCGCAGATGTAGGCCTGGTAGGTTTTCCAAATGCCGGCAAAAGCACCCTTATTTCTGTTCTCTCTAATGCAAAACCTGAGATAGCCGACTATCCTTTCACCACCCTGGTGCCCAACCTGGGTATGGTGCAGTATAAGAACGGACGCTCGTTTGTAATGGCCGACATACCCGGTATTATAGAGGGGGCTTCGGAAGGTAAAGGCCTTGGCCTGCGCTTTTTGCGCCATATCGAGCGCAACTCGCTGCTGTTGTTTATGGTGCCCGTGGATGCCGATGATATTTTAAAGCAGTACACCATTTTATTGGCTGAGCTGGAAAAATTTAACCCTGAGCTTTTAACCAAGGACCGCATACTGGCCATTACCAAATGCGATTTGGTAGACGAAGAATTGCGCAAGCTGATAGAGAAGGATTTAAAAAAGCAGTTAAAGAAAATGGGCGCTTCCGAAATGCCTTTGCTGTTTATTTCGGCTGCAGCGCAAACAAATACCGATAAGCTGAAGGATACTATTATGAAATTGCTGGATAAGAAACAGCAGTAAGCAGCGTTAAATACCGCGCCCTTACAAGGCCCCTATACCCGTGCCCAATAACAACCACAATCTGCAGAACTGGATATTAGTGATCCTGCTTACCCTAATATGGGGTAGCTCGTACATGCTGATGAAATTGGGCTTGCATGGTTTCACTGCCATCGAGTTGGGCTGTTTACGTATCAGCATTTCGTTTTTGGTTTCGCTACCCCTTTCTGTAAAAGGGTTTATGGCTATACCCCGCGATAAGTATAAAGTAATAGCCGCTATAGGTGTGTTTGGCAGTGGTATACCGGCCTTCCTTTTTCCGCTTAGTATGGAACACAGCCATAACGGAAGCGCCATCAACGGTGTGTTGAATTCGTTATCGCCTTTATGGACCTTATTAATAGGCTATTTTTTATTTAAAGTGCTGATGCCACGCGATAAGGTAATTGGCGTGGTGATAGGGTTTTTAGGTGCCCTGGTTTTGGTACTGGGTAAGCGCGACGCCGGTTTTAAAGTTGATTTACTCTACAGCGCGCTGCCGGTGTTGGCTACCATGTGTTATGGCATGAGCACCAACATCACTAAACAAAAAATGCAAACCATGAATCCGCTGTTAACTACAAGCATGGCTATGACGGTGATTGGCCTGCCTGCCTTTACAGGCTTGCTGTTTACGTCGGCACCTGCCAAAATTATCAGTGGTTCGGTTACTGCTCCTTTTCTGGCCATCGTAGTGTTGGCCGTGGTAGGCACACTGGTTGCCTGGATTCTATTCTATCGCTTGGTACAACGCACCGATGCGCTGTTTGGGGCCAGTGTTACATACCTGGTGCCTATTGTGGCTATTACTTTGGGCGTTTTTGATGGCGAAGTGCTAACCCTGATGCAAATGGGAGGCATGTTACTGATACTACTGGGTGTTTATTTTACAACCCGCGTAAAAAAAGCATAAGCAATATGCCCGGCGTTTAAAACTAAGCGCTGCCTCTTCCCTCTTTAAATAATACATTCGTTGGTATGGAAACAACGCCAAAACTTACACAGTTTTCGCATGGCAGTGGCTGTGGTTGTAAGGTAGCCCCTGCGGTGCTCGATGAGATATTGAGTGGCAGTAAAAATGAATCAAACAGTATTGGTGCAGCAGCCGTTTTAAGGCAGCATTTGCTGGTGGGTAATGAAACGAAGGACGATGCGGCTGTGTATGACCTGGGCGACGGTTCGGCGCTCATCAGCACCGTCGATTTTTTTATGCCGATAGTGGACGACCCGTACACATTTGGTGCTATTGCGGCAGCAAATGCATTAAGCGATGTGTATGCTATGGGTGGTACACCGTTTCTTGCAATTGCCGTATTTGGCTGGCCGGTAGAGAAGCTGCCTGCAGCGGTAGCGCAGCAGGTAATACGCGGCGGACGCGAAGTATGTGCCAAAGCAGGGGTAGTACTTGCCGGTGGACATACGATTGATTCGCCCGAACCCTTTTTCGGTTTGTCGGTTAATGGCAGGGCACTTATACACCACATTAAAAAAAACAGCACCGCACAGGAAGGGGATTTATTATACATCACCAAGGCCATCGGTACCGGCATGTTAACTACTGCGCTTAAACGCGGGTTGCTGCAGGAAGCAGCCATGCAGGAGGCTATTAACAGCATGATGGCACTAAATGTATTTGGTGCCGAATTGGGCAAACACGATTTTGTAAATGCCCTTACTGACGTAACCGGCTTTGCACTTATTGGACACCTGTTGGAGATGTGCGAACCTTCTAATTTAGGAGCGGAGTTGCGTTACAGCGAGGTGCCCTTACTGCCGGGCGTAAAAGATTTAGCTGCCAAATTCGTTTATGCTGATAATACCATGCGCAACTGGAAGAGCTACGAAAACAAGGTAAGCGGTATTAACGGCGAGTCGTTATTAACCCTTTGCGACCCGCAAACCAGTGGTGGTTTGCTGGTGAGCGTGGCAGCACCTGCCGGGAAGGAATTTTTAGCCCTGGCCAAACAACATAACGTTCCCGTTTGGTGTATTGGCCGTATGACGGCAGCAACCGAAAAACCCATAAGCATTATATGAAAGGAAAAATTGTTTTGATTACCGGCGCTACTGGCGGTATTGGCTTGGCCACCGCTAAGGAATTAGCAAAGCAGGGCGCAACCGTACACTTTATTGCCCGCGATAAAACCAAGGCGGACGCATTAAAAAAGGAGTTGGAAGCGCTTGGCAGTACCGCCACTCGTTTTTATATAGCGGACCTTGGCAGCCAGCAAAGTATACGTGCGGCATCGGCACAAATTCATAAGGAAATAGAGCGGATAGATGTATTGATTAATAATGCCGGTGGCGTGTTCTCGGAGTTTAAACTAAGCCCCGATAACCTGGAAATGACCATTGCCACCAACCACTTTGCTTACTTTTTGCTTACGCACCTCTTGCTCGATCTGGTTAAAAAATCCGACTATGCGCGTATAATCAATGTTTCTTCCGGCTCGCATTATCAGGGCAGCATCGATATAGAATCGTTTACAAAGGATAAAGGCTATTTTATCATGAAGGCCTATGGACAGTCAAAATTGGCCAACGTGCTGTTTACACAGGAACTTGCCGAGCGATTGAAAGACACGCAGGTAACAGTGAACTGTCTGCATCCTGGCATGGTAGATACCACCATTGGCACCAAAGGTACGAATGGCCTGGCCTCCTTTGCATGGACCAGCATGGCAAAGCTGTTTGGTATACCGGTGGAACGCGGTGCAGCAACTTCCGTTTATCTCGCTACTTCACCTCAGGTAAATGGGGTAACGGGAAAGTACTTTGATAAAAGTAAACCCAAAAAGCCATCAAAGCTTGCACACGATAAACAACTCCAGAAACAATTATGGCAGGCAAGCGAGCAGCTATGCCCTTTGTAAATGAAATGGGCTGGATGTCTTCAACTTTGCGGGGGTAAAGAGGGCTCTCCAATTTTTTAACTTTGCAAGGTGCGTAACAACACTTCAGCAAGGCATGTAACCTGCCTTCTAATCTTGTTTTTTAGTTTAGTAGTCGAGCAGGGCTATGCCATAGTGTACACCTGGAACACCCAGGTGGCCGGCAATCTTGCTTATACCAATGGCAACATGAGTGCTACCATCAGCAATACGGCATTTGATACCCGTGGCCCGCAAGATCCCAACGGCGGGGCCGGAGGCGGTTACAAATCGCCAAAGTATGTAAGCGCAGCAACCATCAATACCTACCAGGGCGGTAGCACCAACGATTACGGCATGCCCGGTCTCGTACTCGGTTTAGATTGGACCAATCTGAACAGCAGCACTACCTTGGCCATTACATTTTTAAACCCGGTAGCAGGGCCTGTAAGTTTCAACCTGTATGACGTAAACATCGGCAGCTGGGGTGGCAATACCCCTGTTTGGATCGATAAGTTAACTATCACCGGAACCGATTGTGCCGGTACTACCATTTATCCTGCTATTACGGGTTGTGCCAATAATATAAGCGGGGCTAACAACAACGTGCTTACAGGCACTATGGGTTGTACCAACAACACCAATACAATAACCTTTAATGCCACAGCGGTAAAAACTATTAGCATCGTTTATTCTTCGGGCAATCCGCTGGCCAGTGGCTATGGCACCGACCCCGATCCGCAATATGTTATCGTAAGCGATATTACGGCTGCCAACCTGCCGCCCCTTACTATCAATCCCGCTCCGGCAGTGTTAACCTGCACTTCACCCACTGTTACGTTAAGTACTTCTCCCGCTCTGCCTACTGCTACCTACACCTGGAGCGGAGGCAGCACCCCCACAGCGGCCACCACCACCGTTAATGCGGCAGGCAGTTATGCTGTAACGGTTACGGATGCCGCCACCGGTTGTTCTTTAAGCGCTACTACTACCGTAACCTCTGCTATCAGCAGCCCCATTGTAAGCATAAACCCCGATACGCTTGTCATTACTTGTGGAATGGCAGGTGGAGCGTTGGCAGCCCAAACAAATGTGGCCGGTCCTAAATATAGCTGGAGCAATGGCGATACCATTGCAAATATTGTTGCGGTTATACCCGGCACCTACAGTGTTACTGTTACCGATCAAACCAGCGGATGTAGTGCCTCGGCAGTAAGCATTGTACGAATGGATACGGTAGTTCCGGGAGGACAAATTCTGCCCCCCGATACCCTAACTTGCAGTCAGCCAAACATAGTGCTTACCGCTACCAGCCCGGCCTCGAACGTGTTGTTTATATGGGGTAGTGGTTTAGGCGTTGGTGCCACAAAAACCGTTTCTGCAGCAGGCCAGTACACCTTGTTAATCAAAGATCTGAATAACGGGTGCATCTCGCGCGATACCGTGCAGGTATTTCAAATTGGCGTAATGCCTGATGCCAGCATACTAACACCCGATAGTTTAACTTGTACTACCTCTGTAGTGCACTTACAGGCAGCTACACCTGCTCAGCCGGCGCAATACAGTTGGAGCAACGGTTCAAGCGGAGCCTCCACCACCGTTAGCCTACCGGGCACCTATAATTTAATTGTTACCGACCCGCTTTCGGGCTGTGCCGATACGTCAGCTGTTACTGTAACCCAAAACATCTCGGCGCCTTCGCTAACATTAAATACGCCACCAACGCTCGATTGTGCTACAACCAGCGTTACACTCATCGCCGGCACCAATGTGCCTGCGGCTGCTTTTGCATGGAGCAATGGAATTGTTACTGGTACCCAGCAGGTAAGTCAACCGGGCACGTATAGTGTAACGGTAACCGATCCGGGTAACGGCTGTACAGCCACACTAAGCACTACGGTTAACCAAACGGCAGTTCCGCCAACAGTAAACATTGGCAGCTCCGGTAGCTTGGGTTGTTTGGTCAGCAGCGTTACGTTAACAGCCACTACTTCCACTTCGGGGGCTGGTTTTGCATGGTCAACAGGCAGTACCGCCTCTACAACAACGGTTACCGCTGCCGGGCTGTATTCCGTAACGGTTACCGACCCGGGTAGTGGCTGTTCTGCATCGGCTACCAATACGGTTACTGCATCGGCGGTTTCTCCCACTGTTACCATAACAAACCCCGACACCCTCACCTGTGTAAAGCTTAGTGTGGTGCTAACGGCCACTTCGGCTACTGCCACCGATTTTGTATGGAATACAGGCGCGCACGCGGCCTCTATAACGGTAGCACAACCCGGCATTTATGTGGTAACAGCTACAGAAACCGGCTCGGGATGTACAGGTTCGGCTAACACCACCGTAGAACAAAATATTCAGTCGCCGATAGTGAGTATTACGCCTGCCGACACGCTTACCTGCACGGTAAATACGGTTATGCTCACGGCTGCTTCTCCGGTTGCAGCGGGCACTTATCAATGGAGTACCGGCAGTAACCAGCCCATGGCGCCGGCTACTGCGGCGGGGGTTTATAGCGTTACCTTAACCGATCAAACTAACGGTTGTTCGTTTTCGGCCTCCGCCACGGTAAATTCACGGGTTCAGGTCCCCTTACTAACCGTTAACGATGGCTTATTAACCTGCGCCGATACTGTGGTAACATTAATGGCCACGGGCACTGCGCTGGAGCCGGTTTATACCTGGAGCACCGGACTGCAAGGTCAAACACTATCAACTTCTCAATCAGGCAGTTATGTTGTAACTGTTACAGATATTACCAATGGCTGTAGCGCCTCAGCACAGGCCCAGGTTACAGCCTTCGTGCAACCGCCGGTTGTGCTGATTTCGGGCAATACAGTGCTAACAGAGCAGCAACCTGCCACAACACTAACAGTTGTTAGTGGTGGGGCTGGAATCAGCTATCAATGGTCTACCGGCACCTCGGGGAATGCTATTTCAGTAACTGAACCAGGTCCCTATACCGTTACCGCCTTTGAAAACGGGTGCACCGCCAATGCTTCGGTTGTAATAACCCGGGTAATCAACCATCACCTGTATGTACCTAATGCCTTTACGCCGAACGGCGATGGCAAAAACGACTTTTTTCAATTGTATGGCGATTTGGAACATATCGCTTTCCTGGAGATGCAGGTCTTTAACCGCTGGGGAGAGAAAGTTTTTGAAAGTAACGACCATCAATTTCAATGGGATGGTGCCTACAAGGGTTTGGCCCAAACGGGGGCAGTGTTTGTATGGGTTTTAAAAATTGCCTATACCGACGGACAAACCGAAACTGTTCGCAAGGGATCGGTAACCCTCTTTCGGTAGTAATCCCTTTTTCCGGTATACCTGAAACGGTCGGGTAGTCTGCGTATTCCAAACCACTGCTTTATTTTAAGAAATTAAATTTGAAACAAAAATACTTAATTTGTATCTTTGCAGCACAGGATCGCTCTTTGACATACTGGTTCCCGATTGAGGGAACGCCATCCGGCCATTCGTCTCGGGCTTTGAAGGCCACCGTTTATCGCCCCAAAAAGCAAGAACAGCGCCGGAACAATTCTGCATGATAGGATTTGACAGGTGTCCCCCAAAAACCTATCAAAACCTATCAATTCCTATCATTTATGTTAAAATTCTGACCATAATAATGGTCAATGTGCTGATTCGCCTTTCGTGCCTGCTGTAAGCAGTTCAACAGCAAATCTGCAGACTTCAGCGCAAAGCCGGGCTGCATCATATCAATTAAAAATCCTTTTTTAGCTTGTAGATGATCCTTATAGGCTTTCTTTTGGGCTTTATCGGTTATTTGCCGCCGGGCAACATTAACCTTACGGTAGTGCAGGTAGCGCTGAGCAGCAAACGCCAAACACTTTGGTCGTTTATCTTTTTTGTTGCCTTTATGGAATTGGTGTACTGCTTTGCCTGTTTAATGGGGCTTAACTACCTGCTAAAGGAAACCGGTTTGTTGCGCACCCTTAGCTGGATTTCGGTGGGCCTGTTTTTAACGCTGGCCTGCTGGATATTATTGCAACGCGAAAAATCGGAAGGCGACAGAGGGCTCAATCATAGCCTGTTGCGCGGGGTACTAATTGCCGTATTTAATCCGTTGCAAGTGCCTTTTTGGCTGGCCTGGGGCGTCTATCTATTAAAAAATGGCTGGGTGGAAAACAGCACGGCAACGCTGGTGGTATTCAGTTTGTTAAGCGCCTTGGGCACGGTGGTTATTTTGTGGATGTATGCCAGTGCAGGCATGCAGTTGGTCGAACGTCTTAATCTCAGGCAGCTTTGGCTAAACAGGTTTATCGCGGGCCTCTTACTGCTCTTAGCGCTTTATCAGGCACTGAAATTATATAACGCGTAGAAACGCCCGGGGTTACTTCCCCGTTTCCTTCTCCTTATCCTCCGGAAACATCTTCTCGCGGAATTTGCGCTGTCCTCGTACGTTGTTCCATATCAATAAGCAAAACAGCCCGCAGAAAAAGGGGAAATAAATATGGTTATCGAATTTTTGAATGGTTACCGCATTGTAAATGGTTACAACAAAGGATGCTGCTGCTGCCACCAGCCACGCCTTTTCGAGATATTCCAGAAACTTCATGGCGTAAAGATAAGGGATTAACCCGAAGCCCCTGGGATCAAGGCCGTAACGGAATTTAAAGGATGGTTTTTTATTCCCGCCCATTTGCTGAGTCGAAAAGCCGTTGCAGGCAACTTTTTAGTCCTAAAACCGGTCTTTCAATTTTTATGTTCGGCATTTGGTAGAAAGGTAATTTTGCCTACTTTTATCTGTCCGAAGTCTAAACAAAGAATCGCTGCATGAGAAAGATTTACGCAATGCTTATCGCCTGTTTGCTAACCGGCTCGGTTATTGGTCAGGATGTTCACTTCTCGCAGTATTATGCAGCCCCCCTAACCTTAAACCCCGCACTTACCGCCAATATCAATGGCGTATTCCGTGTAGCAGCAAATTACCGCAACCAGTGGTTCACTATTCCGGTGTTAAATTCAGTAGCACCTTACCAAACTTACCAGGTATCGTTTGATATGCCTATTCTGCGCGAAAAACTGGGTAACGATGGCTTTGGTTTTGGCGGCGTGTTTTATGGCGATAGAGCGGGTGACGGTGCTTTAACAACCTATTCAGGCTTAGTTTCGGTGGCCTATCACAAAGCCGTAGATCGCTATGGCCGTGGACGCTTATCATTGGGCTTACAGGCTGGCGTAGTATCTAAGCGCGTAAACATTAATAACCTGGTATTCGAAAGTCAGTTGGATAATTTTGGCTGGAACACCAGCTTGCCAAACGGCGAGAGCAGCTACCAGAACAAGCCTATCATTTACCCCGATGTAAACATCGGAGCTTTATGGGCCCATGCCCCCGGCGACCGCTGGCGCTACTACCTGGGCTTTGCGATGAACCACCTGTCACGCCCTAAGGAATCGTTTTTACAGGATGAGAACAATCGCCTCAACTATCGCTTTAACGTGAACGCAGGTGCCGAGTTCTTCCTCAATAGCGATTACTCTTTCAGTCTCTCCCCTACCTTTTTATTTATGCTGCAAAGCAACGCCCAGCAGTATAATTTCGGTTTAGGCCTTAATTACTATATCAACGATGATGTAGCCATCTTCGGTGGTGGTTTATACCGGGTAAAGGATGCGGTAATTCTGAATGCAGGTGTCGAATTCTTTAATACCCGCATCGGATTAAGCTACGACGTAAACCACAGCAGCTTAAAAGCCGCTTCACGCGCACAGGGCGCACTTGAAGTGTCAGCCATATATATCTTCCGCAAGGAGCGCCCTTCTTCTATCCAATACGAAAAATATTGCCCCAATTTCTAAACATCATTGAGGAATTGAACAATCAACATATAATAAGCACTTTACAAACGGAGTGCTTTTTTTTATTCGTTCGCAACCAACGAAATGGCTCTGAAAGCCATCATACTATATTATAGAAAAATTGAACCCCCACGTGCCGATGAAAAAGCTTTACGCCCGAATTGCCGGAGCAGTTTTGCTAATGCTATTAAATGCTGCGTATAGTACCAGCTATGCGCAACCAGGTTGCCCCGACGTAAATGCAGGTCCTGATATCAACCTGCCCTGCAGCCAACCCTGCACTACACTAAGTGCCACCTATTTTCAAACTGGTAATACTTCTAATTATACCGTTGGTCAAATTCCATATACTCCCTTTCCTTATACTGGCGGTACTGCGGTACTCGTAAATATTGATGACACCTGGAGTAGCGCCATTCCGCTGCCATTTACATTTTGTTTTTTCGGTCAGGCTTACAACCAGTTTTTTATCGGCAGTAACGGCTTAATCTCGTTTGACAATACCATTACCGGAGGCAGCTATTGCAACTGGAATACAACAGCCAGTGGAACCCTCCCTACCACCAACATGTATACCAACAGTATCATGGGCCCTTACCACGATGTGGACCCTTCGCTGGGTGGCTATATTAACTATCAGGTTATCGGCGGACCGCCCTGCCGCACCTTTGTTATCAGCTTTCAAAACATCCCGATGTTTAACAGCGATGACTTTACCTCTAACTGTTCTTCAACAAACCCGCAAACGCAACAAATAGTTCTATACGAAACAACCAACGTAATAGAGGTTTACATACAGAATAAAGAAGCCTGCACCGACTGGAACGATGGCCTTGCTACTTTAGGTATCCAGGATGCCAGTGGCACTACAGCTGTGGTAGCTCCAGGGCGCAACAACAGCGTATGGGATGCCACCAACGAAGGTTGGCGTTTTACGCCCAGCGGTCCCTCTATTGTAAATATCGACTGGTTATATAATGGTGGTGTAATAGGAAGTGGTCCAAGTGTGCAGATCTGCCCAACTACCTACGGACTTTATACCGCGCAGGCAACGTATACCCCATGCGCAGGGGGCACGCCGGTAGTAGTTACGGATGATGTTTTTGTTGGTACTCTAAGCCTGGGTGTTACCATCGATTCAGCACTCAATGTTTGTCCCGGTGCCACCACCGGCGAAGCCTGGGCTACCATAAATACTACCAGCGCGGTGTTGTCCTATGGCTGGAGTCCCGGTCCTGCAAACACTACGCATTTAACGAATGCTGCTCCGGGGCAGTATATCTTTTCGGTAACTATTGCTGGCTGTACCCGCAGCGATACCGTGAATATAACCACAAGCCCCGCACCTTCGGTAATTGTAAACGACTCTACCTTTTTTACCTGTAACCCACCGGGTAACGCGGGTGTGTTAGGGGCTTACCCTTCGGGCGGTGGAGGGGCTCCCTACGATTACAGTTGGAGTAATGGTCAAACCAATCAATATGCAACCGGCCTGACGGCGGGTAATTATACGGTCACAGTTACGGATGTGGGCGGCTGTACGGCCTCCGACGTCGGGCAATTGATTTACCAATCTGCCACACCAACTATTTCGCCCCCGGTTATTGCCAACGTCAGTTGCAACGGCGGCAGCGATGGCAGTATAGCAATAAGTGTGTCCGGGGCAACCCAACCGATTTCGTATACCTGGTCGCCGGCGAACGCAAATAACGATACCATTAGCGGATTAACAGCCGGGCCTTATGCGGTTACAGCTACTGACGCTAACGGCTGTTCGGCTACGGCAACTATGACGGTAACACAACCAACGGTATTAACTTTAAACGCACCGGTTATTACCAGTGCTACTTGTGCTGCAGGTGGTACCATCACCGCCTCGGCCGCCGGTGGTACTGCTGGCTATACTTACAGTTGGAGCAATGGCAGCAGCGGTGCATCTATCAATAACCTGGCCGCCGGACCTTATGATTTAACCGTAACCGATAATAAAGGTTGTAGCATTACGGCTACTTACACGGTTCCTGCAGGAGCCAATGCGGTAGTATTTGGTGCGCCAACCATTACCGACGTGGCCTGTAACGGAGCCAATACCGGTGCTATTACCATTAGTGTAAGCGGCGGAACCGGTGCTATTGGTGTTTCCTGGAATGGTGGGCAAACAACTACTACCATTAATGGTTTGGTGGCAGGCACGTACACAGTAACGGCTACCGATGCTACCTCCTGTACAGCTTCTGCCAGCTATGTGGTGAACGAACCTCCGGCTTTAAGTTTTGCTGCACCGGTAATAACAAATGCTACCTGTATCAGTGGGGGTAGCATAACAGCCAGTGCAAGTGGTGGCAACGGAACAATTACTTACGGATGGAGCAATGGCGGCAGCGGTGCTGCGCTCACTAATATAAGTGCAGGGCCGTACACCGTTACGGCAACTGATCAAAACGGATGTTCTATTTCAGCTACCTATAATGTCGGTGCGGCTCCTAATGCGGTAATAATAAGTAACCCGGTAATTACACCGGTTAGTTGTAACGGAGGCAATAATGGTGCAATTACGATCACCACGTCAGGTGGTAGCGGTCCGTTGTCCGTAAGTTGGAGCACCGGTACAACAGGCACAAATACAATTAACGGGTTAACCGCAGCAACGTATGGCGTTACTGTAAACGACCCCACCGGTTGTTCGGCCTCTTCTGCCTTTGTGGTTAGCGAACCCACGGCGCTGATTATAAATCCGGCAACGATTGCCAACGCAGGATGCGGTGTAAATGATGGTTCTATAACTGGAAATGCCACAGGCGGCACTCCGATTTATACCTACAACTGGACTCAGCAGAGCAATAGCCAAACCTATACCGGCCAAACCATCAGCAACCTCGGCCCCGATACTTATGTATTGACTGTTACCGATCAAAATAGCTGTACCGCCACCGCTACTTATTCGGTTGCACAACCTACACCGTTAACATTTAGCCAAAGCTCAACCAATGTAACCTGCTTCGGTGGTACAGATGGTACTGCGGCTATTACCATACTTACCGGTAACGGTGGTTACCAATATAACTGGAACGGCAACGGCCCTACCGCCAACAACACTTTAAATGGATTGGGAGCGGGTACGGTAAACGTAACAGTAACCGATGCGGCCTGTAGCGGCACCGCTACATTTAGTATTACAGAACCACCACAAGTGGTAATTACCCAAAACAGCCTTACCAATGTAAATTGTTTCGGTGGAACGGATGGTGCCATTGATATCAGTGCTTCAGGCGGTACCGGCACTATTACCCTTGCCTGGAGCAACGGGCCAACTACCCCAATTAACAACAACCTTACTGCTGGTAACTATACCCTTGTAGCCACCGACCAAAGCGGCTGCACGGCTTCTGCTACCTATACCATTACCGAACCTGCCCAATTGGTAATAGACCCGGTAGTGCAGGTAAATGCCACCTGCGGACTAAACAATGGTTCACTTACAGGCAATGCATCAGGGGGCACACCGGCCTATACCTATACATGGGGCGTGCAGTCTACCTCAGCTGTATTGTTTGGTCAAAATATTAATGGCCTGGCACCTGATACATATGGGTTGCTTGTAACCGATCAACACAACTGCACGGCAACGGCCAGTTATGTAATTACACAATCGCCTGCAATAACACTCAGTCAGTCATCGCAAAACGTTAGTTGTAATGCGGGCAGTAATGGTTGGGCACAGGTAACAATGTTAACAGGCACGGCTCCATATGGCTATAACTGGAATGGATCAGGCGTAACAACCAATGACACCTTGTTTAACCTCTCAGCCGGCAACGTAAATGTAACAGTTACGGACTTAGCGGGTTGCAGTGCTACGGCAACCTTTATCATATCGGAGCCATCTAAACTTGTTATTAATCAGCTTACGCAAACCAACGTATCCTGCTCAGGTGGCAGCGATGGAACTGTAAGCGTAGTAGCCAATGGCGGCACTCCGGGTGCCGGCTATATCTATAGTTGGAGTAACGGCAGTAGTAGTGCATCCGTTAGCAATTTGCCTACCGGCCCTATTTCCGTTACCGCAACCGATGCAAATGGTTGTCAGGCTGTGGAAACTTATACCATTACCGAGCCCACTGCTGTAACTGTATCAGCCACGGCTACCGATGCGCTTTGTTATCAGGCACCTAACGGCACGGCTACTGCCACGGTAAATGGCGGAACACCTCCCTATCAGTTTTTGTGGAGTGATGGACAGACAACGGAAACCGCCGTTGGATTAACAGCTAACTACTACGCTATTACTGTGCAGGATAACAATGGCTGTAGTGCCACCTCCGGTGCTACCGTTGGTGAGCCATCTTCGATAGTGATAACCTATGTGGCTACAGCCGTAAAATGTGTAGGCGATGAAAATGGTACCTTAACTATTTATGTAACTGGTGGCACACCACCTTATAACTACTCGGCAACACAAGATGGAGTAAATTTTGTAAGTACTACCGATGGTGTGATTATTGGCCTGGCTCCGGGAGATTATACGGTTATAGTTTCCGACAATAATGGTTGCACTAAAACAATACCTGCCACTGTACCCGATGCAACACCGGATGCCTTTTTAACAAGCACCGATTCAACATCCTGCTATGGGCCCGATTATAACGATGGCCGCGCTCATATAATAGCTACTTCTGTACAGAACGGACCTTACCAGTTTAGTATGGATGGAGGTCCTGTCCAATACTCCGGCGACTTCTATGATCTTTCTGCGGGTGCGCATGTAATTACTGCTTATAGTTATAATGGCTGTGTTAGCCAGATACCCGTGCAGGTATTGCAACCACTGCCAATCATTGTAGATGTGGTGCCCGACACCCTCTACCTGCCGTTAGGAGAAGGTGGGCAAGTGCAGGTAACTTACCTGAACGCTAACAATGTACATTATAGCTGGACTCCTTCATTGGGCTTAAGTTGTATTGATTGTCCTAACCCGTCAGTTACGGTGTATCAACAAGGCGATTACCTGGTGACGGTAAGCATGCAGAATGGAACTTCCACCTGCTTTGGCACCGCAACACTTCATGTAGACATATTGCCTCAGGAGCCGGTCTTTATACCGAACACCTTCAGCCCCAACGGTGATGGCAACAACGATATTTTCCTTGTATATGGACAGGATATCAGAACTGTAGACTTAAAGGTGTTTAATCGCTGGGGTGAACTGGTGTTTGAAAGCGATAACCAGTTTAATGGTTGGGATGGAACGTATAAGAGCGTGTTACAAAACCCCGCAGTATTTACCTATGTAGCCAATATTACTTTCCTTAATAACAAGAAAATACAGAAGAAGGGTAGTATTACCCTGTTGCACTAGTTGTGTGTTTAAAGCCGTTACATGCCGCAGCTTGGATCATCAGGCTGCGGCATGTGTTTTTTAATGAAGATGATTTCACTCCCCACTATTTATGGCTATCTTGTCATGTAATTAAAACTCAGCATTATGAAAAGAACAGCAAAGGCTATATGGAACGGAACGGGCAAAGAAGGCACCGGAAATTTAAGTACTCAAAGCGGTGTGTTAAACAAAGCTCAGTATTCATTTAAAACAAGGTTTGCAGATGGAATAGGAACCAACCCGGAAGAGTTGATGGCAGCGGCGCATGCCGGTTGTTTTACCATGAAGTTGAGTTTTGTGTTGGGCGCTGCCGGCTTTACACCTGAAGAATTACAAACCGAATGTGCTATTGATTTAACCGACGGGGTAATAGGTAGTTCGCATTTGAGTGTTAAGGGTAAAGTGCCGGGCATTACAAACGAGAAGTTTCAGGAGTGCGTGGCAGATGCAAAAGCTAATTGCCCCGTAAGCAAAGCGTATAACATGGAGATTACCGCCGACGCAATACTAGTTTAGGGTATATAACAGCTGCTTCATATAATGAGGTAAGTCAGCCTGGCGGGGGTATACAATGTTGTACCTTTGTTATATATATCCCTGTTACATGAATAAGCTGCTACCTCGGGTTTTGTTTTTATGTTTTAGTGTAGGTGTAATTACGGCATACGCACAGTCTGCATCACAAACTAATCAAACAGACGCGTTGCAACAGCGCGTTATCGGTTATAGATGGAATCAATTTACATCCGGTGCCTGGCAACTAACCGATTCGGGCACATTCACTTATTCGGGCAACAGAGGGGGTGCCGTTTTATACAACGATAAGTTCGATGTGCAACTAACGTATCAGCTAAACGGTTCAACGGTTGAACCCTTGCGTCGCAATACCATTACCCGTAATGGCAGCGGATGGAACTCAGAGTTTGTTTCTGAAGATTGGAGTTCAGGTTCCTATACCAATGCCAGCCGAACCTTATATACCTATGATACAAAAGGAAATAAGTTATCGGCTACAGACCAGTTATGGAGTGCCGGCTTGTGGGTAAACTCCTTTAAAGTTAATTACACGTACGACACAGCGAATTATGTACTTAGCGAAACCCGCTATGCCTGGGACGGAGGCGCTTGGTCGGGTTCAGAAAAATATGATTACACGTATGATGCTGTTCATAATAAGTTAACGGAACACAAACAGGCGTGGAACTCGGGCGCGTGGCAGGAGAGCTACAAGAAAATCTATTACTACACACCATGGAATACCGTGCAGGACTACTATTACCAAACTGCTTCCGGTGGTGTATTGGTATATCTCAATGCTATCGGTTATTCGTATAATGCAAGTGGCGATAAACTCCAGGAGTTATATAAAAATTGGTCGGGTAGTTCATGGACCAATGTAAGTAAGACTACTTATTCCTACGACGCCAATCACCGAGATACGCTTCGGGTTAATTACACCATCAATGGCAACACCTCTACAGCAACCACGCAAACTTCCATTGCCTATTCGGCTACCGGAAAGGTATTGTCAGAAACCTCCTTTTATTCCAATAATGGCGCATGGGTGTATAGCTCACGTGATTTGTATGCTTACAACGCCAGTGACCTTAGAACGGAAACAATCCATCAAACCTACTCCTCCAATAACTGGCTTAATACCACCAGATATTCGTTTACATACGACAGCAATGGCAATGCCGACCAGACTATCTCTCAGCAGTGGGTTGCAGCTAACTGGGCGAATCAAACTCTCCGCGATTTTGATTACAATGCCTACAACAATCCTGATTACACCATTTTTAAAAACTGGACAAACAATGCCTGGGTCAACGATAAAGAGTATTACTATTACTACGAAACGTATGGATCAACTGCTATTGTAGAAGCACCCGCATTCATCTTCGATATCTATCCCAATCCAACTTCTGACATACTTAATATTGATTATAGCGGTAACACCTCCACTGACTTTAACTTGCGGATAGTCGATATAACAGGAAGAGAGGTTCTCCTCGTTAAATCTGTTACCAATATTGGCGATAACTACCTACAGTTAAACGTTGCGAACCTGGCAAGCGGTGTGTATATAGTTGAAGTAACAAGGGGTAACACTGCCGGGCGAGTAAAGTTTAGCAAGCAATAACCGTTTATAGCAACAGCATTAATTATCAGTTTAAACTAAAGCAATGAAAAAGTTTTTGTCACTGGGTCTGTTTTTCTTGATGACCGGTGCGGTTGTATCGGCGCAATCTTCGGTAATCAACCAACCACTTCCCCACGGGTTTATGCCAGATGCTACGGTTTCTGTTGACCGACAAGTGCCACAGGCGGCCAATACCGGCCTACATTCATCGGGTAAAACCGATGCTCTCGCCCAGCGAATTATTGGTTACCGTTCCGATTTTGATAATGCCGGCTCCTGGTTATTGAGTGATTCTGTTAACTATACCTATTCCGGTAATCGGGGTAGTGTGCTTCAAGGCAATACGGATTACGACTTGCTACGACGTTATCATATGAATGGTTCAACTTTAGAATATAATAACCGTAGCACCCAGACCCGCGATGCTGCGGGCAATGTTACCGAGCAACTGAACGAAAACTGGATGAGTGGCGCATTTACCTACTATACCCGGGAGTTAAATACTTATGATGCGAATAACAATCTACTATCAAAAACCACACAGGGCTGGAATGCCGGGGTTTGGGAAAATTTATCGCTGAATGAATATACCTACGATGGCGACCACAATATTTTAAGTTATACTTATTCGGCATGGAACCTGGGCGCCTGGCTGCCCAATTTCAGGTATTTGTATACGTATAACGCCAACCGGGATTACTTAACCTACACCTATCAGTATTGGTCTGCCGGGGCCTGGGAAAACAGCTACCGCTACCTTTATACCTACGATGCCAGCTATCACCTCCTGGAGTATATTTCCCAGGACCCCGTTGGTGGGGTTTTTGAGAACACCAACAGAATAGTTTACACCTATGATGTAAATGGTGATAACACCGAGGTGCTTAACCAGAATTGGAACAGTGGCAGTTGGGTTAACTCTGCCAGAAACACCTATACTTATAACGCCTATCATCAGCAAACCCTTTACACACATGAAGTTTGGATGTCAGGTGTTTGGAACAACTACAGCCGCAAAGCAACCCTCTATACCCCGGCTTACAAGGTTCAAAGCCTTACCACTTACAATTGGGTAAGTTCGGCATGGCAGGAAACCGCCCGAGATGTTTATACCTATAATGCCAACAACCAACGCACCGACTATATGCACCAATATTGGAGTTCTGGTAGCTGGACTAATGAGTACAAGTACGTGTATACCTACGATCCGAACGGTTATACTGACGTAGAGGTGTATCAAACCTGGGCATCAGGAGTATGGATAAATGCCTCCTTGCACGATTATGATTACAACAGCTATGGAAATGTAGAACGCCATTTGCACCAAAATTGGACCGGCGGCTCTTGGGGAAACTATGGACAGCAGCTCTATTATTACGAAACCTACACCCCTTCTACCATTAAAGAGGAGAAGACCCTTAGCTTTGCTGCCTACCCCAACCCAACCGCTACCATTTTGAATATTGATTACCACACCCCGGTTAACGATGCTACCACCCTACGCGTGTTTGACCTAACCGGCAAAGAGGTAATGAGCCTTCTGAACCATACTGCCATCGGTGATAATTACCTGCAGTTAAATGTGGCCGATTTGGCGAATGGTATTTACCTGTTAGAAGCTACGCAGGGCACCACTACGGGCAGGGTTAAGTTTGTTAAACAATAATTATTTAAGCTAAAGCGCCGTGAAACAGGCTTTTAAAGGCCTCTTTTTGCTTTCTAAGTTTAAACAGCTATTGCCTAAGGTTGTTATTTTTGCCATCCTTTAATGGCTCAGAACGATAACAAACCTTACCTGGACTTAAACCTGCTGAACCGGATCATCCATCTGGCGGATCCGTATAAGCCTGTTTTTTACTTCTCCATCTTTCTATCGGTGGTATTGGCGGCGTTGGCTATTGTGCAGCCCATGATCATCATCTATACTACCGACCACTACATCAGCGGCCCTGTATTCAATTTTGAGGGGTTGAAACTGATGTCGATTTGGATGGTGGCGGTTATACTGTTACAAGCTATACTGCGCTACATGTTTAACTACATAACTGCCTGGCTTGGCCAAAGCATTGTAAAGGACATGCGTGTGCGGGTATATGCCCATATCATCAACTCGCGGTTAAAGTATTTTGATGTTACCCCTATCGGCACTTCCACTACACGTACCATCAGCGATATTGAAGCGGTGAACGATACCTTTAGCGAAGGCCTGATAAGTATACTGGCCGACATACTAACTATCATTACAGTACTGGCCACCATGCTTTACATCAACTGGAAGGTGGGTTTGGCAAGTATTGTAGTGCTGCCGGCATTGCTGTATGTAACCCGCTGGTTTCAGGAAGGAGTGAAGAAGTCGTTCCAGGAAGAGCGGACCCAAATTGGCCGGTTGAATGCCTTTTTGCAGGAGCATATTACAGGTATGCACATCATCCAGATTTTTGCTGTGGAAGAAAAAGAACGCAAGAAGTTTGAAGAGATCAACTCTTCGTTGCGCGATGCTACTATACGCGGTATCTGGTATTACTCGTTGTTCTTTCCGGCTGTGGAAGTTTGTTTGGCGGTGGCTATTGGTTGTATGGTGTGGGTTGCCAGCAACCAGATATTGCACCACAATGCCTTTAACCAAAACCTGCTGGATATAAAAGGGGTGGGTATTATCTCGGGTTTTCTGCTGCTTATAAATATGCTGTTTCGTCCGCTGCGGTTTATTGCCGATAAGGTGAATGTGATACAGCGCGGCCTGGTGGCCAGTGAGCGTGTGTTTAAGTTGCTTGACCAGGATGAGCGGATACCCAATACCGGTACCCATAAGGCTGAAAGTATAAGAGGTAAGCTGGCGTTTGAACATGTGTGGTTTGCTTATAATAATGAAGACTGGGTATTAAAGGATGTTTCGTTTAGTTTAAATGCCGGCGAAACACTGGCTATTGTAGGCGCTACCGGTTCGGGTAAAACATCTACCATTAGTATACTCGGGCGGTTTTACGACATTAATAAGGGTGCTATTAAAGTTGATGATACCGATATCCGCGATTATGATTTAAGCAGCCTGCGTTCGAAAATGAGCGTGGTGTTGCAGGATGTGTTTTTGTTTGCGGGCAGCGTATTCGATAATATTACCCTGCGTAACGAAGCTATTACCGAGCAGCAGGTAATACATGCTGCTAAACTGGTAGGCGCGCACGATTTTATTATGCGACTGCCCGGCGGTTATCAGTACAAGGTGATGGAGCGCGGAGCTACCCTTTCGATGGGGCAGCGGCAGTTGATTTCGTTTGTACGCGCGCTGGTATACAACCCCAACATACTTATACTGGACGAAGCTACCTCCAGCATTGATACCGAGAGCGAAGCCCTGATTCAACATGCCATTGAAGAGTTGGTAAAAGGCCGCACTTCTATTGTTATAGCGCACCGCCTTTCCACTATACGCCATGCCCATAAAATTGCTGTATTGGATAAAGGTGAACTGAAAGAGTTTGGTTCGCATAGTGAACTGTTGGCTATGAATGGTTACTACCGCCGTTTATACGACATGCAGTTTATGAAACAAAAGACTCCGGTAGAATAGGTTTGCCGTAGATCTGTCCTTTTTTGGCTGCAATTACCTTCCTGTTTAGAATTTATTAGCAGATTTTTCGCTTGTGAAATATTGAAATTGTTTTTATACTTGATCTATTGTTAACCAAAAACAATCCATTTTATGAAAAAGGTATTTTTAATGTTGGTAGCAGGCGCTTTCTTAAGCACCTCTATGATTTCCTGCAGCAAGTGCGGACATTGCGAAGTGAATGGTACTACTACCATTTCTAAACTGTGTCAAAAAGACAGCAAGACTGTTTATGATGCCGCACAAACTTCTTGCGATCTGCAAGGCGGAACCTGGAAAACCGATTAATTCATTGAATTAACGTATTCAGAAGGGCTGCCTTAACCGGGCGGCCCTTTCTATTTTATACCGTCCGCTCAAACTCCTGCATGGCCTGTACCAGTGCCTGCGCCCCGGCTTCGTCCATAGCATTGTACAGCGAAGCCCTGAAACCACCCACGGTGCGGTGGCCTTTCAATCCTGCAATCTGATGGGTGTTCATGAACGTGTTAAAGCGTTCTTCCAGGCTTTTATCCTTAAGTGCAAAACACACATTCATTTGCGAGCGGTTTTCGCGGGCTACGGTGCCCACATATAGCTGCGATTGATCGATACAATTGTAAAGCAATTGTGCCTTGCGGTTGTTGCGTTGCTCCAGCGCTTCAAGCCCCTGTTCTTTTATCCAGCGCAGGGTTAAACAGGCCACATAAACAGCAAATACCGAGGGGGTGTTCAGCATGCTTTCCTTCTCGATATGCTGGCGGTAGTCGAGCATACGGGGAATGGGGCGGTTTACCTTGCCCAACAGATTTTTGTTTACCACCACCAGGGTTACTCCTGCCGCCCCCATGTTCTTTTGTGCCCCGGCATATATAAGCCCGAACTTGCTGAAGTTGTGCCGGCGCGAAAAGATATCGCTGCTCATGTCGCATACAAGCGGTGTGCTTTCGGCCTGTAGTTGATCGATATACGCTTGCGAGAGCTGGGTGCCGTATATGGTGTTGTTGCTGGTTACGTGTAAGTAGCGGGAACCCGGCGCTATGTTGTATTGTGCCGGTATATGGGTATAGCCATCGGCTTTGGAACTGCAGGCCAGGTGTACATGGCCAAACAGTTTGGCTTCGGTAAGGGCGCCATGGGCCCAGGTGCCGGTATCGAAATACGAGGAGGTTTCGCCTTCGCCCAGCAGGTTCATAGGCACCATGTGGAACTGCGAGAGGGCGCCGCCATGTAAGAAGATAACTTCCTGATCGGCACTTAACTGCATTAATTCGCGCACCAGGGCACAGGCTTCGTCCATAATAGCCACAAATTCCTTACTGCGGTGCGAAATTTCGAGGATGCTGAGCCCCATGCCCGCAAATTCAGTAACAGCTGCCGCGGCTTGTTGTAAAACCTGTTGAGGTAAAATGGCCGGACCGGCGTAAAAATTCAGCTTTTTCATAGCGCAAACATACAGGGTTTCAAGTTTAAAATTTGAAGTTTAAAGTTGAATACAAATACTTGCCACGAAGACACGAAGGGTTTAAGGGGTTTATAGTTTACGGTCTGCTGTTTACAGTTTTTACTCACCCCCGACCCCTCTCTGTTTGTGCTGCGCAACGGCTCTGCTCCAGAGAGGGGAGAATGATTCCTCTCCACACCACCGGCGCGGATTAACCTGATCACCGGCTAACTTTACACTTTTTTAAAGCAGCAGGCAGAAATCGGAGATCAGCAAACAGACGAAACCGTGCAGCGGGCTTTGAAACTTTACACTCCTTTACAGTTTTTACTCACCCCCGACCCCTCTCTGTTTGTGCTGCGCAATGGCTCTGCTCCAGAGAGGGGAGAATGATTCCTCTGCACACGACTGACGCGGATTAACCTGATTACCGGCCAACTTTACACTGCTTTACAGTTTTTTTGTGAAGCCCCTTTCAACTTTGCAGTGCTTTACAGTTGAACAAGGTTGGGGGATTTAGGATTATCCACACTGCTTGTGCATGCTTGTGCAGGTTTTTTGCCTGTGCACAAGTTACAGAAGTTTTCATATGATGTGTTTTTCTGTTAAATAGACAGGAAACAGCGGTTTAACGCATTAGCCTTTTTGGCATTTGTGCACATTTGTGCAAGTGATTTTGAAGTGCACAAATCGGACAAAATTTAATGTGATTACGGAACGGGCATAGTACTGCCGGCCCGTGTACAGGCGAGGGTTTAGTGTTTGCCGGGTGTCAAAGAACTTAACGCACAGTAAAGATAGTATAAAAGGTTTATAGTTTCAAAAAATATTTCGTTAAATAATACGGATGACGGAATACTGCCGACGGCGTGGCGTGTATGGACAATAGTTGATGGGCCTTGGAAGCGAAAGAGAGGCCGTTGACGAGGGTGCGTGGTGCGCATACATGTTTAACCACCTCCAACGATGGCACTGCTGTGCAGCTCCATCTTACTCGTCCTCCTTATTAAGGAGGACAGTTGTAAACGAGGACGAGTTGGAGACTATAGTTTATATGTTGAAACAGGTATAATGACTGAAAAGGTAAAGGTAGCAGTTAGATCTACTGCGGACTGGAGCGATTGTGTATTTGACGACAATAATAATTTGCTTACTTTTAAAGAGCTGGAAGATTATATAAAAGAAAACCATCACCTGCCTGATGTGCCAAGCGCTGAGGATGTAGTGAAAGGTGGGATAGATTTGGGCAAGATGAATGCAATTCTTTTGCAGAAGATTGAGGAGTTGACATTATATGTTTTGACGCTTCAAAGACATAATTAAAAATATATTAAAATGACAAAAAAAATAAACATATTGCTATTTCTTTTTACGGTTGTGTTTTTTACGGCCTGTAACAAATGTTATACCTGCTTGCCATTGGTAAGTGATTATTTGTTTACTAAACAATCAGACTCTATTTACTTCTCTTGTGGACACATTAACTTAGCGATTGATACATTAAATAAATATAAACAGCTTGGATATAAATGTGACACGCTATTCTATGGGTATGGAAATGGAACTTTGCGATGTTCAAATGATGCATTGCATTCAGCAGAAGCGCTTGGAGACTCTTGTTTTAATAAATAGGATATGAAGACAATATTATTAACCTCCATGTTATATACAGGGGAGGGTTATGATTGCGCCACGATTACCTTAAATTATTCCAGCGGCAATTTAACTTGCTCAAGGGAAGGCTACGATTAGCAATAGCAATAAGCGATTTATGCGAACTCAATAAATAGTACATGAAAAAAGTACTTTTTTCCTGCTCGTCCACGTCTGAAGCAAAGCGTTAAGCCCTGCCGACGAGGATGTAACCGGTTTGGCATTTGCAGTGCCTTCAAGCCAACCAATTGCGAGGTATTTAATACTTTTGAGGAAAAGAAAATATGTCTGGAGACCGGTATAAGATAATGGAACAAAGCGGTGCCTACTTTGTGACCTTTAAGAAATGAGACATGAAGAGAATAGTATTCGGATTGTGTTTAACGGTTCTGTTTTGGGCTTGTTCGGTAAGGCATAATCCCGCCACTACTAACCAGGCCAGTTCAACTCTAGTTACCGGTTGGTATTATGTGGTAGAAACTGATAACGGTTTTAAGCGACAACTGGACAAAACCAGCTCCAATTACTTTATTAACCCTATACCGATTGTGGTAGCAAGGAACTTTACAAATTTTGAGTTCTACCAAAGCAACGTGGATGGGAAGGAGTTTACAGGATTGTCAATACAACTGGACGGAGAGGGAACGGAAAGCTGGCGTATTGCGACGAAAAATGCCATCGGAAAGCAATTGGCCTTTATTCTTGATAATCGCCTGTTACATGTAGCAACCGTGTATTCTCAAATCACAGCCGGTGTAACTGCATTAAATCGTAGCGACTATTCAAAGGAGGAGCTGGAAAAAGTTAAGGCGGCACTTGAAAAAGAACGATAACGTTTAAGCTCTATCGGGCCCATAGTGCATTAGGGAGCATTTCAAGTGCCAAACCATGGCATCCTCCTCCACTTGCTCGTGGCTTGGCGACAGACGAGGACGAGGAGGTGTGGTTGACTTGAAGCAAATAGAGATATATGATGTAGCAGGCTCTTGGCTCTGCTCTCCTATATTGCAAAACGGCAAAGATTTATTTGTAGGTGATTTGCTTAAAGGCATCTATATTATACGCATTCAAACCAGTGCCGGTTACGGGATAAAGAAGTTTATAAAGCAGTAACTGCAACAACCACCTCCGACTATGGCACTGCTGTGCAGCTCCAGCTGACTCTTCCTCCTTATTAAGCAGGACAGCTGTAAACGAGGACGAGTTGGATTACTTATGCCTATTGATGAATTGGAGGGCATTTCAAATGCCAAACCATGGCATCCTCGTCCGCTTTGCTCGTGGCTTGGCGACAGACGAGGACGAGTTGGGCAGCAAGGGGCTGGGCTTGGAGAAATGATTTAGCCGATACAGGTTAATATTATTTTATTTAAATTTATGGTATTGCTTGCACCTTTAGAAGGATACTATGAAAACACGAACCGCCGGATCACTTAATATTCTATTGTTGGTAGTTACGGGCATTTGCCTGGCGGCATGTACCAAACCAAAATATACCTGCACCAGTTATTTGCCGAGGTCTGTACGATGCACTTTAAATGCTGATACGGTGTATTATGTTACGAATGGTTTTGCGGATTTGAACCAACGGGTAAAGGCTTATTACGAATCGCTTGGATATAGCTGTGAAGAGGTATATACACTGGTTGCAGCAATCAGTGTATATGAGCATATTGACCGGAGCGAGGATGTCAAGTTTCTAGAAGAGCAAGGCTACACTTGTACGGAAGAAAGCCACTAATACATGAAGTATATAATTCACATAACATTGATTTTAATACTGTTTGCATCGTGCCAGAAAAAATGCATGCACTGTAATAGTATTATGGCATGTGAATTTGCCTATATAAAAGGAACAGATACGGTAATCGTTGATTTTATAGAAGGAGGAGCGAATCCTATATTCGCCGACTCCCTGTGGCACCTGGGTTATACTAAAACATATCTGAAGTGGGTTAAGCTACCAGTAAGTTTCGATTATTGCAACGAAGGTAGTACTTTTACTATTTATCGGGATTGCTATAGAATTAAGTAAGTGGTTTAATCTGCAATTAATCGGAAAAAACAAGTAAACCATGAAACGTAATTTTAAATCAATAGTTTTCTTGATAGTACTACTTGTAACCTTACATTCATGTACTAAATGTTATAAATGTTATCCGCTACATGCGTATTTTAGGTGTACTCAAAACGTAGACACAGTTTACTTTTTTTTCGGTCATATCAAAGGCGCTAGTGATTCGATACAAAAGTATCAGCTACTAGGATATACCTGTGACACAACCTTTTGGGGATATGGTAACTACACAAATTATTGTTCAAAGGATGGGCTGGCGCGTGCAGAGGATTTAGGAGATTCATGTGTTTCGAACAACTGAGCATTTCAAATGCCAGGCCATAGCATCCTCGTCCGCTTTGCTCGTTGCTTGGCGACAGACGAGGACGAGTGGGAAGATTGAGGAATTGACACTTTATATTTTATCCTTGAGGAAAGAATTAGATCTAAAACCGATAAAATAGAATATGGTAATTAATAAAAAATCATTAACGCGAATGATTATTGTATGTATTATATGTACAATTCAAATGGCATGCAAGAAAAGTTGTTACAATTGCAAAGCACTGACCTCTCATTTCAAGTGTTATAAGGGTGTTGACACGATATATGTGATTACGTATAATGTGAAAAACATGGAGGACACAATCGGATTTTATGTGTCTGAGGAATATGCTTGCGACACGCTTGGTCAAACATGGAATCCGGCTTTTGTGGATAATCCTATATGCGGAAAAGACGATCATGACAATGTAACGTTCATAGGAGACTCCTGTTCCCCAATCTAGTATTACGGAGATGTATTCGGTAGTGCTGCGTAATTCAAAAGATCAGGCATCTTTAAGAAAAGAGGCAGATTTAAAAGCAAAAAATATATGAAAAGCAATAACGGATCAGTAGTATTAATGTTTTATATATTCATTATATGTCAGCTTCAAATTGGATGTAAAAAAAACTGCTATAACTGCAAAGTGCTTTATGCATCCATTAGATGTGTTAAAGCAGCGGACACGATTTATTTTTTAACTTATAACTATACCGATTTACAGGACAGCCTGAACTATTATGCTGACAATGGATATAGTTGTGATACTGGAAGTTTTTATTGGACTCCTGCATTTGTAGATAACCCAATATGTAAGGATGACTTATACAGAATTGCCTTAGCTGCTGGAGATTCGTGTAAGCCAGAATAAGATTTAATTATGTTATCTTTTCAAAGAACATATATGAAATCAAAAAAACCATTTTGTTAGCTGCTCCTGCTCGTCTGTAGTTTTGTCTTGCGCGATCCAGGGTAAGGATGTAACTATATAAATGGGTTGCTTGTGCAGAAGATTGAGGAGTTGACGCTTTATGCTATCGAAATGAAAAATGATATGTACAAAATACGCCTACTTATTCCCTTAATTGTTTTAACGCTTATTGTTAACCTGGCTGCATGTAAAAAGACCTGTTATCACTGCGAAGCGCTATATGCTACTGGAAAATGCGTTCGAAGTATGGATACGGCATATTTTATAACTTATAACTCTGTGGATTTAATAGACACCCTATCCTCTTTTGCTAATCAGGGATACACTTGTGGGGTTGCCGATTCGTTCTGGAGTCCTTACTTTATAGGTGTTGACAACCGATATTGTAGGAAAGAGGAATATGAGATGGAGCTATCCTATGGAGATAGGTGTAGGCCGATTGAATAAACTGTTCTAAAAAATACCATAGCAAGTGATGATGAAAACTATTTGTGTTTTTCCCGCTTCCCTTCTTTTGTAGCCAAGCCGATGAGGAATGCTGCAGCCGGAACAGAAAATTATGCGCAACAGGTAAGTATTACTGTTGCCGGTGCACCCGATGTTCAGCCAATTAGGAAAACCGGATAGAAATAAAAAATCCCCGCCTTGTTACAGGTCGGGGATTTCTGGTTAGCAAGAACAAAAGTGAACTCACTTATTTATTACCAGCTTTTGGGTAGATAATGCACCGCTGTTTTCAATTTGTAAAATGTAAACACCGGCGTTTAAGGTGCCTGCTGCAATAGTGTGTGTGTTGGCAGTAGTAACTGTGTTGTATACCTGTTGCCCTGCCATATTACTTACATACAGGTTTGCACCTGCCGGCACATTAGTAACAGTTACCACACCATTAGACGGATTAGGAAAAACCTGCACTGTTGCAGGGCTTTCGGTTTCATTAATAGCAGTGGCAGTAAGGCTGTGTTTAAATAGTTTACGCCCCATGGTTAAGGCAAACACACTGTTACCGGCAACTTTAATTCGGGGGTTTATGGAACTGCCACTTACAACCGGTAAGGTAAAATCCTGGGTAAATGTGGCACCACCATCGGTTGAAACAGAAATTTTACCGGAGCCTATACCAGTGGCAGGGTGCGAAATAATATACAGCGTAGTGGCGCTTACTGCAACTAGTCGCGCGCGGTTATTTACCAGATCGGCTACGGCAATACCTGTGTTGGCTGTGATATCGGACCAGTTGGCGCCACCATCGGTGGTTTTAAGCACACTGCCGGATGAGCCCACTGAAGTAATAATGTAACCGGTATTTACATCGGCAAAGCTTATTGCTTCTACCCCAAATGATGCACTTGGCGAAAGGGCAGTCCAGTTGGCTCCGGCATCGGTGGTTTTAAAGAACTTGCTGTTTTTACCACCTATATAGGCCGTAGTTGAGTTTATTACGTTGGCATGCCACATAGCACTGTTGTTGCCGCAAACGGTTGGTGCGGTAACGTTGTTCCAATTAGCGCCACCATCGGTAGTGTAAGCCAAACCGCAGGCACCGCCCAGGGCTATGCCGAAGTTGCCGCTAAAGGCCATATCGTTAATAGCAAAAAGGCTGTTTGTAACCTGCGATGAGGTAGCACCGCTGTTAGTGCTTTTAAATATCGTATTATACGCACCGGTAATAATGGTTGAAGAAGCCGGATAGCACACCGCACCTGAAGGGTTTGCTACGGTGCCCACGGTTATGCGGTCGCCCCAACCGGAACCGCCATTTGTAGTTGTATAAATGTATCCGCCTTCAACTAACACTACCCCGTTGTTATCGTCTAAAAACGAAAAATCGTTTACGGCATCCCAATCTACGGTATCTGTTGCGGTTGGTGCACCCATATAAAAAATGGGGGTCCATGTTTGTGCATTAAGTGCAAGGCAAAAACTGCCTAAAAACAAAATAATAGCTGGTTTGTATAATCCTTTCATAACTATTAATGGTTTAATTTATTCAGTAATATTTCCTTCCAGTGTTACGGCTTCGTTTTTGCTGCCGGTAAGGGGGCCGCGCAGGCCGGCAACCTGTGGCACGGTAATGTTCAGTTTGCCGCCCTCAATCTTTACAGTAACCACTTTGCCGGTATTGGCGTCGGTTGCCACGGCTTCGGTGTTGCCGCTCTTTTCTTTGGCATTTATCATAGCCTCGTCGGGCAGCAGGTCGGCCAGGTTAGCATGGTAAGTAACTTTGTAGGTTCCATCGGCTGTGGGCCTGGTTTTAAAGTAAACTGTAAAGCTGTTAATGGGGTTCGAGCCGCCAGGCATTTCCTCCACCGCCATAAGCGCATAAACCGGGCCCATGTTGGCACCTATGGCTGTAAGTTGGCTATAACTTTGGCTGTTAACTTTCCAGGCTTTCGAAAGGGTTTGATTGGTGTCATCGTCCTTTTTACACGAGGCTAAAAGCAGGGTAATTACTGCCAGCGTAAACAAGGTGTTCAATACGTTCTTCATTGGAAATAAATTTTTGTTGGCGCAAACATCGTGGGTGCGGCGGGCGGTGTCAAAAATTCGGGTATTAAAGGCGTTCGACTTTATAAAGTCATACAGGTTTTAGCAAAACCACAAACGCAATTAATTGATAATAAACAACTTAAGCAGAAACGTAAAATGCTGCCTCAAAGGGGCAAAACGCCAAAAAAAGTGCAAGTTTACGCACCTGCAGGGGTGGAGCGGTACTGCGAAGGGGTCATTCCGGTAAACTTTTTAAAGGCAGTATTAAAGGTAGACTTGCTGTTAAACCCCGATTTGGCAGCAATGTATTCAATGGTATACTTCCGGTTGATCTCCTCGGTTTTAATAAGCGCCTTGGCTGCCTCAACCCGGTAGCTGTTTACAAAATCGAAAAAGTGCATATTGCTGCACGAGTTTATACACTTTGAAATTTGGTAGGCCGGCACAGCCATTTTTTGAGCTACTTCCGAAAGCTTTAAGTCGGCATTCAAATACACTTTCTCCAATTCAAAAAAGGCCTTTATGCGCTCAAAAAGTTCCAGCAGTTCGGCACCTATTTCTTCTTTGCCGGTAGTTTCAATAGTTTCGTTTACCAGGGTTTCTAGCACGGTTTGTTCGGGCAGGGTATCGGCCACGGCTTTTTCAATAACCTGTTCAAAGTGGAAGTGGCGTTCCATACAAATAAGCATTACCACCATTTCAAACATCAGACAAAGCGAGGGTACAAACAGGCTTACTTCGGAATTAGGCAACAGTCCCAAGTTCCGGAACGGTATAAGGCTATAGGCTACCACAAAGGGTATTTGCCCTATTAAAAAGTACTTAGCGGGGCGGTGGCCGCTGCGCGCCGATAGCACGGCACTGTAAACCACTACACCAAAAGTGCCTATGCTAAGCAGGTAAAAAGTTTTAATAAGCAAAGCTGCACTCAACGAAAACCCCAATAGGTTTACTGCAAGCGGTAACAAAAACAGCGGATAAATACGCAACAGTGCATAATATGCTTTTTGTGTAAAGCTGTTTCCGGTTTCGTTAAGTGCCAATATTTGTTTGGTGAACAACAGCCAAAGCACCAACAGCGGCACCATCATAAAAAAGCGCAACTTGTGGGTAAAGTTTATCCAGCTTTCGGGCAAGTAGTGGTAGCCAAACTCAATTTGCAGCCATAAAAAGAAAATGAGTGAAACTATCCATATGCCGTAATACAAAAACAGCCTTTTGCGCAGTGTAATAAACTTAAACAGGCTATATATAAACAGCACCAACACCGCCCCCGCACTTATATAATACAACATGGCGGCTATAGTGGCTTCGCGGTGCATATCCCACTTTTGCTGCAGGTAAATTTCGTTGTGCAACGAGGCGCCGGCTTCCTGCAAGCGCACATAAATAGTTTGGTTGGGGGCCGGTTGTACCTCAAAAAAGTAGCGGTCTAAAAGTATTTCGTTATTACGGCGGGGGCGCGAAAGCCCTATTAGTTTTTCGGCAACTACCGAATCGTTTTGCACCAGGTAAAAATCGAGCGCCCAAACGGTGGGGTGGCGGGCCACTACACAAAACGGCTGTCCGTTAAAGTAGTTTTTAAGAGGAAACTTTACCCAAAATGCCGATGGGTTGTACCCAAAGTTTAAGCCGTTAACAGGGGTAAAGTCTGTGCGTTGTTTAACATCGGTAAGGGTTAGGGTACCTGTTTTGTCTTCATACAACCAAAGCGTATCGGGCTGTATGCGTTGGGCATACATACACATGACCGCCAAAACACTAAAACATAATACCCCCCACTTACGCATGCAGGTTCAAATAAAAGGAATGGGGTGAGAATAAAAAATAACCGGCATATGGAGAATTGAACGACATTTCAAATGCCAGGCCATAGCATCCTCGTCCGCTTTGCTCGTTGCTTGGCGACAGACGGGGAGGGAAATAAAATTTCACCCGTACCGATTTACTCAAGGGTCTGTTGCAAGCGCCCCTGCGGATGTAAAGGCGCTAAACTTCCGCAGGGTCCCCATGCTACGCAAGGGAGACCCTGCGGGGGAGAAAAAATCAGAGCATTGCCTCCCATTGTGCAGGGTTATTCATTTTCACCCCCTCCGAAAAAACAAGGCTATCCATTAGCCATGCAACACTTGTTTTTTCTCGTCTCCCTTGGCCTACGCTTTAATGGCTACGCGCAGGGGGACAGCTTAGTACCGCTTGTACGTTTTTTTTGAGCAGGTATCTGCCTGAGGCGGGCAGGCTTCAATACGCGCTAGGTGTGCTGGGGATTCCCGCCTGTGGCGACAGGCTTCACTACGCTATCGCTACGTTCAGGATGACACCGCAAAAATCTACGCTAATCATAACAATCAGCGTTCTATCACAAAAAAAAGCCGAAGCAAATGCTCCGGCCCTGTTTTCCGAACAGTATAAAGTAACGCAGCAGCCTGCGCGGTTATTAATACTTCAATACTTTCACTTCTGTTCTTCTGTTTTGCTGATGTTGCTCTTCGGTGCAGTCCGATTTTTGGTCGCCTTCGCAAACGCAGTTGTTGGTTGGGCGCAGCTCGCCGTAACCGGCCGCAATTATCCGTTTCTTCTTAATGCCCTTAGCACCCAGGTAATCTACCACCGATTTTGCACGGCGGGCGGATATTACATTGTTTAATGCGGCAGGGCCGCGGCAATCGGTGTGCGAGCCTAATTCAATTTCAAGTGTTGGGTTTTCCTTCATCAGGCGTACTACATTATCCAACTCGGTAGCAGCATCGGCACGGATGTTCCATTTGTTGAAATCGTAATAGATGTTGTTTACGATCCAGGTTTGGCCAACAAAAAATTTGCAGGGGCCTTCAATTTCCTGGCCGGGGTGCAGGTCGTAGGTGCTTACGGTATCTACACGCTGGTTGTGCTTAATCAGGTAGATGTTATCCAGTTTTAAATCGATACGCAATACACCGTTGGTATTGGGTTTAACATCGTAGGTTTCGCCGGTTTTTAAATCGGTAATGCTAACTGCCGAAGAGAAACAGTTGGCGGTTAATGGCACGTTTACGGCCAGTTCGTTACGCGGTATCAGATACTGGCGTGCGAGTACCAGGGTGTTTTTATCGGCATCGGCTTGTGTAAACTGGTCCTGCACGCTGCTGTAATCGTGCGAGCTAACTTTGTATTTGGCGGCGGGCAGGGTGGCTTCAAATTTTCCGCTTTCGTTGGTAACGTAGTTCATTTCAGCACCATCGCCGTTGATGATGGTGATGGCTGCATCGCGCACGGGCTGCATGTTTTCCTTCTGCAGCACGGTTACCTGCCATTTAATAATATCGGGGTTAAGGGCAATGGTTACTGTTTTACCTCTATCGGCCGGTGTAATAGCCATGTTAGCGGGCTTGTAACCATCGGCAATAATATCCAGTGCACAGGTTTTGCCACCTTTAATGGTAAACTGCCTTTCGCCGTTTTCATCGGCCAGGGTGTTTTCGGGGTTCATGCCTTTGCAATCGAGTGCCAGCGTAGCCAGGGGCAGCGGCTTTTGGTTAATGGCTTCTACCACTTTAACGGTTACTTTGTATTCCAGCTTGGTAATATCGAAGGTGAACTTATAGATATCGTCCTCGCCCATACCGCCTTCGCGGTTACTGGTAAAGTAGCCGCCTTTGTTATCGGCTGCCATTATAAATCCGTAATCGTCCTTGCTGCTGTTAACCGGTGCGCCTACATTTTCTACCGCGCCCCAGGTATTGTTTTCTGCCTTGGCCTTGTAAATATCCAGTCCGCCTAAACCGCCGGGGTTATTGCTGGCAAAATACAGGGTGCCGTCCTCGGCTACAAACGGATATTTTTCGTCGAAAGGGGTATTGATGTTGTTGCCCAAACTTTTGGGTTCGCTCCATTTGCCGTTGGCATCGCGGGTGCTGTAATACAAATCGGTACCGCCCAGGCCGCCGGGTTTATCGCTGGCGAAATACAGGGTTTTACCATCCTTGCTAAATGCAGGTGTGCCCGATGAAAAGCCTGCCCCGTTGATAGGCAATGCCACCTGGCTGCCGGCCGATTTGCCGTTAAACACCGAAGAGTATAACTGCATGGCAGGCACCTTTTTGCCGTTTTGTGCTACCAGTGTTTTTTTCTTAAAGCTGCTGCGGCTAAAAATCAGTTCGTCGTTTTGCTTGTTGTAGGCCACGCTGCCGGTGGCAATTTTGCGTTTTGCTTTTGAGCCCACGTTGGTAGTGCTCATGGTGCTATCCATACTGGCCAGGTAAATGCGGCTAAACTGGTCAACCGACCATTTATCGAACACCGCCTTTTTGTTTTTGCGGTTGCTGGTAAATAAAATCTTACCATCCTTATAAAACATAGGGGCATAATCAGCCTTGCTGGAGCTGATGCTGGAAACTTCTACGCGGTAAGCGGGGTTATCCTTGGTAAGTTCGGGCAGGTTTTTTAAACCGGCAACAGCTTCTTTAACGCCGGTGGCTTTGGGGTTGGCCTGCACGTAGGCATCGTAATATTTTTGAGCAGCGGTGTAGTTTTTGTTGTTGCGCAATACCTCGGCATAATTGAATTTGCTTTCGGCGCTCATTTTAGGGTTGTTGGCAATGCGGGCATACCAGCTTTCGGCACTGCGGGCATCGCCTTTAATTTTATAACTCTCGGCAATGCGTTGTATCACATATACGGTATCGCCATCGGTGCCAAGGGCTTTGGTATAAGCCTTAATAGCTTTATCAAACTTCAGCTTGCTGAAAAGTTTATCGCCGGCCAGGCGGGCGGCACTAACCACTACGGTATTTACCGCTGGTGTTTTGGCAAGCGAATCGGGTTTGGCTACCGGCGCGGCAAAGCCGGTAAAGCCCAGCGCCAGCAACAGGCAAACAAGTAAAAAACGATAGGTAGATTGTTGAAGCATAACCAATTATTGGTTTTAGGGTATAAACACTAAAGCCAAAGGTGAGGTTTTTACCATGCCTAATTCCTTTATAGTGAGACCTTTTCCCAAAGTTTACTTGTTAAATGTTCTTTTTAGTAAGCAGTACAGCAACAAAGCTGCCCGGCAGGGCCCTGCAAAACCAAATTAAAGGCATATTTGGCACGTTATTTAGGTTAAACTGCTTGTATTATAATTTGATGAAGCACATGAAGTTTTACTTTTTAGGGTTTTTGCTGCTGGCGGCCTGGTGCACAAACGCGCAAACGTTGGTGCCGGGCGATACAGCCCTTACCCTGGTTAGCGACAGCACCCTGCGTTATGATAGCATTATAAGCAAGGTGATGGCTACCCAGTTTACTTATAAGCAGGTATCGGTGCGTGCCAAAATGAAGTGGGACGATGGACAAAAGGAGCAGGACTTTCAGGGAACCATCCGTTTAAAGAAAGACAGCGTAATATGGGCCAGCCTGTTTAACGGGGTGGGTATTGAGGGTGTGCGGGTGATGCTAACACCTGATAGTTTTAAGATTATAAACCGGCTGACGGAGGAATACGGCGTGCGCGATTTTAGGGTGGTGCAGGCCCTGGTGTCGTTTCCCGTGCAGTTTGGCATGCTGCAACAGGCGCTGGCCGGCACTAAAATAGATATACAGGAAAAGGCCAGTACCGCGCTGCACGACGATAGTTTATTGCTGCTGATAAACGAAACCGACCTGCTGCAGGAACGCATATGGGTGGAGCCACAACACTACACCATCACCAAAATGGTGTTGAAAGACAAAATGTTGAAGCAGGTAATGACGGTTACTTTTGACGCGTATAATGATTTGAACGGAAAACCGTTCTCGTATAAGCGCTATGTGGAATTTAACCGCGATGGCCTGCTTACCCGCCTGCAGATAGATATTACCAAAGTGCGGGTTGACGAGGAGATGGATTTTCCGTTTGATGTAGGCCCTAAATACAAGAAGGTAGAATGATGATACAAACAGTAAGCAATAAGCCCGGCGTTGAAAAGTGGATACGGCATATGGGGCTGCTGCTTACCGTAGTATTGCTTACCCTGGCCCCGCTTTACACCCAGGCCCAGCAAAACAGCAAACAGAAAAAGGACCAGCTGGAGAAGCAGATGAAAAAGCTGCAGGAAGAAATTAAGCTGATTGAAAGTGCACTGAAGGCCAACAATGCCAAAAAAGAAAAGAACCAGAGCGAGATTCTTTCGCTGCAGGCAAAAATAAAATCGCGCGAGAAGCTGATTACCAACATCAACGACCAGATAAATGACCTGGACCAGGATATTGACGACACCCAGGTAAAAATTGACCAGCAGACTATTGAGGTAGATAAAATGAAGGCGGCCTATGCGGCCATGCTGCGCAAAAGCTACGAGAACATTACCCTGCAAAATCAACTGGGTTTTCTGCTTTCCAGTAATTCGCTTTTTGAAGCCATACAGCGCTATAGCTATTTGCAAAAGATAGGGGAGTTCCGTAAAAATCAGGCGAAGGCCTTACAGCAATCCGTGCTGGATTTGCAACAGAAAAAGGACGACCTGCAGGATACCAAGGAGAAGAAGGAAAACCTGCTGGATAACCAAACCCAGCAAAAGGAAAGGCTGGAAAGTGAAAAGAAAGAGAAGGACCAGGCCGTAAGTAAACTGCTGGAAAAGGAAAAGAAGCTGCGCAAACAGGTAGATGAAAAGGCCAAAGCGGCCCAGCAACTCAACAACCGTATACAGGCTATTATTGAAGACGAGATACGCGCGGCTAAAAAGAAGGCCGAGGATGAGGCCAAGAAGAGCAGCGGCGGCAGCAGCAATACCAATGCCCCTACCACTAAAAAGAACGAGGTAATACCGATGACCCCGCAGGAGCGGGCCTTATCTACCGACTTTGAAAAGAATAAAGGCAAGTTACCCTGGCCGGTGCTGCGCGGACATATTATATCGGAGTTTGGGGTACACGAGCACCCTTTACTGGCCGGGGTTAAAATCAATAACAACGGGGTAGATATTAAGAGCGAAACCAATGCCGAAGCCCGGGCGGTGTTTGGCGGAACCGTGATAAGCGTATTTTACCTGCCTACCATACAGAACTGCATTATTGTTAAGCACGGCGAATATTTTACCGTGTATAGCAATATTGAAACCACCACCGTTAAAGCCTTGCAGCAGGTAACCATCAAGCAATCGCTGGGCACCATACATACCGATAAGGGCGAAGACCTGACCAAGGTGCACTTTGAGGTTTGGAAGGGCAAGGAGCACCAGGACCCTTCGCTTTGGCTGGCGGATTAGACCATTACGTTAAAACTTTGCCCCTTTGGCATTTTGTGGTAACTTTACGGCCCTAAAATTTGAGTCATGCAGGTTCAATATGCCATATTTGGAATTGGCACCCAGGAAACGGTTCTTATTATAATAGCCATACTATTGCTTTTCGGTGGTAAAAAAATCCCTGAATTGATGCGTGGTATTGGTCAGGGTGTGCGCGAGTTTAATGCGGCTAAAAGCAACATTAAAACCGAGATAGAAGAAGGCATGAAAGACAAGCCTGCTACTACCAACACCACCGAGCAGCCAAAGCCGTAAGCGGTTTTCCGTTTCATTTTCCGTAATCGATTTAAACCGAATTGAGTGGCCGTACTATCCCAACCCACCATCCGCGGTGTGCAAGCCGATTTGCTGGCCGGCACCACCACCTGCGAAACCCTGGTAAAAACCTACCTGCAGCGCATTGCCGAAACCCGGCATCTGAACGCTTATTTAGAGGTTTTTGAGGAAGATGCGCTGGCACAGGCCAAAGCCATTGACGAGAAAATAAAGAATAAAACGCCGCTTGGTAAGCTGTTTGGCGTTACCGTGGCGCTAAAGGATAACATCTGCTACAAAGGCCACAAGGTTTCGGCCAGTTCTAAAATACTGGGCGGTTTTACGTCTATTTTTAATGCCACGGTAACCGAACGACTGTTAGCCGAAGATGCCATCCTGATAGGCCGCACCAATTGCGACGAGTTTGCGATGGGCAGCAGCAACGAAAATTCGGCCTACGGACCGGTGCTGAATGCGCAGGATAATACCCGAGTACCGGGCGGAAGCTCAGGCGGTAGTGCAGTAGCCGTGCAGGCTAATTTGTGCCATGTATCCCTGGGTTCCGATACGGGTGGTTCGATCCGTCAGCCGGCTTCATTTTGCGGTATTGCGGGATTGAAACCAACTTACGGTCGTGTGTCTCGCTGGGGTTTGATTGCTTATGCCTCTTCGTTCGACCAGATTGGCCCCTTTACCCACCATATTGAAGACCTGGCCCTTGTGATGGAAGTGTTATCAGGCAAGGATAATTACGATTCTACGGCTTCATCGAAACCTGTTCCGGCCTATTCGCAGGAATTAAAGTTTGATAAACCGGCGCGTATTGCGGTGTTTCCTTCTACCCTTAAGAGCGAAGGATTGAATGCCGAAGTGCGTACCGCCACCGAAAGCCTGCTGGAGAACCTGAAGGCTGCAGGCAACACGGTTACGGAACTGGAGTTTGACCTGCTGGACTACCTGATACCAACCTATTATGTTCTAACCACTGCCGAAGCATCGAGCAACCTGGCCCGCTTTGACGGGGTGCATTACGGTTACCGCTCGCCGGAAGCGGAGAATATGGAAAGCGTATATAAACGCTCGCGCACCGAAGGCTTTGGCCGCGAGGTGCAGAACCGTATTATGCTGGGTACTTTTGTGTTAAGCGCCGGTTACTACGATGCGTATTACAGCCGCGCCCAGAAGGTACGCCGCATTTTAACAGACAAGATCGATGCGATTTTTAAGGAGTATGATTTTATTTTGATGCCTACCGCCCCTACCACGGCCTTTAAGTTTGGCGAAAAAACCAGCAACCCGGTAGAGATGTATCTGGCTGATATTTATACAGTTCTGGCTAACTTAACGGGCATTCCGGGTATTTCGCTGCCGCTGGCAGCCGATAAACAGGGTTTGCCCATAGGCATTCAACTGCTGGCAGGTAAGTTTGAAGAGGGCAAATTGCTTGCTTTTTCGGAGAAACTGATGCAAATTGACTCCGTAAAATAAGACAGTCGCATCTACAATCTGCATAAAAACCCACTCAAACCCAGTAGCCTATAGCCATTTTCTACCCTGAACTTTGACAAGAAAATTATTTTAGCGGCATAAGGAATATCCGGGCATGATTGCGTACCTGAGTGGCAAGATTACATTTAAGAGTCCAACCCATATCTTTCTGGAAACAGGAGGCATTGGCTACATGGTTAAGATAAGTCTGTATACCTACGAAAAGGTACAGCACCTGGAGCAGTGCATTTTGTTTACCCAACTGGTGGTTAAAAACGACGGGCAAAGCCTGGGCGGTTTCGACCTGTATGGCTTTTTTGAAGAAAGCGAGAAGGATTTGTTTGAGAAGCTGATTTCGGTTTCGGGGGTTGGTGCAGCCACGGCGAGGGTTATGCTGTCGTCGTTTAAACCTGATGAAATTAAGCAGGCCATATTGATGGAGAACGAAGCCCTGATACAAAGTATTAAAGGTATAGGCCCCAAGAGTGCGAAACGTATTATACTGGAACTGAAAGACAAGGTTGGTAAACTGCCGGAAACGGGAACTTTATTACCAACCACAAACAATAGATTAAAAGAGGAGGCGTTATTTGCACTCGTTGCGCTTGGTTTTAGCAAACCGGCAGCAGATAAAGTAGTAACTAAGTTAATACAGGCCAATCCGGGGCAAAGTGTGGAGGGGCTGATTAAAGACGCATTGAAATTATTATAAGTAACCGCAGGGGGCTAAGCGGAAAAGTGCTTGCCAACTGCCTGAGGAATAGTATTCGGTAAAAGAAACAGAGAGAGTGATTCGCAGCAAAAAAATTGTTTTTACGCTTCTAACGCTGGTGTGCTTTAGCGCCCTTTTTGCTGCGTTTGCGGGTACTACCGTAAAAGCTGTAACGGCTTTACCGGTTGCTGAACCTGCCCCTGCTCCACTGGCCCCTACAGGGCCTACCGGTGCCACCGGAGCTACCGGCAGCACCGGTGCTACGGGTTCTACCGATCTTAAATATCCTATCAAAGAACGCGAAGGCGATTTTGTGAGCGATAAACCGAACGATCCTTTTTACCTGAAGGACCCTCCGGCTATTGAACAGAATGTAGAATATGACCCCAACACGGGCATGTATGTGTTAACCGAAAAGGTGAACGGTGTGGATGTGCGCACGCCTACCTACATGACCTATGAGGATTATCTGAAATATACCGAGCAACAGGAGCGTCAGCAATACTGGAAGGAGAGGCAGAGCGCCATTAACCTGATTGAAGACAAGAGTTTGGTGCCGCCCATTCAGGTAAAGAAACAGTTTTTCGATAAGTTGTTTGGTGGCAGCAAGATTGAGATCAGGCCGCAGGGTAACGTGGAAATGACCCTGGGTGCCAACGTACAAAAAACAGCGAACCCCAACATCCCTATCCGAAATCGTAAAACCGGTGGTTTCGATTTCGACATGAACATCAACATCAACGTTATCGGCAAAATTGGCGATAAGCTGCAGTTGGGGGTAAAGTATAACACGCAGAGCGGTTTTGATTTCGACAACCAGATTAAACTGGGTTATACCGGCGACCAGGATGATATCATCAAGGTAATTGAAGCCGGTAACGTAAGCCTGCCGCTGCAAACCCGCTTAATTACCGGCAGCCAAACCCTGTTTGGTGTTAAAACGCAGTTGCAGTTCGGCCGCTTAACCTGGACCAGCGTTATATCGCAACAGAAGTCGAAGAAAGAAACCCTGGTAATTGAGAACGGTGCACAAAAGCAAAACTTTGAATTACGCGCCGACCAGTACGAGGAGAATAAGCACTTCTTCCTGGCACAGTATTTCCGCAATTTATACGACCAGGCTTTATCGGGCCTGCCCAACATCCGCAGTGTAGTAAACATTACCCGTATCGAAGTTTGGGTAACCAACCGGAACGGTAGCACCCAAAACGTGCGCGATGTATTAGCCCTAGCCGATTTAGGCGAAGGCAAACCTTACGATTCGCTGCATGTAACTTCTACCTCTAACGGCGATTCGCGCCCCCGCAACGAATCGAACGATTTGTATAACCGGTTGATAGGCGTGCCATCGTATCGTTTGGTGGATAATGTGGTGGCCACCATGACCAACATTATCGGTGCCCAACAGGGCCAGGATTTTGAAAAGACTTACGCCCGTAAGTTAGCGGAAACAGAATATACCTTTAACCGGCAGTTGGGCTATATATCGCTGAACGCCCAGTTAAACCCGAACGAGGTGTTGGCCGTAGCGTATCAGTACGAATACAACGGCGAGGTGTTCCAGGTAGGTGAATTTGGTAACCAGGTGCCACCCGATTCGAACAGTACCAGCAAGGTGTTGTTTTTGAAAATGCTGAAGGCTACCACGGTGCGCCCGAACCTGCCCATCTGGGACCTGATGATGAAAAACATCTACTCCCTGGGCGCTTACAACGTAAGTAACGAGGAGTTTCGTTTAGATGTGTATTACAACGACCCGGGCGGTGGCTTAAAGCGTTACATGCCGAAAGGTTGTTTGGAAGGCGATCAGTTGATTCACGTGTTGAACCTGGATAACCTGAACATGAACGGCGACCCGCAGCGCGACGGTTTGTTCGACTTTTTACCGGGTGTAACCATCTTAACCCAAAATGGCCGCCTGATATTTCCGCAGAAGGAACCGTTTGGCAGTAACCTGCGTACAGCGTTCAACGCCTGCGGCAGTGGTAACCTGGCCGATCAATATGTGTATCAGCAACTGTATGATAGTACTAAGTACTGGGCGCAACAGTTCCCCGAATACAACCGCTTTGTAATTAAGGGCACCTATAAAGGCAGCAACAACCGCGAGATTTCGCTGGGGGCCGGTAACATACCGAAAGGTTCGGTGGTGGTAACCGCAGGCGGGCAAAAACTAACCGAAGGCACGCATTACACGGTAGACTATAACCTGGGCCGTATTACTATTATCGACCAGGGTATTTTGAATAGCGGTCAGCAGATAAAAGTTGACTTTGAAAATAACAACCTGTTTGCTACACAGGTGCGCAGCATGTTCGGTTCGCGTTTCGATTACCGTGTGAACAGTCACCTGAATATTGGCGCCACCATTATGCAGTTGAGCGAGCGTCCGTATACGCAAAAGGTAAACATTGGCGATGACCCGATCCGCAATACCATTATGGGATTGGATTTGAAGTATGAGGATAATATTCCATGGTTAACCAAAGCGCTGGACCGCCTGCCTTTCTATTCTACCAAGGAAATGTCCACCATCAGCTCGTATGCCGAGGTGGCGTATCTGAAACCCGGACACTCGCGTGCCATCAACAACCAGAACAAAGAAGGGCAGGTTTATATTGATGACTTTGAAGGAACCAGCAACGGGTACGATTTAAAAACGCCGCCTATTGCCTGGAAGTTAGCCTCGGGCCCACGTAACTCTACCGATGCCAGCGGCAAGGTGATGTTCCCCGAAGTAGCGCGCATTAATGATACTACAGCAGGTTACAACCGCGCCAAGGTGGCCTGGTATCGTATAGATAACTCCTTCTTTAATACCACAGCGCCGGATGTAGTAAAGAACGACCCCAACAACACAGGCAACCACTATGTGCGTTTGGTGCCAACACCCGAAGTGTTCCCCAACCGCCCTATCCAAACACTGGATCAGAACCTGTATACCTTCGACCTTTCGTATTACCCGAAAGAGCGCGGACCTTATAACTACGAGTATAGCAACAACCCAACCCCGGGTGTATCTGCCGGTATTAATAACGATGGCTCTTTAAAATCGCCGGCTACCCGATGGGGCGGTATTATGCGCAGTATCGATAACAACGACCTGGAAGCAACCAACGTAGAGTTCATTGAATTCTGGATGCTGGACCCGTTCTTATATAATACGACATCGCCGGGCGGTAAACTGTATTTCAACCTCGGTAACATTTCGGAAGATATTCTGCGCGACTCGCGTATGAGTTACGAAAACGGTATTACACAGGACGGCAGCGGTATGGACAGCACTACCTGGGGCCGTGTACCACGCCTGCCCCCGCTGGTGGATGCGTTTGATAACGACCAGAACCTGCGCCCCGTGCAGGACGTGGGTTACGATGAACTGAACGACGATGCCGAACGCCAGCGCAAAGCAATTTTCCTGCAGAATGTGCAGGGCAGTGTGAACCAGACAGCCTGGGATCGTTTGAATGCCGACCCGAGCAGTGATGACTATAAGTATTTCCGCGATGAGAATATTTACGGCAGCACCGGTAACATCTTAACGCGTTATAAAGATTTCTGCGGTTCGGAAGGCAACTCGCCGGTACAGAACAACACCGTGCAGACCACCGCACAAACCAACGTGCCTGAAAAAGAAGACCTGAACAAGGATAACTCGCTGAACGAAAACGAAGAATATTTTCAATATGAGTTGGACCTGCGCCCCGGTATGGACGTTGGTAATAACCCTTACATAGTTTCGAAAGTGGAAGGCACCGGTGCAGATAACAACGGCATACCTAACCGCTGGCTGCAGTTCCGTATTCCTATCCGCCAGTATACTTCGCGTGTAGGTAGTATTCCTGATTTTAAGAGTATCCAGTTTATGCGGATGTTCCTTACCGGATGGCAGGATAGCGTGGTGCTGCGCTTCGGAACGCTGGAACTGGTGCGCAACCAATGGCGTACCTATACCTTACCGCTGGATGAGCCATGCGAAGTGCTAAGCACCGAAAACGATCCGCCGTTCTTAAACGTAGCGTCGGTTAGTATAGAAGAGAACAGCGCCAAGAAACCGGTGAACTATGTGCTGCCTCCGTATATTCAGCGCGAGCAGGCGCTGGGCCAGCAAACCAACCAGTTTGTGCAACAGAACGAACAGGCCTTAAGCGTTACCGTTTGTAACCTGAAAGATTGCCGCACCAAAGCGCTGTTCAAAAACATCAACCTCGATTTCCGCCGCTATAAGAAGATGAAGATGTTTATACACGCTAACCGCGTGGATGGCGCTTTACCGGTGCATGATGATGAGGTGGTGGCTATTATTCGTTTGGGCAGCGACTTTAAAGATAACTACTACCAGTACGAAGTGCCGTTAAAGATTACACCGGATGGCACCTACAGCAACAACAGCGAAGATGAACGTGCGCTGGTATGGCCCGATGCCAACAGTGTGGAGATAGACCTTTCGGCTTTTATCGATTTAAAACTGAAGCGGAACAATACCGATGGGTTTCCGCATAATGCACCGTTTGTTGCCACCGATGCCAAGGGCCGCCGTATTAGTATAGTAGGTAACCCGGATATAGGCGCGGTGAAAACGATGATGCTTGGTATCCGTAACCCTTCGCGGAGCGACCCGAATAACCCGCTGCCGGATGGCGATGATGGTTTGCCGAAATGTATAGAAGTATGGTTTAACGAATTGCGCGTAACCGGCTTCGAAGAGTTTGGCGGTACCGCCGCATTGGCCAACGTAAATATTAAAATGGCCGACTTGGGTAACATAGCCCTTTCGGGTGGTATGCACACACGCGGTTTCGGGCAGGTGGAGCAAAAGATTGGTCAGCGTTATAAGGATAACATGTATCAATACGATTTCTCTACCAGCATACAGGTAGGTAAATTGTTGCCGGCTAAATTGGGCTTACAGTTGCCGTTCTACGGAGCCTATGCGCAAACCTTCAGCACGCCTGAGTTTGACCCGTACCAGTTTGATATACCAACGAAGGAGCTGATAAAGAATGTGCGCGAAAAATACGGCAGCGATTCGTCGCGTATTTATTTGCGGCAGATACAAACGATTAATACAAGGCGTGGCTTTAACTTTAGTAATGTGCGCATAGTGCCGCAAACAAAAGCCAAGAAGCCGCACATTTACGACCCCGGCAACTGGAACTTCACCTATGCTTATAACGAGGTATTGTTGAGTGATCCGTTTACGGAAAAGAACTCGCGCAAAACGTGGCTGGGTATTATAGGCTGGAGTTTTGCACCGCAAACAAAGGACTTGGCGCCGTTTAAGAAAGTAATTAAGAGCAAATCGAAGTGGCTGGATATTATCAAGGACTTCAGCTTTAACCCGATGCCTTCCACATTGGCGTTTAACTCGGAATGGAACCGTGAGTTCAACGAAATTAAACTGCGGCCGCTGGGCGATGATGACTTTGTAATACCGGCTACGTATTTCAAAAACTTCCGCTGGACGCGCACTTATACCTTTAAGTATAATCCGTTCAAGAGTTTGAGTATTGATTACAACGCCACTAATCAGGCGCGTATTGATGAACCCGATGGGCCGGTGGATACAAAAGCCGAGAAGAAAGAAGTGTGGGACAATGTGCTGAAGGGCGGACGTAATACCAATTACAACCAATCGCTGGCCGTTAACTACAACATTCCAATCAACAAATTGCCGGTGTTTGATTTTGTAACGGCTAATGCAGGTTACTCTTCGTCGTACACCTGGACGGCCCTGCCATGGCAGCGTGATACAGCTACCGGAGAATGGAAACAGAACAGCCTGGGTAACATCTTAAATAATAGTCAGAACAGCCGTGGCAAGGTGGACCTGAACTTTAAGAAACTGTACGACAAGGTACCTTTCCTGAAAACCTATAACTCGCCTAACCCGAATGCAGGCGACAAGAAAGAGAACGACAAGAAACGCGAAACCATCCGCAAGGCCCGCGAGAAGATAAAAGAGGAGATTGTAAAGCTGAAGGAGAAGCGCGTGAAACTGAAAGAAAGTTTAGCCAAAGCGAAGGAAGATATGAAGGGCGACACCACCGGCAAAAAAGCTGCTGAGGTGAAGCGCCTGAAGAACGACCTGAAGGCAAACCGCAAAGCCATTAAGCAGAAGTGGCAGGATTACCGCAGCAAGCAATACCCGGCCGATCCGTTTATTTCAGCCGCTATGCGACCGGTGCTGGCACTGAAGAAAGTAACGGTAGAATACAAGGAGAACAAGAGCACAACCTTGCCGGGTTTCCAGGGCTACTCGCGTGTGCTGGGTGTTGATTATAAGATGAAGGCCCCGGGTTACGACTTTGCCTTTGGTGGTCAGCCGGGCGACCGTTGGTTTAACGGTGTGGACCGTATTACCCGCGATGCATGGTTGGATGATGCCGCCAGCAAAGGCTGGATTACAAAAGATACCCTGTTGAACCAGAAGTTTACGCAAACACGTTCGCAGCGTTTGGATATTACCGCCAGCATTGAACCATGGAGCGATTTAAAAGTGGACTTAACGTTGTTCCAGGACCGGACCGTTAACCATTCGCAAACATTTAAATATGTTTTTGATACGCTTACCAACGATTACACCTTTGCGCACCTGAATCCGATCGATGCAGGTTCGTACAGTATTTCGTATATACCGGTGAACACCTTCTTTAAGAAGATTGACGCACGTGGATTTTCGGAAACCTATGCCGCGTTTGAAGCCAACCGGCCAATTATATCGCAGCGTTTAGGGGCACAGAACCCTAACTCACATCCGGACAGTGCCTGGCGTAACCCGAGCACCGGCGAGGTGAACAATGCCTATGCACAAGGTTATGGACCTAAGAGTCAGGATGTATTGATACCGGCGTTCCTGGCGGCGTATACCAAAACCGATCCGCGCAAAGTAAACCTCAATCCGTTTAAGGCTATACCGCTGCCAAACTGGCGTATCAGTTACAACGGCTTCACCAAGTTTAAGTGGGCGCAGAAGATATTCAGTAACCTGACTATCTCGCACGGCTATAACTCTACCTTAACAGTAAACAGTTTCCAAACCAACCTGAGCTACAAGGGCGGTGGCGAGTTGCTGGATCCATCGGCACGCGACACGCTGAACGGCAACTACTTCCCGCTGTATAACATGCCAAGCATTGTGCTGAACGAACAGTTCTCGCCGCTGATAGGTGTGGATATGACCTTTAAGAACAACGTAACCGCTAAGTTTGATTACAAGAAGAGCCGCACGCTGACGGTTAACTTTGCCGACTTCCAGTTGATAGAAATGAACTCTTCGCAGTTTACCATCGGTGCCGGTTATAAGATCAAAGGCCTGAAGCTGCCGATCAAGATCAAGGGCAAGCGCATCCGTTTGGATAACGACCTCAACTTCCGTTTCGATTTCAGCTACCGCGATAACGTAACGATTAACCACCGTATAGATGAGTTACAGCCACAGATAACGCAGGGCAGCCGTGTAATTACCATACAGCCAAGTATCGATTACATTATCAGCAAGCGTTTGAACGTGCGCATTTTCTTCGATCAAACACGGACGATACCTAAGATCTCTACCGGTTTCCCAACCACCAACACACGTGGCGGTATTACCCTGCGTTTCTCACTGGCCGATTAATGCTGCAATTATTTAGCTTTATTAACGTCCTACTGGCATAAGGACTGCCCAAAGGCGGCTTGCCATTTAAAGGGTAATTCTATTTTTGCAGCTTATGATGAACAACTCGCTGAATACACGCAGCATTACGTTTAACCTGATTATGGTAAACATAGTGGTGTTTCTGATAACGCAGGCCAAGCCGGACTTTATGTTCACCAACTTTGCGCTGTTTTATCCGGCCAGTCCGTATTTTAAACCGGTACAGTTGATCAGCCACATGTTTATGCATGCCAACCTGGGGCATATTTTTTCTAATATGTTCGGCTTGTTTATGTTCGGCGCTATACTGGAACGCGTGTGGGGCCCTTCGCGTTTTCTTTTGTTTTATTTTATAACGGGTTTTGGCGCTATGCTGCTGCATACTGCAGTGCAGGGGTGGATTTTGCATAACATTACCGGCTCATTTGCGCCTTCGTTGTTACAGGTGGAGTACAATGTACAGGCCGCCGCTATTTATAGCATCCCTACCGTTGGTGCATCAGGCGCCTTGTTTGGTATTCTGGTAGCCTTTGGTATGCTGTTCCCTAATACCGAGGTGATGTTCATTTTTGTTCCTATACCTATTAAGGCAAAATACTTTGTGGCACTATATGTAATTTTTGAATTGTATCGGGGTATTGCCATGCAGGCCGGCGATGATGTGGCCCACTTTGCCCACCTGGGCGGTGCGCTCTTTGGCTTTTTGCTGGTAAAATACTGGAACCGAAACCGGACCACGCTCTATTAAGCAGGTAGAATAGTTATGCTCACCAATTCCATTATAAACGATATTAAGCACTGGCTGCGTTATGGCAATGCCATTACCCGCTTTATCATTATTAATGCGATCGTATTTATTGTAGTAGCCCTGTTTAATCTTGGCTGTTTCCTGTTTCAAAGCCACGACTTTTATACCACGGTTTTATATAAGCTGGAAGTGCCCGCCTCATTAAGCTCGCTGGCGCATCAACCCTGGTCGGTTTTTACCTACATGTTTTTGCATGAGGGGTTTTTTCATGTGCTGTTTAATATGCTGTGGCTGTATTGGTTTGGCGAAATACTGGTGTTGTATATGGGCGATAAAAAGGTGCCCTTACTATATATATTCGGCGGCCTTACCGGGGCGCTGTTTTACATTGCAGCCTATAACCTGGTGCCGGTATTTAAGGCAGACGTAAACGTTGTAACCATGCTAGGCGCTTCGGCCAGCGTATTTGCCATTGCCTTTGCAGCGGTGGCCCTAAACCCCGACCACGAGATAGGCCTGTTATTGTTTGGCCCGGTGCGTATTAAATATGTGGCTATTGTAATGCTGTTGCTGGATATTATTGCCATACCCAATGGCAATGCGGGAGGTTATATTGCTCACCTGGGTGGTGCTTTATTTGGCTATTTCTACATTAAAGCATTGCGTGGCGGGGTAGATGTGGGCAGTCCGTTTGCATCGCTATTCTCTTCCATCGGCAGCTTGTTTAAACGCAAGCCAAAGGTGAAGGTAACGTACAAAAGCACCGTAACCGCCCAACCCGGCAAAGCACCCCGCTCATCAAACGACCAGGAACGTATTGATGCCATCCTCGATAAAATCTCGCGCTCGGGTTACGATAGTCTCTCCAAAGAGGAAAGAGATTTTCTGTTTAACTACAGTAAAAAGTAGCGCCGTTTACAACGCGTAGTGTTAAATCTTTATCTTTAAAACACCTATGACGGTTCTGTGACACGGAATTGTAACAGCTACTTATTTTTAATGTAACTGATGAAAACACTATACCTGCTCTTATTCAGCCTGCTTTCCTTTGGCATCTTGTCTGCACAAACACCTATTGGCGGCATCATCAATGGCTATGCCTCGGTAACAGCTATCAGTCAGGTGGCCTGTTTTACGCAGGTAACCGTCGATAATCCGGCACCTTTTGCTGCAGGAAAAGAAGTGTTATTGATGCAAATGAGCGGGGCTGTGCTGGATAGTTCCAATAACGGAAGTTTTGGAAAAGTGTTGGATGATAAAGGAGTGGGCTTATACGAATTTGCCCGTGTGGCCGGTGTAAACGGCAATAATGTGCTGTTCAGTACCCCGCTTATAAATAACTACTACCTGAATGGCGCAGTGCAATTGATAAGCGTGCCGGAATATACCGATGCTGATGTTACCTCCACCTTAACCGCGCAGGCGTGGAACGGCAAAACCGGTGGCGTGCTTACCTTGTTTGTGGCTAATACACTTACGCTAAGTGCAGATATGGATGTTACCGGCAAAGGATACCGTGGCGGCTATATCTCCAATAACCCCGATGGCGGCTGTGGTGGCGGCTCGCCCGATTATTATTATCCGCTTACGCAGCCGGGCCTGTTTCAATGGAATTTTGGAGGTGCCCAGAAAGGGGAAGGTATTGGTGTAGTAAGCGACGGCCGCATGGCGGGCAAGGGCAATTTGGCGAATGGCGGCGGTGGAGGCAACAAGCATAACCACGGCGGTGGAGGCGGCGGCGGTTTCAGTAACGGCGGCCATGGCGGCGAATCGTTGAGTGGCTGTCCTATAGACGGCAACTATGGTTTTGGCGGTGCCGGTTTACCCTCGCTGATAGGTTATGGCCGCTTGATAATGGGCGGCGGCGGCGGCTGTGGCGATAATAATAATGGCGTCGGCAGCCCCGGCGCCAACGGAGGCGGTATAATTATAATTAAGGCTAATACGGTTTCGGGCATGGGGCACAGCATGATTGCCGATGGCGCTGATGAGACCATTATAGGAGGTGCTGCAGCCGATGGCGTAGGCGGCGGTGGTGGTGGCGGCATTATATTTTTAAACGTACAGAATTATACCACCTCGCTAAACTTGCAGGCCAACGGCGGTGACGGGGGCGACCAGGATGCCACCTATGGCTGTGTGGGCACAGGCGGTGGCGGTGGACAGGGCATTACGCTGGTAACAGGCACCACTATTCCAACACCGCCGGTAACGGTGCTTACGGTGCCCGGTAAGGCCGGTGAGTTTATAAATAGCTACTGTGGCAGTGTCGGCAATCATCATTATGCCGAGGACGGACAACAGATAGCAAATTTAACGCATGCGAATTATCCTTTTGTGGAATCCACCGGCACGGCGGGTCCGGTGCCGCTGGCCATGCACGATACCACTATTTGTGCCGGCGAAACGGTGGTGTTAAATCCCGGCTTGTCCAACGTTACTTATCAGTGGCAGGATGGCAGCACGAATAGTACCTATACTGTAACAACAGCAGGACAATATTCCGTTACGATTACCGCACCGGGTTGCACGCTGAGCGATACGGTAGTGGTAAGTGTAGTGCCCGGCCCTGCACTTAACCTGGGTAACGATACTACCATTTGCAATGGCAGCACACTGCTAAAGGATGTAAGCCAACCGGGCTGTACCTATAGTTGGAACGACGGCAGCACAGCGCCTGTAAAAACTATTACAGGCAGTGGCACTTATGCTGTTACGGTTAGCAATGGCAGTTGCAGCCGGAGCGATGCCTTACAGGTAACAGTGCAAGACCCGGCCACAGCACAGGCAGGCCCTGATACCAGCGCCTGCGAAGGTGCGGTAGTAGTGCTGCATACTTCCTGCGCTAATTGCAGTTATCAGTGGCAGGATGGCAGCACTGATTCTTCCTTTACAGTAACACAATCCGGCACCTATTCGGTAACTGCCACCAACACCTGTAACACCGCAACCGACCAGGTAGTAGTAACCATGCAGCCTGTGCCCAACGTTAATTTAGGTGCCGATACTATTATTTGCCAGGGCCAACAGGTTTGGCTGGATGCTACCTTCAATGGTGGTACTTATTTGTGGAGTGATGGAAACACCCAACCGAACCGGGTAATTACCACCACGGGTGTGTATGCGGTTACTGTAAACAACAACGGTTGTGCAGCTTCGGATGCAATGGCTGTGGAAGTGCTGGAGGCAACTGAAATTGACCTTGGGCCCGACAGCACCATTTGTGTAACTGACCAGATAACGCTTGTGGCAAGTTGCACGTACTGCAGCTATCAATGGCAGGATAACAGCACGGCAGCCTCCTACACCACAGGCGAAGCCGGTGTATATGCGGTAACAGCCACTAATTTTTGCGGTTCAGTTACCGACGAAGTAAAAGTGACTTTGCGCGATTGCCATTGCATAGCGTTTGTGCCTAATGCGTTTACACCCAACAGCGATGGCAACAACGATGAGTTTAAGGTGGCCTTTAACTGCAACGTGGTGTACTACCTGCTGCAGGTGTACAATCGCTGGGGCGAAAAAGTTTTTGAATCGCACAATTACCTGGAAGGATGGGACGGCACCTACAAAGGCAAACAGCAACCTGCCGGCGTGTATGTTTACCTGCTTACTTATTCGGGTGACGAGGGAGCAGCTACACGTACCTATAACTTAAAAGGCTCGGTTACTTATATCCACTAATGGAATAGCGGGATTGTTATTCGAAGTATTTCTGCGCAGCAATTTTTTTATCGAGCATCGGCGAATCGCTGCCAAGCTCTTTGGCCTTTTTCCAGTAACTAACGGCTTCTTCTTTACTGCCCAATTGAAAAAGTATATCGCCGTAATGTTCCAGGATGGTTGCGCTTTTATCGCCGCCGGCCTTAATGGCTTTCTCCTGCCATTCGCGGGCACCGGTAAAATCATTCAGCTGAAATAAAATCCAGGCGTAGGTATCCAAAAACGAATCGTTACCGGGGTCCAGCTTGTTGCTGTAAGCGCTCATTTGTTTGGCGCGCTCCAGGTTTTCGTGGCGCACACTCAGGTAATAACTATAATTGTTCAGCACGTAGGCATTGTCCGGGTCCAGTTTCAGCGAGCGTTCATAAGCGCTGTCGCTTTCGGCATGCTTGTTCAGGCTGTGGTATACATCGCCCAGGTTGGCTAAAATTTGTGCGCGCAGTTTCAGGTTATCAGCGCCCATTTTTTCGCCTTTCTGATAACTCTTAACCGCCTTCTCGTATTCCTTTAGCTGTTGCTCGGCATTGCCTTTAAACAGGTAAATAGCAGCCTGGTTGGGGAATAACTCCATGGCGCCGTTGGCGGTTTGCAGCATATTGGTCCAATCGCGCTGCAGGTTGTAGATCATCATTACCTGATACCATACCTCAAACACATCGGGGTTTAAGGCCAGGGCTTTTTTGTAGTTGCTCAGTGCCTGTTCGTTTTGGTTATCGATGTAATACAAATCGCCCAACACGGCGTAGCCTTTCGATTCCTCAGGATGCACCCGTGTAAGTATGCTGGCCAGTTCAATACCTTCCTGCCGCTTAACGGAGTCTTCGCTGTTCATCTGTATATACGAAATCAACAGGATGCTGACCTTGGTATCAATATTCACCTTCGGGTTTTCAAATATCTCTTTCAGGTTTTCCTTTTTCTGTTCGGGGTTGGCAGGGCCAACACTAAGGCCGGCAATAGCGATTTGTGCCTGCGGATTATCGGGCTCAATGGCCAGTACTTTTTTGTACACCTCCATGGCCTTGTCCTTCATTTTATTGGCGCGGTAAAGTTCCGCCTCCTGCAACAGGTATTCGGTTTCACCGGGAAACTCATCCTGTAACTTCTTTACTTCATTTACTGCTTCGTTAAACTTACCCAGGTGCAGGTAAATGTTTTTCTTTTCATCGGCTACCTGCTCATCCAGGCCAAAGCCTTTTTCAAACTGGTCGTACACCTTTAGGGCCTGCTCCAGTTGCCCCTGCTTGGCATACAAAAAGGCCAGGTTCAGGTAGTAATCGGGGTTGTTCGGAAACTTCTCTACCAGCGTTTTAAAAGTTTCTACGGCATCCTTCATTTTGCCCGTGTTCATATACAACGTAGCCAGCAACTCTAAATACCAGTTATTGGTATTATCGGCTTTGGCTGCGGTTACGGCTTCCTTTTCAGCTTCCTGCAACCGCCCCTGGTTAAAGTAAATTTGCGCCAGTTGAAAATGCGCATTGGCATTTTCAGGGTCCAACAGTAATACGTCCTGGTATTTTTTTACGGCTTCATCCCAATCGCCCAGCACTTTGGCTTTTTCAGCATCCAGGAAAACGCCTTCCAGTTTTTTGCGGGCTTCGCTGTTAAGGCCGGTGGTTTGCTGCTTATTGTCCTTGTCCTTCTTTTTCTTGTTTTTGCCATCGGGCATAGAAAAAGCGGCCGCCTGCTGCAGCATTACCGCGCTAAGTAGTAGTGTTATTACAAGTAGTTTCCGCACTAATAAGATTTTTTTCGCCACTAAGACACGAAGTAAAAAAGTTGAGGGGTTTAAAACGGTCCCCTTATTTCCCTTTCTGTCTTTGCGCCTTTGTGGCAACTGTTTTTTTCGCCACTAAGACACGAAGCAACAAAGTTGAGGAATGTAAAAACAACACCCTTATTTTACTTTTTGTCTTTGCGCCTTTGTGGCAAGTACGTTTTAATCAAGCGTTACATTATAGTCGCCCAGGCTTAAGTCCTGCATACGTCCTTCAATTCTAACGCTATTTCCAATCATACTGTTTGTAATTAACTTATTTTTTACCACCGTTTTAGCCTGGATAATGCTGTTTTTAACTACGCATTGCTCAATAACCGTTCCTGCACTGATAGATACATGCGGACCAACCACCGAGTTTTTAATTACCACGCCCTTTTCGATATAGCAGGGATGCACCACTACCGAATTCTCCACAACGGCTTCGCTGCTCACCAGGGGTGTATCTTTTAAAAACTCCAATACGCGCTGGTTAGTATAAACGGTAGCATCTTTATTGCCGCAGTCCAGCCATTCATCCACTTCGCCTTTATAGAACTTGCTGCCTTTGGCTTTCATGTTCTCCATGGCATCAGTAAGCCAGAACTCGCCCTTCTGCTTAATATCGTTATCCAGCAGGTATTGCATTTCCTTGCGCAGGTAAACACCATCCTTAAAATAATAAATACCGATAATGGCCAGGTCGCTCACAAAGTCCTGTGGTTTTTCTACAAACTCGGTAATAACACCGTCGCTGTTCAGTTTCACAACGCCAAAAGCGGCGGGGTTGTCTACTTTCTGCACCCATATAATACCTTCTTTGCCGGCATCAATTTTAAAATCGCTGCGGAACAGGGTGTCGGCAAAAGCTACAATTACATTGCCTTCCAGAAAATCGCCGGCGCATAAAATGGCGTGTGCCGTGCCCAGGGGTACATCCTGGTAACGGATATGTCCGCGGCTTTTTACATCGGCGGCTACCTGCAATAACTTTTCTTCCACGGCATTGCCAAAATCCTCGCGGATAATGAATACAATATCTTCAACCTTTTGGTCGGTGCTTTTCATCAGGTCTTCCACCAGCCTTTGTACAATGGGCTTACCTGCAATAGGTAACATGGGCTTGGGAATAGTAAGGGTGTGCGGTCTCAGGCGGGTACCCCAACCGGCCATAGGGATAATAATTCTCATTTGCTGTTAACGTTTATTGATTTTGGGTAGTAAACAATTTGGTGCAGTGTTTTGCAGGTATTACTTACCGGTAGATCCAAAGCCTCCTTCGCCGCGTTTGGTTTCTGATAAAACCTCCACGCTTATCCATTCGACTTTTTCGTGGCGGGCAATTACCATTTGCGCAATTCGGTCGCCCGTTTTGATGGTAAAGGTTTCGTTACTAAGGTTAATAAGTGCTACTTTAATTTCTCCGCGGTAGTCGCTATCAATGGTGGCCGGGCTGTTGGGCAGGCTTATACCGTGCTTAAGCGCCAGGCCGCTACGGGGCCGCAGTTGGGCTTCGTAACCTTCGGGCAGTTCAATAAACAAACCGGTAGGTATCAGCTTGCGTTCCAGTGGCTTCAGTTCTACATCACCTTCTATAAAAGCCCGCAGATCCATACCTGCTGCGCCCTTGGTTTCGTAAGCCGGCAGGGCATGGTTGCTTTTATTTACAATTTTAATCTGCATGTGCCACAAATATAGATCTTGAGCGCAGAAACCGAAGAGGCTAATACCTGTAGGTAAATGAGATGAATAGTTTTAAATACAACCGCTATTTGCTGCCTATGTGCGTACAGCCGCCACCGCCGCCTAATCCGCCGCTCCAGAAACCATAAGTTAGTTGTGTGCCGGTGCTATCCCAGCGGGCGTGGGTGCCACCGCCCGAACCGGGTTTGTAGTAGTAATAATTATGGGCCGCAACCTCGCCGGCAAAGGTTAATTCGTTGCCTTCAATTACAATTACGGAATCGCTTTGGCGTTCCACTACCAGTGTAATGTGGTAAGCAGTATCATAACTGTAACCGTTTATATCGCTGCCGCTCATGCAGAACCGCGTAGTAGTATAGGTTCCTGCCAAACTATCAGTTAAGTTATGCAGTGTAAAGGCAGGCGGCGGGGTGGATTCCTTGGTGCAACTAACAATTGTTAGTGCCAATAGGGCGAATACAAAAACTGGTTTCATAGGGTTAGGGTTTTGGATGGTGTTGCCGGTAAATAGCTGCGGTATCCTTTATACTTTGCGCCATAGGTATAAAGGTATAGTCAAGCGCCGAGCGTATCTTTTGATTGTCGTATACAAAGTTTACGGAGGCTACGGCAGCGCTTTCGCGCGTTATAAGCGGCCGTTGTTTGCTGAACAGCGCTTTTACCCATTCCGCGCGCCAGGCCAGCTGCCTTAAAAAAGCGCCGGCCTCCAGGTTAGGGCGGCGTGCCTGTAAGGCATCGGCCATTTGCCACATTACCTCTCTAAAACTCAGGTTTTCGCTACTGATAATATAGTTCTCGCCGTTAAAGTTGCCTTCCATCAGCCGGTACAGGCATTCGGCCACATCGCGTACATCTACAAAACCATTGGTGCTGTTGGTATAAAACCGCAGGCCTTTGTCAATATCCCTGAAAAGCGAATTGGGTTCCTGCCCCCAGTTGCCGGGGCCTATGATCGTGCTTGGGCTGGCCACCACTACGGGTAGTCCTTCGGCATGGGCGCGCCAGGCTTCGCGCTCGCCATATTGCTTGCTGCGGAAATACCAGAAACACTTATTGATATTGGGATCACTGTATTTTTCGTCGATGACCTTACCCGGGCTGGGCAGCCCGAAAGCGGCTACCGAACTTACATAGACCACTTTCTGTACACCGGCTTTAAGGGCGGCGTTCATTACATTGCTGCTGCCTTCAATATTGGCCTTCAGCATATAGTTTACTTCGGATGGCAGAAAGGAGATAACGGCGGCGCAGTGATAAACTTTAGTAACGCCGGCCATGGCTTCGTCCAGCGAGGTAATGTCGCGAATGTCGCCTTCCATCCACTCAATACGCTCAGCATCAGCACCTAATAAGCGTAACGAGGAATTGGGGCGGCGGATAGCGCGCACTTTTTCGCCTTTGCTTAAAAGCAGTTTCGCCAGGTGCGAACCCACCAAACCAGTAGCTCCTGTTATGAAATTCACCGCCCAAAGATGCCTTTTTTAGATGGAATACGGGCCTATAGGGCAGGCTTTAGCCGTATTACCGGTCAATCAGCACGTTCGTCCCCCGACTGGTAAAATAGATAATGGATTAACAGTCAATGCATTATGATATTTTTGAGTGAAATTTTTGCATTAAGAACCGCGCATATAAGATGTTTTGCGCGCTAAATGGCGTTTCTATTTCATTTTACGCCTTATTTCTTTTTATTTGCCGTCCCTTTTTGGGAAGGAGTCGTTATTAGACACCCACCAACAGGCAAAATATCAACTTAGTATGGCAGTTATCGGAAAAATTCGTCAGCGTTCAGGATTGCTGATTTTCTTGATCGGTTTATCGATTGTAGGCTTCCTTATCATGGATGCTACCAACTCGCAGGGCAGTGTGCTGCGTGGCCGTAAGGATTACTACGGAAAAGTGAATGGCGAGAAAATCGACATGAACGAATACGACAAGCGCAATGCAGAGAACGAAAAAGCCCAGCAGGATCAAATGCGCGGCCAATCACTTAGCGAGGACATGCAGAACTATGTGCGTGTGCGCACCTGGAACGAAATGGTGGAAGGCATCATTTTCGGAAAGGTATACGACAAGCTGGGTATTAACGTAACACTGGACGAAATGAAAGAACTGGTAAGTGGCGAGAACGTAGCCCCTGAAATTGCCAGCGCTCAAATTTTCCGCAATCCGCAAACCGGTCAGTTCGACCCCAGCATGGTTTCGGGTTATCTGCAAAACCTGAACAACCCGAACCCGCAACAGGGTGTTGACCTGGATGCTGCCAAGCGCGAATGGGCTAACTTCGAAAAACAACTGAAGGATAACCGCTTCCGTTCTAAATACACCTCGCTTATCACCAAAGGCATGTATGTGCCAACCTGGATGGGCGAAATGAGCTATGAAGAACAAGCGCGCAACGCCGATTTCAAATACGTATCGGTTGCTTATACCGATGTGAACGATAACGACATCAAAATTACAGATGAAGATTTAAAGAAATACCTGGATGAGCACGCAGGTAAATTCAAACAGGATGAAGAGACCCGTCGCCTGCAATACGTTACCTTCGATATCCGCCCATCTGCTGCCGATTCGGCCAAGGTGTTCCAGGATATGAGCGAGCGCGTAGCTGAATTTGCTGCCGGTAAGTCGGTTTCTGACGACTCTATTTTTACCCGCTTATACAGCACAGCCGATTTTGATGAAGTATACTACACCGCTGATAACCTGATGAGCTCTGTGAAAGACTCGTTACTTACGGCTCCTGTAGGTACTGTAATAGGCCCTTATATTGAAGCAGGCAGCTACAAACTTTCGAAGATCAGCGCCCGCAAAATGGTTTCTGACTCGGTGCATATCCGCGAAATCAAAATTTCGTTTGATGGTATCGCACAGGAAGCTGCCCAGGCCCGTATGAAGTTTGTAGACAGCGTATTTACCGCTATCGACTCGTTTAATGCCGATTTCGGATTAATGGCTGTGCAATACTCTGATGACCAGCTTTCGAAAATGAGAGGTGGTGATGCAGGTTGGGTGAAACAAAACGAAAAAGAAAAGGCGGTGAACGATTTCATTTTCTACCGTGCTCAAAAAGGCAAAACCTACCGTTACCCCGATGCTAAGGCAAACGCCTGGTTTATCTTCCAGGTAGTAGAAGACCGTCCTACTAAGAGCGGTGTGCTGATTACCGGCATCAGTCAGAAGATTGGTGTAGGCGAACAAACCCAACAGGATATTGCTGCTAAGGCAAGCGCTTTCTCGGCCGATAACCAAACTGCTGAGAAGTTTCTGGCTGCAGCTAAAAAGCTGAACATGCCGGTGCGCCAGGCCGATCCGGTGCGTAAAGAAGATTACAACTTAATGGGATTAGGTTCTGCACGTAAGCTGGTTAAATGGGCTTACGACAGCAAAAAAGGCGATGTTTCTACGCCTATCTCGTTTAGCGATAAGCACGTAGTTGCTTTACTGGATGCTGTTCGTCCGAAAGGCAAACCTGATGTAGATGCTGTGCGCGACCAGTTAAAAGCGGAAGTGCTGAAGCAGAAGAAGTATGAACTGCTGGCTAAGAAGATGGAAGATGCCAAGGCCTCTTCAGTAGACGATCTGTCGGTGAAGTTGGGCAAGCCGTCAATGGCTGCACAAGGCAACTTTGCTAACCCCGGTGTAAACAATGCTTACGAACCTGCTGTAATTGCTACAGCCCTTGTTACACCTGCCGGCAAAATGTCGAAACCAATTGAAGGTGTGCAGGGCGTTTATGTAATACAAACGGTAAACGTTACAGAAGCTCCGAAGATTACAGACTTTACCCCATATGCGCAGCAATACGCACAACGCCTGCAAAACAAAGCGGGTTATGCTGCCGAAGTGCTGAAGAAACTGGCCAACATCGAAGACGACCGTCTGGAATACGTAGCCGCCCAATAAGCGCTGAAAGGTTAAAAATACACAAGCAGCCCTGCCACAAGCGGGGCTGTTTTTTTTACACTAATTTTGCCGTATGAACGAGGTAAAGCCTATTGTGAACCGCGTGGCCCAAAAGGCCATCATCAGTTTAGACCTGGCCGACTATTTTCCGAAGCAGGAAGAGATGGATGTGATAGACCTGAAGGACTATCTGTTTAAGGGGTTGATATTAAAGGAGGCGGAATTTCGGGAGCAGGTGAAGCAAACTGACTGGAGCAAATACCAGGGCCGCTACGTAGCCTTGTATTGCAGTGTAAATGCTATTGTGCCTATGTGGGCTTATATGGTATTAACAGCCGAGCTAAGTGCCTATGCCAAAGAAGTGGCCTGTGCTGTACCGGAACATGCGCTTGAAATATTTTTGTACCGCAACCTGGCTGCGCTGGATATGGAGCAATTTAAAGCACAGCGCGTGGTTATTAAAGGCTGTGGCGACCGGCCTGTGCCCGAAGCGGCTTTTGTGCAGTTGACAAAACAACTGGCCGGGGTAGCGCGTTCTATCATGTACGGCGAACCATGTTCTATGGTGCCGGTATTTAAAAAAGCACTGGAATAACATGGGTATTTTTGATAATAAGAATGAAGAGGGCACTACGCCCTCCCGTAAAAGATTTGTGTTGCCGCTGGTGGCCTTTGGCTGCCTGTTACTTGGGTTTGTATCGGCCAGGGTAATTGCGGGGTTTAGCTCTGCTGCACCGGCCCTGAATATTTTTACAGGCACCGCGAACGAATGCCCCAATATACGCCTGACGGGTGCGCCTGACTCGTTGCAAACAGTGCGGCCTATCAGCGTAACCGGCGAATTATATTTTGCCGGTGAGCGCGTGCCGCTGGAAGACCCGGAAGTACGTGAGCGTATTGAACGCGAATTGCAGTTAAGTGTATACTGGCACAGTAACACCCTGATGAATATGAAACTGGCGAATCGCTATTTTCCTGAAATTGAAAAAGTGCTGACAGCTAACGGTGTGCCCACCGATTTTAAATACCTGGCATTAATTGAAAGCGGCCTTCGCAACGAAATTTCCCCCGCAGGTGCTGTGGGCTTTTGGCAATTGCTGAAGGAGACTGCTAAAATTTACGGATTGCAGGTAGATAGTGAAGTGGATGAGCGTTACAATCTGCAAAAGGCCACGGCGGCAGCCTGCAAATATTTAAACCAGGCAAAAAATGAATTGGGCAACTGGACCATTGCTGCCGGTTCGTATAACCTGGGTTTGGCAGGTATGAAAGGCCGCGTAGCCGATCAAAAGACCAATAACTATTACGAGATGTTTTTTAATAACGAAACATCGCGCTACCTGCCCCGCATGATTGCCATGAAAATTTTGTTCTCGCAGCCGCAGAAGGCAGGCTTTCAGGTGAGCACCGAAGAGTTGTATCAGCCGTATGCCTACCGTACCGTAACAGTGGATACAGCCATCAGCAACATTGCCGACTTTGCCGCCCAATACAATTTAAAGTATAAGCACATCAAAATACTGAACCCCTGGTTGCGTGATGCCAAGCTTACCAACAAGGAACGCAAGAGCTACGAAATTCAAATTCTACAACTGTAGTTTTTTTCGCCACTAAGACACTAAGGAACAAAGTTGAGGTTTTGACAATCGGACCTATTTTTCTTTTGTCCCGGCCTGCTTTTGCGACAAATTTTTTACCGCGACTAAGGCACAGCCAAGTGAAGAGAAGAATTGGATGATGCAGCCACTTCTTTATTTACGAGCTTTTGTAAAATCAATTTGTTTTATTTAGTGCCTTTGCGTCTTTGTGGCAATGGTTTTATTCCCCGCACGAGAAATACTTTAAGTAAGTAACCCTTGGCAGCAAATGCAATTGGCTAAACAGCCAGATAGGTAAACGCGCAGCACGTATATAGGGATAACTGGTTTTGTAATCGCGGAAGGTTTTAGGTGGCAGTTGCATATAGCTGTCAAACTCTTCGCGCGTTAAACCAAGCCGCTTAATACATAAGTCTATCACTTTCGGATCTTCGATGGCATATACACTATGCGCACGTGCAAGGGCCTCTTCGCGGGGCATTTGATGGCTGCGCACCAGTGCCGAGTCGCTGTTCATGTTCATGTCGATATTGAACTTAACGCGGTGGACATATTTAATGAGGCTATGATACAGGTCGTCGTAATAATGTGCGCCGGGATATACCCAACCCAATTCTTTTTTAATCAGCTCTTCAGCCTCCTTACGCCGGTAAGGGAAATTGTAGAAAGGCAGAATGGTTTTTATGCCACACTGTGCGGTGTAATAAAACAGTTCGCGGATGCCCAGGTTAAAGCCGGGGTCTTCGGGTTTCCAGGGTCGCAAGGGTGTAGTGCCGAATTGCTTATGCACAGCGCGCAGGTAATCGCCATCAAAGAAACTCCAGCTCAAGGGCTTTACCCCTTCCGTGCGGAACGATTGTCCGATTAAAATGTATTGCAGGTTTTCCTTTGCTGCTACACCAAACAGGGAAGAGGCAATACCGATGTCGGTGCCCATGTTTAAATCGGGTGTGCTGGCTTTCAGGAAATCAATTTTCAGTTCCTTGCCTTCGCGGTAGTCGCTGGTAATGGTGCGCAATTCAACACCCAACAGCTTAACGGCACGCAACATGTTCTCGCCGGCAACCGGGTTATCAAAGCCGTCGTTAAAGTGTACGGCTAATGGCCGCAGACCCCAGCGTTTAACTACGTTCCACAGCAAATACGTGCTATCGCGCCCGCCGGAGATACCAACCACGCAATCATACTTCTTGTTTTGCCCTTGTTTTTTGATAGCGGCAAATGTTTTGCTCAGAAAGGCCTCGCCCCGTTCATCTTCGGGGAAAATGTTACAAAGTTTATCGTGCAGATGGCAGAAATTGCAAACGCCCTTGCTATCGAAACGGATACCGGGCACGGTGCTGTCCTGCACACAGCGGCTGCAAACGCGGTAGCTGAGCGTGGTGGGTTTGCCATTTACAACTACGGTCTGCTTACTCATTTTTCAAATAGTCCTCGGGTTTTAAGCCACGGCGTTGCAGCATAGCGCCAATTTCGGTGCCTTTTTCTTTGCGTTCGGGCAGGGTGAGGTCGGCAATCACTAAATCGCCGGCAAACTCGTTAAACACGCCTTGTTTGATGATGCCGTTCTTGTCTACTACCATCGAGCAACCCACCATCTTTTTGCCCTCGTAGGGGCCACCTACTATATAACCTACACTGGTGGTGCTGGCCACAATAAGGTTGTAATACGAAGCAAGAATTTTAAATGGCTTCAACCATTTATCCTTATAAGGGTCATCTAATTCAGTAACACCATAATCTACCGTCCACGAGCTGGGGGAAATAATCAATTGCGCACCCATGCGTGCCAACGTATGGCCTATTGCCAGCGAATCGTGGTAATTGTCGGCGCAAATGTTCAAACCTATTTTACCAAACCTGGTATCAACCACCGATAAAGATTGCCCTACTTTGTAATAAGGGAACTCCACCGTCAGCAAATTTATCTTCCTGTATTTGTGCAGCAAGGTGCCGGTATCATCAATAAGGATAGCGGTATTGTAATTGCCTTGTTCAGTTTTTTCGGTAAGTCCAACACAGATAAACACACCGTACTTTTTTGCCAGGGCGCAGAAATGATCACTGTAAGGTCCGGGTATTGGTAAGCTTTCGTTTATCGATCGCGGATGCGTCCACGCAAAGTCGATGGTTTCGGGCAGTAAAACCAAATCGGCTTTTTCGGCTGCTGCTTGTGCAATCAGTTTTTCGGCGCGCTCAAAATTGCGTTCGGCTTCGCCTCCTTCTACCAGTAATTGCGCTAATGCCAGCCGTAAGGTGCTCATTCGTCCAATGCTTCTGCTGCAAGTTTAAAAATACGTTGCGTAATGCCGCATACTAAGCGGCATGTGCTCCGGCCAGTTCTGTTTTTTCGGGTGTTTCGCGGTCCTTTTTAGGGGTGGTGGCCCGGGCATTACCCAATCCCATTCTTTTACGGAAGAACCGGTATAAATGAAACAGATAGTGATTGGCATAGGCCCTGAACTCAGGGTTGCCAAATCTAAACCCAATAAGCACATCCAAACCCAGCGCAATGGGCCGCATGATAAAACCGGGTATCCAGGCTACATGCTTTGGCCGCATACGCTTACGCATGGCAGCGGGCAGTATAGGAAATACACGAAACAGGTTTTCGTATGCCTGGTAGGTGTTTACGCTGTTTTGATCCTTGATATTATCCTGGTTGCGGAAAAAATAAAAGTCTTCTCCTTTGTTCAACCTGTCTTCCTGTTCCTTACTCAGCTCGCCCTTTGCCACCGCTTCTTTCATCATATCGGTGCCGGGCAGGTAGCAGGTCCAAAAGGTTTGTATGCGCCGCGGACTTTGTTCGGCATATACTTCGCGGGCAATTTCCTGTGCTTCCATAGGCTCGCCGGGCAAACCGAACATATGGTCCACCTTAGGACTTAAGCCTGCTTTATTCATTACTTCTAAGGCACGCACAACATGATCGCCTTTTTCGTAACGCTGTATTTGCTTTTTGTAGTCGTCGCTCATGCTTTGCACGCCCATCTGCACCCAGTTGCAGCCGGCTTCTTTGAGCCAACCTGCTACTTCGGTATCCATATACCGCGGATGCGTAAGCACCTGAAACGGCACACCGATCTCTTTTTTATAACGCGGTAAAAATTCTTTCATCCAGGGTTTACTCACCGTAAACACATCATCCTGAAAATCGACATACTTCAGGTTGTATCGCTTTTTTGCCAGGCGCAATTCCTCCAGCATGTGGTCCACACTACGGGTGCGCACATATTTGCCGCTGCGTTCTTCGGGCAGGCGGTGAAAGAAATTATTAAAGCAAAACGAACAGGTAAACGGACAACCCCGCGTAGCCATCGTTAAATACAAATCGCCAATGCGCACATGTTCTTCCCAAAGTTCTTTGTCAAAATGTGGCAGCTCATCCAGGTTTTGTGTAAAGCCTGCCTGCAGGCCGCGTATCACGCGCCCATCGGCTGTTTTATAGCGGGTGTTGGGTATTGGTTCGGTGCCGCCTTTTGCCGCATGTTCCAGTATCTGTAAAAAGCAAACTTCACCTTCGCCGGCAATGGCATAATCCACTTCTGGGTTCTCAATTACCAGTTCCGGCACAGCCGAAATATGCACCCCGCCGAAAACGGTTTTAATGTTAGGGTATAGCTCTTTGGCTTTGCGGGCTATCAGCAACGACCACTGGTACGTTGAGGTAAGCACGGAGAAGGCCAGCACATCGGGCTTTTGTTCTTTGATGGCTGCCATCACATCGGCGGTATCATCAAAAAAGCGGCCCAGCGAAGGAATTTCAAGATTAAAGCGGTCGTGGAAAAGCGAGGCGCTGAAAGCCAGCCCCACTTTATGGCCGGCGCGTTTGGCCATAGCCGATAACAGGCTTATTGCCAATTGTTCCGATCCTAATGCTACAAAGCATACTTGCATAATTACCGCTTCTGACCCTAACAAATGTATCAAATTTAATTCTGCCTTCCAGCGGGTGGTGCCAGGTTATTTTACCTCAAAAAATGTTTCTAATTTCCTTTTAAGAATAATAGTTGCTAAAAGTTCACCCTTCTATTCTATATTTACCCATACCACTGGCAAGCAATGAATGTTGGTTTAATCGGTTACGGTTATTGGGGCCCCAAAGTGGCCCGCAACCTCCTGCAGGTAAAGGAGTGTAAGTTGGTACGTGTAGCCGATATTAATCCTGCGCGGCAACAAATGGCGCAGCGCAATCTGCCCGAGAGTATAACCTCTGCTTCTGCTGCCGATATTTTGCACGATGAGCAGATCGAGTCGGTCGTTATCAGTTCGTACCCTTCCACCCATTATACTTTAGCTAAGCAAGCGCTGGAAGCCGGCAAACATGTATTGGTAGAAAAGCCCTTTTCGCCGACCGAGAAGAAGGGTTTTGAGTTGCTGAATCTGGCAGAAAAAAAAGGCTTAACCCTGATGGTGGACTACACCTACCTGTATAGCAATGCCATCCTCGAAATACAATCGTTGCTGCGCAGCCCGGGTTTCGAAGAGTTACTGTTTATAGAGGGTAACCGTTCAAATTTTGTATGGAACCGCACCGGCGTAAATGTGCTGTACGATCTGGCGAGCCACGATCTTTCGATCCTTCTTTTTTTATTGGGTAAAATGCCCGTATCCGTACGCGCTATTGGCCATGCCTTTGGTCAGAAGGACGAGCAGGTGGCGCAGGTGTTTCTTACCTATGCCAACGGCTGCAGCGCTTCGCTATACTGTTCGTGGATTTCGCCCAACAAAGTGCGCTCTATGAATTTTATCGGCGCACAAAAGACCATAACATTTAACGATTTAACCACCGATAATAAGGTGGAAGTATTGGAAAACAATAAAACGGCCCACTTAACCGGCAGCGATGCCTTGCTGGATGCCGAGGTAAAAAAAACCAGTTTGTTCATCAAGCAGGACGAACCCCTGTTTAGCATGGTCAGCGATTTCAGGCACTGCGTACGCAACAAAACTGTTCCGCGCAGCAGTATGTATCTGGGGCTTGAGGTAGTGCGCATTCTGGAGCGCGCCAATTACAGCATGCAGCACGGTGGTGTAGAAGTAACCATATGATTTCAACAGCTTACAAGCCCGGCTTGTAGGTAACGCTGGCAAGTTGTGCCATTCCAAATTACTTGTGCAGCACAAAGGCAGAACCACATACTTTAATTACTTTGCAATTCGCAGCCGGCAGGTACCGGCCACTGAGCAACTATGGTAGTTTTAGGTATTAACGGAGGATTTAGATTAGGATATCAGGATGTATCTGCTGTGCTAGTGCAGAACGGTACAGTAGTAGCGGCTGTGGAAGAGGAACGCCTGAGCCGCGTGAAGCATGCCCCCGGTCAGTTGCCCAACAAGGCCATACACGAAGCGCTTAAAATTGCCGGCCTTACCTATGGAGATATACAAGCAGTAGCAACCCACGGTGCCACCTGGGGCAGCGATTGGCCGCAACGCGTTACCGATTATCTGCGTTTTAATTTTGGTAGTTGTGCACCGCTGCATATTTATCATCACCACGATTGTCATGCCGCCTCGGCCTATTATGCTTCGGGCTTTGCCGAAAGCATGGTAATTACTATCGATAGTTCGGGCGATGGTGTTTCGCTGCAACTGGGTACCGGTAAAAACGGGAAGCTGGAGTTAAGCAAGCGCATCGAAAGGCCTGATAGCCTGGGAATTTTTTATTCGCTGGTAACACAGTTCTGTGGTTTTACCCGTGATACCGACGAGTATAAGTTGATGGGACTTTCGTCCTACGGCAATCGGGCGGCCTACGATTTTAGCGAAGTGATACACTACGCAAACGGGCAATTAAAACTTAACGAGAGTTTCATTAAGGCTATTGCGCCCGGTGCTCCGCAGCCAACGCGCTTCGAACAAATGTTCAGCAGCAAGTTTACAGAGATGTTTGGTGCTGCGCGCTTGCTCGGTACACCTATCACTAAGTTCTATCAGGATATCGCCGCTTCGGCACAGCAGCATTTAGAGAACCTGCTGGTAGCTATTGTAACCGATTTCCACCGCCAAACAGGATTGCGGCATTTATGCCTGGCAGGCGGTGTGGCGCTTAACTGTGCGGCCAATCAAAAGCTGGCTAACCTGCCTTTTATAGAGGATATTTTTGTGCAGCCTGCTTCCTCCGATGCAGGTATTTCGCTGGGTGCGGCCTACCTGGCTACGGCAGAGGCCGGCGTTGCCTGTAAACCAATGAAGGATGTGTACCTGGGCGGCTCGTTTGCACACGACGAAATTACCGCCATGCTGGATAATCAGCAGCAGTGGTACCGCACCTGCCAGGATATTGCCGGCGAAGCGGCACAGCTACTGGCCGAAGGCCGGGTGATCGGCTGGTTTAACGGTCGTGCTGAATTTGGCCCACGGGCCTTGGGCAGCCGCAGTATTTTAGCTTACCCTGTTTACCAAGATGTAAAGCAAACCGTGAACCGGAAAGTAAAATTCAGGGAATCGTTTCGGCCGTTCTGCCCTTCAGTGTTAGAAGAGGATAAATCACTTTATTTTGAAGGCATGCCGCAGCGTGCCCCATACATGACTATTAATTTTAACGCGAATCAACTGGCTAAAGACGACCTGCCCGGCATTGTGCATGTGGATGGCACTGCACGTATACAAACCGTAAATAAAGAAGTAGCCCCCATTTACTATAGTCTGTTAAGCAAGGTAAAGGAGTTTACAGGGCATGGTGTGTTGTTAAATACCAGCTTTAACCGCAGTAACGAGCCGGTGGTGTATTCGCCGCTGGATGCTATTGCTACGTTTCATTCCACCGGTTTGGATGCGCTGGTGCTGGGCGATATATTGTTGTTAAAGTAGGCTGTTTACTATTTAGGGGCTTTCCCTATTATTGCAGAGCATGATTCCAAATCATCAACCAACATTTACCGGTAAGGAGTTCGACTACCTGGCAGCCACGGCTGCACAGGATCCTGCTTTCTTTTTTGGCGGTAATTTTACAAAGCAGTGCCATGCATTTTTTAATACGCAGTTTCCCGGTGCGCTGGTTAAGCTTACGGGTTCGTGCACAAGGGCATTGGAACTTTCTACGGCACTCCTGCATATTCAACCCGGCGATGAGGTTATTCTTTCCTCCTTCACCTTTGTTGCCTCTGCCAATGCTATAGTGGAACGCGGGGGCGTACCGGTGTTTGTTGATATACGTCCCGATACACTGAACATTGATGAACAGCTGATAGAAGCGGCCATAACTCCGCGCACTAAAGCTATTATGGTGGTGCACTACGCCGGCGTGGCCTGCGAGATGGATGCCATACTGGCCATTGCCGCTAAACACCAACTGCTGGTAATTGAGGATGCTGCCCATGCAGTGGATGCTACCTACAAAGGCAAACACCTGGGTAACTTCGGCCACTTTAATTGTTTAAGCTTTGGCATTATTAAAAACATTACCTGCGGCGAAGGTGGACTGCTGGTGGTTACCAACCCGGCTTATTTTGATAAAGCAGAAATAATACACGACCAGGGTACCGATCGTTATTTGTTTAATCGCGGGCAGGTTCCTTTCTTTCAATGGGTGGGCACCGGCTCAAATTATAAAATGAGTGATTACACGGCAGGTTTGTTGTGGGTGCAATTGCAACAGATGAAAGAAATAACCGCTAAACGGGTGGCCGACTGGAATTGGTATTACGAAGAATTGTTTTCGCTGCAAAAAGCCGGTAAGCTGGAATTACCGCAGGTGCCTGCCCATTGCGGACATAACGCACATATATTTTACGTAAAACCCGAAACTGGTGCGGAGCGAATAGGTATGAGTACCTATCTGAAAGAAAAGGGCATTGCTGCCACGCATCATTATATTCCTGTACACAGCAGTTTGCATGGTGTGCAGGTGGGCCGTTTTGCCGGCACCGATAATTTTACCACGCGCGAAAGCGAGCGTTTACTGCGCCTGCCCCTCTATTATAACATTACCCGCAGTCAGCAACAACAGGTAGTAGAAGCGGTTTACCGCTATTTTAGCCAATAATGAAACTGGTATAAAAAAAGAGCGCCTTTCATCAGAAAAAGGCGCTCTTTGTAAAAGTAATTACAAACCTTAATTACTCTGGCTGAGCCAGTTGTGCAATTAGTTTGTTAATCTCTTCAATTCGTTTGCGATTGGTGGTATACCAAATGAATTTTCCGTCACGTTCTGTTTTCAGAATTTCTGCACGACGTAAGATAGCCAGGTGTTGAGAGGCAACCGATTGCTCCAGGCGCAGCTTCACGTATAACTCGGTTACGGTAATCTTCTTCTTATCTTCTATCAATGCTACCATCTGGCGACGCAGCGGGTGATTTAAGGCGCGAAGAGTAAGAGCGGCGCGTTTCAGGATGCCGTAGTTGACCTTGATCTGGCCACCGCCTTCTTTGCGGATAACCAGTTCTTTTGCTGTTTTTGATGACATAGTTATTAGGGATTTAGATTATAAAAATACGACATTATCTAGAAAACAAAAATTCACTCGTTGATGTAGATTCAACAATCATGTGATTTAGTGCTTCACATAACTGTTTTTCAGATAGTGGGGTTCAAAATAAGCCGGGTCTTCGTAGGCGTGGGTCAAATGCTTACGATATGCAATAGTAGTCATCAATTTCGAATCGAACAATACATTTTCTGAAAAATTAATTATTTCTTCTGTAAAAAACAATTTGCATTTGTGTGTGGCATTGCCACCTATTGTTATTTTACCTAATCCGTTTAATCTCATTCTAATGTTTTCATCCAGTAATACCGGTGCCGGTGGCCACACCTCATCGCCATTGTAACTATAAATAGCGGTATATATTTCGTTGCGGCCGGCATCTATAACAGGCATTAACAGGCAATCTCTTTCATATATATTTTCCTTTATTCCTTCTGCCAGCGCTGCCAGGGTCGATACGGCAATCAGCGGCTTGTTTAGCCCATAACATAAACCTTTAGCCACCGAGGCTCCTATACGCAAACCTGTATAACTCCCCGGTCCTGCGCTTACGGCTATCGCATCCAATTGTTTCAGCATCAGTCCTGTGCCGGTAAACAATCGTTCTATCAAGGTAGTTAACATACGGGCGTGCGAATTGTTCTCATGGCTGGCTTCACCGGCAATAAATTCCCCATTGCGGGCAAGGCATACCGAGCACACCGTCGAACTTGTTTCAATATGCAGAATAAGGGACAAGGCTAAAATTGAATGTCTTTTACGAGGATCTCTTTGCCGCGTTTGATTTTCACCTTGGTGGCATCGCCCTTTTTAAACTGGGCCAGGGCTTTCATATAGCCCATCATATCTTTAACGTCCAGTTCTCCTAATTTTATTACTACGTCGCCTGTGGTTAAACCTGCCTTTGCTGCTGGTTTCCCGTCTGTTACGCCATCTATCCGCATACCTTCGCCCTCAAAAGTATAATCGGGCATTACACCCAGCGTAACGGTAAATTTAGGGGCATCGTCGTTGTTATCATCCTTGGTTTTAATAAATACCAGCCTGTCTTTGGCATCCAGTTTATTCAGCAACTGCAGGGTGAAACGGAAAACGCGATCCATACCGTCATAATTGATCTTGGCTTCGTCGTCGCTGGGCTTGTGGTAATCTTTGTGCTGCCCGGTAAAAAAGTGCAGCACAGGAATGTTCTTCAGGTAAAACGAGGTATGATCGGAAGGTCCCACACCGCTTTCGGTAGTTTTTAAATGCACGCCGGTGCTTAAGGTATCAAAGCCACTTGCCCAATCGGTGCTGGTGCCCACACCACCCACAATAAGTGTATGTGTAATACTATCCATGCGACCCACCATGTCGAAATTTAACATGTAATCTATCTTATCAGTGCGTATGCTCGGGTGTTCCACATACCACTTGGAACCATACAGGCCTAACTCTTCGCCGCTAAAAAGAATGAATAGGTAATTGTGCCTATGGGTTGGTTGCGATGCCAGTTTTTTTGCAAGTTCAATAACCATAGCCACACCGCTGGCGTTATCATCGGCGCCGTTGTGCACGGCAGGCTCACCGCGGTACATGCTGTGTGCCGGCAGGCCCATACCCAGGTGGTCGTAATGCGCACCAATTACCACAGTTGTAGCGGCTTTATTATCCATGTAAGCCAGCACGTTGTTACCTGTTACCTTTTTGCGGATGCTATCCAGTTTAGTAGTGTAAGTAAATTTTTGCAGGTATTTCTTTTTGTTGTAGTTACCGCTGCTGTTGGGCATGCCCAGCTTTACAAACTCGTTGATAATGTAATCGGCTGCCAATTTTTCGTCGGGGCTGCCGGTCATACGCCCATGCAGGTTATCGCTGGCCAGGTAACGGATGTGCTGTTGCAGGTCGGTTTTTAAATCGGGGGCCTTTTTAAGGGCATCCTGGCTGTGGGCGGCCCCTGCAGTTAACAGCAGCAGGCACAGTAAACGGAAGATATTTTTCATTTTAACAACCCTTGCGGGCGTAATGGTTTTGTTATTTTATTATACCATTTGTGTTTTCTAACAGGTCTTTTTAAACAAATCCAAGTGCGATTCTATTCAAAAACAGTGCAAAATTACATTTCAGGGCGGTTTTAGCTACTGTTTTACACTACCATGACAATTTAGGTTGTCGCCTATTTACCACACAACCTTTGACCATGCCGTTATTTAAACTACCTTCGCGCCCGCTTTATGAGAAATCAAAACATACGTAACATTGCCATTATTGCCCACGTCGATCACGGAAAAACAACCCTGGTAGATAAAATCCTGCATCAGTGCTCGCTATTCCGCGACAACCAGCAGACGGGTGAATTGATCCTTGATAACAACGACCTGGAACGCGAACGTGGTATTACCATCCTCGCCAAAAACGTGTCGGTTGAATATAAGGACATCAAAATCAACATTATAGATACTCCCGGTCACGCCGATTTCGGCGGTGAGGTGGAGCGTGTGCTCAACATGGCCGACGGTGTGTTGCTGCTGGTGGATGCCTTCGAAGGCCCCATGCCACAAACCCGTTACGTGTTGATGAAGGCACTTGCCCTGGGCAAAAAGCCTATCCTGGTTATTAACAAGGTAGATAAAGAAAACTGCCGCCCCGACGAAGTACACGAGGCGGTGTTTGACCTGATGTTTGCCCTGGAAGCCAACGAGGACCAATTAAACTTCCCTACCGTTTACGGTGCCGCCAAGCGCGGTTGGATGGGTGCCGACTGGCGCCACCCTGCCGAAGACGTAATTTATTTGCTGGATACCATCATTGGCCACATACCTGCTCCCTTTATTAAGGAAGGTACTGTGCAAATGCAGGTTACCTCTTTAGATTACTCTTCTTACATCGGCCGTATTGCCATCGGCCGTGTAGCCCGTGGTACCTTAACCGCCGGCCAACCGGTAAACCTGGTTAAACGCGATGGCAGCCTGCAGAAGTCGAAGATCAAGGAATTGTTCTCCTTCAGCGGCTTAGGAAAGATTAAAGTAGAGAAAGTAGAATGTGGAGATATTTGTGCCGTGGCCGGTATCGACGGTTTTGAAATTGGTGATACCATTGCCGATTTCGAAAATCCGGAAGCGCTGCCACCGATCCATATCGACGAACCTACCATGAGCATGGTGTTTACAACCAACACCTCGCCTTTCTTCGGTAAAGAAGGTAAGCACGTTACTTCGCAAAAAATCCGCGAACGTTTGTTCAAGGAATTGGAAAAGAACCTGGCTTTGCGTGTTGAAGAAACCGAAAGCGCCGATACCTTCCGTGTGTTTGGTCGTGGTATCCTGCACTTATCGGTGTTAATTGAAACTATGCGTCGCGAAGGCTACGAACTTTCTATCGGTAACCCGCGTGTAATTACCAAGGAAATTGATGGTCAGAAGAACGAGCCAATTGAGATATTAACCATCGATTGCCCTGAAGAAGTAGCCGGCCGCTGTATTGAAATTTTAACCCAGCGCAAAGGCGAAATGCTGATCATGGAACCGAAAGGCGACATGATGCACCTGGAGTTTGAAATTCCTTCACGTGGTATCATCGGTTTACGTACGCTCATCCTTAACTCTACTGCCGGCGAGGCTATCATGGCCCACCGCTTTAAAGAATACAAGCCATGGCGCGGCGATATCCCTGCCCGTTTGAACGGCACCCTCATTGCAAAAGAAGCAGGACGTGCTACGGCCTACAGTATGGATAAAATGAAAGACCGCGGTAAATTCTTCATCGAACCTGGTGTAGATATTTACGAAGGCCAGATTGTGGGCGAAAACAGCAAGGACAACGACCTGGTGATTAACCTGGTTGCTGCCAAGCAGTTAACCAACTTCCGTGCAGCGGGTAGTGACGATAAAACCACCCTGCCTCCTCCGGTGCTGATGAGCCTGGAAGAAGCCATGGAATATATACAGGAAGACGAATACGTAGAAGTTACGCCTAAGAGTATCCGCCTGCGTAAAGTACTGTTAAACGAAAACGACCGCAAACGCGCTTCGCGTTAATCCCTAAAGTGGAAACAAATAGAAAACGCTGTCTCGAAAGGGGCGGCGTTTTTTTGTTTTTAGGATTGCCCATCCATTCGGTAAACTTTCGGATGATGTACCTGCTTAGGCAAACGGATTGGTTTTTTGAGTCTCATTCAACCACTCTTAAGCTAAAAGCCCCATACCCTGTACCCGAAGGCACCTGATATGGGGCATGGCGTTAGAATTGACAGGCCGTCGCCCCCCGGGCTAGGCCTGTCGATACCAAATATATAGAAATCAATAAATTAAAAAAACACGCATAAGAAAGGTGCCCGGCTCCGTGTTTTTAGGCAAACCGGCCCGCTGCCCTACTTTTAACAGGTTGGTTCTCTAAAAAACGAAATAAAAATTGAAACAAAGCGTCTTTTATTATATCTTTGTAGCGCATAAGTTCTTTGAAAGCCTCTCCTGCGAAACCTGTTCGCGCGGTTACGGAAGTGTACGGATAAAGTAAGGCGAGACCCCATCGGCTTATTGCCGGGTAGTTATTTATCCATCACCGCCGGTAGCGGAAGCAGGTTAAAAACGCATCAAATTAAATTTTCTTCAATTTGTGCACTTCAAAATCAACTGCACAAATCTGCACAAATGGCAAAAAGTTTAAAGTGTGAAGCCCCTGTTTCCTTACGTTTTAACAGCAAAACTTCTCGTATTAAAACTTCTGTAACTTGTGCACAAGCAAAAACCTGCACAAGCATGCACAAGCACTGTGGATAACCCGGGCGTTCAACCGCTTTCTAAACAGGCTAACAACCGCACAAACAACAATCCGCCACAACTAATTACGCATCCGCATTCTATTGCTTAAATTGCGAGCCGCTAAAAAAGTATGAGCCCCGAAGAGATCCGTCAACTTTGTATTGAATCTTCCAACACCTACCACGATTACCTGGCTAAAACCGGTAAAGGTTTAAACGAGGTGGATGTGTGGCAGTTTGATATATGGGATCATACCCGCCGCCTCATCAGCCTGCGTATCTCCAAAAAGATATTCGACAGCGAAGCCCTGCTCTTCACCTTTGCCGGCGACGATACCAAATACGATGGCAACTTTATTAAGGTGCTGGAATACGATGTAGAGAAGAACACCCTGTACATTGAACCTGTTCCTGAATTGTTCCCGCGCTTTTTGCGCCTGCGTGCTGCCGAAATAAAGGTAATTGCCGACATGAAGTTTCTGGTAGAACGCATTCGCACCTGGTTCGAGCAGAAAGGCGACGACCTGCGCTTACCCGATAAAGTTTCTCCGCTCGATAGAAAGTTGGTAACCAAAGAATCGTTTGGTGCCATACAGCCCAGTCAGGACCAGCTAAACGCCATACGCACAGCCTTAACGCAACCTTTTAGTTATGTATGGGGTGCCCCCGGCACAGGTAAAACCCAGTTGGTATTGGCAAACATTGTAAACCAATACGTGCGCCAGGGTAAACGCTGTGCAATTCTGGCCCCCACCAATACAGCGCTGGAACAGGTAATGAAAGGCGTGCTGCGTGTAAGCGATGCTGCAGGTTTATCGCGCGAGAAATTTTTGCGCCTGGGCCATACCAGTAAATGGTTTGCGGAGCAATATCCCGAAGTATGCGAAGTAACGGGCATCAACAGCCAGCGCACGCAAATTGAAAGGCAGATAAAGGTAGTACGCAGTGCCATGCGCAAAGAGAAATACCAGGTAGATGATACCCTGCCAAGGCTGGAAGCTGCTGCCGAGAGTTTAGGGAAGTTGAAAGAACTGGCAGACCTTACTACCGAGAATACGAAGAGCCAGAAACTGATCCGGCAACTGATTAAAGAAGTAAAGGACGGAATTGCCGCGCATCCAACCACCGCTACACTCAAAGAGTCGTTTAACCTGCAAACAATAGAGCCAAGCTTAAAATTCCTGAACGAATTTATTGAGAAGCAGAAGCAGAGCGAAGGCGTATTACAAGCCCGCGCACGCGAGTTTGAAATAATGCAGGAAGAAGAGCTGAAGGAGATATTAAACCAACTGGAAGACAGCCGCGACCGTATGAAGGGTAGTAATGAACGCGCCAAAACAGCTACGGTTATTGCCGCTACGCTGGATAGTTACATCTACCGCTTTGTAGAAGAAGACCTGAATGTTGACCATATATTTTTAGATGAAGCCGGCTATGCCTGCGCCATAAAGGCTATGACCCTGATGCGGGGCGGTGTGCCGGTAACGTTTTTAGGCGACCACCTGCAATTACCGCCCGTGTGCGAAATGAACGACATGGAGATGATGCAGGACGAGAAGATGAAGGACGGCTTTATTTGGGCCAAGAGCGCTATTTACCTGGCCCGTTTGTTTGAACAGGGCAAGGACGAAGCAGCAGAATCCTACTTTGCGAATGAAGAAACACTGAGCAAACAAATGCAACGCGCCGATTTGCGTTATACGCACCGCTTTGGCGATAACCTGGCTGCAGTGTTGAACGAGTTTGTATACCGCAACGGTTTTGCCAGCGACGATGGTAAAGGCGAAACCCAGATCTATTATGTAGATGTAAATACACCTGTTCCTCAACCGCGCTTAGGTACGCAAAAGCCCAGCCGCGAGGCGGAGGACGAAGCAGAAGCTATCCGGCAGTTTGTAACCAGCAACGGCCTGAGCGATTACGTAATTTTAACGCCGTATATAAATCAGGTAAAGCTGTTGGGTAAACTAATGCCAACCGACCGCAATGCCGGGCGCATACTAACCGTGCACGGTTCGCAGGGTAAGGAATGGGAAAATGTTATACTTAGTGTGGTGGATACCGACCGCAAATGGTTTACCGATTCAAAGGCTACCAAGTCGCGTGGACTGCATTTACTGAACACCGCGGTTAGCCGGGCACAAAAAAGATTGATAATTTTTTGTAATGCCAAATACTGGAAAAAACAGGAAGGGCAGCTAATTAAAGGTCTGCTGGATGTAGCCCAACCCTGGGCTTTAGGTCCTCTTTAAACCAATAAGGTACAGTTCGTTAGGGTATTCTACCCATCATTCCTTTGTGTCTTCGTGTCTTTGTGGCAATTGTATTTAACGTCTTGTAACTTGTGTATCGATTTGAAAATTAGCCATATATTATTATCTTTGCGGCGCAAATGCCGGTTGGTACCGGCGTTTTAGCTTATAAACTGTCAACGAACGACAGTGAGATTTCTGAATCCGCCTCGCACTTTTTGCGAATTGAATTATCCCTCAGTACTCTCCCCATTTGTTCGGTGGCAACTACGGAAATATTGGTTTCACCTTTTCGGCATTGGGGCATAGCTTTGTCCTTATCCGGAGCTTAAAAACTGTGCTGCTTTCGACAAAAAAATCGAAATGGGAGCGGTACGAACAACAATTATGGAAAAATTTAAAGCCTTAGGTCTTAGCGAAAATGTATTGCAGGCCCTGGCAAAGAAAGGATGGGAAACACCTTCACCTGTACAGGAGAAAACGATTCCGCTATTACTGGCCGACGAAAAAGACGTGGTAGGCCAGGCACAAACCGGCACCGGTAAAACCGGCGCTTTCGGTTTACCCCTTATTGACAAACTGGATGACACCAGCCGCAAAGTGCAGGCACTTGTAATGTGCCCCACCCGCGAACTGGCCATGCAGGTAGCTGAGGAAATTACCTCGTTTAAAGGCAGTAAGCGTATTTGGGTACAGGCTGTTTATGGCGGTGCAAGTTTTAGCACTCAACAACGCGCGCTGCAGAAAGGCGTACAAATTGTTGTAGGCACCCCCGGCCGCTTACGCGATCATATTGAACGCGGCACCTTGAAATTGGATGGCGTTACGCACGTAGTGCTTGACGAGGCCGATGAAATGTTGAACATGGGCTTTGAAGAAGAAGTGCGCGAAATATTAAAAAGCGTACCCGAAAAACGCCGCATGCTGTTGTTCAGCGCTACTATGCCACAACAGATTTTAAAGCTGGCGCAAACCTTTATGGGCGATTATGAGCTGGTGGCTGTTAAGTCTGAATCGCAAACTACACACCTTACCGACCAGATGTATTTTGAAGTGCGCGACAGCGACCGCTTTGAAACACTGTGCCGTATTATCGATACCGAACCTGAGTTCTATGGTATCGTATTCTGCCGCACCAAAATGGAAACCGATGATGTGGCCAGCAAACTGATTGACCGCGGTTACGATGCCGAAGGTATTCACGGTGATGTGACCCAGTTTCAGCGCGAACAAACGCTGAAGAAATTCAAAATGAAGAAACTCACCATTCTGGTTGCTACCGACGTAGCCGCCCGTGGTATCGACGTAAACGATTTAACGCACGTAGTAAACTATAACCTGCCACAGGATCCTGAAGCATATGTGCACCGTATTGGCCGTACAGGCCGCGCCGGTAAGCATGGTACGGCTATCAGCATTATCAGCCCCGCCGAATACCGCGATCTGTTGTTTATTCAAAAGATTGCACGCTCAAAAATCAATAAGGAAGAAGTTCCTACGGTTGCCGAAGTGGTGCAGACCAAATTGATGAAGCTGAAAACCGAAATCGCTGCTATTATCGAAGCCGGTAGTGCAGATGGTTATAAGGAGTTAGCTGCCGAATTACTGGAAGAAGGCCGCGAACCTGCAGAAGTGCTTTCAGCGCTGCTTACCTACAGCATGAAGGACAGCCTCCGCGAAGACCACTACCACGAAATTGCAATACCTAAAGGCCGTGCACAAGGCGGACAATCCGCCGGTGGCGATCGCAGCCGTTTGTTTGTAGCCAAAGGCCATATGGACCACATGAACGCTAACCAGGTAGCTGAATTTTTAGCTGCTGAGGCTGGTGTAGATGCAGCCAATGTTACCGATATCCGTGTGTTCGATAAGTTCTCGTTTGTATCGGTGCCGTTTAACGATGCCGAGCAGATACTGGTAGTATTTGGTAAGAAGAGTAAAGGACGTCGTCCATTAGTTACCCGTGCCAAAGAAAAAGATGGCGGCGGTGGCCGTGGATTTGGCGGCGGTGGCGGCAAACAATGGGGCGACCGTAAACCAAAATTCGAAAACCGCGATGGCGGCAAGAAGTTTGAAAAACGTGGCGATAAGCCTTTCGGCGAAAAGAAGCCATGGGGCGATAAGGATAAATTCCGCGATAAGCCGCAGCACACCGAAGGACAGGGTAAAAAGTTTGAACCTGCCCATAAACCAAAACCGGTAGAAGCCAACGCCGTTGTAGGTGAAGCAGAACACAAACCTGCTAAGCGTCGCGAGAATAAACTGACTGATTACCTGGAGAAAAAACCTGCAGGCGAGAAGAAAGGTAAAAAAGGTGACACCAGCGAAGTAGAAAAGTTCATGAAGAACTTTGAAGACGATTTAAGCTGGTAGGCTTTGTAAAATACAAAGTAGAAAACGGAGAGGGCGGGAATAATATTCTCTCCCTCTCTTTACTTAAAGTTTAGCTGTGCAGTTGCGACTACCGGTAGGCTTATCCATGATTTAAGTCATATGTGTTAGGGTGGCCCACCTGTTAAGATAATGTTATATTGCTTTAGTTAAGCAGGCAATTATGAAGCAAATTGTTGGCTACATTACACTGGCCTATTTTATGTTCGGCTTTGTATGGATCTATGCAACCGATAAATTGTTGCTGCTGTTTCCTGCAGAGCTGGAAGCTACGCTGCAAATGTATAAGGGGTGGGTGTTTGTAACCTTAACCACCGTTACGCTTTTTGCCTTGCTTACCTATTTCCGCTTTAGTCTGGAGAGCAAAGAAGAAGAGCGGTTGCAGGAAGCCATGGAAAAGTTAAAACTGGCAGAAGCCAACCGCGATCTGCAGACTTTTAATTACACCGTATCGCATGACTTGAAGTCGCCCTTGCGTGTGATAAGCGGTTATGCATCGTTATTGATCAACAAGCACGAAAAAAACTTTGATGAGGACGATAAAGAAGTAGTTCGCCACTTGCGAACGGCTATTCAAAACTCCGATAGGTTAATTAATGAATTGCTGCAGTATTCCCAACTGAACGAAAGGGATATAAAACCGGAGAAGGTATCGTTAAACGCAGTGTTTGAGGAAGCGTTGGAACAGGCGCGCAAAAGTTATACGACTAGTGTTGTTGCTGTAGATTTACAGGACTTGCCGGTAGTAAATGGGGATCGGGCCATGTTAACGCAGGTGGCCTCCAACCTGGTTTCGAATGCCTTTAAATACAGCGCCTGTATGCCGCAGCCGCAAGTGCAGATAGGTTATCGTGAAGATGGCGGACATTATCAGTTCTTTATAAAGGACAATGGAGTGGGCTTTGATATGCAGTTTACGGGTAAGCTTTTTAAGCCTTTTCAGCGTTTGCACGGCTCAGAGATTGAAGGCCATGGTGTAGGCCTCGCCATTGTAGAGCGGATTATTGCCAAACACAAAGGCAAAATTTGGGCAGAAAGCGCGGTTAACGACGGCGCAACTTTTTACTTTACCTTGCCCATCGCCTGATTAGCAGGTAATTTGTAACCTTGTTGTCAACAACATTTTTATGCACCGCTATGTCCTTCTGTTTACCTGCTTCCTTACACTACACATGAATGCCTCAGCCCAGCAAATACCCTGGTATCACAAAACCAGTATTTATCAGATCTATCCCCGTTCGTTTTACGACAGCAATGGCGATGGCATTGGAGATATACAGGGCATCATTCAAAAGCTGGACTATATACAGGATCTCGGTTTCGAAACCATTTGGTGCTCTCCTTTTTTTAAAAGCCCGCAGCGCGACTTTGGCTACGATATTTCGGACTATACGGATATTGCCCCTGAATACGGCACCCGTGCAGATGCCGAGCGGTTAATTAAAGAAGTGCATAAGCGGGGCATGTACATTGTGTTTGACATGGTAATGAACCATACCAGCGATGAGCATGCCTGGTTTACACACGACACGCTTCAGAAAGGCGACCTGACTACCGATTATTACCTCTGGCGCGATAAGCCAAACGGCTGGAAGAATACCCTTAAAACAAAGGGCTGGCATTACAACAAAACGCGTGGGCAATATTACTGGGCCAGCTTTCTTTCCTTTCAACCCGACTTAAACTACCGCAACGCCGCCGTAAAAAAGGCCATGTTTGAGGCGGTTAAGTTTTGGTTGGAACGGGGCGTTGACGGCTACCGGTTGGACATGTTCAACTCCATCTATAAGGATGAAGCGTTTCGCAACACGCCAGCATCGCGGAAAGAAGTTTCAAAGCACTACAACACCAAAGGTTTCAGGAGCAATATAAAGGGCTATGTAAATCAACCCGCCAGTTTTGGCTTTGCTAAAGAACTACGCAGCGTATGCGACACCTTTGGCGAGCGTATGTTGCTGGGCGAGATATTCGGTAACCACCAGATGATTAAGCGCTTTTTGGGCGAACAGAAAAACGATGGCTTAACGCATTCTTTTAACTTCGAAATGCTGCGCTTTAAGTTTAACGCGGCGTACTTCCATAAACTGATTGAAGGCCTGGAAGCAGACTTCCCTTATCCCTACTCGCCCGTATACACCTTTAGCAATCACGACCGCCGCCGCAGCATGAAACGCCTGAACGGTGATATTCAAAAGGCAAAACTGTTGCACCTGCTGCAACTTACCGTACGTGGCACTGCCTGTATGTATTACGGCGAGGAGATAGGCATGAGCGATTACCGTATGCCATATAAAACAGCCCTGGACCCTATACCTCATTTGTATAAAGGGCTACCGCGCTTTTTAGTAGATCTGGCCGGCGAAACCCTGAACCGTGACGAACTGCGCACCCCCATGCAATGGGATAGCAGCGCGAATGGCGGATTCTCAAAATCTGCTAAAACATGGCTACCGGTGCACACTAATTATACCCGGGTAAACGTTGTAAATCAACAAGCTGATCCGAATTCCCTGTTTCACACCGTTCGGCAACTATTGCAAGTGCGAAAAACCATGCCGGCCCTAAACAACGGAGTATTAAAACTGATAGGTAAAAATGAGTTGCCTGCTAATGTGCTGGGGTATATACGCCAAACAGAGCAGGACAAAGTGGCTGTGCTTATCAACTTCAGCAAAGGTGAAAAGGAGATCGTTCTACCCGATGGTTTTACGCATGTGTTTATGCAGGTGGGCAATACGGCACCTGTTGTAAAAGGCAATAAATTATACCTGCACGGTTTAAGCGGTGTACTGTTAAAGCCCTAAGGCTTTGCAAAACGGAACAGATGCCTGCGGTTATTCCAATACACTTCAGTAAAGTAAATACCTGCCGGCAGCGGGGGTAATTGCACCTCCAGGGATGGAGCATTTTCCTGTAATATCAACTGCCCTGTTGCATCATAAATTCTTACATACTTAAGGGGTAAATCCGCCTCTTGCACAAAGCGCAGAATATTGCCGTTAACAAGCATCTTCAAGCTAGCCTGCCCGGGCTCCTGCAGGTCGTTGCCTAAGTCGCGCACATATATCTGTTTGCTCAGGGTATCAAAAAGTAAGTTGTGGTGAGGAGCTACTGGCCAGATAACGACTACCGACGGACCAACTTTAAACGCCGGCGAGGTTACATGAGCCGTAATGTTAACCAAAATGGAGTCGTTGGCAGGAATGCTGTCCGCAACTATAATAGAGTACTCCAAACCACTACTGCCGCTGGGACTGATATAGTTAACGGTGTCGATACGGTAAAACAGGGTCAGCGAATCGGTAAAGGTAAAGGCGCTGTCATTATGCAAAAATACCTGGAAATTATACTGCGAGCCCAGGGTTACGGTATCGGGCAGTGCCATGGTGTCATTCATGGTAATGCGCACGTCAAATGGTTGCGCAAATGCAGGAACGGCAAATAGCGCCAATAACAGGGCCAGGCCCCAGTTTCTTACCTTCTTCATCCTATTCGTTTAGGATCTAAAAATAGAGAATGGGGATGAAAACAAAGAATTTATTTATTTTTAATCTTACACGTTTAACGCTATTATATGGATATCCTGAATCAGGTAATTGAAAAGCTTAGCAAAGATGAACTGCGGTTTTTGAAAATGTATTACGGTACTGCTGCCGCAAAGGACCGCAAGGATTTGAAGCTGGTAGATTATGTGCGGCAGAGCGGTGCCAGGTTTAACGAAGCTAGGGCCATTGCTAAACTGGGATATAGTGCCAGCGATAAAAACAGTTATTACCGTTTAAAAAATCGTGTAATTGAAGATGTAGGCGATGCGTTGGTGCAATTATATACGCATAAAAACGATTTGTATCAATTACAACAATACCTTACGCTGTATACCATTTACCATGGCAGGAATTTATTTTCCGCCTGCCTGTTTTATTTGAAAAAGGCCGAACGCCTGGCGTTGCAGACAGAGGCATACGAATTGTTGGATATCGTTTACGCGCACTTTACCCGTTTAGCTGCCGATATGCCCGAACTGGATCCGCAACCGTATATCGAGCTGCGTCAGAAAAATCAGGAACTGGTAAATCAGGTACGGGTGCTGGATGATTTACTGGCGACGGTTAGCTACCGGTTGAAGCGCACGCAAAACTTTGGCGCCGGCGATAACAAGCAATTGCGCCAACTGCAAACGGGCGTGCAGGAGATTGCTAAACGCACCACTACCCGCTACAGCAAAAACCTGCAAACGAGAATATACCGGGCACTCTCGCAGATTTTTGTGCAGCAACACAACTATGCTGCTTTGGAACAACTGGCCAGCGAATATTACAACAACTTTAAAAAGCAGGCCTGGTTCGATCAGGATAATCACGAGCTGAAATTGCAAATGCTAACCTACCTGGCCAATGCCCTTTACAAAATGGGCAGGCATAAGGAATCGCTGGCTTATGCCACCGAACTGGGTCACGAAATAGAAGCATTTAAAATGCTGCATTACGACCGGTTTGTGTTCTTCTACTATAACCTGCAAATGTTGAATTATGCCGAACTGAATCCCGCACAGGCATTGAAGGTGCTGGACGCATTTGAGCAACTGATGCGCAAAAAGAAAAATTACTATTACGATGTATTTATTTATCTCAACCGTTCAGGACTGTTATATGACGCCGGACGGTATAACGAAGCCCTTAAAAACCTGGTTAAACTATACCTGAGCGATAATTACCGCAATGCCGATGTGGCCTTTAAGTTTAAAGTGGAAATAAGCGAGGCCATTATTACCTGCGAGGCCGGCGATTTTCAAACTCTCGCTTACCGCCTGGAGCAAATGAAAAAGGCCTACAAGGTCCTTGCCGGCATCCGGCAATATGAGCGTGATTTTGATGTGCTGCATTTGTTGGAGAAGATGAGTACGGGTGTTTCGATTAAGCAGGATGCTGCTCTCCAAAAGGAGATTGCTGCCTTTCTGAAGAAAAAAATTGCCCCAGGGGCCGAAGACTCCGAATTGATAAAATACCGCGGCTGGCTTGAAAAGAAGGTAAAAAAATAGGGTTAAGCGTGTAAGACTGATCGCGAGTTTAGGATCTACAAATAGCTTCCGTAAGGTGCTGTGACCTAGGCTATATTTTTTCGATGCCTTAGCGGGTAAGAAAACCGCTGATTTACCTTGCGTAGAGGGTGGAATAGCTCCACTTTTGTATCGTAAAGCAAATTCTGCAAACAAAAATTGAGTTTTATGAAAACATTAAAAGCACTTTTACTCCTTAGCTTTCTTGCCTTTTTATGGCAGGAAGGCTCAGCGCAATGCCCGCTGTGGTATCACGATATTCTGCAAGGCGGTGGCACTGTTGAGTTCTGGGCCAGCCAGGATTCTTCGGGAACCAACCCCACCTGGAACTGGGATTTTGGTGATGGCAACACCGCCTCGGGGCAAACGGTAACGCATACCTACGCTACCAGTGGCTGGTACACCTACCAGGTACAGTTTCAAAACAGCAATTGCACTACTACCCGTCTCGACTCGGTGTATGTAAACGTATGCCAGTGGCCGGTTACCCTTGCTTATACCAACGGCGATTCGGTGGTTTCCTTTAGCCTTAACGGAGCCCAAGCGGGGTGGACCTACAACTGGAGCTTTACCAATGGCAACCCGGCTACCAGCACCAGCGCTACACCAACGGTTACCTTTCCGGGGGCGGGCTATTATCCCGGCACTTTGGTGGTTAACACCCCTTCGGGCTGCACCTTTAATGTGGATGCAACCGCCAGTGTATATACCGACTACCATAACGGCAGTTGCCAACCTTATGTAAATACTTATCCGGGTTACTATGGCCAGGTTAACTTTAACGCCTATTCCGATAGTAGCTCACCGATGCCTTCCTATAGTTGGGATTTTGGCGATGGCAGCACCGGCACCCAACAATTTGAATCACACACCTATGCCACTTCAGGCGTATATACCTATTGCGTTACCTTTACGGGGCCAACCTGCAGCGGCACTTATTGCAACACGGTTACCGCAGATATCTGTAATGCAGGTGTAGCTATTCAACATACCATTGCCGATTCAGTGGTTAGCCTTTCCGTTACCGGCATTCCTGCGGGTTGTACTTATCTGTGGTCTTTCCCCGATGGCAATATCACCTCCTCCACCGATGCTAATCCTATAGTAGTATTCCCCGGCGTTGGTAACTACTGGGTTTACGTAACTGTTCATACCCCCAGCGGTTGTAACCTTTCTACCGGTGCTAATATTCCTATAACCCAGGATAGTTGTAATGTTTCTATGAACCTGCAATGGGTTAACGGCGCTATGGCCTCCTTTGTGGCCTTTGCCGATTCTTCTTCCGGTGGTAATGGCACCTTCAGCTGGAGCTTTGGCGACGGAGCTACCGATAACGGCCCATACGCATCGCATACCTATGCTACTAGCGGCACCTACCAGTATTGCTTAAATTATACCGGCAGCTTATGCAGCGCTTCGCTTTGCGATAGCGTGGTAATTGATGTATGCAGCTTTACTCCAACCATTCATGTGGTTAACACCGTTGATAGCACTGTAACATTTGAAGTGGCAGGCGCGCAACCGGGCACCACCTATTCCTGGGCCTTTCCGTCGGGCACACCCGATATCTCAACAGATGCAAACCCTGTTGTTCAGTTCCCGGATTATGGTTGGTATACGGCCAGTGTAACCATTACTACGCCGGCGGGTTGTGTGAAAAGCATAAACACCTCCTTCCAAATTGTAAACAATCCCTGCAACGCGCAGATTTGGAATATGAATCAGGCAGCCGGGTTGGTGTATTTCCAAAGTACACTTGATACCGTAATTGGTACGGTAAACTACACCTGGGACTTTGGCGACGGAAGTACCGGCAGCGGGCAAAATCCGATTCACACCTATGTAAACAGCGGTTTTTATAATTACTGCCTTACCTATAACGGCCCGGGTTGTTCAGGAACCGTTTGCGATACCTTGTATGTAGACGTTTGCGACCTGCAACAAAGCATCACTGTTTCTATAGCTGATAGTTCTGCTACGCTCGGGCTTTCGGGTGATACTGCAGGTAACTGGTCATATATGTGGTACCTGGGCACAGGCCAACCAACTACTTCATCCGCAGCCCATCCTGTAGTGCAATTCGCCGGCCCCGGTGTATACCCCGTTTATGTATATTTTACGTTGCCTAATGGCTGCGCCGACACTGCCTGGAGAGATGTGGTAATTCCTAACCAGGGCTTTAACCAGTGCGATACCTCTATCCAGATCGTTCGTAATGGTGCTACCATCTATCTTTCGCCGTTGGATACTGCCAGCACCCTTTCCTCCTATTCATGGGATTTTGGCGACGGAACTACCTCAACCGATAAATATGCCACACATACGTATGCGGTTTCCGGTGTTTACTATATCTGTATGACGGTTACCTCGCCTAATTGCACCGCTACTAACTGCATTGTTGAAAGCATAAACGCCGGCTCAGGCGGCAATAATGGCTACATCACAGGCGATATCCGCCGCAATCAAATTCCGGCCTGTTATGCCACCGCTTATCTCATTCGCGATTCAATGGGTTATTTAAGCGCGCTGCAATCCATCAAGCTTACACCTGATAGCAATAGTTACTGCGGTGCATACTTCCAGTTTTACAACTTAAGCCCCGGCACCTATTATATTAAAGGCGCATTGGATAGCGCTGATGCCGAATATGCCAACTTCCTGCCTACCTACTTCGACGCGGAGTTAGGTTGGGCCAACGCCACACCTATTACCATAACCAGCAATAGCAATGCGCCCGGTGTTACGGTTAATCTCATTCCGGGTAACAATCCCGGCGGACAGGGCTTTGTAGAAGGATGGGTAATTCAGGGTGCAGGATTAGCCATTGGCGGCGACAATGAACACCGTGCAGCGGGCGATCCGGTACCAAACGTACAGATCAACCTGCTTACTGCCACCGGCGTGCCGGTTGCTTATACGCACACAAACGGTGGTGGACAGTTCCAGTTTAGCAATTTACCAATGGGCACGTACCAGGTATATGCCGAGTCGTTGAACAGAATACCGCTCGCAGTTTACTTTACGCTTACCACTAACAATCCTTCGGCAGGCAATATCTATATCGAGCTGAGCACCGATAGCGCTGTAGGCACTGCGGTAGAAGATTTAGCCGCTTTACAAGTGGATGGCGTTCGTCCGAATCCGGTAAAGGATATGGCTACCGTAACTGTTAGCGTTAAACAGGACGCAACTGTACGGATGACCCTAACGGATATCAACGGCCGATTGCTGACAAACAAAAATGTGCAGTTGCACAACGGCAGCAATCAACTGATGATTGATTTACAACAGGAGCCGGCCGGTATATACCACCTGCGCTTAACAGGCGAAACAGATAATAAAATAATACGCCTGATTAAAAACTAAAAGAGACAATACCCCGGAGACGCTAAATCCCCAACTTTTGGGTTATACAGGGCCTGTTCGAGAGAGCAGGTCCTTTTTTATGTACCCCTATTTTAACCAAACCTGCGTTATGGATTAAATCGCCTTATAAATGCTGCAAATTTCCTTTAAAGCGCTTGTAGTTGTGTATAGCATCCGGATGGCCGGGTTAAAAACTTTATAAAATTGCGCGCTTAATTAAACCTGCGATTATTTAAACGTCAATAGGTAAGTATGGGGAAATTACTTTCAATGCTTTTGTTGTTACCATGTGCACTGCTGCAGGCACAGGATAATATTTTGCTGAAGGCTTATATATTCGACAAGGAAGCCAATGCTCCGCTTGAACTGGCAGCTATTCAGATTAAAAACACCCAACTGGGCGGTGTAACCGATGAACATGGTTATGTGGAAGTGCCTATGCCGCGTGTAAACCTGAAGGATTCCATTTATGCCTCTTATGTGGGGTACGAAAAAAAGGCTTTCTCTATTTCTAATTACGACACAAAAGATACACTGCGTATTTTTCTTTCGGCGGGCGGCGTTACCGGCAAGGAAGTGGAAATTGTTTCGTACAACGCCAAGAGTGTATTAATTAAGGCGATCGATAATATGAAATCGAACTTTTTAACTGATTCGTTGATTAGCCGTGGGTTTTACCGGCAGTATCACGAGGAGAACGGTAAATATGTGCGCCTGCTGGAAGCGGATGTAAGCGTAGCCTTTAATTGCAAAAGCATTTATCAATACTCTTTTCACGAATCGTTGAAAGTAAACAAGCAACGCCGTTCAGAAAATTATGAAACCAATGGCGATATACACGGCGACCACCTGGTAGACCTGCTGAAGGAAAACCCTTACAGCTATAACAAAAACAATTTTCTGGATAAAAAGAAACTGGACTTCTACTCGCCCAAGTTTGTTGAAGAGAATAACCTGGAGTGGGTAATAAGCGTGCAATACAAAGAAACCAGCAGTGCCAAGTTGGAGAATGCTAAACTGTGGGTAGAAAAAGAAACCTATGCCATTACCAAAATAGAAGTAGAAAAATTTCCTAACCCGTACTACGTAAAAACGCGTTGGGCAAATGATACCCGCTGGAAACTGGTGAACGAACGGGATGTTATACGCACCGAAAAGGTAAATGGCAAGTATGTGGTTAGCTCGCTGGAACGAACCTACAATCACCATGTGCTGAACAAGGTAACCGGTAATGTAGACTATGTAGTAGAAGAAAGTTTTGAATTGTTCTTTTACGACTACCAAACCGAGCACGTTGGCGAACAGTTGAAGAAGGACTATATGGCTTTTTCGGATCTCTACACTGGCAAGTACAAATACGACTCCAAATTCTGGAACGCTTACGAACCTGCCGAAGACTATCCTTTGGATGAGGACATACAAAAGGATCTGGAGCACGCCAAAAAACTGGAAGATCAGTTTGTAGAAGCAGGCAAGTAATTTATTGCCGGCTTGGGCAATGTGTGTTGTATTCTTCTGTTTCCTCTATCTTTGTCCCCATTTTATGGGATTACACAAGGAAGTTAAGTTTCAGGTTGACCACATGAACGTAAAGCGGGAAACTGCGGTGTTGGTGGCTGTTATTGATAAGAACCAAAGCGAGGAACAGGCGAAGGAATATTTGGATGAGCTGGAGTTTTTGGCCACTACCGCAGGTGTGGTTACGCTAAAACGCTTTACTCAAAAATTAGCCAATCCCGATTTTAAAAGCTATGTAGGCAAGGGCAAGCTGGAAGAAATAAAAGCGTATGCCGAGGAGAAAAACGTGGACCTGATTATTGTGGACGACGAAATATCGCCTTCACAACAACGCAATATTGAACAGGCTATCAAGCGTAAGGTGCTGGACCGCAGCATGCTGATACTGGATATTTTTGCGCAACGCGCACGCACGGTACAGGCACGCACGCAGGTGGAATTGGCGCAGTTGCAATACATGCTGCCGCGCTTAAAAGGTATGTGGACCCACCTGGAAAGACAGCGTGGCGGTACCGGTACAAGGGGCGGTAGTGGTGAAAAGGAAATTGAAACAGACCGCCGGATGGCGGAGCGCAAAATATCCTCGCTGAAAGAGAAGCTGAAGGATATTGACAAGCAAAACATGGTGCGTCGTAAACACCGCGGCGATATGATTCGCGTGGCCCTGGTGGGTTATACCAACGTGGGTAAAAGTACACTGATGAACCTGCTGGCTAAAGAGCAGGTGTTTGCCGAGAATAAACTGTTTGCCACGCTGGATACTACCGTGCGTAAAGTAACCTTTAACGCCATACCGTTTTTGTTGAGCGATACAGTAGGTTTTATCCGCAAGTTGCCGCATCACTTAATCGAAAGTTTTAAATCAACGCTGGATGAAGCTATTGAAGCTGATATCCTGTTGCATGTGGTGGATATTTCGCACCCGGCATTTGAGGACCAAATGCGCGTGGTAAACGAAATTTTGGCCGATTTAAAATGCGCCGATAAACCTACGCTCGTGTTGTTCAACAAAATGGACTTGTATGAGCAAAAGCAGTTTGACGAATTTTTGCCTGCCGAGATAAAGAATAGTCTGCTTACCGAATTGAAGGAAAGCTGGATGGCCAAAACGCACGACAACTGCATTTTTATATCGGCGATACAAAACCGCAACACGGCCGAGTTGCGCCAGCTGCTGTTTGATAAGGTTAAAAAACTATACCTGGAGCGTTACCCTTACAAAGCCGGCTACTGGAGCGACTACCTCGACCAGCAACCTGAGGTAAACAACGAAGAAGCTTAGTGGGGTTGGTTTAGTTCCAGTATCTCGTATACCGATTTCCGTATGTTTTTGCTCATGGCATCCATGGGCAGGTCGTTATCATCTTTTCCAAAGGGGTCTTCAATTTCTTCGGCAATTAACTCCAGGCTGGTAAGCACATAAAATATGAATACCACTACCGGTATACAATAATAGCCCAGCGAAAACACCAGGGTAAGAGGCAAAGTCATGATGTAGAAAAAGATGAACTTTTTGATGAAGATGCTGTAGCTGAGCGGAATGGGTGTGTTTTTGATGCGTTCGCAGGCTCCGCAGATATCAGTAAAAGAGCTTAGCTCGGCGTTTATGAACAGCAGTTCCTCGGCGCTTATTTTGCCTTCGCGCTGCAGTTTTGTGGCTCTTTCTAAAAGCCTTTTTGCCACATAATTGGGATTGTGCTGGTGCGGGTGTATTTCCTCTTTTTTAAAATCCACATCATCGTCCAGTTCGTTCACTTCCAAATGGTTACGCAGGTGGTTCTTAAGGGTATAAGCGTAATTGGATATCACCACGCCAAAGAATTTCCGCTCGGCTTGTTGGCTGCCTAACAAGGCGTGTAACTTCATAGCCAGGTTGCGGCTGTTGTTTACCAGTGCCCCCCAGAGTTTACGGCCTTCCCACCAGCGTTCGTATGCGCTGTTGGTGCGAAACACCAAAAGCATGGAAATCACGAAACTGAGCATGGAATGCATCACGGATATATTCTTCAACTTACTATCATCATCCAACTTCAGGTAAAGAATTTCTACCACACATACCAGGGTGGAATAGGCGGCAATTGCCAGCAGCATGGGCAGCAACTCGCGGAAAGTATCGGATTTATGAAACCGAAAGATGAAAGTGAACCAGGCCTTGGGGTTGTAACTAATCACGAGGTCAATTTTATGGCTAAAAAAGCAAAAGCCTTGGTTCCGGGCGCTCAATAGCCATTAAAATTTTGATTTCCCGTGGGAAATACCTATATTTGCAACGCATTCATGATTGGTAGAGGGGACGAGGGTCCCCTCTCGTTTTTTACAGGTATGAACTTTGACATAGTTAAGCAGAAGATTGAAGAGTGGTTAAGCCCGCTGCTGGAGGAGAAAAATCTCTATCTGGTGGATGTGCGTTTTTCCAGTGGCCGCAAAATAGAAGTGTATGCCGATAGCGATACCGGTATCCAGATAGACGAGTGCGCACAGATTTCGCGCTTTTTGGAAGGCCATCTCGATGGCAGCGGCATTGTTCCTGAGAATTACATTCTGGAAGTTTCATCGCCGGGCATGAGCAATCCGTTAAAGGTGCCGCGCCAGTATAAAAAGCGCATCGGCCGTTTGCTGGAAGTTATTAAAACCGATGGCGAACGTTTTGAAGGCGAATTGCAATCTGCCGATGAAGAAAAGATTGTGCTGCGTGAAGTGGTGCATGAAGTGAAAAAGAAAAAAGGTAAAGGACCGGTAGAAGAAAAACCGGAGCCCAAACAATGGACTTTACCTTATAAAGAGATCAAGAAAGCCGTTTTAGTATTCAATTTTTAAGAAAGGGATTAACGTTCTAAAACCATACATCTTCAAAACAAAAAAATAACACCATGAACAGCTTAGAACTTATCGACTCCTTCAGCGAGTTCAAGCAAATGAAAAACATCGACCGTCCAACCATGATGAAAGTGTTGGAGGATGTTTTCAGAACATTGTTGCGCAAAAAATACGGCGATATCGACAACTTCGATATCGTAGTAAATACCGATAAAGGTGACCTGGAAATATGGCACAAACGCGAAATCGTGGAAAATGATGCTGTAGAAAATCCGGTTACACAGATTTCTATTGACGAAGCCCGCAATATTTCCGATGACTTTGAAGTAGGTGAAGAAACCTACGAAAAGATTCCTTTGGAAAGTTTCGGTCGTCGTGCCATACTGGCTGCCCGCCAAACACTTGCTTCGCGCGTAGGTGATCTGGAAAAGGATGAGGTGTATAAGAAATACAAGGATCGCGTAGGCGAAATTGTATCGGCCGAAGTGTACCAGGTGTGGAAGAAGGAGATTTTATTACTGGATGAAGAAGGTAATGAATTGTTATTGCCTAAGAGCGAACAGATCAAGACCGATTTCTTTAAGAAAGGCGAAAGTGTTCGTTCGGTAATTAAGAAAGTAGAAGTTAAAAACGGCACACCGTATATCATTCTTTCGCGCACGGATAATTCCTTCCTGGCTAAACTGATGGAAGCAGAAGTGCCCGAAATTTTCGATGGCTTGATCGTAATCAAAAATATCGTTCGCGAACCGGGCGAAAAAGCCAAGGTGGTAGTAGAATCGTACGACGACCGTATTGATCCTGTAGGCGCCTGCGTAGGTGTTAAAGGTTCACGTATCCACGGTATTGTGCGCGAGTTAAAGAACGAGAACATCGATATTATAAACCACACTAACAACTTGTCGTTGATGGTGCAGCGTGCACTGGCTCCTGCTAAAATCAACTCGATTGATATCAATCAGGACAAGCGCCGTATATCGGTTTACCTCGATCCCGATCAGGTGTCGCTGGCAATCGGTAAGCGTGGTGTAAATATTAAACTGGCCAGCCGTTTGGTGAACTACGAAATTGACGTGTTCGGCGAAACCGGCGAAGCCCAGGAAGAAGAATACGATATCGATATCGATGAGTTTGCAGATGAGATTGAAGGCTGGATGATTGACGAGTTGAAGAAGATTGGTTGTGATACAGCCAAGAGTGTGCTGGCCTTAAGCGATGAAGAACTGGTGCGCCGTACCGATCTGGAAGAGGAGAGCATCAAGGATATTCGTAAGATTCTGGAATCGGAATTTCAGGATGAAGCGTAATTACACCCTTCCGGTAGCCGTTGGCCGGCCGGAAGGTTTAACCGTGTAACTTAGCCGGCCCCGCGCTAATGTACACGCAATAAAGCAACCGCCGGTGGCGGAAGCAATAAGGGGCAGAAAACTATGGCAGAAGTAAAAGCATTGCGATTAGCGAAGGCAAGTTCAACCTACAACGTGTCAACAGAACACATTCTGGAGGCATTGAAGAAGGCGAAGTTTACCGTGGAGAGCAACCCGAATTTCAAGCTCACGCCTGAAATGATTGCGCAGCTCGACAAAGAATTTGGCGCCGATAAGGCTATTAAGGCCCAGGCCGATAACACCAAGATTGCTGAAAAGGCGAAGAAGGAATCGGTGGAAATGGCGGAAGAGCCTGTTGCGCCTAAAAAGAAAGAAGAGGAAGAAAAAGAAATCCTCATCAAGAAGAACACGGCTACCAAGGAACCGGTAAAAGAAAAAGAACCGGAGCCTGAAGTGGTGGTGGAGAAGACTCCTGAACCTGTAGTGGAAGAAAAGGCCCCTGAAGTTGAAAAAACGGAAGACCAACAACACGTAACCGCTGATAAGGTAACCGTACAGAGCCCTAAAATTGTAGGCAAAATCGACCTCGATAAGCCGAAGAAGAAAAAGGTGGAAGAACAGCCTCCGGTGGTGGAAACACCTAAGGTAGAAGAAGCCCCTGTAGTAGAAGAGAAGAAAGCTGAACCACAGGTTGAGCAAATTCAACGCATTGAAACCAAATACCAGAAGCTGGAAGGCCCTAAGGTATTGGGTAAAATTGAAATTAAGCAGGAGCTGCCACGTAAGAAGGACGAACCTAAAACTGATGCAGCCGGCGAGAAGAAGAAACGCGAGCGCAAGCTGATCAAGAAGAAAGGTGCCGGTGCTACACCCGTAGACCAGGACCAGCACTACAATAAAAAGGTAGAAAACTTCCAGCGCAAGCGCGAAGTAACCAAACCTAAACCGGGCGACCCGCCAGCCGAAATTTCGGAAAAGGAGATCGAAGAAAAGATCAGGGCTACTATGGCCAAAATTCAGGCGCAAACGGGTAAGAGCGATCGCTCGAAACTGCGTCGTGAAAAACGCGAAGCCCACCACGAAAAATTAACGGCTGAGCAGGAAAATAAGGCAAACGAAAAATTACGCGTTACCGAGTTTATGACGGTAAGCGAATTGGCCAGCCTGATGAATGTATCGGCAGTGCAGGTTATTCAAACCTGTATGCAATTGGGCGTAATGGTTAGTATTAACCAGCGTTTGGATGCCGAGATTATTGAACTGGTTGCCGGCGAACACGGCTTTGAAGTGGAATTCCAGAGTGCTGAAGAAACAACAGCATTTAAAGAAGATGAGCCCGATACACCGGAAGATCTGACAACACGTGCGCCTATCGTTACGATCATGGGTCACGTCGATCACGGTAAAACATCCTTGCTCGATTATATCCGTAAAACAAACGTGGTGGCCAAGGAAGCGGGTGGTATTACCCAGCACATCGGTGCCTACCAGGTTACTACATCAGCCGGACGGAACATTACCTTCCTCGATACCCCGGGTCACGAAGCGTTTACAGCAATGCGCGCACGCGGTGCCAAAGTAACCGACGTAGCGGTTATTGTAATTGCTGCGGACGATGCGGTGATGCCACAAACCAAGGAAGCCATCAACCACGCACAGAGTGCCGGCGTGCCGATGATTTTTGCCTTCAACAAAATTGATAAGGACGGTGCTAACGCCGATAAAATACGCGAACAGTTAGCACAGATGAATATTCTGGTAGAAGAATGGGGTGGTAAATACCAAAGCCAGGAAATATCTGCCAAAAAAGGATTGAACATTGATGCGCTGTTGGATAAGATTTTGATTGAAGCCGACCTGCTTGAACTGAAAGCGAATCCTAAGAAACATGCGATCGGTTCAGTAATTGAAGCTACACTGGATAAAGGCCGCGGTTATACCGCCACTTTACTGGTAGAAGCCGGAACCCTGCACCGTGGTGATATTATGGTGTGCGGTCCGTATGTAGGCCGTGTGAAGGCTATGTTTAATTACACCGGCGCTAAAATTGACGAGGCAGGTCCTTCCTCGCCGGTACAGATTTTAGGTTTAAGCGGTGCACCACAGGCAGGTGAAAAGTTCAAGGTGTTCGAAAACGAACAGGATGCTAAGGAACTAGCCACCAAGCGCGCACAACTGGAACGTGAAACCGGTATCCGTACCAAGAAACACATTACCCTCGATGAAATCGGTCGCCGTTTGGCACTGGGTAACTTTAAGGAACTCAACCTCATCATCAAGGGCGACGTGGACGGTTCGGTGGAAGCCTTGGCCGACTCGTTGCTTAAACTGAGCACGCAGGAAATTGCTGTGAAAGTGGTACACAAAGGCGTTGGTCAGATTTCGGAATCGGATGTGAACCTGGCAGTTGCTACCGACGCTATCATCCTGGGCTTCAACGTACGTCCGAGCTTGAATGCGAAGAAGATTGCAGAAACCGAGAACATCGAGATCAAGCCATACTCTATCATCTACAACGCTATCGAAGATGTGAAGAGTGCTATGGAAGGTTTGATGGAGCCGAAGATCGAAGAAAAGATCATCGGCAACCTGGATGTGCGCGAAGCCTTCAATATTACCAAGGTGGGAACCATTGCAGGTTGTATGGTGCGCGACGGACGTATTATGCGTACCAGCAAAGTTCGGGTTATCCGCGATGGCATCGTAATACACAACGGCGTGCTCTCATCGCTCAAACGCTTTAAAGATGACGCCAAAGAAGTTGTTAGCGGTATGGAGTGCGGTGTGCAGGTGAAGGACTTCCAGGATATTAAAGGTGGCGATACCATCGAGGTGTTCGAGGAGGTAGAAGTACAAAGAAAGCTGTAACACAGTTTCTATAAAAGCAAAAGCCCTGCTATACAGCGGGGCTTTTTTAGTTTAAGTAGGCAGACGTTACCTCCAGGTTTTAGCGAAGTAAGGTTTAAAGTCGTTGCTTACTTCTTCCTTTTGCTGCCAGTATTTCGTGCTTACGATATGTCCGTCCCGGCTACGCAGTAGTCGTCCGAAAATGGCATTGGTAGCGTTAAACGTTACATCTGTAACACCCACCGTAAATGTTTCAGGAGGTGGGGGTGGTGGAGTTTCGTCGGGCTTAGGTGCTGCAGCTTTAGGTGGTGGCGATTTAACCACAACCACCGTATAACCATTGTGCTCCAGCAAGCCTTTCAGAAACTCAACGCGTGCGGGTGTACAGTTCTTTTCTACAATGGCGCACTTTATGCCATCCAGGTCGTCGAATGTATGATTTTGATTAATAGCCATCTTACTTCATTTTGCTCTTTAGTTCAAGAGGATTATTTCACTACCCATTCAAATATCACATCAAAGGTGCGGCCTGCCAGGCCGGTAACTAAAATGCCTGCTGCGCAAAGCAGCAATGCCACCAGCACGGGTGCAGCAAACGTTAGCTTAGGCATTGGTTCGCTGCTTTCATCAACAAACATAGCACGCGCAATGCGCAGGTAGTAATACAGCGAAATCATCAGGTTTAGTGCAGCAACGGTAATTAACCACCATTGGCCGGTGCCGGCACCTGCGGTAAGCAAAAACAACTTACCAAAAAATCCTGCTGTGGGCGGTATGCCTGCCAGCGAGAAAAGCGCTAAGGCCATCAGCAAGGCAAGGCCGGGGTTGCTTTTGTATAAGCCCTTATAACCCGAAATAGTTTCACGGCCGGTTAGAGCGCTGATCATCGCCATAACACCAAAAGCGGCCAGGTTGCTGAAAACATATACCAAAATAAAATAAACTACCGAGGCGATACCTATTTGCGAAATGGAAGCGATACCTATCAGCAGGTATCCCATCTGGGCAATGGACGAAAAGGCCAGGAAGCGTTTCAGGTTGTCCTGACGCAACGCAAATAAGTTACCTACCACCATAGATACAACGGCACCGGTAATTAACAGGTAAAACCAGGTATGCGCCATGCTGCCAAAGGCCATATAAAAGGCAGAAACAAAAGCAAAAGCCATAGCGCCTTTTGAAACTACCGATAGGTAAGCTGTTACTGCCACAGGGGCACCTTCATACACGTCGGCTGTCCACAGGTGAAAAGGCACTACAGAAAGTTTGAATGCAAAACCTGTAAACACTATAACCAGGGCCAGTACCTGCATTTGGCTACCCGCAAAGTTGATGGATAGCTGACTAAAGTCCAGCGTGCCTGTGCTGCCGTATATCAGGGACATACCGAATAATAATATCGCAGAGGAGAAGGCCGAAGAGAGAATCATTTTCAGCGCAGCCTCGCCACTTATTTTTTTCTCTAAGTCAAAATTGCACAAGGCCGCCAATGGTATGGTAGAAAGTTCCAGACCCAGGTAGAACATCAGCAAGTTACCGCTGCTCAGCATAAAGAACATACCTAACTGACACGACAGCATTAGCAAATAAAACTCAACCGCATGTTTGTGCTTTAACAGCCAGTTATAACTAAACAGCGAAATAATCAGCAGCGCCAAATTCAACACCGATTTTTGAATAGCCATAAAACCACCGGTATGGAACATTTCGCCGAACAGTTGAACAGGTTCATTGGCAAAAAAGCCCATGGCCATATTCAGCACCAACGCCACATTGGCAAATACCAGCACGGCTGCATTGCTGCTTTTGCCGTTTATCTTCATAATCAGCAGGGCAAAGATGAGCGCGGTTAGCGCCAGCTCAAACTTCATTGCTAAAAGTACGTGTATCCAATCCATATTATAATCCGGCCCTCGCTATGTTTTGAAAAATATTATCGGCACCGCCGTGTATCAGATTTTGAATCAGGAACGGTGCTACGCCCATTACCAGAATAGCCAGTATCAATACAATAGCCGCAAGTTTCTCGTTCCAGGCCGCATCGCCAAAATCAGGCGCATGTTCATGTCCATCGCTGTTCAGGCTAACAGGACCCATCATTACTTTACCCAACGCACGTAAAATATAAACGGCTGTTACCACTATCGAAGCGCAGGCTGCAATGGTTGCCAGGCGATAGAAGGTATCACCGTTTTGCCACGAACCCATAAACACCGTCATCTCCGCCACAAATCCGCTGAAACCGGGTAAGCCTAAGGAGCACAAGCCGGCAATAAAGAAAACTGTTCCTATAAACGGTGTAATCTTAAGCAGGCCTCCCATGTTGCTTACCATACGGGTATGCGTGCGTTCGTATAACATGCCAATGGCGGCGAAGAAGAGGGCTGTCATTAAACCGTGCGATACCATTTGCAATACCGCCCCTTCAATACTGGTGCGGGTTAGCATGCCAATACCAAGCAACACAAAGCCGCAGTGGCTAACCGATGAATACGCATTGATGTATTTCAAATCGGTTTGCATCATAGTGGCAAAGGCACCATACAAAATGGCAATGGCGCTTAAAGCAATAATGATGGTTTGGTATTCGTGTGCGCCTTCAGGCATCAGGTAAGTTGCAACGCGTAAACAACCATAACCGCCCAGCTTCATCGAAATACCGGCCAGGAACATCGAAGCGGCCGTGGGGGCCGAGCTGTGTCCGTCAGGCACCCAGGTGTGGAAGGGAAACAAGGCTCCGAACACACCAAAACCCAGGAACAGAAAGGGGAAGAACTTATGCTGCACTTCAACAGGCAGAGGCGTTTTGCTTAAAGCCATCAAATCAAATCCGCTGCCGCCGCTGTAGATATAAATGGCTAGCAAGCCCACAAACACCAGGGCACTGCCGCCCATTAACATCAGGGCAAGTTTGTTAGCGCTGTATTCTTTGCGGCCACTGCCCCAAATGGCAATCAATAAAAACTTCGGTATTACAGCCAGTTCCAGGAAAAAGAACATGGTGAACAGATCAAGCGAGATAAAGAAGCCATAAGCCCCCGCAGAAAGAAACAACAACAGGAAGAAGAACTCCTTGCTCATCTTCTCTACATTCCAGCTTACCAGTATGCCTGCCAATACTACAAACGCTGTCAGTAAAATCATGGCAATAGAAATACCATCTACACCTACATAATACTGTATACCCAAACTGGCATACCACACATGTCGGCTCTCGAACAACATAGCTGCGGCATTACCTGCTGCACGCTCCTGCTGAAAGGCCATCAGTAACCAGCCGCACAAAAACAATTGCAGCACCGCGCCAAGCAAAGCAATAACGCGTATTTGTTTTAGCTCTTTTACCGCTAAAACACCCAGTGAGGTTAGCACCGGTAATAAAATAAGCAGACTTAAATTCATCTCGTTCTGTTTCTATCCTTCTATAACCAAAACACAAATACCACTACCAGGCCGATCAATCCGGCAAAAAACCACAACGCATAGCTTTGTAGTTGGCCACTTTGCCATACCTTAATTTCTTCGCTGGCATCATCGGTGGCACGGCCGCCGGCATTTACCAATCCATCCACCACATTTTTATCTACCCAGGCGGCTGGTTTACCCACCAGGTTAAACAACACCTTTTTAGTGACAAACAAATACAATTCATCGATGTAAAACTTGCGGTAAGCGCTTCGGTATAAACCATGCAGCGCAGATGAAATCTTCTCCGGTAATGCCGATTCGCTCTTATACATCACCAGCGCCAGCAGTATACCACCAAGGCCTAAGGCCACGGGCGCAATGCTCATCAACACATCAAAATGTGCTTCCAGTTGTTCGCCATCGCTGGTAACCAGTTTATTGAAAGGCACAAAACCCGCTACAATGGCCAGCACACCCAAAAGCATTAAAGGCAGCTTCATAGTCATGGGCGCTTCGCCGTGGTGGTCACCATGTGCATCGTGCGCATGGTAGTCCTTCTTCCAGAAAATAGAAAAGTATAAGCGGAACATGTAGAAGGCCGTTAACCCTGCAGTAAACAAGGCAATCCCGTAAATCAGTTTGTTCGAATGAAAGGCTGCCGTCAAAATTTCTTCCTTACTAAAGAAGCCGCTGAATGGCGGCACGCCGGCAATGGCCAAACAGGCAATTAAAAAAGTAAGATGTGTTACGGGCATGTATTTGCGCAAACCACCCATATCACCCATTTCGTTGCTGTGTACGTAATGGATAACTGCACCTGCGCCTAAAAACAACAGCGCCTTAAACATGGCATGTGTAAACAGGTGGAACATCGAGGCCATATAGCCTAAGCCATGCTCACCACCATAACCTGAAACCCCTAACGCGAGCATCATATAACCAATCTGCGACATAGTTGAATACGCCAACACACGTTTAATATCGGTTTGGGTGCAGGCAATGAGCGCTGCAAATAAGGCGGAGAATGCGCCCACATAACCTATCAGATGCAAAACTGCAGGATCTGAAATGGCAAACACAGGAAACAAACGTGCTACCAGATAAACACCGGCCACCACCATCGTAGCAGCATGTATTAATGCCGAAACAGGTGTAGGGCCTTCCATGGCATCTGGCAACCAAATGTGCAGCGGAAACATAGCGCTCTTACCTGCACCGCCTATAAACACCAACACCAGGCCCCAGCTTAATGCGCTGATACCTAAAAAGCCATCGGCAATGGCATTTTGTAATTGCGGGGAAGAAGGATCGGTTAAGCGGCTGATAAGTGTTCCAAAGTCAAGCGTGCCTGCCTGAAAGGCCAGGATTAAAATACCGATCAAAAATCCCAAATCAGCAAAGCGGGTTACGATAAATGCTTTTTTAGAGGCAGCTACTGCCGAAGGCTTCTCGAAATAATAACCGATCAGCAAGAAAGATGATACACCTACCAGTTCCCAAAACATATAAATCTGGAAAATGTTACTGCTCAATACTAAACCCAGCATCGAAAATGTGAACAGCGAGAGGAACGAATAATACGTGGCAAACCGTTCTTCGCCCTTCATATAACCCAGCGAGTAAACGTGCACCATCAGCGATACAAAAGTTACCACTACCAGCATCATTACCGATATGGGGTCCAGCAGCAAGCCGATATCAATAGATACACCCGGCGCAAACTGCAACCAGGTAATTTTCAGGGCCTCTATCTTTTGATAAACGCCGTTGCTTTTGCCAATTACCATAAAGTAGGTAAAGGCGGTGTAAAGCGAAAGGCCCGCCGAACCCAGCAGCGAAAGCGTGCCGATTAATCCGGCGCTTTCGCGGAAATATTTCCGCCCCCACAAACCCAGCACTAAAAAGCTAAGTAGTGGTAAAAGCGGTATAAAAATTAAAAGCGCTGCACTCATCCTCGTTGGTTTTGGACGGCATAAGCCGCCGGCACGCTGCCCCGCACTGCTTAAAATCGCAGCGAGTCGGCCTCGTCTATATCAATTGAATTAAAGTTCCGGTAAATATTTATAATGATGGCAATGGCTACAGCCGCCTCGGCTGCCGCAATGGCTATAATAAACACAGTAAAAAACAATCCATCCAGTTTGTCGGCAAACAGGTATTTATTAAAAGCAATAAAGTTGATGTTTACGCTGTTCAGGATAAGTTCAATGGCCATCAGCATGGTAATCATGTTACGGCGGGTTAAGAACCCGTAAACGCCTATAAAGAAAAGCGCCGTACTCAATAGCAGAATGTTCAGTAGTTCGGTTTGCATTACACGTTGCTTTCGGGGTTTGTTTTAAGGGCAATTACAATACAGCCTACCATGGCTGCCAGCAGTAACATACTTACCACTTCAAACGGCAGCACGTAACCGCCGTGGTTATAATTCAGCATTTGTTCTCCAATGGCATTCACACTCAACTCACCACCGGGTTCAGCACTGGGGTAAAAATCATTTTTGCGTATTACCAGCCAGAACAAAGCAAAGGCCAGTATGCTGGCCAGCCCGGCAAAAATTTCACGCCGGCGGTTGGGCACCGGTAGATCCTTGCCAACTTTTTGGGTAAGGAAAATGGAGAAGATAATCAGCACCACAATACCGCCTACATATACTACTATCTGTACAGCGGCAATAAATTCATACTGCATCCAGAAATACAAGCCCGCTATACCTATCATAGTAAACAGCAGGTAAATGGCGCTGCGGAATATTTGCCGCGCGGTAACGGCCATCATACCCGAGGTAAGGATAAAAATGGCCAGTATATAAAATATGATGGAGTGGAGGCTCATGCTGCTTTATTCAACACCCGCCATTAAGGTACTGCCGGGTTTGTTTAGTTTTTTGGTTAACTGATTACGGTCAAAAACACTGTGTTCAAAGGTTTGGGCCATGGTAATAGCGCCGGTAGGGCAGGCCTCTACACACAAGTTGCACATGGTGCAAAGCTCCAGGTGATATACAAAAGTGTCCAGCGCTTTTTTCTTCTTGCCGTCAGGCGTTTGCTCAAACTTGGTAACAATCTTGATGGTGGCATTGGGGCAAGCAAGTTCACAGGCCGTGCAGCCGGTACACTTGTGTTCGTTTGCTTCGGTGTGCAGCATTACTACTTCGCCACGGAAACGTTCCGGCAATTCCTGTTTTACATCGGGGTATTGCTGCGTAATAATTTCCTTATGGTGCGTAAAGTAATAGCCTGTTAAGCGCATACCGCTCAACAGCGACTTCACCGCCCCATACACTGTTTTTATATAGTCTGCTATAAACATGCTACTTCTTTTAATCCGGGCTCCCAACAAACCTTAGCGGCCCTTTGCGTCTTTGTTTCTTAGTGTTATACTCTTCTATTTCGTAATTCATTGTGTTATAAATTCGTTTCACACGAAGGCACAAAGTATATATGATTAACACAAGCCCCGATAAACCTTAGCGGCCCTTTGTGTCTTTGTTTCTTAGTGTTACTCTTTTTTCTTCATAACTCTCTAAAAGTGCCAGCCCATAATGGCCACCACTGTTGCCAGCAGTAGGTTAAACAAACTTATAGGCAGCAGGTATTTCCATTCTAAAGTCAACAGCTGATCGATACGCAAACGCGGGAACGTCCAGCGGAACCACATGATCACAAAAATCAGGAAGAACACTTTGCCGAAGAACCACACAATGCCCGGTATAAAATCCATAATATGATTAAAGGCCTCCAGGTTACCGATATGAAACGGCATCCAACCTCCCAAAAACAAGGTGGCCCCTATGGCGCACACAATAAAGATGTTTACATACTCCGCTAAAAAGAACAGCGCGAACTTCATACCCGAATACTCCGTATGGAACCCGGCCGTCAATTCACTCTCGGCTTCGGCTAAATCAAAAGGAGCACGGTTTGTTTCGGCGGTAACGGCGATGATGAAAATTACAAAGGCAATGAAGGCCGGAATATGGCCTTTCCAGATCCACCAACCCGTTTGCTGCGAGGCTATAATGTCGTTAATGCTGAGGCTGCCTACCAGTATAACAATAGTTATTATCGCCAAACCTGCACTTAACTCATAACTTACAATCTGTGCACCGCTGCGCATAGCACCCAGCAAACTATACTTATTATTACTGGCCCAACCGGCCATCAGTATACCTATCACGCTTACCGAGGAAATAGCACTTACATACAACACACCGATGTTGATGTCCCACATCTGAAAGCCTTTGGTAAAGGCAATGGGTGCCATAATCAGCATGGATACGATGATGACCATAAAAGGCGCCAGGTTAAACAAAAACTTATCGGCACCGGCAGGTGTTAAACCTTCTTTGATCAACAGCTTCAACGTATCGGCCATCGTTTGCATACTGCCTTTTACACCCACACGATTCGGACCTAAGCGTATCTGCATATAAGCTGACACCTTCCGCTCCATAAACACCAGCACAAGGCCAAGCACGGCAAACAAACCAATTACCAGTATGCCGGCCACCACCATTTCAATCAACATAACTAGCGTTGGACTTAATGCACTCGCCAGTAAGCCGTGAAATGATTGTGTTAAAGATTCTATACTAAACATTCGCTTCTAAAAGTTTACGGTCTATTGTTTACGGTTTACAGTTGTTAGGCCTCGCCTTTAGTGGGAGATCTGTCCTTCCATTTAAGGCCTCTAACATCTGTTTTATTTAAATATTCCATCAATCCATTAATCATTCTTCCTGTTTCATCGGCCAGTTCATATAAACCGGTGAATGTAGCTTCATCTATATGCCCTCTGTCAAGCGCACAATACAACTGCGATTTTGCCTCATCAGCAGAACCTTTGGCAATGGTGAGAAAGCTGATGAATTCAGCTCTGCCTCCTCTTCCAAATCCTTCTGCTATGTTGTGCATGATGCTTCCTGACGAATCGTTTATCTGGTCTTTTAATTTATAATCTCGTGCAAATGTTCCTTTCTGGGTTGCCTTCCAAACTCCTTTTGAAAATGCTCTGGCCTTTTTCCAGGCCTCTATATCCTCAAACCTTTTTATGGTAGCCATACTCCCAACTTTTTAAACACAAACCCCTCGCAAACCTCCGTAACGGTAAACTGTAGACCGTAAACTGAAAACTTCAAGCGCCCCTCATCACTTACCTTCCTCAACTCTTTAATTCAACCTTACCTCAAAATATCCAATTCCCAACTGTAAACCGTAAACTGTAAACTGAAAACTATCTATCAATATCCGGTATCACCAAATCCAGCGTTCCCATCATCGCCACCAAATCACCGATCTTTTGTCCGCGTGCCATATGGTTTAATGCCGATAAATTGGCAAAGCCCGGCGAACGGAAGTGAATACGGTAAGGCGTTAATGCGCCTTCGCTGATTATGTAAACACCTAACTCACCACGGGCCGTTTCAACACGCGTATAAAATTCACCCTTCGGTAACTTCAGCACCGCTTTTGTTTTGGCCTGAAAATCACCTTCCGGTATATTGTCAATTAACTGTTCTACTATATATAAGCTTTGGCGCAGTTCGCCCATGCGTACCAGGTAGCGTGCATAGCTATCGCCGCCGGTAGCGGTTATTTCCTGAAACTCCAGTTTATCGTAACCATCATAAGGGGCAACCTTGCGTATATCGCATTTTACACCGCAGGCGCGCAACACAGGTCCGCTGCAACCATACGATATCGCTGCATCGGCGCTAATAGGTCCAATGCCTTTCATCCTTTCCTGAAAAATAATGTTGTTGGTTACCAGTGTGTCGTATTCGTCGATTTTTGTTTTAAAGTGCGCGATAAACTCTTTCACTTTCCTTTGAAAGTTCGGATGCAGGTCAAACATCACTCCGCCGGGCACCATATAATTCATCGTTAAGCGGGCACCGCAGGTTTCTTCCATGATGTCGTTAATCATCTCTCGCTCGCGGAAGGCATGGAAGAAAGGTGTTAGCGCACCAACGTCCATAGCCATAGCGCCCCACCACAGGCAGTGGCTGGCAATCCTTGTCAACTCATCCATTAATATACGGATGGCCTGGGCCCTTGCAGGTACTTCTAATTGCAGTCCCTTTTCTACACAAAGCGCACAACCGTGGTTGTTGATGTGTGAGCTCAGGTAATCCATGCGGCTGGTGGTATATATAAACTGACGGTAACTCAGGCTTTCGCACATCTTTTCGATACTGCGATGGATATAGCCCAAATGCGGTTCCACCTTTTTAATGGTTTCGCCATGCAGGGTAATAAGCAGGTGCAACACCCCGTGTGTACTCGGGTGCTGCGGACCAACATTTATTATCAGGTCCCCTTCTTTCGTTTCCGCAACTTCTTCAAATTCAATCATGCTTACGCATTTAGTTTAAAATTTAAGGTTTAAAGTTTCAAATTGCTTTTACGCCTCGTTACTTCCTCCCCTTAAACTTGTTACCTCTTATTTCAGAAGTTTTTAAATAATCAATAAAGCCTCCTGTCATCTTACTTATCTCCAGCGCTTGTGCGCAAATGTTTTCAAATTGCTCCTGTGAAATGTGCTTTCGGTCTAATGCGCGATATAATTGAGAGCGCAATTCACCTGAAGAACCTTTGCTATAGGATAAAAAATTAATGAATTCTGGATTCCCACCGCGCTCAAAACCTTCCGCAATATTGTCCATTATAGAACCACTTGAACCATTCATCTGGTCCTTCAGTCTATAATCTGTTGCCAGCGTTCCTGTCGAAACAAGGGCGTACACCTCGTTACATAAAATGCGCGACTTTTTCCAAACTTCTAAATCTTCAAAACGTTGTATAGTTGCCATATTGTTTAGTTACGCCCATCTTCGGCACCGGCTCTACTGCTGTATTTAACTTTAAATTTTAAACTTGAAACTTTAAATTCTATAGTTTTATAATATTTACCTCGTCCACATAATCTTTTCTCAACGGGTAGCCCTCCCAATCTTCCGACATAAACAATCTTCTTAAATCAGGATGATTATTGAATTTGATCCCCATTAAATCATATGCTTCGCGTTCATTTAACTCAGCGGTGCGCCAGATCTTCGCTACACTTTCAATCTCCGGCTTAGCTCGGTCAATTTTTGCCTTTACTACTACTATATGGTCGTGCCGGAAACTACGCAGGTGATACACCATGCTCAGGTGTGTTTTCCAGTCTACCGCAGTTACACAAAACAGGTAATCAAAGGCCAGTTCCTGGTTAGCGCGTAGTTGCCAGGCTACCGGCAGCCAGTTAGCCCCGTCTACCATTACCTGCAGCCATTCGCCCGTATCATCATACGTGGCGCTGGGGCATATCTCTGCAATTTTTGCTTTCAGTTCCTCTTTGGTCACAACTAGCGTTTAAAATCTTCAATGGTTATTTTTTCCCGTGTACCGCCTGCTACTATTTTCTCCTGCAGGGTAATTAAGGCATGTATCAAAGCCTCGGGGCGTGGCGGGCAGCCTGCTATATATACATCTACCGGTATCACGTGGTCGGCTCCCTTAACTACACTATAGGTATTATAAAAGAAGGGCCCGCCGCTGGTGGCACAAGCACCCATGGCCACTACATACTTAGGGTCGGGCATTTGATCATACAAGCGCTTTAATACGGGGGCCATTTTATTTACGATGGTACCTGCTATTATTATTACATCGGCCTGGCGGGGTGTGGCACGGGCTACCTCAAAACCAAAACGGCTCCAATCGTATTTGGCACTGGCAGCACTCATCATTTCAATGGCGCAGCAACTGGTGCCAAACACCAACGGCCACAGCGAATTCGACCGTGCCCAGTTCAGCACATCATCGAACTTGCTAACCAGTATGCCACCGCCCGGTGTGGGATGCACACTGCCCGGAAAAGGACTTGCCTTGTTTTCATTTTCGGCCATGCAGAAGTATTATATAAGTACTTGATTCTTAAAAATCAGCAATATGCTTACATCCACTTTAACGCACCCTTGCGGTGGGCATACAAAAAGCCCAGGAAGAGGATAAAGAGGAAGATCAGGATTTCGACTAAAGCAAACAGCCCCAGCCTTTTAACAACAACCGCCCAGGGATACAGGAATACCAGCTCCACATCAAAAATCAGGAAGATAAGGGCGAAAAGATAGTAACCTACATTAAACTGAATCCACGATTGGCCTATGGTGGGCACACCGCATTCGTAAGCCTCATCCTTTACAGCGTTTTTGGAACCTTTGTTAATTACCCGCGATAACAGCAGGGCCAGACCGGCAAACGCTACTCCGCAGGTTATCAAAACTATAATGGAGGCTGCACCCATAGATGGATTGGTTGTAGTGAAGGTAAAAAAGCTCTTTAAATATTATTACAATCTTTGGCAAAACGAAATGCACATTTTTTATAAAGCAATGTTTATCACCGCTTTGCAACCGCATTGTTAGCAAACTCTTTAGCCCTGTGGTATGATTATTATCAGTTAGGCGCCTGATAATTGCCGATTAATCAGTTGGTTTTGTTTGCAATTTTTGGGTCAGGATTTTGAAAGATAAATGAATAGTTATTACTTCGGAGACACTATCTTTATAAGTCATTAAACCATTCACCCAAAACCAACTTAAACATGGCCATTAAAATCACTGAAGCTTGTATCAACTGTGGCGCTTGCGAACCTGAATGTCCGAACGGCGCTATTTATGCCAATGGCGATAACTGGAAAATTGCCGATAAAACCAGCGTGCACGGCACCTACACCCGTATGGATGGCAGCAGTATTGATGCCGATGCCAGCCAACCCGCAGTTTCGGATGATTATTTTTACATAGTTACCGACAAATGCACCGAGTGCAAGGGTTTCCACGATGAGCCTCAATGCGCTTCGGTTTGTCCGGTTGATTGCTGTGTGCCCGACCTGGACAATGTAGAAACAGAAGAAGTTCTGTTAGAGAAAAAAGCAAAACTGCACGTATAATTTATACTTATAACACAGGACGCGATGGCACTTCACCTCGCGTCTTTGTGTGTTAATACCTAAACCTTCCTTTAAATGGATACTAGTACAGAATCAAAATCGCAAAGAAAAGTTGAGATTAAAGAAGCCGACAGCGTAGTAGTGCGTTTCAGTGGCGACTCCGGCGATGGCATGCAGCTTACCGGCATGCAGTTTACCGATACCTCGGCCCTGTTGGGTCACGATATCAGTACCTTCCCCGAATTCCCTGCCGAGATACGTGCCCCTGCAGGCACCTTAGCCGGTGTATCTGGTTTTCAGGTGCACTTTGGCAGCAAGGAGATTTTTACACCCGGCGATAAATACGATGTGCTGGTGGTAATGAACTCCGCCGCGCTTAAAAACGACCTGCCCCGTCTTAAAAAGGGTGGTGTAATTATCGCTAACATCTCCGGCTTCGACTCTAAGAATTTGAAACTGGCCGGCTATCCCGAAGGAACGGTTAGTCCGTTGGAAGACAATACCCTGGAAGGTTACCAGGTATTTAAGGTAGATATCAGCAAGTTCACGAAAGAAGCACTCAAGGACTCCGGCCTGGGGATGAAAGAAGTGGAACGTTGCAAAAACATGTTTGTACTCGGCATCCTGTTCTGGATGTTCGATAAAAGCATGGACTTTACCATTAAGTCGCTGGAAGAGAAATTCAGCAAAAAGCCTGATATTCTTAACGCCAACATCACCGCGCTTAAAAGCGGCTGGAACTACGGTGATAACACCGAGATATTTACCACCCGTTACAAAACAGGTGCGGCTAAATTGCCTGCAGGTGTTTACCGCAATATTTCAGGTAACCAGGCTTTGGCCATCGGCATTATTGCCGCGGCTGAAAAGGCCGGCTTAGAGGTGTTCCTGGGTAGCTACCCTATTACACCCGCTTCCGATGTATTGCACGATCTTTCCAAGTATAAGGCCAATGGCGTAAAAACCTTCCAGGCCGAGGATGAGATTGCAGCTATTTGTACGGCTATCGGTGCTTCTTATGCTGGTTCGCTGGGTGTAACTACCACCTCCGGCCCCGGTATGGCGCTTAAGAGCGAAGCCATGAGTTTGGCTATGATGTTTGAAGTGCCCCTGCTTATTTGCGATGTGCAGCGCGGCGGTCCTTCTACCGGCTTGCCAACTAAAACCGAACAGAGCGACCTGTTGATGTCCATGTTTGGCCGCCATGGCGAGGCCCCCCTGCCTATTATTGCAGCTAACTCGCCTGCCGATTGTTTTGATGCAGTTTATGAAGCCTGCAAAATTTCGGTGGAACACATGGTGCCGGTAATTTTCTTAAGCGATGGTTATATCGCCAACGGTTCCGAACCATGGCGTTTCCCTACCGAAGACCAACTGCAACCTATTACCGCTACGTTTATGACCGAGCACAACAACCCCGGTGGTAAGTTGTTGCCTTATAAGCGCGATGCACGCGGTGTACGTCCATGGATTAAGCCCGGCACTAAGGGATTAACACACCGTATTGGTGGTTTGGAAAAGCAGAACGAAACCGGCAACGTTTCGTACGACTCCAAAAACCACGAAACGATGGTGCACCTGCGTGCCGAAAAGGTGGCAAAAATTGCCGATGCTATTCCGTTGGCAAAACTGGATAGCGGTGCCGAAAAAGGTAAGTTGCTGGTGCTGGGCTGGGGTTCTACCTATGGCTCTATCAAAACAGCAATGATTGAGCTCCGTACCGAAGGTTACGAAGTTTCGCACCTGCACCTGCGCCATATGAATCCGTTCCCTAAAAACCTGGGCGAAATACTGCACAACTTCGATAAAGTGCTGATACCTGAAATGAACATGGGTCAGTTATCGTTATTGATTCGTGCCAAGTACTTGCTGCCGGCAATCGGTTTCAATAAAGTGCAGGGCCTGCCGTTTACAACCGAAGAGATTGTAACAAAGGTGAAAGAACTATATAACGCTTAAGAAAAAACGTAAATGTTAATCCGGACCGCCCAGGCGGTTTAAAAAATACAAGATGGATACAGCAGAAAAAACAGCTCCGGTAAAATTAGCCGCTAAGGATTTTGCAAGCGACCAGGAAGTAAAATGGTGCCCCGGCTGTGGAGACTATTCTATATTAAAACAGGTGCAAACTATATTGCCCGATACCGGCCGCATGCCCGAGGATATTGTATTTGTATCGGGTATCGGTTGCTCGTCGCGCTTTCCGTATTACATGAACACGTATGGTATGCACAGCATCCACGGCCGTGCCACTGCCATTGCTACTGGTGTAAAATCGGCTAACCCTGCGCTGGATGTATGGGTAATTGGCGGCGACGGCGACTTAATGTCTATCGGCGGTAACCACTTCATCCACATGCTGCGCCGTAACCCAAACCTGAAGCTGATTATGTTCAATAACCAGATCTACGGTTTAACGAAAGGACAGTATTCACCAACTTCGGAGAAAGGGAAGGTAACCAAGAGTACCCCATACGGTTCTATCGACGAGCCGTTTAACCCGGCCCAACTGGCCCTGGGCGCTAAGGCAACTTTCTTTGCCCGCACGCTGGATCGCGATCCTAAGCATCAGCAAACCATATTAAACCGTGCCAATGCACACCACGGTACCGCCTTTGTTGAAATTTACCAGAACTGCCCTGTGTTTAATGATGGCGCCTTCTTTCTGTTCACCGAAAAGGATACCAAGAAGGAAGAAGACCTGTTACTGGAACATGGTAAACCGCTGATTTTTGGAGCTACCGAAAACAAAGGCATTAAGCTGGATGGGTTCCGTCCGGTTATTGTGGATATTACCGACGAAGCTTCGAAGGAAGGATTGTGGATACACGATGAAACCGATAAGGACAAAGCATTTATCCTGGCCGGCTTCCCTGATCGTACCGATGCACACTTCCCTCGTCCTTTCGGTGTGTTCTACCGCGAAGAACGTTCCTGCATCGACGAAGAAATACAAAAGCAGTTAGACGCTACCAAGGCTAAAAAAGGCCGCACACCGCTCAATAAAATACTAAGCGGCGACAAAACCTGGACAATTGTTTAGGCTCACAAAGCATGCTTAAAATTTAAAACCCGGTTCTTGAACCGGGTTTTTTTATGCGTTGTCAGTCGCTGCACCTGTTGCGCGTTTATAACGCGCGGCGACTAAGCTTCGCGTTTGCAACGCGATAATCCTTGTTGGTGTTATAGCTTCCCATAACAATAACAGAACTATTGCCGGCAAATTACAGTTCACCGGCCGAAAGCAACGTCAAACCCCAAACAACAAACATTCTTGAACTCTCCTGTATTACATCTGCGCCATCTGTGGCAATGCATTTTTGTATTTAAATCCGTGCTCATCCGTGTAATTCGTGGCAATGTATTCTTGGTATTTACCGAATCCCTTTCTCCAAAATTCGAAACTCAGGATTAAACTGCGCTTGTATCCGCTGAAGAAAATCTATCGGCTCCATATCTAGCCGGCGCAGGGTATCTATACTTAAAGCGCCTCCGTTACTAAACCAAATGCGGGCAGTGCCAGGGTTAATTACCTCGTCGGCAAATCCACTTAAAAGTAAGTGACCTTTGGCAGGGTCAAGCGCTGCTTGCTGTGCCAGTGCATAAGCCGCCATGCCTTTAACATGTTGCAGAGTAGTTATAAAACCCATCAGCAACATCAGCAATAGGGTTAAGCCGCCTACAATACCCATTACCCAACTATGCGAAAACCAGATACCGGCGCTGATACCAAGCCCCAGCGCCACAAGCAGGATCATGCGATTGCGAAACTTGATGCGTAAGGGCTGTTCGTCTAACTCCTGCTGCCATTTAAAAGCGGCTGCCAGTAACTCTGGCGTCAACTCCCTGGGCGGCATGGGCTCCTGTAACTCTTCTTCCATGCCTCAATATTAAAGGGTTTTTCCGGGCACAAGCACTTCAATCATCTTCAAAGTTTCAACTTATTTCAGGACGAAACAGTGGCTGTTAATCCTTCCATCCAAAATCATATTTCATCATAACTATCCGTGTCCATCGGCGTTCTATTCGCATTTGTCCAATTCACCCATTGGTTCAATTTTAATAAAAAGTAACCCAATGTGAAAAAATAATGCTATCTTTGTTCTAATTCTGTTCTTTGACATACTATGTTTACACTAAACAGGCCCTAAAAATCGGGTCCTTTCGCACCTGTTTTTTCGCTCAGCCAAAAACCTCAGTCAAATCTCAGTCAAAAATGGGTGTCCATCTGTGTAGAAGGCTTGTTTTCAATTACTTAGAAGTTTTTCTGCAGGCGCGCACCTGGGTCTAAAATCAGTCTTCAACACCTATAAAATCAGTCGGCACACCCATTTTATACCCGGCTGTAGGTTACTTTAGGGCAGGTTTTTGCTTATACAATTAAAACTACCCGGCCACCGTTATTGCTCTCAGATGCGTATGAAACTAGCGCCCCTGTTGTATCTCTGTTTGTGTTTATTGCCCTCTGTAGTGATGGCACAGGATACGGTATTTAGTGTCCGAAGGTCCGCATGGATGGCTCCAAAGGATACATTTTACCAGCGCACCTACCTGGCAGCGGAAAGCATTAAACGCAACCGCATAGTGTACCGAACAGGTTTCAAATTAATCGATGAACATCAGCTGATTTATTTCAGCGCTGCCCAAAGTATTCTCGATAGCCTCGGCACCCTGCTCGATAAAAACGCCTCTATTGGCGAGTTCCGCAAAGTGCCTTATTCACTCAGCAACGATACCTTGATGTTTGTGTTGGAACAGGTGCTGCCCTCTATGCGCACCCGGCTAAGCCTGCGGCTCAAAAAAGCGTTTTGCGGTAAACTAAGCGGCACGCAAATACCTATGCTGGTATTAACCACCAGCGATAATACCGCTGAAGCGCCACCCACCAGCGATGTAATTGTTTACAGGCTGTTTAGCACCCAGGCAGTTATACGCACTAAAAAGCGATAAGCTTACAGCAGGTATTCTACTTCCTTAAAAGCAAAGCGCAGTTCTTTACCCTGGCTGTGGATGATGAGTTTGCCGTCCTTGCCCACACCGTTTATTTCACCTTTAAACACCTGTTCGCCCTTCTTAAACTCGTGGGTCTGCTGGTAACGATACAGGGCATCGGTGTAGGCACGGTCCAGAAAATTCAGATGCAATTGGCGTAACTGCAGGTAGTATTTTTCAAGATACACGCAAAGGCGTTCCAGTACTTGTTGCACAGGGTAGTCCTTGCCGGTAAGTAGTTTTAAGGAGGTTGGGTTGGGTACCTCGGCGCTAAATTCAGTTTGGTTCACGTTTAAACCAATGCCAATAACTGAAGAATAAAGCTTAGGGCCGGTCAGGGTGTTTTCAATTAAAATACCACCTGCCTTTTTATCACCGCAATAAATGTCGTTGGGCCACTTTATCTTCACCTCCTCGGGCAAAAATTCCTCGCAACAATCTTTAACGGCAAGGCTAACAGCCATATTTAAAAAAAATTGTTTGTCAGGACTCAAAAAGTCGGGATACAAAATGAAACTGGCAGTCAGGTTCTTTTGTCCCTCGCTTTGCCAGGTATTGCCCATTTGTCCCCGGCCTGCCGTTTGCTCATGGGCCCACACAAGGGTGCCTTCCACGGGCCGTGCATCATTTAACAGGTTTTTAGCATAACTGTTGGTGCTTTCAACACGGTCCAGTTCAATAGTGTGTTTACCTATAAACAGGGTGTTGAGGGTGGTTTCGGGCATCGCTTTTGCTTTATCGAAAAGTACTTACTTTTGAGAAAGCATAAAAATGATTCTTATCAACAAAACTGTACGCTTTTGACCAAAAAAATTTCGGCTACCGATAAATTACGCAGCGCAGTAATTGACGCCATTCTCGAGAAAAAAGGAAAGGATGTTATAAGCCTTGACCTTCGCAAAATAAAAGACACGCCTTCCGATTATTTCATTATCACCCATGGCGATAGCACCACGCAGGTACGCGCGCTGTATGAAAGTGTATTAGAAGAAACAAAAAAGAAAGGCTTTTTACCCTACCGCACCGAAAGCAGCAAAGGCGCTGAATGGGTGATCATTGACTTTGTTGATGTAACCGTGCATATCTTCCATCGCGAAAAACGGGAGTTTTATGCCCTCGAAGAGTTGTGGAACGATGCCAAAAGCACCTCGTACCCCTAGGGTTAGCGTTATAACGGGAAGAAGTGTACTTTCGCCCCCCGGCCCTGTGGCCTTACAATAATTGCCACAGCGATACGTCAAAGGATAAACACGGAGAATAGATTTATATGGAAAACAACGAAAACAAGAAGAATCCAAACCAGCGCGATATATTCCCTGGGGGCGGAAAGAAGAAAGGTGAAGAAGGCGGAGGCCCTCGGTTCAATTATTTCTGGGTATATGCCATCATCATTGCCTTTATTATCATCTCATTCAATCTCTCCTTCTTTCAGGAGAACGTAAAGAAGAGTTCCTTTGTTGACCTTACCACCATGCTAAAGGATAGCGATGTAGAAAAGGTGGTGATTGTGAATGATAAAGTGGCTGAAGTTTACCTGAAGGAAACTGTCCTTAGCAAGGATAAATACAAGGAGATTGCCAAAACCCGTTTCGGCACAGCCAACAAAGGACCACACTACATGTTTACGGTGGCCTCAGGCGAAAAATACCAGGATCAGATAGACGACTTTTACAAGGCCAACCCCGCAGTACCGGTGGTAAAGGTAGATTTTGATACCCGCCCTAACTGGTTTGCCGACCTGCTTCCCTGGTTATTGCCGCTTATCCTGTTTATAGGTTTCTGGGTATTTATGCTGCGTCGCGCAGGCGGTGGTGGCATCGGTGGCCCCGGTGGCAACATCTTCAACATCGGCAAAAGCAAGGCTATTTTGTTCGACCGCGATGAGAAGATTAACCTGACCTTTGAGGATGTAGCCGGCCTGGACGAAGCCAAGGTGGAAGTGCAGGAAATCGTTAACTTTTTAAAACACCCTAAAAAATATACTGCCCTGGGTGGTAAAATACCTAAAGGTGCCCTATTAATAGGCCCTCCGGGTACAGGTAAAACCCTGATTGCCAAGGCAATGGCCGGCGAAGCGCAGGTGCCGTTCTTCAGTATCAGCGGTTCCGATTTCGTGGAAATGTTTGTAGGTGTAGGTGCCTCGCGCGTGCGCGATTTGTTCCGCCAGGCCCGCGAAAAAGCGCCTTGTATCATCTTTATCGACGAGATTGATGCCATTGGCCGCGCCCGTGGTAAAACATTGATACAGGGTAACGACGAACGCGAAAGCACCCTGAACCAGTTACTGGTTGAAATGGATGGTTTTAGCTCGGAGAAAGGTGTAATTATACTGGCTGCTACCAACCGCCCCGATGTATTGGATACAGCCCTGCTGCGCCCCGGCCGTTTCGATCGTCAGATCAGCATCGATAAGCCCGATTTAAAAGGCCGCGAGCAGATCTTTAAGGTGCACTTAAAGTCAATCAAAATAAGCAAGGAAGTAGACGTGGTTAAACTGGCTGCATTAACCCCTGGCTTTGTAGGTGCCGATATCGCCAACATCTGTAACGAAGCAGCCCTCATTGCCGCCCGTAAGGATAAAACGGATATCGATATGCAGGACTTTAACGACGCTATCGACCGTGCTATTGGTGGTCTGGAAAAGAAGAACAAACTTATTTCTCCGGAAGAGAAAAAGGTGATAGCCTACCACGAGGCAGGCCACGCACTTTGCGGCTGGTATCTGGAATATGCGCATCCGTTGTTAAAGGTATCTATCATACCACGCGGTGTTGCTGCCCTGGGTTATGCGCAATACTTACCGAAGGAAAAGTACATTGAAATTGAAGATGAATTGTTGGATCGCATGTGTATGACCCTCGGTGGTCGCGCGGCCGAAAAAGTAGTTTTCGATCGTATTTCAACCGGTGCGCAAAACGATCTGGACCATGTTACCAAAGTGGCCTACGCTATCGTTTCCATCTTCGGTATGAACGAGAAAGTAGGTAACGTATCGTTCTACGATATGATGAACCAGAACACCTTCAGCAAGCCGTATAGCGAGGAAACAGCCACGCTGATGGATAACGAAGCGCGCAAGATCATCGACAAGCAATACCAACGTGCCCAGCAGTTGTTGATTGATAAAAAAGATCAACTGCATGCACTGGCTAAATTGTTACTTGATAAAGAAGTTTTATTTAAGGATGATTTGGAAGCTCTGTTAGGCAAGCGCCCTTACGACAGGCCCGAACCACCGGTAATTGATAGCAGTGCTGCAAATGTGAACGGACAATTCACCGTGTCTACAAGCACAGACACCCCTATCCCTCCTGTTGAGAATAAGGACCTGTAAAACAACCCGATGGGTTTGGTAGCGTGTAAATTTGAAACATAAGTTTACCGATACTAAACCCATCGCTATGTTTACTGAAGACTCAGGAATTTTTGCACGCTTTAAAAGTTTTTTTGCCGGCAACGAAAAGCAGGAAGAAGAACTGTTAGACGATACCGTTGTGGCCGAAGAAACCAACGAAGTTCCTGTAGTTAATCAGGCACCGCTTATTCAGCCGGTGCAGGTGGTAGAGGAAGTGCAATTGCCGGAAACTCCTTCCATGGTAGGCGAATTGGTATCGGAAATGGAAGTTACCCTGCGCACCGTAGAGGTTACTGCTCCTAAAACAAATTTGCCCGTTGAGAAAGATCTGGACATCCGTTTTGCTACCAAGTTCATTGGTGCAGGCGGTAAGTTCCTGTTCTGCGAAACCATCAGCGAAGCCGTGGATACGCTGAAAGCGCTGAAGGAAGAAAACCGCTGGAGTTTTGTATTTGCCTGGGAAAATGAAATCAAGGATGCCTTCACCGATAACGGTTTTCAGAAAGGCGCTATTGGTTTCACTATTGAAAACTCCGATGCCGCTATTTCGCTATGCGAATTCCTGGTAGCCGACGAAGGTACCATCATCCTGAATCCTAAGCAGGCTTCACGTCGCCGTTTGCCTTGCTTCCCTAAAACGCATATCATCCTTACCGATATTTCGCATCTGTCTGCTACCGAAACAGAAGCATTAGAGAAGTTTGCAGCAGGTCATAAAGGCGAACTGCCTTCTGTTATTAAGCTGGGCCATTCCAACAACGGTCACTTTTACGATAAGCAGCGCCTGATACTGAACGCCGAGGGAACCGAGGATGTATTCATCATCCTGGTAGACCAGATCATTCCTCCTTCTTTGCGTCCGTAAGCCGAACGCCCCGTTAAAATAGCCACGGAATTATGTAGGTTTGGGGCTAATGGCCGGTAACAGTACTATTTACTTTGCAAGCGATTTACACCTGGGCGTACCCGATAGGGCAAGTAGCCTGGCCAGGGAGCGTTTATTTATCAGTTGGCTGGAGGAAGCGCGCACTAACGCCACCGAAATATTCCTGGTAGGCGACCTGTTCGACTTCTGGCACGATTATGCTACCGTGGTGCCAAAAGGCTATGTGCGCTTGCTGGGTAAAATCGCCGAAATAACCGATGCCGGAATTCCGGTTCACATCTTTACCGGCAACCACGATTTGTGGATGTATGGCTACCTGGAAGAAGAATTAGGCGTAAAAGTGCACAAGGCCCCGGTTACGCGTCAGTTTAACGGCAAGCAGTTTTTTATAGGCCACGGCGATGGCCTGGGCCCCGGCGACCATGGTTACAAATTCATTAAAAGGGTTTTTGCCAACCCCGTATGTCAGTTTCTGTTTAAATGGCTCCATCCCGATATCGGCACGCGGATTGCTTCTTTCTTCTCAAAGCGTAGCCGCTATGGTGCCAACGGCAACGAAAAAGTGCTGGAGGAGTTTAAGGGCGAAGACAAGGAATGGCTGGTGGCCTATGCCAGAAGGGTATTGGAAAGGCAGCCGGTAGATTACTTTGTTTTCGGCCACCGCCACTTGCCGCTGGATATACGCCTGAACGATAAAAGCCGTTATATAAACCTTGGAGACTGGCTGGATTATAACAGTTATGCCGTTTTTGATGGCACCGAGCTGCATTTAAAGTATTACAAAAAGTAATGAAACGTTTAACCCTGCTTACCGCTTTACAAAAACGATTACTGCTGATGGCAGTAGTGGCGGTACTGTTAATGGCGTGTGCGGTTCCCTTTGGCTTGTTAAACACCTACGAAACCAAAGCCACTTATTTAACGGTTGATAACTTCGGTAGCTTTTATACGGCTGATGATAACCGGCTGATTAAATACAACAGCGATGGTAAATACCTGTATCCTTATGAAGAGCTGCGTTATGGCAAAATAGGCATGGTGGACGTAAACAATCCCATGAAGGTGCTGGTGTACTATCCCGACTTTTCTACTGCTATTACGCTGGACCGGTTTCTCTCGCCGCTTTCTACCTATAATTTTTTCGATCTCGGTTATCAGAACATCACGGTGGTGGCTTCCTCTGTGGACGGCCGCATCTGGTTTTATGATAATATCGATTTTAAGCTGAAGAAGATCGATGAAAGTGGCAAAGTATACCGCGAAAGCCAACCGCTGAATGTGTTGCTGGATGAAACCCCCAATCCCAATTTCTTAATGGAACGCGAAGGCCAGGTTTACCTCAACGACCCCAACCTGGGCGTGTTGGTGTTCGATGGTTTTGGCAGCTATGCTAAAACTGTTCCCTTAAAGGGATTAAAAAAATTCCAGGTGTTGCAGGATCAGATCATATACTTCGATAGCCTGAAGCTAAACGCGTACAACTTGCTAACCTTCGAGACAAAATCCATCAGCTTGCCCGACAGCAGTGGTGTGCTGCAGGCTGCTATTGTTAACGAGCGCATGGCAGTATTAAAAAAGGACCGCGTAGATTTCTACAAATACTAAGGCGGCCTCTTTTAATTAATCAGAAATATAATGTGTTGTCCTCGTTGGTCTGGCGATCCGCTGAAGGGTGGTGAGTAGGGCTGCCCAAATACCAATTTGAATAGCGCTGCTTATTGTGGATACAAGGCAGGTGATGTTGATTTGTTGTGCAAAACCAAAAGATATGCATCACGAACTAGCAAGCCGCATACGCCGTATACGCCAATACCGTGGATATAAGCAAGATGCCATTGCCCGCGAACTGGGTGTTTCGCAGCAGGCATATTCCAGCATTGAACTGGGCCGCGACCTGCGCGTGGGCACCTTACTTAAAATTTGCGAAGTGTTACGAATCGATCCGGCCATGTTGGTTTCACCAAAATTGATGTTAACCGAAGATACCCTGCAGGAATTTGAAGAGGTAGCTGTTATGGACCTGGTGAACGAGAACAAAAAACTGCGCAATACCATCGAGGTATATCAAAATATATTACAACCGCGTCGCGCCTAAAGCGTAGCGGAAATGTTTTTTCGGGGTTCCGTTTAATCGGAAAGGGGTGAAGTTCGGGTAGATACTTCACCCCACTTTTTTTAGGAGGTTTGTTGATTTTGTTCTTCGCCCTGCAGAAGTAAATCCAGCATCTTGCAGTTAAGCGCAAACGATAGCAGCGCATTTTGCCCAAACAATCCAAGCTTTTTAACCATGTTGGCCCGGTGGTTTTGCACTGTTTTAAAACTCAGGAACAGGGTTTCTGCAATTTGAAAGGAGTTACGGTTTTCGGCCAGCTGGCGCAACACGCGCATCTCCGAGTTACTGATTTTCGTAAGCATCAGCTGTAATTCTTCTCGCTTTGTGCTGTTAATTTCCCCATCACCGGTACGGGGTGCTGTATCAATAAAATCCTTACGGCGGTTGATGCGCATTTCAATAGCCTTTATTAACTCCTGGTATTTAACAGGCTTGGTCAGGTAATCGTCGGCACCCAGGTTCATGCCATTGCGTATGTCTTCCAATTCAATTTTAGCACTCAAAAACAAAAATGGCAGATGACGCAGCTTGGGATTTGCCTGAACGTTACGCAGCAAATCGTATCCATTCATAACCGGCATCAGAATGTCGCTTAGGATAATGTCCGGCATTTCGCCGGCCAGGGCAATAAGCGCCTCCTCACCGTTCTCGGCAACGGTAACTTCGTAACCGCTCATTTCTAAAATCTCGCGCAGGTTGTTACGGATGTTGGTTTCGTCTTCTACGATTAAAACTTTACACATACTTTCTTACTGGGATGTTGAAACGGAATATGGTTTTTTTGTTGAGTTCGCTTTCGAAACTGATAGACCCATGATGCAGCTCCACAAACTGTTTTACAATCGGCAGGCCCAGGCCTGTGCCGGGTATGTTGTGTGCATTACCTGCCCGGTAAAACGATTCAAACAAATGCGGCCTATCTGCTTCCGGTACACCAATACCGTAATCGATTATGGTAAACTGGACCTCTTGTCCGTTAAAAACAACATCCAGTTCCGGATGTTCGGACGAAGCTTCGGAATATTTAAGGGCATTTATCAGCAAGTTATTCAGTATGTGTTCCAATAAGCGCAAATCGCAATACACATTACAGGCAGCACCTTTTACCCGTAACTGTATCCGTTTGTTATACTGGTTAATGCGTTTATTGTTTACTACGTCATTTATCAGTGGTAACACATTGTGGTATTCGGGCCTGAAATCAATTTTGCCCGAATTAATCTTGCCAAGCACTAACACATTGTCCATCAGCTCAGTCATGCGCTGTACCTCATCCGAAATCTGGTCCAGGTGCTGGTTGAGCTTTTCCTTATTTACAACTCCGTAATTGTATAAATGAAGGTTCAGTATGTCTAAACTTGACTGTATACTTGTCAAAGGAGTGCGGAACTCATGGGAAGTAAGGCTTACGAAATGGGTTTTCAGATCATTCAGGTGCTTTTCCTTCTCCAGTGCATTGCTCAGGTTATGTTCTGCCTCTTTTATGGTAGTAATATCCAAAAACAGAAATACATAATAGGTAATGCGGTCCTGTTCGTAGATGGGATTAACCTCCATATGCAGGCATAATTGCTTGCCGGTATTTTTATGCAAATGCAGCTCAAAACTGAAAGGCTTACCCAGCTGCATTTGTTTGAGTAATTGCTCTCGTTCTTCTTCCGGCAAACGCATGTCCTGCATCAGGCCGTAAATTCTGGTGCCCGGCGCCTCAAATAGTTTTGTTTCAAACATGCACTCGGCCGATTCATTCATCCAGTCTATTACCATTTGGTTGTCGGTAATAACTACGGCATTATTTGTTTTGCTGGCTACAAGTGCCAGCTTTTTGATTTCCGCTTCGCGCAATTTCTTCTCTGTAATGTTGCGCATAATGCAAATGAGCCCGCCTGTAGGTAGTGCGGTTAAGGTAATCTCCTGATGAATTAGTCCGCCGTTTTTCTTAATACCAAGTGTTTCGCCCTGCCAGCGTCCATCGCGTGCCAGTTTAGGAAACAGGTCCTGCTCAATTCGTTTTATTTCATGCTCCGGATAAATTACACGCCAGGTCTTTCCCAGTAAATCTGCCTCGTGTTCGTAACCAAAGTGTTTTACGTGTCGGTCGTTCAGGTAGTAATACTTTTCATCAGGCCCAAGTAAGGCAATACCGTCCATTGCCGACTCTACGGCGGCACTTAGGTCGGCTAATTTAGCGTCGCGCTTTAGCTGTTCGCTTATATCGGTAAATACGCAGGAAACAAACTCGCCGGGCATATGTGCTAAGTGCACCTTAACCGGTAGGATGCCGCCGGCTTTGGTTAGGAGCTGTTGCACGCCCTCCCAATTTCCGCGGATTCTAAAGGCAGTGTAGATTTCCTCCAGTTGCTCCACTGTTTGGGGCGCTGCCAATAGTTGGGGCCAGTGCAGGGCTTCCATTTCCGGGCGGGTGTAACCTAAAAGTTGCTGGCTGCTGGCATTGCAGTACACAAACCTTCCGCTTCCATCCACAATAGTTATGGCAACGGCCATGCGGTCAAGCGCTTCCTGTTTTATTTCTTCAATAGGCGTTTCTGTTTGGGGTAACATGTGCTTCGGGTTTTAGCTGCACGAATTAGGCACGATTGCCCAAGTTGTTAAATAGGCAGGCCTGCTCATATTGTGGTTTCACCCCGGCTTACCACAAGCACAAAGGCAGCATAAACCGGGCTATCCAACATTTCTTAAAAGCCCCCGTTATATAGCGAACATTGCTATTTTCATACCCGATGAAACGCGTTTTAGCCTTTGTGTTTTTTATGTGCAGCCTGCAGTTGGTTACGCTTGCGCAGCCCGGGCGCGACGAAACCCTGGCCAATAGCTACCTGCAAAACAATGAGTTCGATAAGGCCGCTGAACTTTTTCAAGGCCTGTGGGAGAAGAATAACTACGACCCTAAATATTACACACCACTCTATAACTGCCTCGTAAGTCTCAAAAAATTTGATGAGCTGGAAAAAGTGGTAAAAAAGCAGATCAAGAAAAATGAAGGTGTTGCCCAGTATGTGGTAGACCTTGGTTTTATGTTTGCCCAGGTGCCCGATGCAGCGAAGGCAAAAGAACAGTACGAGCGCGCTGTAAAGGAGTTGCGCCCCAACGATTTGGCTATACGTAGCCTGGCAGGTGCTTTCGAAAATTACAGGCTGTATGATTACGTGATTGCTACCTACGAAAAGGGCAATAAGATTTTTAAGAACGATGCTACCTACAGCATGCAATTGGCTGGCGCTTATATGAGCAAGCAGGATGCCGCCAGCGCCGTAAAGTATTTTTTGATAAGCATGGACGCCAATCCTTTTGGTGTGCAGAGTATTAAGAATGTAATACAAACTTCGTCGATAGAAACAGCCCTGTTGAATGAACTGGAAACACAGTTATATGCACGGGTGCAAAAGGATGCAAATGCTATCGATTACATAGACCTGCTAACATGGGTATACGTGCAAAACAAAGACTTTGAAGGCGCCATCGTGCAAATGAAAGCCCTGGATAAACGCAAGGGAGAAAACGGCATGCGTGTGTTGAACATTGCCCATATGGCACAAACCGAAGGCGACTACGATAACGCTGTTGCCGGTTACGAATATGTGGTGGGTAAAGGCAAGGAGAATTCGCTTTACTTCAGCGCGCGCACCGATTTGTTGAATTGCCGTAAAGAAAAAATTGCCAAGAAGCTGAACTATACCCAGGCCGATTTGGAAGGGTTGAAGAATGATTACCTGAGTTTTATTAACGATAATGGGCAGAATTTTAGGACCGCTCAAAGTATTAAGGAACTCGCCGACCTGGAAGGCTTTTACCTGCATGATTTAAAGGCAGCTGAAGAATGGAGCCAGAAATTGATTGCGATGCCTGGTATCAGCCAGCAGTTAAAAAACCAGGCTAAGTTATCACTGGGCGATTTTTACCTGATAGAAGGAGAGGTGTGGGAGAGTACCCTGTTATACTCGCAGGTGGATAAGGAAGAGAAAGATAGCCCGCTTGGCGAGGAAGCGCGTTTCCGTAATGCAAAACTGGCTTATTACCGAGGTGATTTTGAATGGGCTCAAACCCAATTGCAGGCACTAAAAAGCTCTACCACCGAATTGATCAGTAACGATGCCATTAATTTATCGGTGTTTATTATTGATAACCTTGGGATGGACACTATAGAAACTCCTATGCAAATGTATGCACGGGCCGAGTTGCTGTTGTTCCAGAACAAGGACGAGGAAGCCCGCGGCACTCTCGACACCATCACCTATTTGTTTCCCGGCCATGCATTGAGTGATGATATTGAGTTTAGCAAAGCGCAGATTTATGTAAAACGGAAGGAGTTCGACAAGGCTGTGCCTCTGTTGGATGACATCCTCAAAAATTATAAGGAAGACCTGAAGGGTGATGATGCTACATTTTTGCTGGCAGAAATAAACGAGGAGCACCTGGGTAATAAGCCCAAAGCCATGGAATTGTATCAGAAAATTATAACCGACTATAGCAGTTCCTTACTGGTAATTGAAGCCCGCAAGCGCTACCGCTTGCTCCGCGGCGATAAAATGAGCGAGTAGTCCTGCACTTTCGCATGCAGGGCTATTTTGTTTACTTCGCCCAATGATAGTTTACAATGTTACCATCAAGATAGATTTAGATGTGCACGATCTTTGGCTGCGCTGGATGAAAGAAGAGCATATGCACCTGGTAGTGGAAACAGGATGTTTTACCCACGCAAGAATTTACCGCATACTGGAAGAGGATACCCGCGATGGCATCAGTTATGCCATTCAGTATTTTGCCTCGGATATAAGCAAATACTTTGAGTATAAAGAGAAATATGCTCCACAGTTACAGAAAGAAGGGTTAGAGTTATTTCCTGGTAAGTTCCAGGCATTTCGCACCCTGCTTAAAGAGGTGTAGTTTTTATTCCTGAAAATAAACGCGCTTTACACGGGCGCTGATACCGGTAAGTATTTCGTACGGGATCGTTTCAGCCTTGCTGGCAACCTCCTCGATACGCGGATAGGCTCCAAACACTATTACCTCATCACCTTCCTGTGCTTCGATGCCGGTTATATCCAGCATAGTCATATCCATACAAACATTACCGATAATAGGAGCCGGTTTCCCATTCACATGCATGGTGCCACGTCCATTGCTCAGTTTACGGCTAAGGCCATCAGCGTAACCAATGCCTACCGTAGCAATGCTCTTATCCTTGCCAACCTTGCCTACACGTCCATAACCTACGGTATCGCCTTTTTTAACCTGTTTAATCTGCGAAATAGTGGTCTTTAACGTTTGCACATTCACCAATTGCTTCTGCACTTTATTAGAGGAGTCGATACCATATAAGCCTATACCAAGCCGTACCATATCAAACTGGGCATTGGTATGGCGGGTAATGCCATTGCTGTTCAGGATATGCCGGAGAATTTTATAATCGAATGCGGAACAGATCTTTTTGCTCATCGCTTCAAAACGCGCAATTTGTTCATTTGTAAAATCGTCGTAGGCATTATCCTCGCTGGCTGCAAGGTGAGAAAACACGGAGGCCACCTGCACCTGTGGGGTAATCTTTAACCGTTCCACCAGGGCATCCAGGTCGGCTTCTGCAAATCCCAGCCGGTTCATGCCTGTTTCCAGCTCAATGTGTATTTTATAAGGTTCCGAAGTTCCGTTGCGTAACAGGGTTAGCAACTCTGTAAACCTGTCGAACAACTGGATGCTGTAAATATCCGGCTCCAGGTTGTGTTGTATCATAGCATCAAAGCTGCGGTGCTCGGGGTTCATTACCATTATAGGAAGGGTAATGCCATTGCGGCGCAGCTCAACGCCTTCATCGGCATAGGCCACGGCCAGATAATCGCAGCGGTTAAACTGCAGCACATTGGCAATTTCAAAACTACCGCTGCCGTAGCTAAAGGCTTTTACCATGGCCATAATCCTTGTATCAGATTTCAGCAATTGCTGGTATACCTTCAGGTTATGGGCTATGGCATTCAGGTTTATTTCCAATACGGTTTCATGGCCTTTGCGCTCCAGAAACTTACCGATGATTTCAAACCGGAACTTTCGCGCGCCTTTTAGCAAAATCACTTCGTTGTTAAACATCGCGCCATCATGATGCTTCAAAAACTCATCGGTGCTTTCGAAGAGGTGTAATTCAAGCTGCTCGTTTTTTTCAAACAACTTCTTTTGTCGCACCAGGGCAGGGCCAATACCAATTAATTTGTTGATGCTGTTTTGTTCCAGTAGCCCTGCTACTTCTACATACAGGTCAATTTCGCTGCGGCCGCTTTGTAAAATGTCAGACAATACGACCGTTTTTTTCGGATGCTGATTTTGCTGACGTAAAAAGTCGATGGCAATTTTCAACGAGCCAATATCCGAGTTGTAACTGTCATTAATAACCGAGCAGTTATTCACGGCATCCTTCATTTCGAGCCGCATTTTTATGCCGGCCAGGTGTTTCATGCGTTCGCGTATAACCGATTCTTCGATTTTCAGATACAGCATTACACACAAGCAATGCACGGCATTTTCTACGCTGGCTTTATCGGTAAATGGAATCTCAAACTCCAGCTGTTTTTTATCCAACAGACAATCGAATAGTGTCCGGCCATCCTTTTGCATAATGCTGCGCACCTGTAAATCAGCTTCGCCGCTCATGCTCCAGCTAAAAACGGTAGCGCCTTGTTTTTGCAGCGCATTTATCTCACCGATGCTCTGATTAATATCCGGATAATCCTTACAGTAGATCAAAACATCGGCCTTACTGAACAGCTTGAGCTTTTCCTTGGTTTTGTGCTTTACATTCAAAAAACCTTCGCTGTGGGCTTCGCCGATATTGGTTAATACACCGATGGTAGGCTGTATTATCTTTTCCAGCTTATCCATTTCACCCGGCTCCGAAATACCGGCCTCAAAAATGCCCAGTGTATGCGTGCTGTCCATCAGCCACAGCGATAGTGGCACGCCAATCTGCGAGTTATAACTTTTAGGGCTGCGCACAATATTGTAATCCTCGTGCAACAGTTGATACAGCCATTCCTTTACAATGGTTTTACCGTTACTGCCCGTAATACCAATAACCGGTATCTGGAATTTTTTACGGTGGAAGTGAGCCAACTTTTGCAAGGCATTCACAACGTCTTTTACTAGTATAAAAGCTGCGTCAGGATAAGTCTCAAGTGCCTGTTCTTTACTGACTACAAAGGCCCGCACACCCTTTTTGTAGAGGTCTGCTATGTAGTTGTGCCCATCCAGTTTAAGGCCGGGCAAGGCAAAAAACAAGGTCACTTGCGGATGTAGCAGCTTGCGCGAATCGGTAAGTAATTCGAGAATTAGTAAAGGATTGGTTCCTTTCGCCGCAAGTTTACCACCGGTGGCTTTAACAATATCTTCCAGCTTATATCCGTCCTTCATGCGCGGCGTAAAAATACCAAATACTTGTGTACAGCACTTGCGGTGTTTTATCACCAACACGGGCAACCATGTGCATATTCTCTTTCTGTTTATTTTTACCAACTATTAATAGCGACAAAGCATGAGTGTACTGCGTAGAATAAAGGACCGGGCAAAACCTGGTGAAGATTTAGGTCTGGACCGCACCGGTGCTAAAGGCCGGCAAAGCATTATAGGCGCTAACGGCAGCTATAACATGGAGCGCAAAACCGGTCGGTTGTTAGGTAATTTTTATCCCTATCACTGGCTTATTACCACCAGGTGGAGCCATTATTGGTTAACGCTCGTAGGGTTTTATTTGGGCATGAACATGCTGTTTGCTGTGGTTTATTTTGCGCTTGACGTTAAGAACTTAAGCGGTGTGATTGGTGATACACCCGGCATGCAGTTGTTGTATTGCTTTTTCTTTTCAGCTCAATCCTTTACCACAGTAGGCTATGGCGGTATTCATCCTACTGGTATAGCTACCAACTTTGTGGCGGTTTTAGAGGCATTCATCGGACTAATGACTTTTGTATTAGCAACAGGCACACTCTACGGCAGGTTTTCAAGGCCCGTGTCCCGAATTAAATACAGCAACCATATGATTATAGCTCCCTTTGGCAACATTACTGGTTTGCAGTTTATGGTGGCTAACGAGATGAACTCGGGGCTAATGGAGATGGAGGCCCGAATCAATTTAAGTTGGGTGGAAGAGGAAGGCGATAAAAGCGTTCGCCGTTTTCAGCAGGTGAAGTTGGAAATAGATAAAATAGCGATGTTCCCCACCAGCTGGACCATCAACCACCCCATTGATGAGGAAAGTGCGCTTTATGGTAAAACCATGGAAGAGATGGAGCGTATGGATGTGGAGGTGTTTATTCTACTCAAGGGCTTTGATGATGTATTCTCGCAAACTATTTATAGCCGTCACAGCTACACCTTTAAGCAGTTTGTGTACGGGGCCCGTTTCCGCCGGCCTTTCTATACCAATGAAGAGGGCAAGGTTGTAATGGACCTCACCAAAGTGGGCGAATACGACCATGTAGCCATTCCACATTTGCAGGTGGCTACGGCTTGATATGAAAAACGGTGCAACTCTTTTCCGGAGAGATTCATCTACTACGGAAATGCCCCTATGCGAAAACTCTATCTGTTTGTTTTAACAGTTGTTACTGTGCAACTTGCCGCACAGGTTTATCACCCCATGCTTGGAAACAACATTACCTGGAAAACCTATGAACAGGGTATGATTGGGCCCTTTTTAAATGCTTATACTACAGGTGGAGATACACTAATAGGGCCGAACAACTATACACGCCTTCTTTTTAACGGACAGCCAAATGCCTATACATCTTACCTGCGGGAAGATAGCCTCAACCGCAGAGTGTATGCGCTGGTTAATGGTGTTGATCAACTTATATATGATTTTTCGATGATTCTGGGTGATTCAGTTTATCTCTCCTGGCAAAACGGCTTCTATGGGCCTGCACCCAATAATGGATACTATCATGTTGACAGCATAGGTGTTCTAAATACATTAGCCGGACCAAGGAAATTGATGCGTCTGCGTAAGCAAAATGGATATAGCTGCACCTGGATAGAAAGCGTAGGTATTTTGAACAATATGCTCAACTATCCGTTAAGCTATTGCGACTTGCTGGATTGCGGAGTTTCAGTTACACCTTATTGTCAGCTGCGGAACGGACAACAAGCCTTCGAATTATCGCCTATGTATTCCTGCGATTCGGCTAGGGTTTATGATTGTTCCATTGTTACCAATTATACGCATGTTGACAGCGATTATGTTTTCTCTGTACAGGTAAATAGCCTTGGACCTTTTTCGTACCGCTGGCAATTAGTAGCTAAAGATACCAGCGGCCACTTTAACATTGTGGATAGCAGTTTTTTCCCTAATGCCCATTTTATTATTTTACCCAATACCGAATATTACGTAAACGTTTATACGGATGACACAATAGGCTGTCATACTGGAGGAGGCTTGCACTTGTACGATTCAGCCCTTGTTACTCCATCTAGCTGTAGTGCATTTTTTTGGGTTTACCCCGATACGCTGCCAGGTAATTACTTTGCCCAGAATCTTTCCGCTGGCAGCAACCTCAACTATGCATGGGATTTTGGCGATGGGGGCACTTCCAATCAGCAATATCCGGTTCATCAATACAATGCCGCTGGGCATTATACCATTTGCTTAACAGTTAGCGATAACAACGGTTGTAATTCTACCTATTGCGATTCCACTTTCTACAACTATAAAAACGGAGGCGGGCCAATGGGCACTTTAAACGTGGTGCCGGTTGCCACGGGCATAACAGAATCGGATGCCTCTATTTTTATTAACCTATACCCCAATCCCGCAAACGCTGAATTGTTTATCAGTAATACAGGTGTAACTGGCTTAAACGTGCCACAGGTGTACGATCTTGCCGGCAAGTTGCTTATACTTGATATGCAGGCACGCGCCAACGGTTTTGTGTTGAATGTTTCATCCTTACCGCAGGGCCTTTATGTTGTAGTGCTGAATTACGGTAACAATAGAGTAATGAAAAGATTTGTGAAATAATTACTGGCCGTAATACGCAAACCCGCGATAAACCTTCTGGGCAGCGTTCAGCCATAAAACCTCTGCTACATTCCTAGTACGGGTGGTGTTTCGGTAATAAATGGTTATCCCATTTACACCTGTCAGCACCTCCTGCACTTCAAAAAATAAATCGGCATTCTTTTGCAACCCGATGGTCCAGTAAGCGCGCACTGCATCTTTACCTTTAACAATGCCTTCGCTTTCAGGCACTAATTGTGCGGCCAATGGTGTTTCCATTATAAAGTCATCTGTAAAGTGTGCCATAATGCGGTCCAGGTCATGCGAGTTCCAGGCGGCGCACCACTCCTCGGCAAATTGCCGTGCTTCTTCGGGGCTTAGCATAGTATAATGGTTTAAAGCAATATTAATTGTTCGCTTTCAATCGTGCATTGCGAAGGGCTTTAAAGACCGAGAAGTGAAAAAGCACTTGCATTACTACTGCCAGCGCTAACAATAAACCCTGGCCAATAAAGTAGCTGTTGTTAAAACTGAGCGCCGAAAAATCTGGATTGCCTGCAACGCTGAATTCTATAGCCAGGTGCACGATTGCTACTGCCGGCACTAAAAGTGGCATCAGCCACAAAGCTATTTTTTTGTATTGCTGAAAAGCGCTCTCCTCCAACCGGTAGCCAAACCAAAGGTTTAACAGCAATTGGATAACCAGCGCCATACATTAGAATTGGATGTTTCCTTCTTTCAGTTTCTCGGTTTGCTCGGCCATTGCCAGGGCATCGATCATCTCACCAATTTCACCATTCATAAAAGCATCCAGGTTGTAAATGCTCATATTAATACGGTGGTCGGTAATACGGCCTTGCGGGAAGTTATAAGTACGGATTTTAGCCGAGCGGTCACCGGTGCTTACCAGCGTTTTACGGCGGGCAGCAATTTCGTTCTCGTGTTTGCGTACAGCCTCTTCGTAAATACGCGTTTTCAGCATTTTCATTGCTTGTTCGCGGTTCTTATGCTGGCTTCGCTCTGCCTGGCATTCCACCACTGTTCCGGTTGGTATGTGGGTTAGGCGCACAGCACTTTCAGTCCGGTTAACGTGCTGTCCACCTGCTCCGCTGGCACGGAACACATCCAGTTTAATATCGGCTTCGTTAATATGCACTTCTACTTCATCGGCTTCAGGTAATACGGCCACGGTTACCGCACTGGTATGCACGCGGCCCTTGGCTTCAGTTTCAGGCACACGCTGCACGCGGTGTACACCACTTTCAAATTTCATTTTGCCATAAACGCTGTCTCCGGCAATCTCTAATACTACTTCTTTATAGCCGCCAACCGTACCTTCGTTAGCCGTTACTACGGTTACTTTCCAACCCAGCAATTCGCAATAGCGGGTATACATGCGGGCTAGGTCACCGGCAAATAAGCTGGCTTCATCACCACCCGTTCCGGCACGTATCTCCAGCAGCACATCGCGCTCATCTTCGGGTTCGCGGGGCACCAGCAATTGTTTCAACTCATCCTGCAAACGCAGTTTTTCTTCTTCCTGGCTTAGCAAATCAGCCTTTGCCATTTCGCGGAACTCCTCGTCTTTCTCGGTTTCCAGTATCTGCTTGTTGTTGTCGATATTGCCAAGCACTACCCGGTATTCGTCGTAAAGCTTAACGATACGCTCCAGTTCGCGATACTCCTTGTTCAACTGGGCAAAGCGCTTCATATCGGCCATAGTTGCCGGGTCGCTAAGCGTTTTACCCACTTCTATAAATCGTCCTTTAAGATTATCGAGTTGCTGAAACATAACTATTGATTTACCTCCGCCACCTGTGCCAACGGAGCGCGAAAATAAAAATTAAGGGCGGGCTTTAAAGGCCTCGGTGTTCAGGCCCTGTTATACAGGTAGCGGGCTATCCAGCTACCGGATACCCCGCCGCAGGCATTAGCCAGGGCATCGTATTTATCAAAATGCCGGTCGGCGGTTAACAGTTCCTGCAGTATTTCTACGGCAAAACCATAGGCAAAGGTCAGTAAAGCTATTTTGAACAGGGTGTTTTGATGCAGGGCGGTCCAGGTTTGCTGTTTATGCCAGCCAAAGTAAAGCAACACCGATAACACCACATAAAAACCAAAGTGTACCACTTTATCGAAATCTGCTATGCTAACCGTGGGCAAATCGTGACCCGGTAACAGGCATAACACTAAAATAAAAGCCGCCCATAAAATGGACGGCCAATTATAGTTTAAAAACGACTGCATAGTGCCTATTGGCCTACGTGCTTACGGTAGGTTTCAGCGTCCATCAGGTCATTCAGTTCAGCTACATTCGAAATTTCGATTTTCACCATCCAGCCTGCGCCATAAGGATCGGTGTTAACTGCATCAGGGGCATCGTTCAGGGCGGTGTTTTGCTCCAGCACTTTGCCGCTTACCGGCATAAACAAGTCGCTTACGGTTTTAACCGCTTCAACGGTACCGAATACTTTATCCTTTGCAACGGTTTCGCCAATCGTGTTAATGTCTACATACACTACGTCACCCAGCTCTTTCTGGGCAAAATCGGTAATGCCAATAGTGCCGGTGCTGCCTTCAACGCGCACCCATTCATGTTCTTTGCTGTACTTTAAGTCGGAAGGAAAATTCATGGCCATGTGTTTAATGTGGGGCGAAAATAAATTTTTTGCAGTAACCAATCAGGCGTTTTTCGCACTATCGCCCATCAGGTTATAAATTTCACGTATGCCGGCCAGTTCCTTGTCTACGTCGATATTCAAATCAACCAGTTGGCCGCTTTTAAGATCAAAAACCCAACCATGCACCTTCGGGAAACCATCCCTTACGTAGCGTTCCTGCACCGCCGCTGTTTTCAATACATTAATACACTGTTCGTGCACATTAAGTTCTACCAGACGGTCATAACGCCGGTGTTCATCGGTTATGGCATTTAACTCCTCCTTATGCAGGCGGTATACATCGCGGATGTTGCGCAGCCAGGGATTTAAGAGGCCCAGGTCCTGCGGGGTCATGGCTGCTTTTACACCGCCACAGTTATAATGCCCGCAAACTATTATCTGGTTTACGCGCAGGTGCCGTACCGCATAGTTAATTACCGACATTACGTTCAGGTCTATACTGATAACCATGTTGGCAATGTTCCGGTGCACAAATACCTCACCGGGCTCTGCGCCCATTAGTTCTTCTGCAGTTACTCGGCTATCGCTGCAGCCTATATACAGATACTCGGGGTTTTGTTCGGCTGCCAGTTTCTTAAAAAAGTCGGCATCGCCGCCCCTCTTTTCCGCAATCCATTTGCGGTTGTTTTCAAATATTTCTTCGTAGGTAATCATAACATCGCTTTAGCCCACCTGGGTGTGCTGCAATTTATGCAATTCAGCTGTAGCTGCAATGTTCTATTTGTTGGCGAATTTTTTCTCCAGCTCGTCGTTGGCGAAGGTCACAAAGGTAAGTTTGCCGTTAGGGGCGTTGTAAGGATTTTCGCAGGCAAAAAGTTCGTCAATAAGGGTGCGCATTTCTTCGGTGCCCAATGCCTTACCGGTTTTTATAGCCGAACTTGCGGCAATGCTTTTAGCCAGATTTTCGCGCTTATTCAGTTTGTTTACACCTGCGTTCATTTTAAACTGCTCAATCAGTTCCTCCACTATTTTTTTCTCATCGCCTTGTAAAATGTCCGAAGGAAAGCCGTGAATAACAAAACTGTTTTTGCCGAACTCCTGTATATCAAAACCCAGGTTGTTTATTTCGGGTAAAATCTCTTTTAAAATCTGCGTGTCGCCTGCATTTAACTCCAGGTTTTGTGGAAACAATTGCCGTTGGCTGTCGTGTTTTTTCTTCTCCAGCAACCGCAGGTAGCGTTCAAACAAAATACGTTCGTGAGCGGCCTGCTGGTCAATCAAAATAAAGCCGCTTTTTATCTGCGAAACAATGTAACGGCGGTGTAATTGCACCGGGGCAAATGCTTCCTTTAAAACTTCGGGTTCATTGGGGTGTTCATCATTGCCCGAAGAACTTTTAGAGTGGAAGGTTTGGCTACCGGTCTCATAGGCTTTTTCCCAATGCTGCACATTGTTTTGTTCGCGCTGGCTCAACGGCTGAAAATTGGTGGGAGGGGCAAATTTTTTAGCCTCCTTGGTTTGCATGGCATGTTGGGTAATCTCCAGCCAGGTGCGGGGCTGCTGTTCAAAAGTGCCGTTGGCATTCAGGTGGTGCTCCTGATCAAAATCCAGCGTTGGCGTTACGCTGTAAGCGCCTAACGCATGTTTGGCACCCAGGTTAACAAAGGTATACACCAACCTTTCGTCCTCAAATTTTATCTCGTGTTTGGCGGGGTGTACGTTTACGTCGATTTTGGCCGGGTCAATATCCAGAAACAAGACATAAAAAGGGAAATTCTCTTTCGGCATCATCTGGTCGTAAGCCGCTGTTACCGCATGGTTCAGGTATGCCGACTTGATAAACCGGTTGTTCACGAAGATGTATTGTTCACCCCTTGTTTTCTTGCTGTGTTCGGGTTTTCCTACAAAACCGAACACATGTAAGGCATAGCTCTTTTCTTCCACCGGCACAATGCGTTCGGCGTAGTTATCGCCAAACAATTGGGTAATCCGTTGTTTCAGGTTGCCCGGTCGCAGATGGAACACTTCGTGATCGTTACTGAACAACTGAAAACCGATCTTAGGATGGGCCAGCCCGATGCGTTGAAATTCTTCAATAATGTTCTTTAACTCTACCGCATCGCTTTTTAAAAAATTGCGGCGTGCCGGCACATTAAAAAACAGGTTTTTGATAGCAATGGAAGTGCCTTCAGGCGTTTGGCAGGGCTCCTGTCGGGTAACCTTCATGCCTTCAATCTCAATACAGGTGCCCAGTTGTTCATCATGCGGGCGGGTTTTCAGCTCCACCTGCGCAATCGCCGCCACCGAAGCCAGCGCCTCGCCCCGGAAGCCCATGGTCCGGATATTGAATAAATCGTCAGCCGACCGGATTTTTGAGGTAGCATGTTTCTCAAAGCACATGCGGGCATCCGTTTCGCTCATCCCGCAGCCGTTATCTATCACCTGTATCAGTCCCTTACCTGCCTGCTTTACAATTAGTTTAATGTGCGTAGCACCCGAGTCAATGGAGTTCTCCATCAACTCCTTTACGGCCGAGGCAGGTCGTTGAATAACCTCACCGGCGGCAATCTGATTCGCAATATTATCGGGAAGAAGGCGGATGATATCCATTGGGGCGGCGAAGTTACTATTTTTTGAGGGTATCCTTGTCCGCCGGGCCGGTTGACCTCAAAAAAAGAGCGGTAAGTTATTTAATATCAGATGGCTATACGATAGGTGAAGTGGCCTTCATGTGATGTTTCGGAATTTATTTAATCCGCTTTTACCGGCTTCTCGTATTTCCAATGAAAATTACGTATCAAAAGGCGACTTAAAGTTTGACTAATTTTTGTAAAAATTCTATCTTTAACAGCTTCAACCTAACACAAGGTCCCCTGCATGAAGAAAATATACCTGTTTTCTCTCCTATCAGTGTCGGTAATCGGCAGCTATGCGCAGGCGTTGTTTAACAACAACGGTGCTGATATATACGTGAAGGACGGGGCCTTTGTAATTGTAAAAACCAATTCGCTTTATAACAACCAGGTGGCCGGTTCGGGTTTTATTGATAACCAGGGAACGGTAGTGGTAGAAGGCAGTGTGACCAATGATGGCACAATTACAGCCAGCGGCGATACCATACGCCTCAGCGGTGATTGGGTAAATAACAGCAGCTATTCCGGCAACAACAGCTGGGTAGATATGAATGGTGGCAACCAGCAAATTACCGGCACCTCGGTAACCACCTTTAATAACCTGAATTTGGGTGGCGGCTCGGTGGTAAAACGCCAAACTATCAATGCCGTTACCACTGTCTCCCTGGCTTTAAACAATGCCGAATTGGCCACAGACGTAAACGAAATGCTGGTGAGCAATACGGCTACCAATGCCATTACCCGCAACAACGGTTTTGTAAGCTCCATAGGTACAGGTAAGCTTTCGCGCAACACAGCCGCTGCCTCAGCCTACAATTTTCCTACAGGTTCGCCTTCTTACAATAACGGACCAAGTATTTACCGGCCCATCGATTTTACCCCGGCAGGTAGTGCTGCCAATACCTTTGGTGCTATGCTGGTAAAGGGCGATGCCTCTGCTGATGGCTATGATGTAACCGTGCTGGATGATGTATTATGTAGTGTAAACCCTAACTTTTATCACCGCCTTAACCAAAGCGCAGGTGCTGATGCTGCCGGGTTAACCATGTATTTCGACCCATCAGCCGATGGCGACTGGACGGATCAATCGCATTGGGATGCGCCTAACCGCTGGAACTATCTGGGAGCCCCATCTGCGGGTAACACCGGTGGTTTCTCTACGGTTTCGGTTACCAATGTAAGCGATTTTCAACCGGAGCCGTTTGCGCTGGCACATAAAAAATTTACGGTGGATGCAGGACCTGATGTAGACCTTACACTTGGTCAAAGTACAACCTTTAATCCGTCTGCTACAGCCACTCAGGTGCAAACTTATTTGTGGGCTCCCGGCCTTGCACTTAGCTGCGATAATTGCGAAAACCCCGATGTCGCTCCAACAGTAGATACACGCTATGTGCTGGCAGTAACAGATGCCTTAAATTGTACCGTAAGCGATTCGCTGTTGGTACGGGTTACCTCCCCTGAACTGCTGATTCCTACTGCCTTTTCTCCGAACAGCGATGGCGCGAACGATAAGTTCCGTGTGCTGAACAAGGATGTGGCAAAGTTGAACCTGCAGGTGTATAACCGCTGGGGCGAAAAAGTATTTGAAACAAGCGACCCCCTGGATGGTTGGGACGGATTTTACAAAGGTGTAGAACAGGAATTAGGTGTGTATATATGGAAATGTGAATACCGGCTCAACGGCCAAACAAAAACCACTTTAGCTAAAGGAAATGTAACATTGCTGCGGTAATTTCTCCCCCCGGGAATTACAGGCTCTTGATTTTGTATATATATTGAATTGATTTATAAATTATTAGTTTCTATGAAGAAAAGCCTACTCACTTTTCTGACCGTTTTTCTTGTAGGCGGTTTATTTGCGCAAAACAAAAACGTTGGTATTGGTACCACAGCACCGGATGCAAGCGCCTTGCTGGATCTGGTAGCCAAGGATAAGGGCTTGCTGGTGCCACGGCTTACTACAAACGAAAGATTGGCCATTACTAACCCGGCTAATGGCTTGTTGGTATACGATGTCACATTGGCTTGCTTTTATTATTACGATATAGCCACCTGGAAATCGCTTTGCCAGGGCGGTGGTAACGGAACACCGGGGCCAACAGGTGCACAAGGAACACCGGGCGCCACAGGTGCCCAGGGCGTAGGCATCAGCACCATTTCGGATAATGGCGATGGTACAATGACCATCGTTTTAACCGATGGCACCGATTATACCGTTCAAACACAAGGGCCAACCGGCGCTACTGGTCCTGCTGGAGCAGGTGTTACAGGAGCAACCGGACCTCAAGGTCCGGCTGGTGTAACCGGTGCTCAAGGTGATACTGGCCCACAAGGTTTACAGGGCGCTACTGGTCCACAAGGTCTTGCCGGGGCAACAGGCGCACAAGGCGATACTGGCCCACAAGGTCCTGCCGGTGCAACAGGTCCACAAGGTTTACAAGGCGCCACGGGTGACACTGGTGCACAAGGTATCCAGGGTGTAACTGGACCACAAGGCGATACCGGTGTACAAGGTCCTCAAGGTATTCAGGGTGTAACTGGCCCTCAGGGCGACACAGGCCCGCAAGGCATTCAGGGTGCCACTGGTGACACAGGTCCACAAGGTGCTACTGGCGACACAGGCGCCCAAGGTCCACAGGGTATTCAAGGTGTAACCGGTGCTCAAGGCGATACAGGTCCACAAGGTTTACAAGGTGCTACTGGTGACACAGGTCCTCAAGGTATAACCGGTCCTCAGGGTGATACAGGCGCACAAGGCATTCAGGGTGTAACTGGCCCTCAGGGCGACACAGGCCCGCAAGGCATTCAAGGCGTGACTGGACCTCAAGGTGATACAGGTGCTCAGGGTCCTCAAGGCATTCAGGGTGCCACTGGTGATACTGGTCCGCAAGGTCCTGCTGGTGCAACAGGTGCCCAAGGCGATACAGGCCCACAAGGTATTCAGGGTGTAACTGGTCCCCAAGGCGACACCGGTGCACAAGGCCCACAAGGTATTCAAGGTGCAACCGGCGATACTGGTCCACAAGGTCCTGCCGGTGCAACAGGAGCCCAAGGCGATACAGGTCCTCAAGGTATTCAGGGTATAACCGGTGATACTGGTCCTCAGGGTATCCAGGGCGTAACGGGACCTCAAGGTGATACAGGTGCTCAGGGACCTCAAGGCATTCAGGGTGCCACTGGTGACACCGGTCCTCAAGGACCGCAAGGCATTCAAGGTGTAACTGGCCCTCAGGGCGACACAGGTCCCCAAGGTATCCAGGGCGTAACTGGCCCGCAAGGTGATACAGGCGCCCAAGGTCCTGCCGGCGTAACCGGTGCTCAAGGTGACACGGGCCCTCAAGGTATTCAAGGTGTAACCGGTGCCCAAGGCGATACTGGCCCACAAGGTATCCAGGGCGTAACTGGACCTCAAGGTGATACAGGTGCTCAGGGTCCTCAAGGCATTCAGGGTGCCACTGGTGACACAGGTCCTCAGGGTATCCAGGGCGTTACTGGCCCGCAAGGTGATACAGGCGCACAAGGTCCACAAGGTATCCAGGGTGTAACTGGACCACAAGGTGATACAGGCGCACAAGGACCGCAAGGCATTCAGGGTGCCACTGGTGATACAGGTCCTCAAGGTCCTGCTGGTGCAACAGGTGCCCAAGGCGATACTGGTCCGCAAGGCATTCAAGGTATAACTGGCCCACAAGGCGACACAGGAGCACAGGGCCCACAAGGTATTCAGGGCGTAACGGGACCTCAAGGTGATACAGGCGCACAAGGACCACAGGGTATTCAGGGTGCTACTGGTGACACAGGCCCTCAAGGTTTACAAGGTGTAACCGGCGATACTGGTCCTCAAGGTCCTGCCGGTGCAACAGGCGCCCAAGGCGATACAGGTCCACAAGGTTTACAAGGTGCCACTGGTGACACAGGTCCCCAAGGGATCCAGGGCGTAACTGGACCTCAAGGTGATACAGGTGCTCAGGGTCCTCAAGGCATTCAGGGTGCCTCTGGTGATACAGGTCCGCAAGGTCCTGCCGGTGCAACAGGTGCCCAAGGCGATACAGGCCCTCAAGGTATACAAGGTGTAACCGGCCCTCAGGGCGACACTGGTCCACAAGGTATTCAGGGTGTAACTGGTCCTCAGGGTGATACCGGAGTTCAGGGTCCGCAAGGTATCCAGGGTGTAACTGGACCACAAGGCGACACCGGTGCACAAGGTCCTCAGGGCATTCAAGGTGTAACTGGCCCACAAGGTGATACAGGCGCACAAGGACCGCAAGGCATTCAAGGCGTAACCGGTCCTCAGGGCGATACAGGCGCACAAGGCCCTCAAGGCGTAACTGGCGCACAAGGTGATACCGGAGCTCAGGGTCCGCAAGGCATTCAAGGTGTAACCGGCCCACAAGGCGACACCGGTGCACAAGGTCCTCAAGGCATCCAGGGCGTAACTGGACCACAAGGCGACACAGGAGCACAGGGTCCACAAGGTATTCAGGGCGTTACCGGCCCTCAGGGCGACACAGGAGCGCAAGGCCCACAAGGCATTCAGGGCGTAACTGGTCCGCAAGGTGATACAGGCGCTCAGGGTCCGCAAGGTATCCAAGGTGTAACTGGTCCTCAAGGTGATACAGGCGCTCAAGGTCCGCAAGGCATTCAAGGCGTAACTGGCGCACAAGGTGATACCGGAGCTCAGGGTCCGCAAGGCATTCAAGGTGTAACCGGCCCACAAGGCGACACCGGTGCACAAGGTCCTCAAGGCATCCAGGGCGTAACTGGACCTCAGGGTGACACAGGCGCACAGGGCCCACAAGGTATCCAAGGTGTAACAGGAGCCACGGGCCCTCAAGGCATGCAAGGTATAACTGGGCCACAGGTGATACCGGTGCACAAGGTCCTCAGGGCGATACAGGAGCGCAAGGCCCACAAGGTATTCAGGGTGTAACTGGCCCTCAAGGTGACACAGGCGCTCAGGGCCCACAAGGTGATACTGGAGCTCAGGGCCCACAAGGTATCCAGGGAGTAACTGGACCTCAGGGCGACACAGGAGCTCAGGGTCCACAAGGCATTCAGGGTGTAACTGGCCCGCAAGGCATTCAAGGCGTAACTGGCGCACAAGGTGATACCGGAGCTCAGGGTCCTCAGGGCATTCAAGGCGTAACTGGTCCGCAAGGTGATACAGGCGCTCAAGGTCCACAAGGTATTCAGGGTGTAACCGGCCCGCAAGGCGACACTGGTGCACAAGGTCCGCAAGGTATACAAGGTGTTACCGGCGCTACTGGTACCACAGGAAGTACAGGTGCCACAGGCGCAACTGGTGATACAGGCGCAACCGGTTCTACAGGTGCAACTGGAGCAACGGGTTCAACAGGTTCTACTGGCGCAACAGGAAACACAGGCGCTACGGGAGTAACAGGAGCAACTGGTGATACAGGAGCTACTGGCGCAACCGGAGCCACAGGAAGTACAGGTGCAACAGGCGCAACCGGTGTAACAGGAAACACGGGCGCTACAGGCGCAACTGGTGATACAGGCGCCACTGGTAATACTGGCTCAACCGGTGCAACTGGAGCCACGGGTTCAACAGGGGCTACCGGCGCAACAGGAAACACAGGCGCTACGGGCGCAACTGGTGCAACAGGAGATACAGGTCCAACAGGTCCTCAAGGTATACAAGGTGTTACCGGCGCTACTGGAGCAACAGGCTCAACTGGTGCTACAGGTTCTACTGGCGTTACGGGTGCCACTGGTAATACAGGTGCAACCGGTTCAACTGGCGCTACGGGTTCTACTGGTTCAACTGGTGCCACAGGCGCAACAGGAAACACAGGCGCTACAGGAAACACAGGTGCTACTGGAGCAACCGGTGCAACAGGAAGTACAGGTGCCACAGGCGCAACTGGTGATACCGGCGCAACGGGCTCAACTGGCGCAACCGGTTCTACAGGTGCTACTGGTTCAACTGGTGCCACAGGCGCAACAGGCGCAACTGGAGATACAGGCGCCACTGGTAATACCGGCGCAACTGGAAGTACAGGCGCAACCGGTTCAACTGGAGCTACGGGTTCAACAGGTTCTACTGGTGCAACAGGTCCTGCAGCTCCTACCGGTTCAACAGGGGTTACCGGCCCTACCGGTGCTACCGGAACAACTGGTAGTACGGGAGCTACGGGTATTACCGGCGCTACTGGTGTAACAGGTTCTACAGGTGCCACAGGCGCTACGGGTATAACTGGTGTAACCGGTGCTACGGGCAATACCGGTGCTACTGGTGTTCAGGGTATTACCGGACCAACCGGTGCAAACGGCACCAATGGTACCAACGGCGCTACCGGTGCTACCGGCGCTACTGGTCCAAACTGGACTATCACCGGATTTACCTATGGCACCGACGGGTCATTAAATATTACTACCAGCTATCCGCAAAGTGTTACTACCAGTGGCAAAGCATGGTTGTTATCGGGCAATGGGGGCACAAACCCTCCGACCGATTTTATCGGAACAACTGATGCAAAAGACTGGGTGGTTAAAACAAATGCTGCCGAACGTATGCGAGTGCTTTCAACAGGTAATGTGGGCATCGGCACCACCGCTCCTGCTTATCTGCTCGAAGTTTCAAGCGGTGCGTTGGATGCGATCTATGGTCATAGTGCAAACGTAGGCGGCTTTGTGGGTCGCGAAACCAATATTACCTTAGGTGTACCCGTGCAAACAATTTTAGGCGCAGGCTTGTATGCTACTAACCCCGCAGCAGGCTACACAAGTGTTTATGCGCAGTCTACGAATGCTGCAACGGTGGCGGCTAGTATTGCCTATTCCGATGTTTGGATAGCCAGTTACAACTACACTCAGAACGGATCCGCTACCTATAACCCAAGTGCAATTTATGGTCAGTTAAATGTAACCAATTCGGCTTTGGGAGGCACTCAGGCAGCTATCAGAGCTTACAGCGGTAGGGGTACCACTGCCGGCAACCCGGGTTATACAGTTGGTGTGCAGGCAACAGCAGATGTGCAAAACCAAGACGGGATTGGTGTTATGGGCACCATCTATTCAAATACAACTACCCGTGCAGGTGGTTATTTTGAAACAAATAGCTATGCTGGCGTCAACCAGGCATATGCCTATGTTGGTACTACCTTTGGAGGCGTTGCACGTAAGATAACTGGTACCGCGGCTGTGTCAGAAATTATTCCTACTCCTAATCATGGCCGAATCACGCTTACCTGCCCTGAATCACCGGAATACTGGTATCAGGACTATGGTACTGTGAAACTCGACAGCGGTCGCGCGCATGTAAACCTCGATCCTATTTTAGCCGATATCATCATGGTAACCGAAGAATATCCTGTTAGAGTATTCTGTACGCCGGTTGATATGCCCGAATACAACGGTATCAGTATCTGCAACAAAACAGCCACCGGCTTCGATATTGTGGAATTGAACGGAGGAAAGCACAGCGGCACCTTAGACTATCAACTGGTAGTTAAACCTAAAACAGGCTTTGGAGAAGGTCGATTCCCACAAGCGCCTGGCCCTGTCGGTACCAAGCCGGAAACAGAACCAGCCGCGGCAAAAGCGAAAAACCAACCTGATCCTTCGAAGATCTTCTACTGGCCAAGCGATGCCAAAACATATGGCTACGAAGAACAGTACAAGAAAATGCAGGAAGAAAAACGTGCTATGCCGGCCGAAAAACCGAAAAACAAGGAACCTAAGTAGCCGAATACTAACCACTTATAAAACAGCCGCCCGGTTAAACCAGGCGGCTGTCTTGTTTTAGGTAGGAATATTCATAGGCCTGCTGAGAATTTTTTTAGATTTATGAACGGGCGAACAAACCAATCAAATGATAAACCCGTCTTATTAATTTTTAATTGGGCTACATGAAGCACTCTCTACTATTAGTTGCGCTCTTACTGTTTTTCCGCAGTTACGCGCAAAACCAAAACGTAGGTATTGGTACCACCAACCCCGATCCAAGCGCTATTCTTGAGTTGGTGTCGAAACAGAAAGGCTTCTTAGTGCCCCGCATGACCACAACCGAAAAGTTGGCCATTGCTACCCCGGCAAACGGACTTTTGGTCTATGATATTTCTTTAAGCTGTTTTTACTACTACGATGTCAATACCTGGAAATCGCTTTGCGGTGGCTCTGGTACTGCAGGCAGCACTGGTCCAACCGGACCACAGGGGGTGGGCATTTCCACCATTGCTGATAACGGAAACGGCACCATCACTATTAGTTTAACGGACGGCACCTCTTATACCATCAACGTTCAGGGGCCCACAGGTGCAACAGGTGCACAAGGCGCTACTGGTGCAGCGGGGTCTACCGGGGTAACCGGGGCACAGGGTGTAACAGGCGCAACCGGTGCTACAGGTTCCGGAACCACAGGCCCAACAGGCCCCCAGGGTGTTAATGGGAACCCTGGAGCAACAGGCGATACTGGGCCGCAGGGTTTACAGGGAATAACCGGTCCAACCGGTCCAACTGGAGCAGCAGGTTCTGGTGGAGGAGCCACTGGTCCCACAGGTGATACCGGCCCGCAAGGACTGGCCGGCGTTACAGGTGCGGTAGGTGCCACCGGCGATACCGGCCCGCAAGGATTACAAGGCATAACCGGACCACAGGGCAATAATGGAAATACCGGAGCTACTGGTGATACAGGCCCGCAGGGATTACAGGGTATAACCGGTCCAACAGGCCCAACTGGTGCAGCAGGTTCCGGTGGTGGAGCAACGGGTCCTACCGGCGATACAGGCCCACAAGGCATTAACGGAAATACCGGGGCAACCGGCGATACCGGACCGCAGGGATTACAGGGCATAACCGGTCCAACTGGTCCTACAGGTGCAGGTGGTGGTGCAACCGGCCCAACCGGCGACACAGGTCCTCAGGGGCAACAAGGTATACAGGGCCCGGCGGGTGCCACAGGTCCGCAAGGGTTAAATGGTTCCACAGGCGCTACGGGTCCGGCAGGTGCAACTGGTTTGCAGGGGGCCACTGGAGATACAGGCGCACAGGGCATACAAGGCCCAACTGGTCCAACAGGTGCTACTGGAGTAGGTGGCGGCGCTACCGGTCCTACTGGTGATACTGGTGCTCAGGGCGCACAAGGCCTTACCGGTCCGCAAGGTATTCAGGGCAATACAGGTGCCACTGGGGCACAGGGAGCGCAGGGTGTTACCGGTGCAACGGGCGATACAGGTCCTCAAGGCATTCAAGGTAATACAGGAGCTACAGGCCCACAGGGTATACAAGGTGTAACGGGAGCAACCGGTTCACAAGGCAATACAGGCGCAACTGGTGCTATAGGACCACAAGGTGTTCAGGGCAATACTGGTTCTACCGGAGCACAGGGTCCTCAAGGTGTAACTGGAGCAACCGGCGATACAGGTCCCCAAGGCGTACAGGGTAATACAGGAGCCACGGGTCCACAGGGTATTCAAGGTATAACTGGAGCAACAGGCTCACAAGGCAATACAGGGGCAACTGGTGATACAGGCCCACAAGGTATACCAGGAGTCTCCGGAGCTACTGGTGCCACAGGTGCGCAGGGCATTCAGGGTTTAAGTGGTGCAACCGGCGACACAGGTCCTCAGGGCGTTCAGGGTAATACCGGTGCTACAGGACCGCAAGGTATTCAGGGCAATACTGGTGCTACCGGCCCACAGGGTGTACAAGGTGTAACAGGAGCAACCGGCTCACAAGGCAATACAGGCGCAACTGGTGATACAGGACCACAAGGCATACAAGGAGTCACCGGCGCTACTGGTGCCACAGGACCGCAAGGTATTCAAGGCAATACAGGTGCTACCGGTGATACAGGACCACAAGGCATTCAAGGTAATACAGGAGCTACAGGTCCACAGGGTTTTCAGGGTAATACCGGAGCCACAGGTCCCCAGGGCAATACGGGCGCCACAGGCGCACAAGGTGTTCAAGGCAATACAGGTGCTACTGGTGATACAGGACCACAAGGCATACAAGGAATCACCGGCGCTACTGGTGCCACAGGTGCGCAGGGTATTCAAGGCAATACAGGTGCTACCGGTGATACAGGACCACAAGGCATACAAGGAATCACCGGAGCTACCGGTGCCACAGGTGCGCAGGGTGTTCAAGGGGTAAGTGGTGCAACCGGCGACACAGGTCCTCAGGGTATTCAAGGTATTACAGGGGCAACCGGTGTAACCGGTTCAACGGGGCCAACATGGACCATCAATAGCGTGACCTATAGTACCGATGGCGCTATCAGTATCAACACCTCCATCCCCAGCACTATCACAGCAGGTAACAAAGCCTGGCTAACCAAAGGTAACTCCGGCACTACGCCAGCCACCGATTTCCTCGGAACCACCGATGCCAACGCAATGATCTTCCGTTGTAATAACATCGAACGTTTCCGTATTAACCCAACCGACGGCGAGATTGTTGCAGGGGCTACCACTTCCCCTTATACCGGCGATTTGCTGGATGGCGTGGGAACCGCTACCCTTCCTTTTGGTGTAAATGGCTACTCCTCCTTTAACGGCTCAGGTACCTGGGGCGAAATTTTAGCAGCCTCCACTACTAACTTCTCTGCCGTGCAGGGTGTTTATGGCGGCAGTGGTTCAGGTGCGGGTGTTTTAGGTAACTACAATGGCACCAACACCAGTAACACCCGTAATGGTGTATTCGGTATTTTAAGTGCACCCGGCACTTCCAACGGCGGTGCAGGGGTTTATGGTTATGCGAATATTACTACCACTGCTTCCAATCAGCACATGGGGGTACTTGGTAACTATAATGGTGCTACGTATGGTATCGGTGTATATGGTATCGGTTTTGGTGGTGGACTTATTAACGGTAATAACGATATTGCCGTGGTGGGTTGGCGCGCCAACAATAATAACTACAGCGGTTATTTTAACGGAAACCACGTAATTGCCAACGGCACCAAGAGTGCATCCGTAGGAACTACAAAAGGAAATCAATTGTTATATGTTACCGAATCGCCGGAAGTGTGGTTTGAAGATTTTGGCAGCGCACAGTTAAACAAGGGGGTGTGCACAGTTAACCTGGATCCTTTATTTCTGGAAACAGTAGTCATCGACTCAGCCCACCCTATGCACGTATTTATTCAGCTGGAAGGGGAAGCCAACGAGGTATATGTTACCAAAGGCCAAACCTCCTTTACGGTGAAGGAGAAAAGTGGCGGTACTTCCAATGCGCCATTTTCGTACCGCCTGGTTGCCAAACGCGTAAATTTCCAGGATCACCGCTTTGGCAACGACCCGGTTTGGGGCGCCGGCGATACCCGCAATTTTATGCAGTATGCTCCGCCGCCTCCGGTTGATTACGAGCAGAACGTCAAGTTCCAGGAAGAGTTAAAGAAAAACTGGAAACCTACACCAATGCCTGCAGGTTTTGTTGACTACCTCCAGATTCAGAAGCAAACCAGGCAGATGGAGTTGACGAAACCGGCTCCAAATCAGTAGTGCAAAGTTATGGTGCACTTCAGCAGCGAGCCCCGAAAATGAGCCTGGCTCGCTGCTGAAGTGTTGATCATACCCCTCCTAAAAATGTTTCTTGTCGACTTTGCCCTGAGAACCAGTTGCCTTCATATCTGATTTGCTCGCATATAACGCGCCCTGTTTTTTCGAAGATTTCTCCCTCTAAATACGTTACATTCATGGCAGGGCACACGGCAGTAATACCGCGTTGCATCATCATTTAAACAACGTGCGTATGAAAAGAGCTTTACTTCTTGTATGTGGTTTAATTTGTCTATATTCTGCGCATGCCCAGAATCAGAATGTAGGTATAGGTACCACTTCGCCCGATGCCAGTGCCATCCTCGATTTGGTTTCTACTCAAAAAGGTTTGTTGTTGCCCAGGCTTACAATGGCCGAACGTCTCGCCATCAATTCGCCTGCAAATGGTTTAATGGTATACGATGTAACAAATAAATGTTTTTATTACTACGATATAAATACCTGGAAATCGCTGTGCTCGGGTGCAGGCACCGCCGGGCCCACCGGTGCAACAGGCACAGGCATTAGCACTATAGTAGATAACGGCAACGGAACGATCACTATTCAGCTAACGGATAGCACTAATTATACAGTAAATGTACTAGGGCCCACAGGCCCTCAGGGATCAACAGGAGCTACCGGTCCTGCGGGAGTTACTGGCTCACAAGGTCCGGCAGGAGTGGCCGGACTATCGGGCAGCACCGGCAATACTGGTGCGCAAGGTATTCAAGGAGCAACCGGCCCAACCGGCGATACCGGCCCCCAGGGTTTGATGGGATTACAAGGCCCCACAGGTGATACGGGGGCACAGGGTATACAAGGCGATACCGGACCCACAGGTCCCACCGGTGCTGCGGGTTCAGGCGGTGGAGCAACCGGCCCAACCGGCGATACCGGCCCACAGGGTCTGATAGGATTACAAGGCCCCACAGGTGATACTGGTGCACAGGTCCCACCGGTGCTGCGGGTTCAGGCGGTGGAGCAACCGGCCAACCGCGTACCGGCCCACAGGGTGATAGAGTTACAAGGCCCACAGGTGATACTGGTGCACAGGGTTTACAGGGCGATACCGGCCCACAGGGTTTGATGGGATTACAAGGTCCAACAGGTGATACTGGTGCACAGGGTTTACAGGGCGATACGGGACCAACCGGCCCTACTGGTGCTGCAGGTTCAGGCGGTGGAGCAACCGGCCCAACCGGCGATACCGGTCCTCAAGGCTTAATTGGATTGCAAGGTCCTACCGGAGATACGGGTCCACAGGGACCTATCGGTTTAACGGGCTCTTCAGGAGCGACCGGGGCCCAAGGCATAACAGGCCCTACTGGTCCCACGGGAGTTGGGGGTGGAGCAACGGGTCCAACCGGCGATACGGGCTCACAAGGTTTACCCGGAACTACAGGTGCCACTGGTCCAAATGGCGATACAGGACCACAAGGCCCCGCAGGCCCCATGGGCGCAGCAGGTGACACAGGTCCGCAAGGATTACCTGGAACTATTGGTGCAACCGGTCCTCAAGGTGATACAGGATTACAAGGTTTACCGGGCGTAACGGGTCCTCAAGGCTTAGCAGGAACTACAGGTGCCACCGGCCCAAGCGGCGATACAGGCCCACAAGGCCCTGCAGGCCCCACGGGCGCAGCAGGTGACACAGGTCCGCAAGGTTTACCCGGTAATTCAGGAGCAACCGGTCCACAAGGTGATACAGGTTTACAAGGATTACCGGGCGTAACTGGCCCTCAAGGTTTACCAGGAACAACAGGTGCCGCAGGTCCAAGCGGCGATACAGGCCCGCAAGGTCCCGTAGGCCCCACCGGCGCAGCAGGTGACACAGGTCCGCAAGGATTACCTGGAACTACAGGAGCAACCGGTCCACAAGGTGATACTGGTTTACAAGGATTACCGGGCGTAACTGGCCCTCAAGGTTTACCAGGAACAACAGGTGCCGCAGGACCAAGCGGCGATACGGGCCCGCAAGGTCCGCAGGCCCCACGGGCGCAGCAGGTGACACAGGTCCGCAAGGATTACCTGGAACTACAGGAGCAACCGGTCCACAAGGTGATACTGGTTTACAAGGTGTAGCCGGTCCTCAAGGCTTACCAGGAACTACAGGTGCCACCGGACCAAGCGGCGATACAGGCCCACAAGGTCCCGCAGGCCCCACTGGCGCAGCAGGTGACACAGGCCCACAAGGTTTACCTGGAACTACAGGAGCAACCGGTCCACAGGGTGATACTGGATTACAGAGATTACCGGGCGTAACTGGCCCTCAAGGCTTACCAGGAACAACAGGTGCCACAGGTCCAAGCGGCGATACAGGCCCGCAAGGCCCGCAAGGCCCCGCAGGCCCCACGGGCGCAGCAGGTGCAACAGGTCCACAAGGTGATACAGGATTACAAGGTTTACCTGGCGTAACGGGTCCTCAAGGCTTACCAGGAACAACAGGTGCCACAGGTCCAAGCGGCGATACAGGCCCACAAGGCCCCGCAGGCCCCGCGGGCGCAGCAGGTGACACAGGTCCGCAAGGATTACCCGGTACTACAGGAGCAACCGGCCCACAAGGCCCCGCAGGTCCCACTGGTGCAGCAGGAGCTACCGGTCCGCAAGGAATAGCTGGCACAACAGGCTCAACCGGGGCAACAGGCCCTATCGGTCCTCAAGGTAACACTGGTTTGCAAGGCATAACAGGCGTCACCGGTGCTACCGGCTCACAGGGTTTGCAAGGAGTAACTGGTGCACAAGGTTCAACCGGCGCTACCGGCGCACAGGGTTTGCAGGGTATTACCGGCCCAACTGGCGATACGGGACCTCCCGGACAAAAAGGAAGTAACGGTACGCCTGGCGATACAGGACCGCAAGGTCCACAGGGTGTTACCGGACCCGCGGGAGGCAATGGTTTAAATGGTGCTACCGGTAACACAGGCCCGGCCGGCCCTACTGGACCAACCGGCGCTGCAGGTGGCATAGGCCCGGCTGGCCCGGCAGGTAATGTCGGTGCCACAGGCTTGCAGGGCGCTACAGGTGCCACCGGCGCAACCGGCCCACAAGGCGTAGCAGGTGCTACCGGAATAACAGGTGCTACCGGCCCGGGAACTATATGTGCCGCCGCAGCAACCAACTATGTTGTAAAGTTTACAAATAGTTCTACTATGTGTAATACCATCATGTACGATAATGGTACGGCTGTTGGTGTGGGAAACACCAACCCGGGCTACATCTTCGACATCTCGGGGCGGTCGCGAATTCGCAGCGGAGGCGGTTCGGCAGGTATATGGTATATGGATGCGGCCAACACAGCTGATCGTGCATTTATCGGTATGGTAGATGATAATTACGCCGGTATGTGGGGTGCAGGTATTGGATGGGGGTTTGTATATAACGTAAATAATGGATTTGTAGGGGTGGGTACCACCGCACCTGCTTATAGGATACATGCTGTTGGCGATGCGGATAACAGTCCAATCATATTCGGACAGAACGTTAATACCACAGCCGGCACTACCTCGTTTGGGGTACGTGGCGAAGTAAACTCCACAGGAGGAGGATCGGCCGGTGTATTTGGCTACTCGAATAATGCGGGCACTACCGAAACAGGGGTGCTGGGCGACTATGTGTTGTGGGGCGCTGCGGTTTATGGTCGCGGCTGGGCAGGCACAAATGCTACACCAGGAACACTGGATTTTGGTGTGATTGGAACCGTTAGCTATTACACAGGGCACGGCGGCTATTTCGAAAACCTGAGCACCGGCGGCGGTTATGGGGTGCATGGCTATTCTCCTGCAGCATCCGGTTGGGCTGTTTACTCGCAGGGTAATTTTGCTTCCACAGGAGCTAAGGCTGCCAGTGTGCCTACATCAAAAGGCAATCAACTGCTTTACTGTATGGAAAGCCCCGGTATGTGGTTTGAAGATATTGGACAAGGCCGACTAGTGCAGGGTAAAGCCACCATTCAGTTAGATGAGTTATTTTTACAAACTGTTGTAATTGACTCTACGCACCCAATGGTGGTTTTTGTGCAGGAGAACGGCGAAACAAAAGGTCTTTATACCGAATTGGGTACCACCGGCTTTACAGTCATTGAAAAGCAAAACGGCACTTCCAACTGCAGTTTTAGTTACAGGGTATTAGCTAAACGCGCCTATTACCAGGACTATCGCTTTGGCTACGATCCTATCAACGGCGAAGGCGATACCCGGGTAAATTATTCTTATCAGGGTGTGCGGCCAATTGATCCCGCGGCGTTCGAGCAGCAGCGTTCTGCGGTAGTAGAAAAAGAAAAGGCGGAAAAGGAGAAGGTTCGCAAAGCGTACGAAGAAAAAAACAAGGCGCCTAAGCCCGCGCGCTAACCACCGTAGTTTTTAACCATTTGGAGTGCCGTCTTTTTTAAGTCGGCAGCTAAAGTGGCGGGTTGTAGCACTTTAACCTGATCGCCATAGCTTAGCAACTGCATTTTTAATTCCGTATTTACCACCAATTCAAGTTGTATCTGTAACTCCTGGGCAGTTTCTTTCACCACTTTTTGCGATTGGTGGATAGGTAATGTTTTAATGTACTTACCCTGCACCGGCGTAAACGATAACAGTACTTTTTCGGGTTTGCCTTCGGCTATGCTTACGCCTAATACGTTGTTATAAAAGTTTTTCTTATCTATTTTTTCATCGCTGAAGGTTTGCTCCGTCAGTTGCAAATCCTGTATGCGGTCCAGCGCAAACGTCAATATTTTGTGTTCTTTTTTGCTGATGCCGTTTCCTATTACATACCAAAAGTTCTTCGATTCGCGGATCAGGTAAGGCTCCAGCAGGTTCTGGGTTACCTGGTCGCTGCCGTGTTTTTGATAGGTAAATTTTACCACCCTGCGTTCGGCAATGGCTTTTAAAATAGGTTCCACCAATTCAATACCTTTTATTACAAAAGGCTTATCCAACTGTATGTAATCGCTTTCGCCGCGCACCTCCTTGTTAAACTTAACGGTCGTAGCAATCTTGCGGATAGCTTCTTCAAATTCGCGGATAGCCGGCAGGTGTTTAAATTGTTCCAGTAAACTTATCGCAAAATCAAGTCCGTGTAATTCGTCTGCGGATACAGGCAAATTGGTAATAGAATACGCCTCGTCGGTGTAACAATAATTCTTCTCGCTGCGGTTGTAGGCAATAGGAGCATTAAAGCCCAGCGACTGATTGTAACGCATCTCCTGCAAATCCAGTTGAATGGTGCGCTTCGAAACTACCTTATCGGTATGTTGCTGTATATACTCTATAAGGTCCTCCAGCGTTGGATGCGGTTTTTTGCGGATGCGCGCATCCAGCAGGCGGTAACGGGTATAGGCATCGCGGTTAAGAGGCATGGGGCAAACAAACGAAATGTTTTACAAACACAGCAGGGCAAGATGCCTTACGCACTCCAGCAAACCAGTATTTCGCGCTTGCCTTCGTAGGGTAATCGCCCATGCGAGGTGCTAAAATTATCAATGGCGATTATGTCGTTTTTGAGCCATGGGAAGATCACCAGGTTTTTCCAGATCAGATCTTCTACGTGTTGCACATACGAAGCCGGCACCGGCGTGCCATCACCAAAAAGTACGTTCATGCTCTGGTCCATTGGCTTGGTGGTAATATTCTTAAGTCCCACCATTACTTTTAAAAACACCGACCATAGCAAGGTTTTCAGCCGGCCCTGGTGCTGATGGATATAAGCATACTCATCGGCGGCGGCATCCGGGTGAAATACCTGCAGGTGGTTAAACCATACCTTTTCGCCTGTTACCGGGTGGCTGATAGCCGCTGGCGTACGGTGCACTAAACGCAGGTTGTCATTGGGTAACCATTCATATTCTATATGCTGCTCTTTGCATTGCCGCTCTACTTCAACCTTATCGGTAGTATGGAATATTTCGTTCCACTTCTTCAATTCAAACAGGTTAAAACCTCCTTTACCCAGGCCCGAGTAGTTGCGCACCGTTAATACGCCTTTTTTATCAAATGCTTCGCGGATGCGTAGGTCCATATCAGCATAAACTTTACGGAAGTTACACAGCGGCGTTTCGCCGCCGTAATCAGGCTGCACATGGCAATAAAAGAACAGGCTGATAGGTGGTTGCGGCACATAGCTCATTTCGCAATGCTGCATAATGGGGTAGTAACCGGGCAGCTCGCTGGCCGTATAGATATACGTAGTATCCTTTACAATATTACGGGGCGAGGTGCCGTAGTAATCGTTCTTCAGCCGTGGGTCGGTTTGCAGGGCTACTGCCTCAAAATCTTTAGGGGTATCAATGTCAAAACCACGAAACAAAATGGCACCGTGTTTATAGAACTTCTGCTGCAGACTTTCCTTATGCTGCTGCATCCAGGCCAACAGTTCTTCTTTCGATTTACCCGAACCGTTTGGCTCAATAACCAGCGGCAATTGTTGGCTGTTCAGGAAAGATTCCTTCATACATTGGAGTTATGGAATGAAGTTATAAAATTTGTGCAGTTGAGAGGGTGCACTTTTTTAATGGCACCCTTCGCATTAGCCGATGTAGCTCAGTTGGTAGAGCGCCGCTTTCGTAAAGCGTAGGTCGGGGGTTCGAGTCCCTTCATCGGCTCGCTTATTTTTCTCTTGCCGTTGTTGCTTCCGGCGCGGGCCGCAACATAATCAGATGCGGAAGGCCATCCTCCAGGTAAGGTTCATTCAGGTCCACAAACCCATAACCTTCATAAAATGTTTTTAGATACGCCTGTGCGCCAATCCGCACCGGTACTGCACCAAACAATTGCTCTATGCCTTTCACCGCTTCCGCCATCAGCACCTGTCCGAATCCCATGCGGCGGTATTTTAACGGAGTTATCACGCGGCCAATCGAGGGCTCCTCATAACTTACACCGGCAGGAAGCAGGCGGGCATAGGCGGCTAATTCATTGTTCAGCCAGCCTAGCAGGTGATAACTCTTCAGATCTTTTCCGTCGGTATCCAGGTAGGCACAGTTTTGTTCTACCACAAACACTTCCTGGCGAAGGCGCAATACGGTATAGAGTTCTGCAGCCGTTAGCTCTTCAAATCTTTTTAATTCGAAACGCAACATATTGCTAATATAGGCAACACCGGCAAAGGCCTATTCAAAAATATTGATCCCTTCCCAGGCCATACGTTGCTGGCTTTGCGGGTCGTTCAGCAATAGCTCTTTTTTATCAATTATAAGCGTGCTGCGTGCTGCCAGATCATAGGGTTTCCATAGCTGCTGGCCTTTATCGTTGGGGTTGCCGGTGCGGGCAAAATTTATCCAGGCTTCCTGCATTTGGTTCGATATACGATACACCGCCTTTTTATTGGCACCCAGTAATACCAACTTACCTAAACGGTTATCGAAGTTGCCGAACACAAAAGGCAATTCCAGTCCGTGGCAGGCACGTAAACCGGCTACTTTCAAAAGCCCCGAGGCCCAATCGAAGCGATACATATAGGTTGGCGCTTTACTGCAACGGTAAGCGGCATATTCCACATTGGGCATAGTAAAAATGCCGTTGGTGATCAACTCCAGAATGGCTGCCTTACGCGGATAGCGTTTATAGCTTTTCAATAAGCGTTCGCGAACAGCGGGGTCCAGGTGTACCAAATAGGGTTGTAGCTGTTTGGCTGTGCGTGGTGCCATGTTCAGGCGTTTCATGGCAAACAGGTTCGCCTCGTTTTTGGTGGTGCCTATCAGCAGCGGAATTTCATCCGGACCTTCCTTGCCGCAGGTCATTAAATCATGTGGCAGAAAAGTGCCGTCAAGGGTTGGCGCAAAGGCCTTGGCCAGCGAGGGTTCTTTAATAATATCCTTGCGCATTTCAAGCAAGGCTTTATTAAGGGTATCAACCGGCAGGGTTTTCAGCTTTGCAATACTATCGGGCGAAACACCCAGGGTTTTTAAATAGCGCCTGGTTAAGGCAGTTGCAAACTCCGGACTCCACACATCGGTAGGGGCACCGCTTTCCACAATGGCCTTGCTGAACAGGCCTTTGGCGGATGGCGCTGCCATTAAACTCTGCACGCTTATGGCCCCGGCCGATTCGCCGAAAATAGTTACCTGTTCAGGGTCGCCGCCAAAGGCAGCAATGTTATCCTTCACCCACTTTAAAGCCGCCACCTGATCCTTCAGGCCAAGGTTGGCTTCCATACCATGATTGCCGCCGGGCATTTGGTCGAAATACAAAAAGCCAACGGCACCCATACGGTAGTTAAGGGTTACTACTACTACATCGCCTTTAGCCGCCAGTTTGCTGCCTTCGTAGAGGGGAGAAGAGCCGGAACCTTCCAAAAATCCGCCGCCATGTATCCAGAACATCACCGGCCGTTGCTTGCCGTCGGCAGCGGGGCTCCATACGTTCAGGAACAGGCAGTCTTCATTTTCGGGTTGCGGGTCCCAGTTGTTTTTTTGCAGTTGAATGGCCATAGCACCAAATGCATCAGCGCGCTGAATACCCTGCCAACTGGCAGGAGCCTGGGGTGCTTTAAAACGAAGCTCGCCAACAGGTGCTTTAGCATAACGGATGCCTTTCCATACACAAACACCGTTTTCCTGTATGCCGCGCAGTTTACCATATTGGGTGCGTACCACTAAGGCACTGCTGGTATCGGCATCAAGGGCAGCAGCTAATTGGGGGAGTAAGGCAATGCTAAGAAATACCCAGAGGGTCAATAATCGCTTCATGAGAAAGTCCTGTTTTTTACGGCAAAAAATCGCGCTGCAAAAGAACTTACAATCCGCTTTATTTTTAGTGCCGGCTTTACTTTTTTTTCTGAAGCATCTAAAAAAGCGTACCGGTTGTGCGCTGGCCTATTTCACGCGCTTCACTTCAACTACCCAATCCCAGGGGTAAGGGTCTTTCATCCATTTAGGGGCATTGTTAAACTCGGTACGCCAGGGGTATTCCAGTTTATCGACCGTGGTAATGCGGTAATTGCCCTGGTGAAACAGGCTGTGCAGTTCGTGCAGACTGTAATGCTTGGTAGCGGCATTTTCGATACGCGATACCCCGTGGCTGATCTGCTCAAAGCCCAGGTTCAGATTATCGAAATCTGCGGCCGGAATTTTATCGATGTTAATGCCATCGTGCTTATGCCATTGCACCAGGTTCCAGGTGGTCAGGCAACCCGATTCCAGGCTGGGCAGTACAAATACTACCGAGCCTCCCTTATTAATAGCCCGCAAAACGTTTTTAATAATCAGCAGGTTCATTTTTATATCGTGCGTGATGGCCACATTTACGCAAACCCCAAAATCGGTATAAGGCACGGGGGCCTTGCTATCGGTAAGGTCCAGCTCGTTTACCGAAACATTCGCGAAACCGCGTTCCGCTGCCTGCCGCAGGCATTTTGCCGATACATCAAAAGCCATAAGGTGCTTAAACAACGGAGCCATCAGCGGAAAACCGTGACCTATGCCGCAACCAAAATCTACAGCATGGCCTTTGCGGTTGGCGTGTTTTTCTACCAGTGCCTTCAGCCTGCCGTAGTAATCATTGTCCCACACGTTAAAAATTTCCTCGCGGTAGGTGCCGGCTTGTTTGTTCCAGTGTTTTGAATGGTGCATATGCGTTATTTACCCCGTAAACTTAGGTATTGCTGCTAAAACGGCGGGCAAAGTAATTAACATGTATATACATGGTGTTTTAATTTAATAAATGTGTGGCATGGTGGTGTTAAGTAGCTCAACTGAATTTTCTTACCTTTCCTCAAAATTCAACGCATGGCTTACGTATTCCTCTACGCTGCAATTTTATTTAATGTGCTCACCAACATCGGCTTTAAACTTTCGGCACTTAACGAAGGTGCTCCCGCACGCTTTTGGGGATACTTTGCCGGTGGCCTGGTGTTTGGGTTAGCCAACTCCTACTTGTTTACCGAGTGCTTGAAGGGTATTAAACTAAGCGAGGCCAGCGCTGTATTTTTCTCACTCACCATTCTGGGGCTGTTTCTGGTATCGCATTTTATGTTTAAGGAGGAGTTTACCATTAAGAGCATGCTGGGCGGGGCCATGATTATTGCCGGGGTAGTGTTGGTTAGCATCAAGTAATTTATTCCTCCGAACAGCGGGAAGAATGACGGGATTGAAATAAAACCCCGCCGCGCTTTAAAGCGCTAAGCGGGATTGGTTAAAACGTAGCTGATATAAAAATTCTATTGTTGTATCACCAGTTTCTTCAATTTACTGTTGTAGGCAGGTGTTTCTATGCGTAACAGATAAACACCGTTACTTAGGGCGCTTACATCTACCATGCTGTTGATTATGTTTGTTTGCAACGCTAACTGGCCCTCTACTGAGTAGATAAACAAAGGTGTATTATCACCCAGTTCTGTAGCCTTTATGTAAAGGCGCCCATCTCTATTAGGGTTAGGGTAAACAATAAGAGAAGAAGCCGTGTTTTGTTCATCTGCTTCAATAATCGCTGTAGTTTCCGTGCCGTCTGTTTTTGAGGAACCAACTATATAAGGCCCCAGCCAGGCACTGGTATCGCCCGGGTTACAGATATCGCGCACATACCAGGTAAAGCCCGGCACGTTCCCGGTAAAGAAGGGGAAGGAGGGATAAGCAGGTGTTTGCGAAATATAGTACCCGTTTATCTCCCTTGTAGTTGCCTGGTTCGGTGAGGTTATGTTCAACCCTCCTGCAATTTCGTAGGCTTTGGAACTATAGCCATAAAGCACCGACTGCCACTTAACCATAAGGTATTGTCCGCTTGTAAACCAAATGCCCTGGTTACTTGGCACAGCACAAGTGCTTGCAGTTGCTGTAGTAAAACAGAACTGTGATGAAACGCCTGAACTGCGGTAAGCATCGCATTGTTCTTCAACCGTAATGCAGTAATTATAAGCAGGCGTTAAACCGGTAAACATAACCGAGTTGGTATCAGCCACGGTAGCACCCGTGAAAGTGTGCACAGGCGCTGTTATGCCTGCGGCATACACTTTAACTAAAAATTGTGCACCCTCGTTGGCTGTTATCCAGTTAAACTTAACCGTAGTAGCAGTAATGTTGGTAAAGTAAGCGGTAATGTTGGATGCCGGTGAACAGGTAGGCATATTTAAATAGGCAAAGCCATCGTTTATTCCACCTGCAAACAGGTTAAAGGGGGTAGCGTGGTTCAGTATGGAGGCACTAAAACCATCATTCATTCCACCGTTATACATGTTAAATACCCGTAAAGGAGCAACAACTGCGCTATGGAAACCATCGTTGCTGCCACCTTTGTATATATTGAAAACCGTAGCATTACTTAAGGCCGCCTGCGAAACGCCATCATTACTGCCGCCAGAATATATATTGAATGCACTTGCCTTGGTTATGCCCGCGTGCGAAACACCATCATTATAACCACCGGCGTAAATATTAAAAGCAGTGGCCTGGCTTAAACCCGCTTGCGAAAACCCGTCTTTACCTCCGCCGGCATAAATATTAAACACAGTGGCGGGTAAATTGCCGCAGTGGAAACCATCATTCGTTCCGCCGGTAAACAGGTTAAATGCATTGGCAGCTTTATTGCCTGTGGCGAAACCGTCGTAGCTGCCCCCATTGTAATTGGGTTGTGCCTGCAAAACCGCAAAGCAAAAGCTACATGATAAATACAGAAAAACTTTCATTGGTTGTAGTTTTAAATGTATTTACTTAACAATACCACGTATGCCTATGTATGGTTGCGAATAAACACCGTCAAATAAGGCAACGCCGGTGGATACTGTGCTATTCTCATAAGTCCCCTTGCCAATTTGTTCCACATTTAACCAACTGGCAATGTTATTCTTTCCGTCAGCAGCAAGCGCACCATCGCCTAATAAATTACTGAAAGGGGAGGTGCTGCTGCCATAGCCTACGGTAAATTCTCTCATATTATTGCTCATTTCCATAACCCCATAGTAGGAGCCACCGCTGTTTAAGCGGGTAGCGCCACTATCTCTGGCAAAAGCCCCTACACGGAAAATGTGGTCAAGGTTAATTGGTCCATCTATTACTTCAGTGGGCCTTTCATCGCAACTTAAAAAGCTATCAATATCGGTTGAGGATGGAACTACTAGATTATACATACTTGTTCCCCATGCATATTCGCCTGCTACAGGATAAACAGGCCCACGGCAGGCCTTTTCATATTCAAAACCTGTCATTGGACGCATGCCCGACCAATCAAGATAGGATAGCGCTTTTATATCTCCGCGCTCCTGGTTAATAACAGGATGGCAAGGGTAAATAGCATAGAAACGACCCGGTGCGCTTAGGCTACCTAAACTTGCGTAAATACCGCATGGGTTGGCAAAACCATGGGTGTCAGAAAAACCATTGCTCCAGCAACATTGGCTGGGAGCTGTGGCCAGTGGACCGTTTACTAATTGGTTTTGCTGGGTACGGGTTAGGGTATTTAAGAATTCGGCATAAGCATCATTGCTTAATTCATATTTCATGATGTAATACTCCGCAAAGCCTTTAGGAAAGCTGAGGGGCGCTTGTGCAACGGCGGTTGTGCCGTTAAAATTTTTAGAGTAACTGATTTGTGCTTCGCTTGTTACAGCTAGTGGTGCTGCAGGGGTTAAGGAGTTTCCTACTATTGAGCCGGTAGTGCCATCGCCGGCAAAAAATGCGGCTTGCGGTATATCTACCATTTCCAAAGCATACACCCTGAATTCAGGATTAACAAATGGCTGGCCGGTTGCTGAAGCCAGTGTAAGATCCATTTTCATACCAACGTTGTAAACACCTGCCAGTTCAGGAGCATTTTGATTAGCACCTAAAACTGCTCTTCTTCTAACAATGGTACCGCGGTAACTGGTAGCGCCAATTCCGTTTTTGGGTACGATATCAAATTTAACACCGGGATTATTCAGGGTATCAGTTAAAATAAAATTGCCTGTAGTGGGAAATAGCAACGTTGCGTGTTTCCATTCCGCATCGGTAACATCTTTATATTTTACAAATACCCATGCTGCATCGCGAAATACACCGCTGCCATCATGCCAGCTGTGGTCCCACGCCAGATTTATGTTCAATACCTTGGTGGTAGGGTTATAAGAATTAATGCCCACACGAATGTTGTTGGCGTTGGTAAATAGGGCCGCTGTAAATATCACCAGCAGCATTACAAGTTTGTTTACATTTTTCATACAGCTTTACGTTTGATTATTGTGCCACAAAGCAGCAACTAGTCTATGCCCCCATCAATCCGATTTTTTTTAAAAAAGAATTTTCCAAACGCATATATCTCTTAATCAAATACTTACAACTTTATTTTTCCAGCATGTATATTCGTAACCATGGATCCATTGCAACAGATTATTAAGTCGCTTGATAAAGCTGAGAAGCGTTACTTTAAACTATTCGCTACACTTTTTAAAAGCGATTCAGATCTTTTGAAGTTGTACGAGGTACTGGAAGAGTTACCCGACTACGAGGAGGAAGTGATAATAAAGCGTACAGGACTCAAAAATCTAACAGCCTCTAAATCGCAGTTACGCCGGCTGTTATTAAAAGCCATGCGCAATTACCGCGAGGATGATAACATTGCCGACAGGGTACGTTGTTCGCTTTCAGAAATTGAGTTTTTAACGAACAAAAACCTGAAAGCGGAGGCGCGTAAAGAGATCAACAAGCTCAATAAAATAGCAGTTGATTACGAATTGAATTATGCAGTATCGGAGTTAACGGTACGTGCCATTATGAATGCTGAAGCGGAGAAGGATAAGGAAAAATTCTTTGCCTACTTTGAGCAGAAGCAGCGGGAGCTCGAAGCTGGTGCCAAAGGTATGGTTGAGTTTTACGAGGCCACTATATTTCATACCATGGTAATACGGTATGCTAATGTATTTGACTACGAAAATCCTTCGTTGCGCCAGGCAACAGTTGACGGATTCAGAAAAAAGGCCGAGCAAAAATTGCAGGAGGTAAAATCGGTACGCGCCAGGGTATTTTACCTCGGAGTGTTGGCCGATTATTATTACAACATCGCCGACGAAGAAAATACACTCAAAAACCATCAGGCAATTGTGGACCTGTTTACAGAATATCCTTCACTTTACGAATCGCCTAAAACATTTTATTTCTTCATTCTTTCCAATTACATCGTTAGTGCACTCAAATTCAATAAGCTTGATTTGGTGGAAGAACTGGTTGCAAAAATTGAGAAATGGGCCGTCGGCCTACAGGAATTTTACAAGGTAAATCCGGATGCCGAAAGCCGTATCAAACTTCGTATCATCTCTACTAAAACCAGCCTCTGCCATGCCCGTCATGATTTTGAATCCCTGCTGTTACTGGAACAGCCCCTAAAAGATTTGATAGACGATGAAGGTATTGTGGGTAATATCACTAACATTGGCTTAATCCCAATTCAGGTTATGCGATTCCTCACTACCCTTTTAATGGGCAACTTGCTTGATAAAACACATTATTGGATAGAGCGCTACTATCAACTCCCAACTGCTAAGGTTAATAAAATGGTATATCATACCGTGCGTTTGCTGGAGGTGATTATGTATTACAACATGGGCGACCTGGCACTGGCCGATAACAAGGCAACCAACCTATACAAAGCACTTAATGAGACCGAAACAAACGACCCTTTCTTTAAAGAACTTGGTAAGTTTCTGCGTAAAATCTGCAAATGGAACTTCAGGCAGGAAAAGGACCGGCAGGAGTGTGACAGCCTGATCGCAACTATGGAAGCTCAGATTGATAACATTAATGCCGCAGGCTTGTTTATGACGAATTACAACCTGCGTTTCTGGTATAATCAGCAGCTGGCTTTCATAAAGCAATAACCTGTACTACCGCTGCTAATCAGGTTTTACTAATTTCCTGTTTAAATTACGTTGCATGTACCGTATTGCTTTTGCTTTGCTAATAAGCATTTCTCTTTTCGCCTGTAACCGCCGCACCGATGGTTCTGGTGCTACTGCATACAACGATCTGCAGGAACAGGGTGTAAAAACCGGTGGCGTAAAAATGATTACCGTGCACGGCAAGTATAAGGTGTGGACCAAGCGCTTTGGTAATGGTAATATCAAGGTGTTGCTGTTACATGGCGGCCCTGGCTGCACGCACGAGTATTTCGAGTGCTTTGAAAGTTTCTTTCCTCAGGCAGGCATCGAGTTTTACGAATACGACCAGCTCGGCTCGTTTTACAGCGATCAGCCAAGCGATACCAATCTGTGGCACATTCCCAATCGCGTAGAAGAAGTGGAAGAAGTGCGCCAAGGCTTAGGACTCGATAACTTCTTTATACTGGGCCATAGCTGGGGTGGTATGTTGGGCATAGAGTATGCACTGAAATACCAGCAGCATTTAAAGGGGCTGATAATAAGCAACATGGTGGCAAGCATACCCCGCTACGAAACCCGCATTGCCGATCTGCGCAAGCAATTATCAAAAGAGGTAAACGATACGATCGATCGCTTCGAGAAAAGTGGCAACACTGGCGACCCCGGTTACATGGCCCTGGTGCAGCGCGAATTTTACAACCGCTTTATCTGCCGCCTGCCCGAATGGCCCGACCCACTCAAACGCGGCATGAATCACCTGAACATGAATGTATACGGCTATATGCAGGGTGCCAGCGAAATGGTGGTTACAGGCAAAATGAAAGGCTGGGACCGCTGGAACAATCTGAAAAATATAACGGTGCCGGTATTAACTATAGGCGGCGAATACGACGAAATGAACCCGAAGGAAATGGAAGAAATGAGCAAGTTGGTGCCACACGGCCGGTATAACTATTGCCCGAACGGCAGCCACTTTTCATTTTGGGACGATCAGGAACATTACTTCCCGCCGCTCATTAAATTTCTGAAGGATGTAGAGGAGGGCAAGTTCTGATTACACATCAAACTTGTAACCGATGCCTTTGATGGTTTTAAAGTAGTCCTCACCGATCTTCTCGCGCAGTTTGCGAATGTGTACATCAATGGTGCGGTCGCCTACAATGGTATCGTTGCCCCACACCTTGCTTAAAATTTCTTCGCGCTTAAAAACACGGCCCGGTTTAGAAACCAACAGGCTCATCAGTTCAAACTCCTTACGCGGCAGTTGAATTTCAGTACCGGCTTTTACCACCATGTAACGTTCGCGGTCAATTTCAATATCACCAACCTTTAAGCGCTGGTGCGTATCGGTTGTTTCCATACGGCGCAGTAATGCACGTATCCGGCTTATAAATACACGCGGCTTAATGGGTTTGGTAATGTAATCATCTGCACCTACTTCAAAACCTGCAATTTGACTGTAATCCTCATCGCGGGCTGTTAAGAAGGCGATAATGGTATTTTTAAACTCCGGTAACTGGCGCAGTTCGCGGCAGGTTTCTATGCCGTCAAGTTTCGGCATCATTAAGTCCAGTATGATTATTTGCGGATTTATTTTCTTTGCCACTTGGATGCCTTCCAGGCCATCCTTGGCGGTATATACCCAAAAACCTTCTTTTTCGAGGTTATATTTCATAAAATCGAGCACATCCGCCTCGTCATCAACCAATAGGATCTTTATATCATTTACTTCCATAACCTAATAAATTCGATGCGAAAGTACGCGTGCGATGTTAAGCGAAAGTTACGTAAAATTTAATATTGCGCATGCCTGTGTTTCCTCATGGGCTGCGTATCCTTTCATCATACCGGCGTACGTTAACAGCGCTTAACTATTACATAATCTTGTCTTCAAAATTTGGTTGAAGTACCCACCTACGTTTGCCGCAGCAAAAAACAGAACGTATGAAGGGGAAAATCACACTTCTTTTTTCTGCCTGCATTTTTACTCTTTCTACTGCGCTTGCCCAGGATGGTGTTATATCCGGTAAGGTAGTCGATTCTAAATCAGGCGAAACATTAATAGGCGCTACAGTGGTGGTAGACAGCAACACAGCCATGGGTGCTGCCACCGATATGGATGGCAATTTTACAATTGCCAAAGTGCCAACCGGCAAACACAAAGTGCATGTGCGCTATATCGGTTATAAAGATAAGCAGGAAGATGCAGATGTTAAGCCCAACCAGGTTACTAATCTATACTTAACCTTAAGCGATGAGTCGGTTGACCTGAAAGAAGCCACCATCGTAGCCACCGTAACCCGTCGGGATAATGAAAGTGCCGTAGTGGTAATGCAAAAAAACAGCACCATCATTCAAAGTGGTATCAGCAGCGAAGAAATCAAACGTTCGCCCGATAAAAGCAGCGGCGATGTAATTAAGCGTGTTAGCGGCGCTACCATACAGGATGGCAAGTTTGCAGTAATCCGCGGTCTGGCCGATCGTTACAACATGGCCCTGCTGAACAATGTTATGCTGCCCAGCACCGAGCCCGACCGCAAAGCTTTTGCCTTTGATGTGTTTCCATCCAACATCATGGACAACATCATCATTATGAAAACCGGCCAACCCAACCTGCCCAGCGAATGGGCCGGCGGTTTAATTCAATTAAACACCCGCGAAATTCCGGAGAAGAACTTTTTCAATATCTCCATAGGTCAAAGCTTTACCGAAGGCACTACTTTTAAACCTTTTAAATCATATCAAAGCAGCAAAACCGATTTCCTCGGTTTCGATAACAGCATGCGCCCGCTGCCTTCCGGTTTTCCGGGCCTGGTAGCGCTCAACGATCTTAAACTTCAAATCGCGCCTTCCGATACGTTGGTAAAGTTGGGTAAACAACTGGCTAACAACAGTTGGAAAGTTAAGGAGCGCAAAATGGCATACCCCGGTCAAAGTCTGCAGATAAGCGGCGGCTTTGCCGTTCGCAAAAACGATATTCAGTTCGGTGGCGTATTTGCTTTATCATATTCCAACAGCCTGCAGTATAACGAAGGAACCCGCCGCCGTTACGACTGGGCCGATAAGTCCTTGTATTACGATTACGTCGATGGCGTATATAACAACTCCGTAACAGCTGCTTTACTGGGCAACCTTGGCCTGGTTATTAAAGGCAATCACAAAATTTCCTGGAAAAACATCTATACCGTTAACAGCGATAACAGCACCATCCTGCGCGATGGTATCAGCTACTTTAGCGCTACCGAGCAACAACGCACCAATCTGGAGTTTATTAGCTCGCGCGTGTTGTCCTCTAACTTATCGGGCGAACACCTGTTTAAAGAAAGCGAAATACGCTGGAAGTGGAACGGGGGTATAGTGCTCGTTAACCGCGATCAGCCTAAAACTATGCGCTATTCATACGAGCGCTTTTATACAAGCAGTGGCGAAGGACAACCCAACGCTAATACCGATCCGTTTGTTTACCAGATACAAAACGGTGGTTCCGATCCTAAGCTTAGCGCCATGTTTTACAGCAAGCTCACAGAGCGCGTTTATAATGCTGCCACCGATCTTTCTATTCCGTTTAAAATTAAAGGCATTAAACAAGCCATCAGCGTGGGTTACAACTTCCAGTACCGCCAGCGGAATTTCGAAGCGCGTAACCTGTTCTTCGATTATACCAGCGCTAACTATACCAACGATAGTGTGCTGCGCGACCCCAATGTAGATAACGTCATCAACCAAAGCAATTTTGACAATGGCAAGCTAACGCTTAACCAGGTGGCATTCCCGCAGGATCTGTATACTGCTAAGTCAACTACGCATGCAGCCTATGTAATGATGGAGAACAACATTGCGGAGCGCTTTAAAGCGGTGTGGGGCTTCCGTTTCGAACGCTACCAACAGGCATTAACTTCACCTACCAATATCGACTTCGATATTATAGATAACCCCGGCGATGTGCCTACCATCAAAACCAAACTGGTGGATAGTACGTATGTGCGCGCTTATTATTCCGGTGCTTACAAATCCGATAGTTTGGGCAATGTTAAAACCGTTTTCCCATTATTGCCTTCGGTAAACTTAATCTACAAACTGAACGAGGACATGAATCTCCGCGCTTCGTATTCGCAAAGCATGAGCCGTCCGGAGTTCCGCGAGTGTTCGCCGTTCCTGTACTACGATTTCATCCGCGATGCTAACCTTGCCGGTAATGTAAGTCTCATGCAAACCTTTATTCATAACGCCGATCTGCGTTACGAATGGTTCCTGGGCCGCGGTCAAACCATCAGCGCCAGCGTATTCTACAAAAACTTTAAAAACACCATCGAGTTAACCTCTATGGCCGCCGGCGGTGTGCCACAGTTTATTTATAACAATGCTCAAAATGCCTGGTTGGTGGGTGCCGAACTGGAAGTGCGGAAGAACTTCGGCTTTGTAAACAAAAAGCTCGAAGACCTAACCTTTGTAGCCAATCTGGCCTATATCTTCTCGCGTGTTAACCTGGGTAACGTTAAAAACAATGCGGGCGACGAAAAAACCCGTCCAATGCAAGGGCAGTCGCCTTACATTGTTAATCTGGGCTTAAGCTATCAGCATCCAAAATACGGTTTTGGTGCAACCCTGCTTTATAACCAAAGCGGCCAGCGGTTATACGCAGTAGGCGAAGTAGGTAACCCAAGCTGGTACGAACACTGGCGTCCGTTGTTGGATTTGCAGTTAAGCCAAAAGTTCCTGAAGGACCGTGCTTCTATCCGCTTTACCATCAGCGATCTGATTGCTAAAAAAACCATCTTCTACCAAAACGATGCGCCTGACACACACCGCGAATACAACCCTGGTAAAGATTACGTGGTGTTAAGCCGCAAAAACTACCGTACCTATACTGTTCAGTTAAGCTTCAGTTTTTAAATCTTAGTTTGTTGGATTTAGGTAAAAGCCCTGCGCAGCGGGGCTTTTCTTTTGCGTTGGGCTTGGGTTTGCTATTAATTGCCCAATATTTTGCACGGTACACATTTTCCATTAGTTTCGTTCGATTCCGTTCGGGCAATGCCCGGGTGGAGACCCCGGAACGCTCCCAGGCACCTGAAAGGTGAAGGTCCGTTCCTTTATTATATAACGGATAAGAAGAGATCCAGATAAATTGTTTTAAAATGGGATGTGGTGTATGCACAACCGCAAAGGAAGGCATTGTAGCCGGCTGCCAAACCAAGGGCGGCTGTAGCAGCGGAGGCTGTAACCGGGTAAACGTATTCGATTGGTTTGCCGGTATGCCTATCTCCTTCAACGAGAACTTTAACATTGTAGAAATAAGCTTTAAAAAAGGCGCACGTAAAGGGTTTTACCGCAACAGCAGCAACCTGCCTTTGGAAAAAGGCCAGCTGGTAGTGGTGGAAGCTGCCCAGGGATACGATACCGGCGAGGTGAGCCTGCAGGGCGAACTGGTGAAAGCCCAGATGAAGAAAAAACGCGTATCGGAACGCGACGACACCATTCGCAACATTATGCGTTTGGCCGAAGAGCAGGATGTAAAACTGCTGGAAGATCTTCGTGGCCGCGAACAGGATACCCTCGTGCGCGCCCGTGCTATTGCACGCTCCATTAAACTGGAGATGAAGATTGGCGACATCGAATACCAGGGCGATGGAAAAAAAGTAACCATCTATTACACCGCCGACGACCGGGTCGATTTCCGCGAACTGGTAAAGGTGTATGCCCGCGAGTTTAAAGTGAAAATTGAAATGCGCCAGATAGGCGCCCGGCAGGAAGCCGCCCGCATAGGCGGTGTTGGCACTTGTGGACGCGAACTGTGCTGCAGCACCTGGTTAAACGATTTTAAATCGGTGAACACCCAAAGCGTGCGCTACCAGAACCTGGCTATTAATACCGAAAAATTAAGCGGACAATGCGGACGCTTAAAGTGCTGCCTCAACTACGAGCTTGATACCTATAACGATGCACTGCGCAGTTTTCCGCGTAATGCCGATAAACTGGAAACCGAAGAAGGCGTTGCTGTTTTGCGCAAAACCGAAATTTTGAAACAGGTGATGATTTATGAATACGAGCATGCAAAAGGCGTATATCATAAACTGGAAGTGGAAGATGTGAAGGAAGTGCTGTGGATGAACAAAAGCGGCAACAAGCCTAAAACCCTGCTCGACTTTGCCATGGAAGAAGAAATTGTGGTAGACGAAAGCAAGCACGAAGATCTGGTAGGACAGGTAAGCCTTTCTACCCTTGAGGAAAAGGAACGCAAAAAGCGCCGTGGCAACCGTAACAAACGCAGTGGCGGCGGTGGTGGCGGACAAAACAAAGGGGGCAACCAAAATCGCGACCAACGCGAAAACAAAGGTGGTAACCAGGGCGATAGGCCCAAACAACAAGGCGGCGGCGATAAGCAGCAACGCCCTAATAACGAACGCCAGGGCGGTGGTAAAAATCGTCCGCAAAACGATAAACGCGGCGGTGGCCAGGGAGGTCCGAAAGGCGGTGGTAACAAAGGCGGCGAGGACCGTAACAAAAAGAAAGACTAATGAAAGCGGTTGGTTTTATGCGCTTGTTTGCTTTAGCAATCTTCGTTATGCTGGTTGTGGCAGGTTGTAACAAAAACAACGTGCTGGAAGAAAATGCCCAGATAAACGATTATAAGTGGGCCTATACCGATGGTAAAACCTTTACCACCGAAATTAAGGATACTGCCATTAAATACGATTTATATGTGAGTGTGCGCCACTCCTTCAACTTCGAATGGCGCAATCTTTGGATCAATATCGAAACGGTATTTCCCGACAGCACCAAATTCAACAAACGGGTTAACCTGCAACTAAGCCAACCCGATGGCCTCTGGTATGGCGATTGCCTGGGCGATAACTGCGACCTTGAAATTCCGATTCAGCTAAACGCTTACTTTCCGCAACCCGGTAAATACACTTTTACTATCACACAGGATATGCGCGTATCACCGCTCAACTATATTAAAAGTATAGGTATGCGCATTCAAAAAAACGGGCAATAAATTCAATTTACTTTTTCAAGAAATGTCTGGTTGCATCTACCAACTTTCCTCTGGCTGTGTTCCAATCCATATCAAGTAGCCTATGTGGTTCCGGTTGTTTATCAATATCCGAAAAGCTTACCAGAAACCTTAGTAACAGAGATGTGTCATCTCCTTTGTGTCGTTGATGATAAAACCCAAATAACTCGGTTAACGAGTAGCGGTAAAGCAGAGCAGCCAAATCATAGTAATCCTTCTTCTCACCACGTCTGGTTATGGCAAAAAGTTTCATAGCGGCTATGTCTTCAATCGAAACAATTCGTAACCCCTCCAAATTCTGAATTGGTCTGATAAATGGGAGGCCCCATGAAAGAAAGTCGAGCTTAATTCCTTTTGATTTTAAGAAAACACCAACATCTCCTACATGCAAATCGCTGACACCTTCCAACTCCATTTGTGCTTGTCTTGATACGATTTGTTTGTCAAACGGTTCTGCACTAATAAAATCTGCATCTATCGAAATCCTGTGTCCCAGTTGTAATGCAAGCGCCGTGCCTCCTCCTAGGCTAAAATCATTGAACGCAGGTCGTTGATTTACGAATAGAATCAAATCCTTCAACTCCGTACTAACCGTTTCCCAGTGCAACATTCAACTAATTTTGTTTCGCGAATACCTCGGCAAGTGCCTTGCCACGCTTTTCCATGCCCCTCGTGTGGTCAATTGCGGCCCTTATTTGTTCTGGCGTGTAGTGCTCTACCACCAACCGCAGGTCAGCTGTTAAGCCATATTGAAAAACTCTTGCTATAATGAAGTCTGCATGGAGTTGATCATCGAGGTTCTCAACTTCAACATCCCAGAAGGCGGTTTTTGTGAATGGCAACTTCATATTACTAAGTTAGCAAAAGCCAGGGAATAAGTCAATTCATCCGCCTACACCTAACAGTAAAGCAGTTCAGGTATCCGACCATTATCTTCCTTGCAAAATTTCGGGACACTGTTGCACAAAACCTATTCAAATACTCCCCCGTTGGGGTCTCCTTTGGGAAGCACAAAGCATAGCAGGGACTCCAACGAAGGGCTGACTAAACCCGGAGATAAAACGGGCTAGGACTACCGGTAAATTATCACTCCTTCACCAGGCGTCTTACAAATCGCTTACCGCCATTCTCCACTACTACCAGGTAAACACCTTTTGCATAACTGCCTGCATCAATGGTAACGTGCGTAGCCGTTTCTTGCTGCTTGCTGTAAACCACTCGTCCTAATAAGTCAATTACTGCCAGATTAGTGACTCCGCCATTAAAAGCGGAAAGATCTACCTGCACTTTATCGTTTGTGGGGTTCGGCAGTAAGGTAAATGGCGCGTCGTCCATGACCATATCAGTTATACCAGTTGTTACACTGTCCACACCCCACGCATACTCCAGGCTCATGGTATCAATATCAATACGGGCGTGGTAAACGTATTTGGCGTTCAGCGAATCGTAATACCAGTCTTCCTGATACTGCGATTGATCAATAACCGCCTGGAAATTATTAAAGCTGCCATACATGCTGCTGTCGCCCACCATCAACACCCAGGTTTGTCCTTCGGTAGTGGGGCAATAACGCCAGCCGTTCATGCTGTCGATACAACTGCGGCGCACACCTACATAGCTGTTACCCTGTCGGCCCAGCAACCACAGGCTGTCCTCACGCATTTCATCAAAGTCGGCATCATGCCAAAACAGCGACACCTCCGGATTTTTATAACCGAAAATTGTCAACGCCTTTTCTGGACGGTACATCAACAGCGCAACGTTCTTCTTTTGCTGCACGTAAGGTAAATCGTTGTTGGCATTGTTATCCGAACGCGACTCCCAGCTTGGTTTCACTTTGCCCGAGGCAGTAAACACGGCCGTAGTGCCTACGTTCGCTACACAGGGAAATTCCTGGAAGCCCACCTTTCCTTTCCAAAAATCTTGTACGGAAGAGAGGGTGATGGAATTGTTTTTGAAGATGGCAATGTTCTCTCCCGATATTACCGAACTCTTCGAGATACAACTGGCAGATTCTGCCAGGTTGCCGAAGTTGTTAATAGGGAACGATTGAAACTGGTTGAACTGCGAAAAATCGGCCTGGTCCCATAAGTTGGAATCAGTAAGCAGTTGCGCTGTTTCAACCGCCACCGAGGGATAGAAGTAACCTCCGCAGCTCCACTGAAAGATCATCTTGTCTACATGTGCCTGTCCTGCATTAATAGCAAAAATGGAATCAAAGGGATGACCGTTTATCAGCAGGGTATCCAGAGAGGTGGTGCGCGAATTAATAATGGTATCAACCGGCAGGGTGGAAGTAGCCAGAAATGCACCGCAATGCGTAGCGCCCGTAGGTTGTTGGCCCAGTCCGGTCAGCAGCCAAATAAGGCTGCTGTGGTTTTGCCCGTAGGCGCTTTCGTATTTACCGTAGTAATTACGGCCTGCGGTAGGGAAATAGGTGCCCTTGTCATTGGTCAACATCAGCATGCGGGCCAGCAGTAATTGCGAAGCCTGTGTAGCCAGGTCTTTAATTTCAGCATCATGCGCAAAGTCGGCCAGGTTTAGTAAACCGCTTAAACAGTACGGGCTATATACCGAGCTGAAAAACTCGTAATAACCATACTGCACTTTTAAACGCAGAAAATGACGCAGTCGGCTGTCCAGCGTGCTGTCAATGGTTTTGTTATAGCGCTCATGTAACAACCAGTCGCTGCTCATCCACATAATCATATGGTTCTCGCTCCAGTAGTTGTTATACAACTCGCCTGAACGCAGCCAAAAGGGCGTCGTATAAACCACGGGCAATATGGTCGATTCGTATTTGCCGCTGTCAAGGCACATAATGCGCACCAGTTTCACAAGGTCAAAGTCCACCACTTCATGCGCGTTCACGTGCGATAACATCGTATCCAATGCCGCCTGATCTACCGGTAAACCCTGGTACGCCTGTATGGTAATGGCATCGGGGTCAAAGTTGGAGAGTGCGGTCGTGCGGTAATCTAACTGCCGTTGTTCGTACGCAGCATTATTGCCTGCTGCGCATAAATTGCCTTGTAAAGTAATGGTAACTAAAACACAAGCGCATAGGCGCAGGTAAAGTAACTTCATGCCGGGTTTTATTTATGTATGGTTATAAAGCGCGGACGCTTTCTTAATTATTCTTCTGTTGCAACTGGGTGTTCAGCGTGCGTATGCGCTTGCATAGCGTTTGTATAATACCCTTGGCCACCTCCACCCTGTTTTCCATCAAATCGTAAAACGGCTCCTGGTCAATCTTCAGCAACAACACATCGGTTAAAGCCTGTGCGCTAGCCGAGCGCGTTTCGGTATCCAGCAGCGAAAGCTCCCCGAAAAAACTGTTCTCCTTCAGCGTAGCCAAATGCTGCTTGCCCTTCATAATGGCCACCTCGCCTTTAAAGATAATATACATGCAGTTGCCTACTTCGCCTTCTTCAAAAATGCTGCGGCCTTTCTCAAAATCTATTTCCTCCAAAATCTCGGCTACCTCGGCCAGCACGGTTTCCGGGGTTTCGCTGAACATGCTCAACGATTTCAGCAACAGCACTTTTTCAATCAGCAGTAAACGGTTCTCGTTGGTATGGTGGGCCATAACAGCTTTCATCAGTTAATTAAACTACAATTTGCTATAAAGTTGCGAAGGCGCAAAAATTCCGGCCGAAATGAGTACCCTTAGGCCACCGCTATTTCGGCTAATACCTTTTTCGCTGTTTCGCTCAACAATACATCGTGCTCCCGCGCATTTTTTTCAAGCCAGCCGGTCCGCTCTTCACCCTTGTAAACACTAAGCGAATGCAGCGCAGCAGCCTTGGTCCAGCGGTGGAAATGATGGTGCCTGTCGTGCAACACCTCTTCCACCACTTTGGCATATTGAAAGTCCTCGCGGAAATACAGCCGCAGCGCACTACACTTTTCATCGATGCTGCCCGGTTCAAACAGGCGGTTAAAACGCAGCGAAATTTCCTTGGGCACTTCAATCTCAATAATTTCCAGCGCGTTGGCAATGCTTTCTTTCCGCCCCTGCTGAAAGCCCGCTTTTGCTTTCAGAAGCTTCTCCTTATCGTACGTAAACGAAAACAGTAATAACAGCGAATCGCGAATTTCGTTCAACTCCAGGTGCAGGGCATCGCAAAGCACCGTAGCTCGGGTCGATTTTTCCAGTTCCTGAATCATAAATGCGATGCGGATACCGGCATTCACGTATTGCTGCATCAGGTGCTGGTGCTGATCGCGGTTATGGGGCTGCGATTTAAACGCACAAACATGCAGGGCATGGAACACCTCGCTGCGGGCATGGGGTAAACTCCAGATAAGTTCGTCCAACAACCGCGCGCACTGTTCACTGCCTATACGCCCTAAAATCAAAATCAGTTTGCTCTTCTGTTGTTTCGTAAGATGGTCGTGGGCCAGGGCCTCTTTAATAGCACTCAGGGCCATATCGCCGCTGCCATACAGGGCTTCGGCAACGGATTTTTCATACTGCCGCTTTCTGAAAAAATCCATCAGCACAGGCACCAGCTTGCTGTTTTTAACGGAACCGCTGGCTGTTATAGCAGCCAGCACCACTTCTTCGCTGCTGTCCTGTAACAATTTCAGCAGGGGCTTATAAAAGGTCTGTATACCCAAATTGCCGATAATTTCTGCAGCCATGCGGCGTTCACCCGGTTGGTCCGAATCAATCAGTAACAGCAACTTTTGCCCTGCTGTTACCACGGCATTAATACCGCCGCTACGCATCAAGCCAATGATGGCCGCCTTTACAAGAGCGGGGTCGGCATCTTCCAGAAACCCATCCAGGTTTTCAATCTCGTCAGGAAGCAGCATGCATTTGGCGGTAATGGCTTCCGGTAATAAATCCGGGAAACGCCGTTCCTGCACAATAGTTTCTATCTGCGGCAGGGCTGCTGCAATTTTATTTCGTTCGGCCAGTTTTATAGCCTCCAATTGTACTTCTCGCGATGGATGCTGCAGCGCACTTATCACCAGCGGCTCCATCTCGGCGGTGTAGTTTTTGTCGATAATGTTCAATACATAAATGGCTTCGCCGCGTTCACCATGCTTCATCTTTTCTTCCAGCACCGCACGGGTTTTTTCGTCGGTAATGCTCAATTCCTGCCCAACAGAGTAACGGCGGTTAAGGGCCTTTAAAAGCGTGCGCACATACTCCTTGTCCACCATAAAAATCATAACTACCCAAATGGCCAGCAAGCCTAACAGCATATAGCTAAGCAGCAACAGAATGTTGGCCTGCAAACCCGAAATCTGCAACAGGCTGTAGAGCATAAAGCCGGTAAACAGCAGGGCAAAGGGGTCCATTACCCCTTTCACTATCGTATGCCCCTTCAGGCGCATATGCGTGCTTAACGGTTGCATCAGCGTAAGGAACACAGGGTCCTGTAAACTGGTTTTAAGCACCTCGGTAATAATGGCCATTATACCGAACGAGTAGATGATAAAGTGGTGATCGTGCGAAAAGAACGGCAGAAAAATAATAACGATCAAAAATGGCAACAAAATCGCCGGACTAATCAATAACGAACCTTTGATTCCTAAAAAATTCGTTAGCCTGCCCGTTAATATCAGGCGCACAAAAATGGCGAAGATTCGTCCGCCGGCGTAAAACGTGGCTATAAACGCAGCCAATTGTTCATCGCTGTGTGCTTCGTGTTTTATCTCGGCATAAAACGAAAAACTAACAATGGTTACTACGGTTACCACTATAAACGAAAGGGCCGCAACCATGGCAATCATCCGGTTGCCGAAGAAACCCTTGATCAAACTGCGCACGTCGTTATTGGCGGCTTCTTCTTTTACATGGTGTTCGTGCTCCACATGCAGCTCCATTTTACCGGCCTTTTTTAGGCGGTAATAAAATACCAGCGATACCAGGATGGATGCGCTGGAAAGAATGAGCAGATTTTCGCTGCTGAAGAACTTTACCAATACCGGTACGGCCGAGTAACCGATCAGCTTGGCCGGTATATCGCCGGCGCCAATCATGCCAAACAGGCGCTTGCTTTGCCGTATGTCAAACAACAGCGCAGCAACACCCCAAAACTCCAGGTTGCTTAGCAGGTAAATCACATAATACCAGCTAAACATCAAAAACAGGAACAAAGGCGAAAACAGATACGTGTATTGCAGCCGCAGTGTCAGTATGCTAAGCGCTACAAACACAATAACGCCGGGCACCAGCTTCTTCATAGGCAGGGCATGCTCCACCTTGCTGTAAACAAAGCCGGTAACCCACAGCAACAATGCCGATACTACATATACCTTGGGTAATTCTTTTACATCAAAGTTTTCCAGAAACAAGGCAAAGGCCACGGTATTAAAGATGGCCACCCCGGCCCCCTGGAAAAACTGCAGCCAAAAAAGGTTGCTGACCAGCCAGGCTTCGTTGGTGCGTATGTTCAGGAGCTGTAGAAGACGGCTTTTCATTCGGATAACGGGTAGGCGGCTAAGATAATTGAAGAATGCATTTATTGATAACCCCCAACCTTTACATAAAATCAGGCGGTTTTGCGGACAAAATGCCGGGGCCCCGGCCGGTTCACCTTTTGCATATTCCTTTTCAAATTACCACCTTCGCTGCCGTATGGATTTTTTAAAACGCACCCTGCCCCTGCTTTTCGGCATCTTCCTGCTTTCGGTAGCGGTACGTTTGCCTCTCCTCAATCGTCCGCTTTCGCACCACCACGAGTTCTGCACGGCTATCTCCTTGCGCATTTTGCAGGTGTGGTACGATAACGGCATCCAGAACTATGGCTTTAATCCGGCCATGAACTATAATAACCCAGCCGATAAGTATATAAACAACGATGCCAACCAAACCGGCAAAATGGTTGATGAGCAGGGCAACTATTATTATGTAAGTCACCCGCCTTTTGCCTATTACGCACCCTACTTCATTTTTAAACTGCTGCATATAAGGCCTGATGTCTGGCCCCTGCAGCTTTTTAACCTGTTGCTCCATTTCATCAGTGCCCTGTTCGTTTACTTTACAGTATGCCTCCTCAGTTTTAACCGCGCCCGGAGCCTGCCCTACCGGTCGGCCCTGGTGGCGTACGCCATCTACCTCTTCCTGCCCGTAACTATGTGGTTCCAGGGCAATGTGTATATGAGCGATATGGCGGTGCACACCTTATTTATTATTGGGGTTTATACCGCGCTAAAAATGATCGTGCGCCAAAAGTTCTATGCTCCTAAATATATCCTGCTTTATATTCTTACCCTGGGCTTAATGATCTACACCAGTTGGCTGGGTATCTTTTTCGCAGCTGGGGTGGTTATCTATTCCCTGTTACATGCAGGCGCTAACAAGGGCTTCCGGGTGCTGATATGGAGTACCGTAATTACAGCCATTGTTACCATGCAGCTTATCATCTATCAGTATTCGCAGATCAACGGCCCCGAGGCATTCTTTAGCGAAATGATCAGCCGCTATATACAGCGCGGCAGCTTTGCCGATACCAAACACGGCCTCTTGCATTTTATGTTCGGCTACCTGTGGCTCATTAAAACCCTGCTCTATAACTACATCATCCATTATATAGTAATGTACGCCGGGGTAGCCCTGTTTGTGCTGTTGGTTATGACACGCAAAAAAATGAAGATCGTGTTCAGCGAAAACGGCTACCGCTTTATCTGGCTAAGCGCCGCACCGGTGGTATTGCTGCACATCTTCTTTCTTAATTATTCGGTGCACGACTTTACCGCCCTCTATGCCTCCCTGTTCTTCAGCGTGCTGTTAGGCATCTTATACGATAAAGTAAAAAAGAGCGGGGCAATGCCCATTACCAAAATGCGTGTGGGGGTTACCTTGCTTATACTGGTACTAATCGCACAATATTATGTAATCAACTACCGCGAGGATGTGCACTTTGCCAAAACCGTGGGCACCGAATACATCCCTAAAAACAGCACGGCCAACGATGTTATCTTCTGGACAACCAATACCGTTGATCCGCAATTGGTGTTCTACGCCCAACGCAATATCCGCTATGCTGCTGATGAAAAAGAAGCACGCGCTTTTTTACAACAACGCCATCTTACCTCCGGCGTATTGTTTAATGTAACCGACCGCGGCTACACCGCCACCCGCATTACGGCCGATAGCAGCGCGGCACAATAGGTTTTACCGAGCCATCAAATTTTCTAATTTCATACGCCGTAAGCGCTCTGACGTTTACTATTATTCATGCAAAAAACCCAGTAATGAGTACGCATACCATTCCTATTGTTGATTTAAGTGAATTTACCGCCGGTGGCGAAACCAAGCAGAAGTTTGTACACGAAATAGGCAAAGCCTTTGAGGACAAAGGGTTTGTTAGCGTGCGCAACCATGGTGTAGCGCAACAGCTTATTGACGACTACTATGCCGCCGTGCAGAAGTTCTTTGCACTGCCATCCGATGTAAAAAAGAAATACGAAAAGCCCGAACTGGCCGGGCAACGCGGTTATACCTCCTTTGGCAAAGAAACAGCTAAAGGATACGAAGCGCCCGACCTAAAAGAGTTCTGGCAAATGGGGCAGATTGTAGAAGGGGAAGAGCTATCAAAAGCCGATTATCCCGATAATCTCGTAGTAACCGAAGTGCCCGAGTTTAATGAACTAAGTGTACGGTTATTCAAAGCCTTTGAAAGCAGCGCCCGCGAACTGCTGCGCGCCATTGCCATTCACCTGGGCATCGGCGAATTTTATTTCGATAAGCACATCCACAACGGCAACTCCATTCTGCGCGCCATTCACTATCCGCCAATTACACAGGAACCTAAAAGCGCTGTGCGTGCCGAACAACACGAGGACATCAACCTTATTACCCTGCTGGTTGGTGCCAGTGCCGAAGGTTTACAATTACTTACCAAACAAGGCGAGTGGCTGGATATTACCGCCCCTGAGGGTTGCCTGGTAATTAACGTAGGCGATATGCTGCAGCGTTTAACCAACAACCGCTTAAAAAGCACCACCCACCGCGTAGTAAACCCGCCGCGCGAAAAATGGCACACCGCCCGTTACTCTATTCCTTTCTTTACCCATCCGCGCAGCGAAATGCGCCTGGACTGTTTGCCCGGTTGCATCGATGCACAACACCCTATTGCCTATGCACCCATCTCCGCCGGCGAATACCTCAACGAGCGTTTGATAGAAATAGGATTAAAGAAATAACTGCTACATAATCAAAAACACAAATCCGGGGGCAACTCCGGATTTTTTGTTGTACTGAGGCAATCAGTGTTCTATTGAGTTTTCATCTTCACCAAATCGGCATACGTATTTACCGGGTAAGGCATCATCTTATCATCCAGTTGTAGCAACATAAAATGCAAGTGAGTCGGCGAACGCTTCTTGTACGCATTAAACCCGCTGCGGCCAACGGTGGCAATGGCATCACCCGGTTTTACGATGTCGCAGGGTTTTACCAATAAGGAATCGTTATGGGCATAGTAAAAAAAGTAAGGCCCCGATGGATCATAGATCCAGATGTAATTGCCGCCGCGCTGCTCGCTGGCAGTGTCCCATTTGGTTTCCGTAGCCAGCACTATACCCCCTGAAACCGAAAGCACCTGCACCGGCTTTTTGGTGCGGTCGTCCTTACAGTCCTGATTTGCATCCTGAACAAAAATATCATGCGCCGGGTGCCCCTTGTGTTTATTCCCATCCAGAAATTTATAACCGGTAGCCACATACCCGCTGCCGTTTGTTCCGCCTATCGCTTTGGCATCATACCCCTTCAACGGAAACACCCACTTGCTCTTTGGCTCATCTTTACCGCCATGCTTATAATAGTAGTCCTTTACCTGTGGCAGCAGTAAAAGCATTTGCGCCATGGCCTCTTCCTTCTTTAAACTGCCATCGCGTATACCGGCTATCACCGTGTTAAAATCTACGCAGCTATCTGCCACAACAGCATCACCTTGCTGCTTGGGTGGTTTCACACCCGCTCCGCCACAAGCCATTAAGGCTATCAGCCCCAGTAATAATAAATGCCTCATTCACCAAATATAAATGTTATGTAGTGCCACCAAGGCACAATGAATAGAAGAGGAGTGTTAAGGATAACCCTAAGCCCTTCTTCCTTCCTTTGCGCCTTTGTGGCAACTGTATTTAACCTTTTCTTCCAAAACATTCCCCTACCTTTGCTGTTGTTACTATATGCTCGGCTACCGTTTTACAAAACACACCCCGCAGGAACAAAACCCCTTCGACCGGCTGTTTGATATTTTCAAGCAGTTGCTCACCTATACCTCGGGCGATGTGGGCGAAGCCCTTAGCTGGCTAACGGAACTGGACAAAGAATACAAACTAACCGACCAAAACTACGGCATCGGCGATTTCATCAACGACCTGCGCCAGCGCGGCTACATCCGCGATAACGACGAAGGCAATGGTGGCTTCGATATCACACCCAAAACCGAACAAAGCATCCGGCAGGCGGCCTTAGAAAAGATTTTCGGCAAACTGAAGCGCGGCAAAAACGGCAACCACAAAACCCGCTACACCGGCCATGGCGACGAAAACAGCAGCGACCTCCGCAGCTATCAGTTCGGCGATGCTACCGACCAGATAGCGATGCTCGAAAGTTTCCGCAATGCACAGGTAAACCACGGCATCGGTGAGTTCCGCATGAGCGAGGACGATCTGGTAGTACGGGATAAGGAACACAAAACACAAACCAGCACCGTGCTGATGATCGACATCTCACACAGCATGATACTCTACGGCGAGGACCGTATTACCCCCGCCAAAAATGTAGCCATGGCGCTGGCAGAGTTGATCAAACGCAAATACCCCAAGGATACACTGGACATCATCGTGTTTGGCGACGATGCCTGGCAGATTGAAATTAAAGACCTGCCTTACTTAACCGTAGGCCCCTACCATACCAACACTGTTGCCGGACTGGAACTGGCCATGGACCTCCTGCGCCGCCGCAAAAATGCCAACAAGCAGATCTTTATGATCACCGATGGCAAACCAAGTTGTATAAAGGAAAACGGCCAGTACTACAAAAACAGTTTCGGGCTGGACCGTAAGATTGTAAACCGCTGCCTGCGCTTAGCTGCTGCTTGTAGAAGATTAAAGATTCCCATCACCACCTTTATGATCGCCACCGACCCGTACCTGCAAAGCTTTGTAGAAGAATTTACCGAAGCCAACAACGGCAAAGCCTTCTACACCTCCCTGCAAGGCCTCGGCGAATACCTATTCGAAGACTTCGAACGCAATAAGAAAAGAAGGGTGAGATAAATTCTTTTCACACAAATGAAAAACGTTTTTCACACAAAGTCGCAAAGTATATAAGGTTAATACAAACCCTATACAACAAACCTTTGTGTCACTTTGCATCTTTGTTTCTTAGTGTTATAAATACCTTTCACATAAAGGCACAAAGTATATAAGGTTAATACAAAGCCCCAACTGACCTTTGCGTTCCTTTGCTCCTTCGTGTCTTAGTGTTCCTTCTTTTTTCTGATAAACTCTTTGCGTGCCTTCGGGTCTTCGTGTCTTGGTGTTAGATCTTTTTTCTTTATAAACTCTTCGCGTTCCTTAGCGCCTTTGTGGCTTAGTGTTACTCCTTGCTTATTCAAAGTGTAACCGGGTCCAGTAGATATACGTCCTCCCCATTTGCCCCGTGAACCAATTCTTCTTCCGTCCTTTAATATTGCTGCTGTAATTCATCAGCACATACGTATTGTTATCCAGCTTACTGATGGCCGGATACGAACAATCGCCCGTGCTGGGGAACACCGCTACTTCATTCAGGGTTAAACTATCCTTATCCAGTTTATAAAGCGCAGTGCACTTGGTAGTATACCAATACCGCAAAAGGTTGCGCAGTTTGCCCTGCTTCTCGTTTTTGCGGTGCTTCACCTTATCCATTTCGCCGTCGTTGTTTTTGCGGCTCACCACATACACCTCATCGTTGTGGTCAAACATTAAAGCGCTATCGTATTTGTATTTGGTGCGTTTTACTTTTTGCCAGTTGCCGGGGTTGCTTTTATCCGCCTTGCAAACCAGGGCACCGGTGCCTTCTAAGCGCACGGTGCTATACAAATCACCGGCCTTATCAAAAATAAATTCCCCTTCTTCGGCACTCAGCACATCAATCTGCGGGTCCTTACTTAAAGGCTGCCAATTGGTAGCAGTAGTGCTGGTAAACAGGCGCAAATCGCTGTGGTGGTTTTTCTTATACAAATGCTTACCATAGTAGGCCGATAGATACAAAGTATCGTTATGCTCTCTAACGCGCCAGGGCACAAAACCATCCAGTTGCACACTGGCACTTTCGGTCCATCCTCTGCCGGTACTGCGCATCACAAACACCTGTTGCGGGTCGAAGCGGAAAATATTGGTGCTGGCCGAAAAGAAATACAGATTCAGCGTATCATGGTAAACAGCAAAACGCGGCTCGCGCAAATCGCGCCCCATTTTCACCTCCCCTTCATAAGTCCACTGCTCCAAATCCGGCGAACTAATAATATACAGCACTGTTTTACGGCTGGCAAAGTGCGTAGGTGCCGTGCGGAACGCCAGGTAATACCGTTCGTGGTATTTCACCAAATCGAGGTTATTATTGCTGTGTTGTAGCAGGCACTCCTTTGGTAGCTGTCCGCTGGTTGTCAGGTTTTTCCAGTCATCGAACTTTACCTTTTGGGCAAAGCCGGTATGCACGGCAAACAGGGCCGCAAACAGCAACAGGCAACGCATCATGGTGGGGGGCTTAAAATTTTGGTGTTACTTAATCGTATAAAGGTAATGGCGCATTTGCAATACATCAACAATCCTGCATTAAAAAATATACTGCCCGGCTGGCAAGGCAACCCCGTTGCCAAAGGCCGGTTTATCGACCCGCACAAACGCTTTAGCGGTTCGTTTAAAAAGGTGTTGCGCTGGCAACTTTCTAAAAAGGAAAAAGCCGAAGAAAAGAAAGCCGACAAATGGCGCTTAACCGTGCTAAAGGGCAACGACTTCCTTACCCGCGAAGGCAACTTTTTGGTATGGCTGGGCCATGCCTCGTTCTTTATCCAGCTAAACGGCGTGCGCATTATTACCGACCCCGTTTTTGGCCGTATCAGCGGTGTAGTGCCGCGCTACAGCGAGCTGCCCTGCAACCCCGCCGATTTCCAAAACATCGACTACGTATTGCTCTCGCACGGCCACCGCGACCACTGCGATGAGTCCTCCCTCAAAAAGCTGCACGCCAACAATAACTTTCAATTGCTAAGCCCGTTGGGCAACGGCCACATGGTGGCCGGTTGGCTCGATGATCTGCACTTTCAGGAAGCCGGCTGGTATCAGCAATTCGATCTGCCGCAAAACAACCTGCGCATTACCTGCCTGCCCACCCAACACTGGAGCAACCGCTACCCCTGGGACCTCAACAAAACCCTCTGGGGCAGTTTTATGATCGAAGCCGATGGCCTTAACCTGTACTTCGGTGGCGATAGCGGTTATTGCAGCTACCCCAAACAAACTGCCGAGCTGTTCCCAAACATTGATGTAGCCATTATTGGTGCAGGCGCTTATACGCCCTCTTTTATGATGCGCGATGTACACACCAATCCGCACGAAGCCGTGCAGGTGTTCCACGATCTGAAAGCCAAAACACTTATACCCATGCACTACGGCACCTTCGACCTGGCCGATGAACCGCTGGGCGAACCCTACCGGGTATTGCAACAGCTAAAGGCCGATGGACAAATCAACGGCGCCTTACGTATGCCCCATGTAGGCGAAGTAGTGGACTTAAGTCTATAAGCTTACTTGCTGTCCAACCAGTTGATGATAAAGTTAATTACCTCGGTGCGGTCGGGCTCGGGTTCGTTGTGCAGCTCGTGGTAAAAACCATCCCACAACTTAAAGCTTAACAGTTGCTGCGGTGCTTTAGCGGCAAAAGCTTTCGAACCTTCCGGAGAGGTAAGCTGATCGCCCGTACCGTGCATCAGCAACAACGGGATATGCAGTTTAGCAGCATTGTCCTCAGCCCATTTACCGGCCTCGTACATACTTAAAAAAGTGCCGGCGGTAATTTTGCCGTGGTTATAAGGGTCTGCATCATACGCCGCCACCTCTTTCGGGTCGCGCGATATAGCTTTAGAATCCAGCTCGGCCTTTTCGGTATAGCCGGCGTAAATGTTGCGCATAATTTTAGCCAAAGCCACCTTAACGGCAGGTGGTTCAAACCCCAGCCTAAACAGCGGACCCGTAGCAATAGCGCCGGCAATATTCGGCTTGCGGCGCAGCACATAATTAACTACAATGCCCCCGCCCATACTGTGGCCCCACAAAAACTTAGGCTTGCCGGGGTAGCGCTTTTCAGCAGCATCCAGTATAGCTTTCACCGAATCTAAAAATGCCTCGTAGCTGGGCACATGCCCGCGCTTGCCGGTGGTTTTACCATGCCCTAACTGGTCGTAAGTTAACGTAGCATAACCCGCATCGGCCAGTCGTTTGGCTACATGCTCGTAACGGCTGCTGTGTTCGTTAAAGCCGTGTGCAATACACACCACGCCCTTGGGTTGTTCGGGGCTCCAGCCCTGCGCAAATACACTCTCACCTTCCTGTGTCCATGTCCATTCAAAATGATTCATGCCTTTGATTTTTACGGGGTTGAATTATACCTCTAAGAAAATAAAAATCGGCGCAGATGTATTTTTATTTTCACCCCATAATATGTGGATATGAAACAATTGCTCCTGGCCGTATTTATTTTGGTGCTGGCCGCCATCCTGTATGTAGGCGGTATGATTGCCTTTGGCGCCATTACCAAATTTCGCCCCGCCCCCGAGGAAACCGTAGCTGCCGTTAACCCCGTAACCCCGGCTGCCTCGCCCCGCAGCAATGCCGATTCCGTATTCACCTTCATGATCTGGAACCTGGGCTACGGCGGTTTGGGTAAGGAAGTAGACTTCTTCTACGACGACGGCAAAATGGTAACCTCGCCTAAGGAGCATGTATTAAAAAACAACGAAGGCTTTAAAAAAGTATTGGGCGAACACAAGGACGTAGACTTTGTAATGCTGCAGGAAGTAGACCGCAACAGCAAGCGCAGTTGGAAAATTGACCAGGTAAACGAAATGGCACAAATACTGGCCGACCACTACTATGCCTTTGCCGTTAACTACGATGTAAAATACCTGCCTTTCCCGTTCACTAACCCTATTGGCAAAGTGCTGGGTGGCATACAAACGCTTAGCACCTTAGCACCTGCCGAAAGCAAGCGCATCAGCCTGCCCGGCATCAGCGACTTCCCCCGCAAGCTGTTTTACCTGGAGCGCTGCTTGTTACAGCAACGCTACAAACTGGCCAACGGTAAGGACCTGGTGGTAATAAACACCCACTTTGAAGCCTACGACGAAGGCGGCACCGTGAAAAAAGCACAGCGCGAACTCACCAAAAAAATACTGGAAGCCGAATACGCCAAAGGCAACTACGTAGTATTAGGCGGCGACTGGAACATTGCCCCGCCCGACTTTAACGTACACACCTGGGAAAAAGAAAAAGTAGAAGACCCGCTATACCTGATGAACAACGACAGCGTGTACATCCCCGACTGGCACTATGTGTACGATGCCTCGGTAGCCACCAACCGCAAAAACGCCACCCCGTATACTGAAGGCAAAACCTTTAAAACGGTTATAGACTACTACTACCTCTCACCCAACATCGAAGTGCAGGAAATTAAAGGCATCGACCTCGGCTTCGACTACAGCGACCACCAACCTGTGGTGATGAAGGTGAAGTTGAAGGGGTGACTTGAACTTGTTTCGGGATCTATATTTAAAGCATCAATGGCCGAAGTTCAAGTTAACCTCAACCAGAAGATTTCTTAGAAATCGTCTGCTATCTCTTCTTGTGTAATTATTTTGGAAACGAGATCAATCTCCTCACCCTTTCGCTTATACGTACTCCTTATTATATCAGCAATTTCAACCTTCTCTCTTTCCTTTGAAACAATGATATATTTTATATCGTCCGGACGAAACCTTAGGGCGCACCTCTTTAACTTAATATTCAGCTCATTAAGTAAAACTCCAGTTCCCTCTCGATTTGGTAGCACCTTAAATTGATCTTCGGGAGGTATGTATCTCCATTCTCTTTCATCATAATAAGTAATCAAATCTTTGCTCCGTTTCCCTTTTTGATAGTAGCCTTGATATGGCTTAAGGAATTTAACAATTGCGCTTAACGAGTTTACTAGGGCAGTATTCCCATCTGATGAAAATGTATTAACTGTTGTAATTATTCTGTCGATTGTAAGCGAGGCGATCGATCCGCTGTGTACATACGATACTGGTGACACTTTGTTTTCTATACCCCAACTCTTTTTAAATCCTATGCCATACTCTCCAAAGTGTCTCGTGTGCCTGCTTCCGTTTCTCTCACACAATTGTGTCAACTTTAGATCGCAAAAACAAACCATTGGTATATGTGCAACATGAAAGTTACTCGTTGGTGGAAGTGCATGTTCAAAATTCTCTTTTGAATATTTGGGCCACAAACCACGGGTTCCAAGAATACCCTTTAGAGCCGTCAGATTCGTGAAATGAAATAGCGTATTAGCACTAACGGACATCTTTGTTGCAATATCTTTTCAATAAATCATTTACCATAAGCTCATATTTGCGCTTTGCTTGGGCATTTTTTCTTGCGTCAATGCAAGAGCAAATTTGATTTATTTGCATTAAAATATTTTCGAACTCATAACTTGATTTAAAAGAGTGCTCAATATTCTTTAAGATTAAAGGAGCGATTTGATAATAGTGAAAAATCAACTGCCTTCCAGCCTTAGATTTGGCGAGCACTTGGTCTCTGTACCGCCTCATGGTTACTAGCTGCCGGCAGTTATCGGGTAAATTATAATGCTTAACACATGCTGTGGTCAGGAAGCAACCCTCATTAGTCCTTCTTTTATTTGGTTTTTTCTTAGCGGCCTTTTTTTTGAATGCATATTTTTTAACTGCCTTCTTTTTATAGGGCTTATGTGAAGATTTCGTTGCGGATTTGGATTTTGCTTTAGCCATAAACTAAGAAAATAAGATAATACATAAAAGTGGACAAGAACTAGATAGAAATGATAAAAATAAAGAAGTTTAAGCTAAAAAATTACAACTATCAGTTAAACAAGAAATGTCAGTAAATACACATTGATGAAACAATTCACCAATATGCCTAAAAACACAACGAGCACGATCAATCTAAAACTGATCCAATTGTCTCATTTGTCCAGTATAGTTATAAAGAGTGGCAATCCTTCTTGCTTCAGATAAAAACCACTTCCTGTCGCTTCCTATGGGATGAAGCTTTGCCAATTTTCTATATGCTCTAACCTTTAACCCATCCTCCTGCATCATGTTTATACCTTCTATCATCATCTTTCTTCCCTTATAAAAACCTACCACAGTCAAGGCCCAAGCAAAGCCCAAATCTGATAATGCTGCACCAATTGTATGTTGGGACGCTCCTTCAGATTCATGTATTTTAAGAGCCTTTTCATAGTCATTAATTGCTTTATCAGGTCTAAAAAATCTTAAATTTATTGCAGCCCTCGTTGAAATGAGTTGTGCCTTATTACTGGGCTCAATGTTCAATCCCTTTTCAATTTCCGATAACGCAGCTTCGAAAAAATCTCTGCGGTTAAACATTGTCGCCCTAGAATAATATCCACTTGCCAAATCAGCAGCAGGATATTCTGTCATTACAGGAGGTAACTTTGACTTGAGCAATGGATTGCTAGCTATTAATGAACGAACTTCTGCGAGTTTGTTAAGAACGGGTATAACACCTAAATCAATACTCCCATGCAGGTCGTACCATTTAGCCCCTTTCATCCAGTAATAAAAGAAGTCATTCCAAATGGGTAAAAACTCATGATATTTAGGATTAGTATATGGAACACGAAAAAGCTCTCTATAAATCAGCCAAAGCCTAGATAATCGGTCTCTAACATTTCGCTCAGCGCCAAACACCTCCATCTCTCTTGTGATCAAATCGAAATTTGGTGGAGATGTAAACCATTGCTTATTAATTATACCCCAATTTATATGTTTAACAAATACATCGTTATAGGCGGAATCGGATTTCCAGAGTTCCAAGGAAGCTTGGTATTTTTTCAAAGGGAAAACGTAGGATTTTGTGTCCTTGGTATTTAGCGCAGGGTTAATTATCTTTTTGATCGTATTTATTAATTCACTTCTGCTGTTCATTTTAAGAATACGTGGAGTAAGCCATGGCACCATCTCAAAAAACTGGAGCAAATGTGGACCTGGTTGAAAGTCCGGTGTTGCAATAAAATACAGCGGCTTTTTACTTAGTGCAACTTTAAAAAGTTCAATCTCCCAAAAGGACACAGAGGTTACCATTTCCACCTCGGCAAGGTTTTTCAATGTAATTAAACTACCTGTATCCGCATTCGTGATTCCTCTACCCCTAAATTCACGTTTTCCTAAATCTGCCTTAGCAAGCAAAACAATAACAATGCTTGACTTGTCAAGAATGTCTAATAAGCGATCAACAGTATCTAATGGAGCACTACCGTCATCCTCCCAAAATAATTCATCAATGTATAAAGGGAGATAACTCTCATCAAGATCATTCAATTTATTTAATGCAATTCTGTCTTGTACTAATTCAAGAACCAACGAAGAAACAAACACAAATGGCTTCCCTTCATTGACTGCGGATTTAATTTTATGATGTGCATCAATCCTTATCACAGATTTAATTTAAAAGCATTGAATAATGAAGTTGTAGCTCAAATATTTTATAATACTAAATTGTCAATGTGCTTTAAATATAATAATATTATTTGTTAAGACAATTCATTAAATGCTCCCTGCTGACGTACGCCTCCCGCGCATGCCAAAAACCTGCGCCCAAAAACTTAACCCACTTTTTCGTTACCTTCCCTACTATTCACCATTACACTACCATGAGGGGCCTTACAGTCTTACTGGCTTTATTACTTAGCCTGGCATTGCACAGCCAGCAGGAGGATGTATTTGCCGTAAAAAAGAACAACACCTTTAAAACCGGCCTGCAGGGCTTTTACTGCAGCGATTACATGACAGATGGCCGCGCCTGCTACTACTTTGATAGCCTACACTATGTGGTGGTATTCAGCAGCAGCGCCAACTTGCAGGCCATCCCGCAGGATTATACCACCAACATAAAAGGCCGCAACACCGAGGCCCGCGTACCGTACACCCAACACGGCGATACCATCAGGTTCACCATCACCCGCCCCGTTATCACCAACAACCAACCCGGCCTACTGGTAACCGAAGCCACCGGCCTCCTGGCAAACGATCGCATCTATTTCACCCTCACCACCCGACAGAACGCCGGCACCCCAACCACCCGCACACACACGGTAAAAAAGCTGTAAGGTGGCCGCTCATGCTCAAAAAGGTATGGGCACTTCCAATCGTACTAATAGCATGTTAAGAAAATAAGCTGTCCTCCTTGGTAAGGAGGACGAGAAAAAGCAAGAGGTGCGTAGCAATGAGAATAGCCTTGCTTTTTCGGAGGTGGTTGCCCCCTCCCGGCTGCAAACGCAAAGAGCGTGGCCCTGAGTGGCGGTCCTTCCTCCCGAGACCTCGGGACGGAAGTCAGTAGGTAGCGTGGTCCTACGCAGCGGTTCTCCCTTCCGACAGTTCGGAAAGTTAGCCCGTGGGTTGCATAGCCCTGCGCAGCGGTCCTCCCTTCCGATACTTCGGAAAGGGAGTCAGTGGGATGCGTGGCCTGCGTTAGCCTCATCAATTTGCTAACGTCCATATCGCCTGCAATGACGGCGTTGTTTCTACTTCATCACCTTCACCACCATCAATCGCTCACCATCAACAACCCGCAACAAATACAAACCTGCAGGCAAGGCATCCAGCCCGTTAATCACACCATCGGTGCCTACCCCCTGCAATACCTCCTCACCCAGCAAATTGATAAAGCCATAGGTAAACGCGCCAGGCACACCCTTTACCTGTAAACGATCCGTAAAAGGATTAGGCATCAACTGCAAATCAGTAGCGCTTAACTCGTTAATACCTGTGTATGGCACAGGCGCTCCATAACTACCCATAAACTCCACCGAACAATCAAAATACACCTTAAACCTCCAGGCATGAAACACCGTGCAGCCCGAAGGGCAATCGCCCCAGGCCAGCTCATACGTCAACTCCACATGGTCGCTGTAAATCGAATCCCAAATCGTGCTTCCATCACCGGCAAGGCTCTCTATCTCCGCCGAAAATATGCCCGGCAAGGGCTGAAATTCCTTCACCAGTGCATTCACATTGTAATTACTATCGCTCTGCAAATGCACCACATGCCAGTAAAATAAATTACTATACGTAGTGTAACCTGTAACCGCAGTAAAATGATACCTGCTCAGCAGACTGTCCACCGTAGCATCACCGGTTGGTATATGCCCGGCGCGTAACTGCACCATCCACGGCAGCGACGAATCAGCCGCCAGCGAAACACGGTTCAAAACCGGACGGGGGAATACATGAATCGGAAACATATCCACCACCGAGTCGCGGGCGGGAAGCGAAGTGGCATTATATACGGCCAGCAAAGCACGCAACACCGTATCGGTATGCGCTTGCGGTATTTCTACACTATCCTTCTCCGCCAAATGCTGACGGTAAATCTTAAAATACGCCAGTTGATCGGCATCGGTTCTATAACGCTCGGCAATACTATCCGGCGCCACGCACGACGATACCACAGGCTGCGCCTGCAAGGCACTAAACAAGGTAAGGGCATAAAACGCAAAAGTCAGTAGTTTTCTCATGTGCGGAAAATACAATGTATTTATCGGAATCTTATAGTAAACCACTAGGGTGTACCACTATTGCTTTATCACCTGTTGCAAGTAACTACCTGTGGCAGTCTTAATTACCAGCACATACACACCCGCTGCAGGCGCCTGCACATCCAGCATTGCAGAACTTACCCCAGGCTGTTTTTAGGAGGTGGTTGCCCCCTCCAGGCTGCAAGCGCAAAGAGCGCGGCCGTGGGTAGCGGTTCTTCCTCCCGAGGCCTCGGGACGGAAGTTAGTAGGTTGCGTGGCTCTGGGCAGCCCAACAAAACAGTCTGTCATTCTGAGCCAGTCCACTAAATAAACAGCAGCGAAGCCTGCCCGGCTCGGTCAGACGGGAATCTCCACCACGCCAAGCACCACCCTTGCAGTTAGGAGCACCCTAATAATTCTAATCCCTACTACAATCACTTTAAGAAAATAAGCTGTCCTCCTTGGTAAGGAGGACGAGAAAAAGCAAGAAGTGCGTGGCCTTGGGTAGCGGTCCTCCCTTTAGGGAGTCAGTGGGTAGCCTGGCAATGAGAATAGCCTTGCTTTTTCGGAGGTGGTTGCCCCCTCCCGGCTGCAAGCGCAAAGAGCGCGGCCCTGCATTTGGCAAAAGTTAATCAGCATCCAACTTTTAACATACCCATATTTGAAACTATAAACCCCTTTTACTATCTTTACATCAGCTCTTTGACAATCCCTGTAACCGAAGCACTGCGTTTGGCTTCTACTTTTGCTGCATTGAACAAAAAACGCAGTCCGGATTAAACAACCAGACAGGGACCGCTACGCCCCATCCAACAACACATTAAATTTTATCCGATTTGTGCACTTCAAAAACAACTGCACAAATCTGCACAAATCAAAAAATGTGTAATGGATGAAGGCCGAATTTTCGGGCCTTTTAACACCAAAACGCCTCGTATTAAAATTTCTCTAACGTGAGCACAAGCAAAAACCTGCACAAGCATGCACAAGCAGTGTTGATAACCCTACAAAAATGCGGAGCCGTAAAACGGTTGTATTTTGGTTGCTATCGCTTACAACACCTTTAAAGTGCGCAGCATCTTTTTGGCAAAGTCGGTAAACAACTTTTCCTCGTCGGGGTAAACAAAGGTCTTCCATTCCAGGATATCCTCGGGGTACGTGGTTTCGTAATTGTAGCGGATAAACTGTATCTGCGCAAAATGCGTGGTGCCGGGGTTTGAGCCAGGTATCAGCAACACCACCTGGTAGCTCGATTGCTGACTGTTAATGTCATTGATATAATACAGTTCACCGCTAAGGCCACCTGCGGTAGTAAAAGTATCGGGCAGGCTTACCATGCTGTTAACCTTGGTGGTGGCATCGGCTGCGCTCAGCGCTATACCGGCATCCTTGTACCACGAGGTCAGGTGTTGCTTCACATTATTAATCACCAGTTGCTTTTTATCAGCCGGTGCTTTTTTAACCGTGCTAAGATTGATGGCTACACTCTGCACGATCTGCTTTTCAGGCATCGGAAAGGTTTCCTTCAGCGGGTCCTGATCGGTTTTCGGCAGTTTAAAATCGGTGATGGTCAGCGTGCCCTTGGTTTTCCAGATGGGCGGAATTTCCATACTCAGGTTATCGCTGATCAACTTGTTGGCGTTGGTATCAGGTCCTGCATCAGGCTGTGCAATCAGCATCTCCGGAATTTCGTTGATCACCTCCTTGGCGGTTTTCTTTTCCTTCTTGTCCTTTTCGTTTTGGGCAAATGCAAAGGTGGAACACAACAATAACAACAGGGCGGCAAGCGATAGTTTCTTCATACCGTGAAGATGAGAAAAACCCTGCAAACAAGAAGTAGGACCGGTGCCGTTTAGATTTTTTATGGCCGGTTAACTGCGTATTAGTTTTCTGGTTTTGCGCTTATCGTCCCATTCGCGCATTTGCTGGTAATCCAGGTAATACTGCAGCTTAACACTGATGGAATTGGTTTGAGGCGTTTGAAATGTTTTGCTCACGTTATCAAAGTATTCCTGGTTGCCCTGTGCATCGGCCTGCACTATGCTTTGCTTCCAGGTAACTATCAGGTTACTGCCGGGGGCAAACTGCCAGTTGTATACAAAGTCAATATTCCAGCTGTTAAAGCTGCGGTCGGTATTGGTAGCGTAGTCCAGCGGGTGAGGCCGGCCATCGGCATCTAAGGTATAATGGCTCATGTATTGTGCCTTGCTCCAATAGTGTCGTGCACGAAAGGTGAGATACATCAACGGGGTAATACTGTACTGCGCACTAAAGGCGTTGGCTACCGTACTTTGTTGCCGGGCGCCAATAACAGGGTTGCCGGCTGCATCAAAATCGGCCCAGCCGAAATTTTTGTAGTCGTGGCTCCATACAATAGTATGCGAAAGCTTAACGCGGTTGGCAATGCGGATAGTAGGGGTAACGGAGAACTCAAAGTAAGGGTCCTTTTTTACCGGCGATTCGCCGAAGCCTACATACCAGTCAACCGTAAACTTTTTACGGGCATCGGTGCCGGCATAGGCTTGCATGTAACCATATGGAAAGCGAAGGAACTTTACACCTTCCTTACGCGGTTCATAATAGTCGTAATACAACAGCGGTTTGGTGGTAGCAAAACCACCCAGATACCAGAAGTTTTTAAACTGGAAATCGAGGCTGAGGTTGATGGTGAAATCCTGGTAGGCAAAAGGCTTTACCAAATTGGTTTGCTGAAAACCGGCAGAGCAGTTCCAGTTGTTGATGCGGCCCTTTGGCACAAAGTCGAAATACTTAAAGCCAAGGAAGTTGCAGAACTCGTTGCCGTGAAACAGCAGGCCCAGGTCGTTCTGGTCGTATTTATCGGTAATCAGCCATTGCTCAAAATCAAAGCGGAAGTTGCCGCTTATTTTGCTGGCCTGGAAATCAAGATACGTGCCGTATTGCGGGGCTAGTGCATTGCGCTTATCATACACTTGCGAAAAGGCGCCCACCCCGCTCCACGAATAGGTATTGGTAGGGTCCTTCAGCACGAAGTTAAGCGACGATACATTGGCATTCCGCCAATCGCCTTTGCGGATTACAGCCGTGTTGGTAAAACCAATACGCGAATTGTTCTTTAAAGATTGGTCGAGCACAAAGATGTTGTAGTCGGCCAGTGGTTCGGTTAGTGCTTTACGTTTTTCTCCTGTAAGGTTGTTTTTAATAACAGCATACATAGGTGCAGTAAGGGCGTTGATCATACCTATGCCCAACCCCTTGCGCGTACGGCCCGAGAACTTGGTGGCATTATAAAGTTGAGTAACGGAAGGGTTGGAAACCACCTCTTCGTTCTCATCAATCAGGTAGGGGATATCGTAGTAGAGCGAAGGTGTACCGCCGATGCGCCGCGAGTAAAACAACTGCCCGGGTCCTAAACCAACCTTGCGGTTAAACAGTTCGGTGCCCTCGGTAAAAAACGGACGGCGTTCCTGGAACTGCACTTCAAAAGGGGAGAGGTTCAGCACCCGGTTATCGCTCTGCACCTGCCCGAAGTCGGGCACCAGCGTAGTGTTCAGCGTAAAGCTTTCGTTGATGCCCCAGTTAATATCCAAACCACCGCTAAGGATGCGGCCGTTGCTCATTTGTTTGGGGTCAACACTAATAGGCTCGCGTTGAAAACCGATGGTAAAATATGGGATGAATGAAAGCCGCAAAGGAGGGTGCAGGTGCTGCAGATTTTCCAGTTGGCCCCATTGGTTTACGGTGCCGTCTATCTGCGGGTTTACAGGGCTCCAGGCCGAAAGTTCATTGTAGCGCTGTATGACGCGGGCAAACTGCAGGCCCCAGGTTTGCACATCCTTCTGCGGAAAGCGAAGTGCGGAGTAAGGGATTTTTAGTTCGGCTATCCAGCCGTCGCTCACAAAGCTGACTTTCGAAAACCACACGGCATCCCAGCTAAGGTCATAGCTCCCCGGCGACATCCGTCCATCGGTTTGCACGCCGCAGGCTGTAACCTGAAAACGGTAACCGTTTAGTTTGTCGTTATAGGTATCAAAGCCCACGGCAAAATTATCGGCACTGGATTGTCCGTCGCGTTCGCATAGTTGTTTCATAATGCGCGAAGGGTCGCTGTCATACATATGCGCCCCAACGTAAATCGCATTATCATCATATACGATGCGTACTTCGGTTCGTTCTGCCGATGGTTTGCCATACTGGGGTTGGTTGGTAATAAAGTCGGACAGTACGGGGGCCAGCTTCCAGCACTCATCGTTTAACTCGCCATCGATTTTGGGCGGCACGGTAATCTTTATGGCCTCCGCACTGCGTCTGGCTGCCGGAAGGGATTCTTCCATTACCGGGGGTGTATTAACAGCCAGCGCAGCAAGGGGGCACAGCAATAACTTGAACATGGGCAGGGGTTTTATTAAGCGGGTATTTCGGCGTTGGTGTGCAGCCAGGCTTCTTGTTCCAGCGCCAGCACACCTTCCATAAACAACTGTTGTGCTTGTTGCAGTTTAAATGGTAACTGCCCGGGATCGGCTACATAGTACAGGTCGCGCAGTTGGCCCGCGATAGGTTCGGGCAAATCGTATTGCAGGTAACGCGCACCAAACTCGGCATGGTAAGGACTGTATTTCATGCGCCATATTTCTACCGCAGGTTGTACGGCAAAGCCCAGGTAAAAGCTAAAGGCCTCGGCTGCATTGCCGCGGTTTATCTCTTTCTCTATTAAAACCCTAAACATCTGTTGGCGGGTTTTTAACCAGGGTAATCGCAATCGGAACTTGTGATGCAATTGGCTAAGGGGTAAAGCGGTGGGTTGCAACACTCCCTTAGGGTCGTAGTGAGCAATAAAGTTACCATGCATATCAGGCTGTAATAACTTGTCGGGGGCACTGTGTTTAAATAAGGCAAGGTCCACCAACAAAAACGGACTACAGTTACTGAGTTTGAAGAAACGGTGTAGCATCCCTTGCCACATGGAAGGCACATCAAGTTGGTGTTCTACACCAAACGTGGTTGCCAGGAACGATGAGGTCTGTTGCAAAACTTCTTCTACCTGATCATCGGCTACATCGGCTTGCAGGTCTATGTCGCTCCATTGGTCAACCCGTTGCCAGCCGGCGGCGCCGCCTTCCCAAACGGCATTAACGGCTGGTAAGCTTTGTAAGAAGTTTACAAGGGAGGTAGTAATGTGTTGGCGTGTATGCATGTTGGTTGTTTAAGGTTGGCTAAGCACAATAGCTTAGCCTTAACCGGAAGTTCTTTTTTGTTTTCCCTGTTTTAGGTGCTGCGGTGGTGGCCGCTGCCTGTTCATCTTATTGTGCCGGCTGTGTGGTAGTACAGCCTTGTGTTGCTTTGTGGTAGCTTTGAAAAACAATGGGGGGCGGATTTCCCGGAAAGAACAGTCTGCGATAACCTATTTCTCCCGACTGCGCGTATGAAGAAGAACAGTCAGGAATCTTAACCAAGCTCCGCCCCTCCACCATGTATAGCCGTGCGGGCACCACTTAGCCCGTGCGGTTTTCTTTTACTTCATCCGTAACCGGCGAAGTGTTTGTTTTTACCAGAGTATTGCATTAGCCGAATCATTAAAAAACCAGTTTTAAAACCGTATCAATTAATCCGTTTATCAAGCCTGCTCCGGGCAGCAACTGATGCCAGGGCAGTGTAGTATAATCAACCTGGTGCATGGAGGCCTGGCGTAAATAGTACCACAGCAATATGCTTAAGGCGGTAGTTAGCATCAGCGCTGTGTAAGCGGTGTTTAAGTCCAGTCGCATTTTAATAGTGCTGCGGCTGTAATCTTCCGAGGGTTCCACCTCTGCCAACTTAAACCCAAAACCTTCGTACAGGCGCATGGCTTTCTCCAGTTTGCGGCTGGTGTCCAGTTCCAGGTAAGCGGCCTTTTGTTCTTTGGCATAATCAATAGCCTTTTGTACCAGCAGTTTGCCTACGCCTTTGCTTTGGTAAGGTTCGCTTACGGCCATCTTCATCAACTCAAAGGTGTCAGGCGAAACACGCTTTACTGCGGCGGTACCGATTGTTTCACCTTCGTGTTGGGCAAAGAAGATTTCGCCATCCTTGGCTAATATTTCCTTAGCTGGGTTGGCCAGTATTTTTTCGTCAATGGGTTCTATGGTAAAGTATTTACGCAGCCATTCTTCGTTCAACGAGCGGAAGAACTGCTTAAGCCCCGATTGGTATTCCACTATCCTGGTCTCCCTGCGGAAGGCCTCACTCAGGCGGTTGTTCACTCGGCGATACATGCTTTTTTCTTCCAGCAGGCGTTCCATACGTTCTACTGTTCCCAACACATCGGAACCTGTTTCACGTAAGAATTCGCGATTGGCAGCCTCTATTTCTTTTAATACAGGCTCAATCTTTTCAAAAACCCGGCGGCCCTTTTCTGTTAAATTCAGGATCTTGCGGCGGGCATCCTGTTTGTCTTTTATCTGGGTCAGCAGCTTCTTTTCCTGCATCTGCTCAGCAAACTGGATGATAGCTGGGTGGGTAAGTTTCAGCAGGTTAGAGAGTTCTACCACGCTCATGCCTTCATTATAATAGAGGGCATACAACATGGTAAACCATTTAGGTTCAAAGTCTATCTGCATTTCCTTGTATACTTTGCCTACATCGGCCTGTAACAACTCGGCAAGTCGCTTTAAGCGGGTGGCAAAAGCCAGCTCGCCCAAATGCTTCACTAAATCAGTTCCCGTTTTACTCATACTGTGAATATAAAAGCAATTATGTAAGTGGTTACGTTTTCTTTTTAAAAAATTTGTTAAGTCGCTAAATCGGGCCAAAAACCTATATTGCGGCAATGCAGCCCGAACGCATTCCGCGCTCAAAGATTTTTGCTTACGGATTAGGTATTTTTGGATGGAGCCTGTCCCTGAATATTATCAGCACGCTGTTGAGTTACATTTATTTACCACCGGTTGATTCGTCTACCACGATGCAAAACCTGGTGCCCCAAACAACGGTGTTGGTGGTGTTTAACATTATAGCGCTGGTAATGGCTGCAGGCCGCCTGTTTGATGCGCTGCTGGACCCGCTTATAGCCAACTGGAGCGACAGGTTGCGCAACCGCCTTGGACGCCGCATACCGTTTATGCGCGTGGCTCCCATTTTTGTAGCCATCTTTTGTTCGTTGATGTTTTTACCACCGGTGCATACTGCCAGTTTGGAGAATATCAAATGGCTGGCACTGGTACAAATGGGTTATTACTTCTTCTTTGGTTTGTATGTAATACCTTATAATGCCTTGTTGGCTGAACTAGGTCATTACCCCGGTGGCAAGATGCAGTTAAGTACTGCCCAAAGCGTTGGCTTTATATTGGGTATGGTGTTCAGCAGTTCGGTACCTGCTATGGTAGGGGCGTTTGAATTTTTAAAACTACCTGAACTGCAGTTGTATCAATATGTGATACTGGCCTACAATATTATCGGTGCCATATGTATGCTGATACCGGCATGGGTGATTAATGAACACCGCTATGTAAAACCGGGCCATGCAAATGAGAAAGTATTCCGCTCGTTGAAGGGTGCTTTAGCTATCCGCAACTTCCGGATTTTTGCATTTGCCGATGCTACGTTTTTTATGGGCATTGCCTTGATTGGTGCAGGGTTGATGTATTACGTTACCACCCTGCTTGGTTTACCAAAGGAAGAAGGTGTTGCCTTTATTGCCGTGCAGGTGGTGGTAACATTGCTTACATATACAGTAGTAAACCGGTTGGAACGCCGCTTTAGTAAAAAGCAATTGATGATAGCTGCTTTCTCCTGTTTATCGCTGGCCTTTTTCAGCATTTACGGATTGGGCAAATACCCGGTGCACCCATATACCCAGGTAGGCATCATCATGAGTTTCTTTGGTTTCTTTAATGCATTCCTGTTGATACTGCCGCCTACCATAGTTGCTGAAATAGCCGAGAAGGAAGCTGCAAGAACCGGCGAGAATAAGGAAGGTATGTTCTTTGGTATGCGGGCGCTGTTTCAAAAGATAGGTCAAACCCTGGGGGTGCTGGTGTTTATGATGCTTACGCTGTATGGCAAAGATAAGGACCACGACTTAGGCCTGCGGCTTAGTGGTGTTGTAGGAGGCCTGCTGTGCTTGTTGGCTGCTGCTGCCTACAGTAAGTACGAGGAGTAACTACTTCTTGCCTTAAAAAGAAAAGGGCCTTAACGGCCCTATGTAAAAGTTGTAAGCAAATATCAATTATCCAACCAGTTCCTTCTTCTCTGCCAGCAAGCCTTTCTCCATCAGGTACTCGGCAATTTGCACGGCATTGGTAGCAGCACCCTTGCGCAGGTTGTCGCTCACAATCCAGCAGTTCAGTGTATTGGGCTGACTTTCATCGCGGCGCAGGCGGCCTACAAAGGTTTCGTCTTTATCGTGTGCCAGAATAGGCATAGGGTATTTCAGGTTCTTTACATCGTCGTATACAATTACACCCGGTGCATTCGTTAACACTTCGCGCACTTCGTTCAGGTCAAAATCGTTTTCAAATTCAATGTTCACGCTTTCGCTGTGTCCGCCAACTACAGGCACACGCACAGTAGTAGCTGTTACACGGATGGTATCGTCGCCCATAATCTTTTTAGTTTCGTTCACCATCTTCATTTCCTCTTTGGTGTAACCATTATCCAAAAACGAATCGATATGCGGCAACAGGTTCAGGTCTATCTGATACGGATAGGCTTTTTCGCCTTCAGTTTTATTACGCTCGCTAAACAACTGATCAACCGCTTTTTTACCGGTGCCGGTAACGCTCTGGTAGGTGCTTACCACTACACGTTTAATCTTGTATTTATCGTGCAGGGGCTTTAATACCACTACCATTTGTATAGTCGAGCAGTTAGGGTTGGCTATAATTTTATCGGTAGCCGTTAATACGTTGGCATTTACTTCAGGTACAACTAAAGGTATGTTCGGTTCCATACGCCAGGCAGAGGAGTTGTCGATAACCGTGCAGCCAATAGCCGCAAATTTCGGAGCCAATTCCTTTGAAGTAGAACCACCGGCCGAGAAAATGGCTACATCCGGTTTTTTAGCAATAGCAGTTTCCCAGGTCATTACTTCGTATTCCTTACCCTTAAAGCTTACCTTTTTGCCAACCGATTTTTCGCTGGCAATAGCAAATAGATCAGTTACCGGAAAGTTTCGCTCCGCTAAAACCTGCAACATTTTGCTACCCACCAAACCGGTAGCGCCTACTACGGCTACTTTCATAATCGCTTATTTTTTGAGGTGACAAATTAAAGAGATAGAACGCAGATTAGTTAAGATTTTTATGATTTGCGTAGTAAAAATTTAGCAGGCTGAAGTGCCGTGCACCTATGCAGCGCCGTTGGTAAAGGGCAATCCGTATCTGTTTCCTCCGGGAGTCATAAAGTCAGCTAACCGGATACGTAGGGCGCTTAAATAATAAACTTGCCATCTTGGTAAATACGCACACCGTCGGCAATAATCTCACCGCCGTTTTTCATATCTGTAATCATGTCCCAGTGAATGGTGCTTTCATTTTGTCCGCCGCACTGCTTATAACTTTGTCCTACGGCCATATGTATACTGCCGCCAATTTTTTCATCGAACAAAATATTGCGGGTGGTGCGCTGGATGTTCATATTAGTACCAATGGCTACTTCGCCCCATTTACGGGCACCATCCACGGCAAAAACCTTGTCCAGCACATCTTTCCCTTCTTCGGCATCCCATTTTACTACTAGGCCGTCCTTCACTTCCAGGCGAACGCCCACCACATCCTTACCCATATAAATGGTAGGGTAACTAAAATAGGCCCAACCGTTCACGCTGTCCTCAATAGGCGCGCTGAATACCTCACCGCTGGGCATGTTAGCGCGGCCGTCGCTGTTTATCCAGGTGCGTCCTTTTACCGAAAAGCTGATGTCAATGTTCGGCCCCTTGTATTGCACCTTGTCTACCTTATTCAGGTAGTCAACATAAACCTGTTGTTGTTTGCGCACTTCCAACCATTTGGCAACCGGATCCACCTCATATAAATAACAGCTCTGGTAAACAAAACGCTCGTATTCGTCCATAGGCATACGGGCATCTTCCGCTCCTGCGGGGGTAGGAAACTGGCACAGGCAACGACGCATGCTGCCATTGCCGGTGCGTTCGAAGTAAATGCGGTTTACCTGCTGCTGGGCTTGTTGCAGTAATTTAAATTTCTCAGGATTACCGGGATCGCTTTCATCGTCGCCCTTGGCAAAAGGAGCGCGTATGTTCAGAAAACAATCGAAGTTTTCCATCACATATTTTTTCAACGGGCTTACCCATGTCAGTTGATTTTCCTCGCCGTATTGCAATAGTAATTCATTTACGCCTCGCAGCTCAACGTTCAATACGGGAATACCTCCGGCTTTATATATTTCTTTAACTACTTCAAGTAAAAGGGGTTCGGCCTGGTAGCCGGCAGTAACGTATACTTTTTCATTAGGCTTAACGGCCAGGCAATAATTTACCAGCAGGGCAGCATACTTACTATCAATAGGTTGGGTTTCCCGAACGGAGGTTGACATAAATGAACTTGTTTTGAGGAAGCGAATTGATTGAAAAGTTTCGGGACTACCAAAATACAGCCACATGAAATTATATACTACCGATAAGCAGGAGTCGCGCCAATCACGCCTATGGCGCTTAGGCGTTAATGTTTGGCCCTGCATTTGGTGCACCGGCAGTAAGGTAAAATTTGTTTCAGCTGATTTTACCGAACTACACCTCAGCCTAAGCCTTAACTGGCGTACACGTAACCGTGTAGGCACTGTATACGGCGGTAGTATGTATAGTTCGGTAGATCCTTACTTTATGCTAATGTTTATGCAGATTTTAGGAAAAGGGTATGTGGTGTGGGATAAAGCCGCTTCAATGAAGTTTGTACGCCCAGTAACGGATACCATCAAATGCCGGTTTCTTATTTCGGAAGAATTGATACAGGACGTAAAGCACCATGTAGCCATGCGCGGCGAATACACCTTTGATCTGCCCCTGCATTACGAGGATGAACAGGGTAAAGTTTATGCCACCTTTACAAAAACCATCTATGCGGCAGATAAAGAGTTCTACAAAAAGAAACTTGCCGCAAAAGCTAACTAGTTTGTAAGGGCGGGTGCGAAAAGAAGCCAAGCGATAAAAAGTAACAGCGACTCACACCATTTTCACCCTTTTTATGGAATTTTTTTGTGTAGCACATCTATTCTGCACAAACCAAATGCCATGCCTACGTATAAAAACATCTTAACACCTGCGGCTGTGCTGCTATCTATTACTGCTGTAATAGCCGCGATCACCCAATTAGAAACGCCATTTTTCGAAAGCGATTTTATAAACGCTTTAAAAAAGAAGTTCAATTCGTTTAATGAAAAAACCAAACAAGACCGTTTGTATGTGCAGACGGATAAAGCGTTTTATGCCCCCGGCGAAACAGTTTGGTTTAGCGCCTTTTTACGCGACGAACAAACCCTGCAGCCCTCCGGCAATTCGGATGTATTGCATGTGGAATTAATTACGCCCAAAGGAACCACCGCCCGCCACTATAAACTGGTGGCCGAGAATGGTATTGCGAAAGGTGATTTTGAGCTAAGCGGCATGGTAGGCGGCATTTATAAGCTGCGTGCCTACACCGACTATCAGAAAAATGATACGGCAGCCTTGGTGTTCGAAAAGGAAATAACACTCCAAAGTGTGGTGATGCCCCGTTTGAAAATGAAGCTGGAGTTTGAAAAGAAGGCTTATGGTAAAGGGGAGGAGGTTGTCGCTAACCTTGAATTAAACACCAATGCCAATACACCCCTGGCTAATACCACCGTAAACTTTAGTGCTATGCTGGATGGTAAAGAATTGAATGCCGGCAAGGCCCGCACCGATGCGAACGGCAAAGCACTGCTAAAATTTAGCTTGCCGCAAAACCTTAACAGCATTGATGGTGTGGTAAATGCGTTGATAGATTTTGAGGGAAGTACCGAAAGTATCTCGCGCAGTGTGCCGATTGTGCTGAATAAAATTGAAATGGCCTTTTACCCCGAAGGAGGTGATATGGTGAACGGCATGAACCAGCGAATTGCCTTTAAAGCATTAAATGAATTCAGCAAGCCGGCGGATGTGGAAGGGATTATTGTAAATGCCAAAGGCGAATATATCAGCGAGTTCAAAAGTTACCATGCCGGAATGGGCGCGTTTAATTTTACGCCCAAAGCAGGTGAAACCTACAAAGCCCGTATTACCCAACCGGCAGGCATATTGGATGAATATGAATTGCCCGAAGCACTGCAGGCCGGATATGTATTGCAGGTTAACCCGGGCATGAACAACGATTTACGTTTAACCGTTAACAGCTGGCAGGCGGAAACACTGAGCGTAGCTGCACAAGTGCGCGGCAAACTCTACTTCGCAGGTTCTTTTAAAGCACAAAAGGGAAGCAACCTGCTAACGTTGCACACTGCCGATTTCCCGATAGGTGTAACACAAATTACCCTGTTCGACAATAAAGGTATTGCCCGTTGTGAGCGACTTGCTTTTGTAAACCGCGATAAGCAGTTAAAGATTAATGTTAGCACGGATAAAGAGCAATACCAGCCGCGTGAAAAGGTAAGTATGAACATCCGGGTTACCGACGAGGATGGCCTGCCTATGCCCGGCAATTTTGCATTGAGTGTGGTGGATGATAACCTGCTCTCGTTTGCTGATGACAAGCAAGGCAATATTTTGAGCAAAATGTTGCTGGAGCCTGAGTTGAAGGAAAAGGTTGAGGAGGCTAATTTTTATTTTGATACCAAAGAACAGAAATCGGCCCCGGCACTGGACTATCTATTACTTACCAGTGGCTGGAGACATTATACCTGGAAGCAGATACAAACTGAAAGCCTGCCCCTGGCCCGTTTTGCAGGAGAGAAGGCTGTACTAAGCGGTCATATCATTGATGGCTTTACAAGCCAGCCTGTGGCCGGAGCCAAAATAAAACTGGTGAACGGCAACAAAGAGATTGTTACGGATAAAAGTGGTGCATTTAGATTGAGTGGTTTTAATTTAGGAATAGCTAACCAACTGACGATAAGCGCCACCGATTTTAATGAAAGTGTGCAACCGATAGCTAATTACGGCGAAGGAATAAACTACTATATCTACAACAATAGATACATGTACCGTTTCGAGGCGCAGGCTGCACCTATGGGTGGTGCAGACTGGGGGGATGATGAGCGCATGGCAATTGAGGAAGTGCGGGTAGAGAAGAAGGTGCCTGCGGTAAAAGGACTAAAACAAAAAAATGAAGTGGCCAATGCCGAAGAAATCATGCCGGGTTTTGCCGATGTTATGGAGGTGCCGGCTCCGGATCTTGCAGATGTACAGGAACAACACGAGGATGTAGCAGATTTGAACCAACAGGTTGAGCTGGGTAAAGTGATGGAAGGCCGCTTAAAGGACCTGGAACGGGCGGATAAAAAGGCAGAGGCGGGCAATCAGGTCATTTACTATCGTGCTAAGGAGTTTCCACAGAAAAAATATACCGCTGCCGACACAACCCGCAACGACTTGGGCAGTACCGTGTATTGGAATGGCAACGTGGAAACCGACCGCAACGGCCGCGCGAAGGTGGAGTTTGTAACAAATGATTTGATCTCTTCCTTTAAAACGACCATTGAGGGTTTTGCAGACGATGGTTCTATTGGTCGTGCTGAATACAGCTATAGCACCGGGTTGCCATTTAGCATGGACGCTAAAATTCCGGTAGAGGCTGTAAGCGGAGACAAGATGATGCTGCCTGTATTTCTGAAAAATACCACCGGCAGCGATATAAGCGGCGAATTGAACTTAAGCCTTCCACAACAGTTGACCGCAGAAGTGCGCACTACACATGTTATTATACCAGCTAAAGGCAGTAAGGTGTTTTACCTGAATTGTGCCGCTTCCACTGTGATAGGAAAAGGTAATCTGGAGATACGTTTCCGCAGCGCTGAGTTTAATGATGCCCTAACCTGTGTAGTTAATGTAGTGCCTAAGGGTTTTCCTGCTACTATCAGCTTAAGTGGTCAGGATATGGAAAAAAGCTTTACGGTTAAACCGGTGAATATTGTACCGGGTAGTATGAAGGTAACGCTGACTGCTTTCCCCAATATTATGACCGATTTAATGAGCGGTGTGGATGCCATACTTCGCGAGCCATATGGTTGTTTTGAGCAAACAAGCAGCAGCAATTACCCCAATATTATGGTGATGCAGTATCTGCAAAACACAAAAACCAACGACCCTAAGGTAGAGGCCCGTGCCAGACAATTACTGGAGGATGGCTATAAAAAACTGGTGGCATTCGAAACGAAAGAGAACGGTTACGAATGGTTTGGTGCTGCTCCTGCACACGAAGCACTTAGTGCATACGGCCTGATGGAGTTTGTGGATATGAAGAAAGTGTATCCTAAAGTAGATGATGCCATGATTGAGCGCACGGTGCAATTGCTGCTGAATAAACGCGATGGCAATGGCGGTTTTAAAAAGAACCCACGCGCACTCGATAGCTTTGGCGCTGCCGACGAAGATATTACCAACTGTTACATTGTATATGCCATGACGGAAGCGGGCAAAGGCAATTTGATTGATAGGGAAATAAACGCCGCTTACCGCGATGCGAAAAAAAGCAATGATCCTTATATGCTGGCATTAATGGCGAATGCACTGTTCAATATTGGCGATGCCAAACGTGGTGAAGAACTGATGAGTTTGTTGGTGAATGGAAAGCAGGAGGCTGCATTCTGGAACGGCAAACGCCATTCTATTACACGCAGCACCGGCGAAGCGTTAAAGATTGAAACCACCAGTTTAGTGGCACTGGCTGTAATGAAGAGCTCCGACCCCGATATGCAAAGCCTGCAAAGTGCCGTTAAGTTTTTGGTAGGTGCCCGCAGTGGTTACGGTATGTTCGGCAGCACACAAAGTACCATACTTGCCTTGAAAGCACTTAGTCGTTTTGCTGAGTTCAGTAAAAAAACGGATGAGAGCGGAACAATTGAAGTATTGGTAAACGGCAATGTAGTGGCTACCAAAGATTATGCAAAAGGCGAACGCAACAATGTGGAGCTACCAGGATTAGAAAAATTTGTTGCCGCTGGCACCCAGGATATTAAGGTGCGCTTTAAAGGCTGCAAAAATGCATTGCCTTATACGGTGAACATGACTTACAGTACCACGCTGCCTGAAAGTAGTAAAGAATGTGTGGTTAGTTTAAGCACCCAGCTTGGCGCTAAACAGGTAAAGGTGGGCGAAACATTGCGCTTGACCGCCACATTGAAAAACAAAACCAACCAGGGCCAACCTATGACTATGGCCATTATCGGATTACCTGCAGGCTTTACTGCCCAACCATGGCAATTAAAGGAGATGCAGGAAAAAGGTGTGGTTGATTTTTATGAGGTGATAGGCAATAACATTGCGTGTTATTACCGCGATTTGGCACCAGGCGAGCAGAAGGTGATCAACTTTGACTTGAAGGCAGAGATGCCCGGCGAATACGATGCACCGGCCAGCAGCGCTTATCTCTACTATACTAACGAGCAAAAAACCTGGGTGGGATTAGATCGTGTTTTTGTGAACCCATAAACACTTAATAAAGGTGTGATAGGCCCCGGAAGAGGACGCTCTTTTTGGGGTTTTTTATTTTGGGAGGATGCAATTATGAAAACAACCGGACGAAGTTTTCTGTATTGCTTCTTACGGAGTAGGCATCCACTATTTTTTGACGGGTATTAGCACCCATTGAAATCAGCAGGTTTCTATCCGCCATTAATTTACCTAACGCCTTATACCAATCGTTTGCTGTGGTACAGAGAAAACCGTTAAGGCCATCATCTACTATGCGGGTGTTTACACCAACCGGCGAAACCAGAGCAGGTATGCCCAGTGCCATGTATTGAAGTGCTTTAAATCCGCATTTACCTTTTGCCCATTTATCATCCACCAGAGGCATTACACCCACATTAAATTGCAGCAGGTCCTCAATCTCTGTTTCCTTATTCCATTTCGTAAAGCGCAGTGACTTTAACTTAAAGTCAGGTTCCCGGTCGGCAATTACATGAAAAGTGAAGGTGTAGTGCTGTTCCAGTTTTTCCAATACCGGTAATAGTTCATTTATATACCGCATGGTGCTGTGTGTGCCTGTCCAGCCGATTACAAAATGGCTGCCTTGTTGATCCTTAACCCTGTTATGCAGGTTATCCGTATCAATGGTAGTGGGATTGAAAACTGCATTGGCATTGTATTGCGCTGCAAACTGCCGCAGGTATTCGTTACCGCAGCTAACCTTATACGCCATCCGGCAAACCGGTATGGCATTATCGTACTTTTTAAAGCGTCCTACAAAGCCATTGCTTTCGGAGGTGTTGCGGAGCCAGATAGCATCGTCAAAATCGTAAATGATCTTTTTACGCGCCAGTTTAGCAATGATCCATTCAAAAATGGGCGGGCCGAAAAACTCTGCCTCACGATGCACAAAAACATAATCGTACTGGTCAAGGGTAAACATAGTGCCCAGGCGGCGGATGTAGCCTTTTAGGGTGCCCACAACCTTTTTAAAAGTATAGCCCGGTTTATAGAGAATATTCCAGGTGTCGTTATCCAAAAAGGCACGCTTTTCAATTTCAAATCCCCTCGCTTGCAGTATGTCGTAATACTGTTCGAACCTGAAACGCTGGCTGGCGGCGCCGCCTTCTGGGTAAGGGAAAAGAAATAAAATGCGCTTCGGCATGGTGCTAAAATAACAAGCTGTAGCACATCTCAGTTATCTGTGAAGCCGTCTTCCTATTTGCTAAACAGGTAACCGCTGTAAGCCAGGCCTTTGCTGACACTTATAAAGTTGTCGCCGCTGTTGATGTTACTGGTAGGGAATTTACGCTTAAATAAATCCTGAATAGCATTTACCAACGAGGTGCCGCCTGTTAGAAAAACCGTATCAATCTGCGCAGGTGCTATATGATGATCGGCCAAAAACCCGTTCAGGTAGGTTTCAATCCGTTGTACATCGCGGGCAATAATGCTGTTATAATCGTTAAGCGCTATGGGTTCATTTATGCTAATACCGCTATCGCTGAAAGTAAAACGCGTGGCTGCTTCTGAGGACAACTGAATTTTGACCTGTTCGATAGATTGGAATAGTTTATAGCCCAAATTATGATCAATTAAACTCATCAGGTTTTTAACGCGGGCATCATATTTGGTACGCGGATAGAGCCGGCTGATTTCGTTCCGCACCTTCAGGCTATTGAAGAAGTTCATCTTCTCCCAGGTGGTTATGTTGTTGAAGAAGGAAAGAGGCAGGTCAAGAAATTTGCCCGGCATGGACTCATATTGCACACCAAAGCCAAAATGTGGGGTACCGCGTTTCCACATAAACTCCGAGTCAAAATTATCGCCGCCTATGTAAATACCTCCGGTGGCCAGTATGTCCTGCTGCCTATTGGTGGTGTTGTGCCTGCCAGGGTCCAGATCAATTATAGTAAAGTCGGTAGTGCCTCCGCCTAAATCGCCCACCAGTACGCGCTCCTTTTGCCGAAGGGTACGTTCGTAGGCAAAAGCGGCAGCAATAGGTTCGTATTGCAATACAATATCGGTAAAGCCGGCTTGTTGCGCTGCGCGCAGCAAGCGCTCCTGTGCCAGGGTGTCCAGTGCAGGATCGTCGTCATCGAAATGCACAGGCCTGCCCAGCACAACACGATTTACTTCTTCCCCAATTAGCGTATCGGCCTGTTGTTTCAGCTCAGCAATTATCAGTGTTACCAGGTCGCTTGCGGTCATGCGTTTGGTAAAAACTTTCGTTTCGCTGAAACTGCTGCGCGGCAGAATGCGCTTTACCGATTTCATAAAACGCCCCTTCATGCCTTCCTCGATATATTGGCTTACTGCTTCCTCGCCTACCGTATATTTTAAAGGCTGCCCACCTTCCTGGGCATCTGTAAAATACAATAATGATGGCAGCCGTAATGTGGTTAATAACTCCCCTTTATCGGTATCATAAATACTGAGGGCGGAGTTAGAGGTGCCAAAATCGAGTCCATAGAGAAACTTTGCTGCGTTCATATAAAGCCGGCGCCTACACTAACGCCCAATTGATTTAAGAAAATTGAATATCCGTATTTATTGCTGCAAAATTGCAGATGCCGTCAGCCGGGTTATTCCTGTCCCGTTGCCTTCTTCAACAAGGTTATTACCTCTTCCTTGCTCAACTTCTGATCCGGCATTGAGTTTTTGATTAATTCCAAATCGGCCCGGTTGGCATAATCAAGGGCTGTGGAGCCTTTGGTGTCTTTTGCGTAAGCATTGGCTTTTTGATTTAGGAGTAACTCTACCACTGCTACTTTCCCGTTATTGGCGGCCAGCATCAGCGCGGTGCTGCCATCATTGGCCTGGGCGTTTACGTTAGCACCATATTTTATCAGCAGCCCGCAAATGTCTGGTCCGCTGTAATAGGCGCAGGCTACCATCAGCGGCGTGCGGCCTTTCGCTGTACGCGGTTCATCTGCTTTTGCGCCGTGCTGTAGAAGAATTCGTACCATGTTCAATTTGCCCCAGCGGCAGGCAGCCATTAACGGAGTGGTGCCGTTTTGGTCCGGTGCATTTACGTCTTTGCCTTCGGTAATAAGCTTAACTACCAGGGCTGTGTCATCTTTTAATACGGCATCGTTAATGGCCTGTCCTTGGGCGTGCAACACTATAAATAAACCCAGCACTAAAAACGCAGTCAATTTTTTCATAACCAGAACTTGTGTGGCTAAGATGCTAAAATGCTGCCAAACTTTGTGAATCGATTCGCTTAACCAAACTTAACCGAAGTCATGCTTAGAGAACCCATCAGGGCTTTATCGTTAAAGAAACTTACTGCTTCACCGGATTGTTGGAACCCGAGGGTGTAGATAAGTGGATAATAGTGATCGGGAGTTGGTATCGCCAGCTTTGCAGCCGCACCCAACCCTTCGTATTTAATAAGCGCCTGGTGGTTGCTCTCGGTTATCAGTTGTTTGAATTTGCTGTTCAGTTCAAGTGCCCAGTCGTAGACAAAGTACTGCGGTTTATCCCAGGTTATCATGCCCAGGTTATGTATCATGTTGCCGCTGCCTAAAATCAGCACACCTTTGCGGCGTAGGGTGGCCAACTCTTTGGCTAACTCGTAATGGTATTGCGCGGGTTGGTAATAATCAATACTGAGCTGTAGCACCGGTATAGTAGCATCGGGATACATTTGTTTTACTACACTCCAACAGCCATGGTCAAGTCCCCATTCGTGGTCGAGCCCGGCACCTGTTTTGGTAATTAGCGCTGCTGTTTCCCGGGCCAGTTCGGGCTTGCCTGGTGCAGGATACTTTACGTCGAATAGGGCTTGGGGGAAGCCTCCAAAATCGTGGATGGTCTGCGGTTTATCCATCGCTGTTATATATGTGCCGCGTGTTAGCCAGTGTGCCGAAATGCATAACACAGCCTGGGGTGTTGGTATTTCTTTACCCATCTGCCGCCAGCGCTGGCTAAACTCATTGTCTTCAATAGCGTTCATGGGCGAACCATGGCCTACAAACAGCACGGGCATTTGCTGGTCTTGTTGTTGCAGCTGTTCACTTAGTTTATTCAATTCCTTTAAAGGCGACATAAGCATTAATCCGGTTAACGATGATTGCAAAAACTCGCGGCGGCGCATATTGCAAAACTACGGGTATTTATTGTTAAGGACACGGATAGGCGCTAACCTAAAGTATAGCAGGTTAACCTATTCATGTGCTTGTTTAGCTGGTGTTGATTAAAGCGAACAAAATCATAAAGGGAGGTGACCAAAATCGCCTGTTAGCGGGGCTGCCCGCAGGTATTTTAGTTACCTTTGTGTAAACCACGGATTAACCTTTGTTGCGCAGCTTTATGAGCATTACACGTTTACTTCTTGCAATACTTTTGATGCCGTTTGTAGCAGGCGCACAGCAGCCGGTAGCGGTGGTTAGCGCTTGCGGTGCTACGGATACGGTTTTAATACCTTCCATTACCGATAATGACCACGACGGAATGGATGATGGTTTGGAACAAAAACTGTTAGACCGTTTTATGCCCACCTTTATCCAATTCAGTGGCGAGAGTTGTCCTGGTCCCGCTTTGGATGGAACTGGAGATAGCAACCTGGTGGTTTGTCATATTTATCCTATTCCTCAGCAGTATGCACGAACCAGTAGTCTCGATTCAGTGTTGACTAATCCGGTTGCACTGGTGCCTGCAAAAGGTTTAGTGTCCGGTTTGGTTTGGTACAAACCGCTAGTGATGGTAAACTGCGCTTTATTGTATGGTAAGGATTGCGGCTTGCTGGGTCACACCAGTGATGTAGAGGGCTTTAGTTTTTCGTTAAAGTATATGGGGCCTGATAGCGCTGCCGGTTGGATGTATGATACGACCATGGCCAATTGGATGGGAGGAGTGATTCAAACGATATCGCATGCCGGTACCGCTTGCGAACAAATTGAAACCAGGCCTTATAAAAGCGTGCTGAATCCTATAGGTGTGGATACCATATTGGCATCGCCGGATAAACATGGCAACTATTTAACCACGGGCGGCTGTGGCGCTTCGGTAATATGTAACCCCGGTTGCGGTGGTACACCCGGCAAAAAGAACGTACGCCCGGTAAACATAGGCGAGCTTAATGCCTCGCTGGTGCCCGATTTAGGTGCTTGGTATGCTGCATATGCCGGTAACGATCCATGGAGTTCGGTGAATTTTCTGGATGCACAGGGAGGTGATGCGGGAACCATTCGCGATAAAATGATAAAACCGCTTAGCAGTGATTTTGTACAAGGACACGTACTGACGGCTGGTGATATTTGCCCCATCTACTTATCCTGCTATGGTAGCAGCGGGTCAGCCTATATGGATTATACCTGTGCCGGCTATAATTATAATTTTTGGGGACAACAGTTAAGTGCACCGGGCACCTATCAACATATCGTAAGCAACTCGTATGGTTGCGATAGTACGATTATCTTAAACCTCGCATTCTTTTCAATGGATACTACCATAGACGCCGCCATTTGCCAGGGGTATGGTTATATGTTTAATGGACAGTGGCTAACAGCGGCTGGCACCTATTATGATACACTCACAGCCTCTATCGGCTGCGACAGCATCATTACGCTGAACTTGCAGGTGTATCCTTCGCAAACCGATTCAACCAGTGCCATTGTGTGTGCGGGAAGAATTTATGATTTCTATGGACAGCAACTGAGCCATCCCGGTAATTACAGCAATACGCTAACCAATATGTATGGCTGCGACAGCGTTATTTTATTGACCTTGATGTTTGATACGGTACCACCACTGACCTGGAATTTTAACTTGGATACGGTGCTGTTAAGCGAACCAGATATCATCCTTACCGGGGCGTTGCCGGTAGGTGGTGTGTACTCCGGCCCCGGTGTATACGGCCCCTTCTTTTTACCCGACTCTGCAGGCTTCGGTACCCATACCATCACATACACCTTTACGGATAGCCTGGGTTGCAGCGATAGTATCAAGCGTAACATTTCGGTTGTGGTTTCCGGCATCGGCGAACTGCGGGAGTATGACCTGCGCCTATACCCTAACCCAACAGCCGAACAGCTGTTTATTGAACTACCGGAGGTGCAGGGCGTGAAACTTACACTGTTTATCTATACCGCCACAGGCGAGCAACTTACCTTGCCTTATCAACCATTTGGTAATGGTTTGGTTCTGCAAACAGGGGCCTTGTCCGCGGGAACCTACGTTGTAAGACTACTGGCCGGCGAACGACCTTACCGGGGCACTTTCAGCAAAATACACTAAGCATTTTTGCCAACTTTGTAAGGTTTGGTTTGTTGATGCGTCTATATGGATATGAGAAAACAAACGCCCAACCTTTTGCTGATGGTCAGCCTGCTGCTTTCGCTGTATAGCTGTGGGCAGAAAAACGGCACCGTTAAATCCACCACTAAAACAACAACATTTACCACTATGAGCGACACCACCCACTTAGATACCATTACCCTTGCCGGTGGCTGCTTTTGGTGCACCGAAGCTATCTACCAACGCTTAAACGGCGTAGTATCGGTAACCAGCGGCTATAGCGGCGGAAAGATTGCCAACCCCAGTTATCGTGAAGTTTGCAGTGGTATGACAGGCCATGCCGAATGTGCCCAGATTGTTTTTGATACTACAAAGGTTAGCCTGGCCGAAGTGTTGGAGGTGTTTTTTAAAACACATGACCCTACCACATTAAATCGTCAGGGTGCAGATCAGGGGACGCAATACCGCTCCGCTATATTTTACCGTAACGAGGAACAGAAAAAGGTAGCCGAGGACATTAAAAACGGCCTGGATAAATCAGGCGCTTTTGATGCACCTATTGTAACTGAGATTACGGCGCTTACTACTTTCTATAAAGCGGAGGATTATCACCAGAACTACTTTAACGATAACAAGAACAGCAATAGTTACTGCACGTTTGTAATTGTGCCCAAAGTTGAGAAGTTTGAGCACTACTTTAAAGACAAACTGAAAAAGTAAGAGATTTATTTACCGGAGGCGTCAGCAGTAGCCGGATCACTGATATGGTAGTATCCGTCCGAGGCCACAGTAACATCCGGCAGGCGGCGGTTGTTTTCGAAGAAGAAATAGCCCTGCTGCAGGTTCTTCCAGAATTTGATACAATCCTTGAAGTTGGCAAAACGGCAGTAGTATTCCATGTTAACTACCGTCATTTTGAACGGGAAAATGTGGACCGGAATATTCTGCTGACCCTGGTTGCGTGCTTTAACAGCGGCCAGGTAAATGTCTTCAATATAATAGTTGCTCATAGCCATGCAGCCTGCACTGGCGCTGCCGCCATGGATAAAAATATCGCCGCCTTTACGTGGAGCGGTGCTTAACTTCATATCACTTTCGTTGGGGTAGTTAATGCCTAAAGAAAGGTGGTAATTGCTGAAAGGGTTGAATTCGTTAATGCTGTAGAAGCCTTCCGGTACCTGTGCATCGCCCTGTTGGCGTTTAGGCCCTAAGGTGCCGCTCATGGCATATACCTGGTATTCCTGAAACTTCACGTATTTGGCTCCGGGTGCAGGTTGTACCCATACTTCCATTATGCCTTCTTTTTTGAAGACACGGATATACATATTGCCAAAGGTTTCGGGTACCTCTTTGCTGCGGCATTTCATCAGGAAGAGTTCTTCCTTACGTTCGTAGGCATCTCTTACGCGTTCGTAGGTTTTCTGCGTTTCTTCAAACGACATAACCTGCGCGGTAAAGGCCGAGCCGACAACAAAAAGCAGGGCAAGAAGAAGTATTCTTAACTCGTTCATTTATAATGCAACGGTGGCGGTTTTTAAAAATTATATCCTCCTGCATATGGTATACGCGCCATAGCCGTTTAGGATACCCACATTTACACCCCGTTTTTCAACAAGGGAAGCGAAGATAGGTCAATTCCTCCAAATTTTTCATATCCCGCCGGCTCCTGTTCTTTGCGCCCTAACCCTTTAAAAACCAATATGATTACAGGGTTATATCAGCTATGGCATCAAAAATTATCTTTGCGCCTCAATTTGATTGTATGCTTGAACTAAACCTTGTAAGAAACAACCCGGACTTTGTAAAAGAGCGCCTAAGCGTTAAGAATTTTAAGGACCTGAACCTGGTAGACGAGGTATTGGCGGTGGACGAAAAGCGCCGCAGCGTACAAAAGCAACTGGACGATAACCTGGCCCGTCAGAATCAGATTGCCAAGGAAATAGGGGACCTGTTTAAGCAAGGCAAGCGCGATGAAGCCGAAGGTAAAAAGGCCGAAACCGCTACTTTAAAAGAAGAATCGAAGCGGCTGGAGGCGGACCTGAATGCTGCCGAACAGGAGCAGAAGGATATTTTGGTGCGCCTGCCAAACCTGCCTAATGCGCAGGTGCCTGCCGGTAAAACCCCGGAGGATAATGAGGTGGTAAAGCAAGTGGGCCAGATACCTACCCTGGCTGATAATGCCCTTCCTCACTGGGATATTGCCACCAAATACGACCTGTTTGACCTGGAGCTTGGTGTTAAGATAACCGGTGCCGGATTCCCTGTATATAAAGGTAAAGGCGCTAAGCTGCAACGTGCCCTGGTAAGCTTCTTTTTGGATAACGCTATTGATGCCGGTTACCTGGAAGTGATCCCTCCGCATATGGTAAACGAAGTCACCGCTTACGGAACCGGCCAGCTGCCGGATAAAGAAGGACAGATGTATTACATCGGCCTCGATAACTTTTATATGATACCGACTGCCGAAGTGCCGGTTACCAACATCGTGCGCGATGAGATTGTAGAAGAGAAAAACCTGCCTATCAAATTTGCGGCTTACTCTCCCTGCTTCCGTCGCGAGGCGGGTAGCTATGGCAAGGATGTGCGTGGCCTGAACCGCGTGCACCAGTTCGAGAAGGTGGAGATTGTGCAGATTGCCCACCCCGACAAGAGCTACGAAGTGCTGGATGGTATGCTGGCACATGTGGAGGGCCTGTTGCAAAAGCTGGAACTGCCTTACCGCATCCTGCGCCTTTGTGGTGGCGATATGAGTTTCTCTTCGGCATTAACCTACGACTTTGAAGTATACAGTGCAGCACAAAAGCGTTGGCTGGAAGTAAGCTCTGTATCGAACTTTGAGACCTACCAGAGTAACCGTATGAAGGTACGTTTCCGTGATGAGAACAAGAAGACCCGTTTGGTGCATACACTGAATGGCTCTGCGCTGGCACTGCCGCGTATTGTGGCCTCGTTGCTCGAAAACCACCAACAAGCCGATGGCAGTATCCTGATGCCTAAAGCCCTACAAGCCTATACAGGTTTCGAACGCATCGGTTAATTCCTCTTCTTTACATTACTACTCCTCTGTTCGACAATATTGGTTGCCGAGCAGGGGAGTTTGTCATTAAAGTGTAAAAAAGTTACAAGCCACAACCTGTATACACATGTGCAGTACTATGTAAAGCAATTGCTACATGAGCCTGCTTTCTCCCGCACTTTGAATGTTAAAAAACTGATGAACGTTTTTGTTAATTGAATCGCAATTCATTAAAAAACAAGGCTTTTGAGCTTGATTAAGGGAGTAAATGCAAGGGCCTTTTTACAGCGAAATTTTCTGGCACTATTATCGCCGATTTGTGGATAAGGACGCAGCCGTTAAGGACTATTGACATTTACCGATGCAACATTCAAAACACGCTTGCGTTTCTTAGTTATAAATAATCAGTATGAAGACCGACACCTCCATGAACCTAATGCTGGTTGTTTTTTGTTTGGTTTTAATTGGTTTTGTAATGCTTAACGGCAAACTGAGCCACGACCTGAACAAGAAGCAAGCTGCCTTAGAAAAGATCGAAAACGCAGGTAAGTAACCTTAAGCGTTTTACTGCACCATTGCCTTAGCGCGCCTACCCGCGTCGCCTACAGGTGTCGGCACCTCCATCTCCAATCGTTAATGTGTAACCGTAAGCTTTACCGAGCTGCCGGCTTTTCCGTTGCTAACTTTGGCCACATACAAGCCTGTAGCCAATGCAGCAGTGCTTATGGTATTACTGCCTTTCTGTAATTCCTGTTGCTGCAGTAAGCGGCCCTGCAAATCGTATAAGTATAAAATAGTATTTGTTTCGCTTACTACAAAAGTAGTACTTTGGTTAGCCGGGTTCGGATAAACCTGCAGGGCCAGTTGCGCTTCGGTTTCGTGTACTGACGAATAGAAGAAGGCATAGTCCAGTGCGCGTTTGGCGTTGATGCGGCCAAAGCCCAGTTCGCGGCTCCAGGTGCCGTTAGCATATACCGAATCGTAGGCATAACCGCCAACCCTTTCAGCCGTTTGCGAAATAATATTACGTACATCCTCGGGTCCTAACTCGGGGCGTAGGCTTAACAGCAAGGCACCCACACCTGCCGCATTGGGGCACGCTGCCGAAGTGCCGTTGAAGGTAAAGGAGTAGTCGTTTGCGCTGAAACCTTTGCTGCCGCGCATATCGGTAGTAGCAATCTTTACACCCGGTGCGCTAAAATCCAGACCGATGCCAAAATCGCCGCCCCACCAGTTTTCGCCACTGCAATCGGCCGGGTTTTTCCGTTCGTCGCACATAGTAGTTGCATTTACCGAGATGGTTACTTCCATACTGCCGGGCCAAATAGATCCCGCACTGTCATTATCGTTACCGCTGCTAAAGAACATGGCAATACCTTTACCACCACGGGCATTTTGGTAAGCGGTATTAATAGCATCCGTTACCGGCTGGGTGCCACCGGGTAAAATAGAAATCAAAGCAGGTGGTAATCCCCAGCTGTTGCTTAGCACATCGGCCTGTGCATCGTTCCAGGCCCAACCGATAGCGTCGGCAAAGGCCGCAGCGGTTGAGTACGGCAGCGGATCGCTGGCACCGCTCAGTAATATGTAATAGAAGCTGCGTACCGGTATTATCTTGCACGAAGGCGCCACACCGGCCACGCCCAGGTTGTTATCCTTAACTGCCGCTACAATACCGGCGCAACAGGTGCCGTGTCCATCCTCGGGGAAAGCAGGCGTTGGATAACCATCGGTGCTGTCGCTAACCGCATCATGACCGGGCAAAATGTTTGCTACTAAATCGGGTTGCAGTGTGTCCACGCCTGAATCGATGATACCTATCTTAATCGACGCATCGCCGGTAGTGATCAACCAGGCGCTGTCTACATCCATATCCGCATCGGGGTGGCCATTGCCCTGCAGTGTGCCGCCGGTGTTGTTCAAATTCCACTGGCGGTTGTAATACGGATCGTTACTGCATACCAGTGGATTGTGCAGGTAATCGGGTGAGGCATACAGGCACCAGCCTTCGTTTTGCAGTTGTGCGCAAAGGTCCACCGTATTTAAGCCCGTGGCTTTGGTATGGTAAACACTGTAAAGATTTGCAATGTATTTATCGGGCACTGCGGTGCCGGCATGCAGTTGTTCCAGCTTAGCCTGTAGCAGGGGTTCCATGTTTTTATCGCGCAGCTTAACAAAAAAATGATTGAGCACACCTGCGCTGTATTTGCCTTCGGTGATGAAGAAGCTTACAAACTTTACTTCGGGCAATGCCAGCAATGCCTGCTCAGCCTGTTGGCGGTTCGTAGTGTTGCAAATGGTTACCTGCGGAGCGGGCAGATGCGTGTGGTTGGTGATGGTTGCCACGCTTTGCAGCACTTCGGCTTTGCGTTGCGCGCTTATGCCATCGTTAAAAAACACCAGCATACGGTCGGCGGCTATGCGATTTTTATAATCGGTAAACGAATTGGCTACTGCCGATACGGTAAAGCTTACAAACAGGCTAACAACAAGTAAAAAACGGGTCATGCAGATTTGTTTATGGGTGGCGCTAAAGTAACAGCCCTGCGCGGAAACCAGGGAATAAATGCATTGGTGCGGCGCTTATAATCATCGTAGGCGCTGTTGCCTTCATATTTCTTTTCGAGCAGGGTTACGCCTGATACTTTTAACAGCAGATACGTAATAGTTAGCGGCGAAAGAATAGCAAAATACCACATGCCCGAAGGAATGCTGAGCGCAAAAAAGGCCCACCATTGCACCGCCTCGCCAAAATAGTTGGGGTGGCGGCTGTATTTCCAAAGGCCTTTATCCATCAGCGGCCCATGCGGGTGCGGGTTGTTCTTAAAGTTGAACATCTGCCAATCGCTCACGGTTTCGAAATAAAAGCCAAACATGCCTATAACCGTAAATACCGGGTAAATCCATTTATAGCTGTGATTGAATTTGCCGGTGCTGCAGATAATGATCAAAGGCAAACTTACCACAAACATTACCAGCCCCTGCAACATAAACACCTGCAGAAAGGAGCGCCACAAAGCCTGTTTGCCCCATTCCTTCCGCCATTGTGCATAGCGGAAATCTTCGGGTTGGCCCCAGTGGCGTATACCTATATACATGGTTAGGCGCAGGCCCCACATACTGGCTAAAAACACAATCAGCTTTTGGTGCAGGCGATCGTCGCCAAAGGTGGCATAGGTTACCCAGGTTACCAGCACAAAGCCCAGCCCCCAGCCAATATCGGCCCAGGTGTTATCCTTTGTAGCTGTTGCAATAATATACAGCAGGCACATATAGCCGGCAATACAAACTGCAGCAAGGGTAAAGGCGTTCATGTTTTAAAGGTAATCAAAAACTTGCCACGGATTGTAACCCCGGTTAAACGGCTAAAAGGGTAAATGGTAATGGAGGGCTGCGTTTTTTGAACGGGGGTAGACCACCGGAATTTTACACTCCTTTACACTTTTTCTGTTTAGAAATTAGAAATCAGAGGTCAGAAAGCAGACAAAGCCCTACCCATTGCCCCAGGGTTATCAACACTGCTTGTGCATGCTTGTGCAGGTTTTTTGCTTGTGCACAAGTTAGAAAAAATTTCATGTGAGGTTTTTTTGTGTTAAATGCAAGAAAATCGCAGCGTTCCGGAAATTCTAGTTTCTCCATTTGTGCACATTTGTGCAGTTGATTTTGAAGTGCACAAATCGGATAAAATTTAATGTGTGCTTTACGGAGGAATTCAAGGATGCCTGTTTTCGGAAAAGCGATTTGCCTGTATCCGTTTTAAAAACAGCCGGGTATGCACAGCGCGCCGGTTCGCCTGCCTTATTTACGGGCTACCGGTTTATGTCAAAGAGCTTTGGTAGTGTAAATATAGTAAATAAGGTAAAAAGTTTCTAATAAAGTTCCATAATTAACAAAATTAGCAGGCAGCGATTTAACCGGGGTATCCGGTTTCGGGAGCTTATCCCATGCAATCTGATTTTTACTCCGCTGGTATGTGGGCGGCCATGCGTTCAATACGGCGGTCGGGTATAAGCCATATAAAGGCCACCAGTATATACAAACTGCCTGCAATAAGCGGATGCACCCAGCACATGCCAATGGCGGTTAAGTAGATGAACGGCGATAGCTTGCCTTTGATATCGTTGCCAATAGCCTTTGCCAACACCGAGTTAGCGCCCTGGTTTTTAATAATACGCAGTTGCAGCATATAGTATGCGATAGCCGCCATTAACAGTATAATGCCATACAGGGCCATAGGGGTAGCGGCAAAATGATTTTCACCAATCCAGCCGGTAGCAAAAGGCACCAGCGATAACCAGAACAACAGGTGCAGGTTCGCCCACAGCACATCGCCGCTAACATTGGCAACGGTGTGCATCATGTGGTGGTGGTTGTTCCAATAAATGCCGATGTAAATAAAGCTGAGCACGTAGCTTATCAATACAGGCAGCAGTTCCTGCAAATCGGCCCACTGTGCGCCATGCGGTACCTTAATTTCCAGCACCATAATGGTGATGATAATCGCTAACACGCCATCGCTGAAAGCTTCCAGCCGTCCTTTTTTCATACACTGCAATATAGCAGTTTACCCTGTTGTATCCGCTGCTGTTTGCAGGCGGTATTGTTTATACATATCCAGGTTCCAGCGGTATAAAATAACCACGCAGCCTGTAATAAGTACAGCATACACCAATTGGGCGCTGTGCACCTGTTTGTAAAAGGTAGTGTAGTTGATCAACAGCCACATAAGGGTGGATACCATACCTGCATATACCACGCAGCGTGTCAAGGTATGACCCATGTATTGGTTAAAGCGCCACAGGCTATCGGGCAGTTTGTAGAACATGGCTATCCAGCTTTGTTTTTTGCCCAGGTATAAATAACCTGCCAAAGTGCTAAAGGAGTAACCGGTTGCGGAGGGTAATAAATTGGCCGGACGAAACACCGACTGATAATAAGCATAGAGGGTGTAAAGCACCAGAGCCCCCAGTACTACTAACAGGGGCGTCCAGCCCAGGCCCACCACCGATACCAGGGGGTTGGCTTCCTTACTTAGGTCGGGCGTAAGTTGCGCGGTGCAGTAGGCATCGTACGAGCGGCTGAAAAGGATCCATAGGGTGGTGAGGGTAAACTTTACTTTTTTAGACATGGTGGTTGATTTAAGCACAGTAAACGATGTGCACTTGAAAGCTAATATGTAAACCGGTTTTGTTTAACGGATTTTGGGAAAGACCCAAGGGGCGGTGGGTTTTGCCTGCGCTTGTTTTAGAAAGCGATCGCGCAGCTGCATAAAGGGCCGCTCTACAAGGCGGTGTAACAGGTAGGCAGCAGCCATGCAACTTACAATACAAACCAGCAGGAGTACAGCGGGGCTTAAACCGGCCCCCCCGAATACCTGCTGCGTAACATGTACCACACCTTTATGCGTAAGGTACACTGCATACGAGAGCGTGGCAATAAGGGTGGTTACTTTCGATTGCCATTTATACAACACGCTGGTTTCGCTAACTGCACCGGCTACTACCAGGCCATAACCAAGTGCAATAACCGGAAACCCGAAGATGGATGCGGCCCAACTTTGCGGATCGGCACACAGCCGGCAGGCCACCGCCAATACCAGCACGCCTGCAGCTATAAGCCAGTTGCCGTAACGGGAAATAGTATTCCAGGTGGCAGGTAAAAAACGGTAAACGGCTGCAATGCTTACACCAACGAGTAAGCCATCAAGCCGGTTATAGGTTGGGTAGTACACGTATTGATACCACAGCACCGCAGAAGGATCGGTAGCGCTGTTGTAACAGTGATACGAATAAGCACGCCATGCAAAGCCTGCTGCAAATAAACCGGGCAGCAGCCACCAGCCTATTTTAAAGCGGTTGGTGTAAAGCAGTAAAATTACGACGACGGGAAGCAGCAGGTAAAAGTGCTCTTCTACACATAGCGACCAGGCATGCGAGAAGGTGCCGGTGGTAGCGAGGTTAAGACCGAAGTTTTGTGTAAACGTCAGGAATTTCCACAAGGGTGGCAGGCTCTCCTTTTCGCGGAAGAAGGGCAGGCAAAAATAGAAGGCGAGTGTAAGCCAATAGGCCGGCAGAATGCGGAAAAAACGTTTGGTGAAAAACTGCCTGCTGCTGATAGCGCCGCCTTTATTTATCTGTTCAAACAATTGCGAAGCGATTAGAAACCCGCTGAGCACAAAGAACAGATCTACGCCCGTCCACCCGAATTGGGCAATGGCCGGCAAGCAATCGGGTTGCTGCGGACTTAAAATCATGTAATGAAAAATAAACACATAACTGATGGCAAAAGCCCGCAGGTGGTCCAGTCCGTAAAGTTTAGTGCTTGGGGTAGTTTTCAAGGTAATGGTGCTTGCAGGTTGGCATATGCCGGTGTGCCACCGGTTAATCGCTTGCGGTAAATATACATAAGCCGCTGACTTAGGAAGGCGGTTGAGCGCTAGCCTCAGCTATTCTTCTGCCGGCTCAGGTTTATAAGCAGCCACAGGATGCCCAGCGATAGGTTAATGACCCCGAAGGAGGTAGAAAAACTGCGTTCCACCGATGAGCCGCCATTGAGGAGGTAGAAGGCTGCAATACAGATAAGGCCCGGCGCTAGGAACCTGAGCGCCGGCCATTTAACCGGTATAAAATACAGCAGGTTGCTTGCTGAACAGGCCAGCATTACAATGCCAATGCCCACCCAGCGCAGCGTGTTTAGTGGTTCGTGCAAGGCGGTGTAGAAGGTGCCTATGGCCAACAGCAATGGAATAGTAAGCAGGTAAGCGATAAGCGGGAAGCGGCTATTGGTAGCAGAGGCCATAGCAGCTAAGATAGTGATTGGTTTGCTGTTGGAGGTGGTTTAAAAAACCGCAAAATCTGTCTTTCCGCCTGGTGCTGCTATCCAATACATTGCTGCACATTATTCACCCCTTTAATTGTTTACCTACCATGAAAAAATTTCTCGTCCTGCTGCTAGTGGCTGCTATGCCTTTTTTGATTCAATCGTGCTGCGAGGCCAGTGTATTGGCCGATTTGGCTACTACCCTGGTAAGTGGTTTAGTAAGGACCTTTGTGTCCAGTACGGCCAACTCGCAGGTGTTTGAAGTGGTAAACGATTTTGCCAACGTAGCTACCGATGTGGCGGTTAACCAAACCTGCACCTGTGGTAAAAAGATACAGGAAGCAAAGGCCAGCACCGCTAAATGGAATGTCTACTATAATGCTTCTACGCCTGATCCGGGCAATTGGGGGCAACCGCAAGTGGACGCTGATGTAGACAAAGGGAGTTTAGAAGCCTGCCATGACGATAAAACAATTGTGGATGTAGAATTTCTGGCATCGGGCTATTACCTGGTAGAAAACATACTGGACTATACCAACCAGGTGCATGAACGGAATGAGGGCAACAACCTGAACCAGAACGAAACCTGGAAAACAGAGGTAATGACCAATCCATTTTTGGAGAACGCCCACTTTGGCAATAACCGGAACTATACCATTATAGAAGTAAAACTGGAACAGGAGCTACCACAATACGATGCCGAGGGCAAACGGATATTCTGCCGCATTTTAAGTGTTAAGTAAGTAGTTGTGTTCACCCATTTAATTGTTGTTATGCGTAAGCTCCTGTTTATTTTACCCGTTTACCTGTTGCTGGCAGGTTGTGTAAAGCCCGGCTACAAGGTTTCAACACCCGATGGCTTTGTGCCAACTAATTATTATAGCTACGGCGTGGCTCCCTGGGTTGATTTAGGTACCAGTGGTTTAACCATTGCTACACGCTATAATTATTACGGTGCGCCGCCTTCGCCTTATGGAATTTTTGGCAGCAGTTGTCCGCTGGAAGGCAATGTGAATTTTAAGAACGAACTGTATGTGGTAACCAAGGTGGTAAAGCAAACTGCCACCTTCAACATGTTTAGCGCTTACACAGGCTACGGCCCCTTTACTATTAATGCAGGTACCAAGGTTTCGTTTTTGTGGAACACCGATTTGTTTTACCCCTGGATAATTGATTTTGCCAACCAGGGCATCGTTGATCCGCTGATGTATGGCGATACGATTACGGTAATACGCATTGCAGTTAACTCGGGCGATAAGGATTTTCAGGTGCCCAACTCCAAATCGCAATATGTAGTTATTAAATACGACCAGGCCACCAATACCTCCGAAACTATCCAGCAAACCGAATTGCCTACACCGGTTATTCCTGCGCATGGCTTAAAAGGAGTTTCGGAGAAGTTTATTTACCAGGCCGATGGTTTGTATAGCATCAAGTTCATTCTTGATTCTAATAATCAGGCCGAAGACAAAGGCAAGGAAGATACGGAAGTGGAAACCACCACTGTTAACCTAACGGTGAAACAGTAGGCGTACAGATCCTGACATTCGTCAGGATGACGACGGAATGTACTGTGCAGACCGCAATAGAAATTTTGCCAAACCTGTTTAGATTGCGCCTAAACTGTGTTGTATGAGCACGCCTGCCATTATCGAGATTCCGGTTAATAAGAAGAAGCTTGGCCTATACCTACTGCTGAGTATAGCTTTTGTGGCTGCAGGTATTTGGTTTGTGGCCGCTACGCCTACCATGGAAGAGGACGATTTATTTTCGGACCCTATGGTGGTAAAGGGTTTTGGCTGGGCAGCTATTGTGTTGTTTGGGGCCGGCATTTACATTTTTGTGCGTAAGCTGCTGGATAAGAAACCGGGCCTGGTTATAACCCCCGAGGGGCTGAACTATTATTACAGTATGGGCAAAACTACCATAGTGCCCTGGGGTGATATTATCCGTTTTGATGTGTATGAGGTAAGTCGTCAGAAGATGATTATGGTGCAGGTGAAGAACCCGCAGGAGCATTTGAAAAGCCAGACCAATGCTTTGTTACGCAAGTTAGCCGAAGGCAACATCAGCATGTATGGTACGCCTGTTGTTATAGCCGCTACGCCGCTGCAGATTAAGCTGGATGATCTGGTGTTGTTGCTGGAGACTAGGTTGAAGGAGAGCAGGGGCGGTACTATATAATTGCCACAGTTCCCAAGTTTCGGAAGATTGCCGACGATAGCTCTATTTGATTTTAACCGAATGTCCGTCGCGCATTAGAGTGATTGTTAGGTTTTAGCGCCCATAGGTTCAATCTCTGTTAGAACATTTTGAATCCCTAATTCGCGGTAATCAGAGGCAAGATTGATTTGAATGATATTCCTTTGGTTCCTCCAGTAGATAATTCCCCAAAAAGCAATTGTTAGTTGAACTTGCAACTCCGTTTCTGAATCATCATTCAGTTTTTCCTTGTAATTTATGTTTTTATTTGACTCTAAATTAATGTCAATAACGGATGTATATAATTTTATTTTTGGGCTGATAAGTTTAAGACGTAATTCATCAATTTCAACTCTAGGTAGTTCTTTGTGTTCAAGAGCGGGTAAATCTGCTTTACGCAATACAAATAAGGTATCTCTTTGGCTAGGTTCTGAAGAAGGAAGAAATAGAATGGACCAAGGAATAATCTTAGGATCTAACAGTCGCCTTAAGTCGAATCCTGCATTAATGGCAATAATTGTAATATCTTCTTGATTGTCGATGAGCTTAGATAATGCTGCAATAATATTTTCTTTATTGAATAGATACCTCTGCGTTTTAGCCATAAAGAAGGTGTTTGGTATGAAACGCCTGATATTATTTGTGACAATCGAGTGGGCGAAAAAGGAATCATAATTTAAACTTGGAATATCATCTTCTGTAAACGACGATTTAGATGTTAGTATTCGTTCACCTTTAATGCTTAGCTTTAAATCGCCAGAGACATGTTCTCTCGTTTTGTCTATAAAGATCTTTTGATATTCGGAAAATCCCCTTGTTATTATTTCCTCGGTGGTTTGATTGAATTGTTTAATTTTTTCCGGAGATAACCTGACATTAAGTTTTTGATATCCGATTTTATGCTGGATATTATTTTTTAAATCCTGAATAAACTGCTTAATACTTTCAGCCTTCTGAGTTGACAATTCTTTAAATCCAATGATCTTAAGTAGGTTCTTATTATCTAAGATATTTTTAAGACATTTTTCAAAGTAAGAAATGCTTTCATTCCAATTACGAAGTTCTAAAATGCTTTCTGGTAATGACGGTTGTGAAGTGAAGTCTTGGTATGTTAAATAGCGGGTAAGAGAAAATTGTCTGAGAAATAAAAGTGTCAAGTAACTACTAATCCAATATCCTATTTGCCGCCTGCTGCCAAGATTGTCTAGTTCAGGGAAACTATATTTAATTTCAAGATTCACGCTATGTCTTAAGTCATTATTAAAATACAAAAACCAATCAAAAATATCATTCATGCGGTTTGGCAATAATGGATAGGTTGGTGGTTGAGACTGAGTGAACTCAAATAGATATTTCAAAGATTCATATTGTTTTTTATATAATAGCAATCCTCCAAGTACGTAATGGAGTTCGAGAAATCGAGTCCGTTGGCTATCGCTTTCGCTTATTTGGGCTTTATTAGTTATGTTTCCCTCATTGTTGTATTCTTCATAAATGGGTTGCAGATTGTAGTTAATATATTGGCTTGAATTAGCCCAAAATGTTTTAATTAATCGGGGGCACTCACAGCTCAAAAGGATATTGGCCCAAAGCCATCTATATGTTTCTTCTGAAATAATAATGGGTTCATTATCTACACCAATGAGCCAAGCTCCGCTAACCGCTGATTCTAATATTGTACCATGTGAAGTTTTATTGATAGAAACAATACGATTTAATTTGTGTATTAAAATGTAAATGTCGACTGGATAAATTAAAGGGATAGATTTGTTGTGATTGCGCCTAATTTTTAATATTAGGTCAAAATAAAAATCAAACAAAGTTTGTTGCAAATGTTCATCTTGTTTTTCAATGGCATAAAACGCTACTTCGTTTATAGCTTTTAGTTGATAGTTTTTAATTTCTGAATCAACCGATGATTTGTTATAATTATTAATAAGATGCCTTAATAGTTCGGTTGATTTACCTGTATAAAGTGCCACCTTATCAAGCCAAATGAGAAATAAGGTAATTAAAGCGATGGTAAGGGAAAAAACTAAAATATTTGCAGAGTTGTCTAATATCCAATAATTCCACTTTAGAGGTGGTGCACACGGGAATATCAGAAGGATGAATGAAGTGATGGTTACGAATAGAATAATCTGAAATATTGAAATTTTACTTGCGGATCTGTATGGCCTATGCGGAAACTCATTTTTAAAGACTACTGCAATGTACACTGAAGAATATTTGTCACCAATGTTTGAAATTTTATCAATGATAATTGGATATGCGATTCCTAGTATGGCTATGTCAATAGCAACACAGATTTCAACGATGTTTTCGGGTCTCATAGAGGGCGGGTATCACTTTGTGAGAACAAGGTTCAGCATAATTGTTGATCCATACAAATTATTAAATAACTATGGCATACCTTTTGTTCTAGTGGGTATTAATAAAACATATAACTTTTCCCCTGCTGACTTGGAGGGGCCTGTTTAGTTTTAAATTATTCATTCACTGCCGTATTTATTAGGAAGAATACTAAGATTGGTAATCAAAGGATTTTTTTCTAGTAGAACGGAAGGTTTTATAGTATGTGCCTAAAACGCAAAAAGGCGACACTTTCGTATCGCCTTTTGCTCCCCGACCTGGGCTCGAACCAGGGACCTAATGATTAACAGTCATTCGCTCTAACCAGCTGAGCTATCGAGGAAACTGCCCTCCCGAAACCTTGCGGCTTCAATAGGGACGGCAAATGTATATTTCTTTGCCTTTTTTACAAATACCTGCACAAAAAATCCTCCCAAAAAATTGCTTTTACCCGTGATTCCGAGGGTTTTAGGACTTTTAAGGCGGTTTCCGGTGCCTCAATCCTTATTTTTGCGGTATGTCGCCAAGCCCTGTAAACGATGAAATTATGAACCTGACGGCCCTGGTATTGGGCCTGTTGTTCGGGCTGGGTATAGCGGCCGAGTTTGTGCTGGCGCGGTTGCGCCGCAAGCCGTATGTGAGCAGTCATTATCTGATCATCAACCTGCTTACCGCCGCCCTGCAGCAACTAACGGACCTGTTGAATAAAGGGCTTTTTCTCACCGCCTTTGTGTATGTGCAAACGCATTATAGTTTGAGTAGCCTGTTTGGCTGGCAGGTGGGTGCACAGGCCGGGGTGGTTCAAACGGTGCTTAATTATGTGCTGGTGTTGGTGCTGGCCGATTTTTGTCAGTATTGGTTACACCGGTTTTCGCATGAAGTAAATTTTATGTGGGCCGGGCACATTACCCACCACAGTAACGAAGAATATAACCTGGGCGTAGCCGTGCGGCAAAATGCGCTGGAAGGTATTTATACCTGGGTGTTTTTTATGCCGCTGGCCTTATTAGGTATTCCGTGGCAGCTGTTTGTTACAGCCTATGCCATCAGCCTGCTGTGGCAGTTTTTGGTGCATACGCAATTTATAAAGCGGTTGGGTGTGCTGGAGTATTTTATGGCAACGCCATCGCATCACCGCGTGCACCATGGCCGCAACCCGCAATACATTGATAAGAACTACGGAGCCTTTTTAATTGTATGGGATAAACTGTTCGGCACGTTTGAGCCGGAGGTAGAAGAACCCGATTACGGTATTACGCAACCGCTAAGCACACATAACCCGGTATGGAGCAATGTGCATCATTTTGCGGCGATAGGTGCAGCGGTTATAAAAGCAAGTAGCTGGAGCGATAAGTGGAAGGTGGTGTTTGGGGCACCGGCTTTCTCTGAACAATATGGTAAGCAGGTGATAGTAACGCAACCGCAGTTTACACAGCAGACAGGTAAAAAGCTGTATGTGTTCCTGAACTTCGTGTTAACGGCAGGTGCGGGTTTCTGGGCGCTGAATTATTTAGCGGAGCACGGTGCCTGGTTGTTTTATGCAATGGTGTCGGTGGCCGTATTGTTATCGTTTAGTTTGTTTACGGCCTTACTGGAAAATAAACATTGGGCCGATGTAGTGGAAGTTTGTCGGTTGTTGTTTATTGCTGTGGCGGGTTGCTATCTTTTTTATGCTGCGACACCGGTGGTAGTAGGGGAGGCCTTTTTGTTGACGGGTATTTGTTGTTTGGCATTTACCTGGTTGCTGGCGAGGAACTACAGACTACTTACAAATACATAGCCACGAAGACGCAAAGGCACGAAGTTTCACGAAGGGGAAACGGGAAGGATAATTACACGAAGGCACAAAGAAACGAAGGTTCGCAAAGGGGGTTAAATACAAATACATAGCCACGAAGACGCAAAGGCACGAAGTTTCACGAAGGGGAAACGGGAATGATAATTACACGAAGACACGATGCCGCTTTGTTGCTTAGTGTTATTCTACTACAGTTTATTATAGAGTTGCATGGTTTGCTGTGCCCAAATGGTGTCGGTGTGTTGCTGGGCATGGGCGTACCCATCGCGCTCCAGTTGGGTGCGGACGTTGTTGTTGTTAAGCACCTGCGTAAGTTGATGTGCTAGTTCTTCGGCACTGGCGGGATTAAAGTAAAGGACTCCATTACCGCCTGCTTCGCGGTGGCTGGGTATGTCGCTGGCTAATACCGGTATGCGACTGAACAAGCCTTCCAACACAGGTGCACCAAATCCTTCGAAATAAGAAGCGGTTATTAATGCGTTGCTCTGTTGATACACAGCCGGTAAATCAGCATTGGTGATGCTACTGCGGAAATGTACGCGGTGGCCTAAACCAAGTGCCTGCACCTGTTGCTGCAATTGCGGTTGCAGGTTGCCGCTGCCACCAGCCAGCACTAAGTGCTGATCGGTTTGTTTAGCCACCTGTGCAAAAGCGTCAATAATGGTGCGGTGGTTTTTGCGGGGAAAGAAGGAGCCCACCGTAAGCACGTAGGATGCCGGTAATTGGTATTTCTGTAACACGGCTTGCTTTTCGGCGTTGCTGCATTCGGCGTAAAACACGGGCTCCACACTGGGGTTAATTACTTCAATTTTAGCTGCCGGTGTTTGATACAGTTCAATCAGTTCGTCGCGCGTTTGGCGGCTAACAGCAATTACCTTATCGGCATGTTTAGCCGCATAGCGTGTTTTGGCTTCGTAAATCTTGCGATCGATGTAGGGATATTGCTCCTTGTGTTTTAAAAAGATAAGATCGTGTATGGTAACCACCGTTGCTATGCCGGTGCTGTGTATGCCGAAAGGCAGCTCGTTACTAAGGCCGTGATAAACATCGGCGCGTTCGCGCAACAGCTGTTGTTTGCAACCAAACGAACGCCACCAGCTGCGCAGCGATTGCTGCAATTTGTTTTCGGGCATTACCAGGCGGAAGTCGCCTTCCAGCGCATCTAAAAACTGTGCCTGTAAGGCAGGTGTAAACAGCAGGTAAGCATGGCCGGGAAAATCGCGTAGAAGGGCGTTGAGCAGAATGCGGGCATGGTTGCCCAATCCTGTTCTGTTGTTTAATGCACGTTTTGCGTCGTAAGCCAGTCTCACCCCGCGAATTTAAATTTTAATGCGCGGTAGTATTTTAAAAACACTTCACGGCATTGGTGAAAGCAAATGGTAAAACCTGTAAGGCCATCAGTAAAGCCCAGGCGCAGCACATAGTTCTTTAAGAATTTAGCCGGCGCACTTAGTAATAACTTAAACAGTAAGTATAGCACACCGCGGTTTTTTAAATGCTGTGCGCTGATGGTAGCAAATTTATCTACCTGGTGTAGCAGGGCCTGTTTAGTGGGGTAGGTGTTATGCAGGATGTCTCCCTCCAGATGTTGCGGGGTGCCGCTGTATAATTCAAAGCGGTCGTGTGGATTAAGGCCACGCCATTCGCCGGCATCTTTTTGCCAGAGGCGCAATTTGGTATCGGGATACCAACCGCAGGTTTTAATGGGTTGCCCGCAGTAAAAGTTCAGGCGGTTCATGGTATAGCCCTGCGCCGTAAAGTTGTTTTTGGCCGCAAGAATAGAAGCATTTAGCTCCGCGCTTAATTCTTCATCCCCATCCAGCGAGAGCACCCAGTTGTTAGCGGCTTGTAAGCGCGCCCAGTTTTTTTGCTGTATGTGCCCCTCGAAGGCGTGGCTTAGTACCCGTGCCCCTTTAGCCGTGGCAATGCGTACGGTATCATCGGTAGAAAAGGAATCCACCACCAACACCTCATCGGCTACGGTATTAACCGAGTCGATACAGCGACCGATATTGGCGGCTTCGTTATAGGTGATAATCACAACCGATAGCTTATTCATCTGCCGGGTGAAAATGGTTGATAAAAAGCAAAAGGAAAATGAGGTAGAAGCCCGTGCCTACCTGCTCCTCCAGCGTGTCCTCTGTAAAAAAGGAAGAGAAAAGGATAAGATGCAAGAGCGTGAACAGCCAGTATTTAAAATAGCCGTTGGTGAATACCGGCAAAAAGAAAGCCGTGAGGAATAGCGCCAGGCCGATAAACCCCGTGGTGGCCATTACCCATATAAACTGGTTATGCGGCACTTTGCGGTTGCTATCGGGTACCTGCGGAAATTGTTGCTGATACACCCGGGCGGTTTCGGTGCGGATGTCACCGGCACCCAGGCCCAGCCACTTGCTTTGCTGCCAGAGTTCCATGCCTACGCGCCAACTTAATAAACGTCCTGCATCGCTGTTTTCGTTGATTTGTCCGCTGCGGTATTGGTCGAGGTCGTAACGCATGTAACTAACCTTGTTATGAAAACTGGGCACCAGATAATAGGCCAGCACCGGCAGGCACAACAGCAGCGCCAGGGCTATTAAACCTGGTAGGTAGCGGCGTTGGGCGGCCACTATACGGTAAACTAAAAACAACAGGCCAATATATAAAGCCAGCAGTCCGCTGCGCACGCTTAAAATGTGTAAGGCGATAAATGCAAAGGCGATAAAAAACCACAGCAGGTATTTCTCGGAAGGGCGAAAGAGAAAAAGCTTTTGCTCCAACACATACACGGCGCAGAAGAGCGCAAAGGCCAGCATCAAGGTAAAGCGGATGTGACTGAACGGCATTGGTATAGCGCTGCCCCGGGTGAATGATTCGGTGATTTGGGTGTAGTGCAGCGTGTAATTGGTGAGTATAACTGCCGTGCTTATAAATAATGTAGCGATGAACAGATACAGGATGATAAGAAAACTGCGTGCGCTTAATGCCGGCAGGCCTGCAATAGCAAGGGGCAGTACCAGGTAAGGCAGTTTTATACGTACCCAAACCAGCCATTCCTGTTTATCGGCGGAGTAAAAACCGCTGAACAATACGATGAAAAAGAAAAGCGACAGTACCCATAATTCCTTACGGGCAAAGTAGGTGCGGAGTGTTTGTAGGGGCGATTGATACAGGATGCCGCTAACTACCAGGGCAATCATACCAATACTGGCCAGGGCCCTGCTGCCCACAAAGCCAATAAAAATACAGGCGCAGCACAGGGCCAGCAGGTATTCTATTTGGGTTTTGTTCAGCAGGCGGTTTAGCATGTAGGGTATCAAAGGTAAAAACCGAAAGCAGAAACGCCGAAAGGGGAAATAAATTTTGGAAAGAGGTATGGTTGTCGGTTAGCGAAGTTTTGCGCCATAGATAAATCGGTAAACTCTAAATTGGCCATTGGTGACCTTGAATACAATAACCCACTTGCCTTTGAAAGTAAGACAACTGTATCCATGTTTAGCCAACACTTTATTGTTGCAGAGGCTATATTTTATGCGTAGCAATGTTCGTTTTTCGCAAAACGCAAAAAAATCTTCGATAAACCTTTCTCCCGTTTCAGGATGTTGAATAGATGCCAAATAGGATGCTACCTTATTAATAGCATTTTCTGCTCTTTTCTGGATTACAACCGCTAGCATTAGGATAGCTTGGTTGCAGGATGATTTTTTCTAAATCTTTCAAGCATTCTTTTTTTTGCTAGAGCGGCAGAACTTCCTCTGTCTTTATCAGGCCTGGTAAGCCACTCTTCTAATTCCTCCTTAGTAGGAACAATGCCTGGCAAGGCCATCTCTTCGTCGGTGAATTTACGGGCGCTACGTTTAATTTTTATGGCTTTGGGCGCCTTAAGCTTTAACGCATACTCAATCAACGACTTTCCAGCCTTTGAATCTTCGTCTATGTAGAGGGTAAGCATATTCTAAATATAGCCATTTAACTGTTAACCGTTTAGGGATTTAACTCATAATGGCTTTTTTGATTGTTAATTAATACACCCTTGCCTGCTTGATATACAGCTTGCGTGTTTGTTTATCCAGTTTAAACTCTACATCCATGGCAAATTCGTTATAGCCTTTTTCGCGGCCACGTACGCGGGTGTTGTAATAGTAGTGGTCCTTAATAGCCGTTAGGTAGCGCACCAGCAGGGCGATTTCTGTATCCGTCATTACCGGTTTGCCTTTATTGAGGCTTGATTTGGTTATGTATTCCACGGTAATTTTTGAGTCGCCGATAACCTCGCCCATGCCGGCAATCAGTTGATCGCACTGGGTAGTATCGGTAGGCAATACAATGCTGGTTTCACCTTTTTGCACGTTGATGGTGTATGCCGGGTAAGCGGGACGGTAAAGATGTTTGGTAATTGCCACACCGTTTGCTTCTTCATCGCCAAAGGCACGGTGCACCAACAGGCCCATCATAACGGTGCGCTGGTTGATATGAAAGTATTCGCGCTCGTAAAAAGCGCGCTCTTCCCACAAACTGGCCCACACTTTTTTGATCGCCTTTTCGATGCTCTTTTTTTCGTCGCCTACCACGCCAGTTTTGCTGGTATATAAACCTGCGCCGTTAAAGCCGGGCACATCCTCGGCGTTGGTGCTGCTGCGAAAGCGATAGGCCGTGTAGGTGGTATCCTTGCTCAACCGCTTTTGCAGCAGGGTCAGCAGGTTGGTATCCAGCGGAGCATTGGTAATGCGTTTGCGCAGTTCTTTCAATTTGGCAGCAAGCCGCTCGCGGTTGTAACGTATGCTATCAATGGTTAAGATGCTATCCAGCAGGGGCATAATATTATTGGCGGTTACATGCCGGTAGTAGAAACTCAGGGGTATGGCAAAACTGTTTTCAGGCAGAGGTAAGCTACGGCCATACACCCGCACTTTGCACAGTTCGGCAAAGTTGGCGGCTTTACCGCCTACCTTGTTTACGCTTTTATAGGTAAGCGCCCCCATTTCCAGCAGTCCTGTAGGAACCGTATCAAAGCTGAGTGTAATAGCTTTGGAAGTCGTTTGCTGTTTCCAGTAGGCCTGTGCGTCTTTTAAATCGGCCTTGCGGATTTTTACACCGTAGCTGCTTACCTCCATTTTTACCAGGCTATCAGCAAGTGTGTTCAGGGTGCTGTCGCCCCAGGCTTTTTTCCAGGCGGCGTTGGGTGTTTGTCGGTTATGGCAAAGGATGTTTACATGGCATAGCGGCGTTTGAAACTGTGTGGTAAGCATACCTGCCACCAGGGGAATATCGTTTGGTAAGCCATCCGTTAAGATAATGTCGTGCTCGCCGGGGCGCAGGCTGTCAATATCGGCTGCGCGCATTTTACGCAGGTAGCCATATGTGGTGCCTTTAATCAGCATTTGGTAGTTCTGTCCGGCAAATAGTTCGTTCACATCTATAAAGGGCAGTTGCTTTTTATAGTGCTCGTATTTCTGTTGTGTTTCGGGCGAGTTGACTAAAATTTTAATGCGGCCGCCGAAATAAGTTTGCTGTTTCAGCTTATTGAAGAACATTACAAGAAGGGTGTCCTTAAACTGGTCGCCACTGAAAAACTCCAGTGTATATAGATCGGAGGAGAGGTAATGGTTGAGGTTTGCCAATACGTATTGCCTGTTTTTATTGTCGGTGTATTGCGTAGCGTTAAACAGGGGCAGGTCCCAGCCATCGCCCAGCACCTGGGTGCTGAAGTCGTAATGGAAGTGATATACCTCGGAGTTGGCAAAGTAGATGCGGTCCTTTTTGATTTCGTAGAGCAGTTTAACCGACTCCACGTTGCCGTATTTATCGGATAGCGGTGGGCCTTTCACTGCATGGTAATCGTTGCGGCAGCGGATCTCTTCCAGGTAGGCCACATCGCCGCCTTTATAGGCACAATCCTTTTTGGTTTGGCCCAAAGCAGAACTGCTTACCAGAAGTAACAGGCAGAGGATATGGACAAAACGGGTTTTCAAGGGTGTGGTGTTCAACAAGATGTATTACAGCCTTTTGCTTAAACGATGCGGAAAGCTACACATTGCATAAGCAAGCAGGAAAAACTACTTGCTATAGCTTGTTAAAGAAAATGCGGGGCCGGCGGGGGCTAATCTTCCATCAGGGTGTTCGCCTTGTATTTATAGAACTGCCACCACGAGATGATGAGGCGCAGGTTAAAGGCTACAATCATAAGCACAGCGCCGGTGCCAAAAAGCACCACCACATTATATACATACGTAAAAAGGGCGGCACGGTCTGCTTCAAACAAAATAACCTTGGGGAAACCGATATCCTCGGTATACATGTTTTCCATCAAACCCATTACCTTTTGCATGATTTGCACAATGTAAATGGTAAGGCTTAGGTTAACGGTAAACAGCAGGAAACGGATAAGCGCCGGACGCAGAAACGGCAGGCTACGGATCAACATGGCCCAGCGGAAATACGTAAGGGTTATCATGATAAACGCAAACGTTGGCTTCAGATAGATGTAGTCGATTTTAGAAGTGATGGGATATAAGATGGCCACCGCAATTATCACGGTAATAGCCAACCACAAAACTTCGCGCAGCAGGTGTAACAGATTCTCAACAGTAAACAGCTTTCCCATTAGTACTTATTCTTTCGGTAATAGTCTTCCAGTTTTAATTGGCCATCCAGCACCTGGCGGAACCCCGCTGTATCGCGCAGGCCCAGGTTAAAAGCCTGCAGATACAGTTCCTGCGCTTTTTGTTTGTTGCCGGTTTTTGCATAAGCGGCACTTAACGCTGCATAAACTACTGCATTGGAGTCGGCACGTGCCAGGGCAGAATCAGCCAGGGCGGCGGCCTGCTCATTTTTTTCCTGCAGTAATAAACCGGCTAAGGTGGCATAAGTATATGCACTCGAATCTTTTAAGTCCAGTGCTTTTTGCAAATACCATTTAGCAGAATCGGTGCTACCGGTAAAATTATAGATAGCGCCTATGCTACTGTAAGCTTCGGGGTAGCGGGGGTTGCTCTCCACGGCGTTGCGGTAAGCTTCCAGTGCTTGCGGCACCTGGTTTAAATCGTATTGCAGGCGGCCATAAAATACCCAGGCCGGTGCGTTGGTAGGAAAGTGCTTTAAAAAATCCTCCAGCTGCGCTTTGGTGGTATCTACCGGTACCTTACCATAATTGGTATAGATGTTTTTATACTCCAGGTAGCGCTCGTAGTTCTTATCTACATGCGTATCCTTTTTGCGGTTGCAGGCAAAAAAGGTAAGCAGCGGTAAAAGCAGCAACAGTATTTTTTTCATTCCGGGTGCGAAGTAAATACAGATTCGGGTTAAACCTACATGAAAGTTTTTGCCACAGCCTGTTTACCGGTGGGCGTTTGTTACGCGTGCCCTTCCTTTTTGCGGAAGCGGATATTCAGGAACTCCACAAACAGCGAAAACAACACCGATATGTAAACAAAGGCCTTGTTAACGTGCACTTCAAAACCTTCCAGCACCAGCGTTAAGCCTATCATAATTAAGAACGACAGGGCCAGTATTTGCAGGGTGGGGTAGCGGTTAATAAAGTTGGAGATAGTGCCGGAGAACAACATCATAATTATAATAGACACAATTACAGCCGCCATCATTACAATTACGTGCGGGGTTAAGCCTACGGCCGTAAGTATCGAGTCGAAGGAGAATACGATATCGATCAATACAATTTGCAGGATAACCGACCAAAAGGCAGCAGCAGCCTTGCCTTTTTTATGCTGTTCGTGTTGTCCGCTTACCTTGCCGTGTATTTCGGAGGTGCTTTTAGCAAGCAAGAAGAAACCACCCAGTATCAGGATCATATCGCGGCCCGAAATGGCAATGGCCTCCGTTACATTTTCCACTTTCAGCGCTTCAAAAATGGTGCGTAATGGCAGGTTAAAAAGCGGCTCCTTAAGGCTGATAACCAGTCCGATAACCGAAAGCAAGCCCAGGCGGGTAACCAGGGCTAATGCCAAACCTACGGTACGGGCGGCTGCGCGTTTGTTCTGCGGCAGCTTATTAGCGGTTAAGGATATAAAGATGATGTTATCTACCCCCAGTACCACTTCCAGGAAAGAAAGGGTTAAAAGGCTGATCCAGGCATCGGGCTGGGTAAAAACCGAGAAGCTAAAATCCATAGTGGGCAAAAATAATAAAGGTAGGAAGACGATTCAGGCTGTTATTTATTGAAGAACAGGAAGGTTTCTGCTCATTTTCTTACCCTAAAACTTCATTTATGACTTTACCTTAATTTAATTTAAACCTGTAACGGCTATTCATCATCTTTGTAGGTATGCAGCAAAAGCGCAAGGTAAAATTAGTGGTCATCAGCGATGTGCACCTTGGCTTTATCGGTTGCCGGGCTAAGGAGTTAAACCGCTACCTGGATAGTATTGACCCCGAGATGCTGGTTATAAACGGCGACTTTATAGATATCTGGCAGTTCCGTTCGTATTACTTCCCCAAGTCGCATACACGCGTAATACAAAAGATGTTTCAGCTGGTGAGTGAAGGTGTACAAGTGTATTTGCTTACCGGTAACCACGATGAGATGCTGCGCCGTTACAGCGGCATGGCGCTGGGCAACCTGCACCTGGAGGACAAACTGGTGCTGGAACTGGATGGTAAAAAGAACTGGTTCTTTCACGGCGATGTATTTGATGTATCGATGCGGGGCTCGAAATGGCTGGCCAAGCTGGGCACTACGGGCTACGAGTTGCTGATACTGCTGAACAAGCTGGTAAACTTTATACTGGAGTTGCTGGGGCAGGAAAAAATATCGCTTTCGAAACGCATTAAGGACAGCGTTAAAAGCGGCGTAAAAAAGCTGGGTAACTACGAATTAACTGCTGCAGAAATTGCGATTGAGAATGGCTACGATAATGTGCTGATGGGCCACGTGCACAAGCCGGTAATTAAAGAGATAGTTACAGAGAACGGCAAAGTGAATTACCTGAACAGCGGCGATTGGGTAGAGAATATGACGGCCCTTGAATACAACGACGGTGCCTGGAAACTGGTGTGGTACAAAGACCTAACCTTTCCGGCAGATTGGCTTAACGTGGAGGAAGGAGATTTGCCTTAAGCACAAAACTTTACACAAAGACGCTAGGAAAGAAGGAGGTAAGGTTTGAAGGCCGGTTAAAATATTATCGTGCCTAAAACTTCTATTCTTTGTGCCTTTGTGTGAAAGAAAAGTAAGTTTAGACAATGAAGAAATTCCTCCTCCCCGCGCTTGGTTTGCTGGCGCTTGGTTTAGCAAACGCACAGGAGCACCATCCACAGGTGCTGAACACCATTGCCTTTGGCAGTTGTAACGACCAAAACAAACCACAGGAAATTTGGTACAAGATTGCTGCTGAAAAGCCGGACCTTTTCATTTTTCTGGGAGATAATATTTACGCCGACACCAAGGACATGAAGGTGATGCAGGCCAAGTATGACCAACTGGCTGCCAAGCCGGGTTATATGGAACTGCAAAAGCATACCCCTGTTATTGCCACCTGGGACGATCACGACTATGGCGTGAACGATGGAGGCCGCTGCTATAAATTTAAGGACCAATCGAAGGAGATTTTCCTGAAATTTTTTCATGAACCCGACAGCAGCGAACGCCGCAAACACAAAGGCGTTTACACCTCTTACACGTATGGCCCTGATGGCAAAAAGTTGCAGGTAATTATGCTGGACCTGCGGAGTTTCCGTACCGGTTTGCTGCGTATAAAACTGGATCGCGATTGCAAGGGGCCTTATTTTAAGATGCCGGCAAAGTGGCGCACCTTTTTGGGTAAGGAACAATGGGCCTGGCTGGAGGAGCAATTAAAACAACCGGCCGACCTGCGCCTGATTGGCAGCAGCACCCAGTTTTTGGTGGACTTTAACGGTTGGGAAGCCTGGGTAAATATGCCGCACGAGCGCGAGCGTTTTATGAAACTGATTGAAAAAACAAAAGCCAACGGCGTGTTCTTTATCAGCGGCGATTTACACTATGCCGAGCTGAGCAAATTAAAACGCGATAGCTGCTATACGCTATACGATTTAACCAGCAGCGGTTTAACGCACGGGCATAGCTGTGATGGCGGCAACAAAAACCGAATAGGCCAGCCCTTTATGAAACCCAACTACGGATTAATACACCTGGATTGGGATAACAAAAAAATTACCCTGGAGGTGAAGGACGAGCAGGGTGCTCCGCAGATTAAGCACGAGGTGCCGATGAACGAATTGAAATTCTGATGCGCCGCCTTTTTACCTTTCTGTTTTTTGCACTTGCCATAACTGCTGCCACAGCGCAGGATACACTGCAGGTAATGACCTACAATATCCGCAATTGCCATGCCCCCGATGGTGTAAATGCCTGGGGTAAACGCAAACAAAAAGTGTTTGACCTGTTGTATAAATACAAGCCCGATATTTTAGGTATGCAGGAAGTGCGGCATAAGCAACTGCTGCACCTGCAACATGCACTTAAAAATTATGCGTATGCCGGGGTAGGCCGCGATAACGGAAAAAAGGCCGGCGAATACAGCCCTGTATTTTACCGCAAGGATAAATTTAAGATGTTGCAAAGCGGTAATTTTTGGCTGAGCGAAAAGCCCGATGTGGCGGGCAGTAAAAGCTGGGATGCCGCCTTAACCCGCATTTGCAGTTGGGTGCAGTTACAGGTAATTGGCACCGATAGTTCCTTCTTTGTTTTTAATACCCATTTCGACCACCGGGGTGTGCAGGCGCGCGAGCAAAGTGCACTGCTGATAGCGCAGAAAATTAAGGAGTTATGCGGCGGTAAACCGTACCTGCTTACAGGCGATTTTAATGCCCGGCCCGATAGTAAAGCCATCGATAATCTTCTTCAAAATTTGCCGGGGCTTAAAGATGCCTTTACAACAGCACAAGTGCATAAAACTACAGAAGTAAATACCGACTACGGATTTGAAGTGAGCAACAAAAAGGGGAGCAAGATTGATTACATTTTTTGCTGCCCCTCGGGCACTCCGGTAAGCTGCGAAATTATCGCTGACAACAATGGTGTATATTACCCTTCCGATCACCTTCCATTTTTTTCAGCAATAATTTTATTTTCCGTTTACAAATAACGTTTTCATAACCGCGCAAAATGGATTAGCGCAGTGCTGAAAATTAGATTTGTCCCCCTTTAAACCAACGCATGAAGCAAACTTTACTCCCCACCATTGCTGCGCTATTTTTTGCCCTGAACGTAGTGGCGCAAAACGCTGAATATTCAGGCCGTGTAATTGATGCCGAATCGAAAGACCCGCTGGCCAACGCCAGTGTGAAATACGACAAAGGCAAAGGCGTGGTTACCGATGCCAACGGCCACTTTAAATTATCGCTGCCTGCCGGTGAATACGATTTTGTGTTCAGCAGTATGGGTTACAAAACCACCAAGTGGACGGTAGTATTAAAAGAAGGAGAAAAAAGAGATACTGCGCTGGAGGTAAAATCGAGCGCCATACAGATTGCCTCGGTAGTTACCGTAAGTGCTTATAAAAAGAATGCGGCCAAGGAAAGTGTAACCACCGAAGTAATGAGCCAGGAGCTGATTAAAAACACCAACAGTAACGACCTTGGTGAAGTTGTAAATAAAACACCGGGTGTGCTGGTGCAGGATGGTCAGATCTCTATCCGCGGCGGCAGTTCCTATTCCTATGGTGTAGGCAGCCGCACGGCTGTATTAAGTGATGGTTTAAGCATGGCCAGTGCCGACTTAGGCGAAGGACAAAGCAAGATGGTACCCCTGAGCAACGTTAAGCAGGTGGAAGTAATTAAAGGTGCTTCTTCGGTAGTTTATGGTTCATCGGCCTTAAACGGTGTGGTGAACGTAGTAACCCAATGGCCTACCGACCATGACCCTAAAACCGAAATTGAAGTGAACATGGGTTTTTACGATAACCCGCCTAAAGGTCATGATAAGTGGTGGGGCGATAATACCTTACCGTTTTTTACCAACGTAAACTTTAACCGCCAGCAGCAGATAAAGCAATTTCAGTATGTAGTATCGGCCAACCTTACCCGTAACGAGGGTTATACCGAAACATCGGATGAACTGCGCGAACAGCTGGTGGTGCGCACCCGTTACCTGCACCCGAAAATCAGCGGATTAAACTTTGGTTTAAATGCCAGCTTTCAGCAGGAAAAAAGCAACCGTTTCTTCATATCAAAGGATATAGAGCAATACGCGTATTTTATTACCAAGGGTTCGGGCGATAATTACCTGCGCACGACCATCGACCCGCATGTGAGTTATACCAGCCCTAAGGGCCACCGCATAACCTCGCAATGGCGTTACATGAATATCTTCCGCAAAGGCGGTGGCACCGACCCCAATGCCGTTTCGCACCAGATTATTACCGATAACCAATACCAGTTCCGTTACAAGCAAATGCTGGTAGTTACGGCCGGCTTGCCATTTAGTGTTGGTATTTCTACCAGTAACCTGTACCCCGGCGTTCGCCCTACCTATGCCGTTGCAGCTTACACGCAGGTAGAGTATAACTACAAGATCCTTTCCTTACAGGGTGGCTTGCGCTACGAATTTTCGGCCGTTGATACCGACCGTAATTATGGCTTTCCTTATAAAATAGGTGATAAAACCATTCACCTGCCCATCTTCCGCGCCGGTATGAACATACAAGCCGCCAGAGCAACCTTTATCCGCGTATCCTGGGGCCAGGGCTATCGTATCCCTTCGGTGGCTGAAAAATATATCAGCAACGAATTTGTAAACGGCCTGCGCATTATACCAAACGATACCCTGAAATCGGAAACCGGGTGGAGTACCGAGATCGGTATTAAACAGGGTTTCCAGATTGGCAACTGGAGCGCTTACTTTGATGCCGCGCTGTTCTATCAGCAGTACCGCAACTTTATCGAGTTCCAGGTAGGCCTGTGGCCTAACCGTTATGGCGATGGACGACCTATTTTTCCGGATAGTGTGGAGTTTGGTTATCCTACCTTTAATACAACCCACAGCCTGCTGGGCTTAAAAGCGCTGAACGTAGAAAACGCACGTGTAGCGGGTTACGAAATAGAATTGGCGGGTCAGGGTAACATTGGCCCTATTGGTTTGCGCCTGTTAACCGGTTACACTTATAACTGGCCCGGTTCGGATGTGCACGACAGCACCGGCAAAAGCTCGTATCCTATCGGCGATTTCTTCCGCGATATGTTTAAATACAACTTTAAGCGGGTAGAACAAACCGATACAGCCGTAATGAATAACCTGCTGTATTACCGTTTGCGTCACCTGTTCCGCGCCGATATAGAAATGAGTTACAAAAAGGGTTATATAGGTGTAACCATTGCCTACGGCAGTGCACCCGAAAAAGTACCGGCTTTGTTTAAGGCGGCCAGTAACCTCATCTTCGGCGACCTGTACGCATTGGATAAATACCTGGAGGCGCATAAGAAGGGCGACTTTGCCATGGATATACGCGCCGGTATAAACATCAACGAGCACTTTAAACTGGGCTTTATAGTAAAGAACGTTACCAACCGGTATTACGCCCTGCGCCCAGGCAAGCCTGAGCCACAGCGCAATTTCACCTTCCAGTTTAAATACACTTTTTAATAGCACTTAAACCAGCTATAAACAGGAGGGAGCCGCCCCTGCGCGCTCCCTTTTTTATTGTCGCCTTGTAAAGGAGAACCGACCCGGAGCACTAGACTGTGAAGCGTTCTATACTATATAGGATGTTTTAATTTGAGAGGAGGAGAAGGACAAAAGCCAGCCTGTGGCGAACAGTGCCCTACACCTACCATAAAAAATAAAGGGGAAGCCTTTTGAGGAGCTTAAAAAGTGAAAACAGGGGCAAATTTTTTTTGGGAGGCTGTTTATTGCGCGGTTGGAGGAGATATTTAGGGAACCCGCATTTGTAAATGCTTGATACACATGGGGCCATGTTTTAAGCCCCAAAAACAACCCGGCAAAAATGCCCAAATGACCCCTTAAATGCACCGAAAATCATACCCCAAAACAGCCCTTTTTGCCGCCCAAAAAACCGTACATTTTTTTTCCTCAAAACGCGCCGGTTTTATCCAAGTAAAATCGTTAAAATGTTTTTCCACACGAGGGAACGCACGTCAGTACAAGGTTTCTTAACCTTTCAAATGTCTGCGCACATTTTGTGTGGAAAAATGGAATGGGTTTCACCAAAACGTAAAAATATATTCGTTCTACGCTTCACAGCAAGCAAACCCAAATTACCAGTTCAAAACAGATTAACTTTAAGCTATGGCAAGGAAGAATGAAAAGAAAGGCCTGAAGGTTACCCGTCGCTATACCAAAGACGGTGTGAATGTATACGATTTATTCGAGTACGACCTCAGGAGTAGTGTTATCCGTAACCCGAAAGGCGATGCGGTATTTGAGATGCATAACGTAGAGGTGCCAAAAGGCTGGAGCCAGGTGGCTACCGATATCCTTGCCCAAAAATATTTCCGTAAAGCAGGTGTGCCGCAGCCCGATGGTAACTTAGGCGGCGAACGCTCTATTAAGCAGGTGGTACACCGCCTGGCCGATTGCTGGAAAAGCTGGGGCGAGCGTTACGGCTACTTTGCATCTAAGAAAGATGCCGAGGTATTCTACGACGAGATCGCTTACTCTTTATTAGACCAGATGGCGGCGCCGAACTCGCCCCAATGGTTCAACACGGGTTTGTATTCAAGCTATGGCATTAAAGGTAAACCACAGGGTCACTACTTTGTAAATCCTGATACCGGTAAACTGGAGCAGTCAACTTCTGCTTACGAGCGTCCGCAGCCGCATGCTTGCTTTATCTTAAGCGTAGATGACGATCTGGTAAACGGCGGTGGTATTATGGACCTGTGGATGCGCGAAGCCCGTATCTTTAAATACGGCTCGGGCGTTGGAACCAACTTCAGCAATATCCGCGGCGAAGGCGAAAAACTTTCGGGCGGTGGTACTTCATCAGGCTTAATGAGCTTCCTGAAAATAGGCGATGCCGCTGCAGGTGCTATTAAAAGCGGTGGCACTACCCGTCGTGCTGCCAAAATGGTTTGCTTAGACCTCGACCACCCTGAAGTAGTAGACTTTATTGAGTGGAAGATGAAGGAAGAAGACAAGGTAGCTGCGTTGATCAACGCCGGTTACGACAGTCACTACGAAGGCGAAGCCTACCGCACTGTATCAGGTCAAAACTCCAACAACTCGGTTCGCGTTCCTAACTCCTTCTTCCATGCACTGGAAAAAGGCGAAAACTGGAACCTGCTGGCCCGCACCGATAAGCGTGTAATGAAGAGCATTCCTTCGCGCGAGATGTGGGATCTGGTAGCTAAGGCGGCTTGGCGTTGTGCCGACCCCGGTGTGCAGTTTGATACCACTATTAACGAGTGGCATACCTGCCCTGAGGATGGCCCTATCCGCGCCAGCAACCCTTGCAGCGAATACATGTTCCTGGATAACACAGCCTGTAACCTGGCTTCGTTTAACCTGCGCAAGTTCTTTAACGAAAACACCCTGGTGTTTGATGTAGAAGGCTTTGAACACATGAGCCGCATCTGGACCGTGGTATTGGAAATATCTGTATTAATGGCGCAGTTCCCTTCGCAGGAAGTGGCCCAACTGAGCTATGAGTTCCGCACCCTGGGCTTAGGCTATGCCAACTTAGGCAGCGTGCTGATGGTTAGCGGCATACCTTACGATAGCGACAAAGCCCGTGCAATAGGCGGCGCTATTACCGCTATCATGACCGGTATTGCTTACAAAACATCGGCTGAAATGTCGAGCTTCCTAGGACCATTTGCCGGTTACGAGCGCAACAAAAAACACATGCTGCGTGTAATGCGTAACCACCGCCTGGCTGCTTACAATGCAGATGCTGCCAGCTACGAAGGCCTGGAAGTAAAACCTGTAGGCATTGACCCTAAATACTGCCCAAGCTACTTACTGGAAGCAGCAGGCACTGCCTGGGACGAGGCCCTGCAACTGGGTGAGCAATACGGTTACCGCAACGCCCAAACTACCGTTATTGCCCCTACCGGCACTATTGGTTTATTAATGGATTGCGATACTACCGGTGTGGAACCTGACTTTGCCTTAGTGAAGTTCAAGAAACTTTCCGGCGGCGGTTACTTTAAGATTGTAAACGAGAGCGTGCCAATGGCCCTGAAAAACCTGGGTTACAATGCCGCACAAGTGGACGCTATTGTAAAATATGCCAAAGGCAGCGGTAGCCTGGAAGGTTGCCCAAGCATTAACGCCGATACCCTGCGCAGCAAAGGCTTTAGCGCCGATGACGTAGAGAAGATTGAAGCGCAACTGCCGGCTGCATTTGATATTACATTTGCCTTTAACCAGTGGACACTGGGCGAAGAAACCATGCAGCGCCTGGGCTTTAGCGCCGAGCAATACATGAACCCCGGCTTTAACCTGCTGCGCGAACTGGGTTACAGCAAACAGGAAATTGACGAAGCTAACGAATATGTTTGCGGCACCATGACCGTAGAAGGCGCTCCTTACCTGCGCGACGAACACCTGCCGGTGTTTGACTGTGCTAACAAGTGCGGCGTTAAAGGTGTGCGCTTTATTCACCCGCATGGTCACATTCGCATGATGGCCGGTGTGCAGCCTTTCATCAGCGGCGCTATTTCTAAAACCATTAACCTGCCAAACGAAGCTACCGTGGAAGACATCCAGGGCTGCTACGAACTTAGCTGGAGCCTGGGCTTAAAAGCAAACGCCCTGTACCGCGACGGATGCAAAATGAGCCAGCCGTTGAGCAACAAGAAGGACGAAGACAAAACCGAAACCAAAGAAACAGCTGCTGCTGAAACTGCAGCGCCTGCACAAAGCGCCGATAACTTCAGCAAGTTAACGCCGGAGCAGGTATTGGAAGCTGCCCGCATATTAATGCAGGAAAGCACCGACACCAACTTTATGCGCGAACTGAGCCGCATTGTGGAGCGGAAGAAACTGCCGCACAAGCGCCGTGGCTTTACGCAAAAAGCAAAAATAGGCGGACAAACCGTGTTTGTACGCACCGGGGAATACGATGACGGTACATTGGGCGAAATCTTTGTGGATATGCACAAAGAGGGCGCCAGCTTCCGCAGCCTGATGAACTGCTTCGCTATATCGGTTTCGATAGGCCTGCAGTACGGCGTGCCGTTGGAAGAGTTCATGAACAAGTTCACCTTTACCCGCTTTGAGCCAAGCGGTATGGTTGACCACCCGAACATTAAGAATGCTTCTTCGGTTGTGGACTATATCTTCCGCCTGTTGGCGTTCGAATACCTGGGCCGTACGGACCTGGTACACGTAACACCAAGCGAACTGGCCCTGCGCAGTCAGCCTACCAGCGACTTAACTACCGAAATAGGCGAGGACCCTATTGAAGACCGCAAGAGCTCGCATCCTGAAATGAAGGACAGCCCTAAGCCAACTTCTAAAACCGAGAAGATGGAAATTAAGGTAGAGAAGAAAATTACCCTGGCTACCAGCAGCATGAGCGCCTTTAATAAAGCAGCCGGCGATATGATGGGCGATGCGCCACCGTGCAGCGTGTGCGGTAACATCACCATCCGCAGCGGCACCTGCTACAAGTGCATCAACTGCGGCAACAGCATGGGTTGCAGCTAGGCAACAGACTTTAGAAATCAGAGATCAGATTTCAGACGATAGAAAGCCCCTTCAGGAATGAAGGGGCTTTTTTTGTTTTATCCGATTAGATAAGGTAACACCAATCTACGCCAACCTAATTCCAATAAAGTAGTTAGTTTTTTAGGTCCATTGTTGAGTTGAATTTCATCAGCAAGTTTATCAAGCGAATAATTGGGAAGGTGGTAAGAACTTATATACTCCATATAAGCTTTGCTGATGATGGCAGGATGAAGGCCCTTTATGGGTTGTTGTTTGAATTTAAGCAGTTGTCTGCCACGCTTAAAGCAATTTTTGTCAGCATCTATAGCTCTAAAACCAATCGTATATAAGTCGTCGGGCGTAATGCAGTACATGATACAAATTTAACGTTTTTCATATTTAAGGATGAGTGCGTGCTCCTGTCCAAAATCATATCACAAAAAGCTTAATAGGTGGTTGGTAGTATTACATTTGGTATAAATACTACCTTATGCTACGTAAGCTGTTAGTGGGCTTATTATTTATGCCCGTGTTTTCATTTGCCCAGGGCGGTTCGGCCAAAACGGAGGGCCTGGCGTACCGGTTAATCGGTTATCGGTTAGATAATCATGATTCCGGTGGCTGGAATACAAAGGATTCGATCACCTATACTTATAGTAGTAGCAGGGGGTCGATGGACTGGAACAATAACGAATATGATGTAAAAATTAACAACGGCAACGACGGCATTAATCCTCCGGGACTTTACAGATATACGCAGACCTGGAATGCGGATGGCACGTTGAATACCTATCAACTCGATCAGTGGACATCGGGCGCTTACCAAAATGCATTTCGCCGCCTTTATACCTACAATGCTGCAGGACAGGTATTAACCGTTACCGCCCAGAACTGGACTTCGGGCCAATGGCAAAACAGCACCCGGTATGTATACCTGTACGATGCTAATGGTAATAATGTAACCAGTACCATCTACACCTGGGATGGTAGCGCCTGGAAGGAAAACAACAGGGAAATTTATACGTACGATACGGCTAACCGGGTGCTAAGCTACCTTGTGCAAACATGGTTAAGTGCCGCCTGGAGCGATAACTACTCCCTGGTTTATACCTACGATGCCAATGGTAACCTAGCAGCGAAAACAAACTTAAGTGTGATAGGTGGAGTGATGACGAATACGAGTCGTGATACCTATAGTTACAACCAATATAATGATATGACCCGCGATATATACCAGTATTGGGACAGCACGGGCTGGGTAAATCAATACAGAACAAGCTATACACTTGATAACAGCCATCGGATAACTGATCAGATAAAAGAAGAGTGGATGACCAGTGCCTGGAAGAACCGCGATAGAGAAACCTTTGCATATACAGCGGGAGGTGATGTATTGCTGCATAAAATCTTTCATTGGTTGCTGACTTATTGGGAAGAAGAGCAACGATGGACTTATGCCTACAATGGAACGGCGCAAGTAACATCGATTTTAGTGGAAGAACGTATTGCCGGTGTATGGCAGAACTACTACCGCGATAGCTACACCTATGATGCAAACGGGTATAAGGACATACATATACTGGAAAACTGGCAGGATACGGTTTGGGTTAATACAGCCAAAAACGATTACGATTTTGCAGCTAACGGCACTTTGCCCTATGAGATAACACAATATTGGACAAGCGGTGCGTGGAGTGATGTTGAGCAGCGGTTTAGATATTACGAGGCTTATAATGCACCGGATGGTGTAGAAAATTTAATGCCTGCGCAGGACTTTGCAGCCTATCCAAACCCTGCTACCGACATTCTGAATATTGATTATAAGGCAATAAAGGAAGAAGAAATAACGCTTGCAATTTACAATATGCTTGGCGAGTTGGTGCTGAGCAAGAACTGCACCACCGCTATTGGCGACAACTATTGGCCGCTGTTGCTAACCAATCTGCAATCGGGTATGTATATGCTGCAACTTGGCAATAGTAGTACTACAAAAGCACAACGCTTTATTAAAAATTGAGTGTTGATCTGTGTCAACAACAACCGGGTAAAAAATGACTATGCTCATTTTTTACCCGGGTACATTCTTTTCAATTTTGTAGGATAAAGTCTGTTATATGAAAGAAATATGATTTTACTTACAGGTTTGTTTTTGTACGGTTTAAGCTTTGCCGGCTCTGATTATCTGATAAAGTGCTTTGCCCAGAAAGCAGGGACTGGTGCTGAACAACGCATAGCTTCCTTTAAAGCTTTTATTAGCACCGGCCAACAAGCAGGTAAAACCGATGCTGTACAACAACGAATTATAGGACAACGCTACTCGGAATACGTAGACGGCACCTGGTATATACAGGACAGCGCCCGCTGGAGTTATACAGGGTTACGCGGTTCGACAGATGTAGAAAATGAGGTGTTTGATATACGATACGATTTACTGGGCTCAGACACTACGGCTCAGAATGATAAACGTAACACCAATACCTATGATGCCAACGGTCGTTTGATAACCAAAGTAATTGAGAGCTGGAATGGGGTTGGCTTCGATAACTATCAGAAGAAACTCTACACTTACGATGCCACCGGTAACAAACTTACTTATACAGCGCAGGATTGGGATGGCGCTAACTGGATAGATAACACCCGCGAAGTATATACCTACGATGCAGCTAATAACCAAACAAGCTTTACCCAGCAAGGGTGGAATGGCAGCAGTTGGGATGATAATAACCGCTTTCAGTATACCTATAATGCGGCGCATCAAATGCTCACCAGTTTGTATCAGCAAATGTCGGGTGGTATGTGGACGGATATTTCGCGCGATACCTATACCTACGATGCAAACGGCGATAACACCCAGTTTCTGGAGGAATTGTATGGCAGCGGCTGGGAAAACTACAGCCGTAGAACTTATACTTACAACAACCATCATCAGGTTACTTCGCGCATAATGGAAGCCTGGACAGGTAGTGCCTGGGAAAACAGCAGCAAGAAGGAGTTTACGTATGATGCGGCCTTTAATGAAACAGGCTCTATCGACTATTCGTGGCAAAGCGGTGCATGGAATCCTACTTATCAATACCTCACCGAATACGATGCCAACAACCGTCGCACTTATTACACCACCCAGGTATGGACCGGCATATGGAACAATGGTTACCGCGATGCCTATACCTACGATGCCAATGGTTATCCCGATTGGGATACGTACCAAAATTGGAGTCCGGCAATGAGCATGTGGATGGACAACAATCGCTCCGATTACGACTATAATAGTTATGGCAACCCGGATGTTCTTTCTTATGTAGAGTTTGGCGAGGAAGGACCGGTGGATGTATCGAAGGAATTCTTTTATTACGAGACCTATGGCCAGCCTGATGCAATTGCGGATGCCGATCCATTGTTGATGAGTGTTTATCCTAACCCGGCTGTTAACCGGATACAAGTAAGTTTTGCAACCCAACAAGATGGTAGCGCTACCCTGCGGGTATACGGTATCAACGGTCAATTACTGGTAAGCAATACCATTGCCATCGCCTCAGGCGAAAATGTAATTGCTGTTCCGGTGGCTGCACTATGCAGCGGTGTTTATATACTGGAACTTACCTGCAATGGTGCGAGCAGCCATACCAGGTTTATAAAGCAATAGCAACTGATTAATCAGGCCCGGGCCGCTGTTTTGCATATGCAGAACAGCGGCTTTTTTATGCTTTGCAGGAAACGGATATCATGCCTGAACCGTGCACATGATATATTTCATTTTTTATAATTCAAGTAGTGGCGAACTTAGCAGTAAAATGTAGTGTATGAAAAAATATATGACTTTACTTACAAGTTTATGTGTAACGGTGTTTGCCTTGGCTGGCAACGATTTTTTGGTGAAGCAGTTTGAGAAGCAGGTGGGTGCGGGCAACGAGGGGCGGGTGGAGGCCTTCAGCCGGTTTATTAATGCGGGCTCTGTAAATCACAAAACCGATGTCGTGCAACAACGCCTGATCGGTTATCGTTTTAACGAATGGCTGGAGGGTGACTGGTCTACCGAAGATACCCTGCGCATGACCTACAGCGGCACACGCGGCTCTACCTATGTAGGTAATACGGTATATGATGTATTGTATGATCTGGCTGGTGATGGTGCCGGCGTAGTTAATCAAAAACGTATTACAAACACCTGGGACGCCAATGGCTTATTAACGCTAAAAGTTACGGAGAACTGGATAACCTCGGCTTTTGAAAACTTCCAGAAAGAAGAACACACTTACGATGCCAGCGGTAAAGCACTTACGGTTACCTATCTCAGCTGGACTTCCGGCGCCTGGGTAAATTACCTGCGTAACTCGTTTACCTATGATGCTAACGGCAACATGCTTACGTTTGTGCAGGACCAATGGAACGGCACTGCCTGGGAAGGCAAAACAAAGTATACCTACACTTACAATGCGTCAAACAACTTAACTTTTATGCTGGCCGAAAAATGGTTGAGTGGTGCTTGGGCCAACGATTTTCGTGATACCTATACCTACGATGCCAATGGCGATAATACCCAGGTTCTGCAGGAAGTGTATAGCAGCGCCTGGGAAAACGATTACCGTTTTTCTTATACCTATAACGGCAACCACCAGGAAACTTTCTATCTCTACGAAACATGGAATGGCACGGCCTGGGATAACGTAAAAAAAATCGAGCGTGGTTACAACGCCGCCTTTCTGCAAACAAGCAAGGCCGACTATAACTGGACTGCCGGTGCCTGGTTGCCGGTTATGAACTATTTAAGTGATTATGACGCGAACGGCAACGTTACCTATGCTACCCAGCAAACATGGAGCGGTTCGGCTTGGGTAAACTACCACCGCGATTCTTATACTTATGATGTAGCCGGAAATCCGGATGTGGCCACACATGAAGATTGGATTTCAGGTGCATGGCTGGTTGGTAGCCAAACCTTATATGATTATAACAGCTATGGAAATCTGGATCATTCGCTTGACCAGGCGTATGAAAATAGCATGTGGAGCGACTACCGCGAGCAGTTTTATTACTATGAAGAATACAATGCCCCAAGTGTTATTGCCGAGGTGAACACCCTGCAAATAGGCTTGTATCCTAATCCGGCCAGCGAAAGCTTGCAGTTAAACTTTAAAACAGAATCAGCCGGGGAGGCCACCCTGCGCGTGGTTAATTTAACCGGACAAGTGATGTTTAGCAATACGATTGGTGTTGCATACGGTGTGAATAATATACCGTTAAATATCGCCGGTCTCAGCAAGGGCCTGTATGTGATTGAACTTACCACCAACGGTGTAAGCCACCGCATCAGGTTTATTAAACAATAAGCTGCCTGTTATAAGCTAATGGCCGCTGTTCCGGAATAACCGGAACAGCGGCCATTGTTTTTTAGAGTGTGCCCGGTCCGTATTCTTTAAAAAAGGGAGTTTTCTGTCTTTTTCATTCTGTTGCTGCGCTTTTATTCTTACACTGGGAATAACCTGTTCCCATACTTATAAAAATTCAGCTACCCCTGAAACACTATGAGAGACTTTGATCTGTACAAGCCATTGCGGATGTATGAACCGCAACATCAACCCCACTTTGTAAAAGCCGGCGGACCGCAGGGCGAGATTCCTTCGGGCTGTGGATGCCTGGTAGTAGCCATAGGCCTGATTGGTTACCTGATATATCAGGTAATTTGTAGCTGAGCGAATAAATTGAACGGCTGTTCTGCTGCAAAGTTTATCTTCGGTTATACATCAGTAATACATGAACAGGGAGCAGGAAATAGGCCGCACATTAGCGGGTGCATTTGAGCATTACCCGCTGATGAAGTATGCCTTTGCGGGTAAAACACCGGAACAGCACAGGCATGGCCTTTTGCAATTGTATACGCATTGTACAGTGGCTGCCGCCCGGTATGGGGGTGCTATCCTGCACGAAGGTAAAGCCGGTTTGATCTGGCTGCCCGGTTCGGCTTTTCCGTTAGGGTTAATGCGCGAACTGCAGTCGGGCATGGCGGCCATACCTTTTAAACTGGGAATTAAGAGCACGCTTCGGTTAATGCAACACGATGCGGTACCCGAAGGCTGGATTGCAAAAAATGCCGGCAGGCAAATGGGCTACATTTGGTGCGTAGGTGTGCAAGCAACTGAACGCGGCAAGGGCTACAGCAGGGCCATCATTGAACAAAGTATTGCTGAGATGCGTGCACAGGCTTTAACCGAATACTGGTTAAAGACCGAAGACCCTGTAAATGTCGGCATCTACCAAAAAATGGGATTTACAGTAGCCAACGAAGTTGTTGTAAAAAGCAGCGGCATCCGAAGCTGGATGATGAAACGGGTTTAGCGCTGGTACATTTTGTGCAGCAACCGGTAAAAAAATTATGGCCGGTAAACTGCAAAACAAACGCGTAGCCATTCTGGTTACTGATGGCTTCGAAGAATCGGAGTTTCAAAAACCCTATAACACGTTACAACAGGAAGAAGCACAAGTGCATGTGGTATCGTTAAAGGCCGGCAAGGTAAAAGCCTGGGCGCATAAGGACTGGGGAAAGGAATACCCCGTAGATAAAACGCTTGAGGAAGTTAGTGCAGCCGATTATGATGCGCTGGTATTGCCGGGTGGTGTGATGAACCCCGATACACTTCGGATGAATGAGGATGCTGTAAACTTTGCTGCTGATTTTATAGAGGCGGGCAAGCCTGTGGCGGCTATCTGCCATGGCCCCTGGACACTGCTTGAAACCGGGCTGCTAAAGGGGAGAAAAGTTACCTCGTGGCCTTCGTTAAAAACCGACTTAACCAATGCGGGTGCTAATTGGGTAGATGAGGAGGTAGTGGTGGATAACGGCATTGTTACCAGCCGCAAACCGGACGATTTACCTGCGTTCTGTAAAAAGATGGTGGAAGAAATACAGGAAGGAGTACATACCTAACGGCGCTTACTCTTGTTTGGGCACATACACACCGCGGCGCAGCACAAAAGTGCCACCAAGGTGATCGGGTGTACATTCTATGGGGCTGCGGCTCTTTTCAACGTCGTTTACGCTAATAACCTCGTAAGCATCCGCTGTCGGCATGGAAAGCGTTATACTACGGTCCGTATTAAAGGTAACCTCGTATTCCCAATTGCAATTCGTTTCGCGGGTTACTAAATCAATAGTATCCTCCTCTGCTTCATTTTCACTAAGGCTATCTTTTCGTATCCCTTCCGTTTCGCTGTTCTCTTGTGCATAGTTGCTAATAGCAGTAAAGAGGATGGAGTCAGCGTCCAGATCCCAAACATCTACCATTGTAAAGCTATAAGACCAGCCACCTGCTATTCCACCTTCACCCAGTTCGGGTTGCCCGCCATAATTATGGTGTGCTTCAAAAGTCCATTGAACAATAATTTCAGGCAGTCCTTTGCCATTTAGTTGCATAGCCTGCAGGGTGGCGCTTTGCGGTATTTCAATACCATCGAAACTATAAGCAGGCAGATGCTTTACTTTTTTACCGCGCTGCACTTCCCAATAAAACACATCTGTGTCCAGCGAGTCGTTAAAGTATTTCAGGAGAGCTACGGAGGGTTTTTCCAACCGCGCCAGTTCGGTAGTGTCGCCTGCCTTTACAAAAAAGGAAGGGCAGGCGAATAGCAACAACAGACAAAAACGAAAGGTGTTCACCTTCTTAAAACGATAAAGAATGATGTTTAGTGTTTTATACATGCAGGCGAACTTAATACATAGGGTCAGCTGCTGTAAAAGTGCGAAAATATAATGCAATGTAAAGGTATAGGCAGGCTTACTCAATTTACAGCGCAGCAATGGCTTTTATAAAAAAGTTAAGCTCTTTTACCTTGACTAAAACAGGCAAGGTTATTCACTGCCCGACTTGTAATCTACAATAGGACGCATGTTTAATAAAAAATCAAATCATATAACGAAGTCTTAACATTGTTATATGGTCAAAGATCGGGCATGCCGTACCTAGGGAACGCCAGGATAAGGATGCCCTGCTATGGATGGATATTGATTGTGGATGCGCAACCGGTAGGCCAAGCAGGTTTTAAAATTTATGTAAGCTGATAGTATGCAATTGGAATTAAGTACAGATAAGTTGAACGACCTTTTCCCTTTTCACCTGGTGGTTTCGAAAGATGGCCGGATCGTTTCGGCGGGCAATAGTCTTTTGAAGATGTTGGCTGATGTAAAGATCGGCGCTTCGTTCTTTCAGCTATTTGAAAGAACCTCCTCCGGTTCTGCAATTACCGGGGCTAATTTATTCGCGCTGGAAGGAGCCATATCCCTTAGCCACAAGGCAGGTAACGAAAAATTTAAAATGCAACCCGCTTATGTAAACGATGTGTTGTTGTTGACGGGTCATCCGGTAGTGGATACGGACTTTAATCTGCAAAAGCACAGCTTAACAGTTGATGATTTTGCGCAGCACGATAGTGTGTTGGAGCAGTTGTTTTTGTTGCAGGCTTCGAAACGCTCGCTGGAGGATGCTGCCCTTGTAACGCGGGAACTGCAGCAGAAGAACGAAGAACTGGAGAAAAGCAAAGCGCATTATAAAATGGTGGTGGACAGCGTGCACGACATCATCTTTCAAACGGATGCGGAGGGTTACTGGACATTCCTGAATAAGGCCTGGGAAGATGTGCTGGGCTTTACGGTAGAAGAATCGATAGGGCAGTTGTTCTTTAAATACCTGCACCCTGATGATGTGCAACGTAACCAGGAGCTATTTGAGCCACTGATTATGCGTAAAAAAGCGTACTGTTCGCACCAGATACGTTATGTGGCTAAGGATGGTGGTATAAAATGGATTAAGGTATATGCCATTCTTACATTCGATAGCAAGGGCAATATTTCAGGTACTGCTGGCACCCTGCAGGACATAACCCTGCAAAAGGAAAGCTTTGAGAAGTACGAATTGCTTGCCAATAACATTACCGATTTGGTTTGCATATTGGATACGCACGGCACGTTTACGTATGTATCGCCATCCATTACCAAACTCACCGGTTTTTCGCCGGAACACCTGATAGGTACCAATGGGGCGGAATATTTGCATCCCGGCGATGCCCGTACCTTACGCATGGCGCGCAAACACTTAAATGCCGGCCACCAGGATATTGAGAATATACAGCACCGGTTTAAAACCATTGATGGCCGCTGGCGCTGGATGGAAACTGCCGGAAGAATGACGAAGAACGAAGCAGGTGTAACCACCAGCATCGTGATGTTTTCGCGTGTTATTGAAGAACGCAAACGTGCAGAACAGGCCACTATAAAGGCCATGAAGGAATTGGAAGAGGTGAGCAATCTCAAATCAAAGTTCATCTCGCTGGTATCGCACGAAATGCGCACCCCCATGACTTCTATTTACTCCGGTGTGGAGATCATGGAGCTTTATGCTGCCAATAAGCAATTGCTGAATCCAACGTTCGCCAATCAGTTCAAGATTATAAAAGGTGAAGTGGAACGATTGAATTCGTTGATTGAAAAAATATTGTTTTGGGGTAAAGTGGAAGGCGGTAAGATTAAAAACCACCGCGAGCCGATTAATGTGTGCGAATTTCTTACCGATGTGTGTGCCCGGCACAATCAAATCCAAACGGATGGCCGCACCGTGCAGATACATTGCACAGGAATACAACGCCCTTTATTAATTGACCCGCTACACCTGGAAAATATGGTGGGTAACCTGGTGTCAAACGCTTTTAAATACTCAAAAGGCAAACGGGAACCTGAGGTGTTACTGGAATATGCAGAACAATATATTAAGCTAACGGTAAAAGATTACGGTGCGGGTATACCCGAAAAAGATATGCCGCATTTATTTAAATCGTTTTTCCGTGCTTCCAATGTTGAACATATCGAAGGCAATGGCCTGGGCATGGTAATAGTTAAATACTTCGCCGAAATAAACCAGGGCACTATACAGGTGCAAAGCAAGGAGAATGAAGGCACCGAGATAAGCATACAGTTCAAAACACCGGAACAAAACAGAACGAATACAAAGGTCCCGGAAGTGAGTTTGGTGGTCTAGCAGACGGGGGCATTGGAAGATACCATGGGAAACAAAAAACCCCACAGCATTTGCGAGGTTTGTATGTGGTGTGGCAGGGAACCCCAACGACGCAGGTGTCTTCCATCCTTTGCTCTGCGAACGGAGCAAACGCAACTTCCCTAAAACAAAAAACCCCGCAGCATTTGCGAGGTTTGTATGTGGTGTGGGAGGGAATCCCTGCCTGACTGCGTGACGCAGGCAGGGAATCCCAGCGACACAGGTGTCTTCGATCCTTTGCTCTGCGAACTGAGCAAACGCAACTTCCCTAAAACAAAAAACCCCGCAGTATTTGCGAGGTTTGTATGTGGTGTGGGAGGGAATCGAACCCCCGACACAGGGATTTTCAGTCCCTTGCTCTACCAACTGAGCTACCGCACCAATTATTGGGACGGCAAATGTATAATTTATCCCGATTTTGCCAAACTGGATACAAGAAAAGTAGCCGCTACTCCCGCAAAATCCCCGGTTTTAGCGCTTTACCGCCTGTAAACAGCCCCTCCCACCGAGTCGTGGGCAGCACCCGTTACCGATTTTAGCACATTTACCTCATTCCGCATCCGTAAAACACCCATAAAGGCTATTACCAGCGCTTCTTTAAATTTCACCGTTTCATCGCCGGGCACTTCTGCCGTTACCTTGCTAAGCTGTTGTATCCGCTCAATCAGAAATTTATTGAAGGCCCCTCCACCGGTAGCCAGTATTTTATCAGCCGGCCCTATTTCTATCTTTTCGTGCACTGCCGTCATTTTTATGTGAGCAGCCACCTGCGCGGCTATATGTTCGGTATAGGTGCGTAGTTTATCTTCGATACTGATAGAGAACTCCTCCAGCGTTGGCAATACTACTTCGCGCGAATAACTATTATCCAGCGATTTTGGATAAGGCTGCCGATAATAATGCAGGCCATTCAGTGCCTCCAGTAAAGGTTGATGGAGTTTGCCTGCTGCAGCCATAGCACCGTTGGCGTCATATTCCTTGCCTAAACGATTGGCCAGCATGTTTAAGATCTGGTTGGCGCTGCAGATATCAAAGGCAACAATGCGGCTGGCTGTTTTGCAGCTGATGTTGGCTATGCCCCCGATATTAAGACAGAACCGAAAATGCGTGAACAGCAACTTGTCGCCGATAGGTACAATGGGGGTGCCCTGGCCTCCATCTGCAATATCGGTAGACCGGAAATCGCAGATAACAGGTAGGTTGCAGATAGCTGCTATAGCAGCACCATCGCCTATTTGCGTGGTAAAGTGTTTATCAGGGAAATGGAAAATGGTATGTCCGTGCGAAGCCACAAAATCAACCTGACCTTTCAGCTGATTTTTCTTCACAAAATTGTTGACCAGCCCGCCGAAATACGTACCCAGGGCTGCGTGTGTTTCCCATAAGGTTTTGGCATTGGCAACCGGCAGGCGCTTAAATTCCTGAATCCAGTCATCGGGATACGCCACTACATCGGTATGTAATATCTTAAAACTCCAGTGCCCTTTATCGAGTGTGAATTCGCAGTAAGCGATATCCAATCCATCGAGCGAACTGCCGCTCATTAATCCAATTGCTCTGTACTTTTCCATAAGCCGCTCCATTTAACTTCATGTAATAACCAATGTAAAGGTGCTACAAAGGCAGTAAGGCACAAAGTATGCATGCCTTACGTTAACGATGGCGGGTAGGCCGTGCGCGCGGCGCTGTTATTTACGTAAGCCCACCACAAAGTCGGCTACAGCGCTTATTTCATCCTTGCTAAGTTTATCGGCAAAGGCAGGCATATGGCCATAACCATTGGTAATGGTGCTTACCAGTTCGTCGTGTGTGCCTTTGGCAAGGGCCAGGTTAGGCGCTTTGCCATTGGTGCCTTCGCTGCCATGGCAACGGGCGCAGAAATTGGCAAATACCATTTTATTGTCGATGGCCGGCTTTTTTTCGGCAGTAGGAACCGAGGTTTTTTTGCTGCACGATTGGAAGGCAAAAGCAAAAACGGCGATCAACATTAAGCTATAAACTATACGCATGGTTCACATTTTGTGTAACGAAAGTAATGAATGCCTTCAAAAATAAAACAACGGGTGGTTGGCAGTTAATTTTACCGCAGCAGGGTTACATTTCCTTTTTGTATAATTTGTTTTCCGTCTGCTGTTTGAGCCGTTGCAAACCATACATACACCCCCATATCAGCTTTGGCGCGGCCATTAATGGTGCCATCCCACCCCTGTTCGATGTTAGTAGTGGTAAACACTTGTTGGCCCCAGCGGTTATATACGGTAAATTGTAACAGCTTGCTGATGTTTAACCAACGCACAATGCGGAATACATCATTTACCCCATCGCCATTTGGCGAAAAGCCGGTAGGTATATCCATATCGGTATGGTGTTCTACAGTTATAAGCACCGAGTCCTTACTGCTGCAGCCCCATTGGTTAATGGCAAATAACTCGTACCACTGCGTTTCGCGTGGCTCGGCTTTGGTGTTTAAATTAAAGGGGTCATCCAGCCAGGTGCTGGGGTTCCAGAAATACTGAATGCCATCCGTAGTGCCGCTTAAGCTGGCATAGGTATCGCGGTAAATGGTGGTGTCAGGTCCGGCATCCACGGTAGGTAACGGGCGAATAAACACCTGCGTACTGGTCGTATCACTAAAGCAATCGTTCGAAACAATAACGGTATACACCGCATTGGAATCAATAACTGCCACAGGCGAGGAGGTATGGGCATCGCTCAATCCATCCGGCGGTATCCATTGGTAATACAAACCGCCCGACGCGTTTAACTGCACCGGAAAACCTGCACAGGCGTTGGCCTGCGAATCGGCAAGCGCGGTAACCGGGGTTTGCACGGTTATAAGTTTGGTAGTGGTATCGCGGCAACCTATCAGCGTACTGGTTACCAGCGTAACAGGGAAAGTTCCTCCGGTGGTGTAAGTATATACCACGCTGGGCTGTGTGCTGGTGCTGCCATCGCTCAGCGTCCAGTCGAAGCTGGTTACATTGGTGGTGTTGCCCAGTGTAAAGGTTACAGGGGTATTTACACAGGGCGGGGTATAACTGAAGTTAGAGCTGCCGCTGGTATTAATGGTAACCGGTTTGGTAACCGTATCGGAACAACCAAACGAATTGGTGCTGATCAAAGTAGCCATGTAGATACCACTGGAATCGTACACGTGGGTCGGGTTCTGAATATTATCACCAAAGCCATCGCCAAAGCTCCACTGCCAGGAGGTAATAGTGCCATAATTGGTGGTGCTTACATCAGTAAACTGGTTGGGCACATGCGGGCATACGGTATTGGCATTAAAGTCGGCGGTGCCCGGCGAATACACTTTTACCAGCGCATAAGTGGTATCAGTACAGGTGGTGCTGCCGGTGCCCTTTACAACAATCAGCTGTACCGTATAGGTGCCGGTATCGGAGTAGGTATAAGTAGGCAAGGCCTGTGTAGAGGTATCGGTTGTTACGGTAGGGTCGCCGAAATTCCATTGATACGAAACAGCAATGTTTTGTGGTGGCGGGTTATAGGTGTTGTTCTGGAAATGCACCACACCATCGCCACAGTTTATTACATAAGTGCCTATACCGGTGTTAGGGTCAATGTTGGTGCTGGGTATATTGGCAATAGGAATGTTACACTGCGTTACGTTCAATTGGTAATCGCGCAGATAGGTGCCGATTAAAACACCGTTACGGTATTCGCTAACACACACACCTATTACAAACTGCCCGATGGTATTAGGCGTGCCTGTTAATACACCTGTAACGCTATCGATGGTTAAGGGCGGCGCACCGCCTAAGAGATTAGCATTGGAATAACCGCTGCTCCAGCTTATGGTTGAGTAGGGTGGCCCTGCAGGTGGATTAGGTGCAGGATTTTGTGCTGTACCTGCATCGTATGGCGTGCAAAGGTTATAGCGTAATACATCGCCATCTATATCGGTAGCGGAGTAATCGAATACCAGTGGTGCGTTCACGCAGATAAACAAGGGAGGCAGATCGTTGAATACAGGACTGCTGTTTTGATTGGGGTTAGTTGGTGGCACATAGGCTATGTAAGCCGCGCCTGCATCACCGGGCAGGGATACATTATCGATACTGCCGTTGCGGCAGCAGCGTTCGTGCACAAAGGTATAGCCCACGTTGCCGGAAGGCAGTGTTACAGTGGCCGTATATACGCCCTGTTCCACGCAAACACTGGAGTTGGTTTGCAGGCAGGGGTTATTGATAGGAGGATTGATAGTGGTAATAACCGGATTGGTAAGGTTAAGCACCGTAAACGGGGTAGAACTGCCATTGGCAAAAATTCCTACGATAGCATCGGTAGTTGAACCGGGTGTGCCATCAAAGGGCGTGGCACTGTTACAATCGCGGTAAATAGTAAGTGTTACCTCGTAGGTAGTGCCGGACATAAAACGGTACGAAATAAAACCGCCAACAATGTGTGTGGCATGCAAGGCAGTAATGCTGCCAAGCAAAAAAAGCAGGGGTAAAAGTTTCTTCATCAGTTCGGGCAAAAAGGCAACGAATTTACAGTTTATTTCACTTTGCCTTAAACAAGAACGGTTAAAACCTGCAAACGTTGCTTGCTGATGCGGTGAACCCGGTATTTCAGCCGGTAGGTTTATACAGTTTAGCTTCGAAAAGCAAAACGTTTATAAACGTCGTACTGGCGGCGCCAGGGGTTAAATTTACGGATAGCGATATCGCCGCAAACAAAGGATGTAACAAATTGTTTATCAATAAATAAGCTCTTGGCCCGGCCCCACAAAACCGGCTTAATCCCCTTGCCAATGGTAATGTGGGGGCTAAAGGATTCCAAACCGCCGGGCAACGTACGGCAACTTGAATAGCCCGTAAACCATTGCTGCAATTGCTGTTCGGCTGCTTCATCCGGTTTGGCGCTTATGGTATGGCTTTCTTCAAAAAAGCCATACCCCGAGAAGGTGCAGGCTGCGCTTTTGGCTCCGGCAGCAAATCGCTCCAGGTCATCTTCCAGGATTTGCAGTTTGGCAGCATTCAGAATAAACACATCCAGGGTAATATGCGCATCGGC
>JBGAIB010000008.1:0-45425 GCA_044225825.1 Chitinophagales bacterium
TTGTATTATAAAAGCCGTAGGACAAAACTGCCATTGATTTTTTCTGCCTGAAAATCAAGCACTTAGTTTGCTAACACGATAAATAGGGCGTTTAACCCCTTGCACGCCTACAAATTTCTGCAATACCAAGTGCGGTTTTATGTGTCGCTGGTAGTGCTTAAGTATAGTGGCCCTGCGGTATACCTCTTCCGGAAAGTTGTAGATCTGCTGAAAAAGGCATACGGCATCATTTAAACGCATGCCGGCAGCGTGCACGTAGAATTCGAGAAACTGGTAAAGCTGCTGCCGTATAATATCTTCAATACGGTTATTGATAACCGAAACGCTTTCGGGAGAAAGATCGCCCCCACGGCGAAAAAGATCATCGTCGCCAATTGGTATTAGCACTTTGCAGGTAAACAGATCCATATTGGTATACCGGTTCTGGCGGTCGAAGTTTTTTTCTACCAGTGCTTTTACCAGGTGTTTTATCCAATCGTGGGCGGGTAGTTGTACCAGTCCGTTATCGGTAATGTTGTAGCGGTTTACCAGGTATTGTTTTACCAGCGGTTTGCAGGGCAGCAGCACCCAGGCAGTGTTAGCATATTGGTTAGCCATGTGCCCAAATGTAAAGCAACGGCATACATTTTTGTATGCCATTGCTAACATTTTTGTTGTGTGTGGTGGATTAGTGGGCGGTTAATTGGTGATTGGTGGATTGGTGGGTGGTGGATTAGTGGTTCATTGGTTACTTATACTTTCTTTTATGTGGTGTACAACGCCGTTGGCATCTGGTTTGCCTCTTCCTTAATCATAGCACAAAGACAAAATAAATGATTTGATATTTCAAAGTATTTATTTGTTAAAAATTAAGGTGCGGTTATATGCCTAAATAATTTTATCAAAATCATCATCCACTGCGCAATTCCATCCTTTGCGCCATTCCTCCCATTCAGCTGAACCTTCCTGATATGGATTCGCTCTGTGACCATAGTCCTCACAGCTTTGCTCGTAAGCATCATAGCCTAACCGGAAATGATCTATTTTATTTGACGCTTTAATGGCTTCCAAAAAATCAGCGAGCTCGCGAAGCCCAGATGGAGATAACCATATATAGTTTTCGTTAGCGCCATGCATGCGAATACATTCGCCGTCTATTATACCTACAACTGGACGTTCTGGCGAATCTATGTTACAAACTTGGTGATTAGATTCTAAGGAAAAGGTTTCGTGCTTACTTATCATAACTTGATATTAATTATAAATTACACTACTTTAAACAACACCGCTTGTATTTTTTACCACTACCGCATGGGTTAAAGTTTTCAGTTTACGGTTTTCAGTTTACGGTGAACATCTAATGAACTTCATGTATGAATTGAAGTTTTCAACAAATTCGGCTAAGGCGTGTTCAAATTCTTCCTTGGTGCATGGCTCGCCTAAATCCATGTAATAGCGATAGCGGTTTGTAACGATATTTTCAATAAATGGGACTGCAAGGCCCGCCTTAAAATAGTGATCGCGGCTTGTGCGCTCAAATTCAAATACCTGGCAGGTTTCGCCATCACCATTATGATGTATTATTTTTCGATATAGCCACAACCGGCCATATTTTGGTTCGAAACTATTATCGTACTTGTAGTATAGATGTTCAGGTTTATATGGCATTTTCTATTTACTTTTTAGAGTTAATAAATACGCAAGCTGCTGGGATGTGAAAAAGGAGGTGGCCTGATCGAACGGTACTGACTGCCCGTGCTGGCTGCAGGTATCGTAACCCCAGATGTTTACGTCGCTTTTGATATCGGTAAAAATGGGTTCATCGGTAACAACTTCTACCGGTTCGTAGCCATTAAAAAGAAAATTCATTTCGCTTACATAGTCCAGCGATTTTGTTTGCTCGTCGTTATACAAGCGGAAAATGGTGGTGCTGATAATTTCGGCATAGCCCATAGCGTGCAGATACTTAGCCTGGTAGGAGGGTATACAGGCAAGGGCGTTTTCTCCCAGGTTAATGCCGTGGTGTTGTATGGGCTGCAAGGCCCTAACAGTTAGTTTAAGGCCCGTGCGCTCCAGCGCCTGCCGGCTGATTAGTTTACCCGGGCCAAACAGCTTGGCCGTGTTATACTGGTAACGCCAGTGCATGGCCTGCCCCGTAGCACTGTTTACCATGTAAATACTTTGCACGCCGCAGTAGTGCACACCTTTGCGGATATACGGCAGGTAGTATTCGATCAGGTATTCGGGGAAAACGGTATCGTCGTCTATTTTAAGCAGGTAGTCGAATTCGTAATCGAGTATGGCGTTCAGGCCCCGGTTCATTTTATAGCCCAGCGGATAGGCCGGCGTGCGAGTAATGCCTATGCCAAATTCGGCACACAGGTGTTGACTGGCATCGTCGCTTACCAGGCTGCGGATGTGTACTTCTATATCCGGGTAGTGCTGCTCGGTATAGCGTTTAAAATCTACTGCTGCCATGCAGAATAGCCGGGCAATGTGCGGGCGCTGGTGCATTTGGGTTAATAGTAGGAGTTTCATGTTTACGGTTTACGGTTTTCAGTTTACGGTTTACGGTTGGTTAATTAGTTAATTATGTAAATTCATGATGCCCTGGACAGCCCCCACCGAAATGATCGAAGTTTGGACATTCGTTATCTTTACACATAGGTATTTTTTGCCAACCTTTAGCTAAACATTCTGCTAAATATTTTCTGGCTTCGGAGTCGCTAACAGCATTACCATTATCGTCTGAAAAAATGGTGATCTTTCTCCCTTTATAGTTATTTAAAATACCCTGAATGTTTATAGACATATGATGCTTTACAGTAGCCATTTTTAAAAATTGTATTGGTTAGTTAATTGGTTGCTGTTTAAATCCGGAGGGTTTCCAGGGCACGATTACGGCTTTGGTTTGGAAGGTTTCGAAATCGGCAGCGGAATGGGTAATAAGGTCGGTTTCATCGTCGAGGTTAACGAGGTCGTAACTGATAATGCGGCCGCCCTGCAGGGTTACACGTACTACTATAAAGTATTTATCGGGCACATAGGTGCGCTGGCCTTTAATGGTGTAGTGCCCCTCGGGCTGGCGCCAGCAGCTGTAGAGGGTTGGGGGTAATGGTGGAAGTTGTTTGGCGGTGCTCATAAGGGGGTTAAAGGGGAATGGGTGGCTATTTTTTTTTGAAAACGGGTTACGAAAGTGCGGTCCGACAGTCCGAGTAGTCCGAGTAGTCCGAGTTTGGTCCGAGTTAGTCCGAGTGTATTTATATTGAAAATGAATAAGTTGACTATATGACTAAGGACTACTCGGACTGTAAAAAGTGGTTTCATAATTCGTTTTTTATGAAGTAATCGTTATACTTTGCTGTAAATCCTTCGCACTCTTTAAGTGCCCATCGTAGTCCCCAACCCTGGTAACGAAGGCATACCAGATGCCCTTTTGATTCAAGCTGCTTTAGGTATTTTAAGGCTGTAGCATTTGTTACATTTAAGATGTTTGCTACCTCGTATGTATTTACCCACTTCCAGTAAAGCCTATCATTTTCGCTATTACCATGTATTTTATGATGTAGCTTATAATAGTTGCTACGTTCTTCTACCTGTAGTAAAAATCTCTGCTTAACTACATTATAGTAGTTGGCTAATTTTTCTTCCATAATCTACTTTTTATCGTTTTGGTTATTGTAAGCATGGTGCCAGTCGGGTGTTTTACACAAACAGTTTTTGCTGGGATGTGTGCAGGTTATAGCGCTTAACGCCGGCCTGGTAATAATCCTTATCCAGTTCGCACAGATCGAGGTCAAAGCCTAAATCGTGGCAGGCTATGGCTATGCTCATGCTGCCGCCGTGTGTATCCAGTATTTTATCGCCTTGTTTGGCGTAGTTTTTAAGCAGCCATTTGTATAGGGCTACCGGCTTTTGGGTTGGGTTGATTTTATCTGTAGCAGATGTATTACCCTCCAAACTACCATAATATCTGTAGTTAAAACATGCAGCTGGTTTTTCAAATGAAGTCCAAGCATATTCTCCATCTGAGAAATTAGGCACCGGATTTTGCTTATACCAAAAAATAAAACACTTGTTAGGTGGTAACCCGAAATAATTCCCCCCCCATATTATTTGCTGTTTAGAAATTCGAAATAGTTCGGAAAAGTATTCTTGTGTAGGAGCAACTATATCCCAATCTGAATTTTTATATTTATTAGCCTTGTACCTCTTCCCATTTGAATCCTTATTTGTTCTATTGAATGAACTAAACCCTATCCCATACGGAGGATCTACAATAGCCAGTTCATAATGCTTATCTGGCACGTTGCGCATGAACTCCATGCAGTCGGTATTATATAAATTGATAGTTGGCATTACTTTTTATCGTTTTGGTTATCGTAAGCGTGGTGCCAGTCGGGTGTTTCATACAAACAGTTTTTGCTGGGATGTGTGGAGGTTATAGCGCTTAACGCCGGCCTGGTAATAATCCTTATCCAGTTCGCACAGATCGAGGTCAAAGCCTAAATCGTGGCAGGCTATGGATATGCTCATGCTGCCGCCGTGTGTATCCAGTATTTTATTGCCTTGTTTTGCGTATTTGGTAAGGATCCATTTGTATAGGGCTACCGGCTTTTGCGTGGGGTGAAATCTGCCACCAGATTCTTTGTTATTTACTAAAGATTTACCACGGCTCATTTCAAATATTCTAAGCGCCTTCCAAACAATCCATCCCATCGATGGTGGCAAAAATTCTGTAAAGTAATTACCTCCAAAAACGATTTGATTTTTACTAATTCTGAAAAGTTCTTCCCAGTAATTTTTAATTGGTTTGCTTTTGTCCCATTCAGTAGTCTTATAAAGTGCCCATCCTCTGCCAGCTTTACTTTTTCCATTAGATCTTATGCGTGCATCAGCCGCTTTATTTTGCTTAACATCAGCGTTAATCCCATACGGAGGGTCTACAATCGCCAAATCATAGTATTTATCCGGCACGTTGCGCATGAACTCCATGCAGTCGGTATTATATAAATTGATAGTTGGCATTACTTTTTATCGTTTTGGTTATCGTAAGCATGGTGCCAGTCGGGCACTTCGTCTCCTTGCGCACCTGTTAGGGGGACAGTTGTACCGGTGAAGGCTGCTTCGTGGTCGTCGTTCTTTTCCAGCACTACATCCAGATCGCGCAGCATTTCGTAGTTAAGCACGTAGGCGCTGGTGTTTACATCCTTAAAGGCAGCACTTGGGGTATTGCCGATAAAATAGGGCTGATCCTTAAGGTAGGTTGTAAGCGTATCGATATCGGGCGCGGTTTTGTTTTTTACCTCCCGGTACCTTTTTGCAAACTTATCGTGCAGGGTGTTCATGCGGATAAGCAGCAGGTAGGTAGGTTCGGTAAACTCTTTAACCGTTGTTTCGCCATCAACCTTTAGTTTGATACTACCCATGGCCGGCATTAGTTTAAAGTGGTAGCCGCCCCGCAGCTGGCCATCGCTAAACAGCACCTGTATGGTGTTCCAGAAATCGGCCAGCACGTTGTTATCCTTTAAAATTTTGGCCTGTTCGCTGATACGGTCGAAGGCCATGTTATAGAAGGCTGCCGGTGTAAATGGCAGTTGCACCTTTTCGGCCATTATGGTTATTAGCGCTATGCACAGGCTGTAGTTGTTCAGCAGGCGGGCCTCTGCAATAATGCGGCGCTTGCGTAAATCGGCATTCAGGCGGGCTTCTACCTTCCAGAAGGTTTCCTTTAGCTTGGCCTGCACATGGGCGCGGTGCTCGAACAAACCGGCCGCCAGGCTGCTAATGCCTTTGTGCTCCAGATCGTTTAGCTGTTTCCACAGTGATTTTTGTTCTTCGGTACGGGCCTTGTTCTTCTCTAAGCTGAATTTAAATATTACGCTGCGGCTTAGTACGCTGCCATCATCAGTAGTATCCAGATACTGCCCCGCAATACCCAGCACGCACTGCACTTTCTGTATTTCGGTTTTGCGCTTTTTACCGCTATCGCCACTGCCCACTTCGCGGCCCTCGCCATCGTAGCTGGCTTTAAAGGCGCCCTTCTTCCATAATTCCACCGAAGTGGGGTCGTATTCGTTAAACAGCATAAACACGTTGCGGAAGCGCTGCACCCGGTTAAAGAAACTGAACGGTGTGCCCTGCCCAGGGTTAAGGTTGTAGCCCTGTATTAACTTGCCTTCGGCATTAAGCCCGCTAAAAAAGAACCACATCATGCTTTCGCTCATGGCGCTTTTGCCGGAACCTTTGGGGCCAAAAAAATAGGCGATAGGGTTTTTGGTTACCTGGGTAACGATATCCTTAAAGGCGCTGATAAAAATAAAGGCTATGCCAAATGGGGCGTGCTCGTCGTATACCTTGCAGAAAAGTTCGGCCCATTCGGCAAAGGTTATAGGGCTTTGTTCGTACCGCAGGTAAAGGTCATTCTCGTAGATATTATCCTCTGCCCGGTTATCGGTATTTATTTTGCTTACGCCCTGGCTTAAGTAGTTGTGCTTGCCTACGGTAACTATGCCGTATTCGTTGTAATCCTGTAGGGTTAAGCCTTCGGCTACTTCACCCCCTCCGTCCCGAGTACTCGGGACTCGTCCCCCTGTTAGGGGGACAGTACTTGATGGAATGGCTACTTTGTTGGCGAAGGCGAAGAAGCCTTCGGGCTGCCAGCCAAGGGTTTTAAGTTCGAACACATCGTGCATGTTATCGGCCAGCCAGTTTACCAGGCGCTTGTAGTGCATTTTACTAAAGCCTGGTTCGCTGTAATAAGCGCCCTTGCTTACAATTTCGGTTTCGAACACATCCTGCCCGGTAAAAGCTTTGTTGGGTAATTCAACTACCGAGGTGCGCAGTCCGTTTGTAACCTCGATCAACCGGCGGCTATTGTTGGGGTCGCGGATTAAATACAGGGGTTTGATAACGTAATTGGTAAGGCGGTTGGGGCGGGCATCGCCTTTAAAGTAGATGCCTATGCGGTCGCCTTTATCGTCAAACTTCATTACAAAGCCATCGGTATACAGTTTTTCTACATCTACCCATTTTGGCAGATCGTCGCCGTTTGGTATGGTTACGGCCGCCGCTTCGCGTTCCTTAATGGTACGCTCCAAAGGTTTGGCAAGGTCCAGCTTGTACAGGCGCTTTATGGTAGCAATGTATTCGGCCCGCATAATATCCGACTCGATAAGCTGCAGCATGGCCAGTATTTTATCGCTGGCTTCGGCTTTTGCTGCCGGGCCTTTAACGCCTTCCAGCAGTTGTTTTATCTTCCAGGTAACGCCATCGTTAGCATCGGCCTGGGCATCGTAATACTGCAGCAGGGGGGCGGGTTCGGTACCGTCTTCTTCGGGTATTTGATAGTTGCGGGCAAAGGTATCGGGGTCGTTACCTTCGGGAAACTCGATAAAGTAAGGGTGCAGGCCATGGCGCAAACAGGTATCTACATCCTTTAGCGTGGCGTTATAGCCGGCTTTATCGGCATCGCGGGCCAGGTATACCTTTTTGGTATAGCGGGCTAAAATACGGGCCTGCTCGTCGGTAAAAGCGGTGCCCATGCTGGCAACGGTGTTTTCAACCCCTTTATCGTAGTTAGCCATACAATCGAAGTAGCCTTCTACCAACACGGCATAACCACGCTGGCGTATGTATTTGGCAGCCAGGTTAAGGCCAAACAGCACCTGGCTTTTGTTGAATTGGGGAGAATCGGCCGGGTTAATCCATTTGGGGGCTTCTGCATTATTTTTTTGGGGGTCTTCGGCTACGCTATGGCTGGCATCTGTTGATTTACTATCGCCTGTAGATGCAAGGCGGCCGGCAAAGCCCAGGTAATTGCCCGAGGGGCTAAGTATGGGGATGGTGTACCGGTGGCGGTAGGCATCGTATACATTGCCGGTATCTTCATTATTTTTAAGCAGGCCCAGGGTAATGGCATCGGCCTGTTTGCCTGCCTGTGCAATTTTGGTAGTAAGGAACTTAAAATCGTTGGGGGCGTAGCCTATTTGGAAGTCCAGAAGCGTGGATTGCGAAAAGCCCCTGTTTTGTATAAGTTGATCAATAAGCGGGCGGTTGTGCTGCCACAGTTGCTGGCTGTAGTGGTTTTGGGCGGCGCGGATAATGGCGCCGAAGTTTTGCTGTTGTTCCTGTTTCTTTTTGGTTTTTTCGGCATCCTGCGGGTTTTCCTGTTCCAGTTCGATATGGTAAAAATCGGCCAGCCATTTAATGGCATCGATGTAAGTAAGGCCCTGGTGTTCCATCAAAAATTTAATGGAGTCGCCCCCGGCACCACAGCCGAAGCACTTATACAGGTTGCGTGTAGCGCTAACGTGGAAACTGGGCGTTTTTTCGTTATGGAAAGGGCAGCAACCTGTAAGCCCCGCCCCCTGCTTTTTAATGGTAACGTACTTGCCTACAACATCTACAACACTGGCAGCATCTTTAACTTTGGCAATTGAATAGGGGGAGATCATTATAAAAGTTGGTTTACGGTTTTCGGTTTAGAGTTTACAGTTAAGGGTGTGTTATTTGCAGCGGCTGCAGGTGCAGGTAGGGGCCTTGTTAATTTGTATTGCAGCCAGCACCGTAGCGAAGTTTTTTACAATCTGATCGATTACATACCGGTTAGGAGTTACCCATAAGGTATGTGTATCGAATGTTTCGGGGCATATAACAAATACTAAGGCTTTTTGATAATAGCCATAGTGCATGTAAGCCTGCACCTGCCGGTATTCGCGGTTAGGTAATTTGTTATCGGCTACTACAGCGTTAAACTTATCGAGGCTCATGCTTTTAATTTCCAGCAGATCGCCATGAACGGTTTCGCCATCGGTATTACCTTGTATTAAAGGTTGGTTAACGGCTTGCAGGTGCCGTTCGCTATTGGGCTTCATAATACCTGAACCGATAAGTATTTGCTTGGCGGTTTCTTCCATTTTATAACCCCGGAAGCTGTTGCGAAAAGCCTTATCGTTTAAGGTAATTCCATTTGTATAGGCCCGGTAAATTGCCAGGGGGCAGTTACCGGCATTGCTCATGCCTATGTATGGGCGGTGCTGATCCAGCTTGCTGTTATCGCGGATGTAATCCGCTATCATTTGGTTGGCGTTCATGGTTAATGGTTTGGTGGTTAATTATTGGGTTTATAAAACATACCTAATTCGCGGCGCAGGCGGGCTGGTAACACAACACTGCACACTATTGGCCGGCAGCTTGCGCAGGGTTTTAAGGCAATCGCCTATATGGATAATATTAGTTTTCATTTACCGGCTGCTTTTCTTCAATCTGTTTTTGAAACTGATCGAAGCGGTTAAAAATTTGTTCTTCGAAATGGGCCACATCGGCATCGGGTAAACCGCCCAGCATGTGTATTATGGCGCCTATGCTGCTTATTTTATCGTCGCTAATGGTTACCAACTGTTGCAGTGCAGGCCCCGATGACGGCATTAGGTTTTTAATGCGGGTAGTGCTAATGGTAATGGTGCCCAGCATGGTTTGCAGATATTCTAAAACCGGTATTTTGTAGCGGCCCAAACTGCTGTTGGCGTGTGTTTGCATGTGCTTTACTTCGTCCTTAAACAGGCGGGTAAGGAACATGCAGCGTATTACGCCATCGCAAATAATTTCGGATGCTGTGCGTGCCATGTTATTCGCCCCCCTGGTATTTAATGCGTAGGTATTCCTGCCAGCTTACTTCCAGTTCTAATTCGGTAGCGGTGCAGATATCGATACCGTTGTGTTTAAGCCACAGGGCAAAAGGTTGCAGATCGGCAAATGGTATATAGTATAGTGGCATAGCCTACGGTTTAAAGGTTTTGGAACGGGAATCGAATTTGCCCAGCAGGTTTTTGATATAGGCCAGTTTGTTGGCTTGGCTCCAATCAATGGAAGGTTTGCTTTCCAGTAGTTCTTTAAGGCGGTCGAGCAGGTAATTTGTGTTATAGGATATTGGGGTAATGCTGAATTCGCCATCCGCTATCACTAATGCCCCAGAATTTGTTAGTGTACCGATCCACTTCTTTTTTTCTCGACTTTCGTAATAGGTAATTGTACCATCGGTATCGAGTACTTGATATGCTGCTTTAAGCAGTGTTACTTTTTGACCTTGTGTGATAATGGTTAGCATGGTTTATTGTTTTGGATAGTAAAAACTGGTGGTGTTAATACAGCCGGAGGAATCGGGCTGGTCGGTCGGGCGCAGGAAGAAGCCTTCCTTTTTTAGGGCCTCGTAATCGGTAAGGGCCATGGCCATGGGCACATCGCGGTCGTTAATGGTAAGCCTTATCATTACCAGGTTACCGACTATCTTTTTTGCATCTATCTGGAGCATAATAATTTTTTAAGCACTACTAATTTGTTGGGGATGGTAGGCCACCTACCGGCCCCCGCTGCATAAGCGCAGCGGGGTGGTAAGTGTTCGTACCCAAAGCGGGCGGTCCCCATGGTATCTACCAAACCATACGCCCGCTTATGTTACTCGGTAACCCGTGGTATTCCTGTTATTTGTTGTATAGCATCGCCTATCTGGTGGTACTTATCGTTGTTAGCGGCCACCTCGGTATCTACCAGCTTAATGCGGTTGGTAAACTCTTTAATGGCGCTGTGGCATTCGTCGATACGTTTTTGCAGTTGGGCACGCTGCCACTTAAGCTGGCTGTTATCCTGTTCAATTTGGCGGCGTTGATTTTGCAGGTTTTTAAGCTGCTGCTGTTGGGATTGGTTAGACATATAATGGTGTTTTTGGGATTACGAATTATTGGTTATTACCCGGTCCAGATCGTTTAGCACCTGCACCTTTAGTTCGATATTGCCTTCGGTAAGCGCATGCAGCACATCGGGCCGTGGTTTGTTTGGGTTGTGGGCATCTACAGCAGCCTGCATAACATTGCGCATACATTGCAGGGCCTCTATAGGCCAATCGGTCTTAACTACATTGGGAAGATTTTTTACGTGGGACATATACCTACTTTTTTGTTGGTTGATTATTGGAATGCTATAACCGGTTTTGCGCTGTGCTTTTTGTTTTTGCGCACAATTGCCTTTGCTTTTTTAAGTACATTTTTGGTAAGTTCTTTACCGGCCATGCCCCTAAACGCCGCTACCACATTTGCATATTTTACCTCTAAGTAATCGGCAATTTCAGACTTTGAACCGTGGGGGAGTTCTGCCTCTATAGCAGATAACTGGATCTTTAGATTTTGTAATTCGCTCATATTCATTTATATTTCTCAATGTTTGCTCAAACTTTGCTCAAATGTTGAGTGGCTTAACAGGAGCAAACCAACAATTTTGTTGGATAACAGCAAATATTTTTGTTTGATAGATATAAACATTTTACTAACATATGGATACAGGAATAGGCAAGCGATTAACGGACGTTTTGGAAGTTCTTAAGAATGAACAAAATGTAACACAGGGTATGCTAAGTGAACAGTTGGATGTAACGGATAATACCGTGCGCCGCTGGAAGCTGGAAGAAACATACCCGCCACTGGATAAGGTTCAACTGCTGCTGGAAAAGGCAAATGTGAACCCTATGTATTTAATAACCGGACAGCCACCAATGTTTTTAGTAGCCAGCAAAATGCTAAACGAAGCACAGGTGCCGTATCGTGTTGGCGGTAGCGCCGAGGTTCATGAAGAGATACGCACGCGCGACGAACGTATTATTAAGCTGCAAGAGCAGTTGATCAATTGCCAGGAAAAATTGAATGGTCTTAAGACCTGACTTCGGACTAAGTAGGTATTGGTAGTTAATGGGTTGTAAATGGTGGGGGGAACCCCATTGGCCACCCAGGTTTAAGAACAGCGCCTTTTGAGTAATCAAAAGGCGCTTTCTTTTTATACAACAGGTAACGATATAGGCCTTAGCGAGCTAAACCTGCTTCCATGAAGGCAACCGGAGTAACAGCGGGGTAGCGGGGTTACACTTTTTTTTGGTAACCCTTTCAGAACAGTGATAATCAATCACTTGACTTTTAACGGGGTTACAAAGCGGGGTTACAAATTATATATTAACTTATAAGAATTGTTCTAATAAATAGCGCCCAAACCTTGCAGCGCTACCTCCAACTCCTTTCCCGAAAATCCGTTAGGGATCACCGCCACCCAAGCAATTCCCATATTAACCACCCGCGTTCATCGGCGTTCTATTTGCATACGTTCAATTCGTTCAATCCTCCAATTCACTACATTCGCCCTGGCCACGCTACCCACTGACTCCCTAAAGGGAGAACCGCTACCCAACACGGCCCCTCCAAAATTTTTCATACCCAAAATCATAACCACCCGCGTTCATCAGCGTTCTATTTGCATTTGTTCAATTCGTTCAATCCTCCAATTCACTACATTCGCGGCTATGCTTAAAAAGTTCTTCCGTATTCTGTTGCGGATCATCATTGCTTTCTTTGCCCTTTCCATTCTCTCCGTTATTGTTTTCCGTTTTGTACCCCTGCCTTTTACCTGGTTAATGCTGCAGCGTTGTGTTGCGCAAAAAATGGATGGCAAGGAAATGCACATGGAAAAGGACTGGGTGCCGCTGGACCAAATATCCAATCAATTGCAACTGGCCGTAGTAGCTTCCGAAGATCAAAACTTCCTTTGGCACCATGGTTTTGATTTTGAGGCCATCCAAAAAGCCATGGATTATAACGAAAAGCAGGCGAATAAGCGTCACCCCAAAACCCGTGGTGCCAGTACTATTAGTCAGCAAACAGCTAAAAATGCGTTTTGCTGGCCCGCCCGCAGTTTTATCCGCAAGGGACTGGAAGCATACTTTACCGTGCTCATCGAAATTTTCTGGAGCAAGGAACGCATCATGGAGGTGTATCTCAATATTATCGAAATGGGCGATGGAGTATATGGCGCCGAAGCAGCAGCACAAAAATACTTCCATAAACACGCCAGCCAGCTAACACAGGCTGAGGCAGCCCGCATTGCAGCGGTATTGCCGAACCCCATCAAATTTAAACTTGCTGCACCATCGGGTTATGTAATGGGCAGGCAGGCAGCCATCCAGTATCAAATGAACATGTTTGGTGGCAGGCTGAACTATGACATGCCTGAGCCCAAACAGGAGAAATAGCACTACGAATACGTTTTAACCTCCGATGTATCGGGGCAAACTGCCAGCAGTTCGGCAATGGTTTTACCAAAAACCGGGTGCACAACAGCAGCAGCAATATCCGCCAAAGGAACAAGCGTAAAGCGCCGTTCCTGTATATAGGGATGTGGGATTACCAGTTGGGGCAGGTTTACCTGCTTACCGGCATACAATAAAATATCTATATCAATAACACGCGGTCCCCATTTAACGGTTTGCACCCGGCCCACTTCCAGTTCTATAGCTTTTACCGTTTGCAGTAAAGCTAAAGGCTCCAGGCCGGTTTGCAGGCCAAGCGCCTGGTTCAGGAAACCGGGTTGATCTTTTAAGCCCCAGGCTTCGGTTTCATAGATGCCCGAAACAGCCGTTACGCTTCCACAACGTTCCTCTATTAAGGCCTGTGCACGAGCCAACTGGCCCCGGCGGTTACCCTGGTTACTACCCGTTAACAGATATACTTCATGCATCACCTTCAAAACACTATTATTGCAAACGTAAAATTTTAACCCACGTCCTACGTCAAAAGATTAAAACTTATTTATGAGGCAATTCTTCAAGTTCGTATTCGCCACCTTTTTTGGCATGCTGCTGTTTGTGGTGGTCACTTTCCTGGTGCTCATCATCTGGGTGGCTGCCGCCACCAACGAAAAACCGGCCACTGTTCTACCCAATTCGGTGTTAACCATGGATCTTAACTACAAGATACCTGAGATAACCAATAACAACCCGTTCGCCTCCTTAGGTATAGGTAATACTTCACCTAAAAAAGCCATTGGTTTATACCAAATCCGCGAAGCCATCGACAAGGCTGCCAAGGACGATAACATTAAAGGTATTTACCTTGAAATGGGATTGGGCGATAACGGTTATGCCACCATGGAATCGATCCGCGAAGCGCTGACCCGCTTTAAAAAGAGCGGTAAGTTTGTATATGCCTACGGCGAAATTTACAGCCAGAAGGCTTATTACCTGGCTACGGTAGCCGATAAAATTTTCCTGAACCCCAATGGTGGTATGGAGATAAAAGGCTTTGGCCGCGAGATCATGTATTACAAAAACATGTTTGATAAAATTGGTGTGGAAGTGCAGGACTTCCATTGCGGTGCCTTTAAAAGCGCTATTGAACCATTTATCCGCAGCGACATGAGCCCTGCCAACCGCGAACAGTTAATGAACCTGTATGGCGATGTTTACAGTCACTTTTTAACTGTAATAGGCAGCGATCGTAAAATTGACACAGCCCAACTGGCCAACATCGTAAACAACCTGTTGGCTGAAAGTCCGGAAAGCTGCAAAGCACTGCACCTGGTAGACGAAGTAGCTTATTACGACCAGGTGGAAAGCGAAATGAAGAAGAAAATTGGTATTGAGGAGAAAAAGGACCTGGAGCGCATTAGCCTTGCCAAATACGTTACCACTATTACACCTAACCTGGAAGGCGACAATAAAATTGCCGTAGTGGTTGCTGAAGGCGAAATTGTAGACGGCGAAAGCAGCGATGGCAAAGTGGGTGGCGATGACATTGCCAAGCGCATAGCCAAACTGCGTAAGGACGATAAAATTAAAGCCATTGTATTACGTGTAAACTCACCGGGTGGCAGTGCACTGGCCAGCGATATTATGTGGCGCGAACTGGTGCTGGCTAAAAAAGCCAAGCCGCTGGTAATTTCGTTTGGTGATGTGGCAGCATCGGGCGGTTATTACATTGCCTGCATGGGCGACCGTATTTTTGCCCAGCCCAACACTATTACAGGTTCTATCGGCGTATTTGGTTTAATACCCAATGCCAAGAAAATGCTGAACGAGAAGTTAGGCATTACTACCGATGAAGTAGAGGTAACCAAACACGGTGTGCTGGGTGGTATTACCAAACCACTGGATGCGGAAGAAGCAGCGGTTGCCCAACGCAACGTAGAGCGCACCTACCGCGAGTTTAAAAGCCGTGTTGCCGAAGGCCGTGGCAAGGACACTGCCTATATTGAAACCATTGCACAGGGCCACGTATGGACCGGCACACAAGGCATACAAATTGGTTTAGTAGATGAAATAGGCGGTTTGGATGAAGCAATAGCCTTTGCTGCTAAAAAAGCCAATGTAAAAGAATACCGTGTGAAGCTGTACCCCGAAGAGAAATCGCTGGGTGAGCAATTGCGCGAAGCCTTTGGCGATGCCAAGAGCGACGCTATTAAAGAAGAGCTGGGCGAGGATTACGAAATGTATAAAACCATTAAGTATCTGCGCCAAACACGCGGCACCCAAATGCGCATGGTGTACGACTTAGGATTATAACCACAACGATTTTTGAATTTGAGAGAGGCCGCCAATAGCGGCCTTTTTTCTTGCACTGACGCGAATCATTCAATTTGACATTAGCACTACTATACCTTTACTAATAACCAATTTAACCGGTATGCCTATTAAGCAATGGAGATTTTCGCTGCTATATGCCTTGGGTATTTTTGCATTGGGTTTTGTGCTGGGCACCATACGCACCTTAGTATTGGTGCCACGTATTGGTGCGCTGGCAGGCGTATTGATAGAAATACCCATTATGCTTACCAGTGCTTTCTTCTATTCGCGTTGGTTGATTGCGCGGCAAAACGTAATTGCCAAATTCGGAACCTTGCTAAGTGGTGGCCTATTGGCCTTTGCCATTTTAATGTGCCTGGAGTACGGCCTTGGTGTGCTTGTGTTTAAGCAAAGCACAGCAAGTTTCTTTAGCAACATGAAGACTTTACCCGGAGCATTGGGATTAGCAGCGCAGGTTGTGTTTGGGTTAGTGCCCGTGTTGCATAGCAGAAAATAGTAAGTCGGGCAACGAACAGCTACCCGAGCCCGCACATAATACGGATGCATAAAGTTTCCGTATTACATGGACAATCTGTTGTATCTTTAATTAACTATGAAGCCTAATTTATCATTAACACGCTGCGTTGTTCTATTCATGTGTTGCTGGCTAGTAAACGGGTGCAAAAAGGACGTGCACTTTCCAGAAGGGCACTGTTACACGCAGCAAGAGTTACCTCAGAATTTTAACTTGATTGAACCGATAGGCAAATCACTTTACTATAAGTACCCCGTATTTAACCCTGGCAACAATAACGAGTTTTTGTGTTTGCAGATTAACCAATCCTCTTTAAGCTACGATTTAGTTAGTTATAACATCGCCACAACCACCATGCATGAAATATATGCAGGCGCAGGTACAACACCTGCATCGTGGAGCATTAAAGATTGGGTTACTTTTGAAAAGGGTGGAGATATTTACAAGGCGAAAAGCAATGGCGATAGCCTGGTACAACTTACGTTTAGCGGGCAGGAAATTTTACCGGTATGGATTAACAACGGAACTGCTATGGCAGTAATTCATCATACTACCTCCAACACCATTTATATTTTGGATGAAGAAGGTTTGCCTGTTACCAATTTGAATATAGATGCGCCGGGTTCCCTTAGCTGGTGCCGGCAAAATGGTTTGTTGGCTTATGGCTCAGGCACTCAAATACTTACTGCAGCAGTTGCACCTTTCCAACCACAAGGTTATGCCATACAAGGAATAACCTCTACAGGTTGTGTATGCTGGCTGAACAGCAACACAATACTCTACTCGCTGGATAACAACATTTACAAGTTAAGTATACCGGGAGGCAGTATTAGCTTATTAAAACAAGGTTGTGCCAATAAATCTTATGGTGCACTAAGTGTTTCTGGCGATGGTGAGAAGATCCTGGTAGCCGTAAAGGAAATAAAAGTGGACTATGACAATAAGGTGTTTATCGACAACGACGCTTTCTACCTGATGAATGCAGATGGCAGCAACGAAACGCGGATAGAACTTCCTATACAATAGGCTGACCTAATATTCGGCGGAACTCATTCATAACACTGAATATTTTTGGACGTATTTTAAGTATTTATTAATTTTAATTTACTGTTGCTTTTGGCTTGCTACCTGTAAAGGTATTAAGCAATTCCCTACAGTAATTGCCGCTGATTGAACTAAACGCATCCAAGCGCATGGGTTTTTACTCAGCGGCTTTTCATTTGGATAATCTCTATCCAAGATTTTATTTCCCCAACTGCTCCGCCAACAACAACCACTTCCCTCCCTCCCAAATTAAAGTAGCAGTGCCATGTCCGCTGCCGGAAGCAGGTTTATCATTTATCAGGCCGCTCCAGTTGAACACAAACACATAAACCGCCAACGCGGGCTGCAGCCTTACCCAATGGATACCGGTAATGGTAAATTTCTCTTCGCCTATTAATGCAAAATTACGGCGATAGGCTTGTTCTACTTCGGCAATACCCTTATAGACGCTGCCATCGCTAAAGGTTACACAAACATCAGGATGCATCAGCGGAGCAACCTGCTCCCATTGCTGGCTGGCCAGGGCAGCTTCGTAGGCGGATATAAACGTAACGGGAGACGGATTCATGAAAGCAAGATAAGTAATCGGATAATTCTACCTGATTACGCTGCTGTACTTCCTGAATTATCTGCCTGCCACTATTCCCATACCGGCAGAAAGATATCAAACATGGCCCCTTCGTTGGGGTTACCCGAGGCGGTTATAAACCCGTTATGGTTCTCCACTATTTTTTTTACAATTGCCAAACCAATACCGGTGCCGCTATACTCATGCCTGCCATGCAGGCGCTGAAATACCTCAAATATTTTGTCGCTGTAGCGGGGTTCAAAACCAATACCATTATCGGTTAAGGTTAACCGGCAATATTTTTTCGCAGGGTCCAGTTTAGGATAATTCAACTCCCCTCCCGACCCTACCTTACAGGAGATACTGATGTGGGGGGCCACTTCGGGGCGGCTGAATTTTAAAGAATTACTGAGCAGGTTATACATCATCTGCCTGAACTGAAATGGAATAATCTGAATATCGCACAATTCCTGGATTTCTATCGTGGCTCCCTTCTGCGCTAATTCCTCTTTTAAGTCTTCCTGCACTTCCGCTACCAGGGGGGCCAGGTTTATTTTCTCGAACTTAGCTTCCACCACCGCAGTGCGCGAGTAGCTCAATAGATCGTCGATAAGCATTTGCATGCGTTTAGCTGCATTTTGCATCCGCCTGAATTTATCTTTTCCTGTTTCGCTAAGGTTTTCATATTCCTTCTCCAATACCTGCGAACTAAAGGTTTGTATTTTGCGTAAGGGTTCCTGTAAATCGTGACTGGAGATATAGGCAAAGGATTGCAGTTCCTTGTTCATTTTTTCCAGCATCAGGTTCTGCTCCTCTAACTTACTGGTGCGTTCCTTCACTTGTTGTTCCAGCGAATTTGATAACTGCCGCAGTTTGCTTTCGCTTTCCTGCAACTCGCGCTGCCGGGTTCGTTCACCTGTTACATCGCGGATGGTACCTACCAGCTTTAAAGGTTTGTTGACATGGTCGTAAAAAACCTTGCCCTTTACTTCCATCCAGTGTTCACTATTGTCTTTCCACCGGTGATTGGCTTCGTAGTACAACACGCCTGTTTCAAAAGCCAGTTTAAAAGCAGCATCACGTATAGCCCTGGCTTCAGAGTCAAATATTTTTAATAACTCCGTATGGTTTACAGGAAGTGCCGGATCGTGTCCCAATATTTCAAGTGCCCTCTCGCTGTAAATGGCAAAATCAGCATCCGGAAAAAACTCCCAGGTTCCCAATTCACTGGCTTCAATAACTACATTCAGGCGCTGTTCGCTCTCCTCCAGTTTTTTGCGGGCCATCACCTGCTGTGTAACTTCGGTTGCCGTAGCTATAATGCCTGTAACTTTTCCGGCAGTATCGCGATAAGCCTCGTACGCAAAATTTATATAGGTTGTTTCGATGCCGGTGGCGCGGGGCAAATCAACGGACCGTTCATATTCGATATACCGGTTGCCTGTTTCAAATACACCTTTCAGCAGGGATTCAATGCCTTGTCCTTTCACTTCGGGCAGGCCTTCAAACAAAGGTTTATGCATAACTTCCGCAGCCTGCTTGCCCCAAATGCGCAGCATCATTTCGTTGGCTATTTCCACTACGTAATCAGGCCCCTGCAACATACACATGGCCACCGGAGCTTGTTCTATGCTAGTGATAAACCGCTTATTAGCCTCCTCCAGTTTTTTCAGCGTGTAAACCTTACCGGTAGTTTCGGAACAGGTAACGAACACACCGGCTGCTTTACCACTCTCATCCTTTACAGGGCTGTAACTAAACGTCCAGTATACATCTTCCATTTTACCATTGCGGTAAATGGGGATTAACTGGTCCTCGCTCCAGGTAGCTTCGCCACCGGAGAGTACCTGATCTATCAAGGGCTTTATAATGGTCCATATCTCAGGCCAGGCCTCTACCGCGGGCATTCCCAATATGGCTGGGTGTTTTCCCTGCATGCCCAAACTGGGTCTGTAAGCATCGTTATAAAAGCTTATAAGTTCCGGCCCCCACCATAAGAACATAGGGAATTTGGAATTAAGCAGCAGGCTTAGCGCGGTACGAAGGCTCTGGGGCCAGGTACCGGGTTCGCCAAGGGGCGTTTGACTCCAATCTCTGGAGCGGGTTAAAGCCCCCATTTCGCCCCCGCCGGCTAAAAATGCTAAATCAGTTTTATATCTCTCCATAGTCTCCACATCAGTAAGAATTAATTAAAAAATTGACCATGGAAGGTTGAGCGGTCATTCCATTATTGGTAAGCAGCAATACCTTGCTAATTACACTTTTAAGTTCTGCGAAGCCTCCCGGTTTACGCACATAATAGTGCGCACCTGTTTGATATAGCTGCATTGCTAAAGCATGATCGAGCGAGGTGGTAAAAATAATAACCGGTATATGCTTCAAACCGGGATCGGCTTTAATGGCAAGCAGGCAATCCATACCGCTTTGGCCGGGCATATTAATATCCAGAAAAACCAGGTGGGGCAGGTTGATACCCTGGTTCAAATATTGCATTAATTGAATGCCGTTACTTACCGTATGAAGTTGAGCCGGTTCGCGCAGGTCCTCCAGGGCTTCTTTAAAAAAACGGCAATCATCGGCGTCATCGTCAGCCAATAAAAGCCGACGTTCCTTTAAGTCCATCATTAAAAGTAAGAATTATGAACATGTTTTAATAGATCGCAGCCCTAACTTAACAGGACCTTAAATACTAACGCCGGAACCGGTGTTTTCAGATGTTCGGGCTTACGGTATCTTTAACAAAAGAGTAAACCAACCGGTTAAACATACGGATGCGCCAATAGCGGCCTGAGGCTGAGGCAGTAGGGCAGAAAATGAGTTATTGCGAACAGCGGATTCCGCCAAAGGCAGATATCCCCATCTTATCCACGAACTTCCTATGCGTTTTCCCGTTTAAGCCAATACGCCTACATTTACCCGTTTTTCAAAATTCAACACAAAATCTAATTTCCCTCGAATGAAAAAAGTGTTTTACTCGTTGCTGGCTATTGCTTTCAGTTTGAATGCCTTTGCCCAGCACCGCACGTGTTATTCGGTTGAGGCAGTAAACAAACTGCGCGCCACTAACCCGAATTACAACCAGCAAATGCAGCAGCAGGAAGAAGTGCTGCGCAAATGGGTGCAAACCAATCAACAGGACCCTAACTACCAGGCCCGTGCCGTGCGCACCATTCCGGTAGCTGTACACGTTATTTATAACACCGCCGCCCAAAACGTAAGTGATGCAGCGGTGCAAACCATGATCAACCAGTTGAACATGGACTACCGCAAGTTGAACAGCGATTTCAGCACCGCCCGTGCTGCCGTGCAGGGTTTTGCCGCTGATGCGCAGATAGAATTTTGCCTGGCGCAACAAAAGCCGGACGGTTCGGCCACCAACGGTATTGAACACGTTTTTACCAACGAAGGTTGCTATGATGTAAATACCGAAACCGATAAAATGAAGAGTGCAGCCACCGGCGGTGCCGACCCCTGGAACCCTTCAAAATACCTGAACGTTTATATCGTGCATCTTTGCGGCTCGTCGCCATCAACTGGCGGTGTAGCGGGTTATGCCTACATACCTGCAGCGGGTAACGGTTTACACGGTTCCAGCATCGACGGGCTGGTAATAGATTACAGCATTGGCATGGGAGCAGGCAACCGTACCTGGACCCACGAAATAGGCCATTACCTGGGTTTACACCATACCTGGGGCGATCTTTCGGCCAACGCCTGCGGTAACGTGTTTCCTGATACGGACGATGGTTTTAGCGATACCCCGGATTCGAAAGAAGCGAACTTCGGTTGCCCTTATGCAGCTTCGTGCACGGGTAACAGCAGTTATGGCGACCAGGTTGAAAACTACATGGATTACAGCGATTGTACCGTAATGTTTACCACCCAGCAGGCCAATTACATGAACTCGGTGTTAACCAACATCCGCAGCAGCTTAATTACCAATAATAACGCCTGTGCTACCAGTGGTGCACCGGTTGCCAATTTTACAGGCACACCAACCACTATCTGCCCCGGCCAAACGGTAACTTTTACCAATACTTCAACCGGTACTAACCTTACCTATGCATGGCAGTTCCCGGGTGGTACACCTTCTACTTCAACCGTTGCTAACCCAACTGTTACCTATAGCACCGCCGGTACTTACAATGTAACCTTAACGGTTACCAGCGGCGGCCAAAGCGATGCTGAAGTAAAAACAGCTTATATCACCGTATCAGGTGCTACTTCGCTGCCATTGGCTGAAGGTTTTGAAGGCGCGACCTTCCCTCCTGCTAACTGGGCTTTAAACAACCCCGATGCCGATTTAACCTGGGTGCGCACTACCTCGGCCAGCGGCTTTGGTACGTCTACCGCTTCGGCTTATGTAAACAACTACGCTTATAATGCGGCCGGCCAGTACGATTGGCTGATCACCCCTTCCTACTCCTTTAGCGGTGTAAGCAACGGCCGTATTAAATGGGATTATGCCTATGCACCTTATGCCAGTAGCGGTTATGCCGATTCGCTGGAGGTAATGTACAGCACTAACTGCGGTACCAGCTGGACCTCGCTTTGGAAAAAAGGCGGCACCCAATTAAGCACCATCAGCGGCACCAACACCAACAACTTTGTGCCTACAGCAGCGCAATGGAAGAAAGACTCGATGGCCCTTACTGCACTGAACGGCCAGGCCAACGTTAAGTTTGCCTTCCGCAACCGCAACACCTATGGCAACAACCTGTTCCTCGATAACGTGAACATCTATAATGCCTCCGCTTCGGGCGGTTCGGCCCCGGTTGCTGATTTTGTAGGCAACCCTACCACTGTAATTGTAGGCAACAGCGTAGCGTTTACAGATCTATCGACTAATACTCCTACCACCTGGAGTTGGACCTTTGCGGGTGGCACGCCGGGCACCAGCACTGCACAAAACCCAACTATTACCTATAACACGGTGGGGCAATATGCTGTAACCTTAGTAGCAGGCAATGGCAACGGTAATAACAGCGTTACTAAAACAGCCTACATAAATGTTATAAGCGGCGGCGGTTCGCAAACCTGCGATACCCTCAGCAACCTTTTCAGCAACGATACGCTGACCATTTACAGCTATCAAAGCCCTGCCAGCGGTTACCTTACCGGTAACAACAGCTACGGCGACTTATCGAAAGCAGAATACTATGTAAACACCATGCCGGGAGCACAGGTAAGCGGCGGCTTGTTCTATTTTGCCAAAGCTAAAACCAATAACCCTTCCACTTCCAGCATTACAGTTAAAGTGTGGGATGCAACAGGTGCAGGCGGTGCACCTGGTAACGTGCTGGGCTCGCAAACCAAGCTTATTTCCCAAATTGCAACGGATGTAACCAACCAGGCATTAACCTATGTGCCGTTCAGCAGTCCGCCTACCGTAAACGGCAACTTCTATCTCGGCATCAGCATGAGTCAAACAGCGGGTGATACAGTAGCCCTCGTATCTACTTTGTTTAGCTCGCCACTGCCCGACAACGCCTGGGAACAATGGGATGATGCCAGCTGGCACCTGTTCGACTCGGTGTATGGCTCAGGTATGGACCTGTTTGCTTTACCTGTATTGTGTACCGGTTCATCGGGTACTGCTCCAACAGCTAACTTTACAGGCAGCCCTACAGCCGCCTGCCCCGGACAGTCTATTACTTTTACCAATACCTCCACCGGCAGCCCAACTTCGTATAGCTGGGTATTGTTGGGTGCTACACCAAACACCAGCACAGCACAAAACCCTACGGTTACCTATAGCTCGCCGGGTACGTACAGTGTTACCTTAACGGCTACCAATGCCAACGGCAGCAACAGTAAAACACAGAGCAGTTATATTACCATCTACGCTCCGCCTACAGGCACTACCAGTTCCACAACAGTAGCTTGTTACGGCGGTTCTACCGGCTCAGCTACTGTAACAGCTTCCGGCGGTTCGGCACCCTATACCTATAACTGGAGCGGAGGCGGCACCGGAACTACCATCAGCAACAAACCGGCCGGTTCGTATACAGTAACCATTACCGATAACCACCAGTGCAGCGGCACTGCCAGCGTAAGCATTAATCAGCCGTTAGGTCCACTTTCATTAGCACCTAATGCCAACGATGCCGTTTGCGGTCAGCAGAACGGTTCAGCTTCGGTTACTGCTACAGGCGGTGCAGGTGGTTACCAATACCACTGGAGCACCAATGCTACCACCCAAACGGTAAGCAATGTGGGCCCGGGCTCGTATAGCGTTACTGTTACCGATGCCAACAACTGTACAGCCAGCACCAGCATGACTGTAAATAACACCTCCAGCAACTTTAGCGTAAGCATTAACCCTACCAATGCTTCGTGCGGACAAAACAACGGTGTGGCGGTAGCCGTGCCTAACAACGGTAACTTTGGTGTTACTTATAACTGGAGCAACGGCGCTACCAGCGGCTCAATCAGCAACCTGGCACCGGGCACTTACTCCGTTACCGTAACCAATTCCAACGGATGTTCGGCTTCGGCAGCAACCACGCTTATTAACGGTACTGCCGGCATTGCCATTTCGTTTAATACTACCAACGCAGCCTGCGGCAGTCAAAACGGTTCAGCCGTTGCCACAGCAAGCGGCGGCACCGGCAACTATACTTATAACTGGAGCACCGGCGCAACTACTAACAGCATCAGCAACGTGGGTGCAGGTGGTTATACTTTAACTGTAACCGATGGCGGTGGCTGCACCGTTGCCGGCGTAGCTACTATCAGCAACTTTGGTGGTCCGGCTGTTACTATTACCCCTACTGCACCAAACTGCTCAGGCGGTAATAACGGCAGCGCGGTTGCCTCGGCAACAGGTGGCACAGCCCCTTACAACTATGTATGGAATACAGGCGGCACAGGCACTACTATCAATAACCTTTCGGCCGGCACGGTAGTAGTAACCGTAACCGACGGCACGGGTTGCTTAACCGTTCAAAATGCTACTATCAGTAATCCAACACCGGTTACTGTAAATGTTACATCTACCAATGCCCTTTGCGGCCAGCAAAACGGTACAGCTACCGCTATCCCTACAGGTGGTAACGGCGTTTATACCTATACCTGGAACACTTCTGCCACTACTAACACAATAAACAGCCTTACTGCAGGTAGTTATACGGTAATTGTAGTGGATGGCAAAGGTTGTACGGCACAAGGCAGCACCGTAGTTAGTTCTACTTCAGGACCAAGCTCGGTATTATCGCCGGTTAACGGCACTTGCCAAACACCGGGTTCTATTAACGTAACCGTGTTAGGCGGCACCTCGCCTTATACTTTTGTTTGGAGCAACGGCGCCAGCACTGAAGATGTGCAGAACCTGAGCGCAGGTTCCTACACCGTTACCATTACGGATGCCAATGGCTGCCATAACATCAATACTGCCAGCGTTACCGATGCATCGGCTGTTAGCGTAAGCTTTACCAGCACACAACCTACCAACGGCAATAACGACGGTTCAGCAACGGCCAACCCAAGCGGTGGCAGTTCGCCTTACACCTATAGCTGGAGCAACGGCGGCAGCAGCCAAACCATCAGCAATGTTGGTGCAGGCAGCTATACCGTTACCGTTACCGACGCACAGGGCTGTGTTAAAGTTGCCAGTGTAACCTTAGGTCCTGTTGGTGTAAACAACATCGAAAGCTTTGTTTCTATCAGTTTATTCCCTAACCCGGCTAACCAACTGGTTACGCTGAATGTAGAGCTGAACAAATCGGAGAACATAAGTCTGGAGATCTACAACAACATGGGTCAGAAACTGTGGAATAAAGAACTGAGTGCCGTTCAATCGAGCACCGAGCAGATCAACATTGCGCAGTTTGCACAAGGCATCTACTTCGTTAAACTAAGCACAGCGAGCGGCACCCGTACCCTGCGCTTAGTAAAGCAATAATTTAGTTACAACGTTTTTCGAAAGCGGCTCCAAATGGAGCCGCTTTTTTTATGCGTGCTACTAAGATTGGGACGAACATTACCAGAAAAGTAAAACAGCTTCACCTCGGATTATCACGAAGGCACATAGTTAAGGTAATGGTGGTAATCTACGCAGGTGGTTGGCGGGACGCGCAACTACGGGGATACGGGAGTGGCGTTCGCTGTTAAAATGGTATAGTATTAATAGCGTTGCAAAGGCGAAGCTTAGTTGTAACGCGTTAGAAACGCGCGACAGCAGAGGTATTGCGTTACCATAGGTATTGTCCCAGTGTGCAAATACGCCGGAAGCTGAAGCATCCGGCTCTGCCGTGAGAAGCGGAATTTTTCTGTTTACGGGCTGAAGCCCGGGTGGGTGAAGTCGCATACCTGTGTGAAGTAAAGTCAGCTTTATGATGGATGAACACAGAAGCAGACAGCTGGAATACGCTGCATATGGTTTCTGTATGTAGTTGGCGGGACGCACAACCACGGGGAAAGAATACTTCGTTTGCGGTTGGCGTAACATATAACTACAGGAAGGAGCCTAAACAAAAAAGGCGCAACCGGGTTGCGCCTTTCGTATATGGTTAGTGAGGATTAAATTAAGGAAGTAAAGAAGGTTGGGAACAAACCCACAACCAGCGAAAGCAGCACGCAAATGATGATGACAGCCGTGTAAGCCGGTGTAACGTTAAACTCAGGCTCGTTACCTTCTTTGGTATACATAGCTATTATAACTTTAAAGTAGTAGTAAACACCTATTACGGAGTTAATGATAGCAACCAGCGTTAACCAGTAATGACCGCTTTCTACCGCCTTTTGGAAGATATAATATTTACCAAGGAACCCTGCAAAGGGAGGAATACCAGCCATGCTTAGCATAGCAATGGTTAATGCAGCAGCCAGCAAAGGCTTGCGCTTGCCTAAACCGTTAAAGGCTTCAAATTTATCGCTGCCCAGGTTATTGGAAACTACGATAGCTACCGCAAAGGCTGCAATAGATGCTATACCGTAACCAACCGAGTAAAAGAAAATAGCGCCATCGCTGCCTTCATACATGGCTACAATAGCCATTAACAGGTAGCCCGCATGGGCAACACCCGAGAAAGCAAGTGTGCGTTTAAACGATTCCTGGTTAAGGGCAGAAAGGTTACCAATGGTGATAGTTAAGGCCGCAATACCTGAAAGTATCCAGGCAAAGTTAGGCATGCTGGCTATAAAGGCATCGTGGAATAAGCGGTAGAAGGCGGCGAAAGCTGCAATCTTAGCTACGGTAGCCATCATAGCTGTTATAAGCGTAGGCGAACCTTCGTAAACATCGGGCGCCCAGAAATGAAAAGGCACCGCCGAAACTTTAAACAACATGGCTATTAAAACCAGTGCCGAACCTACATAGAATAGAATAGTTGCCTGGCCGGAAGCGGCAAACTCCTGTATACGGGCCAAATCGAACGCACTGCGGCCATCCGGAGCCAGGGCACCCGATACATCGCCGTAGATTAAAGCAATACCAAACAACAACAAACCCGAGGCAAAACTTCCCATCAGGAAGTATTTCATACCGGCTTCGTTACTGCGGGGATCTTTCTTTTTGCTGCCTGCCAGCAGATACAGCGAAATAGAGAGCACCTCTAAACCGATGAAGAAGGTAGTGATGTTGCCAAACGAAACCAGAGCCAGCGAACCGGCTAAAGCAAAAATGATAACTGAAACGTAATCGGAAATGCGGGAAGCTTCGGAACGATAAAAGTTAGCGGCCAGTGTTACCAGTAAAGCACCCAAAAACAGTAACAGCGCCGTAAATGCCTGGCTGAAACCATCTATCCACAACATGTTGTGATAGAGGTGTTGCTCCGAACCCCAGCTATAAAAATGAAAGCCCAGGATACCCAGTAAGCCGGTAACGGCAATTGGCACAATAAACCGGCGCAGGTTCACCATTTCAGCAAACATGCACAACACGCCAAGTACCGATGTATAAACTAAAGTATTCATTTCCTTTTCAAACCTTTTTACCGCCTAGCGAACGCTGTAACTTAAAATAGCATCCAGGCTGGGCTGCATAATACTCATAAACCGTTGGGGTGCCAGGCCAATTTCAAAAATGGCAATTATAATCAACACAAATACCAGTAGCTCGCTCCAGTTCAAATCGCGGAAGTTAGCCGTAACCGCATTGGTTTCGCCCAGCATTACGTTTTGATACATACGGAACATATATACCGCACCTAAAATAACGGTAAGGCCAGCGATAGCTGCCAACCAGGTATTGTATTCAAATGCACTGTATAACAACAGAAACTCGCCGATGAAGGCATTGGTAGTAGGCAGGGCCACGCTGGCCAGCACTACGATCAGAAAGGCGGTAGCAAACTTAGGAGCCACACTGCGTATGCCACCCAAACTGGAAATGCTTAACGTGCCTGTGCGCTGCAGGATAATTTCGGCAGCAAAGAACAAACCTACCACGTTAAAACCGTGGGCAAACATCTGCACAGCAGCACCCTGAAAACCTTCGCGGGTTAAGGTGAAAATACCAAGGCTGATAAGCCCTACGTGTGCAAACGAGGAGTACGCCAGTAACTTTTTCAGGTTATCCTGCTTAATAGCGATGATTGAACCATAGATAACTCCGGTAACACAAAGCACAATCACGTAAGGCGTCCAGTGTGCTACACCGTGTGGTAACACAGGTAATAACCAACGCAACAGGGCATACAAACCCATCTTCAGCATAATGCCGGCCAACAACATTGTACCGGCCGATGGCGCTTCCTTATAGGTTTCAGGTTGCCAGGTATGGAAAGGGAAAATCGGAATCTTGATAGCAAAGGCGGCAAAGAATGCCCAGAACAGAATGCTCTGTTCGTGGTCGCTAAGGTTAGCATTGTAAAGCTGACCAATTGCAAAACCGCCGGTGCGGGTATAGATATAGATAAATGCACCCAGCATTAGCAACGAACCGGCCAGGGTGTAAACAAAGAATTTGAAAATTGCGCGGCTGCGGAATTCCTGGTCGCGGTTATCGCCCCAAAGCAGGGCGATGAAGTAAATCGGAATAAGTGCTACTTCCCAGAAGATATAGAACAGGAAACCATCGGAAGCCATAAACACACCCAGTAAACCAAACTCCATTAACAGGATTAAGGAGTAGAAGGATTTAGGATTGGCGATCTCTTTACCAAAGGTGGTAAGTATAATTAAAGGCACCAGGAAGGAAGTCAGCGCAACCAGCATCAGGGCCAGTCCATCCACATTCAGCGAAAACAATACAGCAGGATTGTTGATCCAGCTGTGGCTGTAGGTTAATGCCTGTGTGCCGCCAACCAGGTTTGTCTTCATCATGGCCACGCCGGCAAATGCCGCCAGTGCGCCACCCAGCGCCACATACTTCGCAGCACGGTCGCCCAGCAGGTAGGTTACCAGCGCAAAAGCTAAGGGAAGAAATAAGGTAATAACTAACAACATATTCCGGTTACACGCTTAACCACAAGGGTTATTAATGCTCTTTTATTTCTGTTTAAACAATCTCTACTTTACAAAAAATGCCACGGCAAAAATAGCTGCTGCTCCAAACACCATCAGCAACAGGTAAAAACCTATATAACCGCTCTGCACTTTCCGTAATTGCTGCCCCAGCATACCCGAAAACTTACCACTGAAGTTCACGGCTCCGTCAATTACCAGATTATCAACCAGGCTGTGCGCTAAATCGCTTAACAGCATGGTAGGCTTAACGAATACCAGGTTATAAATCTCATCTACATAATACTTGTGGTAAATCAGCTTACCAATGCCGGTCTCCTGTCCTTCTTCCTTCGGACGGCCATTCTTACTCACATAAATTACATACGCCGCAGCGATGGAAAGAACTGCAATGATGGAAGCAATCACCATCAGCATTACCTCGTTGGCAGCACCTTCATGTGCAGGTTCGGCAGCAGGCTGCGCTGTAGCAAACACCGGAGCTAAGAATTCCTTTAGGTAATGTGGTGCATGAAATACTTCAGGCAAGCCCATAAAGCCACCCACTACAGCCAGTAAGGCCAGCACCACTAAAGGCAAAGTAATAACAGCAGGTGATTCGTGCAGGTGATGGCGCTGTTCTTCGGTTCCGCGGAAATCGCCGGTAAAGGTCAGGAACACCAAACGGAACATATAGAACGCCGTAAGCAAAGAGGCCAGGGAGGCAACCGCCCACAACACTTTGTTGTGTTCGAAAGCAGCAGCTAAAATTTCATCCTTAGAAAAGAAACCCGACAAAGGGAAAATACCTGAAATAGCCAGAGAACTCAACAGGAAAGTCCAGAACGTAATCGGCATCCATTTACGTAAACCACCCATGCGGCGGATATCCTGTTCGCCATGCAGGGCATGGATTACCGAACCCGAACCGAGGAATAAACAGGCTTTAAAGAAAGCATGTGTTACTACGTGAAATACGCCCGTTGAAAAAGCCCCAACACCTAAAGCCAGGAACATTAAACCCAACTGCGATACAGTAGAATAAGCCAGTACCTTTTTAATATCGTTCTGGAATACGCCGATAGTAGCTGCAAACAAGGCAGTAGCCGCGCCAATGATGGCGATAAACTGCATGGTTTCAGGAGCCAGAATAAAGATGAAGTTAGCGCGGGCAATCATGTAAATACCGGCAGTAACCATGGTTGCTGCGTGGATAAGCGCAGATACAGGAGTTGGGCCCGCCATAGCATCCGGCAACCAGGTATATAAAGGCAACTGGGCACTTTTACCCATGGCACCTACAAACAACAGCATGGTGATGGCTACAATAATACCATGACTAACCTGCACGTTTACCACAGCTTGTTTCAGTGTGCCGAAGTGCAGGGAGTTGAAGTAGAACAGCAGCATGAACATGCCGATCAAAAAGCCCAGATCGCCGATACGGTTCATAACAAAGGCCTTTTTAGCAGCATCGTTATACGCCTGATTTTTAAACCAGAAACCGATTAACAGATACGAGCATAAACCTACACCTTCCCAACCGATAAAGGTTACCAGGAAGTTGTTACCCAATACCAGGGTTAACATAAAGAACACGAACAGGTTCAGATACGAAAAGAAGGTGTGAAATTTCTCATCGTCGTGCATGTAACCGATAGAGTAAACGTGAATCAGGAAACCGATGCCGGTAACCACCAATAACCAGATAGAAGAAAGCTGGTCGACCAGTAAACCAAAGGTAATTTTGAAGTTGCCGAAAGCTATCCAGTCGTACACATTCACATCAATGATGTTCGCCGGATTCTGCTTGATTTGGAAGAACAACTGGCACGATAAAACAAAAGGAACCAGTATTGCCAGCGAGCCAAGTATGCCCGATACATTCTTAGGCAGTTTTTTACCGATAAACGCATTTATCAGGAAACCAACTAACGGCAATAAAAGGATTAGGTATAGTGACAACATCCGCTTTATCCTACCACTTTAAGTTTTTCAATTCATCAATATCTACCGAGTGCACATTCCGGAATATAGTTACCAGAATGGCGAGGCCTACGGCCACTTCGGCAGCAGCCACAGCCATAATAAAGAATACAAATACCTGCCCGCTGGCATCGTTGTGATACGAAGAGAAGGCAACTAATAACAGGTTAACCGAGTTTAGCATCAATTCAATGCTCATGAACATAATGATGGCATTGCGGCGGAAAAGCACCCCGAAAATACCAATGCAAAACAGCACAGCGCACACCATAATGTAACTCTGTACCGGCACTACATGGAATATGTCTAATAACAATGGCGACATCCTTTCTCTTATTTACCGGGTTTCTAAATTTTCGTTTCCACCCTTTTTGGCTAACAACACGGCGCCAATCATGGCACTTAAAAACAATACGGAAGCAAACTCAAAAGGGAAAAAGTATTCATCCAACAACACCTTACCCAGATTTTGGATGGTTCCGATAACCGGGTGATCGTTTGTAACCGGCAGCGAATCGGCACGGTGCAACACCGCAACCAGCACCAGGCCTAATAACATAGCTGCTATTAACGCACCTATGCGCGCTATGGCAGGCTTATGCTTTTCGGTTTCCTCGTTCAGGTTCATCAGCATCAGCGTAAACAGAAACAACACCATGATAGCCCCTGCATAAACAATAATATGCACCACGGCTAAAAACTGGGCGTTCAATAAAAGGTAGTGACCGGCAATTGCAAAGAAGCAACCGATAAGGTATAAAACCGAATGCACAGGATTGCGCGACAAAACGGTCATCAATCCGCAAAAGATGGCCAGGGCACTTAAAAAGAGGAATAAATAATACGTCACGTTCTATTCTTTGGCCTTTTCAGGCTGCTTTTCTTTTATAATTCCCTACATAGGGTCCTTCATAACCAGTTTATCTTTGCCGTAGATAAAACCTTCCCGCTGATAATCGGCAGGCGGCATATCCTCCGTAAGGAAAATCGCTTCCTTCGGACAAGCTTCTTCGCACAATCCACAAAAAATGCAACGTAACATGTTTATCTCGTAGGTAGAAGCATACTTCTCCTCGCGGTATAAGTGCTCCTCTCCTTTCTTCCGTTCAGCGGCTATCATTGTAATAGCTTCGGCAGGGCAGGCCAGGGCGCAAAGGCCGCAGGCAGTGCAGCGTTCTGCACCGTTCTCGTCCTTCATTAAAATATGGCGGCCACGGTAAACCGGAGAAAACTCACGTTTTTGCTCGGGATACTGGATGGTAGCTTTGCGGCTGAAAAAGTGCTTTAAAGTAATACCCATGCCTTTGGCTATAGCCGGTATATAAAGCTTTTCCATAAAGGTCATTTCCTTATTGGAAACATCCCTCTTACGGCCTGATAATGATATGGATTTAAAGTCGGTTGCCATTTTTAAGCGCTGCAAAAGTATTTTTCTCTGCTAAATCATTCAGGGTTTATTCGCTGCAATTTTCAACATTCATTAATGCTGTAACCACAAAATAACTGCTCCGGTAATTACTATATTGACAGTTGACAGCGGAATCAGCATTTTCCAGCCCAGGTTCATCAACTGGTCGTAACGGAAACGCGGTACGGTCCAACGCACCCACATGTAAAAGAAGATGCCGAATAATACTTTGGTAAACAGGGCACCTACACAAGTTAAAACAAACAGCCACTGCGGCAGGTGTGCATGCACCCAATCCATACCGGGGTAGTTATAACCGCCAAAGAAAATGGTAGCAATTAATGCCGATGACACGAACATATTGATATACTCGGCAAACAGGTAAAAGCCCAGTTTCATCGAGCTATACTCGGTGTGGTAACCACCTACTAATTCCGATTCACATTCCGGTAAATCAAAGGGCGTGCGGTTGGTTTCGGCAAATGCACAAACCAGGAACACCAGGAACGCAATGGGTTGTTTGAAAACGTTCCATGAAAGCCACTCGAAACCGCCATTGGCATTCCAGCTTATAAAACCGTGCTGTTGTTCAGTTATCTGGCGCAGGCTAAGCGTGCCGGTCATCATTAACACCGCAATAATAGATAAACCCATGGCTACTTCATACGATATCATTTGCGAAGAAGCGCGCACAGCACCTAACAGCGAGTATTTGTTATTGGAAGCCCAGCCACCTATCATGATGCCGTAAACGCCAATAGATACAACACCAAAAACAAACAGGATAGCAATGTTGATGTCGGCTGCCTGTAAGTGAATGGTGCGGCCAAACATTTCCAGGTCGGGGCCCCATGGCACTACCGAACTGGTGATAAGTGCTGTGGTCATAAACAAAAACGGCCCCAGTATGAACAGAAATTTGTTCGGCGTATTAGGGATAAAGTCTTCCTTGGTAAACATTTTAACCCCGTCGGCCAATGGTTGTAAAATACCACCCGGACCTGCGCGGTTAGGACCTAAACGATCCTGGAAATAAGCGGCAAATACCCGCTCGCCAAAGGTTGAATACAGAGCTATAAGCATGGTAATGGCAAACACCACCAGTATAACTCCGAATTTCTCTATAAAAAATGCTACTTCCATTATGCTCTTTATGTATGCCTTAAGCTGTTCTGTTATGACTATTCTCCGTTGCTTAAAATCTGCTCAGCGGACTTTGTATTATTCATGCTAATCGCCTTTCTATCCTCTGGGCGACCTGTCAGCAAACGCTGATCGGCATCAATTACTACCTTATCGGTTTGCTTCATGTATTTGCCCTGGTTAATCACGCTCCACTTTTCCATTTTGCGCGGGCCTTCGATGGTCCAATCCTTCACCTCTTTCTTGTCGAAACGGCACTCATTGCAAATCCATGCAGGATTACCATTGGCATCGTTCTCTACTTCGTGGTATTCGTTCTTGCGGGCAGTAACACGGTAAATCTGGTTACCAAACATCCAAACAGTTGTTTTACCGCAGCACTTGGTGCACTCGCGGTGGGCATCAAAAGGTTTTAAAAACCACACACGCGATTTAAAGCGGAAGGTTTTATCGGTTAAAGCACCAACGGGGCAAACGTCAATCATGTTGCCGCACATTTCATTGTCAACTGCATTGCTGATATACGTTGAAATTTCGGCTACATCGCCGCGGTTCATTACACCGTGTACACGCTTAGGCGTAAGTTGGTCGGCCACGTAAGTGCAACGGTAGCATAAAATACAGCGGGTCATATGCAACTGTATTTTATCGCCAATATCAATTTTGTCGAAGGTTCTCTTTTCCTCTTTGTAGCGGCTTGCACCTACGCCGTAGTCAAAGCTCAGGTTTTGCAGGTCGCATTCACCTGCCTGATCGCAGATAGGGCAGTCTAAAGGGTGATTAATCAACAGAAACTCCACCACCCCTTTGCGCATATCCTGCACCTTGGGGCTGGTCATATTCTTCACTTCCATGCCATCGGCAATGGGGGTGCAGCAACTGGCCTGCAACTTAGGCATGGGGTTCGGGTTTGCCTCGCTCATTTTGCTGATTTCCACCAGGCAAACACGGCATTTACCGCCGCTGCCTTTCAATTTGGAATAATAGCACATGGCAGGGGGAACAACATCGCCGCCTATTTTGCGGGCCGCGTTTAGTATGGTGGTTCCGGGTTCAACTTCTACGCTTACCCCGTCTATTGTTACCTTAGGCATTTCCTCGATAATTTAAACATCAAACACAGGGTGCGAATGTAAGCCCCTGCTGGGAGATGTCCAAAATTTATATCAACAATCCCACCGCCCTAAATCAACTGTGCAAACGCGCCGTTTCTCCTCTTAAATTCCCAGTATTTTTGCATCCACAAAAAACTTAGCATACACTTCTACCGAGGTATTGCTGCGCACCAGTTCGTCGGTATAGCTGGTAATATGCAGGTTTATCTTATCCTTCTTCACATAGTCCTTCAGGTCTACATCCATCAGTTCCAGATTCAGCACCTTTCCGGCATCATTTCCGATATCGTATTTATACGCTACCAGCTTTGAAGGCAACCCTTGGGCCGATATATACACCTGCACCGATCTTAAAAACGAAAACGATTGATTAGCAGGCGATTTTACGGTAACCGTTAGTTGTTTTAAAAGCACACTTTCAATCAGGTTTTTGTGGGTATTGTTAATGGCAAACTCCCTGTCGGCATTGGTAACAATCTCCGGGGTTTGAAGGCTGTCCGTTTCAAATGGCGGCAGGTTAGCCGGGTAATCATACGTGGTGCGGTACTCCAGGTTAAACTGGGTAAGTTTATCAAGGGCCTTACAGGCTCCCAAAACCAGAACGGCTACCGTAACAGCGGCAAAAAGTATGTTTTTCATAAACCCTCTTTACAAGTAGAACGATCAGCGGAAAAGGTTCTTACGAGTGCATCTGCTAAAAACAAAAAAAGACCCCAAATTGGGGTCTTTTTTACTTTAATATCAACTGCTTATACTAAAGCAGGTTCCTTTTTTAGCAAATGTTTTACCTGCTCCCAGGGTTCGTGTTCAAAGTGTTTGCGGTCTTTCACCTTCTCCGGAAACTTCACGTGGAATTCAAATTCATCGCGGAAGTGACGGATAGCTGCAGCCACCGGCCATGCAGCCGCATCGCCCAGCGGGCAAATCGTATTGCCTTCTATCTTACGTTGTATATCCCACAACAGGTCTATATCTTCCATACGGCCAAAACCATGCTCCAAACGCCAGGTTACTTTCTCCAGCCAGCCGGTACCTTCGCGACAAGGAGAACACTGTCCGCAGCTTTCGTGATGATAGAAACGCGAGAAGTTCCAGGTGTTGCGCACAATACAGGCGCGGTCGTCATACACTATAAAGCCACCCGAGCCTATCATACTGCCGGTAGCAAAACCGCCATCGCTCATACTTTCGTAGGTCATCATGCGGGTATCGCCTTTAGCGGTTTTAAACAACAGGTTGGCAGGTAAAATAGGTACGGAAGAACCACCGGGCACACAGGCCTTTAACGGACGATCGGTTTGCATGCCACCCAGGTATTCATCGCTCATTACAAACTCCTCTACCGAAATACTCAGTTCAATTTCGTAAACACCGGGATTTTTGATATTGCCGGAAGCAGAAATAAGCTTGGTGCCGGTTGATTTACCGATACCGATTTTGGCATACTCTTCTCCCCCGTTTAAAATAATCCATGGAATGTTCATGATACTTTCCACGTTGTTTACCACGGTAGGGTTACCGTATAAACCTACCACCGCCGGGAACGGAGGTTTAATACGCGGGTTGCCGCGCTTGCCTTCCAAACTTTCAATAAGGGCCGTTTCTTCGCCACAGATATAAGCACCGGCACCACAGGTTACGTGCAGGTCTAAATCGTAACCGCTGCCTTTAATGTTTTTGCCTAACCAACCGGCGGCATACGCTTCCTTAATGGCACGTTCTAAAATGCGGTACACCCACATATACTCACCACGGATGTAAATAAAGGACAAATTAGCCTCCAGCGCAAAGCTGGAAACAATCATACCTTCCACCAGCAGGTGCGGTAATTTTTCCATCAGGTAGCGATCCTTAAAAGTGCCCGGCTCGCTTTCGTCGGCATTGCAAACCAGGTGACGGGGCTTACCGCTTTTTTTATCGATAAAGCTCCACTTCATACCGGTAGGGAAACCGGCACCGCCACGGCCACGCAAACCGCTCTTCTTAACTTCTTCAACCAGGTCGTTAGGCGTTTTTTCTTTCAACGCTTTTTCCACCGAACGGTAACCGCCATGCTGACGGTATACCTCGTAGGTATTAATACCCGGCACATTGGCATGTTCTAATAATATCTTCTTTCCCATTGTATATAATCCCTGTTACGTTCTATATGCGTTAAACCCGCTTTGGGTTTATACTTTCGAATACTTTTCAATTTTACCTGCACGGCAGTCTTCAATCAACTGATCCATTTTCTTAGGGGTCAGAAACTCATGGTAAAAATCGCCCAACTGTAACATTGGGGCATAACCACAAGCACCTAAACACTCCACACCTTTTACACTAAACAAACCATCGGCAGTTACTTCTTCCAGTTCCTTCACTCCTAGTTTGTTCATGGTGTAATCCATCAAATCTTCAGCACCGCGCAAAACGCAGCAGCTGGTACGACAAAACTCGAACATGTATTTGGCAACCGGTTGTTGGTTATACATGCTGTAAAAGCTTACCACCTCGTACACTTCAATAGGTAGAATGCCGAGTATTTCGGCCACCTTGTCCATGGCTTCAATCGATAGCCAGTCTTCGTTCTCGTCCTGTACTTCGTGCAGCACAGTCAATAAAGCGCTCTTCTTTTTGCCTTCCGGGAAATGGCCTTTCAGCTCCTCAATACGCTTTTGCAGGCGCTCGCTTATTTTAACTTCTTTCTTGCTATCTGCTACTAAACTCATGGCTTTACGCGCTTTGTATTTACTTACTACTAAATCGGATTAGGCGTCTAATTCGCCTGCAATCACGTTCATACTACTCATTATCAAAATGGCATCGCTCAGGTATCCGCCTTTAATCATTTCGGTAAAGGCCTGGTATAAAATAAAGCAAGGCCTGCGGAAGTGTAAGCGATACGGCACACGGCTTCCATCACTGATCAGGTAAAAGCCCAACTCACCGTTACCGCCTTCTACGGCATGGTATACCTCGCCTTTAGGAACCGGTATTTCGCCCATCACAATTTTAAAGTGATAGATGAGGGCTTCCATACTGTTATATACTTCTTCTTTCGGAGGCAGGTAATAATCGGGCACATCGGCATGGTAAGGGCCTTCGGGCAACTTCTCATACGCTTGTTTTATAATACGAAGGCTCTGCCACATTTCGGCCTGGCGCACACAGTAACGGTCATAGGTATCGCCGGTTTTACCAACCGGTATATCAAATTCAAAATCTTCGTAGCTGCTGTAAGGGCTTACTACACGTATATCATAATCAACCCCGGCTGCACGCAGGTTAGGTCCGGTAAAACCATAGCTGATAGCTTTTTCGGCACTAATACCACCTACGTTTACGCAACGGTCGATAAAAATACGGTTACGCGAAACCAGGTCTTCAAATTCTTTAAGCGCTACCGGAAACTCGCGCAAAAACGCTTCCAGTTTACGAAAGGCTGCATCGCTCCATTCGCGTTCAAAGCCACCGATACGACCCATGTTGGTAGTTAAGCGGGCACCGCAAATCTCTTCGTATATCTCGTATATTTTCTCGCGGTATTGGAAGATGTAAAGGAACCCTGTAAAAGCACCGCTATCCACCGCCAAAATTGAATTACAGATCAGGTGGTCGGCAATACGGGCCAGTTCCATTACAATAACACGCAAATACTGCGCGCGCTTAGGTACTTCCACACCCAACAACTTCTCCAGGGTCATCCACCATCCCATGTTGTTGATGGGGGAAGAACAATAGTTCAAGCGGTCGGTAAGCGGGGTGATTTGATAGAACGGACGGTTCTCGGCAATTTTTTCAAATGCCCGGTGAATGTAGCCCACGGTTTGTTCGGCATCCACAATACGTTCGCCATCCATCAGCAATACGTTCTGGAATATGCCGTGTGTAGCAGGGTGCGTAGGCCCCAGGTTTAATATCGATAACTCACTGCCATCCTCATTCTCGCGCTGCTTGATGAGTTCGGCGTATTTATCTTCAATGGAAAGTGTTTTTACTAACTCGCTCATTTCTCTTTCTTTAAAACCACTATATGGTTAGCCGGGTTATACCCTAATTATTTCCTATTTGGGTATTGGCCGGTATGCGTCCAAAATATCTGTCGTCCTTATCTGTACGGCCCTGGTCTTCCATGGGAAACTCCTTCCGTAAAGGGAAACTCACCATCTCGTCCATATTCAAAATACGGCGTAAATCGGGGTGGCCTTTAAAGATGATACCATAAAAATCATACGTTTCGCGCTCCTGCCAGTTGGCCGAGTTAAACAGGCCTACCGCGGTACCAACTTCCGGGTTTTCGCCGTTCAGGTAGGTTTTAAAACGGATGCGCACATTATCCATCCAGTTATGCATGTGGTATACCACGGCAATCTGGCGTTCTACTTCATTATCGGGGTAATGCACACCACACAGCGTGGTTAAAAAATTAAAGCGCAATGTTTCATCATCGCGCAAAAACTGCATTACTTCTATGGCATGGTTACGGTCTACTTCAAAACTCAGCATACCGTACGATTCTTCATAACCGGTTACTACTTCGCCAAAGCGGCCCGTTAATTTTTCTATGATCTGTTCGTTGCTTAAAGCCATTGTTACATTAATTATGCAGAAATTCTGTTCTTTAACTCTTCTAAATCATTAATCCATTGATAATAGTCCGTAGACTCAATCCACATACCACCTTCATGTATCTTAGGCTCACTTTTAAGCTGTGATAATAACCTTTCTGCTCTCAAGGTTATTTCCGGCTTTAAATAAGGTTCCAGTGCAGAAAAGTCTATCCGGTTTACCGGAACTTCCCAATTGGGGGCTTCCTTATCATTTATGTACTGGATGGGAAAATCAGGACTTAACCTACCTTTTATTGCAGCTATCACCTCACAGGCGGCCACAGCAAAAAAAATATCCCACCAATCATAATCTTTATAAGCTGCCCCTTCAATTTTCTCCAGCGCTTTTTCCACCCTGGTTAAAGATTGATCTTCTGAAAAGTTATATAACCAATCCAGCGCATCATCATTTTCAAAACTTCCTGTACCCCAGCCGCCCACTTTTTCCTAATTTATAGTTATGCCATAGCTGGCCAGCATCGCTTTATATTCCGGCGAATTACGACGGCCCATGCCCTCGCTTTTTACCAGTTCCTGCAGCTTCATTATACCATCCAGTATCTGCTCAGGGCGTGGCGGGCAGCCCGGCACGTATACATCTACCGGTATTACCTTATCAATACCCTGCAGCACCGAGTAGGTATCGAACACACCACCTGAGGATGCACAGGCACCTACTGCAATTACCCAACGTGGCTCGGCCATTTGCTCATACACCTGGCGCAATACCGGACCCATCTTTTTAGCAATGGTGCCCATAACCAGCAGCATATCAGCCTGGCGCGGCGAAAACGAAGGACGTTCGGAACCAAAACGGGCCAAATCGTAGTGCGAAGCCATGGTAGCCATAAACTCGATACCGCAGCAACTGGTAGCAAACGGCAACGGCCACAAACTTTTTGAGCGGGCCAGGCCCACCACCTTATCAAACGAAGTGGCGAAGAACCCCTCTCCGGCATAGCCTTCGGGTGCGTTCACCATCTTAATTCCACTGTTATTATTTATTATCTCTGCCATACTATCTCAGTTCTATACTATTTCAACGCTTGCCCGGTAAAATTAAGGCTTTGGCGCTGTTACCCCTGCGCTTATTCCCACTCCAGGGCGCCTTTCTTAATTACATAGTAGAAACCTACTAATAACAAGCCCATGAACAGCATCATTTTCCAAAGGCCATCCACCCCTAATTCACGGAAATTAACGGCCCATGGATACATAAAGATCACTTCCACGTCGAACAACACAAACAAAATGGCCACCACAAAATACTTCACCGAAAAAGGGATACGGGCGTTACCATGCTGCGGAATACCACACTCAAAGTTGGCATCCTTATTACGCGAATGGCGCTTAGGGCCAATGTAATGCGATACAAGTAAAGTAAAGGCCACAAAACCCGCGGCAAACACTGCCTGTAATACAATTGGCAGGTAATCGATGTTTGTATTGGTCATAATACACTTTTAGGCGTCGCAAAAATAACCCTCCACCCCATATATAAAACCATTTTACCCACAATTTGTTGGTGGTGAACGGCTGATAAGCACAGCGAAGTTACGCAAGCCTGCCTTCCTTAAAGTATTAAAGCCCGGCATTCAGGAAATTACAAACATCTTTTAACTTTACTTCTCACTAAACACAGCAACATGGAAACAAGCAATAAAACCCGCATAACCGTAGCAGCCTCCGTTAACGCCCCTGCCGAAAAAGTATGGGAGTTCTGGACCAAACCCGAACATATTACCCAATGGAACAGTGCCTCGCCCGATTGGCATACGCCGCGTTCGGAAAATGATGTGCGTGTAGGCGGCAAGTTCAGCGCCCGTATGGAAGCAAAGGACGGCAGCTTTGGTTTCGACTTTTGGGGAATTTACGATGAGGTAGAAGCTAACAAGCGCCTGGCTTACACCATTGGTGATGGCCGAAAGGTGGAGGTAGATTTTAAAGCCGATGGAAATGGTACAGTAGTAACCGAAACTTTTGAGGCTGAAAACATGAACCCCGTTGATATGCAGCGCGGCGGCTGGCAGGCCATACTCGATAACTTTAAACGCTACACCGAAAGCAACTAAATAAGAAGCGCCTTACCAACCGGTAAGGCGCTTAACTTTCTCCGATAAAAAACTATCTTAATTGTAGGAAGCTACTTCCACCAGAAATTTACTGTCGTTTGCGCCAAGTTCTTCGGCGGCCTTATTGCTTAACTTAAGCATTACTTCGCTCTGGGCATCCAGGGCAGGCACCTTGCCGATCACCTTTACAAACACGGTTTTCTGGTTCAGCATATTGGTAACGCGTATTACCGAACCCACCTCTGCATCGTTGTAAAATGCCAGGTATTGGTTACCGCTGGTTTCATCCATCAGGTAGTTAGCAGCGCCACGTTCTTTTTTAATCTTAAAACCACCGGCAGGATAGTTATTAAAGTAAACCGGGTACTCCACCGGGTTAGCCGTGCTAACCTTTAAACCCTGGTTAGCAGTAGGCGTTTGCTTTACGGCTTCGGGTGTTTTTGCCACCACCGTATTATCGTTCGCTTCCGGCTCCGGTTCTACCACCTGCTGCTGAAAACGCGTGCGTTGATCTTCCTCGCGATACGGAGTATCGGGGGTAGAAGGCACCGAAATAGGTTTATACATAGCCATGGAATTGGCTTTGCCCACCACCAGCTTCTGTCCTATCTTCAGGTTTACATCCGCCAGCGAATTCCATTGCTTGATCTCGTTAGAAGTAACACCGTATTTTTTCGAAATGCTGTAAATAGTTTCGCCTTTGGTAACGGTATGCACGCGCGCAGGCACTGTTTTAGCCTGTAACGAAGGCGGCACCTGCACAGGGGTACTTGTTTTACCGGGTATACTCAGGGTTTGCCCAATGCGCAAACCGCTGTTGGAGGCTAGTCCGTTAGCCTTTGCCAATTGCTCCACCGATAAGTGATACTGCTTGGAAAGCGAATACAGCGTTTCACCTTTTTTAACCACGTGCGTAGTGTTATCGGCACGGCCGAACAATACGATGGTACCAAAACATATAGTCCAAAAAATTCGCTTCATTGCAATTCGTTTATTTTTACCCTTGTATTGTTTTACAAAGTAACACCGGCATTTACGCTATGCACCTACGAACTCAACACATACTAACAACCCTTTTAGTGGTATTGTGTAGTATACTAAACATAAAAGCACAACAAAAAATTGTGTATGTCTACGAAATACACGATGAAATTGGTCCTTCCGTTAGCCGGTTAACCGAAAAAGCAGTAGCCGAAGCGGAACAAAAAAAGGCCTCGTATCTGGTAATTGATATGGATACCTACGGTGGTTTGGTGACTGATGCTGATGACATCCGCACAGCTTTGCTGCGCACAAAAATCCCTACCGTGGTTTTTATCCGCAACAATGCTGCTTCGGCCGGTGCGCTTATATCCATAGCCTGCGACTCAATCTATATGATGCCCGGTTCTACCATCGGTGCTGCCTGTGTGGTAAACGAACAGGGCGAAATAATGCCTGAGAAATACCAGAGTTACATGCGCACCAAAATGCGCGCAACAGCCGAGCAAACGGGCCGCCGCCCCGAAATTGCAGAAGGCATGACCGATGTAGACCTCGTAGTGGATTCGATAAAGGAGAAAGGCAAGATCATCACTTTTACCCCTGCCGATGCACAGAAATACGGCTACTGCAATGGCATTGCCGATAATCTGGATGCCGTAATCGCTAAGCTGGCAGGCGGGCCTTACAAAGTCGAAAAACACGAATCGAGTTTGAGCGAGGCCATTGTATTATGGCTGGTTAAACCCGGTGTTTCAGGCTTATTGCTGCTGCTTATTTTCGGCGGCATTTACTTTGAGTTTAAAGCACCCGGCACCTTGTTGCCTATATTAACCTCGGTGGTTGCAGCGCTGCTGTATTTTGCCCCCTTATACCTGGAGGGATTGGCCGCCAATTGGGAGATCCTGATCTTCGGAATAGGTATCATCCTCATCCTGCTCGAGATTTTTGTGATACCGGGGTTTGGCATTACCGGTATACTGGGTATTGTGCTGGTTATATTGGGTCTTACACTTGCCCTGGTGCGCAACATCAACTTCGACTTTACCTTCGTGCCCAAAAGCGGCTTGGCCCTCTCTTTTCTGATGGTAACACTAGCAATGGCGGCTCCCTTGGCTATTCTCTTAGCATTCGGACAACGGATTTTTAACTCGGCCTTCTTTTCACGTGTGTCGGTAAAGGCGGTAATGGATAATGCGCAGGGTTTTACGGTGCGCGATAATGCTACACATCAGTTAATAGGTTTAACAGGCACCGCAGTTACCGATCTGCGTCCTGCGGGTAAGGTAGAAGTTAACGGCGAGCGCTATGATGCAGCTTCCGATGGCACATTTATCCATAAAGGCGAGAGCATCCGCATAACCGGTATGCGTTCTAATTACCTGGTAGTTGAAAAAGCGTAAGCGTTATGAAGATTCTTGGTGTTATTCCTGCACGTTATGCCTCCAGCCGTTTTCCCGGTAAACCGCTTATTGACATCGGTGGTAAAACCATGATTCAACGCGTATATGAGCAGGCATGCAAGGCCCGGCTTTTAACGGAGGTGGTGGTGGCTACGGATGATAACCGCATTAAGGAAGAAGTGCTGCGCTTTGGAGGCAAAGTGGTAATGACGGCCCATACCCACCTGAACGGCACCGAACGCTGTGCCGAGGTTGCCGCCCAATCGGAGTGCGATGCTATTATCAATATACAGGGCGATGAGCCTTTCATTCACCCCGACCAGATAGACCTGCTGGCGGCTTGCTTTCAAAAACAGGATACACAGATTGCTACGCTAATAATGGTTCAGACGGATCAACAGGGATTTGAAAGCCCCAACCGCATCAAGGTAGTGGTGAACAAAGAGATGGAAGCACTCTATTTCTCGCGTAGCCCTGTCCCCTATCCCCGCGCACCAATACAAGGGCAATCGTGGTATCAGCACATCGGTATTTACGGGTACCGTAAGGAGGTGTTACTGCAACTGGTAAAACTGCCCCCTTCAAATCTTGAACTAACCGAAAGCCTGGAACAACTGCGCTGGCTCGAAAACGGCTACCGTATCCAATGCGCCATCACCTCCCACGAAAGTCATTCGGTAGATACGCCGGAAGATGCCGAGAAAATCAAATCGCTGCTTAGCCTTTAAACTCTTTCAGGCTGTTGCGGATAATGGTAACACATTCGTCAATCTGCTCCTTGCTGATAACCAGCGGAGGGGCAAAACGAATAATGTAATCGTGTGTTGGTTTAGCCAGTAAGCCGTTTTGGGCCATTTTCAGGCAAAGTTCCCAACCGGCATCCGCACGTTCGGTATCCAATACCAGCGCGTTCAGCAAGCCTTTACCGCGCACTTCCTTAATAAGCGGGTGCTTGATTTTACCCAGTTCCTGCCTAAAATAGCGGCCCAGGTAAAAGGCGTTATATACCAGGTTTTCGTCCTTAATAACCTGTAGCGCGGCCATCGCCACTTTACAGGCAAGCGGATTACCGCCATAGGTGCTGCCGTGTTCGCCGGGTTTAATGTTCAGCATAATAGGGTCATCGCACAATACTGCGCTAACCGGCAAGGTGCCACCGCTAAGGGCCTTCCCTAATATTACTATATCAGGGCGAACTTCTTCCCAATCGCAGGCCAGCATTTTGCCGGTACGGCCCAGGCCGGTCTGCACCTCATCGGCTATAAACAACACACCTGCTTTTTCGCATAAAAACTTCGCCTTAGCCAGGTAATTTTCATCAGGCACTACCACACCGGCTTCGCCCTGTATGGGTTCTACCATAAAACCGGCTACATCCTTATCCTGTAAAGCTTCCGATAAAGCCGTTAAATCGTTATAAGGTATCTTTATAAAGTTAGGCACAAAAGGACCAAAACCTGCGTAGCTGCTGGGGTCTGTACTTGCTGAAATCGCTAACAGGGTACGGCCATGGAAGTTGCCTTCCGGAACAATAATCTTTGCGGCATTCTCCTGGATGCCCTTAACGGCATAAGCCCAGCGGCGGGCCAGTTTAATAGCGGTTTCTACGGCTTCCACCCCGGTGTTCATGGGCAACACCTTATCGTAGCCAAAGTATTCGGTGATATACTTTTCGTACTCACCCAATACATTATTATAGAATGCCCGCGAAGTAAGGGTCAACTTTTCAGCCTGCTTCTTCAGCACGTCTACAATAAGTTGATGACAATGCCCCTGGTTAACGGCGCTGTAAGCCGAAAGAAAATCATAATAACGTTTACCTTCCACATCCCACACAT
>JBGAIB010000008.1:45467-173161 GCA_044225825.1 Chitinophagales bacterium
ACACCACGTCCCCGTTCCAATACTACGGGCAGGGGGTGATAATTATGCGCGCCATACTGTTCTTCCAAATCCATTAAGTACTGCGCCCTGGTAAAATCTGTTGCTGTTGCTGAGGTCATGAAGCTTGATTTCGTTCTCAAAAATAAGGTTTTATCCGTTTTAAGCCATTTGGCCCTACAACCGGGCAGCAAACGACCTATTACACCATACAGACTAAACCCGTTGCAGGCAGGTTGCGCACAAAAAATAAACTTGAAATTTTACCCTAAAAACACACTTTCCGTGTTAACGCTGCGTTCCATAGCGTTAAACACGGAAAGTCAACTAGTGTTTCTTAATCTTTAAATCTAGCGCTCCGGAGTTACCGATGGTATATTTTTGTTTGCTGAACTGTAGCGATAAGCTGCGTTCATTTCCATAGGTAAACCATACGCTTCCGGTACCAGATACATACCTTTTTCTACACCGGTTTTGTCTACTTCGTTCTTAATGCGGTAGTAGTTTGCGGTGGCATCGTGGCGCACGCCGGCAACCTGCCAGCTCACCTTTACGTTCGGCTTGTCGGTCTTAATTGTAAATTGATTGTTCTGCAGTTCCTGGCTAACAATAGCCTGTGCAAATACACCGATACAGGTTAATTGATATTTAAAATCCTGGTTTAAGGCCATAAAGTAATCGGGCAGGGTAATGGTTGCCTCGCCATTAGCATCGGTAGTAATGTTACCATTATACAGGTTCATCATATCATTCGATTCAACCGAGGAGTGATACAGCTTTTTGTTAGCCGGATCAAGCGGATGGTCTATTACAAAGGCCTTTATGCCTGAAGAAGCTGTTGTAGCATAGATTTGACCTGTAAAATAACCGGCGTAATTAGATCCTGTTCCTGACGCTGAACCATAGAAGGCATAGTTGGTAGAGTTGCCATGCGTGGCATAAGCCTCCACGGCATAGTTATTGCTATTTGAATCGGCTACAAACAAACCGCCTGTTTGACCATAAGATGTTGTATTAATAACCACACCAAGCACGCCGGAAGGCCTACCGGTTGAAGTGGTAGTTCTGCCCACAACGGATGCCGCAGTCGGGCTTAAAGCGCTGGTATAAGTATATGCCGCACCGGTAGTAGTTCCAAACACACCCGCCCCGGAACCTGAACTTTGACCGTATACACCAAAGTTTGCTAGTCCGTTGCTGGCACTGCCGTAAACCCCCATATTAACACTGCTTGCACCTGCACCTGATGAATTACCGTATACGCCATAATTTCTGGAGGAGCCTGTACCGACGTTATTACCCTTAACTCCATAACCCGTTCCAAAATAAGTAGATCCTTCCAGGTAACCTTCTACTCCAATTGCTTCTGATCCCGAATAGGTTCCCATATTGCGTCCGTACACCCCACGCCATCCACCTTCGCCATAAATACCACTGGCACTGGCGCTGCTGGTACCATCTACCACCAATCCTGCCTGGTAATAACTTACTGAACCGCTATAAGTGCCTACTCCCGAAATGTGGAATTTTGCAGAAGCACTTGGCGTAGTAGTGCCTATGCCAACCGTAGCTCCATTATCAAATAGCAATGAGTTACCACCCGATGTACCATTCGGTGTAAATTTCACAACATAATTCGTCGTACCACTTAGCGTACCTGGACCGGTAGCACCTGTTGAGCCTGTTGCTCCGGTAACACCTGTGGCACCTGTGGAGCCTGTTACACCAGTTGCACCCGTGCTTCCTGTAGCGCCCGTTGCGCCTTTAGTACCGGTGGCACCCGTTACACCGGTTGCACCGGTAGCCCCAGCAGGACCGGCCGGGCCAGCACCGCCAACAGCACCATCATTACCGGTTGCACCTGTGGGGCCGGCAGGGCCCGCAGCACCAGTTGGTCCGGTAGCACCTGTGGCACCTCCGCCGTTTCCGCTGCGTTCAGCATACAAAGCAAAGGGCACGCTTACCAGTTGGCTGGTTCCCATATCCGAATAGGTGGTTCCACCGGCAGGGTCTAATTCAACCTGCAGGTATTTATCGCCGTTTGCCCAGTTAATGGTTGTAAAATCGCCTTGCAGCACCGTACCACCGCCTATTTGCAGCGAAAACAAGCCAAAGCTATTGGTTGTAACCACAGCCCGCTCCTGGTAAACAATATTACCGCCGGAACTGCCATTATGAATGCTTAACCGAACCGCAACCGTGGTATTTTGAAGCACGGTACCTGCATTATTGCGGGCTACTGCCTGGTAATTGATGCGTTGTGGTGCTTGCGCGTAGGCGGTGAGCCCCGTAAACAACACGGCCAGCATCAGTAAAAAAGAAAATTTGGATAGGTAGTTCATGTTATTTGGTTTAAGGCATCAAAGCTATTGGCGATGGTGCCTGTGTAGGTTGACCCCGGTCATACCTCACATTGACAATAATCAGATATGAAAAAAATAAAATTAAAAATACGTTGTTATTTATTGAATGTCAGTGACTTGCAAAAATAATCCGCGAAACCCCAGGCCTCCCTTTATTTAGGGACAGCTATTCATTTTGACCCACGCCCCTCCTTGTGGATAACATTAGGCTCCTATACGACCCTGCAAACCCAAAAATTCTAATTTTGACCCCATCGAAAATTTCGCTTATGAGGAGAATTCTAGCCTTTTGGGTGTTTGCCACGCTGCTGATTAGCGGGGTTTCAGCCCAAAATGTTCAGATTAAAGGGGTGGTGGTACACGAAAAAACGGGAGTTGCCATACCGGGAGCAACCATTACACAAACAGGAACCACCAATAGTGCAACAGCCGATAGCAACGGAACCTTTTCCCTAACCGTTGATAGTTCTACTACCATATTAGAAGTACTTGCCAAAGGCTTTACCGATAAGATAGTACACCTGGCACAGCCTGTAACTGAACTTACCATTCGTTTAGCACCGGTAGAAACCCCACCGGTTATTGCGCCCAGCCAGGCCGGAGGTTCTAAAATCCGCATCTTTGGTAAAGTAACCGACGAAAAGGACAGCAGCGCCATGATAGGCGTTACCGTGCTGGTGCGCGGAACCACCAACGGTGCCCGCACCGATCTGGACGGTAATTACGAACTGTTTGTAGAACCCGGAACCCATATGCTGGAATTCAGTTTTGTGGGCTACGAAAAACGCAGCAACCTGATAACCGTTCTGGATGGCAAGGAAAAGCAGGTAGATATGCTGATGGGTATGACCAGCCGCGAAATGGACATCATCGTGGTTACCGGCAACAAAACCAGCAAACGCCTGGTGGAGGAAGTAACCAGTATGGAAGTTTTAGGCGCCCAGGTAATCAACCAGCAGAACGCCAAAATGGACGAGGCTATGAACAAAGTGCCCGGCGTTAACATGCTTGGCAAAACCATTTCCATCCGCGGGGGTAGCGGTTTCAGCGATGCCACCGGCAACCGCGTACTGGCTTTATTGGATGAAGTGCCCATCATCAGTCCCGAGAACGGAAGTATTGTGTGGGAGATGATGCCTATTGAAGTGCTCGATCAGGTAGAAGTTATAAAAGGTTCATCATCAGCCTTATATGGTTCTTCAGCTCTAAACGGCGTTATTAACTTCCGCACCGTGCAGCCAAAGGATGAAATGGTGAACAAGGTGCTGATTAACTACGGTGTTTACGACCAGCCACGCCAGCGCACCTGGAACCAATGGTGGCACCGCAAGGTCATCAACCAGCGTAAAGATACCGTCGACCGTGTGGTGCATCCCATGTTTGGGGGCGGGCAATTCCTGCATGCCAAACAATACGGCGCATTGGGTGTAGTACTGGCCGGCAGCTATCAGCAGGACCAGGGCTTCCGCCAAAACAACGATTACAAACGGGTGCGCCTGGCAGCCAAACTGCGCTACATCCCTAAAAAGATGCAAAACCTGACGGCCGGTTTAAACATGACCTTCTTCCACCAAACCGCCAAGGATTTCTTTGCCAGTCAGGGTATAGCTACTTACATGTATATACCAACCGAGGTGGTTTTAACCCGCTTCCGTTTCTTTACCATCGACCCTTACGTAAACTATTACGATAAAAAGGACAACCGCCACAGCCTCAAATTCCGCGTATTCAGCGCCCTTACCAATTCCACCACCGGCGATAGCACCGAGGCCACCCAGTTTTACTACGATTACTCCTTCCACCGCAACTTTAAAAAGGCAGGCGTAATCTTAACGGCCGGCTCTAATGGCTTCTACTCGCTTATAAAGGGTAAAACCTTTGGCGACCTGGTTCCCGATATCAAAAGCATCAAATACTTCGGCACCCGCGATGTGCTGAACTTTGCGGGCTATGTGCAGGTTGAAAAGAAATTCTTCGAAAAACTGACCTTATCAGGCGGCCTGCGCTTAGAGTTTGCCCAACTATCCGACGATGTGGTGCGCAACCGTTTACCGCTAATTAACCTGCTTAACCGTATTAAGGATAAGCACACCAATCTGCATGCACCGGTTACTCCCCTGTTCCGCTTTGGGTTGAACTACCAGGCCACCAAGGGCACCTTTATCCGCGCCTCCTTCGGCCAGGGTTTCCGTTACCCGGCTATGAGCGAAAAGTATGTATACACCATCCGCAGTGGCGCACAGGTATTTCCTAACCCCGACCTGCGCCCCGAAAACGGCTGGAGCGCCGAAGTGGGTATCAAACAAGGTTTACAGGTTAGCAAATGGACAGCCTACTTCGACCTTAGCGGCTTTATCATGCGCTACCACGATATGATCGAATTCCAGGTAATACAAAACCTGCCCGATACCATCATCCCTTACGGCATACCTTTCCGTGCCGAAAACATTACCGATGCCCGCATTATGGGCTTAGAGTTCAGTGCCGTGGCACAGGGCCAGATATTTGGCGTTCCGTTGAATTTCCTGGTGGGTTACACCTACCTTGACCCGCGCAACCTGGCTTACGACCCAAGCGACCCTAACAGCACCAAGCTGCTCAAAAACCGCATACAACACAGCGCCAAAGCCGATATTCAGGCAACTTACAAGGGTTTGATACTAGGCCTTAGCTGCTTTTACAACAGCTATATGAAGGAGGTCGATAACCTGGGTATTGGAGCTCTTAAAGTGGTAAACCAGTTCCGCAAAACCCATAGCAAAGGCGACTTTGTAATGGACATCCGCACGGGTTACAACTACAAAAACAAGTTCACCTTCACCTTCCTGGTTAAAAACATCTTCAACCGCGAATACATGCTGCGCCCGGCACTTATCGAAGCCCCGCGCAACTACACCTTCCAGGTAGGTTACAACTTCTAAAACATCCCTAAACCAATAAAAAAGCCGGCAAGCAATTGCCGGCTTTTTTTGTGCATCGACGTAAAGATGAGAGGCCGTTCGCGCTCGTGTGCAAGCACACAACCACCCCGTCCAACCTGCGTTTCACGCAGTCCGGACACCCCTCCTTACCAAGGAGGGGAACTTAAAACACAACTGCAACTACTAAACAACCTCATCTTCCAAATGCAAATCTCCTACCCGACTCCGCAGGAGGCGGCTGTTAAAATTCCCCTCCTTCCCGAGACTTCGGGATCAGGAGGGCTGGCAAGAATACGGGAACCGGATTCTTGACGGGGTGGTCCAAAAATTCCCCTCCTTGATGAGGAGGGGTGTCAAGAATACGGGAAGCGGATTCTTGACGGGGTGGTCGGCACACTACGGCTTAAACACCCAACGCACCTCACCAAGCACTATCTGCATTTTGGCTGTTCAAATTCCCCTCCTTCCCGAGACTTCGGGATCAGGAGGGGTGGCAAGAATACGGGAACCGGATTCTTGACGGGGTGGTCGGCACACTCAGGCCCAAATACATACCCACCGCTTGCAGCTCAATCTACCCAAAATCTTTTTTTTAACAACCAATATTTCCATATTGTTTCTTTTATTATTACCTTTAAATCACCTAAGTTCTTTGACACCGCACTTACATTACCGATAAATTGTTGCAACAGCAACCGGCAGGACTCTGCCCGCGCCCCAATCGTATTACGATTTCTGCAATTTGTGCACTTCAAAATCAACTGCACAAATGTGCACAAATCGCCGGGGCCACTCTCGGGCATAGGCCTCGCTTTTGCCGGTTTTAACAGCAAAATCCATCGTATTAAAATTTCTTTAACCTGTGCACAAGCAAAAAACCTGCACAAACATGCACAAGCAGTATTGATAACTCAGAGTAGAAAAAAGAGAACCTAAACCGCTGTTGCTGCCCGGCCCCTTTAGGGTAAGGTAGCATAGAGCAAAAGCCAGCGACACTCAAAACTCATCACTCCTAACTCAAAACTAATTAAGTGTAACCCCAAAATCAAAGTAACCTTTTGTAACCTTTTTGCAGCCCGGCAGGAATATGATAGGCTTGATAGGTATATCGGCACAACCAATCAATTCCTATCATTTCCAATCAAAACCTATCAAACCTTAGCACCGTTGTTAAAATCAAAAATAGCATAATGCGCCTATATTAGCTTAGTATTGTAGCTGATGGAGCAGGAGATTAAAAAGTTTGAAGGCTTCTTTGCAATTAAAATGTATGCAAATAATCCGGGGACATTAACGCTATTGCTTTCCACCAAACCGGGTGACTTTAGCGATGTATCCAGAGTGCATTTCAGGCAAGTCCTCTCCTTTTCCGATTTCGGCCTTATAGGTCACCAGGTCCTGAATATTGATGTGAACTCACTGGGATTTTCAAACAGGTTTTTGGCAGAACAGGCGGGACTAAACCCCGATGATTTAAGCCAGTTTTTTTTTGCAGCCGATTCTGTTTTGGCTAAGCGCGAACTAATTATTGCCTGCAAGAGTTACAGCATAGAACAGGTAGAGCACAACAGCTAGGATTTTGTATTCATCAATGACCCCGAGACTGTGTTAATGTATTTTGTATACGGCTGTTTGCATTATCTTTATAGGCGAACAATATTGCGGCTCTTCGCCACATCCACAACACCCTTTTTTGCATTCATCCTGTATTTCATCTGTAGCATCTGTGGCAATGTATTTTGAATCAAACAAAAAAAAGGCTCCCGAAGGAGCCTTGAAGCAGGTAAGCTGCTTATTTTTTTACGATGAGCTTAAAGCCGGTACCGTGTATGTTCTGCACCTCAATGTTCGGGTCGTCTTTTAAGTACTTGCGCAGCTTGGCAATGTAAACGTCCATACTACGGCCGGCAAAGTAGCTGTCAGTACCCCAAACGGCGTTCAGCGCCACTTCGCGCTCCAGTATGCGGTCCTTGTAAACGGCCAGCATCTTCAGCAACTCCGATTCTTTGGTAGTAAGCTTGGTTTCCTTACCGCTGCTGGTGCGTAACACGCGCAGGGTATTATCAAACTCCAGGTCGCCCAGTTTAAACTGGTTTTGGGTGCTCACCTCGGCCTTTGGCAGGCGCTTAAAGATGTTCTCCATCCGCAGCGTCAGCTCTTCCATGCTAAATGGCTTGGTTATGTAATCGTCAGCGCCCAGTTTAAGGCCTTCTATCGTGTCTTCCTTCAGCGCCTTGGCGGTAAGAAAGATGATAGGAATGGTGCTGTTCATGCGGCGTATGTCTTTTGCCAGGGTAAATCCGTCCTTTTTGGGCATCATTACATCCAGCAGGCACATGTCGTATTTATTCACCTTAAAATCGTTGAAGGCATCCTCACCATTGCGCTTCAGAACAACTTCGTAGTTCTTAATTTCAAGCGAGTCCTGCAGCAAATTACCAAGGTTGGTATCATCTTCAACGAGCAATATTCTCTTTTTGGTGGACATATGTAAGTTTTTGAGTGATAGTGCTTTTAACAAATCAAAGCTACGCATGGTTTAACACACGCACAGCGCACTTAAAGTTTATTAACAACCTGAATAGTGGATATACTACCCTTATATAAGTAATCGTCGATTGCGCTTACTTATTACTGAATCCTATTGTTAAAATTAAGGTTTATTCTCAAAAGGAACAAAAATCTCGAAGGTACTACCCACGCCGGGCTCTCCGCTTACCTTAATATCACCGCCATGGGCATCCAAAATCACCTTCACATAGCTCAAACCCAGTCCGAACCCCTTCACATTGTGGATGTTACCGGTGGGCACCCGGTAGAACTTTTCAAACACCTTCTTCTGGTTTTCCTTCGATATGCCTATGCCGTTATCCTGCACGGTAATAAACACCCCCCTGGCATTGCTGCGGGTGGTAACGCTAACGGTCAGGTCCTCTTCGCGGCGGTATTTAATGGCATTGTCGAACACATTATAAAACGCGTTAGTTAAATGAAAAATATCCCCTTTTACATCGGTTTTCTCGGCATTCAGGTGGCGTATCAGCTTGCCGTGTTCGTTTTGTATGCGCAGTTCCAGCGAGTCGCAGATGTCTTCCAGCAGGTCGTGGATATTGATCTTGTCGATCTTGAGCTTAAACTCGCCCCGGTCCAGGCGGGCTACCTGCAGCACGTTTTCGATATGGCCGCTCAGGCGTTTGTTCTCCTCGTCAATTATATTGGAGTAGTTCAGGATCTTTTCACGGTTCTCCAGCACCCGTTCGTTCTTTAACATCTGGCTGGCCAGCGAAATGGTAGCCACCGGCGTTTTAAACTCGTGGGTCATGTTATTAATAAAGTCCGTTTTAAGGGTATCCAGTTTCTTCTGCCGGTAAATAATGTAGAAGGAACCGCCAAACGAAAGCAGGATGATTAATACAAAGGCCCCCGTAGCAGTCAGCATCAACCACATACCCTGGAAGATGAAATTGCGCTTCATAGGGAAGTTTACTACCAAAAAGCCCGAATTTTCGTATAAGTCATTGGGAAACAATGGTATAGAGTAAAATTTAGTGGCCAGGGCCTGTTCCTTGGTAACCTGCATATTACCTACCAGCATATTCGGCGACCATTTATCGAATACCACATACTCATAGGGGGTGGTTATACCCTCCCGCTGAAACTCCTCGTTCATCAGCTTCTCCACCTCGCCCTTCTTCACCCGGTCCGAGAGGCACTTGTCATCCAGCATAAACTGCATGGCAAGGTCCTGGAACAGGCGGTTATAGCGGGTAAACTGCATCTCTATTATATGGCGCTCGCGGTCGGGCGTCATGGGGGCCGCCAGGTCTTTGTCCTCGGCACCGCCGGTGGTATGCATCTTTTCGGCCTTCTCCTTTACATAGGTAATAGAGCCCATAAACTTGGATACAAACACCCCGCTGCTGTCGTTAAAGCCAAACTTCATAGCATGCTGACCGATGCTGTCTACCAGGGTAAGGTCGGGGGTATAGGCCTTAATGGTTTGCACGGTATCATACATCTTGCTGATGTTGCGGCCAAAATCGTTAATGCCAAAAGCCTGAAAATACCCGCTTGCTTCGGAACGCTCAAGGCTGTGTGCTACATTACCAAGGGCCAGGTATACGCTTTGGTCGAACTTTTCCTCGCGCACCTTATAGCTCTGGTTTATCCATTTTATCTGGATTATAACCAGGCCAATGAGGGCCACTGTAATGCCAACTATAATAAGGTTTATAAGACGTAAACTCATGCGTACCGGCCTTGTTTAGATGGCGACAAAGATATTTTTATGAGGTAAGTAACGCTATACCGCTTAACGTTATTTGCAATAAAACAGGCATTGAAAACCACAAGGTTGCTGCATTTTCTTCGAAAACCCGTAACCTTTCTGCAGGCCGCGCGTAATACTGAGCATACAAAACATAAGTGGTATGAAATCTCTTAAACTTTACGCTCCGGTTGCAATGCTTGCCTTAGGCCTCTCTGTTTTAAGCTCTTGCAGCAAACAGCAGGATGACCTCACTAACCTGCCTGTTGAACGTAAGGACAACACCCAGGCTCAGCGTATTGATCAGACTGCTATCACTACCGACATGGTGCTGGCCGACCGCGTAAACGGTGTAGACTATATTATAACTAACAACATAGAGGTTAATGCTAACCTTACTATTAAGCCCGGTGTTACCGTAATGTTTGCCGAAGGTGCAGGCTTACAGGTGAACGAGCAAGGTTCATTAACTGCTATCGGTGCCCAGTCGAACGAAGTATTGTTTACTTCTGAAACCGGCAAACGTGGTAGCTGGAAAGGTATTACCATCTTAAGCAACAACGGCCGCAATGTGCTTTCGTTCTGCAAAATTGAACAAGGCGGTGGCAACAACACTTACGGCATGGGTAACGTAGTAGTAGGTTCAACCACTACACCTGCTCAGGTTGAAATAAGCAACAGCAGCATCAGCACCAGCAATAAGGATGGTATCGTAATTAACGAAGGCAGCAAAGTGCTGAACTTCACCGGTAACAAGATCTTTACAAACTCAGCTTTCCCGGTTAGCATGCACATCAGCGATGCGGTGAACATGGAAAACGGTAACACTTACAGCAACAACGGTAAGGAGTTCATCAAAGTAACCGGCGAAACAGTAAACAAAGCCATCACCTTAAAGAAACTGAACGAGTCTTTCCTGATCAGCGGTCAGATTACAGCAACCAAAGGTTTCACCATCAACGCAGGTTCTCGTGTATACATGGATAACGATGTTGAACTGGTAATTGACGGCACTAACGGCGAAGCTTTCTTCAGCGCAGTAGGCACGCAGGACCAACCAATCACTGTATCTGCCATCTATAACGGCACCGGTGTATGGACCAGCATTCGCTTCCGCAATGCCGACTCTAACAACAACCGTATCGAACATTGCACCATCAGCGGTGGCGGTATGACCACTGTAGGCGCTGAAGGTATGGTTAGCGTAACCAACACAAACGGAGGCTCAAGCAACATCGTAATCCGCAACAGCAGCATCATGAACAGCGCCGCTACCGGTATCTACATTCAAAGCGCCAACAGCGAATACAACAGCGATATCATCAACAGCAATACCTTTGTAAACTGCGCTAAAGGCGATATCCACATCGAGTAAGAAATTAGGCAAGAACGATAGTTAAGAAACAAAGCCCTTCTGCAAAACAGGAGGGCTTTTGTTATTTAAACAGGCCCCAACCCCTCCTTCCCTGCCCTAACTCAACTGACAAACCATAAAATGCAGTTAGGAGCCTTCTATTTCAAATAATTAGCCCCGTAAGCCGTCCTACATTCCATTCGGCTGTTAAGTCATTAAACTTTTTACTTTTGCCCGCCATTTCATACACATGAACAATAAGGAGAAAATTTTAGGATGGGTGCTCATGGGCGCCTTGTTAATAGGGTTCGTTTTCTACCAATCGAAACGCGCCGCCGAAGAACAGAAAAAGAAGAAAGCGGAGACGGAATTACAACAAAAAACCGACTCACTAGCCAAACTACAGGCTAAAGAAGCAGCTAAGGAAAGTTTACCGGTGGCAACTTCGGCTAGCCCGAACGACACCACAGCAAGTACCGTTGCTCTAGCTAACGACAGTGCCAAAATGCAGGCTAGCTATGGCGCATTTGCAACGGCAGGCAGCGGCCAGGAGAAATTGGTAGTGCTGGAGAACGACCTGCAAAAGATAGTGCTAACTACTAAGGGCGCACAGATAAAGAGTATTGAACTGAAGAAATACAAGACCTGGGACAAGAAGCCTTTGATATTGTTCACTTCGGCTACCAATAAACTGGCTTTTCAGATTCCCCTGAGTGAGGATAAGGTTTTGAGCACGGATGACATGTATTTTGAATCCGATGCCGATTCGGTTTATGTAGGTGGAAAAGATAAGAAGTCCCTTACGCTGAGCATGAAAGGCGCCAACGGTGCTACCATTGAAGAGGTATTCACCTTAAGCGGCGACTCCTACTTATTTAACTTCGATGTTAATTTAATTGGCCTGGGCAATGTTATACCAGCCAGCACCAATAGTATTACCGCGGAGTGGAACAATACCCTTTCCAGCTTTGAACGCACGCTGGATCTGGAAAGACGTTACTCTGCCCTCTACTATCGTTCAACCCTGGGCTCGGTTAATAACCTAAGCGAGGACAAAGAAACCGATGAAGCTACTTTTGATGCTCCCGTAGAGTGGATTTCGTATAAGCAGCAGTTTTTTAACACCACCCTGTTTAGTAAAGGTGGCTTTAGCAAAGGCGTATTAAAAACCAATTACGGTAAAAACGATAAAGGCTACGTTAAGAAATACGCAGCTAACCTGGTGCTGCCATATACCGGTGGCAACAAGGTTTCTTATAGCTTCCAATACTACATCGGACCTAACAACTTCAACACACTTTCTGCGCTTGACCGCGACCTGGAGAGTATTGTTAAACTGGGACCCGGCTTTTGGATGTTTAGCTGGATACGCTACATCACCCGTTTCATTATCTGGGTGTTTAGCTGGTTCGAAAGCACACACCTTAACTACGGCATCATCATTCTGTTGATGACATTGATGCTGAAGGTGCTGTTACACCCATTAACAGCCAAAAGCATTGAGAGTGCCGCCAAAATGAAGATTCTGGCCCCCGAGCTAGCTGCCTTAAAGGAAAAATACGGCGACGACCAGGCTAAAATTGGCGCTGAGCAAATGAAGTTGTATCAACGGGCCGGGGTTAGTCCTTTCGGTGGCTGCTTACCGCTGTTACTGCAAATGCCGATCCTGATGGCCATGTATTACTTTTTCCCGGCCTCTATCGAGTTACGTCAACAGCCATTCCTTTGGGCCACAGACTTGTCGTCGTATGATGATGTGATCCGCTTTGGCACTACAATATTGGGACAAAACCACATTAGTATCTTCACTATCCTGATGACGCTTTCATCGCTGGCACAGGCAGTGATGAACAACCAGATGAACAGCATGGGCAACCAGCAACCGGGCATGAAATACCTGCCCTACATTATGCCGGTAATGCTGATGTTTGTGTTCAACTCCTTCCCTGCCGCTTTAACTTACTACTACCTGTTACAAAACCTGTTAGGGGTAGGACACCAATGGATAATTCAGAAGTTCTTCATTAATGATGCCAAACTGCGCGCGCAAATCGAGGAAAACAAGAAGAATCCGAAGAAAGCATCTGGCTGGCAGAAAAAATTGGAAGATATGCAACGCGAAGCCCAGGCTCGCCAGAAAGATCGCAAGTAGAACTTAACATCCGCTATACCCGTAAATAGAAATATGAAAATATATGCGGTTACCCTGGCTCTGATGGTTATAATAGGCGGTTGCAAAACCGGCCAGGTAAGCATGGAACACGCCTATAAAAACGGACGTGTTATTGCCAGCCTGGAAAGGACCCCTTGTTATGGTAAATGCCCCGTTTACGAAATCAAGGTATATGAGAACGGGGTGGTGCTGTATAACGGCAAAAACTTTACTGAAAAAACAGGGTGCTGGTATCGTCGTATCAGCAAAAAAGAAGTAAAGGGCATACAAGCCACGTTTGTTTCTGAGGGCTTTTCGGATTTTAATAATGAGTATCCCCAGAACAAAAAAAGCCCATCGGATTTACCCTCCTGTATTGTTCGCTACTACTACGATAATAACCTGCCTAAAATGGTAACCGACAAGGGAATAGATAGCCCCGAGGGGTTAAAAAAGCTGGAAACAATGCTCGATTCGCTGGCCAGTCCGGGAAAATTGCATTCCTGTGACAAATAATCCACAGAGGCAGAATGCAGGGTTTCGAATTTTACATTACTTTTGACACCCTTAACTATCAATTAATAACTAAAACCACTTACAAAAATGAAGAAGCTTTTACTCCTGTTGCCTTTAGCAGGTATCAGCTTACTGGGCACATCGCAAACAGCGTTGCGCGACATTAAGCTTAGCCGGCATTTGCAGGATCAACCGGTGGTAACCAACACAAATGGTAACACCAGTACTGCCAAGCAGCCTAACAATTCCGGTGCAGCCGGCCTTGGTCATGTTTTAAATGCGCAGCTGATAGGCAGTGCAGGTAACCTGCTTAGCATCATCGAAGGCAGTTGTAACCAGCTTGACGTGAATGATTCACTGAATACCGTAACATTTGTTCACCGTAACGACCCTTCTCAATTTCCCGGCACTAACGTTGCCCAATACCGTTTCGATAAATCAACCGATCGCGGCGCTACCTGGAGCAATAACCTGGGTTTAATTACTAACAGTCCACTAATTGATAACGTTTCCGTAAACGGACGTTTTCCTGAAGGTGTTATCTACAACCCGGCTGGAAATACAGTAGCTGACAGTGCTTACCTGATTTATTCAGGCACCTGGCATGATGGCAGCAATGGCAGCTGGCAGGGTAGCATGCGTGGTCGCGGTAAAGTTTCCGGCGATCCTAACACATTTGATGTTCATATCGATGTAGTTAACAGCGGTAATGTTGCCATTGGTGGTAGCATGTGCAAAGGTGCTCCTGGTACCTTCTGGCGCGTTAACGAAGATAACAACACCAGTTTCGCAGCCGGAGCTAACGCCATTGTAGGCGGTATTGTTGTTGAAAAAGGTGTATGGAACACCGGTACTAATGCGGTTGATTGGACGGAGCAAAAATTAAGCGCCAACTTCCAGACTTTTGATAACTCAGGTGCCACTTACTCTGCTGCAACCTCTGCGCAAATCGCATTTGACCCTACCGGTCAATACGGTTGGGCCTCTATCCTGGGCGACATTACTGCCGATGCAGACTCTGTATACGATCCTATTTTCTGGAAAACCATCGACGGTGGCCAAAACTGGACCGGACCAATCCACGTTGATCTGGACGGCATTCAGGGTGTATTTGACGAGCTGGGCACAGAACTGCTGAACGGCGATCCATTGGATCGTTTAGCTACCTGCAGCTTCGAAAGCGACCTGGCTGTTGACGTAAACGGCAATCCACACCTGGAAGTAATCGTTGGTAACGGTACCCAATACTCTATCATGGCTTCAGGCTATGACGTTTGGGATATCACTTACGATGCTAATGCTCTCCAAGGCTGCAACTGGAAAGGTATTCACCTGGCTCAAATCTACACACTGCGTGGCGATATGACCAACGATAATCCAGCTCAAAGCGAAGATAACCGTCCATTAACCTCACGTTCTGAAGACGGTTCTAAAATCTTCTTCTTCTGGAATGAAAGTGATCTGAACATCGTTCAATCTTCTGACAATAGCATCCCTAACCTGTTTGGTCGTGCAATTGATGTTGCCGGCAACAAAATGACAGGCTTATATAACTTTACTGAAGGCGACACCCTGTTTGGCGGCGAAACGCTGAACTCTCCAGGTGGCTTATTCGGTGGTGCTATATTCCCAACGGTAAGCACCACTGCGCTTACGAACGGTAACCAGTATAACATTCCATTGGTGTTAACTCAGGTTGATTACAACCACGACCCTAACAACGGTTTAGGTTCTTCGGAACAGCCAGCTGCTTTCTGGTATGTTAACAACATCAACATACCTGCTGCTGACTTTAACGAACAACTGGATCAGGTTCCTCCTACAGTAACCCTGAACGGTGCTGATACTGTTACTATCCTGGTAAATACTTCTTACACTGAAGACAGCGCTACCGCATTCGATTGCACTGATGGCGTGATTGTCCCTGAAATTCAGAACTCTCCAAACACAACTGTAGTTGGCGTTTACAACGTTCTTTACATTGCTACCGATGCCGCTGGTAACAGCGATACAGTAGTACGTGTAGTAATTGTAGGAGCCGTTCCGGTTGCTAACTTTACCTGGACCTTCCCTCAATTAGCCTACAAAGTGAACTTCCTGGATCAATCACAAAACCTGCCTGACCATTGGCAGTGGAACTTTGGCGATGGCACAGGTTCTAACGCTCAAAACCCTATCAAATCTTACAACAAAGACTCTACATGGCATGTTTGCTTAACCGTTTCTAACAGCTTCGGCACTTCGCAAACAGTATGTAAAGACGTGACTACTACCGGTGTAGGCATCAATGAAACTGAATTTGCTTCTGCAATCAGCATGTATCCTAACCCAACTTCAGGCCTGGTTCAATTAAACTTTGGCGAAGTAACTCCTGATATGAGTGTAGCAGTTTACAACCTGATTGGCGAAACTGTTGTTGCTCCAATCTTCTACAAGGCAGGCACCAGCAATATTCAGTTAAACCTGAGCGGTGTTGCCAACGGCGTTTACATGATCAAAATACAAACTGCAGGCGGCGCTGTTACCAAACAGCTTACCATCCAGCACAACTAATCAATTGGTTTTAGTTAAACAAAAGAATCCCGCTTCGGCGGGATTTTTTTTTGCCTTTTCAATTTTTTAAGGACTCAATCGTTTCCATATAGTAATGCAATAAGGTATTTTTGTTGTTAAATCACTGATTAATCCAATCCTCCGATGTTAGAAGTAGGCAGCGCTAAGGCAGACATAACCGCATTTGTTAAAGGTGTAGGGATGCTGGGCTACGGCATTTATTACAATACCATGGAATCGGTAGAAACTCCATTATCTGCCCGTGCCTTTATTTTTCGCGACCCAACCAGCAAACGGAAAATCTGTTTTGTAAACTGTGAGGTATGCTTTATTACCATTGCTATTAAAAAGGGCGTATTAAAAGCCCTTGAGCGCAAGCATCCCGAATTTGGTTACGATGAAGATAACTTGATGCTGACCGCGCAGCATACGCATAGCGGTCCGGGAGGATACTCTTATTACGGCTTGTATAACCTAAGTGTGCCGGGCTTTGTAATGGAGGTTTACAAGAAGATTGTTGAAGGTATAGTAGAGGCTATAGTAAAGGCAGAATCTAACTATCGCGAAGCCACCTTATCATTAGGCAAGGGCACTTTTGCTCCTGAGATTGAGGTTGCTTACCAGCGTTCGCCAGACGCTTACAACATGAACCCTGAGGTAACAGTTAAAGCGGGTAAGGATAACCGAAACGTATGCCTTGATCGTGAGATGACCTTGTTGAAAATTACCGCCACTAATGGCGAAGAGATAGGTTCCATTAACTGGTTTGGAGTACATACCACCAGCCTGCCTAACACCAACAAAAAGGTGTGTTACGACAATAAAGGCTATGCCTCAGAGTTTATGGAGAAGTATTTTAAACAGCAGGGACAACCCAATTACCTTGCCGTATTTGCCCAGGGCACTGCCGGTGATGTAACACCACGTATGGTTTACAATCCGGTTTACCCTTTTCAACGTGGCCAATGGGAGGGCAAATTTCCTGATGATATTAAGAGTGCTCAATACAATGGCAATCTCCAGTTCGAAAAAGCTAAGGAAATTGCAACCGGTAACAACTTTGTACCTTTACAAGGTGAGATAGACTACGAACTGCTGTATGTAAACTTTAGCGATGTTACCTGTGACCCGCGCTTTGCCAATGGCAAAACCGATGCACAAACCGGACCGGCAGCTATGGGCATTGCCTTTTTTGAGGGCACCAAGATCGACGGCCCTGGCATGCATCCTGTAGTAGGTAAAATTATGAGGGGCTTTGCGGGGTTCATTAAGTTTTGGGAGAACTTTAAAGCACGCTTCGGTAGCCCAGAATACAAGCGTATTATTGAGCGCAAATACCGTACACAAGGCAAGAAATCTATACTTGTAGAAAGTAACACCCGCCGTGTATTAGGCACCAAGCATATCGATCGGATTCCGGTACCTGGTTGGGCGGATCCGGCTATTGCAACCTTTAAGCTGTTTCATATCCGGGCCCATGACATCAAAAAGCCCTGGACACCTAAGATATTACCCCTCCAGTTATTTATAATCGGCGATACAGCACTGGCTGGCTTTCCTTTTGAAATTACCACGATTGGGGGCAAACGTTTGCGCGAATCGCTGCATAAAACCCTTGCAGAACGTGGCATTAAAAATGTAATCCTGTGCCCTTATGCCAATGGTTACTCTGGCTATATAACAACCTATGAGGAATATCAAGCACAATGGTACGAAGGCGGGCACACAGTATTCGGAGAATGGAGTCTGGCAGCTTTGCAAACCAAATTTGATGTGCTGGCGAAGCAGATGTTGAAACCTAAGAGTGAACGCAGCATGCCACACGATGCGATACCACCCGATTTTACCGAAGAAGAACTGAACCACTTCCCGTTCTATAAGCGTGCCTGGTATATCCGTCAGGAATTGATCAAAGCACGCCGTATGGAGCGCAGGGGCATCCAGGCCGACCAAGCCTAGTGCCTTAAATGACAATACCATGACTGCCCAACCATTGGTTTGGCACAAAAATTTCTACTTTTCGGCCGTAAGCAACGCGTATGAAGAAAATTGCGGTTTTCCCGGGTTCGTTTGACCCTATTACAGTTGGCCACGCCGATATCGTGCGCCGCGCCTTACCCTTGTTTGACCAGGTAATTGTGGCTATTGGTGTAAACTCGCAAAAGCAAACACTATATCCGTTAGAACAGCGCATACAATGGATTAAAGAGGTATTTGCCGACGAGAAGAAAGTAAAAGTAGAAAGCTACGAAGGACTTACTGTTAACTTTTGCGAGGAAAGAAAGGCCAATTATCTGTTGCGCGGTATCCGCAGTTCTGCTGACTTTGAATACGAAAAAACCATTGCCCACCTGAACCACGATATGCTTCCGCAACTGGAAACCATTTTGATTTTATCGCGTCCGGAGTTATCTAGTATCTCCTCTACCATTGTGCGCGAAATAATCAGAGGTAAGGGCAAAGTGCGCAAATTTGTTCCGAGAGAGATTGCCAAATACTTTAAGTGATGAGAGGCTTGTTATTCGTACTACTGTTCCTGAATCTGACTGGTATTGCCCAGAGCAGCGATTCCACGTCGGTAAAAAGCCCGCTATCGGATAAGGAAGTGATTAAACCAACTAACCGCACCGTGGCTATTATGCAGATAAACGCCTTGAGGAACGGTGCCCTGGTCGTTCGATTAAAAACTAACGACAAGAGTATCGATGCTTATCGCAATAACGGGCGCAACGATATTGCTGACCGCATGGAGGCAGAACGGCTGGTGCAAAACCAAAAGATTGTAACGGCATTTAAAAGTAGCTTCGATTTTTGTCCTGTATATTTCATGTATTCCCGTAATACAGCCAATTTATTGAAAGGCGAGCAAGGCCTCTTTCTAAATGACACCCTTGGTGTGGACACCACCATCCGGCTTAAACAAACTTATTTTCTGTTCGCGGAATATGGTACTGTTACCTCCAACCAACCAGGTGATGCTTATCACTATTCAGGTGTAAATAAAACGGAGCCGTCAACCAATACCATGAGCACTAGTACGATCTTTGTATCGGATACTACATTAATGCAATTGGCGGAACCCTTTCCTTTTTACCAGGTAGTTTACCTGGATAACTACGTTAAAGCCATCGATAAAATGAACCGTGCGTTCTATAAGTTCTTTTACAATGCAGGCAGCACCCTGCAGGAAGAAAAGAAGAAGCACAAACAATAAATGAGTGCAGTAAACTTTACATACCGCGATCTGGGACTTAAGCCGTATGGTGAAGTTCTTGCCACGCAGGAATTGCTCTTTAATAAGAATCTAGCGGCTAAAGAAACCGGGGAACCAACCAGCAATACGTTGCTGGTCTGCGAACACACCCCGGTATTCACCATTGGCAAAACAGGTAAACGAGAAAACATATTAGTAAATACAGCCGATATGCAGGCTGAGTTATTCCATGTGCAAAGAGGCGGCGATGTTACCTTCCACGGACCCGGACAACTGGTAGCCTATCCCATTTTTGATTTAGATACACTGGGCATTGGGGTGGCTGAATACATCAACAAACTGGAGGGAACCATTCTTAAAACATTGTTGCATTACGGAATTAAAGGAGAACGCATCAGCGATGCTCCCGGTATTTGGATCCGAAACAAGCGCATTGGTATCTACTCCGATAATAAAATCTGTGCTATCGGTGCAAGGGTTTCGCGTCATGTAACCATGCACGGCCTGGCCATTAATATTAATACTGACCTCTCCTATTTTCAAAAGATCATATCCTGCGGGCTTACAGGTAAGGGGGTTACTTCGCTGGCCCAATTATTGAGCTCAACTGTTGACATGGAAGAATACAAGCTCCGGTTTCTTAACAGCTTTAAATCTACTTTCGGATTTGCCGATTGATTTTAAAGGCGCAATTCTCCACAACCTTTCAACATATCTTCTATAAGCTTCTACGGCTTAATCATTTTGCCCAAAAAATCGGCCTTAATAAGCTAAAAACGCAAAAAACAGAGATTTCAGAAGGAAAGTTGCCTGATTAGCATCATCCAATCCCAGCAACCTTTAAGGCCATCCGTTCATCTAAGGTTAACATACTTTGCTTTAATTTGCGCCATGAATTTGAAGATGCGGTTTTTTACGTTTGCAGCACTTTTTTTGAGCTTTTCTACCGGGATACATGCCCAACTGATCATCAATGAACTTTCAAACGGCCCTGCGGGTGCCCAGGAGTATGTGGAATTAGTTGTTACCGGTACTGCCGTTTGCGGTTCGCCAAATACGGTAGATTTGCGTGGCTGGATTATTGATGATAATAACAGCTGGCATGCCACCGGCTCCGGAACAGGTATAGCCTCGGGTCATGCTAAATTTGATAGTATACCGCAATGGGCAAACGTAAAAATAGGCTCCATCATTTTAATCTATAACGATGCTGATATGAGTCCGGCTACAGCAGCTCTTATAGCCGACCCCAGTGATGCCAACGGCGACTGTGTTTATATAGTACCTATTAGTTCGTCTGTTTTACTTAAAAACACCACATTACCTGCTTCAGGAGGCACTATGACTACTTATGCAGTGGCCGGTACACCTTACTCTACCACCGGCACCTGGATTGAGTTGGGTATGGCCAACGGGGGTGATGCATTTCATACCGTTTCACCTGCCAATTATTCGCAGGCTTATCACGCTATTGGTTATGGCAATAACACTACAGCACTCGACGTGTACTATGCCGGAGGGCAGGGAGGCAATGTAATTTACATGGCTAACCTGGTAGATAATGACCCTTTTAATGCGGCCAATTTTGTTGATTCTTCGGCCACAACAAACGAAACGCCTGGCGCCCCTAACAATGCCGCCAATGCAGCCTGGATACATACCATGAGCAACAACTGCCAGGCCTTTACTCCGCCTACAACCGTTCGCAACCTTTCGATATGCAGTGGTCAAAGCGTGGTTATAGGAGGGGTTACCGTTACTACACCCGGCACCTATATGGATACCATTCCGGCAGCTATTGGTTGCGATACTATCCGCACTAATAATGTAAGCTTTGCTCCTTTGGTGGTTGATACACAGTTTATCAGCATTTGTGCAGGAACGCCATTAGTTATTAACGGACAGAACATTACTGCCACAGGTATTTATAGGGATACTATACCAAGTGCCGTAAGTTGCGATACCAGCCGCACCTATGCCGTATTAGTAAATCCATACAATACGCGTTCGGTAAGTGCACAATTATGCCCCGGGCAAAGCATTGTTATTAACGGACAAACAATTACCACAGCAGGCACGTATGCGGATACGCTGAGCGCTGCCCTGGGATGCGATACCATTGTTACCTATACTGTTACTATTTCTAACTTCATTAACCGATCGCAAAGCATCAACCTATGTCCGGGTAATAACGTGGTTATAAACGGCGTTACTGTTACCACAGCAGGAACCTATCTTGATACGATACCATCAGCTACCACTTGCGATACATTGGTAACTTACCAGGTAACCGTAGGCACCTACGTTACCCGCACTACCAACCTTAGTTTCTGCCAGGGACAAAGCGTAACAGTAAACGGGGTTACCTACAGCAGCAGCACTACATTTAACGACACGGTGCCCGCAACTACCGGTTGCGATACTATAATGACCTACAACATTGTGCAAAACCCGGTTAAGCAAACCACCAATAACATTACCATTTGCGAAGGTCAAAGCTATTTTGCCGGCGGAGCTAACCAAACGGTAAGCGGCGTGTATACTGATGTATTAAGCACAACCCTGGGTTGCGACAGCACGGTAACCACCAATCTTACCGTTTTACCGAAGGATACTACCCAACAAAATGTATCGGTTTGTACCGGTTTAACCTATGGTGGAGTAACTATTGTGAGCGATACCGCATTTTACCTAACCCTGAGCAATCAGAACGGATGCGACAGCACGGTAGCGGTAAACGTAACGGCTTTACAATCGCCCACTATAAGTGTATCTAACGATACCAGCATTACCCTGGGCAGCAGCATTACCCTAAATGCAACCGGAGGCGGCACTTATGTATGGAACAATGGCGTGCACTTTGAAGAAATTACCGTTGACCCGCAGGAAACGACTACGTATTACGTTACAGTAACCGGTAACAACAATTGCGATGCTAACGACAGTGTACAGGTAACCGTTACTATACCGGATGTGTTTTTATTAATACCTACCGCCTTTACACCGAATGGCGACGGACGTAATGACTTCTTCGATATACTAAACCGCAGCCAGTTTACCATTAACATTTTCCACGTTTATAACCGTTGGGGCGAACTGGTATTCTCAGATGCCAACGATAAATGGGATGGTACCTTCCGTGGGGTAGCCCAACCAATAGGCACCTTTGTATTTTATGTAGAAGCCACCAGCACTATTACCCACAAAAAATATACGGCCAAAGGCAACGTAACCTTGTTACGCTAAAAAGAAAGGGATGGCGATTGCCATCCCTTTCTTTTTTGAAATAACCTCTTCGAACCGATCAGGCCGTCCATTTATAGTAGTTCACTTCCCGTGTTACTGTACCGTCCTCAAACAGGTTCATCACACAAAAAGCAGGGTCAAATTGTTGATGTTTGCCTCGCCACCACTCCCCTGCTACCGCTCCATTGCAGAAGTATTCTGTTCCTAGATAATTTACATAATCAATCAGGTGGATGTGGCCGCTTAAACAGGTGCGCACATTACCATGCTTGTAAAATAAACGCGCTAACTCGTCTGAGTCGTAGTGCATGTTATTTTCCGATATCTTCAGTTTACCGGTACTGGTAACATCATTATCAAACAAACAGCAAATAGCCAAAATAGGAATGTGCGATACGATGCATACATGGGTAGTTGAAGGCGTGGCCTCCAGTTCCCTTTTTAACCAATCCATCTGCTCCTCATCCAGTTTGCCATAATAACCTGGTACCGATTTACGGCCGTGAATACTATCCAGCACAATAAACTTCCACCCGTTAAGCTCCATAGCGTAATATGAACGCTTGAGACTGTACTCATCCATTGCCCATTTCTTCGCCTCGGCATGGTCGGGCGAGGGCAACATCCAGCCATATAAATCGTGGTTGCCAACACAATGGTAAACAGGTAAACTGTTTTCGCCACTTAAGATGCGCTGGAAGCAACCCCATTGATCCTTCACCACTTCTCTGGTAAGGGATGCGGCATTCATAATGGCATCACCGCCATTAATTATAAAGTCAGGTTTATCAACCATATTGTTCACCGCATGTAAGGCGGCGGCCATACCATATTCGGCCGCCCGTTCATTTTTAATGTGGATGTCGGTTAAATGCGCAACCCGCAATACGCGCCGTGCAGGGTTAAAACCTGCCGGTTGGGTACGCATCGGATTAGGTGAATCTGTTGGAAGTAAAGGACTCATGGCATTCGACTTTAGCAGCAAACTTCCGCCACCTAATATGCCAAGGGTTTTCAAAAACGATTTGCGGGTAGAAAGGTCCATACCTTATTTTTATTGATAGCGCAAAAAAACGTACCAAATAAAAACCGGTGTTTAATTAAAGATTAATTTAATAATGTACCGACACCTCCCCGTGTGCACTGCCTGTTATATGGGGCATTTATTACACCCGGGCTTTTTTTCTGCGGCGCAGCCGGGTTACTGATTCCGCAATAATCACAAACGACACAACCATTGTTACCGATACTATTCCTGTTACAAGCACCATATATCCAGATTTTGAGTCCAAACGTATGGCATGAATATCATTAGAAAGTTACCCTTGCTTGAAAAACGGGTAAAGGCAGTAATAAGATTAAACAAAGAAGTTCTCGTAAAACTTCATGGCATTACCCTTCATAATTTTACGTACAAGCTGGTGGGGCGTATAGTCATACCACAACTCTTTTCGATAATCGGTCTCCTCGAGATATTGCTGAAGATCTGCTTCAAACAGGGGTAATTTAGCCGAACTTTCATAAGGGTCCATATGGGTAATGGTTCCTTCATAATCGGTACCCAGGCTTAGCACATCCCACCCCTGGGGCCCTCCTATGGCTTTTACCACCTGAAATGCATTATCCCAAAACACCTTACTGAATTCGCGGCGTTGCTGTTCGCTATTGGTAATCGCTGAGATTTCACGAATGGCGGCTAATCCTCCGAGGTTGCCCTTATCCATCATAAGACCTATTAAGCCGCCTGAGTCAAGAATGGCTTGTGCTTCCTCGTTGCATACATTAATGCTCCATTTATACAAACGATGGTGGCGGGTTTTGGCCGGTGTATCCCTCTCGCGTATGGAGGCGTCAAGCGTATTAAATCCGTTGATACCGGCATGGCTAAACACCACGGGTATTTTATCAGTTGGGTTTAAGTGGTTGTAGTTAAACAGAAATGCATAGTATTCCTTACGGGCGGCTGCACTCATGTGTTTGGTATCAATCAAAATGCGCTTTCCATTTTCGCGGCTAAGCAACTCGCGGATCACATGCCATCCCAGGGGTAAAATGCCCTTATCCTTCCCCCGGTTTTGATTTAAGAGGGCACTACTTGGTAATTTAAAGCTGGTGGCATGGCCGCTTAAAGCATTCCAGAAATGGTGCGCCAGATTAATAGTAAAAGGCGGAAACTCCCACTGCTTTACTTCACGTATACGTGCGCTCAAGAGTTCCTTCTGCTCTTCGAAACTAAGCGACTCAAAATCCTCTCCAACCGTACCAAAAACGTGCGCGCCTTCAATACTTACAATACCTGCAAGGGTGTTCTTCTTTTTTAAGGCAGCCTCCAATTCCTTGAAGTTGTTTACGAGTTTAAAAACGTATTTCCCGTCCGGACTGGTGCCCTGGCTATCCCGCACATATTCATATTCCTTTTGCAGATCACCATAGTAATCGTTGTTCTTTTTTAAATAAGCAATACGCTTAGCATCAAAGCCCATAATTACCTCGTGCATAATGTCAACCTGCTTTTTACCGATTATCAACCGGGGCACATTGCGTAAATGCAGGAACCCTTTCTCTATTGGATAAAGCGAAACATTAAACACACGAACATTACCTTCGGCCAGCGTATACAAGTTGCACTGCGATTCTTTAAGCACCTGTTTCGAGATGTTTTTTAAACCTTCGGCAAAACGGTTGTGGTCGGTTTTGTGGTAAATTTTCTCCCACATATCCCGGGTGGCAATGGGGTGTCCGGAATTAAAGGCTTTGATATTCGGATGGCAATGCAGGTCAACAATAAACTCTTCTGGGTTCATATAGGTTAAACAATTTTGTGGGGATTATTTTTGGTTGGTATAAGTAACGATTATCAAAGCAAACTATTTGAAAATGTGCTGCGAAGTCAAAAAATAGTTATCAAAAATCTACCGATATTTGCAACAGCGCTGCTAACAGCGCGCTAAAAGAGGGATGCTGGAAGAACTGTTACGGGACATTATTGATCACCCGATTCCATCGGTAGCTATTATCGGCAACCTGGTAATTATAGAAAGCCTCTTATCGGTTGACAATGCTGCTGTGCTGGCAACAATGGTAATGGACCTGCCTCAAAAAGACCGCAAACGAGCGCTTAAATATGGAATTATCGGGGCCTACCTGTTCAGAGGTATCTGCCTATTGTTTGCTGCCCTTCTCATTAAAATTTGGTGGCTAAAACCTTTGGGCGGTGTTTATCTGCTCTTTTTGGTTTTCGACTACTTTAAGGGTAAGGCCTCTCCCAAAGAAGAAGACGACATTCTAAAGAAAGAAGATTATTGGCTGTATAAGGTAACTTTTGGAAAGCTGGGGCCATTCTGGAGCACGGTGATTTTGGTGGAGTTGATGGATCTGGCCTTCTCCATCGATAATGTGTTTGCCGCCGTAGCATTTTCAAATAACATCCTGCTGATTTGGATTGGTGTGTTTATTGGCATACTTGCTATGCGTTTTGTTGCGCAGGGCTTTGTACGATTGATGGAACGCTACCACTTTCTGGAAACCTCGGCATTTTTAGTAATTGCCGTTTTGGGTATAAAATTGCTGCTGTCCGTATTAGAGCACTTTCAGCCAGAATCTGAATTCAGTAAGTTTTTGGGTAGCCATACTGCCGACTATGCCACTTCATTGCTAACGGTTTCTATCTTCTTCATCCCCGTAATTACCAGCGTACTGTTTAATTGGCCGGTTAAAAAGAAGTAAACCTTTTTTTCAAAGAACGAGCCTCTCTTTCCGCCTTTGTTACCTATCTGAGCAGGGTACGGCATTATTTTTTAAAACAAAAGGTTCACCTTTGTTCGCTGCTTAACTATGGCAACTCCGCTTCTACGTTTTACCGATAAAGGTATTTATTGCACTAAAGGGGATTTCTACATTGACCCCTGGCGTGGAGTGGATAGGGCTGTGCTCACCCATGCCCATAGCGACCACGCCCGATGGGGTAGCAAACATTATCTGGCGCACACCTTAAGCGCACCTATCCTAAGGCTAAGGTTGGGGGATATAAACCTGCAAACTGTTGGGTATAGCGAACCGCTCTACATCAATGGGGTTAAAATAACGTTCTATCCTGCCGGGCATATTATTGGCTCAGCACAAGTGCGGGTGGAAAATGAAGGGGAAGTATGGGTGGTAAGCGGGGACTATAAAACCGAAAATGACGGCATCAGTGGAGCATTTGAACCTGTTGCCTGTCACACCTTTATCAGCGAGTCAACTTTTGGTTTACCGGTGTACCGCTGGCAAAAGCAGGAAGACATTTTTGATGCTATCAACAAATGGTGGGCACACAATCGCGAACACAGTAAACAAAGCATTTTAGTTGGTTATAGCCTGGGCAAAGCGCAACGCTTGCTCGCGCATGTAGATAAAAGCATTGGTCCTATTGTGGCGCATACAGCAGTGTATAATACCCAACGTGCGTTTATAGAGGCAGGGGTTCCCTTATACAATGTTCAACGCTGGACCGCAGACCTGAAGAAAGAAGAATTAAAAGGTGGATTGATTATAACCCCCTCCACCGGCAGTGAAAGCGGCTGGCTTAAGCGGTTTGAGCCTTACAGCATAGGGGCTTGTAGTGGCTGGATGAAAGTGCGGGGCAGTAAGCGCCGCCAAAACGCAGACAGGGGGTTTGCGTTGAGCGACCATGCCGATTGGGATGGATTACTACAAGCTGTTAAAGCAACCGGCTGTCAAAAGGCTTACATCACCCACGGCTATCAATCAGTTTTTAGTCGTTACCTGAATGAGATTGGAATAGCCTCGGAAGAAGTACTAACCGAGTATGGCAGCGATGAAGAAGAATTAACAACGCCTATAGCTCCCAACCCGCAAAACGATACTACTCTATGAAACGGTTTGCAGAACTGGTAACTGAGGTGAGCAATAGCACGTCTACCAACGATAAGGTAGATGCATTGGTCAGCTATTTTGCTACGGCAAAAGAGGATGATAAATTGTGGACCCTGGCGTTGTTTACGGGCCGCCGCCCCAGAAGAGCAGTTAGTGCTACGTTGTTGCGTACCTGGTGTGCCGAATTAGCCAACATTCCCCAATGGCTTTTTGATGAAAGCTACCTGAACGTAGGAGACCTGAGCGAGACGATAGCGCTGATATTACCGGAGAGTGTTAGCCAAAGCGAACAACCACTTGCTTATTGGGCCACCTATTTACAGAACCTGCTGGATAAAGATGAAGCCCAAAAGAAGGAAGCCATACTTAATGCCTGGCAACAACTAAGCAGCGACGAACGCTTTATTTTCAATAAACTGATGAGTGGTGCTTTCCGGATTGGCGTTTCTCAGGCTACGATAGTGAACGCTATCGCCAAGGTATATAATCAAAATCCACAGGTAATCAGCCACCGCATTAGCGGTAAATGGTCACCGGCAACCACTACCTTTGAGGAGTTGATAACCGGCCAGCATGCAGATACCGACGCCTCGAAACCGTATCCCTTTTACCTGGCCTACCCACTGGAAGAGGAAACCAATACACTTGGAGAGCCACAAGAATGGCAGGCAGAATGGAAATGGGATGGCATAAGAGGGCAAATTATTAAGCGCAAGGGGGAGCTGTTTGTGTGGAGCCGCGGTGAGGAATTGATGACCGAGAAGTTTCCGGAATATCAGGCACTGAACACTTACCTGGAGAATGGAATTGCATTGGACGGTGAGATTATCTGTTTTCAAGAGGGCAGGCCATTACCGTTTAGTGTTTTGCAAACGCGAATAGGGCGTAAAAACATAACTAAGAAAATATTGCAGGAAGCACCTGTTGTATTTATTGCTTATGATATAATGGAATTACAAGGCGAGGACATGCGAAACGTACCCCAGGATAGACGTCGGGAACTGCTGGAAGCGGTCATCAACAACTTACCTCCTGCAGCCGGAAACATCCTGCGGTTATCGCCGGTAATTGACTTTAAGGAATGGAACGAGTTAGGTGAACTTCGGGGTCAATCGCGGCTAATGATATCCGAAGGTTTGATGTTAAAGCGCAAGAATGCCATCTACCAGGCCGGTAGGAAAAGAGGCGATTGGTGGAAATGGAAAGTTGATCCCCTTACGATTGACTGCGTACTAGTAGCAGCCCAAAAAGGCCATGGTCGTCGAGCCAATCTATATACCGATTATACCTTTGCCTTAAAGGATCACGAAGGGAAACTTGTAACATTTGCCAAAGCATACTCAGGGCTCACTGATAAAGAGTTTGTTGAAGTAGATGCGTTTATCAAGCGTAATATCCTTGAAAAATTCGGGCCGGTGCGTACCGTGAAACCTGAACTGGTTTTTGAACTAGGGTTTGAAGGGATAAGCGAGAGCAAACGACATAAAAGCGGTGTGGCAGTACGCTTTCCCCGTATGTTGCGGTGGCGCAGGGATAAAAAAGTAGAGGACATCAACACAATCGAAGATTTAAGAAGCCTGATAAAACAACCCGGTGAGTAAAAAGGCCTCCAGCAAAATTTCTGGAACCGATACCTGTTCATTGGGTGAATCGGTGATACGCGATTGGATGCACGCCAAGGGATGGACCGTTTTTGAATTCCAGCAACAAGCCTGGCAGGAATACCTGAAAGGTAAAAGCGGATTGCTAAATGCCCCCACTGGTTGTGGTAAAACATTTGCGCTGTATTTACCGGTGCTTATAGATTGGATAAACAAAAACCCTGATAAGTGGCAGAATAAAAAAAATAACGGATTGCAATTGCTGTGGGTAACGCCCTTGCGAGCGCTGGCTAAAGATCTGCAACGTGCTATGCAGGAAGTATGTGATGCCATCAGCCTTCCCTGGACCATAGGTATGCGCAGTGGAGATACCTCCTCGTCCGAAAGGCAAAAACAAAAAAAGAACCTTCCGGAAGTTTTGATTATTACACCGGAAAGCCTGCATATTTTATTAGCACAAAAAGAGCACCCTAAACTATTTGAGAACCTGCAAGCCGTTGTAATTGATGAGTGGCACGAGTTGTTAGGCAGTAAACGTGGCGTTCAGGTTGAACTTGCCCTTAGCCGCCTAAAAGGCATCTATGGTACCTCCCTGCGATCGTTTACCCAACCACTGAAAGTATGGGCTATTTCAGCCACCATTGGTAACATGGAGGACGCACTGGAAGTGGCTTTGGGCGAATACAGCAAGCAGGCTGTTACTGTTCGTGCAGTTATCAAAAAGAAGATTGAGATGGAATCTATTTTGCCTGACGAAATCGAGAAGTTTCCATGGGCAGGCCACCTGGGCATTCGTATGGCCGAAAAAGTGATCCCCATCATCGAAGCCAGCAAAACCACGTTGCTTTTTACTAATACACGCGGACAATCCGAAATATGGTTTCATGCATTACTGGATGTACACCCTGAACTGGCAGGGGCCATTGCGCTGCATCACGGCTCGGTGGATAATGAAGTGCGCACCTGGGTAGAAGATGCGCTGCATCAGGGCATTCTCAAAGTTGTGGTTTGCACTTCCTCGTTGGATCTTGGTGTTGATTTTCGTCCGGTTGATACCGTCATACAGGTAGGTTCACCCAAAGGGGTTGCGCGCTTTTTGCAACGTGCAGGCCGCAGTGGACACAGCCCGGATGCCACCAGCAAGATCTACTTTCTACCCACCCATTCTTTAGAATTGGTAGAAGGTGCGGCATTAAAGGATGCCATCAAGAGGCAAATAATCGAACAAAGGCAGCCGGTAGTGAACGCTTATGATGTATTGATTCAATACCTGTGCACCCTGGCGGTAGGTGATGGCTTTTACCCTGAGCAGATTTACCGGGAAGTAAAAACCTCTTTTGCCTACCGCGATCTGTCAGCCGACGAATGGGCATGGATGCTGAACTTTATAACCACCGGCGGCAGTACGCTTACCAGCTACGACGAATTTAAAAAAGTAGAAGTCATCAACGGTTTATACAAAATTACGGACCGTAAGATTGCGCTAAGGCACCGCTTGAACATGGGCACCATAGTAAGTGATGCCATGATGCGGGTTAAGTTTATGTCGGGCGGCTACATTGGTTCTATTGAAGAATCGTTTATTACACGTCTTTCACCGGGCGATGTATTTGCCTTAGCCGGCCGCAATCTGGAGTTGATTATGATTAAGGACATGGATGTGCTGGTTCGTAAAACCAATGTAAAAAAAGCCATTATGCCTAGCTGGGGTGGTGGGCGCATGCCTTTATCATCCAACCTTAGCGCCGTACTAAGACATGCTTACAGTTCAGCAGCAGATACCGATAACCCCAACAGCGAAAAGGATGTAGAAATACAATTATTAAAACCCCTCTTCGATCTGCAGCGCGACTTATCCTATGTGCCGTCTGAAAACGAAACACTGCTCGAATACATTGTAACTAAGGACGGTCACCATTTATTTGTATATCCCTTTGAGGGCCGTCTGGTACACGAGGTAATGGCGGGCTTGTTAGCCTATCGCATTAGCCAGATACAGCCCATTACCTTCAGCATTGCTATGAATGATTATGGCTTTGAACTGCTGAGTGATCAGGAAATCCCCACCAATCACACGATCATCCAAAAGCTCTTCACTACCGATAACCTGTTATTGGATATTCAAAAAAGCGTGAATAGCACTGAAATGGCTCGCCGGAAGTTTCGTGACATAGCTGTAATAGCTGGGCTCGTGTTCCAGGGATACCCGGGTGCCTATAAAAAGAACAGGCACCTGCAGGCTTCATCATCATTGCTTTTTAAGGTGTTCAGCGACCACGACGAAAAAAATCTGCTGCTCCGGCAAGCTTATCGCGAGGTTTTCGATAATCAGATTGAAGAGGTTCGATTGCGCGCAGCATTAAAACGGATCGGCGACTCTACTATTATTCTCAAATATCCGGTCAAACTTACCCCCTTCTCCTTCCCTATCAAGGTCGATTCGCTAAGGGATACGTTGAGCAGCGAACAACTGGCAGATAGAGTGCGTAAAATGCAGAAGCAACTGGAAGAAGGTTCACGCCCTGCACGGCCGGGCCGCATGGGCTTTAAGCGAAAAACATAAAGCTTAACCTTAGGTTATTAGCCCGGGGTTATGGAATATTGCGGTGCTGCCAAAGCTATGCAGCGTTGCATGACTATTGATCTATTCAATCATACTTTTGAGTTGCTACCCGAGCGAGCTTTGTATTGGGAAAACAGACAAACCCTTATTTTAAGCGACCTGCATGTTGGTAAAGGCATGCATTTCCGAAAAGCAGGTGTTCCGGTACCCCAAGAGGTCTTTCGTCAGGATTTGGAACGGCTTACACGGTTAATTTACGATTATAACCCCCAACAATTGTTGATAGTGGGCGACATGTTTCATAGCGACCGCAACAACGAAGTAAACCTGTTTGATGTATGGCGGGCAGGATTTAACCTGGATGTGGTATTGGTAAAGGGCAACCACGATATTATGCCACGTCACACGTATACGGATGCCGGTATCGCTGTTTATGATGATCTGGCGATAGACAACTTTTTATTCACGCATGAACCGCCCCAGGCAAAGAATATCGCTCAATTCAATTACTGCTTTAGCGGTCATTTGCATCCCGGCGTGCGTTTGGAAGGTTTCGCAAAGCAAAGCCTGAAATTTCCGTGCTTCTACTTTGGAAACCAATATGCCATTTTGCCTGCGTTCGGCGGGTTTACCGGTTTAGCATTAATCAATCCCCAACCGGGTGATGAGGTTTTTGCCATCGTTGAAAACGAGGTAGTGCCGCTGCAATAAATCAGTATTTCCATTTAAAATTTACTGCTTTATTTTGCCGGGTATGTTAGGTTTAAAACTCCCCACCGACCCACGTTGGGCTGATTTGGCAGGAAAATCCATCGAAGAAATATTAACTGACCACGCTTACTGCGAACAGAAGGCAGCTTCCACCTCCATTTCTATCATACAAACATATCCGGATATGGAGGGAATTATTGATGCCTTATCGCCCATTGTTAAAGAGGAATGGGGGCATTTTGAACTGGTGGTAGAGCAATTAAGAAAACGCGGTTTAAAACTAGGCCGGCAACGCCGCGATGTATATGTAAGTGCACTTTACACCTTTCTGCAAAAAGGTGGCAGCCGTAAGGAATCGTTAGTAGATAAACTGTTGTTTGCCGCATTAATAGAGGCCCGCAGTTGCGAACGCTTTAAACTTCTATCACTTCATATACCTGATGAAGAACTTAAAAAGTTCTACAAAAACCTGATGGTGAGCGAGGCCGGACATTACCGGCTGTTTCTGGACATGGCCTGTGATTTTGGCGGAAAAGAGTCCGTTTTGAATCGTTGGAACGAATGGTTGGAATTCGAGGCCGGGGTTATGAAGCAAATTGAGCTCCGCGGCGATCGTATGCATTAATAGCTGCTTCCCAGCTACTATTCGGAGTTTATAGACACCCGCCAAACAAACGCATGAAAAAATATGCATAATCTATTGATTTCGAACAATTATGCCGTTTTGGTAGAATTACAGCCCACAAGCTGTTAATGTCGACACCTGCCTTGTAAAATGTTATATGAATACAACAACAAAAATCACGCTTCCCCTGTAAAAATCAAGTAGTTGGAATTGGGGAACCATTTATTTTAACCAGGCCTTGACAAACTATTAAATAGAAGTTAACTTAGGGCTCGAGATTGAACAAGCTAATGGGTAAATATATCTACCTTCTTATCCTATCGGTTTTTACGTTACAAGGCTATAGTCAGATTACTACTACGGCTAATGGCAACGCAAACCAATTGGCGCAAATACTTGCCGGTAACGGTGTAACTGTAAGTAACGTGGTACTCACCTGCCCTAACGGTGCAGCAGGAACGTTTACTACCAGTACCTGCAACCTGGGGATGACGCAAGGTGTAATTTTAACTACCGGTAATGTAAACACAGTAGCCGGCCCTAACATCAACGGCTCCTCCGGTATTGATAACTCCGGTGGCGGCGATAGCGATCTCGATAATCTTACCTCTAACATTACCTATAATGCCGCAGTTCTTGAATTCGATATGCAGGTATTAAGTGACAGTGTTGAATTCCGTTATGCTTTTGGTTCTGATGAATACCCTGAGTACGTTTGCTCAAATTTTAATGATGTATTCGGCTTCTTCATCAGCGGCCCTGGTATTACGGGTTCTAAAAACATAGCATTAATCCCGGGCACCACTATCCCTGTGGCTATCAACTCAGTTAACCCCGGTATGAGTGGCACCTACGGTACTGCATCTACCTGCACCAGCCTTAGTTATTCGAGCTACTACGTTGATAATACGAACGGTACCTGTTTGGAATATGATGGCTTTACCCGTGTGTTAACTGCAAAAGCTAAGAATCTGCAACCCTGCCAAACCTATCACCTAAAACTGGCTGTTGCCGACGTGGGTGACGGCATCTACGATTCTGGTGTGTTTCTGGAAGCCAACAGTCTGGTGTCAAATGCAGTTGATATTGAGGATGCCACCACCAACGTTCCGAACGTTTCAAACGCCATGGAAGGCTGCATGAACGGCTCTGTTCGTTTTCACCTGGCGCAGGCGGTTAACTATCCAACAACAGTTAATTATACAATCGGAGGAACTGCCATTAATGGCACCGATTATCAAAATCTTAGCACTAGCATTACTATACCTGCCGGTGACACTACCGCTTTACTGCACATTTACCCGGTTGCAGATGGTTTAGTAGAAGGCAACGAAACTGTTGTTATCTATCTTTCTAATGCCTGCAGCGCTATACCTTACGATAGCGCAGTACTGGTTATTGTAGATAGCCTCCCTTTTGCAATAGCCCCCGGCGATACACTTATTTGTCCCGGCGGTTCGGTTCAGCTTTCAGCGGGTTTAGCAAGCACCTATAGCTGGTCTCCTGCGGCAGGGCTTAACAGCACTACCATCTTTAACCCCATTGCAACGCCTTCTTCTACTACCACGTATGTTTGTAGTGTAACCATCGGCTTGTGCACAGCAACCGATCAAATAACTATTACCGTAGCAAATTCGCCATTTAGCGTAAATGCAGGCAACGACACCAGCAGTTGCACAGGTGGGGTATTGCTTTCTCCGGTTGTAACCGGTAGCCCCGTTAACGGCCAGGCATTCCAATACGCGTGGTCACCTGCCACAGGTTTAAGTTCCACAACTACACTTTCAACCACAGCAAGTCCTATTACCGCTACCGATTATATAATCGCAGTTACAAGCGGTGGCTGTGTGGCCCGAGATACCGTGCACGTTGCCCTTGGCAGCATTAATATTGCTACCAATAGCACCGATGTTACCTGCTACGGTTCTAACAACGGCACAGCAACCATGGGGCTTATTACAGGTACACCTCCTTTAAATATTAGCTGGAGCAATGGTGCTGTTTCGCAGAATGTATTAAACCTTGCACCTGGTGTTTATACTGTTTCTGTAACTGATGCGACCAACTGTACGGCAACCGGTTCTGTAAATATCAATAGCCCCGCAGCCATTAACTTTGGCCAGGCTGTAATTACCGAACCAAGTTGTAATGGAGCATCCAATGGCAGCGCAACACTTACTGCAGCGGGTGGAGTTGGCAACTTTACTTACCAGTGGAGTAATGGCAGCAACAGTTCAACAGCTACTAACCTCAGCAGTGGCAATTATACCCTACTGGCTACTGACGCTTCCGGCTGCGATGCAGATACCACGATAGCAGTTGGTCAACCTCCTTTGCTGGGTTTAAGCACTACAGCTTCTAATGAAACCTGCTCAGGCACGGGCAACGGTTCTGCCAAGGTTACAGCATTGTCCGGCACAGCTCCATATAGCTATAGCTGGTCAACAGGTTCTACTGCTGATAGTGCAGTAGCACTTACCTCCGGCAGCTACACGGTAACCGTAAGCGATAACAACGGCTGCTCAGCTGCAGCATCTGTAATTGTGGCCTTTAACAACAGCATTACCTTTAGCCAGGCGCTGGTGAGCGATGTAAAATGTCATGGTGCCAGCGATGGGTCTATGCAGGTAGCAGTGAATGGTGCTACAGGCACTGTAAACTACGTTTGGAACACAGGAGGAACAGGTGCCAATGTAACCGGTGTTTCGGCCAATACTTATAAGGTTACCGCAACCGACCAGGCCGGTTGTGTGGCTGATACAACCCTGATCGTTCACGAACCAGCTTCGTTGATTGTTACTACAAGCCATGTGGATGAACTTTGCAATGGCGGAAGCACTGCCAGCGGCACCGCTAATGTAAACGGTGGCACCAGCCCTTATACCTACGCATGGAGTACAGGTGCAGCCACTACTACAATCACCGGGCTAACGCCACAAGCCTATAGTGTATCGGTTTATGATGCTAATTTGTGTTCAGCTACCTCATCGTTTACTGTAACAGAACCGGCAGCGCTTAGCGTGTTATTAGGATCAACACCTACCAACTGCCCTTACAGCAGCGATGGCTTCATATATGCCGAGATACTGAATGGCACATCTCCTTATAACTACAATCTAAATTTCAACAACTCAGTAACTCAAACCAATAACGATGGTTTGTTTAATAATCTGGTTGTTGGTTCATACACGGTAAGTGTAACAGATGTAAACAATTGCACCGCTACATCTACAGTGTTCGTTAACCCGCCTTACCCGGATGAATTTGAGATAACGTCGGACAGCACCTCCTGCTATGGCACAAACTATAACGATGGCTCTATTCTGGTAACCCCAATCTCTACTATCAACCAGCCCTATTATTATTCGGTTGATGGCCAGGGCAACCAGCTTACCGGTGAGTTTATGAACCTCAGCGCAGGCTGGCACCAGTTAACCATGGTAAATAAAAACGGTTGTATAATTGATACTGTAGCATTTGTAGAAGAACCTGCGCAAGGTGTTGCACTGGTAAGCCCCGGCGATACCAGTATTCAACTTGGCCAGTCTGTTAATCTGCATGCCGGTATTCAGGCACCTTATACACAAAACGATGTGCTTGGTTATACCTGGTGGGCTAATCTTACAGGCTTAAGCTGTTCTGATTGTGCTAATCCGGTTGCTACCCCATACTTAACAGAAACATACACTGTAAACGTGATGTATGGCAAAAACTGTGTGGCTACCACCACGGTAACGGTTAATATCGATGGTCACCCGCCGGTATTTATCCCTAACACATTTACGCCTAACGGAGATGGCCATAACGACCTCTTCCTGGTATTTGGCCAATCGATAGCCAAGGTGCATATGACTATTTTTAACCGCTGGGGCGAGTTGGTATTTGAAAGCAACGACAACTTCGACGGTTGGGATGGCACTTACCGTGGCCAGCAGCAGAATAACGCTGTATTTACCTACGTAGCCGACATAACCTTCCTGGATGGAAAACTGATACAGGAAAAAGGTTCTATTACCCTGATGCGATAAAAGGTGTTACTTGCCGGGAATTAGACGCAATTGCGCTAATTAACACTACTGCACATTACAATCACATCAGGCCAACACCCAAACGCTACTAATCAACATACATACCAACAGACACCTTGTTTATAGGTGGAGAATTACGGGGGCCTTTTTTACCCCCTCCAAGTATCTTTGAACCGTTATATGGCCCTTAAAATCACCTATTACGGTCACGCCTGTTTTGGCGTAGAAGTTGCCGGTAAAAACCTGCTTTTCGATCCTTTTATCCGCTATAACGAGCTGGCTAAAAACATTGATATACAGGGAATTAAAGCCGACTACATCTTCCTTTCGCATGGTCATCAGGACCATGTGGCTGATGCAGCCGATATTGCCCTGCGCAGGGGTGCCACACTGGTATCCAACTTTGAAATCGTTAGCTGGTTCGAAAATCAAGGCATTAAGAACACCCACCCCATGAACCACGGTGGAAAGTGGAAATTCGACTTTGGTACTGTAAAATACACGTACGCCACACACAGCAGTGTATTACCCGATGGAACCTATGGCGGTAATCCAGGAGGATTTGTGGTAGAAACTGCAGATGGCAGCTTTTATTACAGCGGTGATACAGCTTTAACCATGGATATGCAGTTAATCCCGCTTACTTGTGGTAAATTAGACCTGGCCCTGTTGCCCATTGGCGATAACTTTACGATGGGTGTTGATGAAGCCATCCTCGCCAGCGATTTTATTAAGTGCAATCGCGTTATAGGCCTGCACTACGATACCTTCGACTACATTAAGATTGACCACCAACAGGCCATAAATAAGTTTAAGGAAAAAGGAAAAGATCTGGTTTTACTCAATATAGGCCAAACTGAAACGTTTTAAAACTCAAGGAGCATAGCATGACGGCAAAGAATACAAATGACGGAAAGAAAAGGCTGGGGAAAATAATTACCCTCGCTAACCAAAAGGGTGGCGTAGGTAAAACCACTTCGGCCATTAATATTGCGGCCAGTTTAGCCATACTGGAATATAAAACACTACTGCTGGATGCCGACCCCCAGGCGAATGCCACTTCAGGTGTAGGTTTTGACCCTAAGGCCATTAAAACCAGCATTTACGAGTGCCTGATCAGCGAAACGAAAGCGCGTGATATTATCCTGGAAACCGAAACACCCAACCTGTATCTTTTGCCTTCGCATCTGGATCTGGTAGGTGCTGAAATTGAATTGATCAACCACCCCAATCGCGAAAAGATCTTCAAACAAATTCTCGAAGAGATCCGTGGAGATTACGACTATATCATCATCGATTGTTCGCCATCGCTGGGTTTAATTACCGTGAATGCTCTTACTGCGGCCGATTCGGTTTTGATACCTGTACAGTGTGAATACTTTGCTTTAGAGGGTTTAGGAAAGCTGTTGAACACTATTAAAATTGTTCAAAGCCGCCTGAACCCAAAACTGGAGATTGAAGGTATTGTATTAACCATGTTTGATCCCCGCTTACGCCTGGCCAACCAGGTGGTGGAGGAAATACGCCGCCATTTCGAAACTATCGTGTTTGATACTGTTATTCACCGCAATACACGCCTGGGCGAAGCGCCAAGTTTTGGTAAGCCGGCCATTATGTATGATGCTGAAAGCAAGGGCAGTATTAATTACATGAACCTGGTGCGCGAGATGTTGCAAAGAAATGACGCCACAAATATCCCGAATAGCCACAAAGAGTTTAATTTAGTGACCGAGAACGACGATCCGGCTTCACAAAACTGAGCCGGAATTTTTTTCGTAGCCCATTAATACTACACCAAAATGAGTGATAAAAAGAAAAGCGTGCTGGGGCGCGGTTTGGGGGCTTTGCTGGAAGCCAACGATACCACCGACAAATCGCGCGATAAGCAAATTGCCAACAACCCTGCGGTAGGACCTCAGACTTCAGTAGTGATTAATATACCGCTGGAACACATCGAGGTAAACCCTTTTCAGCCCCGCACTACCTTTGAGGAACAAAGCCTGAACGAATTGGCTGATTCCATCAAGATACACGGCGTTATTCAGCCCATTACCGTTCGTCGCATCGAAAACAATAAATACCAGTTGATTGCCGGTGAGCGTCGCCTACGCGCCAGTAAACTGGCAGGCCGTAAAGATGTGCCCGCTTATGTGCGCACCGCCAGCGATCAGGAAAGTATTGAAATAGCCCTTATAGAAAACATCCAGCGCGAAGACCTTAATCCGCTGGAAATAGCCATTAACTACCGCCGCCTGCAGGACGAGTGCGACCTTACCCAGGAACAACTGGCGGAACGCCTCGGTAAAAATCGCAGTACCGTTACCAATTTTCTACGCCTGCTGAAATTGCCCCCGGATATTCAGGCCGGTTTACGCGATAGTAAAATTACTATGGGGCATGCAAAGGCTCTGATGGCAATTGATCAACTGACCACCCAAATTGCTGCATACAAAGAAGTGCTGAACAAAGGTCTGAGCGTTCGCCAGGTGGAAACCTATGTGCAGGATATCACTCAAAAGCCAGGCAAAAACCGCACAAGCGCCACTGCCAATAAAACAGGCGAAGTGCCGTTTACGGTGAAGAAAATGCAGGATCAGTTGATGAGCTCGCTGGCAACACGCGTGCATATTAACCGCGCCGCCGATGGTAAAGGAGAAATTGTAGTGAAGTTTTACAACGACGACGACCTGGAGCGGCTGGTAGAAAAACTAACCGGCGCCTAAAAACAACCGTTTGTTTAAAAAGCCTACATATCAGTTTCTTTTAGTTGTAGTACTGATGCTGTTGGCCATACCCGGCTTTAGCCAGGTGGCTACCGATAGCTTACCTCCCGAGGGTATTATTTACGATTCGGTAAATAAGGCACAAAACCCTTTGGAGAATGGACCTACCGTTCAAACAAAAACCAAACTACGTATTGATTCTTCAGCCTTTAATGGGGCCGTAGTATACGATACGCTTAAAACAACGCCAACCGATTCAGCAAAAGCCAGCGGTACGCAAAAAAAGGCGAAGCGCCACAGCCCATTGTTAGCGGCTGTTTTTAGTGCCGCACTACCAGGTTTGGGTCAGGGTTACAATAAAAAATACTGGAAGATACCGATTGTTTACGCGGGTTTTGGAGGCCTGGGCTATGCCTTGTATTATACTGCCCATAACTTTACAGTTTACCGTGCCGCTTACCGCATACAGGTAGATGGCGACCCTGATACACAAGCCTCGGTAGGTGGTATCAGTGATGAAGCCACTCTCAAATCCTACCGCGATTATTACAAACGTTACCTGGATATTTCAGCGATCTGTACGGCTGCATGGTATGCCCTTAACATAGTGGATGCAGCAGTAGATGCGCACCTTTTTGAATGGAACATGAAGGACGACCTGAATGTAAGCTGGCACCCAACCGTTATAACGATGCAGGGGCCTAATTACCCTCGTGCTGCTGCCGGACTCAGCATCCGCCTTGGCTTTTAAAAAATGCCCCGTTGCAATTGCTTGAACGGGGCTATCAACATTTTTGTCGGTTCTACTTTTTACGTCGGCTAACCAATGGATCATCCTCCACTTTACCTGTCTTCTTCATCGCCTTTTTAGCTTGTCTGTCGGCAATACTGATGGCAATTTTAATTAAGAATCCTTTGAAACCCATCTTTTCGGGATGTTTCTTACCCTTTTGCATATGATCGAAAAACATTTTGCTGTAGATAATAGCAAAAGGTGCGCAGGGGTTATGGCTCAGGTGTTTACCAAAAGTCTTCTTATGTACGTTTCCGTCACACTGCTTCATATAAGCATAAGCGGCCTCGGTATTCGCTTCCATTACTTCATTATCGCCATAACAGGCACATAACTGCATAGGAGCTTTCGGCACCCATACATTCAAACAGTTCTCTTTTAACTTACGGGTAAAAGGGAAGGTAGTATCAGTTTTAAAGCGTTCGATCAAACTATCCTCTACCATCTGTGCAGGAACCTTAGGTAAAATGGCATCCACATAGCCGTAGTCGAACTGACGGGGTTGCTGAAACACCTTCTCCAGTTGCTGACGATATTCCGGTTTAAACACATCGTATACATTACCGGGCCACAGGTTATACGCATACTGATAACTTAAAATCAGGTAAGGCAGGTAATGCGGCCGGTCGTAGTGCTCGAACATGGTCTTGCTCTGTACACCCGTCATATCATATGCGCCCGACATAGGCGAAGAACCGGTTATCTGCACTTCGGGGAATCGGCCGCTTTCCAGCATTTTATGCGTGGCCATAGCCGCATGCCCACCCTGCGAATAGCCGGTTATAAACAGCTGTCCGCTGCTCTTTTTGCCTATCTGCGGATATACTTCGCGACAGGCCTTTATCATGTAAATGGTGGCCATTGCTTCTGTCCAGCTATCCTGGTAGATGTGTTCTTTTTCACCGCCACCAAGCCCATAATAGAACGGAAAGATGCCAATATAGCCATCAGCCGAGTGCATCATGCATACCACCTGCTCAAGGTCCTGTATACCATAACTCTGGTCCACCGAAATACGCGTGCCGTGGCAATACACCATCTCTGCGCTGGGTTTCTCTACTTTGGGCACATAAAGCACGCCTTTAGCCATAATAAAAGTGCTATCCAGCCATAAACCTTTGTAGGTAATCTCGTACATGTCTACGCTGTTGCGCACAGGCACAATTATCTGCGGTATGTTGCGCTGTTTCCAGAACCTGTCCAGCGAATCCTGACTATAACTATACAATAGTTTATAGCTTATCAGATAGTGGTCGGGGGCTGTAAATGCGGCTTTGGCAGTAAAAGAAAAAGCCCAGCAAAGCAGGCTTAATGCGGTCAATCGCAGGGTGTTTTGTTTCATATTCCTATTATGCCTGCGAATATCATAATAGTTATTGAGGAATTCTTCAATAAGTGAGGTAATTTAAGAGGAGAAACAAAGAATTAACAAGCAAATTTTTTAGCGAATTTTTCACTAAGAAATCAGCCCTCGGTTTAGCTTACACCTTAACGTAAATACCCTTCTCCACAGTAATGGAGTTGTTATTGCAACTAAGTATACGCGAAGGATACTTATCAATGATCTGGTAGTTATGGGTAGCCATTATAATGGCTGTGTTATGTTCCCTGTTAATGCGTATCAGCAACTTTACAATTTCATCGCTGGTTTCAGGGTCCAGGTTACCGGTAGGCTCATCAGCTATCATCACCGGAGGATTATTCAGCATAGCCCTTGCAATTACCAGGCGCTGTTGCTCGCCTCCGGAGATCTGAAATGGCATCTTGGTACTTAAATGCGAAAGTCCTACCTCGCTCAGCACCTCTCCTACCCGCTCATTGCGCTTTTCGCGACTTTCCCAGCCCGTGGCCTTTAATACAAAATCAAGGTTCTCGTATACGTTACGGTCGGTCAACAACTGAAAATCCTGGAATACGATGCCGATTTTACGGCGCAGGTAAGGGATATCACTCTTTTTAAGTTTGCGCAGGTTATACCCCCCTACTACAGCATCACCTTCGTTCACCGGCACCTCGCCATAGAGCGTTTTTAAAAAAGTGCTTTTACCGGTACCTGTTTTACCTATCAGGTAAACAAACTCCCCCTGTTTCACATCAATATTAACATCACTAAGGGTTAAAGCCTTACCGTGGTAGATATTAACATGCTGAAAGGAGATTACGTTTTCGTCCATAAGTCAAAGGTAGTTATATAACGCAGAGGCGGCGTCCACAAATACACAGGGCAGTATGTAATGCTATACAACCTTTAAATGCTTGTAGCGGAAAAACAACATCGAACCTGTAAACATGGCTACCCAGTATACCCATTCGGCTGTCCATATCCAAAATATGTTGACGAACGAGAAGGTGAACATCAGCGAGAAATAACCGACGTAAACGGCTATAACCACCACTTCTATTAGTAGGGCTGTGTAAATATTCCCTACGCTTATTACACCGTTAAAAACTATGTTAGAGAAGCTCATCAGCAAAAAGGTAACATATAAAACAGGCAAAGCTGTCAGTGCCCGGGCCATTAGCAGGTTGTAGTCCTTCTCCTCAATGAATTTTATAAACATGCCTACAAAAAAACGGGGGAACAGAAACACCAACAGGCACGAAAACACGGCAAAAATCAAACTAACAAGGCTAATGCGTTGTAGGGCAACTTTCACACCCTCAAAATCCTTCTGCCCCACCAGATTACTGATAACCGTATTGGCAGTAGAACCCAGCGACCAGGTCGGGATAGTCAAAAACAGAATCAATTGCCGGAAGATGGTTGAAACGGCCAGATCGGTAGTGCCCAGCACCGTTTCAATACGGGCGAACAGAAACAACCAACCGCCAACTGCAATTAAGGTTTGCAACATTAAGGGAACCGATATATTGCCCATCTGTTTTAACAGCGGGAAATCCAATTTCCGGAATTTGAACAGGGCAAAATCGTGGATGCGGCTTTTAATGAACGTACCGCCCAACAACACCAGCACTGCGATAGTTTCCGAAATACTGGTAGCGGCACCGGAACCACCAATACCTATATGCGGAAGGCCCAGTTTACCATATACCAGCCCATAGTTGAGCGTAATGTTCAGGGCGGTCATAAGGGCAATACTTACCATTAAAATCATGGTTTTACCGATGCCCGAGTAAAAGGCGATAAATATAAAGGTGAGAAAACTGGGTATAAGCCCCCACATGCGGTAATCCAAAAACTCCTCGCACTTGTTTATTACCTCGGGGTTGGTAAGCATAAACGATAAAATCTGGTGCAGGAATATTTTCACCACGGCAAAAAGGGTAATGGCAACCGCCATTAATGCCACAATGGTGTTATCAAAAATATTTCCCACCTCTTTGCGGTTCAATTCGCCCATGCGCCGTGCAATAAGCAACTGCGTACCACGGGTGAAGCTAAAGCCCATCATAAACAGCACCGAGTAAAAGATGCTGGCAAAACCTATGGCGTCCAATTCTACCTTACCCAGGTTACCTACAAAAATGGTATCAAAAAGGCCGTTACACGTCCAGGCCAGGTTCCCGACTATCAGCGGGGTAGCTATTTGAAAAATCTCTTTATATGTAGCTTTCAGTTGTGCCATTCAGGGGCTTTCAATAGGTAAACACGCTTTATAGATACTAAGTTCAGCTTTTAACCGCCATGGTACTGCTGCCTTTAGCCACAATAACTTCTTTACCGTCTTTCAGGTAATACAATTCTCCTTCACAGAAATGGAACATCTTACCCGGTTTAACTACATACCCGCGGGTATAAAATTTGTCGGCAATACCGGGATTAAAGTAGGATATCTTGGCTTCTACTGTAAAAACCTGCTGTCCATCCTCCGCCAGGGTATAGGCCGCAAATCCTTCCGCCATATCCAATATTGCGGAAGTTACCCCGCCGTGCAGCCAACCGTTTTGTTGTTCATGTATTTCTTTAAATGCCAGTTCGCCTTCAATATAGCCGGGCTCAATCTTCGTTATTTCAAACCCCACCCATTGCATAAACTTGTTACGCCCTATTTTATAACGCGTATACTCCACAAAATTGGGGTTTCTGCTTTCCAACTTCAGCATATATACGAACATAGCAAATTTTCAGGGCAGCACAACTGAGAACGGGCAGATGGCCACATAGCGCAGAAAGTTTATTTTCGCGGAATGACAGCCGCACAAATTAAAAGTGCTTTCAGCAGTATTGGCGAAGTGGATGCCTCTTTGCTACCGGCATCTCTTTCCTTAAAGTTGTCGGTTACTCCGTCTTCATTGCGCTACTTTGTGCTGTCGCAAACACATCAACAGGTTATTTTTTTCGGCAATTATACGCTGCACCATGTTAATCAAGCACAGGAGCTAGCCTACCGTCTCGAAAAGATTTTCGAAAAAGATGAAGTGTTGCAACTGAAGTTCGGCCAGGTATTACTGGGTATGGATACCCCCTATAGTCTAATACCCTCCGAAATGGCATTTATGTTCAGTGATGGACAAAAGCAGGCACAAAAACTGGACGCTATCGGTGCCGACCTTGTATTTGAGCGCAACGATTTGTTACAACAAACGGCTCACCGGTTGTTTGGCAATGTACAAACAGTCCACGTGGTAAGCACTTTTATAAAACAATTGCCTCCCCAGGACTTTAGTAATAGACTAATAGTGCATGTTAGCAGTAATCACCTGGATGTGTTGCGCTGGAATGCGGAAGGAAGTATCGACCTGTTGAACCGCTATGAGTACCAAACAGCCACTGATTTTATCTATTATGTATTGCTTGCCTGCAACGATTTAAAAATTGACCGCGAAACAACTGAATTACTCCTTTCGGGCGAAGTCGATATCCAGTCCAAAATTTACGATATGTGTTACCGGTATTTCCGTAACCTGTCGTTTTTACAAAAACCAGAAAACCTGCATTTTTCAAAGGCATTTGATATAATGCCTAAACATTTGAATTACCACCTGTATAACCTGAGCGCATGAGAATTATAGGAGGCAGCCTGAAAGGTATCCGCTTTGAACCACCTAAAAACATACCTACACGCCCTACAACTGATTTTGCAAAGGAAGGCCTGTTCAACACTTTGAACAACTCCTACAACTTTGAGAACATTAAAGTGCTGGACCTTTTTGGCGGCACCGGCAGCATTTCGTACGAATTTGCCTCGCGCGGCTGCGAGGATATTACTACCGTGGAGATCTTCCCCAAGTGCGCTGATTTTATCAAACAAACGGTACAGAAGCATAAGTTGAATGCCATTAAGGTGCTGCGGATGGATGTGTTTGACTACATTAAAACGTGTAACCAAAAGTTTCATGTAATTTTTGCAGGCCCGCCTTATCCCCTGCCAAATCTGGCTACTATTCCGGATCTTATTTTCGACCACCAGTTGGTGGAAGGCGAAGGTTGGTTTATACTGGAACACAACCCGAATCATAATTTCGAAAAACACCCGCACTACTTCAGGAACAAAAATTACGGCACTACCATCTTCTCGATCTTTACCAATAAAACACAAGAAGAGCGCGCCGTTGAAAAAGATAAGGGAATCGCACCCGAATAAGATAAAAAACGGTGGTTAGCCGACACAAACCAAGCACTTGCCGCATAAATGCGCCCGGTGCCTGGCAGGCATTAACTTTGAAGGCGAAAGGCACTATTTTGAAACGTAGAATTGGCACCATACTCATCCATTTGGTAGGCTGGATGCTGTTTTTAGCATTGCCCATCCTGTTTTCACCCGAGCATAGCTTAACGTGGGAAAGTATTACTAATCCCTTTACCCTGCGCGACCTTATCGGCTATGTTTTGCTGTTGTTATTTGGCTATGCCAATTATTACCTGCTTATACCGCAGTATTATTTTACAGGCCGGTATTGGATATTTGGTAGCCTTATATTGTTTGGTTTCGGGCTGGTAACGGCCATCCCTAACCTGGTTACTATAACACCGCCCCACCTCCACGATGGCCCACCGCATATGGACCATGGTCCACATGGGCCGCCCGACCTACTGATGCACATTGCTCATAACTTTTCGCGGTTTGCCGCTGTGTTTTTTGTATCGCTGTTTCTGCGCATGAACCGGCGCTGGAAACAAACCGAAAAGGAGCGGGTAGAGGCGCAACTCTCCTATCTTAAAGCTCAAATTAACCCACACTTTCTATTCAATACCTTAAACAGCATTTACTCGCTGGCTCTTCAAAAATCCGACAAAACGGCACAGGCGGTGGTAAAGCTTTCGGGCATGATGCGCTATGTAACTACCGAAACCCAACACGACTTTGTTTCGCTGGACAGGGACTTGACCTATATTTCGAATTACATCGATCTGCAACGCATACGATTAGGGGATACGGCTAAAGTTGATTTTGAAATAACAGGCGATACGCAAGGCAAACAAATAGCCCCGTTAATTCTGATTCCGTTTGTCGAAAATGCCTTTAAGCATGGTGTTAATCCCGAGAAAGACTCTAATATAAAAGTGCATATCGATCTGTCCGACAAGAGCCTTTCTATGATTGTTTACAACAAAAAAGTAGGCGGTATTGATGAAAGTTTAAACGTGGGAATCGAAAATACCCGCCACCGGCTAAATTTGTTATACCCTGGCAGGCATACGCTTACCATTGAGGATAACGCCATTGATTTTTTGGTTAACTTAACCTTGGTGTTGTAACCATGATAAATGCAATAGCCATAGATGATGAGCCGCTGGCGCTGGAGGTTATAAAGGACTTTTGCAGCCGTATTGATTTTATTAACCTGCAGAAAACCTTTACCCAACCCAGCGAGGCGCTGAAACATTTAAAGAAATTTCCGGTGGACCTGCTGTTTCTGGATATACAAATGCCCAGCATGTCGGGTATTGAATTATATAAAGTGATGCGGCAGGATACGATGGTAATTTTCACCACTGCCTTTAGCGAATACGCAGTAGTAAGTTACGATCTGAGCGCCATTGATTACCTCCTTAAACCCTTTGAAGAAGAGCGCTTTAAACAAGCCGTTAACAAGGCAAACGAATACTTCAACTACCTGAACCAAAAAGATAACCGCTTACAACAATATTTGTTTATAAGAGCCGACTACAGTCTTATGAAAATCGCCATTTCCGATATCTCGTTTATTGAAGGGCTTGACGATTATTTAAAAATACATGTTCAAAACCACAAACCGGTGGTAGCCCGTATGACCATGAAGGCTATCCTTGAAAAACTTTCGCCCAAAGAGTTTATTCGGGTGCACCGGTCTTTTATAGTACCTTTCCATCGCATTGAAACGGTACGCAATAAAGTGATTTATCTGGGTGGAGAAGAAATACCGATAGGCTCCAGTTACGAGCAGTACTTCTTCAGTATTTTTAAGCCTTAATTTGCTTCTACCTCCTAAAATTTCCTATTTACCTCAAAACAAACCGGCATTAATAATTAATACCCTCCTTTGTAATGTAAATCAATACTGGTTTACAAGCCATCGCAAGGGTGGTGTACAAGCACATTCATAAATTGGGTCTGGGTATACATGTCAGGTCCGGTGCCTTTCAGGTACCGGACCTACCCATTTTATGGCCGGGTTGTTCATTTTGCAATGATTGGTAAATCAAGACACTATGGCTGCGCAATAAGATGAGCACCAAAGCTACACAGAATAATTTCCCCAATAAACCGAAGGAAATCCAATAGCAAATTGTCTTAAACTAAGTCGCATGAATAAGGCGGTTCACCTCATTTTGAGAAACTCACTTAGCTTTTTTCTAATCTTTACTTAACCTTTTTTTGACGCCTTAAAACAAACTTAAGCATGACCAGATTACGAGTTTTACTTTTAACCTGCTTTGTTGTGGCCGCCACCCTAAAGGGCACTGCGCAACAATGGGGCCTTTACACCATTATCCCGGTACAGAACCAAACCAGCGTAAAACTAATTGACACCAACAATGTAGTGTACAAAACCTGGACGTTGACTGGGAATAACGGGTATTCGGCTTACATGCTTCCCGGTCGTGTAATGATGCGTTCGGTTACCGTATCAAATTCAACCTTTCAAGGCGGCGGTATGACTGGAAAAGTACAAAAGGTAGATTGGAGCGGCACCGTAATATGGGACTACACCTATTCTACCAGCACCTATTGCATACACCACGATTTTTGCCCTATGCCCAACGGCAACGTGTTGCTGATTTCGTATGAATCGAAGACAGCTGCGGAAGTTACGGCGGCCGGTTGTTCCACCAGTCACATTATGTGGCCTGATAAAATTGTGGAAGTGCAACCTACTGGCGCCACCACTGGAACTATTGTTTGGGAATGGCATGCCTGGGATCACCTGGTGCAAAACTACGATGCAAACAAAGCAAACTACGGCGTGGTAAATGAACACCCTGAATTGTTTAATCTGAATTATAACAACACCAGCAATACAAAGGATTGGATGCATATGAATGGTATTGACTATAATGCCGAATTGGACCAGATTACTTTTAGCTGCCATAACCTGAATGAGCTATATGTAATTGACCATAGTACCACCACCGCCCAGGCTGCCAGCCATAGCGGTGGTAACTCAGGTAAAGGCGGCGATCTGCTGTATCGTTGGGGTAACCCGGCAGCCTACAGTGCCACTAACGGCACCAACTACTTCCATACCGTGCATGATGCACACTTTGTGCCCAGCACCTATCCCAAAGGCGGTTACCTGGTGGGTTATAATAACAATGGTGTAAGCAACAGCCAAAGCAGTGTTGACCTTGTAAACCCTCCTTACAGTGGATATTCCTATACCATGCCTTCACCGGTTGGTAGTGCTTTTACTCCGTTAACGTATACCTATCGCCATGCCTGCAACGGCCACAACAACAACATGGGTAACTCCGAGCAATTCCCGAATGGCAATATGCTGGTTTGTATAGCGCAATCGGGAACAGTTTACGAAATCGATTCAAACGGAACGCAACTGTGGTCGTATACTGCCACAGGCACAATACCACAAGCACACCGCTACAGCGAATGCTTCATTAATGGCCCATCGGTAACCTCGGCGGCTACGGCTCCTGCCATTTGTGCCGGCAGCAGCACCCAGTTAAGTGCTACCGCTACTAATGGCACCACCTATTCTTATGCCTGGTCGTCTTCGCCTGCCGGTTTTTCTTCGGCCAGCCAAAGTCCAACCGTTTCGCCAACTGCAACAACCATTTATACCGTAACCGTTACCAGTGGTTCGTGCACAGCAACTGCCAGCAGCACGGTAACCGTTAATCCTGCTCCTTCGGCATCAGCCGGTAACGATGCCACCATCAGCCAGGGAAATTCAACCACTTTAACCGCAAGCGGTGGTAACAGCTATAGTTGGAGCACCGGCGAAAATACTGCATCTATAAGCGTATCGCCCAACGTTACTACCACCTACACCGTTACAGTAACCGGTGCCAATAGTTGTACCGCCACCGATGAAGTGGTAGTAATTGTAACCGGTGGCATTTTATCGGTTAGCGCATCGGCAAACAACACCACCCTGTGTGCCGGAAACAGTACCCAATTAACCGCAGCAGCATCGGGTGGCTCAGGCAATAACACATATAGCTGGAGCAGCAATCCTGCCGGTTTCAATTCCTCCGCGACTACACCCACTGTTACACCTACCACAACCACAACTTATACTGTAACGGTTAATGATGGCAGCGCAACAGCAACAGCTTCAGTTACCATAACAGTAAACCCGATTCCCTCAGCCGATGCAGGTAGCAACGTAAGCATTAATAGCGGACAAAGCACAACCTTAACGGCTACCGGTGGTACCAGCTATGCCTGGAGTACCGGCGCTACCACTGCGGGCATTACCGTAACTCCAGGCGGCACGGTTACTTACACCGTAACCGTAACCGATGGCAATGGATGTACCGCTACCGATCAGGTTACGGTAACAGTATTGGGTGGCACTTTATCCGCAACAGCCTCCGCCAGCCCACTTAGCGTTTGTTTAGGATCTTCTACCCAATTAGATGTAGTGGTAAGTGGCGGCAATGGCAGCAACACCTTTGCCTGGTCATCAAACCCGGCCGGTTTTACCTCTGCGTTGCAAAACCCTGTAGTATCACCTACCGCTACCATAACTTATACTGTTACCATAACCAGCAACAGCAGTACGGCTACCTCCTTTGTGAGCGTAACCGTTAACCCGCTGCCGGCAACGCCGGTAATCAGCCAAAATGGTAATATGCTAAGCAGCAGTGCCTCCTCCGGTAACCAGTGGTATTTGAACGGCAATACCATCGATGGAGCTATCGATGCTACCTTTACCCCAACCGAAGCCGGTGATTATACCGTGCAAGTTACAGATGCCAATGGTTGCGTTTCTGCCAGTAGCAATGTAATCAGCTTTACCACCGATATAGAACCCCTTAACAGCACTGTGCTGACCGTGTATCCTAACCCGGCTTACGAGCAATTATTCCTGAAAGGCGATGTAATCAGCGCCGGCAACTACGAAACCATCATCTATAACGCCTTCGGCCAGGTGGTGCTTTCAGCCATCAACACGCAGGTTATTGATGTAGCGACACTGGCAGCCGGCATGTATGTAGTGGGTGTAAAAACTCCCGAAGGCAACTTCATCAATCGCAAAATTTCTGTAATACACAACAACTAAAACCCCAAAGAATGAGAAAATATATAGCCCTTTCGCTGGCCTTGTTTCTGGCTACTTCCGTGTTCGCTAAAAAGGTAAAATTTGCCGTTGACATGACGGGTATTGCCATCAACACTACCGGCATGCACGTTACCGGCGATTTTCAGGCGGCAGCCGGTTTTGCCGGTGGCGACTGGCAATCCAACACCACCTCGCTTTACCAGGAAAGTGTTGACACTAATATTTACAGCATTGTGGTAGATATTCCGGCTTTCGCTAAATACGAATACAAGTTCCTGAACGGTGATCAGTTTTATGATGTAGAATTTGTACCGGAGCCCTCGCGTGTGGGCTACAACTTTAACGATAACCGCTGGTTGTATGTTGATTCGTTAACGGATGACACCACCTTTGTTGGCGCTATTCAGTTTTCAGGCAATGCGCCTGCAGGCTTAAAACTTATCCGCTTTAAAGTGGACATGGAAAATGCAACGCCTATCAGTTCGGCTTGGCCTCATGTAGCCGGCACACACCAGGGTTGGGATCCCAAAGCCACCATTCTTTACAGTTTCGGCGACAGCGTTTATGAAATCATCAACTATGTTGATAGCGGCATCACTTATCAATACAAATACTACAATGGCAATACAGCCGGCACTACCGAAACTGTGCCTGCCGGTTGCGCTACCAACGGCAACCGCGCTATTTTGGTTAGCAGCGATACCGTGCTGAACGTGGTATGTTTCTCAGCCTGCGATACGTGTTCAAAAGTTAGCGGCATCCAGAGTACCGTATTGCAAAACGGTTTGCAGGTGTATCCCAATCCCGCTGGTAGCGCTGCTACCCTGCACTTAACCGGCATCAGCAATTATGAAGTAAGCCTAACTGACTACACAGGTCAACTAGTTCGTTATTACGCGGACCTACACACTGCTACCTTGCAAATTAACCGCGAAAGCCTTAGCAGCGGTGTTTACCTGTTGCGCGTAACGGATAAACAAACCGGCGAATCGGCTTTAACTAAATTGCAATTCAATTAATACCTTGAAATGAAAGTAGCCCTGAACTATTTCCTGCTGGCCTGCGCTATACTGTTCGCTGCAAAGCAAACATCGGCGCAGGCCGGTTTTTATAATATTGATAGCATTCAGACTATCGAGATTAGCTTTTCGCAACCCAATTGGGATTATCAACTGGATACGCTTAAAAACGGCAGTGATGGATACCTGCTGGCCGATTGGGTGAAAATCAACGGTGAGCAGTTTGATACCGTTGGCGTAAAATACAAAGGCAATAGTTCGTACGATTCTACTTATACCAAAAACTCAATACACATTGCACTCGATGAGTTTCAGAAACAATCCTATGGCAATTACACCGACATTAAGTTGGGAAACGGCTACGCCGATCCTTCTTTAATCCGCGAAGTATTGTCTTATCATATCCTAAGCCATTACATGGAATGCCCCCGCGCTAACTTTGCCCGGGTGTATATCAATGGTCAATTCCGGGGGCTCTATTCCAATGCCGAGAATATTGACAAGCAGTTCTGTGGCCGCCACTTCTACTCCACCAAAAACACCTTTGTTAAGTGTAACCCTATTCTTAATCCCGGCCCTGCTACCAAAAGCAACCTTAAGTATATCAACAGCGATAGCTCTTCGTATTTCAACTTTTACGAAATCAAATCCAAATACGGCTGGGACGATCTGGTTGCTCTATGCGACTCTGTAACCAACCACAGCAACAGCCTCGAAAAAATACTGGATGTAGACCGCTTAATATGGATGCTGGCATTCAACAATGTGCTGGTTAACCTGGATAGCTATAGCGGTGTATTTGCCCAAAACTATTACCTGTATAAGGATAACACCAACCACTTTAACCCCATTACATGGGACCTGAACATGAGTTTTGGCGGATTCCCCTACCTGGGCAGCCTGAACAGCAGCATGGGCACGCTAACCATTGCTAACGAACAGCAACTCTCCCCTACCGCGCATGCTAGCGACCCTTACTGGCCGTTGATTAATGCCATTATGAATAACCCTATGTATAAGCGCATGTATATAGCGCACATGCGTACCATCGCTACGATGGAATTTGCCGGCGGCGATTATCTGACGGCTGCCACGCAACTGCAAACGGCTATAGCCGCCGATGTGCAGGCTGATAGCAACAAATTCTTTAGCTATGCGCAATTCCAGAGCAGCTTAAACAACAGCGCAGTTTTTGGCAGTTATCAAGTGCCAGGATTAGAACAGCTGATGAACGCCCGTATCACCTATCTGCAGAATACCAGCGAGTTTGCTGCAGTGCCTCCAACAATAACCAATGTTGTTTCTTCCAATACCCATCCGGCCTGGGGTACTACTGTAACTATTACAGCTGATGTTACCAATGCATCCGGTGGTGTTTATTTAGGATCACGCACCGATAAAACCGAAAAATTTGTTCGCGTGGCCATGTACGACGATGGCAACCATAACGACAGTGCGGCCGGTGATAATGTGTACGGCATTCAGTTTACTATTAATGCAGCAGCCACCCAGTACTATATATATGCCGAAAACGCCAATGCCGGCATGTTTATGCCTGAACAGGCCGAGTTTGAAACATTTACCCTTTATACAGGTAGTTATACACCCTCCGTTGGCAGCATTGTTATAAATGAAATAATGGCGAATGACAGCACCGGTGTGGTAGACGAAGACAAGCAGCACGCCGATTGGATCGAACTGTATAACACCACCGATACGGCTTTTGACCTTAGTTACCTGTACTTAACTGATGATATTAATACGCCGTTGAAATCGGGCCTGGCAAGCGGTGCAATTATAGCGCCGCATGGCTTTTACACCGTTTTTGCCGACGATGAAAATGTAGCCTGGAGATATCAGCACACTAACTTCAACATCAATAACAGCGGTGAGTTTCTGATGTTAAGCAATAGTATGGGCCTGGTATTTGATAGCCTTAGCTTTGGCCAACAAACCGCTGATGTTTCCTTTGGCCGTTGTACAGATGGCACAGGCTCATTCAGCACCATGGCACCAACATTTAACGACTTCAATTGCCCTACCGGTATCAATATAAATGCAAACAGCGCGGCGGTAGCACATATGCGCATACAGCCTAACCCGGCCAACGAAACCGCTTACATTTTTATTGAACAACCGGTATTATTGGAAACCGTAGAAATTGCAGACCTAAGTGGTCAACCGCTTGTAAGCATTGATGCATCTACAGTTACTGCCGTTAGCACCACCGGCCTGGCTAACGGTGTTTACATGGTACGCTATAACAATCAAATACAGAAACTTGTTATACAGCACTAAATTATAAGGTGCCGTTCGCCTTTTTCCAATCGAGTTCGGCTATAAGGTAGGCGTACAGGGCCTGTAGGTAGTTAAACTCGGTCTCCTTAAGAGTTGTTTCAGCATCCAACACATCCTGGTAAGTAGCCATTGAATTTTTAAACCGTACCGTAACATCAGCCACCACTTCCTCCGCCAGTTTCACATTTTGACGAATCAGATCAACACTGCCCGCAGCATTGGCATAATTAATAGCGGAGGTCTTTAATTGGTAATTGATATTGTTACGTAAGGTTTCGATGTTATTCTGATTCTTGCTTAGCTGCAACTTCTGTTGATTAGCGAGCGCCACCTTCTGTAAGCCATCGAAAATAGGTACCGTTACACGCAACCCGATATACGAAGTCCAAAACCATTTATCCTTTCGGAACAGGTTATCATTATCCAATCCCTGTCCTCCAATATAACCATAGCCATTTATGCTGGGCAAATACTGGTAATTGATCTTGTTTAACTGTGTGCGGTTTAACAGCATCTGTGCGTTCTCCGCTTTCAACTCCACTCGGTTTTGCTCTGCACTTTTAAAGTCAGGATATTCCGGTAAGGAAGGGGCTGTAATCTGCGCAGGCAGGTTATCACTTAACTCCAGCGTACCATCCAAGGGCAAACCAATTACCTGACATAAACCCGCCCGTGATGATGTTACCGAATCCTTTGCCGTCCGCAATTGGTATTGGGCATTGCTTAAATTCAGGAACGAGCGGTTCAAATCCGATTTCAGCGCATTTTGATTATCGTACTTCACCTTCATATCTTCATACGCTTTCTGGTAGCGCTCCACACTTTTCTCCGCTTTCTTCACCCGCTCCTCGTTCAATAGCACCAGGTAATAGGCCCTCGATACATTTACCTTTAAATCGATGGTAGCCTGCTGCAATTGCAGGGCGGCTAATTGCTGTTGTTGCTTGCTCGCCTTTATATCGCTGATAGCGCCCATATCCAACAGGGGTTGGTTAAGATCCACCCCTGCGGTACCGGAATATTTTGTCCCCTGCGTGATCTTCATATCCTGTTCCTGTCCGGTAACCGGATTGGGGAACTTGAGTGCTATTTGTCCCAGCTTCAGATTATCTCTGAAATCCACTGTACCGTTCAATTTTGGCAGGTATTTAGAGGCCGCTTCCAGCCCTTTTGAGGAGGCTATCTGCTGATCGACTTTGTAATTTCGATAGGCCGGCTGATGTTGCAAGGCATAGTCTATGGCCTCGCTTAAGCTCATTTTGAAGCTCTGTTGAGCCGGTAAATAGTTAAAACCAAGAAAAGCTAGCGCAAACAGGTACATCTTCATAACCCTTTCATTTCGGCCACAAAAATTGAAATAGCCTTTTAAAACAGGAAATGATTTATACCGAAATGTGCATTACGCCCGCTGAACCGTAGGCTCCGTTGCATCATTACTACCCCTATAAACCCTTTAATTACTTAAACAACGGCATTCTGAAGCATCATAGCCCTGATATGCTAATAATAACCCATACAACACAAGCATCCGGCCGACGTTTTATTCATACATGCCGCACAATTGTGTATATTGTATGCGGACTATAATTTGGCATAAACTGAGCGATACATGAACCCATTGTGGACCCAGGTAATTATTCAATCTGTTCTGCGCAACCGCAAATACAAGCCGGGCGAAGAACAACAATATACCCCTTTCCAAAAGGCCAAAGCCTTCCGCGAACTGCGGATTAAGCTGGCAGATCTGGCTAAAGATGCGTTTCTCATTAGCTTGGGCATTGCTTCTGCCGCCTTCGGATTGGAGAGCTTCCTGCTGCCCAGCAATTTTATTGATGGCGGGGTTACGGGTATTTCGCTGTTAATGACCGAACTAACCCCTGTTCCGCTTTCAGTGTGGTTAATGATCATTAACATACCCTTTGTGTTGCTTGCCTATTTTACGGTTAGTAAGGAGTTTGCCTTAAAAACAGCTGTTGCCATTTTAACACTTGCCTTAACCCTGGCATTGGGGCACCGGTTCTTCCCGGTGGTTACCACCGATAACCTGTTGGTAGCCATCTTCGGCGGTTTCTTCCTGGGCGCCGGAATAGGTTTGTCGGTTCGGGGTGGGGCGGTGATCGACGGCACCGAAGTGCTGGCTATCTTCCTTAGCCGTAAATTCAGCCTTACCATTGGCGATGTTATCATTGCAGTAAACATTCTCATCTTCTCGGCAGCAGCCTATTTTCTTTCTATAGAGGCTGCGCTCTATTCTATGATCACCTATTTATCGGCCTCCAAAACGCTGGACTTTATTGTTGAAGGTATCGAAGAATACACCGGAGTAACCATCATCTCACACCACCATGCCGAAATACGGCAGATGATCATCAACGACCTTGGCAGGGGCGTTACCACTTATAGAGGTAAAAGCGGCTATGGTAAACACGGTTTAGTGCATGATGTAGACATTCTGTACACGATTATTACACGCCTTGAAATCAGCCGTTTGAACGTGGAAATTGAAAAGATAGATCCCCACGCCTTTGTGGTAATGAGCAGCGTAAAGGATACCAAAGGCGGCATGATTAAAAAGCGCCGGTTGAAACATTAACATTGACCGATTTTACACGGCAATCGCTAAAACTATACAACAAAACCTATGCTGTTTAACACTTGATAGCCTATCTAGCCTAAACACCTTACCTTAGCTATATGAGCCACGAGGTGATAAGTGTTTTCGATATCTTTAAGATTGGCGTTGGGCCATCCAGTTCTCATACATTGGGCCCCTGGCGGGCTGCGGAGCGATTTGTAAAAGAGATAATGGCTGCGGGCCAACTGCAGCAGGTGCAAGCCGTACAAGTTAAACTATATGGTTCGCTGGCTAAAACCGGCAAAGGCCACGGCACCGATATTGCCGTATTGATGGGCCTTAGCGGCGAAGACCCGGTAACCTTTGATACCACCCAGCTTAATGCCAAAGTAGAGGCTATCAAAAGCAACAGACAATTAAACCTCGGTGCCACGCAACCGGTACCTTTTGACCCTGCTACCGATATTGAATTCCTGAAGAAGGAAAACCTTCCCTTTCACCCCAATGCCATGCGCTGTATAGCCAACTTTAGTGATGGCAGCAGCAAGGAAGAAACCTACTACTCCGTTGGTGGCGGCTTTGTGGTGAAGGAAGGCGAAGACCCTATGGCACAAACCAGCGTGCGCCTGCAATACGAAGTAAACGATGCCGACGACCTGCTGCAAAACTGTATGCGTGCCGGACTAAGCATCTCGCAATTAGTAATGGCCAACGAGCGCGCCTGGCGCAGCGATGCCGAAACCGATAAGGGCCTGCTGCGCATTTGGGAAGTGATGCGCGACTGCATCTACCGCGGCTGCCACCGCGAAGGCATACTGCCCGGCGGTTTAAATGTAGGCCGCCGCGCCGCCAAAATGAACCGTCAACTGCTTAAAGGTGCTACCTATACCGATATCAACAGCTGGGAGCAAGCCATCGTTAGTTCCAATAAGGACTTCAGCAGTATTATGAACTGGATCAGTTGCTTTGCCCTCGCAGTAAACGAAGAGAATGCCTCCTTTGGCCGTGTGGTAACAGCACCTACCAATGGCGCTGCCGGTGTGGTGCCTGCCGTGCTAATGTATTACCGCCTGTTTGCCGGTGGTAAAACCGATAAACAGCTCATCCAGTTTCTGCTAACCGCTTCCGAAATAGGCAGCCTCTTTAAAAAGGGCTCCACCATTTCTGCGGCCATGGGCGGCTGTCAGGCCGAGATAGGTGTATCCAGTGCAATGGCTGCCGCCGCACTTACCGAATGCATGGGCGGCAATCCCGGACAAGCCCTACAAGCCGCAGAAATCGCCATGGAACACCACTTGGGTATGACCTGTGACCCTATTGCCGGACTGGTTCAAATACCCTGTATTGAGCGCAACACCATGGGTGCCATTAAGGCTATTACCGCATCGCAATTAGCTATACAGGGCGACTCCGACCTGATGAAAGTATCGCTTGATACCGTCATCAAAACCATGTGGGAAACCGCACAGGACATGAGCAGCAAATACAAGGAAACTGCCGACGGTGGTCTTGCCACCAACATCCCTATTAACGTGCCCGAGTGTTAGGTTACGGAACCATCACGGCCTTATGTTCTGCCAGCGTATACTCGGTATAAATAAAGCCACCTGCATGGGCGTGTTGCTTTAAATCAAAACGGCCAGTGCGCTGCACGTTTATGGTTACATCGCCGTTTAAGGTTTGCAGCTTGTCCTTCTGAATTGCTACTTTATCATCCAGGCCAACGCGATCAAAGGTTTCTCTAACGGTGTTGGCAGTGTCGCTAACTTCTACCGTTAACTTCTCGTTCGGCCTATCCTTAAAACCATCAAACTTCACCTTCAAATTATCGCCTTTGCTAATGCTATCCGGCACCGGCAGTTCATCAATATTAAACCACTTAAACTTGTTTGTATAAGTCTTGTTATTGATGTCGGTAAACACAAAGGTATGTTCGCCTTGTGGCAGTTTGCCTTTTATCACCTTCTCGTAAAAACAACCGCGGCTGGATAATTCGCTTTTAGGAATTACTTCCCCATCAAAGCTATAGCTGCTGGGCTCGTCCAGTATCAAAGTAGTACCGTTGGAACCTGCAAAACGGAAGAAGGCCGTAATAGTGGTTTCATCTTTTGCGCCGTCATATTCCACAAAAAAGCTCTGGTTAATCTCGTCCTGGTTTACATCCTTACTGTGGCCAATTTCGTTACTGGCACAACCGGCCACTGCTAACAGGGCCAGCAAGGCAAATGCAATTCGTTTCATACTGCTGCTTTATACAGTAAAGATGAAAAGATTAAAAAATTCCATATACCAGTGTTCCTAACCCTCGTGGGTAAGTGCCTCGGTCTTAAACTCGCTGTTAAAGTGGAACTGAATATCCGGGTTGTTTTCCATCTCCATTTTCAGGAACCACTCGCTCGGCGCCAGGTACACAATATTGCCGTCGCGGTCATTTACTATAGTGCTCGACTTAAAGCGGATAAAGTCCTCCAGTTTTTGCGGGTTATCCGAGGTTAACCAACAGGCCTTAGTCAAGTTCACCGGCTGAAAACGGCACGAGGCACCATATTCATGTTGTAGGCGGTACTGGATAACTTCAAACTGAAGTTCACCTACCGTACCCACAAACTTACGGTTACCGGGTTGTTGGGTAAACAACTGCGCTACCCCTTCATCGGTTAACTGCATAATACCTTTCTCTAGCTGCTTGCTCTTCATCGGGTCGGTATTGATCAACTCCTTGAATATCTCCGGCGAGAAGCTCGGTATGCCTTTAATGCGGAAGTCCTCTCCCTGCGTCAGCACATCACCTATCTTAAAGGTGCCTGTATCATACAAACCCACCACATCACCGGGATAGGCCTCATCTACAATGTTCTTACTCTGGGCCATAAAGGTTACCGGGGTGCTAAAGCGAAAATCCTTCTGCATCCGCACATGATGGTAATACGTATGGCGCTCAAACTTACCAGCTACCACGCGCATAAACGCGATACGGTCGCGGTGCTTGGGGTCCAGGTTAGCGTGTATCTTAAATATAAAGCCCATCATCTTGTTCTCGGTAGGCTCTACAAAACGCTTATCCGTTTCGCGACCTCGTGGTTCGGGGGCTATTTCCACAAACGTATCCAGCAACTCGTTTACACCAAAGTTGTTTACAGCACTGCCAAAGAACACCGGGGCCAAATTGCCCTTCAAATACTCGTCAATATCAAACGGGTCGTATACTGCTTCTACCATCTCCACATCGGCACGTAACTGAGCTGCGTTTTTCTCTTCCACCTGCCGGTCCAGTTCAGGGTCGTTGATGTCGGTAATCTGCATTACCTCATCGGCCAGGCGCTGGGTGCTGGGTTTAAACAGGTTCAGGTATTTTTTGTGCATGTTATACACGCCTTTAAACAAACTACCACGATTGATAGGCATGGTTAAGGGGCGCACACGTATCTTCAACTCCTTTTCAATCTCATCCAGCAAGTCAAAAGCATCGCGGCCCTCGCGGTCCATTTTGTTGATGAACACAATTACCGGTGTTTTGCGCATGGCACACACTTCCATCAATCTCCGCGTTTGCGCTTCCACACCTTTTACCGAATCCACCACCATAATAACCGAGTCTACTGCTGTAAGGGTACGGTAGGTATCTTCGGCAAAGTCCTTGTGACCGGGCGTATCCAGAATGTTGATCAGCTTATCGCGGTATTCAAAGGTCATTACCGAAGTAGCCACGGATATACCCCGCTGCTTTTCTATCTCCATAAAGTCCGACGTAGCGGCCTTTTTGATCTTATTGCTTTTAACCGCCCCTGCTACCTGAATAGCACCGCCAAACAACAGCAACTTTTCAGTTAAGGTTGTTTTACCGGCATCGGGGTGACTGATAATACCAAAGGTTCTGCGCTTACTAATTTCTTCTTCAAATGCCATAAGGCCGCGAAAATAGCGTTTTGCGGTCAAATAAGCGGTGCGCCACCATAAACCTATCTGGTTATCATCAGTTTGCGGTATAAGGCCCCCTGCTGTGTTTTACACGCCAGCAGGTACGTGCCCGATGGAAGCACCTGCACATTGATTGTATATTGCTGCGTGCCTTCGTGCAACTTGCCTGACAGCACTTGCGGCAACACCACCTTCCCCGTTAAATCCTGCAGTTCAAGGGTAAAGTCTCCGGGTTGTTTTACCTGCAGGTAAACAGTGGCTACACTGCTTGCAGGGTTAGGCGAAACATCGAAAGATGCCACGGCGGCCACCTCATCTACACTGCCGCAGCTTTGGCCATAGGTACACGAATCATAAACTGCATAACATGGCCCCTGGTATTGCAAAGCCTGCTGATAGGAACAGGCGTCAAAATACACCCGGTTCGCATGCGTAAAACAGGTTACCAGCGAAGCAAAGTCATTCGGGCGTGTATCGTTGTTGGGTTCACTATTGCAAAAATACCCGCCGCAGGAATAGCCGCTGAATGTATAGCTGTAAAAGGGGGTTCCTAAAAATCCTACGCCTTCAATCCAAACCATGGTTGGATGTCCATTATGCGGAGGAGTAAGATAAAAGGTCCTTCGTTTACCTCCTGCAATCTCCATCTCGGAGGTATAGGCCAGATGATAGAAGCCTGTTTCAAACGAACCCAAATTCGGGTTGAAGAACTCCACATAAAAGGAATCGCCGGGTGTTAACCCGAAGTTATATAATAGCTTTTCAGCACTGCCGAATTTATCCCGGAAATACACCTTCCTTGTTTTTACATCTTCTCTTACATAACCAAACAGGCAGGTGTATGATGAGGCCGGAGGGAATAGACTTGAAAATATATTTTCTACCACCCGGTAACTCACACTATCGATAACAGTATCCCGGTTTGCCGTGTATTCATCCGCCAGCCACCAATGCATCTGGCCATAATCGCAATCATCTCTCGAGGAATGATTTTCAGAAGGGAGCACGAAACAAAGTGAATTATGCACCACCCATCTATTGATACTATCCAGCAAAGGCACATAGCGCTCCGTAACAATAAACTGCATACAGGTATCGCTGTTGCAGGCGTTTACGGTATCGGTTACATGCAAACAAACGCTAAAGGTATCGTTGGCCGGGAATTCGTAAAACACATGCCGGCCCACCGAATCGAGTGTTATAGCAGTGCTATCATGCCACACCTGCCAGGTATATAAGGTGGTGCTATCGCCTACGCTATCAGCCTGCAGCCAGTAACCGCCATCGCCGTCGGCTGAGTAACTAAAACCGGCATTGCACTGAGCCGATAAACGGCCCATGCCCAATAAAACCAAAAGAATAAAGTAAAGTTTTTTCATAGGTATATTTACCGTAAAGGTATTTGCTTACCGAGCCGTATCTGTCATAGAATTGTAATAATTGACTTTTTACCGGGCTCTGTATGCCCCACCAATCTACCAATCACCAATCCACCAATCCACCAATTTTCTTTCTTTGCCGCATGAAACTGCTTTTAGCCGTTAGCGACTTAGCCCTCATCAACGATGCCCTCACCCATTTCTCCCTGCAGCCCGCACCCGTTCCGGGGTTCGATTACCTGCATACAGGCAAGGTGTTGCAACACGAGGTTACCTTTTGCGAAACCGGACATGGCAGCTTTCAAACCGGGTATAAAATAACCAAAGCCCTTAGCCGCGAACGCTACCACCTGGCGCTTAAAATTAGCACCGGCAGTGCCTATAAACCCGACTACGCCCCCGGCTTTGCGCTGAACATCATCAACGAAAAGCCCGGCGATTACGGCACCCAAACCGAAGCCGGTTTCCTGGACCTCTACGACCAGCAACTGCTGAACCGCGAAGCCGCCCCCCACATCCGCGGGGGCTTTGTGAACCTTACCAATGCTTACATGAACGTATTTATGCCCTTTAAAAAAGCAGTGGGCATTACCGTTAACCAAACCGCCAACACGGCCGCCCTTACCGAACGCAGCACCAAGTATAAATGCGATGCCGAAACCACCGACGGACTGGCCTTTGTATACCCCTGTTTGTACGAAAAACAGAGCTACTACCATCTGTGTTTTATAGCACATAACCTTGTAACGGGCCAGGCCGATGCGGCCCTTTGCCAAACAACGGTCAATAAAGTATTAATAGATTTACTGAACAAGATTTAACCATGGCTGAAACCTTAACCGAAACCAACGCCCTTTTAGAGCAATACCGCGCTAACCGCAAAGTAACCGATGCCAAGCTGCTGAAACTACTGAACAACCCAGTGCTGTTCAAGCTGTTTTTGATGAGCGAACTGCCTATGGGCTTTTTAGCCGGTTTAAAGGTAAAGCATGTAGATACCGAACGCTGCGAGATAAACGTGCCGTTCAAGTTCCTGAACAAAAACCCCTTCCGCTCTACCTATTTTGCCGTGCTGGCCATGGCTGCTGAAATGAGCACCGGTATGCTGGCTATGCTGTTTACCCGCGATAGCAAACCTTCGGTTAGTATGCTGGTAACCCACCTGGAGGCCGACTTTGTAAAGAAGGCTACCGGCATTACCACCTTTACCTGCAAACAGGGTAAAGAGATAAACGACATCATCGAAAAAGCGATTATCACCGGCGAACCGGTGAATATTGCTACCGAATCTATAGGCACCAATGCCAAAGGCGAGGTGGAAGCCCGCTTTGTAATACAGTGGAGCTTTAAGATGCGTAAATCGAAATAGAACGCTGATTTATTATGATGATTATGATTTAACTGATACAAAGGCTATTAGGCTTCTTACCTCTAACCCTGTTTAATCATAACTATCAGTGTTCTATTGCATTTTTCCATTCGTTCAATGTAGTATGTACTGCGTAGATGCAACCCCTTTAGGGGGCCGGGGGGTAGCACGGCATGGCTCACGCAACCCACTAACTACGTAAAGGCAGAACCGCCACCCAAGCTCAGGCAAACCTTAAATCAGCATTCTAAAATCAAAAATCAGCAATCATCATAACCATCCGTGTTTATCAGCGTTCTATTGCATTTGTTCCATCACTCTGTCGCGCGTTTATAACGCGTGACGACTAAGTTTCGCGTTTGCAACGCGAGTGAATAATTCCACCCAATTCACGTTACCAACTAATTCCCTAAGAGGAAGACAGCTACTCAGTGGCTAAGGACAATTTTAAATCAGCATTCTAAAATCAGCAATCATCAGAACCATCATAACAAATCAGCGTTCTATTCCCCCCTAAGCATAATTGCAAAACACCTTCACCGCTTTCCCTTCTTCATTTAATTCAAACACTTCCACTGCTATGCGGTTGTTTACCGATTTGTAATGGATAGCCAAGGTACTAATACCGGCATAAATGCCTTGCAGATCGAAATACAATTCGGGATAGGCTTTTAACCCGATCTCGAAATAACGGCGCAGGTCGTGCTTATTGGTAATTATTCCCGTTTCGTTAAACTTTAAAAGCGGTATAAAGGGCGAATTGAATACAATGTCTTCGGCATAGTGTGCCATGATGGATTCTATATCGTGATTGTTCCAGGCGGCTATCCATTGGTCGGCGAAATGTTTGGCGGTAGTGGTATCCATGGGGTTTTAAGTTCAAATATAAATTGAGTTATGAAATGCTGATGAATACAAAATATTCGTATTTGTAGATCCGCAAGATTTTGCGGCTTTAGAGGTTCCCGCTTTACCCGTATGTCATGGTGAGCGTAGTCGAACCATGCTGCGGAGAGTGCTGTTCTATTATAGAATAATGATTTGCGATATCGTCCTTCGACTATGCCAAGGATGACAGGTGGCAATGGTTTGCGAGGTGTTCTATTCCGCTCAGGGTAACAGGCAGTCTAACATTTCAGATAAGCTTAAATAGCTATTGATTGGAAATTTATTAATAAGTAGAGGCACGAACCAATACATCGCTTATTTTAACAATACTATGACAGTTCCATTAAGCGAAGCCTAAAACATTAAACTACCTTCATTTGTAATAACCAAGCACTTATTTCCCCGGCAATTTTAGATGAACCCAATACACTAATCTATGCGGTCCAAATTTTTCCTGACCCTGCTCCTTTCAATCCTGGCAATTGCCGTCCGTAGCCAAAGCAGGTCGCTCTTTATTGATAGCCTCGTTATTAGCCCTTCTTTACCTACAACCAAAGATTCAACCTTATTAGAGGCCCACATCTATCTTCCATATTGGACAAATGGGCAAAAGCGATACAGTGACACTATAATATATACCGATTCTCAAATAATCGTTTCTTCCTGTTATATCATGGGTCAGTTACCTACAGCGAAAGCAATAATTGACAGTTCTTACTTTAAACATCTACCGGCTAGTACCTATAACTTAACCTATTATCTGCATACACCGCTTTATAATGAGGTTGATACCCTTACGGACTGCAGCAAGTATCCTTATTATGATTCCGCATCAATTGCCTTTACCATAACTGATGCTACGGGCATAAGCACACCGGGTAATGAGCCAAACCTGATTTCCATCCTGCCCAACCCCGTGAGCGATATTTTGAATGTGCAGCTACTACATACTATAGGTGCCAGGGTAGAGATTGTGTCGGTTACCGGTCAACCATTAGTGCGGTATGAAGAGGTGGAGCATAATCTAAAGATACCTACTGCGCAACTTCCACTGGGAACTTACTTTGTAATCGTAACTGATAACATGCAGCGGGCAGTTAAACGGTTTATGAAGTTGTAGAATGAAAACCTTTTGAATAGAGTTAATAAAGCGCCTATGAAACCCAAATTAATTTTAACCCTGCTCCTTTCAATCCTGGCAATTGCCGTCCGTAGTCAAAGCAGGTCGCTCTTTATTGATAGCCTTGTAGTTCATCCTGCTGCGCCTATGTCCCAGGATTCAATTCTACTGAAGGCCCACCTTTTATTTACATGGTTAACTGGACAATCAAGGTTGAGCGATACCATTATTTACACAGATTCCGAAATCATCGTCTCATCCTGTTATGCATTAGGACCGTTTCCTATGGAAGAACTTGTAATTGACAGTTTCCACCTTAAACCTTTACCAGCAGGTACTTACCAAATAAGGTATTACCTGCATACCCCGCGTTATAATGAGGTTGATACCCTTACGGACTGTAGCAAGTATCCTTACTATGATTCCGCATCAATTGCCTTTACCATAACCGATGCTACGGGCATAAGCACACCGGATAATGAGCCGAACTTGATTTCCATTCGGCCCAACCCCGTGAGCGATATTTTGAATGTGCAGCAACTACATACTATATATGCCAGGGTGGAGATTGTATCAGTTACCGGTCAACCATTATTGCGGTATGAGGAGGTGGGGCAGAATCTAAAGATACCCACAGCGCAGTTACCACCGGGAACTTATTTTGTAATTGTAACTGATAACAAGCAGCGGGCAGTTAAGCGGTTTATGAAGTTATAGATCGCAAGTCTAAAAGACTTGCAACAATTGAAACTTCAGGGTCTCCAGGTGAAAGACCATGTAAGAACGATACTTAACAGCAATTAACCAGCAGCAACCTTAAGTATAAAGCGCAACCCCTCTCCTTCGGAGAGGGGTAGGGGTGAGGACTCTTTGCATCCTGCCCCTTCTCCTCCACTTTTTTGTTAATTTTTAGTAGCATTATTTGAAACTTTAAAGCTTTTATACTATCTTCACACCAAAGAAATTCATTAACACCTATGAAAACACTATACCTACTCCGAGACAACAAGGCACAGACCTTAAACGAATCAGAGTCCCACAAAGGCAGTCTTAAAAGCCGGACAAGCGTAAACCTTCAGACAGAACTACGCCCGGCCATCACTCAAATTAAACTTTTGGGAATTTGTGCACTTGAAAAGCAACTGCACAAATTTGCACAAATGCTAAAAATCGTAATGCATGAAAGCCCGGTTTTACCCTGTTTTAACAACAAAACGCTCACATTAAAATTTCTGTAACTTGTGCACTAGCTGAAAAGTGCACAAGCATGCACAAGTAGATGTGGATAACCATGGAGCAAGGCCAGTGTATTTTTGCTGCGTAGCCCCCTTTCAGCCTTGTCATCCCGACGCAGGAGGGCTCTTAACCAACTCAGAAGGCGCATCTTCCTGAATTAAGATGCTTCACCCGAATTCTCGGGCTCAGCATGACAAAAGAGAGCGCTCGCTGCTTGTGCAAAAAGTGTAAATAAGTGTAAAGTTGCAAATTGAGATCACAAGAAAAGTGTAAAGGAGTGTAAAGTTTGAGGTGGTCTGCACAACAAAAAGTGTAAAGGAGTGTAAAGTTTATTCTGCTCATCCTCTACATCCTGCAAATCCTGGTTCAAAAAGTGTAAAGGAGTGTAAAGTTGCAGGAGAAGTTCCTTTCTGTTTAATCGAAACAAAAAGATGGCGTCATCCTGAACTTGTTTCAGGATCTGGCTGTTCGGCTATAATGGAACAAGTGGTTACCCTATCACTCCCTATCAAACCCAATCACCGGGGTTAAATGCATGCTGTAATAACCACAACACCGCTAATCCGAGGACGAATACATACAATTTGACATAACCAATCATAACCATCAGCGTAATCAGCGTTCCACAAACACTCTCCCCCAAAAACACTAAACTTGCCCTTATGAAACACCTGCTGTTACTGCTGTTTTTGCTGCCCCTGCTGGCCGGGGCCCAGGTTTATCCGCTGGATGAAGGATTTAGCGGCATCCCTACCTACCAATTGCCCGCAGGCTGGAGCGGCGATATGCGCGTAATGCCCGACCACGGCCTGAACGATGGCAAGGGCGCAGCCGCCGACATCAGCGGCACCGATGAGGTGGATAGCCTGATTACCCCCTGGGTGGGTCCGCTGGATACGTTTACACAGGTGTTGTTTTATTACCGCATGGTGGAGGACTTTATTTACCCCAGCACAGAAAAACATTTGGGCCCGCTGGACCAATTGATGGTGAGCATCTCTACCGACAGCATTAACTACACCCCTATCTGTATCATGGATTCATCGAACCACCTGCCCACGCTTAACTTCCGTAAAGTTGATTTTACACTGAACAACTACGCCGGTCAGGTGGTGAAGTTTAAGTTCCGTGCCCAAACCGGTGGCGGGGCCAGCTACTTTACCGATATTGATTCGATTAAGATCCGTCAGGATTTTACCCCCAACGTAGGTATTACCGAAACCTATGCCGACCTTGATTTTCAGCTTTCGCCGAACCCCGCTACCAACCATCAAGCAGCTACCATAAAAACTGCCTACAATGGCAATAGTTCTGTGCAACTATATGACGGCGATGGCCGCCATATAGCCGCTTACAATTTTGTAAACGAATTACAGTTGCATTTAGCAGATTTACCAGCCGGTATCTATTATGTGCGCCTGCAACAGCAGCAACTTTACAGTATTAAAAAACTGGTACTCGCCCCATGAAACAACTGGTAGTAACCGGTGCCGCCGGCTTTATAGGCAGCAATTTGGTCCGCAGGTTAAACGCCGAAGGCTATACCAATTTGTTGCTGGTAGATGAATTTGATACCGCTGCCAAAGCTCCGAACCTGGAAGGCCTGCAGTACACCGAAAAAATACACCGCGAACACTTTATTGATTGGTTTACCGAACATGCCGAAGATGTGGAATTTGTGTTCCACATCGGTGCCCGCACCGATACCTCGGAATTCAACTTCCGTGTGCTGGACTCGCTGAACCTGAGCTATACCAAGGCACTTTGGGAAATATGCAGCAGCAAACAAATTCCGTTTTTGTATGCCAGCAGCGCCGCCACCTATGGCGCAGGCGAGCAGGGCTTTAGCGATAACCATGCAGGCATCCGCACGTTGAAGCCTTTAAATCCTTACGGCCTCTCGAAACAACTGTTCGACATGTTTGCGCTGGAGCAAACTACTACCCCACCCCATTGGTACGGGCTTAAGTTCTTTAATGTGTATGGTCCGTACGAGAACCATAAAGGCCGTATGGCCTCGGTGGTGTATCATGCCTATCATCAAATTAAGCAAACGGGTAAAGTAAAACTATTCCAAAGCCATAACCCCAATTTTAAGGATGGCGAGCAACTGCGCGATTTTATTTATGTAGATGATGTATTGGATGTGTGCCTGTACTTGTATAAAAACCGCGTAGCCTCGGGTATTTACAACCTGGGCACCGGCACAGCCCGCAGTTTTAAGGATATGGTGTTAGGCATTTTTAAAACCCTGCAACTGAAACCGGTTATTGAATTCATCCCCACGCCGCTGGATATCCGCGATAAATACCAATACTACACGCAGGCCGAAATGGACAAGCTAAAGGCTACCGGCTATACCCAAAACTTCACTTTTTTGGAAGAGGGCGTAGAAAAATACGTGCACTGGCTCGAAAAACAATAGTTTTTTTCCGGTCCAACATCGCTTTTTGGCGTATCTTTGCCCCACACACAACATAATTATATTTATATAATATGAAGAAGCGGTTCCTGTTTCCTTTTCTGGCGTTGGCCTTGGTTTGCAGCATCGGCCTTGTATTTAACCCAGAACTAAGCGCGCCTACCACTAACGCCAACCCCTGGGATATTGCCTGGATGCTGACAGCCGCCGGCTTAGTGTTGTTGATGACGCCCGGCCTCTCGTTCTTCTATGGCGGTATGGTTAGCAAAAAGAACATCATCAGCACCATGCTGCAAAGCTTTGTGGCGCTGGGTGTAATAACCGTGTTATATGTGTTTGTGGGTTTCAGCCTCAGCTTCGGCGAAAGCTTTCATGGTATTATTGGTAACCCGCTTACCTTCTTCATGTTCCGTGGTGTTGATTTAAACACCCACCCAACCCTATCGCCCTCGATACCGCTGTTGCTGTTTGCCGTGTTCCAGTTAAAGTTTGCCATTATAACCCCCGCCATTATAACGGGCAGCTTTGCCGAGCGGGTAAAGTTCAACGCCTACCTGGTGTTTATCACCCTGTTCTCGCTGTTCATTTATGCGCCTTTAGCCCACTGGACCTGGCACCCCGAGGGCTTTTTGCATAAGTGGGGCGTGCTTGATTTTGCAGGCGGAACGGTAGTACATATGAGCGCCGGTTACGCGGCACTGGCAGGGGCTATGTTCCTGGGCCACCGGACCCACTTTGGCGATACCACCAAGCACCACGAGCCGGCTAACATTCCCTTTGTAATACTGGGCACCGGTATGCTTTGGTTTGGTTGGTTTGGTTTTAATGCAGGTTCCAGCTTAGGCGCTAATACCACTGCCGTGCAGGCCTTTGTTACTACCATGGTAGCCTCGGCTGCTGCTATGCTGGCCTGGATATTTTTTGATGCTGTGCGCGGTAAAAAGATATCGGCTATGGGTGCCTGTATAGGTGCGGTAGTAGGTTTAGTAGCTATTACGCCTGCCGCAGGCTTTGTAAGCATACCCCATGCCCTGTTTATCGGTTTTGTCGCTTCTATTATCAGCAACCTGGCGGTGCGCGCTAAAAACAAAAGTAATCTGGACGATACCTTAGATGTATTCCCCGGCCACGGTATAGGCGGTATTTGCGGTATGCTTTTAACGGGTGTATTTGCCAAGGACGTGGGCCTTTACTATGGGCATACTACCACCTTCTTTTACCACATACTGGCATTGGTAATTGTAAGCGTGTTTACCTTTGGCGGTTCGTATTTGTTATATATGCTAACCAACAAACTGGTGCCGCTACGGGTAAGTATTGAAGAAGAAGACCTGGGACTGGATTACACCCAGCACGGCGAAACATACAAGTTAAAGAAGCCACTGAACGAAACAATCAATCCCAATTAATCGAACTTAACCACACGGAACTCCGTGCGGCGATTGATCATGTGTTCCTTTTCGGTGCAGGGCACCTCATTTACGCATTTGTTACGGATCTTCAGTTCGCCATAACCAATCGCTATCAGGCGGGTTTTATCAATACCCTGGGCTGCAAGGTATTCCACGCAGGCATTCGCCCGGCGGGCGCTTAGCTCCAGGTTGTATTGCTCTTTGCCACGGCTATCGGTATGGGCGCTCAGTTCCACCTGCATATCGGGGAACAGCTTCATTACTTCCACTACTTTGTTCAAGCCCTTTGTAGCGCTGGCGTTGATAGCATAACTGTTGAGATCGAAGTAAACCAGCGGCAGGTCGAACACATATTTGCTATCGTAGTAGGTAAGCTGGGCGTTTTCGTTAAGTGTTTGCGATGGGGTAAAGCCCATGGTAGAGATCGTTTTCACGAACTTATCATACACCCCATCATTACCCGGCAGTTTCTTCACCACTTTTAAATCGTATTGCTGATCGCGGTACAGATCGAACTTCACCATACCATTCGAATCGCTTTTAGCCTGCTGCACTTCGCCTGTTGCTTTGTTGATAAGGAAAGCGGTGGCACCTTCTATTTTGCCATCGTCCTTTTGGTTAATGGAAATAGAAAGCGGTATATCGCCTTTAGGGTTCAGGTTAATAGCAAGAACATCGTTATGCAGTGCCTTTACATCCAACTGAAGGGTATCGGCGCCAAAGCCATCGCGGGTGGTTTCAAGCATGTATTGTTTACCCGGCGCCAACTGCAGGCAGAAGGTTCCTTTCGTGTTGGTGCTGGCCTCGGTTTTAGAGCCATAGGCATCGATAGCAACCACATTTGCCCCGCTGATAACAGCTTTGGTTTTAGCATCGGCCACGGTACCGCAAATCGATTCTGTTTTTTTAAGGAAATGATACAGGTCATCGCCACCCACGCCGCCATCGCGGTTAGAGGTAAAGAAACCTGCCCGAACGGTTTCGTCTGTAGCCAGGCCAAAGTCGTCGGCAGAAGTATTTACCGGTATACCCAGGTTATAAACGCTGCCGAATTTGTTGCCGCTGGCTGTTGCCGCATAGATATCCAGGCCGCCTAATCCCACTTTGCAATCGGATGCATAATACAGGGTGCCGTCATCGGCAATGAAAGGGAACATTTCGGTGCCGGGTGTATTGATTTCTTTACCGAGGTTAACGGGTGCTTCCCAGGTAGCACCATTGCGCACGCTTACATATACATCGGTTTCGCCCAGGCCGCCGGGCATGTCGCTAACAAAGTAGAGTTTCCTGCCATCCTTTGATAAACTAGGATGGGCTGTGTTAAAAGTATTGCTGTTAAACGGAAGCGGTTGCACATTTACCCAGCCTTTTTTAGCATCCCAATCGGCGCGGTATAACCATAGTTTACGGTAGCCATCGGGACCTTTCTTTTTGTAAGTGCGGGTAAAGATGGCTTCCTTGCCATCGGTGCTGAACGTAGCAGGGCCATCGTTAAAGCGGCTGTTGATCTTGCCCTTCATTTTGCCGGGCACATTGTTGCCGCTGTCCTGCTTACCAACTACAAACACATCGTAATAGCCTCTGCCGCTGCGCATATCGGTTTGTTTAACACCGGCGCTTTCGCCACGGTTGCTGGTAAAGGTTAACTGGCCTACCCAATACGCCGGCGACATTTCGGAGGCTTCGGTATTTTCAGGCGCGCTGGTTAGTTCCCAGGTATGGTTATCCTGCAGGAGCGGGGCGAGCTTTTTGGCAAAGTTGCGGAACTCCTCGCTGCGCTGGTCCTTAGGCGAGGCATCGGCAAAAGCCGTAAACACCGAATCGGCCTCGGTATATTTGCCGTTTACCACTAATACCTGACCGTAATAGAATTTGCTTAGCGGGGTAGTAAGCGGATTTGCCATCAGCAATTTGTAAATGGCTTCGGCGCTTTGGTAATCGCCGCTCAGGCGCAGGGCATTGCCCAGTTTTTCGAGGGCCACTATATTTTTAGGGTCGGCATCAACGGCCTTTTTGTAGATGGAGGCAGCCTTGGCGAATTTATAGGCGCCCATGGCTTTATCGCCGCGCTTTACGAGCTCCTGCCCGAAAGCAAGGGCCACACACAGCAGGGCACAACAGGTTAGGGTAAATTTATGCATCATCCTCTTGTATTTTGCGGGTTAACCTGCAGGGGTTATGCGGCTACACCCAATGTCCAACACTTTAAAAGTACTTAATATAACGCGGGCTTGTAACTTTACTGCGTTCAAAAGCCGCATCAAAACTTACCATTACCTCGTGCGAACCGCTGGTGAATTTGTTCATGCGCGATACGGTTAAGTCGTAGCAATAGCCAATGCGCAATTGTTTGGTAACCGCAAAAGCCGCCAGAAAGTTATACGAGTCCAGCAGGCGGTAAGCCGCGCCCACCCAAACCCTGTCGATAAAAATAAAGGTGGCGTTAAAGTCGGCCGTTACCGGCGCATTAACAGGTACGTATTTAAGCATTACACTGGGCATAAACTTTACCTTTTGGCCGATGTTGAATACATAACCGGCAGTAGCCACCAGATGATAATATTGACGGGAAACCGAAGCGGATGTTTCGTAAAGCTTCATCTTTCCATCCAAACGGTTCAATAATAACTTAGGAAGCGATACGCCGACAAAGAAACGGTCGGAATAGGCATAAATACCAAAGCCGACGTTTGGCAACCAGCGGCGCTGGTTATTGCCTATAAAGTTAGGGTCGTTAGCCTCGGTGGTTTGCACCTGGTCCAGATCGGCGCGGTAGTTGGTGAAACCTGCCGAAAGACCAAAACTAAGTTTGATATCCTTCTTTTTACCCAAAAACAAACGGTAAGCAAAGCTGGCTTCCACGGTATTGGTTTTGGTTACACCGATTTTATCGAAGGTATAGATTAAGCCGAGGGCTATGTGTTGGTTAGGAAGCGGCGAGTGAATGGCTACCGAAGCTGTTTGCGGCTGGCCCGGCACCTTTACCCATTGATGGCGGTAAATGGCCATTGCACTTAGTACATCGTGGCTGCCGGTGTAGCCGGGGTTTAAATACAGGCCGTTGAAACGATACATGCTGTATTGGGCCTCCTGCTGACTGTACGCAGTGAGTATGCCAACAACACTAAGTAAAATGAGAAGTAAAGGTTTTCTCATGCCGGGGATTTAACCCAACAAAGATAAATTTAGCTTAGTACCAACGGTAACAAATTATGCACCGGCGAAAGGGGATGGAACAGATGAAGGAGGACTAATATTGCTCGTCCTTATTCGGGAAATTGCGGCCTTTTACGTCGTCTACATACTGCTTAACGGCGTTCTGCACTTCGTCGTACAGGTTCAGGTAGCGGCGCAGGAAACGAGGCTTAAATTCCTTGGTAATGCCCAGCATATCGTGCGATACCAATACCTGTCCATCGGTGCCGGGGCCTGCTCCGATGCCAATGGTAGGTATGTGCAGTTTTTCGGAAACTATAGTGGCGAGGTTGGCCGGTATTTTTTCAAGCACGATGGCAAAGCAACCGCTCTTTTCGAGCAGGATGGCATCGTCAATCAACTTTTGAGCTTCAGCCTCTTCCTTGGCGCGAACAGTGTAAGTGCCGAATTTATAGATGCTCTGTGGTGTTAAACCTAAGTGACCCATTACCGGGATACCGGCAGTGAGGATACGCTCCACGCTCTCGCGGATTTCGGAACCGCCTTCCATTTTTACCGCATGCGCGCCTGATTCCTTCATGATACGGATAGCAGATTCCAGGGCCATGCGTGAATTACCCTGGTAGGTACCAAAGGGCAGATCGACTACTACCAGTGCCCGGGTTACGCCCCGCACTACCGCCGAAGCGTGGTAGATCATTTGGTCGAGCGTAATAGGCAGCGTTGTTTCATGACCCGCCATTACGTTACTGGCGCTATCGCCTACCAGTATTACATCAATACCGGCACTGTCAATAATGCGCGCCATCGAAAAATCGTAAGCGGTGAGCATACTGATGCGTTCGCCCTGTTCTTTAAACTCCTGCAGGGTATGGGTGGTAATGCGCTTAATTTCCTTGTGTACCGACATAATGGGGATTATACCGCAAAGGTCATTTTTACCTGCGGAAAAACAAATAGCCCTGAAAAAAGATGCTGCTTAGAACGTTTTGCCTTCGGCCGCCATCTGCTCCAACAGGGCGGGCACTGCAAAGCGTTCGCCGTATTGTTGATGTAATTCCTTTGCGCGGGCAATAAATGCCGGCAGTCCGTAATCGTTTATAAACTGCAGGGTACCGCCTTTAAACGGCGCAAAGCCCCAACCGAATATGGAACCAATGTTAGCATCGGGGATATTACGAACTACGTTCTCCTGTAAACAGCGAACGGTTTCAATTACCTGAATAAACATCATACGGTCAATCATATCCTGTGCCTGTTTGCTGCCGGCAAGCACCGGTTGATTGCCGGAACCAAACAACTCCTGTAAACCCGGCCACAGGAACTTTTTACCGCCATCTTTCGGATATTCGTAGAAGCCTGCACCGGCTGCCTTACCCGCACGTTTCAGGTTCAGCATTTTTTCAGCAACGTCGTACGCACTGTGCGAAGGGGCCGTTTTACCTTCAGCGGCCAAATCCTCGATGGTTTGTTTGCGAATATGTGCTAATAAGGAGAGCGATACTTCATCGGTTAAAGCTAAAGGACCAACCGGCATACCAGCCTGTAAACCGGCGGCTTCAATAGCGCGGGCGTTGTTGCCTTCGCCCAACAGCGACATACCTTCCAACACATACGTAGCAAATACACGCGAAGTGTAGAAGCCACGGGAGTCGTTCACTACGATCGGCGTTTTTTTAATGGCCTTTACAAAATCGAACGAGCGGGCAAGTGTTTCGTCGCTGGTTTCTTTGCCAACTATAATTTCAACCAACGGCATTTTATCGGCCGGTGAGAAGAAGTGCAGGCCAATAAAGTTTTTAGGCCGCATCGACTTCTCCGCCAAACCGGTGATAGGTAAGGTAGAAGTATTGGATGCAAAAATGGCTGTTGGTTCCTGTTGCTCTTCCGCTTCTTTAGTAACACGTGCTTTTAGACCACGGTCCTCGGTAACTGCTTCAATAATTAAATCGCAGCCTTTCAGGTCTTCGGCTTTGGTGGTAGCAAGAATGCGGTTCAGCACTTCATCGGCTTTCTCCTTCGTCATTTTGCCTTTGCTAACGCGTTTCTTCAACAGGTTTTCGGAATAGGCTTTGCCTTTGGCTACAGCTTCTTCGCTTACATCCTTCAGCACACATTCCATACCGCTGATGGCGATACAGTAAGCAATACCCTGGCCCATCATACCGGCACCCAGCACACCTACCTTTTTAAACACGCCTTTAACATCCGTTTTAGGACGCGAGTTGCCGGCATTGATGGCGTTGAGTTGAGTCCAGAACACTTTGATCATGTTATGGGCCACCTTGCCTGTGGCAAGCTTGGCGAAGTAGCGGCTTTCAATGCGCGATGCGGTTTCGAAATCTACAATAGCACCTTCTACCGCAGTACTCATAATAGCCAGCGGAGCAGGGTAATTGTTATGCGTTTTTTTAGCCAGCATAGCCGGGGCAACAGGTAATACCTGTGCAACCTTTGGCTGCGTTGGAGTACCACCGGGCATTTTGTAATCCTTGGCATCCCAGGGCTGTATTGCTGATTTGTTGGCTACAATCCATGCTTTGGCTTTAGCCAGTAAATCGTTGCCGTCGGCGGCTAATTCGTGTATGAGGCCGGCACCGAGCGCCTCCTGCGGACTCACTTTTTTGCCTTCGGTTAAAAAAGGCAGCGAAGGCTGCAAGCCCAGCAAACGTACCAGGCGCGTAACACCGCCTCCACCTGGCATCAAACCCAGGGTTACTTCGGGCAAGCCGAGTTGAATTTTAGGATTATCAATTACAATACGGCGATGGCAAGCCAGCGTTAATTCAAAACCACCTCCCAGCGCAGTGCCGTTAATGGCGGCCACAACCGGTTTGCCTTGTGTTTCTAAATAACGAAAGGCTTCTTTCAGCATTTGACCGCGGTCGAAGAATTTCTTTGCATCGTTTTCACGAAACATTTCATCAATGTCGGCACCGGCCATAAAGGTATCCTTGGCAGAAGTAATTATTATACCGGTTATGCTGTCCTTTTCCTGTTGCAAACGTGCTATGGTTTCGCGCAACACATCGCCAAAGGCCAGATTAATGAGGTTGGCGCTTCTTCCGGGATTATCGAGCGTAAGGGTAACGATACCACTTTCGTCTTTTGTATAATTTATCATGATAATTTTCTTAATCTGTTTTTAAATGCCTTTATACTCTCTCAATAATAGTGGCTACGCCCATACCACCGCCTACGCAAAGCGTAATCAGTCCGGTTGTTTTGTTGGTACGCTCTAATTCATCTAACACAGTGCCCACCAGCATGCAGCCTGTAGCACCCAGCGGGTGACCGAGGGCAATGGCACCGCCGTTTACGTTCAGCACCTCGTCGCTGATGTCCATCTCGCGCTGGAATTTGAGCACGGCGCTGGCAAAGGCTTCATTCATTTCCCACAGGTCAATATCTTTAGTGGTCATGCCGGCAAGCTTTAATGCTTTGCGTGCACTTGGTGCAGGGCCGGTTAGCATAATAGTAGGTTCATCGGAAGTTACTGCACCTGCTACGATACGGGCACGTGGCTTAAGACCTAACTTCTCTCCCATTTCCCTGCTGCCCACCAAGGCTATAGCGGCACCGTCCACAATACCTGAAGAGTTGCCGGGTGTATGTACGTGGTTAATGTTCTCTACCGACATATACTTGAGCATGGCTACCGCATCGAAACCAAATTCGCCGGGCATGGCAAAGGAAGGATTCAATTGGCGCATGGCTTCCATAGAGGCATCTTCGCGTACGGTTTCATCAAAATCGAGAATGGTTAATCCGTTTTGGTCGGTAACGGGTATAATGCTCTTTTTGAAGTAGCCATTTTTGCGGGCTGCTGCTGCACGTTGATGCGAGCGTAATGCATAGCTATCTACCGTATCGCGGCTAAAGCCCTCCAGCGTAGCAATTAAATCGGCCGAAATACCCTGTGGAATAAAACCAAGAGCGCTGTTTACAGCAGGGTCCAGATACCAGCAACCACCATCGCTGCCCATGGGCACGCGGCTCATGCTTTCTACACCACCTGCCACTACCAGGCTTTCCCAACCGCTGCGTATTTTCATTGCAGCCAGGTTAATAGCTTCCAGCCCTGAGGAGCAGAAACGGTTGATCTGCATACCACCGGAACTCATATCCCATCCGGCATACACCGGTGCGAACTTGGCAATATCGCCGCCCTGTTCACCAATAGGAGTAACACAACCCAGCACCACATCATCTACCAATGCAGTATCAAATTGCTTGTTGCGCTCATAAACTGCTTTAAACAGGGGCACCAGCAGGTCAATGGCTTTTACCTCGTGAAGTGTGCCGGTTTTCTTGCCCCGGCCCCTCGGTGTACGCACCGCATCAAAAATATACGCTTCTTTCATATTACAATTTTCAGCCTTACGGCAGGTTTATGTTAATGCGGATGCTGGTTTTCAATCAGCACTCCGTTCAATATCAGTTTAGCAAACATGGCGGCCACCTGCTCTACGGTATAGCCATCGGTTTTACGGTACCAGCGGTAGGTGCCGTTGAGCATGCCGAAAATGCCTTTCACCACAATTTTATAATCGGTGTCTTCGCGGAACTCGCCACATTTAACGCCATCGTGAAACACCTGCAGCCAGCCGTTTTCGTACTCCTTTAATAAAGCACGGGTATCTTTTTGAGAAGTCTTCCGGATCAGCTCCGAAGCTTCGCTCATAAATATCCCGAAGGCATCAATGTTATCATGAAACAGGCGCAGGTGGCTTTCGAGGCACAAGCGGATCTTTTCGGAAGGTTTGTGGGAGGTGTTATAGATCTGGTTCATTAACTCCACGCTCTTCTCCAGTATATCCTCTACCAGCCCGCGCAGTAAATCCTCCTTGGTGCTGATGTAGTAATACAAGGACCCTTTCTGCATGCCCAGCGCATCGGCAATATCCTGAATACGCGTGGCATGGTACCCCTTGATGCGGAATACCCGGGCAGCAGCTTTTAATATCTCGGCTTTTTTGGTGTCGCGTTTCATGCGCGTGTGTCGGCACAAACATAACAGGCTGTACCGCAAATTCAAACAGTTGTTTGAATTATCTCCTTACTCCATTTTGCGCCTGGCCATTTTAGGATCAAAAACCCCGGCGGTATATAAATAGCCTTTGTAGATTATAGCGGTTGAACCGGCGCTCAATTGTGCCCCATTATCGTAGTACACCACTTCGGTTTTGTGCGTGGCTGGATCGATACGGTAAACCGTAGTAGGTGAATTTTTTTCAGGGTGCTTCATATGCTTTAGAAAGGCCCCAAAGCGCAGGTGGCAAACCGTAAGCAGGTTAGGGCCATCAAACCGGATATTATCAGGACCATGTACCGTAGCCAGTTCAATCTTATTGGTCATTTTACCGTTGGCAAAGTCGAACTGCCAGATTTTGTTTTGACGGGTACTGGCCAGATACACCTTGCCGTTACGATTGGTAATACCATTGGTGTAGCAAAACTTTTCGGCGGCTACCGAACAAGATTTGCCATCCCAGAATACGATCTGGGCCTTTTTCATCATAAAAAGTACTTCCCAAATGTTGCCTGCTTTTTTGGCATCGTTACTTACCAACAGCGTTCCATCGCTAAAACCTGTAACGGCATTGGGCGATGAAATGAGCGGGTCGGTTATTTTTTGCAGAAAGTATAGCGTATCCTTTTTAACCAGGTAGCGCAGAATGGAGTTCTCTTTTGCTTCGTGGTAATGGTTCACCACCAATAAAATCAAAGAGTCTTTTACCTGTACCAGATCAATGCCATGCGGATTGAAATGCAGGTCAGCAGGCTCATAACGTTTGAGGGGTTTTACCTCGGCAGTCAGCAGGTTGTAGCTGTTAATCTCGGCGTAATCAGGTTCTCCTTTCCGGCGGCTGTTGCAACTAATAAGCAAGCGCGGTTCTTTCCAACTGATCTCGTCCAGCACCATATCCTCGGGGCCGTAGCCTACTTTAATAATTTCATCCTTCGCCTGCTTTTCGATAGGCAGTTTAACGCAGGAAGTGAATAGTGCGGTACACGCAAGGGTTATAAACAGTTGAAATCTCATACGCCGGCATAATTAAAACTTTCGGCACATTTGTGCCAATAGCATTTAAAGCTACCACCAATTGGGTGTAATGACCGCTAAAAAGAAAAAAACCTTTTCGCTTCCCGCCTACCTGCGCAGTTTTGTGTATCCGTTAAGCGGGGAACAAACGCAATTGGACTATCTGGTAATTAATGGCAAAAAAATCAGCCGGTTTACCAACGAGTACTGGACCAGCCGCCAAAGGCAGGCCAACCCCATTCACGAAATCTCGTATCGCGCCTGCTTTAAACCTCAGTTGCCGGCCTTCTTTATCGAGTTGCTTACCGAACCCGGTGATGTAGTTTATGACCCTTTTAACGGCAGAGGCACCACCATTATAGAAGCGGCCCTGCGTGGCCGTAAGGTAGTGGCCAACGATGTAAACCCTTTGAGCATCCTGATTTCCAGGCCGCGTTTGCAGGTACCTGATTTAACGGCTGTAGAACAACGGCTTTACCAGATAAAGATAAACCACAAGGCAAAGGCAGATATTGATTTAAGCATGTTTTACCATCCCGAAACCGAAGCGGAACTGGTTTCGATACGGAAGTATCTGCTCGCGAAAAAAGACCCCGATGCTATTGATAACTGGATACGGATGGTGGCTACCAACCGCTTAACAGGCCATTCGCCCAACTTTTTTTCCATTTACACTTTACCGCCTAACCAGGCTATATCGGCCGAAAAGCAGGCACGTATCAATAAGCTGAAAAAGCAAAAGCCACCGTACAAAGATGTGCGCTTCATCATTCTGAAAAAGAGCCGCGACCTGTTAAAGCAGTTGACTGCCGCCGAGGTAAAAACGCTGGCCCTGGCAGGCAAAACCGCCAAATTCTTAAACGGTTCTGCCGGGTCTACCAAGGCCATTAAAGCAAACTCCGTGCAACTAACGGTAACCTCGCCACCGTTTTTAAATGTGGTGCAATATGCACGCGATAACTGGTTGCGCTGTTGGTTTAACGGTATAGATACCGTAGCCGTTCAAAAGCAAATTACCATGTCGCGCACGGTAGAAGAATGGAGCATTACCATGCAACAGGTATTTAAGCAGCTTTACCGTATCACCAAACCGGGTGGTTATGTGGCCTTTGAAGTGGGCGAAGTACGACACGGTAAGGTTAAACTGGATGAAGCAGTTGTGCCTTTAGGCCAACAGGCAGGCTTTACCTGCGAGGGCATTTTGATTAACCAGCAGGTGTTTACCAAAACCGCCAACATCTGGGGCGTGCGCAATAATCAGCAGGGCACTAACAGTAACCGCATTGTGTTATTCCGCAAACAATAAGCAGCCCCTTTTAATTTCAGCTTGCTAAACTTAGCCCTCAAGGATAACCTGCGCATAAGTTGCGGGGATAAACATGAGGCTACAAATTTGATGGATTAATACACTGCCCTTATGCTCAGTCGTTTTCCCTTTCGCTATATACTTTCTTTAGTTGCCTTTTACGTTCTATCGTGCAGGGTGCAGGGGCAAATTAATCCCGCCACCATTACCATAGCACGTGATAGCTTTGGGGTGCCGCACATTTTTGCGAAAACCGATGCAGAGGTGGCTTACGGGCTTGCCTGGGCCCATTGCGAGGACGACTTTAAAAGCATTCAACAGAACTTATTACCGGCCAAAGGCATGCTGGGGCGTACCCTTGGTAAAGAAGGTGTGCTGTTCGATTTCGGTATGAAGTTTTTCGGTATCGACACCTTTGTAAACGCACATTATGACATCGACCTTGGCGAGGACTATAAAAAAGTAATTACCGCGTACATGCAGGGGATAAATGATTACGCGGCGGCCCATCCCGAAGAGGTGCTGGTAAAAAATTCATTTCCCTTTACAGCCCGTGAGGCTATTATGAGTTATACGCTTAATACCACTTTAATGAGCGGTGCTGGTATGGCTTTAAAAGCCATCAAAGAAAACCGCATCACCGATTTTTACGAGCCTAACGAAGTAGGATCGAATGCTATGGCCATTGCCCCTGCAAAAACGGAAGATGGCAAAACCTACCTGCTGGTTAACTCGCATCAGCCTATTGAAGGTCGCTTTGCCTGGTACGAAGCCCACCTGTGCAGCGAGGAAGGCTGGAACATTATAGGTGGATTGTTTCCGGGAGGGGCTACCATATTCGTAGGAAGCAATGAATACCTTGGTTGGGCCCATACTACTAATTACCATACCACCGGCGATATCTATAAGCTGAAAGTTAAAGGCAACCGCTATTGGTATGATGGCCAATGGCGAAAATTTAATACCGGTAAGGCACGACTACAACTAAAGTTAGGCGGCCTGCAAATGGCGGTAAGCAAAAAGCTGTATAACAGTGCACAGGGGCCGGTGTTTAAAACCAGGCACGGTTATTATGCCATTCGTTTCCCCGGGGCACGCGACCTACGGGCACCAGAGCAGTGGTACCATATGAACAAGGCGCGGAACTTCAGCGAATTTGAACAGGCCCTTAAGATGCAGGCCATCCCACTTTTCAATATCATTTATGGCGATGTAGATGGCAATATATTTTGGCAAAGCGGTGGCCTTATGCCCATACGCCCCAAGCCTGAGGCCTGGAAACAACCACTGGATGGTACTACTTCGTCGGTAGTATGGCAACAATTATTACCGTACGAGAAAAAACCTGCGCTGTTTAATCCGGAATGCGGTTTTGTTTTTAACTGTAACGAAACACCCTTTAATACCAGTGGTGAACACTGTAACTGGCAGGGTGACTTTACCGGTTGCCAGCGCTTTATGTATAACCGGGGCGAAAGACTAGGTGAGTTGCTAAAAGCACACCCCGGAAAAATAAGCTGGCAGCAGTTTTACGATTGGAAGTTTGATAAACATTATTGCCATGACAGCAGCTACGCCCAAAAATTTAAAGCGCTTTACAACCTGAACGAACAAAAATATCCGAAACTGGCAACCTGTATAAAGCAGCTAAAGCAATGGGATTGGAACGGGGACATAAACAGCACCGGCGCTACGGTTGCTATGTTGGTACACGAACGCCTGCTTAAGAAATACAAATGGCCCTTTGCCATGTTTATGATACGTAAAGAACCGCTGAGTGAAACCGAAGCAGTGGATGCACTTTATCACGCACGCGCGTTTTTGCTTAAAACCCACGGCACCACCGAAGTAAAGCTGGGCGATATACAGCGGCTGATACGCGGGAATATTAACCTGCCTGCGAGCGGGCTCCGCGAAGTATTAAGGGCCGCGGATCCTAAATTATATGATAAAAAGAAGGGCATTTTCCGGATACAGGGAGGTGATGGCTACGTACAATTGAACAAGTATTCGAAGACCGGCGCAGAGGTTTACTCTATTAATGCGTATGGTGCTTCGGCACATGAGCAAAGCAAGCATTACAACGATCAAATGGGCATGTTTGAGGCCGGCACCTTTAAGAAAATGAGCTTCGATAAATCCGAAATTCTTCAAAAAGCTGAGCGAATTTACCATCCGACGCCATAAAACGTTGCCCTATAATAGGGCAACAGGGAATAATTTACCCAAAGCGCCACAACCTGTTATTTAACAGGCGCAGCTACCTGACGGTTTATATACATGGTATAACAATTTATAAGGGTTGATGTATTACATCACTTTTAAAACCGTGCGTTATGAACAAATTAAAATTTTTAGCTATTGCGCTAATCTGCATAGTATTTACACAAACCTTACATGCACAAGAGTGGAACCAGGGACGTAGCCGCGGCGGCGTTTATACCATAGGCGTTGGCGGTACACAACAAATCCGGCTGGGCACACCGTCGGGCTTAACACGCGCCGGCCTGGCCATGAATGTACAGGGCGAATATGGTATTGGCCATTTTATGGGCTTAGGCTGGCAAACAGGTGTAAACCTGTATTTCCCAGGCCGTACCACTGTTATTGAAATACCTATTGGTTTAAAAGTAAACGTACACGTGCTGGATGCAGCCAATGTAAACGTGCGCGGACTTGACTTTTTTGCCGGCATTAATGTGGGTGGCGGCCCCGGTATTTATACCGATGGATCGGGCGTTATAGGCATGCTGTATGTAGGCCCACAGGTGGGTATCCGCTATTGGTTTAATCCGCACATTGCTATCTACTCGGAATTTGGCTGGGGTGCAACCTTTGCCAACCTGGGCTTTACCTTTTAGGAAAAGCTATCAACAAAGCGTATAAAAAGCGGCGGAAAGATTCTCAGTTTTGGGCTATTTTTCCGCCGTTGTTATGGAAAAAGCAGGTTTCGATTCTATTGCCAGTGATATAAAGAACAGGAAGTTCTCACCCGTATATTTCTTCTGCGGCGAGGAAGCCTACTTTATTGATGCATTAACCGATATGCTGGAGAACACGGTATTGAACGACATGGAGAAAGCCTTTAACCAAACCATTGTTTACGGCAAGGACGTTAATGCGCGCGCGATAATTGAAACTGCCGGCCGCTTACCGATGATGGCAGAGAAACAACTGGTTATTGTAAAGGAAGCCCAGGCATTAAGTTTGAAGGAAGACGAAGAGAAACAATACCTGAACTACCTCAAGCACCCCGTAAAAAGCACCATCCTGGTATTTGCCTGGAAACATGGTAAGCCTGATGGCCGCAAGGCTTTTGGTAAGGAAATGGCAAAGTCGGCTACCTATCTGGAGTCGAAACCCTTATACGAAAACCAGGTAGCCCCCTGGGTGCGCAACTGGTTAAAGGACCGCAAGTATAAAATTGAAGAAGAAGCAGCGGAACTATTAGTAGAATATGCAGGCACCGAACTATCGAGGGTTTCGAATGAACTGGAAAAGCTGATACTGAATAAACCTGCAGGCTCCACTATTAACCGCGAGGATATTGAAACGCAGGTGGGCATCAGCAAGGAATACAACGTGTTTGAGCTGAACAATGCCCTCGGCTATAAGAACCGCACCAAAACCTACCAGATAGTTAACTACTTTGTGGCAAACCCTAAAAGCGGTCCGCTGGTGTTAATACTCGGTACCATCCATGGTTTCTTTACCAAGGTGTATGCCTACCACTTTAACAAAAACCTGCCTGATAAGGACATTGCCGGTATCATTAAGGTAAACCCGTATTTTGTAAAGGATTACAAAGCGGCCGCCCAACATTATCCCCTGCATAAACTGGAACAGGTATTTTATGTGCTCGAAGAATACGACCTGCGCTCGAAAGGTATCGGCAGCAGCGGCCTGAGCGATGGCGAACTTTTAAAAGAGATGGTGTTTAAAATACTGCAGTAATGAAACACATACTTCTGCTACTGTTTTGTATTCAAACGCTTTTTGCGTTTGCAGGTGGTTCCATCAAATTAGTATCAGCCACTACGCGGCATTGGGTTTCGGGTGCGCCGGGTGGCCGGCAAGGTGAAACGCAAAGCATAACGGTGCGCATCTGTTCCAAAAACGGCGTGGTTTTCCAACAACTCTGGCTGGGCGATAAAGAGTTTAACTTCCAGTTAGAATCGGGCAAGCCGGATAGTAAGATGGCACCGGGCGATACCTTAACTCTATCGCACAGTTGTGCAACAGGCGAAGCGGATTGTATAGGAAAAGAAAATACACTGCCCTTAAATTACAAGGGCGCTGCCTTGCTGCAATACACGGTAAAGGGTAAAAAGCGCTACCTTATTATCAAGAAATTTACCCGAGTAGAAGATAGCCGGGGTTACTAAGCCGAAGGATGCAAGGCTAAAAAATCGCGGGATTTTACTTCGTCACGCTTAATCTCTTCGATCAGCGCTTCCACCGATTCAAATTTCTTTTCGTGGCGCAAAAAGTGCAGAAACTCGATAGTAATGGTGCTGCCATATATATCCTTGTCAAATTCAAAGATGTTCACCTCCAGGGTTTGTTCCTTGCCATCAAACGTAGGGTTATGGCCGATGCTAATCATACCTCCATACACGGTGCCGCCCTGTTTAACCCGCACCACGTAAATGCCGGTACCGGGTATCAGTTTGTGCTCATCAGTTACCTGTATGTTAGCTGTTGGGTAACCCAGTTTACGACCGTTTTGTAAACCGCGCACCACGGTGCCGCTCACTGTGTAAGTATGCCCTAGCAATTCATTGGCCAGTGCAATATTACCTGATGTTAGGGCTGCCCGTATTTTGGTTGAACTGATGGCTATATCATCCAGCATTTCGCGGGTAATTTCCTCCAGCTCGTATCCGAGCTCCTCCTTCATCTTCTCCAGTAATTTAAAATCACCAGCCCTATCCTTGCCAAATCGGTGATCGTAGCCGATAACAATGTATTTGGGGTTGAAGTTTTTAACCAGGAAATTGCGCACATATTCCTCTGCTTCCTGCTCCGAAAACTGCCTGCTGAATGGAACTACCACCATATTATCGATACCGTAGCTCTCCAGCAGAGCGGCTTTCTCTTCCACAGTATTTAATAAACGCAGCGATTTATCGCCAGGGTTGATAACAATACGTGGATGCGGATGAAATGTGATAATGATGCTTTCGCCACCGTGCTGTTTGGCCAACAGGTTCAGCCGCTCAATAATCTTCTGATGTCCCAGGTGCACGCCATCGAAGGTGCCAATGGTGATCACTGAATTTTTAAACGCCGGCAAATGGTTCAAGTCTCTGAAAACCCGCATAGCACAAATGTATTCAATCAAGGTTCAATTTTCTGAAGCCACTCTTCAACAGTTAAGGCGTCTTTAAGTTCATATTCGCCGATGGCGGTACGGCAAAGGGTTTTCAGGTAAGCGCCGCTACCAAGTGCTTTACCGAAATCGCGGGTTAGGGCACGGATGTAGGTGCCTTTGCTGCAGCGCACCCGAAAGTCTACCTCCGGCAGTTCAATCCGGGTTAACTCAAACACGGGTATTACCACCACGCGCGGCTTAATTTCTATTTCCTTCCCCTTGCGGGCCGCATTATAGCCTTTTACACCATCTACCTTAACAGCAGAAAAGATAGGTGGTATTTGCTCAATAGCACCGGTAAACTGCCTGGTGGTTTCTTGTACTAGTTCGGGCGTAATATGATCGGTGGGATAAGTGGCATCCACCGGTAACTCCATATCAAAACAAGGCGTGGTGGCACCCAGCACAAATGTGCCGGTGTATTCCTTGTCCATGCCTGTCAGAGTATCTATCTGTTTGGTCATTTTACCGCTGCAGATAAGCAGCAGGCCTGTAGCCAGTGGATCAAGTGTGCCGGCATGCCCAACCTTTAATTTCTTACCGGTACGGCGTTTTAAAGCATAGCGCAGTTTGTTCACCACGTCAAACGAAGTCCAACGCAGTGGTTTGTTTACCAGCAGCACCTCTCCTGCTTCAAAATCCATTAGTCCTGCATTTGCAAGTGATAGCCCAGAGCCATAAGGGTAAGAATAGCAACGCCCAGTATGATACGGTAATAGCCAAAGAAACGAAGTCCGTAATGAGTGATTAAACCAATAAAGAAGCGGATGGCAATTACACCCACGATAAACGACACCACATTACCAATCAGCAGGTATTCGATATCCGAGCCTTTGATATCGTGGAACTGTTTGCGCAGTTTAAACAAGGCCGCCGCAGTAATGGTAGGCACGGCGAGAAAGAACGAGAACTCTGCTGCCTTTTTAATATTGAACTTTTGCGTAAGGCCGCCAATAATGGTAGCCGCAGAACGCGATACGCCCGGCACCATGGCAATGCACTGAAAACAACCGATGACCAGCGATTGATACCAGGTAATCTCGAAGTTCTTTAATATTTTTTCGGTGCGCTCAACGCCAAATTCGTCTTTGGTTTTCACACGCACAGTATCTTCATCCTGCAGCGATTCCTCTATCTGCTTGTGGTAAAATTTGTCAATCAAAATCAGCACCACGCCACCCACAATAAGTGAAACGGCAACGGTAGTAACACTGCTTAGCAGGCTATCCAGAAAATCGTTTAACAGGTAGCCGAAAACAGCAGCCGGTATAAAGGCTACAAACAGCTTGGCGTAAAAGTCGACAGATTGAAAAAACCTGCGCCAATACAACAGCACCACCGCAAGTATGGCTCCAAATTGAATATTTACAGTAAATACTTTTAAAAAGGGACTGGCTTCCATTTTCATGAAAGCTTCGGCCAAGATCATGTGGCCTGTGGACGAAACCGGAAGAAATTCAGTTAACCCTTCAACAACGGCAAGTAGTACCGCCTCGGCAGTAGTCATTAGATTTTGGGTCTTTTAAGTATCGCAAAAATTTCGATGCCAAAGCCCAGCATAACAACTATGGGGGCCAGGGTAATGCGGGTAAAGCTATAGATCTCGGCTTTTGGAAACACAGCCGGGTTGGTAGTAGCACCGCCGCTCATCAGGGCAAAACCAATTAAAATAACCACTACGCCAGCAATCATAATCAGGTAGTTGGTACGGTCGAAAATAAAGGGCAACTGAGCCACATTCGGTTTTGCAGATGCAGTGGTTGAAGACTGCTTTGCCTTGGGCTGTATAGGTTGCTTGGTAGCCATGTTGTGTGTGTTTAATATAAATCCTCCACCTTAACGCGCAGGTATCGGAATATTGCCGTAAGGGTGCTGAAAAACGAAATAAGGATTCCGAATAAAATCAGCGCTCCAAAAAGCAGCGCAAATGTAAATAAATCGCTTTTCAAACCAAGTTCAGGGGTGGAGTAGTCCACATACCACATGATACCCAACAGCAGGATACAAGCCACTACCCCGCTTATGAACCCGTTAAAGATACTGCGTCCCAAAAACGGCTTGATAATAAACCAGCGGGTAGCCCCTATTAACTGCATGCTTTTAATGGTAAAGCGGTTGCTGAACATGGCTAAACGGATAGTATTAAAGATAAGCGACACGGCAAAAATCAACAGCAGCACAGCTGCCAGCAGTGTTAATGGGGTTACTTTGTTAACCAGGCTATCGAGCGACTCCAGGAAATTTTTCACAAAATTTACCTGTTGCACCCCTTCTGTTGCCAGCAGTTCAGCCTTTACTTTTTCAATACCCTGGTTGGTAGCGTAGGGTTCGGTAAGCGTTATTACAAACGAAGCATATAAAGGGTTATAAGGCAGCAGGGAGGTATCGACGTAGCCGTCCTTATCGTTCTGCATTAAAATTTTAAGCGCTTCGTCTTTCGAAATATAGGTGATGGTTTTTACAAAAGGCTTGCCTTTGATGGTGGTTTGTAAGGTGGCTATGCGGTCGGCGGTAATATCGTCGTGCAGCATAATCTCCATCTTAAAGTTCTCCCGGTATTCCATGGAGATCTTCCGGGCTTCAATCATCATAGATAGCGCCACGCCCAATACCGAGAGCACCAGGGTAATACCAAAAATGGCGTAGAAATAGGAAGTACGTTTACCGCTTGCCAAAGCCTTAAATTTTATGTGGTAAAACTACCGGAATCGTTATGCTTATTCAACGGAGTTTACCGCCCCCGATTGTTGAAAAGACCGCCATTGTCCAATTTTGGATGGAAAACCCGCTTACAAGGCCTTGTGGGGCAGTCCATTCCGCAATACTTATCCACGTTTTTGGCACATTCTTAGCCTATTGGGCTTTAAGGGTTTGTTCTTTACCCGAAAAAATTACTTTTGCGCGCTGATTTAAAAAGCAATACTATGTTTTGGACACTCGAACTGGCTTCCTATCTGGAGGATGCTCCCTGGCCTTCTACAAAAGACGAATTGATCGATTACGCTATTCGTTCGGGCGCACCTGTTGAGGTAATTGAAAACCTGCAGGAACTGGACGACGATGGCGAGATCTACGAAGGCATCGAGGACATCTGGCCCGACTACCCCACCAAGGAGGACTTCTTCTTTAATGAAGATGAGCACTAATTTCTTAATTGCATTCAACTGCATAAAAACTAAAAAGCCACCCGTAGGTGGCTTTTTTATTTGTAGTTGGTTGCAATACTAGATAATCAACATGGCATCGCCATAGGTAAGGAAACGATATTTCTCCTTAATCGCTGTTTCGTAGGCTTTCATCACCAGGTCGTAACCGCCAAAGGCGCAGGCCATAATCAGCAGGCTGCTCTTAGGTTGGTGGAAGTTGGTGATCATGGCATTGGCAATGCTGAAATCATAAGGTGGGTGGATGAACAGGTTCGTCCAGCCTTTAAACGGTTTCAGGTAATGCTCAGCCGATACTGCCGATTCTACCGCACGCATGGTAGTGGTGCCTACCGCACAGATGCGCTTGCCGCTATCTTTTGCCGTGTTTACCAGTTTTACCGCTTTGTCGGGGATAATGATCTCCTCGGCATCCATTTTATGCTTGCTCAGGTCTTCTACATCAATTGTGCGGAAGGTCCCCAGGCCGGTATGCAGGGTTACTTCGGCTAATTCCACGCCTTTAATCTCCAGGCGTTTCAGCAGTTCGCGGCTAAAGTGTAAACCGCCGGTTGGGGCCGCTACAGCGCCCTCTACACGGGCAAACACGGTTTGGTAACGCTCTGCATCAATAGGCTCTACATCGCGCTTAATGTATTTAGGCAGTGGGGTTTCGCCCAGGCTGTAAAGTATCTTCTTAAACTTCTCGTGGTCGCCATCAAACAAAAAACGAATGGTACGGCCGCGGCTGGTAGTGTTATCTACCACTTCGGCAATCAATTCGTCGTTCTGACCGAAATACAGCTTATTGCCCACACGTATTTTACGGGCAGGGTCTACCAGCACATCCCATAAAAACTGCTTGGAGTTCAATTCGCGCAGCAGGAACACCTCAATTTTAGCGCCGGTTTTTTCTTTAGTGCCGTATAAACGGGCGGGGAACACCTTGGTATTGTTAAGCACCATAACGTCGCCTTCGCCAAAATACTTCAGCACATCGCTAAACTTCTTGTGCTCAATTTTCTTGGTTTTACGGTCAATCACCATCAACTTGCTTTCATCGCGGTTTTTGGTGGGGTAAAGGGCTACGCTTTCCTTAGGAATGGTAAAATTAAAACTGGATAGTTTCATGTATTTATATGGATTTGAATTTTACGGAATTCAAACGGCACCTTCAGGATGGCGCCGAAATTACGAGCCGCAAATGTAACCCAGCATTTTTAATTTCATAACAAGCACAGCCCTAAAGCATTAATTTCTTCTTCCGGCAAAGCAATTCCTGCCTTTTGCCGGTTCTTTTATACGTTTGCAGCGTGGGAACCATACTACAGGTATTCTGGCAAAGTTTACGGCTATCCGTGGAAGAATTGCGCTCGGCAAAGCTGCGCTCCTTTCTTTCGCTGCTGGGTATAACCATCGGTATATTGTGCATTATATCGGTGCGTACGGCTGTAAACTCGCTGGAAATGAACATCCAGAATAGTATTTCTTCCTTCGGAAATGACATCCTGTATATCCAAAAATGGCCCTGGATTTTTGGCGACGATTACCCCTGGTGGAAGTATATCAACCGGCCCAATGCCAACCGCCGCGAACTGGAACAGCTCAGCAGCGAACTAAAAGGTGCCAAAGCCTGCTGCATTATGTATTTTGCCGGTAACACCACCATTATTGCCGGCGACCGGGTAGCCGAAGGGGTAAAGGTTAGCGGGGTTAGCTACGATTACAACAAGATTAAAGAGATGGACTTTACGGAGGGCAGGTATTTTACCCCCGCCGAATCGAATAATGCACAGGCCGTAGCCCTGATAGGCTCCAACATTGCCGAAACCCTTTTTGAAGGATTGGGTTCGCCCGAGGGGCAGGAAATAAAGATTAAAGGGGTAAAGTTAAAAGTGGTGGGTGTGCTTAAAAAAGAGGGCGACGATCTGTTTGGCTTTACGCTGGATAATAACGTAATAGTGCCCTTTAGCTTTATGAGCATGTTCGAAAACATGAACCAACTGGGTAACGACCCGCTTATTGCCGTAGTGCCCAAACCCGGTGTGCCTATCGAAGAATTGAAATACGAGATTAAGGGGGTGATGCGTGGTGTGCGTGGTCTGGGGCCTTTTCAGGATGATAACTTTGCCGTTAACCAGGTGAGTGTATTTACCGAAGGTATCAAGTCTATTTTCTCGATTGTAAACATTGCCGGTATGATCATCGGTATATTTTCGGTGATAGTGGGTGCCTTTGGCATAGCCAACATTATGTTTGTGGCGGTTAAGGAGCGCACCTATATTATCGGCATTAAAAAGGCTATAGGTGCCCGCAAAATTTACATCCTGCTCGAGTTTTTGCTGGAAGCCGTTGTACTTTGCGTGATTGGCGGTGTAATTGGCCTGCTGGTTGTAATCGGTTTATTCCAGGTGTTGCAATACCTGGTTAGCCATGTGTTTGAAAGCGATTTTAAGTTTTACATCACCACCTACAACATCGTATTAGGCCTGAGCATCTCAATTATAGTAGGTATTGTAGCAGGCTTTATACCAGCCATATTAGCAGCTAATATGAAACCGGTAGATGCTATCCGCAGCTAATTGGCCCCAACTACCTTTGAGGAATTTCGGGTAAAACGCAGGAGGTCTTATGGCCCTATTTCCACATATAACCATCTAACAGTTGCGCTTGTTCCTTTATTTTACCCATTAACATAAAGGACGCTTTTTGCACATATTATTCCCCTTACCCTACCCGGTGGGGCTTATTAAGCCCATTGTTAACCCAACTACCTGCAAGTCCCATGATCAGAACTCTGGTAATAGCTGAAGACAAAAGCCTGATTCAAACGCTCCAAAAATTTTTGATCCGAAACAATTGCCTGGTAGGGGTTTCCTCTACGGTAGACGATTGCCTACGCCATATCCGCTTTACCCCTCCGGAAATTATTCTTTGCGATACGGTACTATCACCAACCGTGCCGGAGCTGCTATTGGAAGGCCTTACACAAGGTATTTTGCGTATACCCGTGTTGTTTCTTGTAAAACCGGCAGAGCTTAAATTAGCAGTAAAACTAATGTTAAACGGTGCCTTCGATTGTGTAAGCAGGCACATACAGCCGGAGGAGATACTAAACAGCATCCAACTTGCCATAAACCGCAAGATAGATCAGGGTAACAACATCGGACATGCTTCGCTGTTCGGTGCAGATAAGAACAAAAGCACACCAACCGGCGCTTACTACTTTAATGATTCCGAAATTTCGAATCAGCTACAGGGTCAAATAAAAGTGGTGGCCCCCACCAATTACACCGTTATAATATATGGCGAAAGCGGCGCCGGCAAGGAGGGGGTAGCGCGTGAAATACACCAAGCCAGCAAGCGCAGTAACAAACCCTTTATCGCCATCGATTGCGGGGCATTAACAAAGGAACTGGCCGCCAGCGAATTATTCGGGCACGAGAAGGGTTCGTTTACCGGGGCCATAGCCCAAAAGAAGGGGCAATTCGAAAATGCCAATGGTGGCACTTTATTATTGGATGAAGTAGCCAATTTGCCTTATGACATTCAGGTACTGTTGCTACGGGCCATCCAGGAAAAAAAGATACGTCGGGTAGGCGGTACTTCCGAGATACCTATTGATGTACGCATTATAGTAGCCAGCAACGAACGACTGAGCAGTGCAGTAGCACAGGGAAAATTCCGGCAGGATCTCTACCACCGCTTTAACGAATTCAGTATTGAAGTGCCCCCTTTGCGGGAACGTAAGGAGGATATTCTTTTTTACGCCGAACGCTTTTTAAAATTATCTGCAACGGAATTAAACAGGCCAATTACAGGTTTCAGCGAAGAGGTTAAAACCATCTTTAAAAGTTATCCCTGGTATGGCAACCTGCGCGAAATGCGCAATGTTGTCAGTCGTGCAACCTTATTATGCAACAGTTCGCTCATTACACCCGATCAACTACCTATAGAACTTAGGGAGTGTTGCCCCTTGGTGGAGGTAGCAGAAGAAGTGGCAACTCCTCCCCTACCTGTGCCGGTACATAACCCCATAATCCCGGTTCCGGATGGTGCCCAGGAGAAACCAAAGCAGGGCACTTTCGAAGTCTTGAACTTAAAACGCGCAGCGCAGGAAGCAGAATACGAGTTAATATTAAATGCACTGCGGCAGGCTGATTTTAAAAAGGCCAAAACTGCAGAGTTGCTCGGCATTAATCGCCGTACGCTATACAATAAAATGAAGTTAATTAAGCAGCGCTAAACTGGTTCATCGAACACCAGCAAAAAGTCCGGCGTTTTGCCGGGCTTTTTTATTTCCATCCGTTTTATTTTAACGTCCTGTTGGACCGGTCATACCGGTATTACCTGTAAAGCTGGTAGTTCCGGTATATCCTGTAAAACCGCTGGGGCCATTGGTTCCTCTGTTGCCTGTAAACCCCATTTCGCCGTTCTTGTCAGTTTGGCGGTTGTTGTTTCGGTTATTGGTATTACCGGTAGAGCCTGTACTGCCGGTAGAAGTGCCATTCCTTTGCCCGTTGCCGCTACCCTGCGGATTTTGAGCAATACTAACAGCGGTGAGGCTTAACACTGTAAAGGCTATCAAAAAATTGATTCTAACTTTCATTGTTCCTATTTTTTAATTAAAAATCCTACGCTGGTTCACTATTCTGCAAAAATTATCCCGGCATCCTATGCCCACTGCAAAGGTTTTTTGCCCTGAACAACCAAAAAGCACCCTGTTACCAGTATGCTTCTAACCAGGTAATTACTTAATCGGCTTCAATGGTAAGTTCGCCCCATAACCCCCGGTAACGCACCGGTTGAAAAACAACAGCCGGTAAACCATGCATACGGATAACTTCAGAATTTACCCTTGAGACAGGAGCAGCGGTGTGATTTATGCGTTTCAGCGCTTTTGCAGAACGTAATTGCCTTCTATCTTCCCTATCAGGTGTTCTTTGCTCCATATTTCCTGCAAATTGTTTATCTCTGTCCATATATCTTTAAAAAAGGAGGCGCCCACCATGGCAAAGGGGCGCCTCGTGTTCAATTATTTTTCTTCTTCTTCTTCCTCCTCTTCTTCCTCACCTTCTTCATCTTCACTTTCCTCGTCGTCCTCTTCCTCTTCTTCTTCGTCATCCCCTTCCGGTTCACCTGCAGCTTCCAGATTTACAGCGGTTTCTGCCACCTCTGTTAACGTTTCATCTGCATTTTTTTCCTCTTCTAAAATCGACTCCAGAATTTCGGCAATATCATCCATACCCAGGGTTTGAGCATAGGTGCGCAGGGTACCATAGGTCGCAATTTCATAGTGCTCTACTTTCTGCGCTGCCGATATAATAGCTGCATCGCGTATAACGCCTTCCTCATTTTCCTTCATTAACTCTTCGGCTTCCTTAATCAGGCCTTCCATCGCTTCGCATTTCTTTGCCTGGGGTCGTTTTTCCAGTATTTCAAAAACTTCTTCCACCCGGGCAACCTGATTATCGGTTTCTTCCAGGTGGTTCTCTAAGGCCTCCACCAATTCTTCAGAAGTGGCATTCTTGATCATTTTCGGAATAGCCTTGGTCAATGCTTTTTCAGCCCAATAGATATCCTTTAACTGGTCTTCAAACAAGCCCTGCAGTTTAGATCCTGTTTTAGACTGACCATCCATAGATGGTTTGCTCTGCTTTTTGCCGCCACCACTCGTGGCTTTTGCCTTTGCTTTACTCTTTGTCCTCATGTTGTGAGTTTTTTTAGTATTAAAAAAATTAAGGTTACGCCATAATGGTATCAAGAGACACCTCGTAGTCATCGTATTGCCCTTCGTCCCAATCGTCATCGTCTTCCTCGTCATCATCATCGCCGGGGACTTTATTTACCACCGTAGAGGAAGTATGTCTAGCCTGTTCATCTTTATTATCATCCGATGCACTACCTGGTTTAGGGCCGTCGTTAACGCTGAATTTATTGTAGTTCATATCGCCCGATTTAAATGGTTATTGAATAGGTAATGCACGGAGCAAAGAATATGCCTTGGCAAGTAGCGCTTATAACTATGTATTAGCGCTTATAAATCAACGATACCAACCTTTTGGCAACAGTAGTGTTGGGTTAAACTGTGGCATTTATGCCCGTTAGTCAATAAGCTTCCCCAGCCTACATCAATACCTTAAGGTCTGGTGGTTATGGTTGTAGTATCCTTGCGGCGTATCAACCCCAACAGAGCCGAACCACCATTATCAATATTCGTGGTGTTGGGGAGGTGGGAGAAGTAGTGCCCGTACTATCCTGTAAAGCACTGTATAAGCAACAAAAGCGTTAATGTATTCGTTGCCCAATTACCACAGTATCTGTTACCTAAACTACTCAAAGGGGTAAACCCGTCTACAATTTAGCAACTGTTGCATTTAACAAATACTGCATTTATTGTTGTGTTCCGGCAGGGTAAACTACTTTATTCTAGGGTGTTGCATATTACAAGGCACATAAGAAAGGCTGTTGCACTGGAACTTTTTTTGAAGCAGGCCGCCATATCAATCTCATTTTCTTAAAACTAAAATTACTGTTATGAAAAGGAATCAAAGCAGTGGCCGAAGTAGTAATGGCCGCGGAAGGTCGGGTGATGGCAGGTCGCAAAGTCATCCATTCAGGGGCAATCAGTATACCAGCGGTAGCACTACCAGCAGCAGTAGCCGTCAATCTGGCAGCAACAGAGGCCGCAATTCATCGGTATACGATGAGCGTAGCGAAGGCCATGGCGGACGCAACAGCGGCAGCCGCAACAGCAGTTCTTCTAACATGTCTGGCGGTCAGGGATGGGGCAACCAATACAGCAACCGCGGTGGCTCGCAGGGTTACGACGACAGAAACGAAAGCCGTGGTTCGCGCAGCAATCGTGGCGGACGTGGTGATGATCAATACTCACGCGGTAATGATCAATACAGCCGCGGAGGCGATCAATACTCGCGCAACAACGGTCGTTCAGACAGCTATTCATCCAACCGTGGCAGAGGCGGCGATAGCGAAGACAGCAACCGCTGGGGCAGCCAATGGGGTAATGGAGATTCGGAACGCTACGACCGCCAGGAAAACCGCGGTAGTCGGAATAACGGAAGCAATGGCGGTGGATTAAATTGGCGCGACAGCGGCCGTAATGACGATTACTCTTACGGTAGCAATAGCGGCAGAGGCTGGGGCAACCAGTACGGCGATAACGATAGCGAAAGCTATAACTACGACGAGCGCAACGAAAGCCGTGGCGGTCGCGGTGGCTGGGAGGAAGAGGATGACGATAACTACGGTGATAGTGGCCGTGGCGGTCGTAACCAGTACGAAGATTACGATGAATACGACGAGTACGACGAAGATTACGACGATCAGGACGATGACCGTGGTGGCCGCCGTAACTACCGTTAATTTTTTTTGTGGATTATTCAGAATGGGGTACGCTCAAGGAGCATACCCCATTATTTATTGGCGCACTGCCAACATTCACATAACTGCACTACCTTTGGCCACTGTATGGCCTTAACACCTTCTAATATGATACCTTTGGGCACCGTTGCGCCCGCTTTTACTTTGCCTGATACGGTAAGCGGAGATCTGCTTAGCTTAGCCAGCCTGAAAGGCGAATCGGCTACGCTGGTGATGTTTATCTGCAACCATTGCCCCTATGTAAAACACATCAACAGTCAATTGGTTAAACTGGCACACGACTATAAGGATAAAGGTGTGCGCTTAATTGCCATCAGTTCCAACGATGCCCTTAGTCATCCGGAGGATGCCCCTGATAAAATGAAACAGGTAGCAACCGAACAAGGTTATCCCTTCCCGTACCTTTACGACGAAAGCCAGTCCGTTGCCAGGGCTTATGATGCGGCCTGCACACCTGATTTTTACATTTTTGATAAGGACCTTAAGCTGGTTTACCGTGGTCAACTGGACGATAGCCGTCCGTCCAATCAAATACCATTAAGCGGTAAGGACATCCGCGCTGCAATAGACAATCTGTTAACAGGAAAAACCATTTCGCCTTTTCAGCGGCCCAGTATTGGTTGTAATATAAAATGGAAGTAACGAAGGTTTAGAAACGCAGGGCAGGACCTGTTCCGCGCCAAATGCGGTCTCTCTTCTCTAACCTAAAACTTAATGATAGCTCGTGTGTAGCGCCAATATCCTTGCGATATTTCGAGAAGTTGAAATCGTAAGCGTACGAGATAAAGAAGTTGTTTTTGATATTAAAACCGGCTTCAAACACGGCATAATTTAAACTGCGGTAGTTCGCACCCAGCCAGAATATCCTATACATGTTAAAACGCAGACCAACATCGCCTTGGGGCGGTGCACCTTTCACCCAACGGAAGGAAGCCACAGGATCGATACTGAAATTACCACGGGCCCATTCTATTTTACCACCCATCAATACATTTACGTGCTGCATCTTTTTAATTTGCGCAAACCCATCATTACCGCGGTAGTTTACATTTAAGCCAAGTATCTGTGGTACTGATACGCCCACATAAAAATTCTGTTTATAACGGTAATACACACCAAAAGAAGCATCGGGGAAAAAGCGCCAGCCTTTGGTCGTATACAATTCCGGGTCGCCGGGGTTGTTTACAAGTAACTGATCGCCGCGCAAACGGTATTGCACCGCGCTTAAGGACAGGCCAATACTAAGGTTATGGTTGCTGCGGCCATTGCTGAATTTAGCTGAATACTTTTTGTAAAGCGGAATGTTATAGGCAACGGCCACTGTTACAGCACTTTTGCCGGTAGGGCCTGTAACGTCGTGAATCAGGTACCCGCCTATACCAATGTTTTTACCATCTATCTGTCCGTCCATGGAAAGCATAGCGGTGTAAGGTGCCTGATCAACCCTGGTAAACTGCTTGCGGAAAGTAGCGGTGCCATGCAGCCAGCCATTCATACCGGCCAGTGCCGGGTTTAAGGTAAATGCATTTTCGCGCAGCAGGCTAAACTCTTCCACCTGTTGCCCGAAACCGGCAACACCAACTATAACCAGTACCAATAAGCATAAGGTGTTTCTCAACTGTTGCATGCTATCGTACAATGGTTAAAGGTCCGTTAAAGTCATACACCTGTCCGTTATGGCGTATATGCATAATGTAATAATAAGTAGCACCGGGCAGGTCCTCTCCTTTCCAGGTGCCGGCCCAGTTGTTTTGATAAGGCTTCTCAAAAAACACCTCATCGCCCCAGCGGTTTACGATACGCACTTCATTATCGGGGTAGCGCTCCAGGTCGCGTATAAACCAGGTATCGTTGTAGCCATCACCATTAGGCGTAATAGCATTAGGGATAAAGAAGATCGAGAAAGGCTTGTCGCGCACCATTACCACCACACTGTCATAATCCTCGCAGCCACGGCCATCGCTCACCGTTAAATAATACGTAGTGTTTGAATCGGGCCAGGCCAGCGGTGTCTGGCAATCGTTACAGCTCAAATTGTAATTGGGTGTCCAGTCATAATTCTGTCCCCCAAAGGCATTAATCTGTATTGTATCCGTTCTCCAGATCAGGGTATCTACACCGGCCACCGCAAAGTTCTTAGAAGTTATTGCCAGCGCAAAAGGCGAATACACGTAATTATCCCAGGTAAACTTACTGATGCGGTTAAAGGGAGAACCGGGCACAATCGTATCGCGGAAGATAGACTCCCACTCAGGCAGGTTCTGCCAATGCACAATGTCGTTCCAGCTACCATCGGCCAGGGTGTCATACATAATGGTTATGTCAGCCGAATCACCGCCCGTTACATGATAAAGGCGGTGATACCAATTGGGGTTAATCTGGCAAACCAGATGAAAGCGGGTATCGCGGTCAAAGCCTTCCAGGGTAGGGTCTACATTGGCAAAACGTGCCTTGTAATGGTTTTCGTTTGACGCCAGCGGCTTAAATTCCACAGGCCGGTAGCAGAAGGTACCGAGGTTAGAACCTACAGGATACAGATATGCATTAGTGCTGTTGGTGCGGCGCAATAAACCACCATCCTCCAGGCTGCTTACATAACCCGACGTGCGCTGCACTGCATTCACCGCAGGGTTCAGCACCCACACGGTATTGGTGTCCATATTAAATTCGCGGTCGGTAAGATCAAGCGTACCATCTACATACACATCCAGATCGCCGTATTTAACGCCCTGGTTTTTCAGGATAAGATTATGAAAGTGCGTTTCGGAATTTCCGCGAATACGCTGGTCGGCAGCATACAGGTAAACCCAGCCGGTGCCAATCGAATCAAAGCAGCGGTTTGGAGCGCTGTGAATCCAATCGCCGGTAATAAAAATAGAATCGCTGTTATTGTAATGCCCGCTGTTTTGGTTGTAGGCATCTCCCTGAACAGAAAGGTAGGCGCCGTCCTTGATAGAGACAAGATTATTGTTGCTCCAAAACGCATTTTGCGCTCCGGCTAACAGCACTATACAACACAACGGCAAAAAGAAAAATTTCTTCATTTCAGCTACCTGTGAAAGTAATCAAACCTTTCAGCGGGTAATGATATAAAAACGGCGGGGTTTATACCAGAAACGGGGGTTAAATTATCTGCACCCTTCCAAATGCTGAATAAGAGAGGACTTTATTTTAATTTGCGTTTACTCAACAATAAGCTATGACGACCGAAGAGGTATTAACCGAACTACAGGCAATGGGGAGCGAAAGCACCAAGAAAGTATTGCTTAAACATGGTGCAAAGGAGCCCTTTTACGGGGTTAAAGTGGAAGACCTGAAGAAGGTTATGAAGAAAATTAAAGGCGAGCAACAATTGGCGCTGGACCTCTATAAAACCGGCATATCCGATGCTATGTATTTGGCCGGTTTGGTGGCCGATGGCGCTAAAATGAGCAAAAAAGACCTGCAGGCCTGGGCCAAGGCTGCCCATTGGCAGATGATCAGTGAGTACACAGTGCCCTGGGTAGCCACCGAAAGCGCTTTTGGATGGGAACTTGCACTGGAATGGATTGATAGTAAAGAAGAGAAAATAGCATCCACCGGCTGGAGTACGCTCACTAATCTGTTATCGGTTAAACCCGATGAGGAGATAGATGCCAAACTAATGACCCAATTATTGGCACGAATTAAAAAGGAGATACAAAAAGCTCCGAACCGGGTGCGTTATAACATGAATGGGTTTATCATTGGCCTGGGAAGCTTTTATACACCAATGACCGAAGATGCCATCAAAACCGCTAAAGAGATAGGAGCCGTAATGGTAGACATGAACGGTACAGCCTGTAAGGTGCCTTATGCCGTGGAGTATATTGATAAAGTAAAGAAGAAAGGTTACCTGGGTAAAAAACGTAAAACAGTAAAATGTTAAATCGGCCCTTGCCGGTTAAACGGAAGCTAATAGGATTGTCGAACGCATAAAACATCGATTATGTTCAAAAAAATAATGTCAATTAAATATTCCGAACTGGGTTTTAATGCAGCCCTGTTATTATTGCGCTTAACCCTTGCCGTTACTATGGCTCCGCACGGTTATAGTAAGCTAACGGGTTACAGCGAAAATGCCGATGGCTTTATGACGTTTATGGGCCTGCCGGGTCCGGTGTCTTTAATCCTGGTAATTTTCGCGGAACTGTTTTGTTCCATTTTTGTAGGCCTTGGTTTGTTTACGCGCCTGGCAACTATCCCTTTAATTATTGCCATGGGCGTAGCTTTCTTTCAGGCACACAGTGCCGATTTATTTGGTAAAGGCTTTAACTCAGCTATTTACCTGGTATGCTTTATCTGCATCCTGTTGGTTGGCCCCGGTAAGTTTAGTGTAGATGGTGTGGTTAAAAAATAAGCGCAGCTACTTCTTAGTTCCAGTTGCCATCGTCCGGTAGCTGGCCCCGGGCTTTTAATTCTTTTTGCTTCTCGGTTGCCCAGTCAATTAAGCTGCGCCCCGATAGCAACAGATCAAACCAGGTTTTTACTGCAACAAATACAGTCAAAAAGAGCACGCCGCCGAATAAGGCATAGAGCATACTACCCATTATAACAACAAACTGCTGCACAAAAATGCGACCGTAAGGTTCAAACATCTGGCGCATCATGGTACGCTGGCGGTATTGCCCGCCAAGTATAAAGTCGGCTACAAAGCTATAGGCTGTAGAGGCAGTAAATACTGCCAGGGCTATCTGTGCGTTGCGCTGCTGTAAAAAGTTTGTTACCATGCCTACCACCCCAAACGGACTATGGGAATCATCACCGGCCACTCCAACAAACAGCGATAACTGCACAAAAACAAAAAAGTAATAGTGGAACAGAAAAAAGGGGATAATGCCCAGGCCCGAAACGCCAGTTTCATCAGCAGCTTGCGGTAAACCGTATTTATAAACCACCAATAACTTAACCACGTTAAACAGGCCAAGCATAATGGTTTCGAGCGCATAACACATAAAAACGGTAATGGGTTGCCAGCCAAAAAAAAGGTAGCCTGCAAAGGGAGTGAGGTTCCAAAACAAAACAGGAATCGATGCCCGGCTTAACTCGGGAACAAGTGGGTTGATTTTTTTGTTTACCTCTGGCATGTTGTGCAAAGTAATAATAACCAAAATAAGTAGGTTCCTGAATCGTATAGAGAAGGTAGCCTGCTTGTTTCCATAAAAGGCTTATCTATTATTCACAACTAATTACATTTCAAAGTTAATTTGCAACGCTAAAAATAACAGGCCTCCAGTATGAACATCGAAGCAATCTCTAAGAATTTAAGCTGGCTGCCCCGCCCCGTAAGCCGTTTCATGGAAAAACGCATGAAAAAAATACCCTCGGTAAAAAAAATGATTGATACCGAGAACGAAAAAACAATGGCGGCGCTGGAGCACTCCTTAAAGCCTTACAAAAACCGGTATACCACCTATGCCAGCCTTCCGGCAGCGGGTATCAACCGCGACACCATTTTAAAAGAGATTGAAGAAATGCACCGCGAAGAAAGCGGGCGTTGGCGCGATGGCTATGTTAGTGGCGGTATTTACCACGGCGATCAGGAGCATATCGATTTCCTGAACAAGGTGTATGCCCTGCAATCGCAAAGCAACCCGCTCCACTCCGACCTGTTCCCTTCGGCCACGAAGTTCGAATCGGAAATTGTAGCCATGGTTGCTACTATGCACGGCCGGGGTAAAACAACCGATGGAGCACCTGTTTGCGGTACCGTAACATCCGGTGGCACCGAAAGCATTTTGGTTGCTATGAAATCGTATCGCGATCGTGCCCTGGAGGAACATGGTATTACAGAGCCGGAAATGATAGTTCCGCTAACCGCCCACGCGGCCTTTGATAAGGCCTCGCAATACTTCAAAATTAAGCAGGTTAAAATTGCTTTAAAGGATGACTACACGGTGGATGTAGAAGCCGTGCGCCGCGCCGTTAACCGCAATACCATTGTTATTGTGGGTTCTGCACCTACCTTTCCGCACGGTGTTATCGATCCTATTGCCGAACTATCCAACATTGCGCTCGAGCATGGTATCGGTTTTCATACCGATTGTTGCCTGGGTGGTTTTGTGGTACCGTTTGCCGAAAAGCTGGGCTACAAAATGCCTATCGTAGACTTCCGTAACCCCGGTGTTACCAGCATGAGTGTAGATACACACAAATACGGTTACGCTGCAAAAGGCACCAGTGTAGTGCTATACCGCACCGAAGAGTTACGCCATTACCAGTTCTACACCCTTACCGAATGGCCGGGTGGTCTATACTTCTCCCCTACCTTAAGCGGAAGCCGCCCCGGTGCATTAAGTGCCGCCTGTTGGGCTTCATTACTATCGATGGGAGAAGATGGTTACCTGCGTGCTACCAAAGCCATTATGGAAACAGCCGAAAAGGTGAAAGCAGGTATTCGCTCCATACCTGAGTTAAAGATTATGGGTAACCCCGAATGGATTATCGCTGTTGGTAGCGACAGTTTGAACATTTACGAAGTGCTGGACCAAATGGGCCAACGCAAATGGAACCTGAACGGTCTACATAAGCCTGCCTGTTTCCATATTGCCTTAACCCTGCGCCATACGCAGCCCGGCGTTGCCGAACGCTTTATACAGGACCTGCGCGATAGTGTAGCTTACGTAAAAGCCAACCCCGGACAAAAAGATGGCATGGCTCCTGTTTATGGTATGGCCGCTTCGCTGCCTTTCCGTGGTATGGTAAGCGATATTCTTAAAAAATACCTCGACGCTATTTATAAAATATAAGCGTATAAGCGCTTAACCTGCAAGCCCGGTTAATCCGGGCTTTTTTTATTGTCTCCCGGCAAAAAGGATAAATTGTTCATCTTTGCTTTATGTCTCATCAACCACAATCTCCAACAGCTGACCGCGAGTTTTATGTTGTGCATGTATACGATGCAACCCCTGCAAAATTATGGCAGGCCTGGACCAACCCTGAACACATTAAAAACTGGTGGGGACCCGAGGGGTTTACCAATACCATCCACACCATGGAGGTTAAGGCAGGGGGCTTGTGGGAGTTTGTCATGCATGGTCCCGATGGCACTAACTTTAATAACAGAAGCGTGTTTCAGGAAATAGTTGAACCTACGCGCATTGTTTTCGAACATCAAAGCGCCCCCAGGTTTGTAACCACGGTTACCTTGCAGCCGCAAGGCGATAAAACACAACTTACCTGGCACATGCTTTTTGAAACTGCTGAACTGCGCGAACAGGTGATCAAGGTATTTAAAGCAGATATCGGCTTGCAACAAAATATTGATAAACTGGAGCGCTACCTGCAAACGATGTAGCCTGACAAATTATAGACGATAAAACCAAAACCCGAAAATATGGCAACCCTTAACACCTATGTACACTTTAACGGCAACTGCGAAGCAGCGTTTAACCTCTACCAACAGGTTTTCGGCGGACAGTTTGCCACCTTTATGCGCTATAGCGATGGTCCACCTTCCGATGGCAGATTTTCAGACGAGGATTTAAAAAAGATCATGCACGTTTCTCTGCCGGTGCAGGGTGGATCAGTGCTGATGGGCAGCGATATTCCTGCCAATTACCCGCCTGCTGTTATTGGCAACAACTTCTATATATCGGTAAACGCTGCATCAAAAGAAGAAGCCGACCAACTATTTGCTGGCCTCTCAAAGGATGGAAAGGTGCTAATGGCCATGGCCGATACCTTTTGGGGCAGCTACTTCGGTATGTGTACCGATGCGTTCAACGTTGGCTGGATGATTAGCTTCGAAACCAAACGCGCTTAGGTTCAGCTTCACCCATTTAGTTATTTACGTTTAAACTGCACCGGCAAACCGGTGGTACGCATCTATGCTTCAAACTTTCGTAACCAATATCAAAAAGGCTGCTGCATTTGTCCGTCAATCGCTCAGCAGCGAGCACATGGATTTTACCACCGGCAGCATACCGCGGGCAGTATTTCTATTGGCCATACCCATGATGCTGGAGTTGAGTTTGGAAAGTGTATTTGCCGTGGTAGATATGTTTTTTGTAGGTAAGCTGGGGCAAAACGCCATTGCAACGGTCGGACTAACCGAATCGGTTATTACGCTTGTTTATTCCGTAGCTATTGGTGTTAGCACAGCTGCAACTGCTATAGTAGCGCGCCGCATAGGCGAAAAAAATCCGGAAGCCGCAGGCCATGCCGGAGCACAATCGCTGTTAGTAGCGATAGTGCTAAGCCTTGCTCTCAGCACAGCAGGTGTTTGGTTTGCCCCTGAAATTTTAACCCTGATGGGGGCCAGCGCACAGGTGGTAACCGAAGGCGCCATCTTTACCCGCATCATGTTTGGTGGTAGTACCGCCATTATGCTATTGTTTCTGATTAACGGTATTTTCCGCGGCGCAGGCGATGCTGCCATGGCAATGAAAAGCCTTTGGATAGCCAGTGGCATCAATATCATTCTTTGCCCAATTCTCATCCATTTTATGGGTTTAAAGGGTGCCGCTATCGCTACCACCATTGGCCGCAGCACGGGTGTGCTGTATCAATGTTACCATTTGTTTAAAGGCAGCGGCATACTGCGTTTTACGAAAGCTCACTTCAACTGGGATGCCCCGCTGATACGTTCCATTATTGATGTGGCCTGGCCTGCCACTTTTCAGTTTATTATTGCCAGCGGCAGTTGGATTTTAATTACGCGCCTGGTGGCGGAAACAGGCGGCACTACCGCTTCAGCCGGTTGCCAGATCGCCTTCCGTAACTTTGTGTTTTTTATTCTCCCTGCCTGGGGCTTAAGCAATGCGGCCGCCACTTTGGTAGGGCAAAACCTGGGGGCCGGTAAGGTAGACCGCGCCGAGCAAAGCGTTTATGTAACCACGCGCTACAACATCATTTTCATGACGTTTGTAATGCTGCTTTTTCTGTTTGCCTCTCCCCCTATCATCCGCTTTTTTAGTGCTGATGAAGCAGTAATTGCCTATGGTGTAAGAGCTTTACGCATCATTGGCTCGGGCTACATTTTTTACGGGGTAGCTATGGTGATGACGGCCGCACTTAACGGTGCCGGCGATACCCGCACCCCTACTGTTATTAACCTGGTGTGCTTCTGGCTTATTCAAATTCCATTAGCCTACTTTTTAGCCAAAGGCTTAAACATGCAACTGAATGGTGCACTGGCGGCCATCCCTGTTGCTGAAACACTAATCGCCATGGTGGCATTTATCGTGTTTCGCCGTGGCAAATGGAAGCTTGTTAAAGTATAACTGACCCAAATCATAAACTGCTCCACCGGCAGTTGGTTTCATTTGCAGCCGCAATGGAACTCTATAAAGATTTTACGTTCGAAGCTGCTCACTTTTTGCCCAAAGTAGGTCCCGAACACAAGTGCCGCATTATGCACGGCCATTCGTATAAATTTACCGTATTTGTAACCGGCCCGGTACATCCTGAAACAGGCTGGGTAATCGACTTTAACGATATAAAGAGAATTGTTCGTCCGCTGGTTGATCAACTCGATCATCAGGTGTTGAATGAACAACCTGGCCTCGAAAACCCTACCTGCGAAAACCTGGCCATCTGGTTCTGGAACCGCATTAAACCGGGCATTCCTCAACTCAGCAAAATTACCATCGCCGAAACTGCCACCTCGGGTTGCAGCTATACCGGCGTGTAAACACTAAAACACTAATTGCTTTTTACGGCTTTCGCACTTCTCCCACATTTGCGTAAAATGTTCTGCCGAGCGCATAAAAACATCGCTCTCCTGTTTGCTCATACCCGCAAGCTGCCATGTTTTAATGTAATCGGGCCACAAACCATAATGGGCTACTCCATCCGTATTAATATCCCAGCTACGGTTGCCGGTTTTGCAGCGCGTAAACGCACTGTCGTAAACTAAAACAACCGTAGTATCCCGCTGCGGTAAGGCCGAAAAACCGCCCACGTCGGTGCCAATGGCCACATGGCTGTAATCCATTAAACGCGCTACCTGCTTAAAACTCTTTACAAAATCGCTGGCGTTTGCACCATGTCCCATGCCTACCATACCACCTATTTGCTTTAATTGCTGATACTGTTTATCAGTGCGGCCATTCTCAGTTCCTGCGCTACCCCTGGGGCCGTTGTGCCCGCTGTTTACCGGATAATCGTTTGCCACTGCCATGGCTAAAACAGCATCCGCCATCTTTTCGCTCATGTGGTCAATATCAATCAAAAAACCTTTTTTCATCATATAATCAATGCCGGTTCTTCCTTTATCCGTAAGCCCCAAACTATTCCGATGCCCATAACCGGGCAGGGTATCCCAAAAACTATAGTTACCCTTTCTACCGGGATTCACATTTTTAGGCAGCAGGTAAGGCATAAACAATTTGGCCATTGGGTTTAGTCCTACACCGGGATTTTGCAAGTGGAAGCCAATCCCCGTTTCAGCCGTATTTACCTGTTCAGGTATAAACTCGCTGCCGGTTACAAATTTATTGGCCACGTTTAAGGTAGGCACAATCAGCGCCGACCCGCCAAACACCGTGTTATTTAAATGCACCGGAAATACATAGCGAATACCCAAATCCCATAGCGTATCCAATTCAGCCTTCAGCTGTGCCTCGCTGGGGTTGGCATTAAACGTGGCAGGGTAATTATCGGCAGGTGAATAAAAATTGCCCAGGTTGTCCATCTCGGTGCCAAGGATAACGGCAAGTTTTCCATTGGCTACAATCCGGCGTACATCCTGCGGGCTATAAACAAGCTCCATAAAGCCGGCATGCGCCACCAGGTCTTTTATTCCTTGTATACAGTTCAGTAAAACCTGTTTGTCATCCAGGGGGCCATCGCATTTGGCTGCTGAACCAATACAATGGCTGCTGACTGCAAGGGCCACCATAATGTTCAACCCGCCCTTATGTGCTCGTTCAATCCAGTCTACCCACATTTGCTGATGCAAGATGGAACACCAGCTTGGCCAGGTGGCAAAGTTGGGATAGCCTTCTTTACCATCCTTCCAGGTAGCCGAATTTTGTTGCTCGGTCTGCTGTGCCAGTACGGCCCTTATCAGATTTTTGCTATGGTCGGGTTTGCAACTTCCAAGCGCTTCGGATATATCGCCATAAGGAGCGCCATAAAATAATTGTTCACCATAGGCTAAATCGCCACGCGGGTGACAATGCATATCTACATATCCGCTCATTTCCTGTGCAGGCGATAAGCGGTAAATAAACAGGAGCAGTAAAAGGGCCGTCAATTTTTTCATACCATAAAGCCTGCTGAGGCAAGCCGAAATTAAGCATTTAGAAACGAGCCCTTTAAAAGAAGCGTGTTACCGGCTGGCTATATACTTTATGCATAAATCAATGGTAGCCTCAATGCCCTTTTTATGGGTGCGCTCCACCCCGTGCGAGGCAGCCACACCCGGTCCGATTAAAGCAACTTTGTAATCCTTACCGGCCCGCAGCGCAGCACTGCCATCACTGCCGTAATAAGGATATACATCCACCGCGTGCGGAATATTATGAGCCTTGGCAAGGTCTACCAGTTTACGGCGGAACTCATAATCATAAGGGCCGCTGCTATCCTTGGCGCAAATGGAGCACTTCACCTCACTTCCTTCGCAGGCATCGCCCAGCACCCCCATATCAATCACCAGCAGTTCGCTCACACTATTGCTATACCCTACGGTGCCGCCGTGGCCTACTTCTTCGTAATTGGAAAAGAAGATTTCAACCGGCGGTGCAAGGCCCTTTTCTTTGCAATAACGGGCCAGCTCAAACAACACATAGCAACCTGCTTTGTTATCCATAAACCGCGACTTAATAAAGCCATTTTCGTATTCCCGGTAACGCGGCTCAAAAGCAATGATATCTCCCGTGCCGATACCCAACTTGGTTACATCTTCTTTCTTATAAACTTCTTCATCCAGCCGTATGTGCATGTTCTCCAAACCTCGGTGTTCCGTTTCGCGGCTTTTATTGGCGTGTGCCGATGGATTATCGAACAGCAGCGTGCCGGTAAATACCTTGCCGCTATGGGTAATTACATTTACATATTCGCCTTCGGCGCTGGTTAACAACAATCCGCCCAGCGGACTAAAGCTCAGGGTGCCGTCTCCCTTAACTCCCGACACAATTGCGCCCAGCGTATCCACGTGTGCAGCTATAGCCAGCGTAGGCTGTTCGCCAAGTTTGCAGCGCACTGCACCTTTGTTGGTATACTCGGGCTTATAGCCTATATCGGTTAGCACTTTTACAATGTATTCACAAGCCTTTTCGGTATACCCCGTTGGCGAATCAATATTTACCAGTTCTTCAAGTGTTTTATAACTGCGCATATGCTGTTTTAGTTGTTTGGCAAAGGTGGAATTTGTCGGCCGATTTGCAAGGCTGCTGTGCAAATAAGCCCCTGCTATCTGTTGCGGCTTTTTATTATAATCGTAACCGCTTGAAAAAGCGCTCCAAACCCATTTATAAATCAACCCGGGCTTCAGCGTGCCTATGAGAAATCTTGTACTCCTGCTCCTCTGCTTTTGCTTTTCCCTAACGGCCCTTCGTGCCCAGGATGTTTCCGGCATTATCCTCGATAAACAAACCAATGAACCGCTAATAGGTGCCACGGTTTCCGAGAAGGGAACCTCCAACGGTGTAGTAACAGACCTGGATGGCAAGTTTACTTTAAAGCTCACCAAACAGCCGCCCCTCACTATCTCTATTTCCTACGTGGGTTTCACTACGCAGGAACTGGAGATAAAGACCGCTGCCGACCTCAAGCGCACCATCAACATTAAACTGGGTACCGAGGAGAAAATGCTGAGTGGTGTGGAAGTGGTGGATACCCGCATTACGCAAAAACAAAAGGAAAGTCCGCTTACCGTAGAAAGCATGGGACTGCAGGCCATCAAGCAAACGGCCTCCTCCACTTTTTACGAAGGCCTCAGCACCCTGAAAGGGGTGGATATGACCGCTGCATCGCTGGGTTTTGTAGTTATTAATACCCGTGGTTTTAACTCTACTTCACCCGTGCGCTCGCTGCAATTGTTGGATGGCGCCGATAACCAGGCTCCGGGCCTTAACTTCAGCGTGGGCAACTTTGCCGGCGCTACCGAAATTGATATTCAGAAAGTAGATCTGATTGTAGGTGCCAGTTCTTCGCTCTATGGACCGAACGCCTTTAATGGTGTCATTAACATGCAAACCAAAAACCCGTTCTTCTACAACGGCCTAACGGTTTTTGTAAAAGGCGCTGAACGCAATTTGTTTGAAGGTGCCCTGCGCTTTGCCCGCGTGTTTAAAAACAAAAACAACGTCGATAAATTTGCCTTTAAAATCAACTTTAGTTATCTGCGTGCTAACGATTGGGTGGCCGATAACATGAGCCCCTCTACCCGCAGCTGGCAGCCCTCCACCAACCCCGGCGGCTACGATGCCGTTAACCGTTACGGCGATGAATTGCTGACCGAGGAAATCAACAATTACGACAACAACTATTTTAACCGCCAGGCTCCGGGTTTAAAGCAATTCTTCCGCACCGGTTACCTCGAAAAAGACCTGGTAAATTACAACGCCCGCAACATAAAAGCCAACGCCAGTTTGCATTACAAACTGACTGACAAAATTGAACTGAAAGGCACTTACAACTTTGGCACCGGCACCACCGTTTACCAGGGCGACAACCGTTACAGTTTAAAGGGCCTTTTATTCCAGCAGGCACGTATTGAAATTTCGCAACCCGATAAGTTCTTCATCCGCGCCTATACTACCATCGAAAACTCCGGCAATTCATACGATGCCGTGTTTACCAGTTTAAAGCTGCAGGACTATGCCAAGGCCGATACCAAGTGGGGGCAGGATTACTACCGCTTTTGGGTAAACGGAGCCAACGGCATTGCATCTCCCGCCTCAAGGGTTAAAGGTCTGCCGGGCTTTCCCGATACCAACTCCCCCCTTTGGATCACCTCCTATGATTCTGTAAATGCTGTTGCCAATGCCATCCTGAATCAATATCACGATTCGCTGATGTTGTGGCACGAAATGGCCCGCAACTTTGCCGATACCTTTACCCAGTTTGGCGGTAACAAACGCTTAGTGCCTGGTACGGCTTTATACGATTCCGTATTCCATGATATTGTTTCGCGCACGGCCTACGACCAGGGCGGCACCCTGTTTTACGACCGCTCCAAACTGCTGCATGTGCAAGGCGAATACAAATTCACGCCTAAATTAAAAGGGGCCGAAACGCCGTTTATGGACATCATTGCCGGGGCCAGTTTCCGCATGTATTTTCCCGACTCGCGCGGCACCATTTTTAGCGATACCCTGGAACGCACCTATGCCCGCGATTCGGTTGGCAACATTATAAAAGATGGAACGGGTAAATATGTGGTGCTCGATTCGGTTCGTAAGAAGATCCGTAACTGGGAAGTAGGCGCTTATGTAAGCCTCTCTAAAAAATTTGACTTTGGTGCTGAGAAAAAGCATTCCTTCATCATTACCGCCACCTGCAGGGTAGATAAAAATCAAAACTTCCCTTTTATTGCCACACCGGCCGCCTCGTTGGTGTACTCCTATAAAAACGAACACATCCTGCGCCTCTCTTTTGCTTCCGCTATCCGCAACCCCACCCTGCAGGACCAATACCTGTATTACAACGTAGGCCGCGCCATACTAATCGGCAACCTGCATGGTTTCGATTCGCTGGCAACCATCGAATCGGTACGCACTTTCCTGAACAGTGCCAACCAAAACGATAGCATGATAAAATACATCAATGTGCCTAAGGTGCGCCCCGAAAAAGTGCAGAGCCTGGAGCTGGGCTATAAAGGCATTATTGCTAAAAAGGTATTTATCGATGGAAGCGCTTACGTAAGTTTCTACCGGTACTTTTTGGGTTACCAGATCGGCGCAACGCTACAGCAAATCGGATTTACCAAACAACTTAAACAGGTGTACCGCGTGGCCGCCAACTCGCCCGACCGGGTAATGACCTACGGTGCTTCTATCGGCATCAATTACTTCTTTATTAAAAACTACTCGCTTAACGGTAACTATAGCTGGAACCGCCTGAATAAAATGGGTTCCGATGATGATATTATACCGGCCTTTAACACCCCCGAACATAAGTTTAACATCGGCATCAGCGGCAGCAATATCCGGTTAGGCAAGGCCAAAGGTTTTGGCTTTAATGTAAACTACAAATGGATACAGGGTTTTACCTTCGAAGGTTCGCCGCAGTTTACCGGTTCTATCCCTACTTACTCGCTGCTGGATGCGCAGGTTAGCTGGGAAGTAAAACCCATCTTCTGCACCTTCAAACTGGGTGGCTCTAATTTGGTTAGCAAGCGTAATTACCAGGCCTATGGCGGCCCGGGAATTGGCCGTATGATTTATGGCTCCATACTGGTGGATATTGATTCCGATCACCTGAAAAAAGGCGGCGGAAAAGCATCAGCAAATCCTTAAAACATTTGCTTAACCGCTTAATTAATCGTTACTTCACTACATCCATTTCAAAACCCAAAACCATATATACTGATGAAGAGAATTTTACCTGTTTTATTGTTTGCCATTTTATTGGCTTCAGTCGGCACCCTGCGTGCGCAAACCCGTTACCTGGATGAAGTATTTTCGGATGTGCAGGTAGATACCGGTGTGGTATACGGGCAGAACTACGAATACCTTACCGGCTTCAGCAGTCTTAGACCGCTGGTAATGGATGTCTATCGCCCGGTGGGTGATACTGCTACCAACCGTCCGGTAATCCTTTTAAGCCACAACGGCTCCTTTTTACCCGAGGTATTAACCCATGCTTTAATTGGCTTATGTTTTAACGGCCGTCAGGATTCATCGATGTCGGAAATGTGCCGCCGTTTTGCCCGTCGTGGTTATGTTGCTGTTTCTTTCGACTACCGCTTAGGCTGGAACGCTACCTCCGGTGTGCAGGAAGTACGCACAGGCACAATTATACAAGCCGTTTACCGCGCCATGCAGGATGCCAAAACCCTGGTGCGTTATTTTAAAAACGACTATGCCAACAACGGCAACTCGTATGGCATTGATACTGCCCGCATCGTAATTGGCGGAACCAACTCGGGCGCTTATGTTGCGCTTGCAGCCAGTTCGCTTAACTCCCTCAGCGAAATCAACTCCGTTAAATTTACCGGCAGTAACGGTCCGTTTATTAAACAGGATACGCTGGGCGATTTCAACGGCTTTGGCGGAGCACAAAACCACGATAACTATCCCGGTATTTCTTCCCGCTTCCAGTGCGTATTGGCATTGGGTGGCGCTATCGGCGATACCAGTTGGGTAGAAGCAGGCGAAACCCCAATCATCGCCTTCCACGGTGTAAACGAAACCGGCACACCTTATAACAGCGGCATTGTTACCACTACTACCGGCCAGCCTGTAATTGACGTTAGCGGCTCCGGTGATTTTATGCCAATTGTAGATGCCTTAGGCAACAACAATGCCTTTAAACCAAACAACTTTTCGCAGGGCCCGCCAAACAAAAACGGCAATGGTCAGCAAACCTCTGCTATCGAAGGTCTGTATCCATTCTACGGTCAGGGTTTCGAACCATGGAACTGGTACGATCCTAACTGCTACAACAGTTCAAGCACTATGCAGGCTTTAAATCCCGGTGCTACACCATCTAAAGCATCGCGTTATATCGATACCATTATGAACTACAGCCTGCCGCGTTTGTATAAATTGCTTATCGATCCCAACTTAACTACCTGGAACGGTATTAACGAAACCGCCAACCGTATTAACGTAGGTGCTTTCCCTAACCCGGCTGCTACGGAGATAACCGTTGCCGTTGAAAACGAAAAAGCGCCTATCTCGGTTATCCGCCTGTATGATATTACCGGCCGTGTAACTAAGGAAATAAACCATGTTAGCGCTACCCGCACCCAGATAAACGTAAGCGAATTACCCGCAGGTCTTTACCTGGTTAGCGTAACCTTAACAAGCGGCGAAACCGGCACCAGCCGTTTGGCTATCGAAAAATAAACCACCATTCAACCTAACGGGAAGCAACCAATATGCTTCCCGTTTTTTTCATCCTTGTTTTAACGAATAGTTATTGCAGTATCATCTAAAAATTTATTCTCTTTATAACTACAACAGCACCCTAAACCATCCTCATATGAAACAAAAGTTTTTACTCTGCTTCTTTATTAGTTTAATGGCAGTACGCGGATTTTCGCAGTGCACCGAAACCAACGAACCAAAGGTATTGCTGATAGGCGATAGCTGGGCCTGGTTTATGAATACCGAAAGCACCATCAACACGGTATTCGATCGTTGGGGTATGTCCAACTACACCTTTATTTCGAATGCCACACTGGCCGAAAATGGTGCCCAAACCGATGACTTTCAAAAAGCCGATAAGCAGGCAGAGATTCTTGCCCAGCTTACCAATAACCCTTCCATTAAAGTAGTGCACCTCAGTATCGGTGGCAACGACTTTTTAGGGGATTGGAAAGTGAGCATGAGCCAGGGTGCAACCGATACCCTGCGCGCTGCTGTATTTGAGCGCTTGGATTCAGTGATCCGCTTCATTAAAACCTGCCGCCCCGGCATCCGTATTTTATGGAGCGGTTATGTGTATCCTAATTTTGGTGAAGTAATTGAAGGCCTTGCGCCGTTTCAATCCAGCCATCCGTTTTACAGCACCTGGAGCGATATGGAATTCCCGACCTTTATTCAGATCAACAACCTGCTGAACGAAATTTCGGATACCATGGAGATGATCGCAGCAAACGATCCTGATCTGGACTTTGTAAAATGTACTGGCCTCATGCAGTATCTGCATGGTCAAACATCGCCACTGGGTGTTCCCCCGGGCGGCACCTATGCCCCTTTCTCGGTGCCACTGCCTTTCGGCGACCCCAACTATCCTTCTCCTAAATCAACCATGCGCGATTACGGCTTTACCAAGGATTGCTACCACCTTTCAACCGAAGGTTATGAGGATCTGATCAGCTACCACACGCAGAAATTTTACCATAAATACCTGATGGACGATTTGTATCTGTTATCGGAAAACAACGCCCAAACAGGCACAGTTACCTCTGCAGGTGCTACGGCCGATTCGCTGGTACTGGGCGAAGGCAGCGGCGAACAGTTTGCCAGTGTGCTTTCGTTTAACACTACTACCATGGCCGATACTACTTTAGCTAAAGCCAGCTTGTTCCTGCGCCGCAAAAGCCTTAGCGGCAATAATCCGTTAACCGGCGCATTACAGGTTACCGTTAAAAACGGAAACTTTGGAACAACCGTAGATGTGGAAGCGGCCGACTACAACGCTACAGGTGATGCTACGGAGACACCTTGCCAGTTTGGCAAGAACGATAAGGACGGCTACTGGATTCGTTTAGATCTGCCAACCTCTATCCTGCACCACATCACCAATGCAGCGCCGACACAATTTATCGTTTCCGCTCCCGGCTTTAGCGGCGGTAAAGTGGTATTCAGCAACAGCACCGATCCGGACTATGCTCCCGTGCTGAACCTGAAATACGGCGAATACCCTTCAGCTATTAAAGAAACAAGCAACCAGCAGTTCAACATCTTCCCGAATCCAACAACCGGATTGCTGAATATTGAAGCAGGTAACGAGATAATTACCCATATCGAAATCAGCAACCTGATGGGCCAGGTAGTAGCACAACCACAATTCAACAATAACACCATCGACATCTCTGCACTGGCAGACGGCATGTATCTGCTAAACATTACTACAAAAGCAGGTAAAACATCGCAGCGTTTTGTAAAAGAATAAGGAGCATATCTTCCAATAAAAAAGGCCGGCTTTGTCCGGCCTTTTTTATTGCTGCATCACCTGTCGCGCGTGTTACACGCGTAACGCCTAAGCTTCGCGTTTGCAACGCGATACCTCTGCGAAGGATTTTTAACTACTAATTGTCTATTGTTGCATATAAGCCAATTTAATACATGAAGAAAACCTTATCCATCCTATCCCTGTTGTGCTCCCTGAGCACAGCATTTGCACAAGGCCCGGCTGTAACCTCGTGGTTACAAAATACCAGCACCACCGGCTCGTATTACACATCCGGCAACTCCACCGCTACCGGCAACGGTATTTTGGTGAACTGCCAGCAAATTGATTACAGTGCCAATTATGTATATGTACATACCAAGGGGGTGCCTGCGTACCCAACAGGTCCTTTTCTGGATGGTAACCCTTCGCAGGCAAGCGACCAAAATGCCATCTTTCAATTCCCTTTAAACCCACAGCAAAATACCGGCACACTTACACCTACCACTTTAGGCAACATTGGTGTATTTATAAACGGTGTAGCGCTGTTCGATTACCGCGATGGCGTAGCCTGGAACAGCACCACCAACGCGCTGTGCGGAGGACCGGGCAATCCGCCCTGCCCCGGTGGCCCCGGTGCTACACAGGATTGGAACCGCGATGCAGTAGTGGCTGAACGTCCCGGTTTCGATTGCTCAAAAGGGCACCCAGCTATGGGTAATTACCACCACCACCAAAACCCCTCCGCCTTTAAACTCGATCAGAAGGTGATTTCCACCATCTGCAACCTCTACGATGCCGATGGCTTGTATGTAATTGACAGCACACAACACGCACCACTTATTGGTTATGCTTATGATGGCTTCCCGATTTATGGCGCGTATGGCTACAAAAATGCGAATGGAACTGGGGGAATTACCCGTATTAAGTCCGGCTACAGCTTGCGCAATATCACCACCCGTACCACCTCACCTACCGGCGCAGCCGTTTCAACCGGCCCGGCAGTAAGTGCTACCTATCCGCTCGGTTATTTCCGCGAAGATTATGAGTTTATCGCCCACCCGGGGCAGGACGATTACCTGGACGTGCACAACGGTCGTTTTTGTATTACACCTGAATATCCCGGTGGCACGTACGCTTATTTCTGCACGGTAGATTCTAATTGGAACTCGGCGTATCCTTATGCGGTAGGCCCTACTTTTTATGGCGTCTATGCCAACCGTAAGGTTACCACCATCAGCGAGGCTGTAACCACCTATACCCCCGTTGCTACACTTACCACCACTCCTGATACGGTTTACATTGCTGCCGCGGCAAACAGCACCAACACCTTTAATATCGCCTCCAACCTAAGTTGGACCGCCTCTGCTAACCAAAGCTGGTTAAATCTGAATGTTGCCAACGGTAGCGGCAATACCACTATTACCCTTACGGCACAGGCTAATACCGGTGGCACACCACGCACTGCTACGGTAACTGTAACTGCCAGCGGTGTACCTAATCGTACGGTAACCGTTATACAGGTGGATGCAGCTTCCATATACCTGAGCGCAGCGCCTGATACCATCATTGCCTTGCCATCATTCAGCACCACTAACAGTTTCACAGTTACAGCAAATACCCCGTGGACCGCTACCAGTTCCGATAGCTGGGTTGGATTAGCCAGCAGTTCCGGAAGTGGTAATGCAGTAGTATCATTAAACATACAGGGCAACAGCGGTAACACACCGCGCTACGCCACTATTACTTTAACCGGCACCAGCGTGCCAAATGCCACTGTGGTAGTTAAACAACTGGCAGAAGAGCCAAACGGCATTGACAACCCGGCCACAGTAAATAAAGTGAGTGTATTTCCAAACCCTGCAAGCAACCTGATTGCCGTGCAGGTGAACGGTTTAGTAAAAGATGATTGCCGCGTTGACCTGCTGGATGTTACCGGGCGGCAGGTATTAACTACTGTTATAGCCAAAGGACAAACCATTGCCTTTTTTGATGTGCAAACGGTGTATGCCGGCGTATACTATGTGCGGGTAGCAGGTAACACCTTCACCAGCACCCATGCTGTAATAATAGAGTAATCAGTTTTATCCCTCAACCTTTAAACGCCCCGGCATATTTGCCGGGGCGTTTTTTTATAGCCCTGCTGCAGGAAAAATGCCGCCGGAATGTTAAATTTTAAACCTTATTAGGTTTTTTGTTTCAATTGTTATTACTTTTGTAACACAAAAACAAAAACCAATGAAAACACCCACACCAACGGATTCGCTTGCAGCAGCAGGCCGGGTAATGGACGTGCTCGACAGCCTCATTGCTAAAGGCCACCTGGAACGCTTCGCGCATCAACACCCTGCCCAGTTTTATCAGTTTGCCACACGGGTATTACCCTATTACCTCGAATACAAGAAAGCCCTGCTACAAACTGCAGGTAGCGTACGCCAACGGGCATTTGTACGCCTGAGCGATGGCACGGAAGTAGATTTTTAATAACCAAAACACCAGCAACATGCAAAACAATGAAAACAACTTTCTGCTGTCGGAGGAAGAATACCAGAAGGCAAAAGACAAGATCAGCCACCTATTAAGTCTGCCTTACATTCCCTACGAAGAGTTCAAAGCCCTCTCCGATTTAGAGAAAAGAGAAGTGCAGTTTCAGCTGCAATCAAAACAGGCGCAGGCACCTGCCGAAGAATACGCAACGCTGGAGAATAAATTAGCCGGCATCCTGGATGCCGACCAGCGTACCGATCGGTGGCAATACATCCACGTCAATATCATGAATGCTATCCGCCGGCTGATGAAAGATAATGGCGCTATGCCTAACCATACCGAAATAGCCGTAGCAGTGGGTCTGCATCGCAATACGGTTCGTGCGCACCTTCGCCAATACGAAAAAAGTCCGCTGTATCAAAGTCAGTTACAACAATACCGTTTTGCCGCTACGGCCATTGTGGATCGGTTAATGATGAAGGCCATGGACGGCGATAATCGCTCGGCCAAAGTGTTTATTGAATGTCTGCCCAAAATCGAAAGTTGGCAGATACCACTTAACATGGATGGTACAAGGGTACTTGTTAAAGGCGTGGAACTTACGCAGGAGGCATTGGACAATATGCCCGAAGCAAATCTTGTTACCCTGCAACAAGCTGTAGTAACCGCTTTGCAACCTGTCACATAGTTTTTTATTGAATTTGTGCACTTCAAAATCAAGTGCACAAATGTGCACAAATCGAAATGGGAATTGGCCCCGGTCAATAGGCTTCCCCCCGGTGCGTAACCTGCCTGTGGGGAGATGCATTACCTACACCTGGTTGTAGTGCGGATGTGGCAAAACTGTCCAATCCTGGGGAGGATTTGGGCCAGTATTAGTTCGGCACTTCAAGCCAGGTACCGGAAGGCCTGGCTTGTTTCGCTTGGCATCCGGTTTTAATAGAGACCGTATGAGTAATGCAAACATCGAACAACTACGTACCCGCATCACCTCCGAAAGAAAACGGACGAACCTTTTAAGAGAGATCGAACAACCGGTGTTAGCGGTGTTATGCGATTGGATGCCGCCGTTTATAACGCCTAATATGCTTACGGGTTTAGGCCTGTTTGCAAACATAGTTGTCTTTACAGGCTTTTATTTGGGCAAAAAAAATCCGTTGTTTCTGGGCATTGCTATTCTGGGTTTCGCCATTAACTGGTTTGGCGATTCGCTGGATGGTCGCCTGGCTTACTATCGTAACATTCCGCGTAAGTGGTATGGCTTTGCACTGGATATGGGCATGGATTGGATCTCGACCTTTTTAATGGGCCTGGGTTTCTACTTCTTTTTGCCGGAGCAACAAAAAATAGTAGCCCTGCTTTTTATAGCGGCCTATTCCTCGTCCATGATCATAGCCTTATTGAAATATAAGATCACAGGCGTTTATCAAATCGATTCAGGTGCCTTTGGGCCCACCGAATTACGCATAGGTATTTGTTTAGTGCTGCTGGCAGCTATGTTTTACCCGCAGCTAATCGCATGGGCAGCCAGTGGTATTATAGCCGTAATAATGATTGTAAATATGATCTGGTTTAACCGGGTATTAAAATTCGGCAACGAGCGCGATAGAAAGGAACGCATTGCACGTAAGTTAAGCGTTGGGGAATTAACCGAAGTCTAGCAACTGCTGATGATCACCTTCCTTAAAGCCCAGGCATCGGCCTTTTTAGGTGCAGCGTTAGATTACCTGGTAATGCTAAGCCTTACGGAATGGGGTGGAATGCCCTATCGTTCGTCTATCATAGTTGGTGGGCTGGCAGGTGCGGTAGTTAACTTTACCATTAATAAGTATTGGACTTTCCACGCAAAACAATCGCCTGCGCTGCAATTGCCTCGTTTTGCAGTACTGGTAATTTGCAGCGTTCTTCTAAAATCGAATGGCACTTATGTGATTACCGAATTGTTTGGCACCAACTACAAGGTAAGCAGGTTGTTTATGGATGCAGTGGTAGCCTTTGGCTTTAACTATCCGATGCAGAAGTATTGGGTATTTGAAAGAAAGAGGGCTGGTGAGTAAAGCGAACTGAACTCAGGGGAATCCGCACAATCTTTTAATACTGCGCAGTTGCCACAAACAAAAAAAGCAACCCTTATGAGTTGCTTTTATGTACCGCGGGCGCCCCGAGAACTCGGGGGAACCCGCACAATCTTTTAATACAGTGAAGTTGCCACAAACAAAAAAAGCAACCCTTATGAGTTGCTTTTATGTACCCCTACGGGGCAAATTATCGAACTTATGGATTGATATTCAATTGATTAATTCCATTAGACTTAAGAAATAACACAAGCAGCGTTTATTATATCAATTTAAGATAGAATTCCTGTTGTTGCGTTGCTTATTCCACAATCGGAAAGGTCTGCGAAAAGGCTGAAAAGCAAGCAAATTTCAACAGATCTTGCTACAATCGGCGACCATATAAAGAAACACAAGTTAGAGCTTCATCTTTTCCAAAAAAGACTTGGCAGAATAGTTCGGCACGAGCGAGTACAGCAGTTCCAATTGTGAGAAGTCCGAACGGGTACCAAGCTTCCTGTTTGCCCCAGCGATTATTGCGTTTCTAAGCTATAATCCTTACCCTATTGACTTAACTACTCTCGGTGGCAAACACAGGCACTATTGTCTGACCAACGAATTAAGCATCCATCAATTCGGCAAGTTAATTGGAGTAGACTAGTGCACCGTAGGTTCATGGGAAAGGAACGAGCATGCCCCTCAAGAGGGAGTTTTCGCAAAATTAAACCTACTCATACATAACTAATTCATAAGAACTTTTGTAGCGAAGTTTTTTTCGTTAACATAATTGCTAATTATAGAATAAAGCATAAGATGGATATTAAAACGGAAATAAGACAGAGTTCAAGTTATCTTCTCCAACCTTATTGAAGAAGAGGCAGACTTGCTTTTAACTTGGTGAATTGCCTATGCAAAGTTCAGAATTTATTCAGAATTGAAAGCGTAAATTGGTGCTGTGAAAATACTAATAATAGAAGACGAGCCCGACTTGGCGCAGAATATAGCCAACTATATGAACAGCGAGAATTATCGCTGTGAGTTTGCTACTACCTATGCCCAGGCTATAGTAAAGATAGATAGCTATAACTACGACTGTATATTGCTTGACCTGATGCTGCCCGGCGGTAATGGCTTGCAGGTGTTGAACCATTTGAAGGATATAGGCAGGCAAGAGGGTGTTATCATCATCTCTGCCAAAAACTCGACAGAAGATAAGGTGGCGGGCTTGCAGATAGGTGCCGATGATTATTTGGCGAAGCCATTTCACCTGTCGGAACTGGCAGCGCGTATACACTCGGTGGTGCGTCGCAAGCAATTTGGCAATACCAATATTATAGAGCAGCATGAGTTGCGTATAGATACTTTGGCGAAGAGCGTAAGAGTGAAGGGTATAGACGTGAACCTAACCAAGAAGGAGTTTGACTTGCTGCTGTTGTTTGTAGGTAACAAGGGCCGTGTAATATCGAAGAGTGCATTGGCGGAACACCTAAGCGGCGATATAGCCGACATGCTAGATAGTCATGACTTTATATACGCACATATCAAGAACCTGAAGAAAAAGTTGAGCGATGCGGGGTGTGGCAATTATTTAAAAACTGTATATGGCACAGGCTATAAATGGGAGGCATGAGCAAGCTACTACATAAACCCTTAAAGCTTTTTGTGGCTTATGCCTTTGTGGTGTTGCTGTTTAGTATACCTGCCTACTTTGCCGTGGTAGATTACATATGGCAAGATGAACTGGATGAGAATAACCAAGTAGTACGCCAACGCATTGAACACGGCTTGCAGCATACGGAATTAAGCGATTCATCGCTTGCCAATTTGCTGGATGCCTGGAGCAAGATACAGCCAGGCGTAATTATTACTGCAACAGATGCTATAGAGCCTGATAGTGTTTACGATGCGGAAGCCGTAAACCCATACTCGCCTACGCAAGAGGTGAATAGGTACAGGGCGCTATCTGCCTATATAATTATTAAAGGCAAGCCATACCGCTTGGTAGTACGTACCAATATTGAAGAAAGCAACGAAACCATAATGGCACTGGGTATAGTTACGGCGGTGTTTGTGTTGCTATTAGTTATCGGCTTAATAGTGCTCAATACTATAATAGGTAGAAGTATATGGAAGCCTTTCAATAATACATTAGATAAGATAAAGGCCTTCGACCTGAACAAAGGCGAAGCCATTAAGTTTGACGCTACAGATATTGAGGAGTTTTATGAGTTGAATACTACCTTAAACAAACTGATAACAGGCAACATAGCTGCTTATAGGCAGCAGAAAGAATTTACAGAGAATGCCTCGCATGAATTGCAAACGCCATTGGCATTGATAAAGACGAAAGTGGATATGCTACTGCAAGATAAAACCTTGACACAGGAACAAAGCGAGCAGATAAGCGCCTTGAATGTTCCGCTATCGCGGGTATCGCGAATCAATAAAAACTTATTGTTGTTAGCTAAGATTGAGAACAATCAATACGCCGATGTGGAGCAGGTAGATTTATCGGCATTAGTGAATGAAAACATAGACTTGTTTGCCGACTACTTTGCCGAGAAAGATTTGAAGTTGAACATAGATGTAGCAAATGGTATTTCTATAAAAAGTAACAAACACTTGATAGAGATATTGATTACAAACGTATTGGTAAATGCTATACGTTACACGGGCAGTGGGGGTCAGGTTACTGTGCAGTTAACGGCGAAAGCATTTACCATATCTAATACTGGTAATGCTGCGCTTAACAGCGATATGCTTTTCAAGCGCTTCAAAACATCTTCTAATAATACACCTAACACAGGTTTAGGCTTAGCTATAGTGCATGAAGTAGCTAAGCGATATGGCTGGAACATATCTTACACCTATCAAAATAATATGCACGTTTTTCAGTGGCAGTATTAGTCCTTCAAAGTTTCTACAAAATCGCTCCTCAACTTTGCTTTTTTAAATTTTAATAACCAAAAGTAAAAGACATGAAAAAGTTAATGTTATCAGCCGTAGCTATTGTAGCTATGTGCACCGTATCGCTAGCGCAGGAGCATGGCGAGAAGAAAGAGAAAGCAGTAAATGTACCTACTGCTGTTACCGCCGCCTTTGCCAAGCAGTTTGGCCCTGCTGATGCTGACTGGGAGAAAGAAGGCGCTAACTACGAGGCTGAGTTTGAACGCAACAAAAAGGAAACGAGCGCTGTGTTTAGCGCCGATGGTAAACTGCTGGAAACAGAGGTAGAAATACCTGTAGCAGAGTTGCCAGCCGCAGCTATGGAATACATTAAAAAGAACCACGCCGGCGCTACTGTAAAAGAAGCTGCGAAGATAACCGATGCAGCAGGCGTAGTAAGCTACGAGGCAGAAATAAAAGGCAAGGATTTAATCTTCGATGCCAAGGGCAATTTCGTGAAATAGTTAAAGTATAATTTATGATGCAAAGGATTGTTGTCGGGCTATGCTTGGTGCTTGCTGTGAGTGCAGCGCAGGCGCAATATACTTCTATAACCTTAACAGGCTCTGTAAAAGATAAACAGGATAAATCGCCATTGGCGTACGTAAATGTAGTGCTGAAGAACGAGGCAGACAGCGCGTTTGTAGCAGGTGCCATAAGCGAAGAGGATGGCAGGTTTACCATAACAGGTGTTGCGCCGAACAGATATTTGGTGCAGCTATCGTATATGGGTTACCAAAGCCAGCAGCTAAGCGTGTTTGTAGGTAGCTTGACTGATGTTATAGAATTGGGCAGTATAGAGATGGCTGCGAATTCAGAACAGCTAGGTGAGGTAGAAATAACCGCGCGACAAGATGATGTAAAGGGTGGCATGGAAAAGAAGAGCTTTGCCGTGGAGAATAACATAGCGCAAAGCGGTGGCTCTATATTAGAAGCTATGCAAACCTTGCCTGGAGTAACCGTGCAGGATAGCAAAGTGCAGCTGCGCGGCAACGATAAAGTAGTGGTGCTGATTGACGGCAAGCAAACTGCTTTAACGGGCTTCGGCAACCAAGCTAGTCTCGACAACATACCTGCATCGGCAATAGAACGCATAGAGGTAATCAATAACCCTTCGGCGAAGTATGATGCCAATGGCAATGCAGGCATCATAAACATAATAATGAAGAAGAATAAGCAAGAAGGCCTTAGCGGTAAGGTGGGCATGGCTGTGGGAGTGGGTAGCCTATGGCAGAAGAAGGCGAACCTTCCCGATATACGTCCGCAGTACCGCTTTACGCCTAAGGTGAATCCATCGTTGGCGCTGAACTACAGAAAGAATAATTTCAATGCCTTCTTTCAAGGCGACTTTATATACAGGCAGGCTTTGTTCAAGAATGAATTTGTAACGCGTACTTATGATAATGGCGATGTGATAAAACAACAGATGAAGCGTAATCGCGATACCTATGTGGGCACAGGTAAAGTAGGCTTTGATTGGAACATAACCGAGAATGATGTGTTCAACTTCTCGGCCTTGTTTAGCGCAGAAAAGATACTGGACCACGGCGACCAACCTTTCTTTGATTCTACGCTTACTGAGCGCCGCAGGCTATGGCAGTTTCTGGAAGATGAGTTGAAGATAACTACTACGACATCGGCTACGTATTTGCACAAGTTTAAGCAGCCGGGGCATACCATTGGCGCTGGTATCAACTACACTTTCCATAGAGAAGATGAGAAGTATTACTTCGACAACATAATGCCGCTATACACTGGCAGAGATGCCTTTAAACTATTGAGCAATGAGAATGTAATAGATGTTAGCTTGGACTATGTACGCCCCTTGAAGTATGGCCGCATAGAGGCGGGCTTAAAATACAGGTGGCGCTACATACCTACCGATATGCAATTCTATCCGGGGCTTAATTCTCCGCTTGATACCAACGCCGGCGGCTGGGCTATATACACCGAGAACATACCTGCCATATACAGCAACTATATTTACGAAAACAAGAAGATAGAAGTGGAGCTTGGCTTGCGCTTGGAGTATGTAAACGTGAACTACAAAGTAGACCCGAACCATAATACCTATAAAAGCGATGGCTACCAGTACATACAGCCATTCCCTAACTTCAGGTTTGCATATAAGATAAATGACAAGAACAAGCTATCGCTATTCTTTAGCCGCAGGGTAGATAGGCCGAACGAGTTTGATATACGCGTGTTCCCTAAGTATGATGATGCGGAGATCGTAAAGGTGGGCAATCCGGGCCTGCACCCGCAATATACTTATAGCTTAGAGTTAGGCTATAAAACGAACTGGAAGTCGGGCTACTTCTACAGTGCTGCATTCCATAAGCTAGGCGATGGTACGTTGACGCGTATACGCACCATAGTGCCGGGCAGCATAATAGTATATTCCGTAATGCAGAATGCTGGTAGACGTTATAACACAGGCTTGGAGGTAATGCTGTCGCAAGACATAACGAAGTACTTTACTTTCAACCTGAACATGACGGGTTATCACAACCGCATCAACCAATTCAGTGTTACCAATCAATACCCTACGCTAACCGAATACACCGCACCTATGGAGCAGATAATATCGGGCAACGTAAAGCTGAATACATTTTTTCACCTACCTCTTAAGTTTGAGATACAACTATCAGGTGCCTACTATGCGCCCGACTTAATACCACAGGGTAGGATAGGTCAGCGTTTCTCGCTCGACCTTGGCCTGAAGAAGACCATACAGAAGGGTAAAGGAGAACTGTTTCTAAATGCTACCGACTTGGCTAATACCATGGTGATAAAAGAAGAACTGCGAGGCAATGGTTTTAACTATCTTGGTTACGACTATTACGAAACGCAGGTAATACGATTTGGCTATTACTATAAATTCTAAATGTATGTGGTGGATATATACATTGCTATCGCCGCTGTTTGCTTCGCTTACGGCCATATTTGCCAAGCTGGACATAGCAGGTGTAGACAGCAACTATGCTACTGCCATGCGTAGCATAGTTATACTGTTTGTAGCATGGGGCTTGGTGTTGGCTATGGGAGAAGCTAGCGGCTTGCAAACACTCAGCAAGCAGAATCTCACTTTCCTTGTCATATCAGACATGGCAACCAGCTTATCATGGATATTCCACTTTGAGGCCCTGCAAATAGGTAATGTATCGCAAGTCGCTCCCGTAGATAAGCTAAGCGTAGCGCTTACCATTCTACTGACAGTTCTATTCCTCGGTGAGGCCTAAACTATTAAAACAGCGATAAGTGCAGTAATTATAATAGCGGATACGATAGCGTTGGTTTATAATTGAAAGAAACTTTTAATTGCCCAATCTGTTTTAGGGCGGAGGCTACGCAAAAGAGGTGTCTGTGTATTGCCCTTTTTAGAATGTAATGAAAGCTATTGGGTGTAAGGACAGGTTCTGATATGAAATGTATGGTAATACCATTAGGGGGGCTTTTATTTAGGATGAAATATATCCCAAATCATTTGCTTGATGGTTCCATTTTCCAATTTTAAACCTAATGGCTTTGATATATCCTGTCCCTCCGATAAGTGCAAAGAGGTATTGTAAATTATACCCAATAAAAAATAAGTATCTGGTATTTGAACCCCGATGCTTTGAGCATATTGAAGTTTGTTTTTTGTACCGTTTGTTTCCTCAAGAAAGATTCTTTTGTTTTCTGCGCCTTCTATCGAATTATAAACTAATTTTTCAATTTGGGCCCTAACCCCAAAACAAACCGCTAATGGATCAAATGGGTCCGCTTCATATAAATACCTCCTCACCTCTCTATATATTTTGGTAAAGAAATCTTTGGGTGTTGCCCAATCTATATTTAATCTAAGCGCGCCAAATTCGATTAACAAATTAACCCCTTCTAAGACCGGGTGGAAATGAAAATAGTATGCATCAACAGCGTTTTGTATGCTCGTTTCTTCTCGTTTGTAAATTAAATTCAAAATATGTTGGTTAGATTTGGTTTGAATCTCCTTAAGATATTTAACCTTAATCTTGGCATCATTGAAACAAAAATGGTTAAAGAACAAGGGGTCAAGATGCGTAAGAAGTATTGGGAAAATTCTTTTTTTCATCCGTTTCATTTCATCAATGAACGTTGAAATGGAAAAAACGCTGAAATTGACCACCTAATTTCACCTGAAAGTGACCACCCATTTTCACACCAAATTGACCACCCTTTTTTACTGCAAACTGACCACCCCTTAGCAGGTCGTTGAACAGGTTGTTTTGGCAACCATAAA
>JBGAIB010000009.1:0-148262 GCA_044225825.1 Chitinophagales bacterium
TTTTACCTCGGCTATTTTGGTGCTGGAAATGACCGACCGCCACAACCTCATTCTGCATTTGATGCTGGCAGGGTTGCTGGCAAGTTTTTTTGCCTTGTTTATCAGCAGGCATTCTTTTTACGACCAGATGAAGCAGTTTTATCTGAAAGAGGTAGAAGAGGATGAGGTTAAGATTTAAGACCGCTGTTTAAAGTGGTACCGCGCCCTCCTGTAATTTGGTGCATCAATCCCGAAAAGTGGCTAGAGGATTGGCCCTGCTATGGCGGGTATTTTAGAACAAAAAAATCCGCCCGATGGCAGGCGGATAATGTTGTTGTTACAGCTTGTTCGTTTTACTGTTTAACACCATTTGCAAAAGAAAGGATTTGTTCCTCCCCGCTTTTGCTCACAAACGTACCCTTGCCATCGCGATTATTGTTGGTCCATGTGCCGGTGTATTTCTCACCGTCAGCCCATGTAAAGGTGCCAAACCCGTTCATATTTCCATTTACGAATTCGCCCTCATATTTATCCCCATTTGCCCAAACAAAAACCCCTTTTCCGGTACGGTTGTTATCGTTGAATTCGCCCATATAAACATCGCCGTTTGCGAAGTCCATTTTCCCGAATCCTATCTTTTTGTCTGCCGCGAAAGTACCATCAAAGGTATTGCCACTACGGTAGTAATATTTGCCTTTTCCTTCTTTTTTGCCCATAGCAAACTGGCCTTCATACCTGTCGCCGTTGCTATAATACATGGTGCCTTTACCATTGGCACTCCCATTGGCTACTTCGCCCACGTATTTGTTGCCATTGGCATATTGGTAAGTGCCCCAACCCTGTAACATATCGTTCTGAAACTGACCGGTGTATTTATCGCCATTGGGGAATTCGTATACTCCACGGCCTTCGCGCTTATCCTCCTTCCAATCGCCATAGTAGCTACTGCCGTCTTTAAACACAGCGCGTCCTACACCCTGGCGTTTATCGGCTTTCCACTCCCCCATATACATACTGCCGTCATAGTAAATGGCGCGGCCCTGCCCGTTACGCATACCGTCCTTGGTTTCACCTTCGTATTTACCGTTTATATAAGTGGTAACCTCGCTACCTGCAAGAGCAGGTGCAGTTATACTGGCTAAAAATATACTTACGATGGTTAAATTCCGTTTCATGATGGCCGCTTTTTAGTAGTCCTTGGGCTTCTACAGGGTGGCGTCACTCACAAATACGAGATTGTGTTCAAAATGTTACCTGTTGTTTATCATCTACACGCTTTACCCGTGTTGTTTGCAAGCTATTTAACAAAGCAGGTAAAACCTGCGATTTTAGCAAAGCGTATTTTAACCGCCTTAAGGAACCTTGAATCCTATTAAACGACTTTTATCGCAAACTGCCATTTATGGCATACCCAGCATTGCCGGGCGGTTTTTGTTTTTTGCGTTAACCTATTGGTATACCCGGGTATTTAATACAGGTCAATTTGGAGTTAACAGCGAGTTTTATGCCTATAGTGGCTTTTTTGCCATACTGCTGGCCTTTGGGATGGAGACAGGTTTTTTCCGCTACCACAAGGACGCGAAAGACCCGGCCCGGGTCTATTCCACCACCCTTAACTTTATCCTCTTCACTTCTTCCCTGTTTTTAGCACTTATTTATCTGTTTGCCGAGCCAATTGGTGCCTGGATGCAATATTCCAATCACTTGGAATACATCAAATGGTTCGGTTGGATACTTGCGCTGGATGCTATTTGTGCGATACCGTTTGTTAAGCTACGTGCCGAGAATAAGGCCTTTCAGTTTGCCGGCATTAAAGTGGCTGAAATAGGAGTGAACTTCGCCCTGAATGTTTTTTTTCTGATCGTTTGCCGCAAGGCTTATTTAAACGGCGCGGATAATTTTTTTGCCCATTGCTATAACCCGGCCATAGGTGTAGGTTATGTGTTTATAGCCAACGTGGCGGCCAGCGCGGTTAAAACGCTCTTACTGCTGCCGCAGTTCAAAGGTATTACCGCCGGTTTCGACCGCGATTTGTTTAAGCAAATCCTGCGCTATTCGTTACCCATGGTGCTGATTGGCTTTGCCGGGGTTATTAACGAAATGCTGGACAGGATGATCTTGAAGCACATGTTGCCGGTAAACAGCATCCCGAGCCCCACCGAACAATTGGGTATTTACGGTGCCTGCTACAAGCTATCGATCATCATGTCGCTGTTTATACAAGCCTTCCGTTTTGCAGCGGAACCTTTCTTTTTTGCCCAGAGCAATCAGGCGAATGCAAAAACCATTTATGCCGATGTATTAAAATACTTCACCATTTTTTGTGTGTTTATCTTTTTGCTGGTTATGTTGTATCTGCCCTGGCTGCAGCATTTTATCGGAAAGGATTTCAGGGTCGGCCTGAAGGTGGTGCCTATATTGCTAATGGCAAACCTTTTCCTGGGTATTTATACGAACCTTAGTATCTGGTATAAGCTTACTGATCGTACCCTGATGGGGGCGGCTGTTTCGCTGGGTGGAGCTGCGGTAACAGTAATTCTAAACCTTGCTTTTATTCCTGCTTACGGGTATATGGCCAGTGCCTGGGCTACGCTGGTCTGTTACGCGGGTATGGCGGCTGTATCGTACCTTTTGGGCCAAAAGTACTACCGTGTGCAATACGACGTGTTCCACCTTGTAATCTATATACTGGCTGGTCCCTTTTTATGGCTGATTTTTAAATACGTAACACCGGTAATGCCTTTGCCGTTTTGGGTTTTAAGTACGCTTTTAATGGTGGCATTCGGTGCCCTGGTGTTGCTGCTAGACGGTAAGCGGTTGCTGCGTGTACTTGCCCGAACCCCGCGTTAAACAAGCCTGTATTTAAATTTACTTTACCTTGCGCCCCGCATGAGCGAAAAACATTTTTTCATTTTTGGACGTAAGCCGGTGCTGGAGGCTTTTAATAGCGGGCGCCGTCTGGATAAGGTGCTAATTTTAAAAGATGCCAGTGGCGATGAGATAAAGCAATTACGCCTGTTAGCCCATAAGGCCGAAATACCTGTACAAAATGTGCCCCGCGAAAAACTGGATGGCCTTTTACGCAAGTATGCGGCTAAACAACAAAAAGAACCCAACCACCAGGGTGTAGTGGGTTTCCTTTCCCTGATTGAATATTACACGCTTGACGATGTAATGAATAAGGCGTTGTCGCAAGGCAAAAATCCATTGCTGGTGATACTGGACGGGGTTACAGATGTAGGTAACTTTGGCGCCATAGCCCGCAGCGCTGAGGCCCTGGGTGCTGATGCCGTAGTTGTTCCCTCACAGGGCAGTGCACAAATTAATTCTGAAGCCATGAAAGCCAGCGCGGGTGCGCTCAACCGTATTCATGTGTGCCGCGAGAAAAGCCTGATAACGGCTATCAAATTTTTAAAAGCAAGCGGTGTAAAAATTTACGCTGCCGATATGAAAGGTACGGATGTAGCAAAGGCAGATTGGAATCTGCCGGTTGCGCTGGTAATGGGCAGCGAAGGGTTTGGCGTTAGCAGCGAGGTATTAAAGCTGTGTGATGATACCATCAGTATCCCTATGCAAGGCCCCACCGAATCGCTGAACGTTTCGGTGAGTGCCGGTATAATTTTGTATGAGGCCATGAAGGCCCGTAATTAATCTGCAGGAGTCTCGTTATCTATAGTGCTTACCTTTTTTCGCAAATACGTTGAGGTCGCTTCCAGTACGGCAACAAACTCATCGGTGTTAGCGTCTTTGGCTTCTTTCAGTTCACGCGCCAGCAAGCCAAATGTACAGTTAGTGCCTGCCATATAGATGTGTTCGCCCAGACCGTTGCTTACACCGCGAATGCACAGCAAATGTTCGGCATCGCACACCAGGTAATAAGTGCTGCGGTTTAATAGTGCGTCGTGATACACTTTTACGCTACCCGGTTCCAGGTTTATTTCTTCTGTTATAGTTTCAAGAGATGTTATTTTCATAGTACTAGGTTTTTGTATTAAAAAATTGATTTTCGGTTTTTAATGAGGTGAGCCACCTCGGCATAATCTTCTTCGCACAGGTGACAGATACAGGCATTTAGGTCGGGCTTATAACTAATCTCTTCTGCGCTGTACCATTCGCCACAGGCTGCGCAGCGTTCCTGTGTAGCGCAGGCAGTACAGAACTGCCCCTCGCCACTAAGGCGGCGTTGCAGCCCGGCATCCGGAAATGTACGACCGCAGCAGTGGCATGTAAAGTAATTGGAAACCCTGCCCATTGATACATAATTATTAAGTTGCATGTCACCCTCCTTATTTTTTCCTGCGTTTATGGCCCGTGCGGGATGGGGTGGCTTGCTGCTCCTGTTCCAGGGTTTGCAGCAGTTTGTAGTAAGCAGCGGCCTCGGCAGCTCGGCCCTTTAGTTGACGGGCTTGCCTTTTTTTGTGCAGTTCCTTTTTTATCGCGCGCACTTGCTGTTGTAACAGGGTTAGCTGTAGGCGCAATAGTTTAGCTGTTCCGCTAATGGCGGAAACCTGTTTGGTGTTTTTCATAAAAGCGATGTTTTAGTGTTTGTGGCGGATAACCGGTAATAAGTCCCTTTGTTGAAGGTGTAGGCGTTAAGCCTGACCGGGAAGCGTGTCGAAAGCCCGGTTACAGAAGTTAGTAGGGCTTTTTTGTCAAGTAATGCTTGCTTTTTTCATAGATAAGACTAGTTTTGTTTTGCGATTAGAATACAAATGTAAAGTTTATTTTTACATTTTGAAAGCAAATTCATGATTTGTTTTACATTTTAACATTTATGGAAAGTAACGAAGGCGAATTATTACGTAAATACCTAAAAGACAAAGGCTTGAATCAAGAGGAGTTTGCCTCTTCGCTGGGTATGAGCCGGCAGGGCCTGGGTTACCATTTCAGAAAGGAGAAACTGGATTATGAATTTAAGCAACTACTTCGCGAACATGGTATTCTGCTTTTTGATGAAAATGGCCGGATCAGTTCAGGCCTTCCTGACGCAGAGGATCCCGGCAATGCCAGTTATGTAAACTTTGGAGAGCAGCTATTGATGTATGTGCCCCTTGTAAACCAGTATGCCTATGCCGGTTATTTAAGCGGATATGCCGATGAAGAGTATGTGGAACGGTTACCGAAGGTGCCTTTTTTGGTGGACCGCGAATATAAAGGCACCTATCGGTGCTTTGAGGTTAGGGGTGATAGCATGGATGATGGCTCCGTGGATAGCTACTTACCGGGCGATAAAGTGCTGGGACGTCAAATTGCTCAGCAGCATTGGCGCAATAAATTGCACATCCGCAAGTGGGATTTTATAATTGTACACAAAACTGAAGGAATTCTAATTAAAAAAATACTAGACCATCAAACAGAGGATGGGCTGCTAAAACTGCATTCACTTAATCCCCTGTATGAGGATACGACCATACACTTGAAGGATGTGGTGGAGATTTATAACGTTGTGCAGGTGGCACGTAAAAAATAGGATGTGCTCTTTGTATTTACTACTTTTGCGTCGAATAAAACGGAGGCCGTTTAAACTAAGTTTCAAAATAGGGTTATTCTTAGTAATCAGGCCGCGACCAGAAATAGATTGAAGATACCTGTATATTTTTTTAACGGATATGTCTTCATTGTATGATTTTTAATATGTTATATTGTTGCCGAATTTATAAAACGCTATGACAACTAAGAAAAAAGCTAAAGCCAAAAAGGTGAATCCCCGCCTGGGGAAACCTAACCCCCAGACCAACAGGATGTTGGCCGAGGAAGTAACCGACCGTTTCATGGACGCCTGCCGCGAGTTGGTTAAACGTAAGGATCAGGTGCGTAATTTTAGCCGCCTGGCAGGTGAATTGGGCGCTTACAAAACCATTTTTACCAAGCTCAAAGACCCGAAGGATGATACCAATATTCCTTTGCACATGGTGGCGCGCTTGTGTTCCATTTACAAAGTAAATGGCGATTGGCTGTTAACCGGCCATGGCAGCATGTGGGCAGAAGCCACACCTGAAGAGCGTCTCCAGAACATTGAAAGAGCGCTGGCGGAAATGGGTAAGAACCTAAAAGTAGCAGACAAGAAGAAATAGTACATTTCTGATTGCCTGATACAAATGTGTTGTTCGATTTTTAGTAAAGGCTAACCAAACCAAAAACACTTATGGAAAAGAAAAAAGCAGCAGGAAAAAAACGGGGCGCTAAACGCAAACCGAAGATACCTAAGCCGGATATAGCAGCCAACCGCTCGGTAGGCTCTGAAGTTACCGAACGTTTTTTAGTAGCGTGCCGTACATTGGTTTCGCGCCGCGATCGTGTGCGCAATTTTAGCAAGCTGGCTGAGGAATTGGGCACTTATAAGTCCATTTTTACCAAGCTGAATAACCCCGATTACAAAGCCAACATTCCTTTGGCCATATGCGCCCGTTTATGTCAAAAATATAAGATCAGCGGCGACTGGTTGCTGAGTGGCCGTGGGGATATGTGGGGGCAGGAAGATGGTATTGAAAAACTGGAAACCATAGAAAAAACGCTGGCCCTTATGGATAAACAATTGGGCAAAGTGATCGAAAAGAAATAATCGACTTACTTCTCGTGAAAAAGCCAATGCCTTGCATTGGCTTTTTTTATGTGTTTAAATTTATTTACGCCGGCTGGCTTCTTCGGTCTTGCTGCTTTCTTTCAGCAGTTCGTTCATTGTCTCAACTTCAGCAGGGCTAAAATACCGCCAGGCTCCGGGTTTCAGATCCTTTAATTGTATGTGCATTACACGGATACGTTTAAGCTTGGTCACATTATAGCCCAACGCTTCGCACATACGGCGAATTTGACGATTTAAGCCCTGGGTAAGCACTATACGAAAGGTGTTTTCAGCAATTTGCTGAACCGTACATTTTTTGGTGTAAACACCGTCAAGACGAACACCTTTGGCCATGCGTTCTACAAATGCCGGGCTAATGGGTTTATCAACCGAAACTATATATTCTTTTTCGTGGTTATTGCCCGCCCGCAAAACCTTGTTTACAATATCACCGTCGTTGGTTAAAAAAATAAGGCCCTCACTTAACTTATCTAAACGGCCGATCGGGAAAATGCGTTGGGGATGGTTGATGTAATGGATGATATTGCCGGGCACATTTTGCTCGGTGGTACAAACCACCCTGGGAGGTTTGTTAAAGGCGATATAAATGCGTGGCTGGCGTTTCTGTTTTATCACCCTGCCGTCCACCATTACTACGTCACCTGCAAAAACGCGGTTGCCCTTTTGGGCATCTTTACCGTTATAGCTTACGCGGCCATGCTCAATCATTTCATCGGCCTCGCGCCGCGAACATAAGCCTGTATCGCTTATAAACTTATTTATACTTATTCCATTCTTATCCATAATAATAGTAGCAAGTTACTGCTTACTCGGGTTAAATTCAAAAAAACAAAAGGGCGGCTGGCTATTTAAAACTCATTTGTGCCCCACCTGCACGCCGGGCAGGGAAATATGCCGCTAGCAGACTTAACAACAGGATGATGCTGATAGCCAGCACGGGATCCCAGAATTTGAGTTGTACCGGATAATAATCAATAACAAAACTGGAGTCTTCGCCACTACCACTAAGTTTAAGGAAGTGAAACTTGAGTTGTAAGAGGCAAACTGCGTAACCGGCTGCCAGGCCAATGGTTGCACCTATCACTGCATTTAGCATACCGTTTAGCAGGTAAATGTTACGTACTAATCCGGCATCGCCCCCCATAGCTTTCAGAATGCTGATATCACGGCTTTTTTCAAGCACCAGCATACTTAAGGAGCCGATGATATTAAAGGATATAATAAGGATGATAAAGGCAAGGATGGCGGTGGTTACCCAGCGCTCAATAATCATCACCCGGTACATTTCGGCGCGCTGTTGATAGCGGGTACGAACGGTATAGTTTTTCCCAAGTGCGGTGCCAAGAACTTCTGCAGCCTTATCCAGGTCGGCACCTTCCTTCAACTTTACTTCGTATGCCGAAAGTTGGTTTTCTCCATCCAGTAACTGCTGGGCAAAATCGAGGCTTACAAATACATACTTCGAGTCAAAGTCCTGTTGTATGGCAAACATACCTGCCGGTAACAATTGCATCGTGCTAAACTCGTCAGCAGGGTTAAACGACGATTTTACGCCCTTACGCGGTACTGTGATACGCAAAGGTTCATATTGCTCCTCTACGTTCATATTCATGCTCAAACCAATATTGGCCCCCACTACGGCACGGTGGCGGACACTATCACCCAGGTCAAAAACTCCTTCTCGCACAAAATTCTTTACCGTAGTAACGCTGTTATAGTTATTGTCTACACCTTTTATAACCCCAATTTGTGCGTTGTTGCCGTATTCCAGGTAAGCGTTTTCTTCCAGTGTACGCGATACGGCCAGCACATCGCCATACTTAACGATAGTTGCCAGTGTAGCGGGATTGTCCTCAATTGTTTTTCCCACCGCCGCTCTAACTTCGATATCCGGATAAAAGGAATTATAGAGCGATAGTACTAAGCCTTCGAAACCGTTAAAAACACTGAGCACCACAATAAGTGCGAACGCCCCTACGGCCATACCTGCCATGCTAACCCACGAAATGATGTTGATGGCATTGGTAGATTTCTTAGAGAACAGATACCGGAAGGCTATGCGTAAGGGAAACATTACTTAGCGCTCTTTTTTTTGGCAGCGGCCTTTTTCTTTGCCGGTGCTTTCAGCGGTTTTTTGTTGGCAGCTTCTACATCTTCTGCCAATGCTTTTTCCTCTTCCTTAATCTTTTGAAATACATGCTCAATACGATCCACATAATCCAGGGTGTCGTCCCTGAAAAATTCAATTTCAGGAATACGGCGCAGGTCGTGGCGCAGTTTTTGGCCCAACTCACGTTTTATTTCAAACTTATGCTCATTGAACTTTTCGAGTACCGCATCTGGTTCTGTGGTGTTGTAGATACTGAGATAAAAACGCACCAGCGTTAAATCGGAAGTAACCTTCACTTTGGTAACAGTAACAAAAGCTTTTCCAAAAATGCTTTTTCCCTGCCGCAATAAAATATCTGTAAATGCCTCCTGAATCACCGAGGCTATTTTCAACTGTCTTCTGTTATCCATGGGGCTAAGGTAGGTATAGTTAGGCAGAAGTTCATAGCTATGCTGAATTGGCCCAAACCTGCCCAGACATACACTTACTTATCAATAACCAGGGTTTCGGCAGAGGCTCCCAATTCTATCAGGGTTTTGCAAAGGTCCTTTACGAAAGACTCGCCGCCACATACATAAAACCGTTGACCAAAGTCCTGAATATAGCTTACCAACCAATCGCGGTTCAGCCGGCGTTCGCGGAACCCGATCACGCCTTCGCGGGTGTAGTGGTTGATGTAGTTTTCCTTCAGCATGTCGTGCAGTTCGGTGCCGCAAATCACATCCTCACTGGTGTAATTGCTATAGATGAGTTTGCAATTATTCAGTTGCTTGTTACGGCTTAAATCGCGGAAGATGGAAAGGAAGGGTGTAATACCTGAGCCACCGGCAATAAACACACCAGGCCCCTTATATTGGATAGCCCCAAATGGTTCTTTGATAATTAACTCGGTACCGGCATTAACGCGGCCTAATTGGTCGGTAACCCCTTTACGTTCAGGGTAAATTTTTACCATAAACTCCAGGTGTTCCCATCGGGTAAGGCCTGTAAAAGTGAAAGGCCGGAATTTATCCGACCATCCCGGCAAATTGATGGCCAGGTCCGTTGCCTGACCTGGTATAAACGAATAAGCCTGGGGCTTTTGCACCAAAAACCGTTTGGTATTTAAGGTGATGTAATTCGACTCTAGAATCTTTACGATATGGTCTGCCATTCACAACAATTTATAGGTCCGTGCATCGGTTAGGTAAATACCGGACAGGGGGCTTGAACAAATATAGAACGTCTTGCCGCACAATTTCTATTTTCACCCGCCGTTTATCGGTGATTATACCCACACCGGACACGGATTAACCATTAAAGTACCGTAATTGTTTGTGAAATATTTTCTGAAAATAGTTTTAGCGCTTGCGCTGCCGGTCTTGTTACTAGTAGGGGCCAATAGTTGCAAAAAGGAATTATTCGGTAATGGTCCTATTTCCTTTAGTCGCGATACGCTGACTTTTGATACAGTTTTTACCAGCTTGGGCTCAACAACGCGCTATTTTAAAGTGTTTAATGACAATAAAAAGGCCGTGCGCATTGATGATATACGCCTGATGCACCTGGTAGGTAACCAATTTCGGATAAATGTGGATGGCATACCTGGGGATCAGTTCAGCGGTATTGAGATACCCGCCAAAGACTCAATTTACGTTTTTGTGGAGGTTACGGTGGACCCCAATAATGCTACCACACCTTTTGTAATAATTGATGATGTAACTTTTAGTTTAAACGGAACTACTAAAACTGTGCACCTGCAGGCCTTTGGCCAAAACGCCCATTACCATTATGGCGAAACCATTACCGGTAGTGCCGTTTGGAATAACGACCTGCCGCATGTAGTAATTGCCAATGACACGAACCCGGGCATTATTGTTGACTGTGGAGGCTCCCTTACTATAAACCCCGGCACCAAAGTGTTTTTCGCCAGCAACACAGGCATATTTGTGGAGGGCACACTAAATGCGGTTGCAGGCAACTGGAGCGATTCTATTGTATTTCAAGGGGTGCGCTTAGAGCAATACTATGAAGATAAACCTGGGCAGTGGTTTGGGTTGGTATTTCTGCGTGATACGGTGGACGGAAGTTGTACCCCACAAGGCTATTTCGACCACTGTGTAATTAACGAGAGCAGCTATGGTATCTATGCCGGTGCAGGTATCAGCGGTGATCTGAACAAGTATATCCTGGGGGATGCTTTCCGTCCGAAAGTTTCAATTACCAACAGCATTATCAAGCACTCGCAATACAATGCTGTATTTGGTTTTAACGCCGAAATAACGGCCGAGAACTCGGAGTTTTTTGTGAGCGGCGACCACCTGTTACAGTTTGCGTTAGGCGGGCAGTATAGCTTTAAGGGGTGTACTGTATTTAATAATGGCTCGCGTTATATAGGGCATGAAAAAGAAGCTGTGTTGTTGAGTAACCTGGCTGCAACGGGGCCAACCAGCTATGTAAAAGCCGCCTTAACCTCCACGTTCGAAAACTGTGTTATTTACGGCAGCCTGCAGAACGAGGTAGCCTTTAGCAACTACAATGGCTATACGGCCGGTACCGATTTCGATAATACGTTTAGCAAGTGTTTGCTGAAAACAAAAGAAGATACCCTGAATGGCTATACCACCGGCCACACCGAGTTGTTGTTTAATTCCGATCCACGGTTTAAAGATGAGGACGCCTTTAATTTTACGCCAAGCGACAGCATCGGTTATCTATCACCTTTGATTGATGCAGCCGTAACAGGTGCCGGTCTGGGGCAGGATATCTTTGGCCATCCAAGAGGGGTAGTTAACAGCCATGTGCAGCCACCTAGTGGCAAACCGTATGATATTGGTGCCATTGAAGTGCAATAGCACCATAAAGCAGGGTGTAGAATAAAAGTTTACCTTTAAACTTAAACGTCCCTGCCATGAGAAAATGCCTTACCCTTTTTGCTTTATTATTTACTTTTTGTACTTCCCGGGCGCAGAATATTAACGACCTGGAAAGCCTCGAAAATGCGATTAAACCGGGCACGCAATTAACCTATGATGTAAACGCGGGCGGCAAGCAGTATAAGTTTATTGTAACCATTAAAAAGCTGGGAGCCGAAATAGCTTTCGACTGGAAGATGACCGAACCGGTAAACAAAACCGGCAGTGTAGCTATGAGTGCCGCCGCCGTAGCCAAGGCCGATGCCCTATTCAACTATTTTAATGGAGGACCTACCGTATTGGAGAAAGAAACCAGTGTATGGATCAGTCAAAAGCTGTTTAATGATATAGCTACTACAGCGCAGGGGGCTATCAGGGTCAATGGTGCCGCCGATACGGTTACGGTAATGAGTAATACCATCTCTGAATTCAACTTTAATCTGAATGGTAACCTGGTAGCCATACCGGGTTGGGAACTGCAGGGCGGTAGCGACATTAAATATACCATTGACGTGATCGAATCAGCAAAATTTCCGCTGATTGTGCGGATGGATTTGGGCTGGACCATTTCCCTGAGCGAGGTTAAAAGCCAATAGATCCGGTCACTGTCCTCAAAACACAATAAGAGGCGGAAAAATTACCGGCAGCAATACTTGACATATATATAGTATCGTGTAAATTGACCTCTGTAAGGTAGTTACCGCATGCTTAGCCTGCTAAAAGATATTTACTTCTCATTTCCCATACAGTTGCTGCTGTTATCGTTCAAGCGCTATCAGTTTCTGCTGCTTAGTTGGGTTTTCTTTTTCATTATAGTAGTTGGCAAATTCGGTTCAGGTATTGGCGTGCCATCCACCTTTCTTGACCCTGAATATTTAGGCAAAGTAGGTTACCTGAGTTTTGCCATCGTGGGGTTAGGTATGGGTGTTTTTTACGTTACCTGGAATGTGGTTATGTATATTCTGCATTCACACCGCTTTCCTTTTATGGCCAGTCTGCAATACCCGCTGGGCATGTTCTTTCTGAACAACTCCATTATTCCTTTCCTGTTTATTTCTTCTTACATCGGTTCGGTTATTCATTTTCAGATCAAATACGAGTATCAGGGTTTCTGGGATTTGTTACCCGAGATAGCAGGTTTTCTGGCGGGCTTTATTTTTATTCTGTTGATCACCTCGGCCTACTTCGGAGTAGCCAATCCTAATACCGGTAGTTATATAGCGGCTAACAAGGAGAAAATGCGCCGTCGTAAAAGCATTCGCAAGGTGCAGTTTAACGAGGCCATGGAAACCGAGCATTTTAACCGGGTTGATTTTTACCTGACCAACAAATTGCGGATGCGCCATACGCGCACGGTGGAGCATTACGATCCGCGCTTGCACCGGCTGGTATTCAGGCGGCATCACTTCAATGCCTTCATCGCGTTCATTATCATTCTCGGCTTTTTAACGGCCAGCGGTTTCTTTTTGGAGATGCGCTTTTTTCAGATACCGATTGTAGCAAGTGGTTTCCTGTTTTTCAGTGTAATTATTTGTCTGTTTAGCATGTTCCTGTATTGGACCGGTGGCTGGGGTGTGGCTGCTGTTACGGTGTTTTTGCTAACAGCCAATTACCTTACCAAATACGATGTATTTGGTAGTATGAGCACCGTGTACGGGCTTAACTACGAAACCGAAAAAGCCGAGTACAGCTTGCGCAATTTACGCGCGCTATCCACTGATAGTATAATAAAGCACGATAAGGATTACTTCATCAACATCTTTGAAAACTGGAAGAAGAAGAACGTTGATTTAGCGCAGCCCAACCGTAAACCCATGCTTTACTTTATTAATGTAAGCGGTGGCGGATTGCGTTCGGCTATGTTTGTAACGGCCATATTACAGCAAGCTGATAGTTTGGCAGGTGGTGAGCTTTTTGATAAAACATTCATGATCAGTGGTGCTTCAGGTGGTATGTTTGGCACTACATATCTGCGCGAATTGTTTTTGCGGAAAAAGAACGGACAGCCAATTAACCTGCAGGATCCTATGTTGCCTTATAATGTTTCCCGCGATGTGTTGAATCCTATCGGCCTTTCTATCATTAATAACGACGCCTTACTGCCCTATCATAAGTTTGAACTAAACGGCCATAAATATTTTAAAGATCGTGGTTACATCTTTGAGCGGTTCTTTTGCGACAACACCGGTCTCGACTTTCAAAAAACCATCGGCGACTACATGCAGCCCGAGTATGAGGCAAAAGTGCCGTTGATGATTTATCATACCACGGTAATAAATGATTCGCGCCGGTTTTTCATTTCACCTCACCCGGTTTCCTTCCTAATGCGGCCATTCGGGAATGATAGCCTGGATGAAGCACTGGATATTGATGCCATTGACTTTTGCCGCATGTTTGAGAAGCAGGATGCAAGACGATTGCTGATTACCTCGGCAATGCGGATGGATGCTACTTTCCCTTTTATTTTACCTAACCCCGTGTTGCCAACTAATCCCCCCACTTATGTAATGGACGGGGGAGCACTCGATAACTTCGGTACGGAAACCACTATCCGTTTTATGAAAACTTTCAGGGAATGGATAAGAAAGAATACCAGCGGTGTGGTGATCATTCAAATACGTGACTCCGAAAAACTGGATGAACCGGAAGCCATAACACAGCGTACTTTGATGAACCGGCTTACCGATCCGCTGGGGACGGTTTATAAGAACATGGAAAACATGCACGACTTTTTAACCGACCAGCGCCTGAATGACCTCGACCAGGAGTTGAAGGGTAACCTGCACTTTGTAATGTTCGAATATACGAGCACCACGGAAGATGATAAAGCGGCAATGAGCATGCACGTAACTACCCGCGATAAAAACGATATCATGCGTTCGCTACACCGCAGCAATAATGTGGCCGCATTTAATAAGCTGCAAAGAATTCTCAACGGTAATTAAGCCGTTAAAAATGAGCACGTTTTAAGAAAAAGCCCCTGCCTTCAAGAACATTTGGCGATTCCTGTTGCAATCACACATCGCGGACCATAAAATAATTGAGCATGGGCCGTTACTTTTTACCGCCAACTACGTTACACTACATAGAACCGGTGAACTAAGCTGTGAACATTGCCCCGTTAGCAGCCGAAGAGCTACCGGTGAGGTTCCGGAGCCGTAAAAGGCTGCCGGAACATTTTTTATATGGAGAAAATCTACGCTAATACTTTTTGTTATGCTAACCCGCAATCGTATAGGCCACCTGTTGGCTTTAGTAGCGCTTACATATTCTGTCTCCGCCCAGGATGAAACCTTTGTGGTTCAAAAGTCGGGCACCCGCCTTACGTTAAGCCATCCATTTGTAAAATGTAACTGGGAGGAAGGGCTGGCCGGATTTAGCACCGCCCTTTATTATGCCATCAGCAATTCCTCCTGGCAGTATTGTAACGACCCGGGCATTACACTCAGGGATAGCCTGCCCGATGGGCATTATACCGTTTATATGGATAGCAGTTATACCCATCTGTTGATGGAAGCTGCTTATCTGAAGGGCGCACGTACAGGCGAATGGGTGTATTACTATCCCAATAAAAGGCCCGCCTACAAAGTGCATTATATAGCAAATGAGTTAGAGGGTATAGCCACGGCCTATGATTATAAGGGAAGGATCATCAGCACGCAAATCTACGCGCACAATAAACTAGATGGGGCTTATACCTATGATTGCAATGGTAGCTTTTTGAAATGTACATTTAACAGCGGAAAGATGAACGGAACCGTTGAGGCGCGTAGCAATTTCTACGATTTGCCGGTAAAGCAATCAGGCCTGATGAAAGATGATATACCGGTGGATAGTTTGCTTAGCACACCAGCCCTTGGTAAAAGTTTTAAAAGCAGTGCTTTATTGGATGCCATGGATCCTGTTTACCGCGAAAGAACTGTTTGGCTGCAATACAAAAGCGATACGCAATTTGTTGCCCAACTTCAGTTATTGAAACAACGGCGGGACATACTGCAATTGCATATTACACTGGAAAGTAAAGCCGGTGAATCAAAAACAGACTCCCTGCTCACCGTGTTTCTGCCATATTTAAAAGCACAAAGCGGATTGCGATTAGTTTGGATTGATGGGGGGCGCAAAAACGTTTTTCCTTCAGCCCTGTACGAATTAACCACAGTTAGCACCATTTGGTTTTATGCGGGTGCCAGACGCTATTACCCGGGTGAGGCTGAAGAGGATGATACAATCCAACTGCCATTCAATACCTCCATAGTAAAAATGACCGGTCTTACCACTTTATGGGTGGAGCGCGATTTCACGCGAAATCAAATGCAGCAATTGGTTAAGATACTGGCACAGGTGGCAGCGTTACGTACGCTTCATTTTTTAGACTACTACGATTTTAATCCCTTGCCCGTTAATCTGCACCTGCTAACCGGTTTAAAAGAACTGGCAGGTTTACATGTTGGCGATGCCGATAGTGAAGCTATAAGGGCATTGTATAAATTAAAGAAACTGGAACATTTGGATGTTGAACCTTACAGCGATTCTAAAAATTGGTTTGATAGTTTATTCGTGCATTTGCCATTGTGCCAGGTAACAGTATTCCGTACCTGCTTTCCTGCGGGAACATTGGTTAAACTGGCAGATGGCAGTTTAGAACCTATAGAGAAGGTGAAAATAGGTGAGCGGGTACTGGCATTTGATACTGCTGCATACAGGATAGATACTGCAACGGTTACCAAACTGTTTAACAGCGGTGCCAATCAAAAACCATTGCTAACACTTGATTTTGCAACGGCACCTCAACAGCACTTAACGTGTACATTCAATCATCCCCTATTCGTAAAGGGTAAAGGATATTTGCCTGCTGAATTGGTACAGCCCGGCGATTGGTTGGTAATGCTAAACGGCAATAGCGCAAAGGAGGTCCGGGTAACAGGGATAAATCGGAGTGCTGAAGTACAACAGGTTTATAATATCGAAACAACCACACATAATTACTTTGCAGGCAACATATTGGTGCATAATAAGTGATATGTAAATGTACGTTAAGGTTTTCCTTCGAATGATTAACAGCAATCAATTAGCAGCATACTAATTTTTTACCGGCGCGTTATAATAATAGACCTGCCAATCTGCATGAACTTACTCCAATAAGGTGTATTGAAATGTGCAGCAGAGGGCAGATCATAATAGCGCGAATTCACTACGGAGAAATTTCCGAAACATAGTGGCGGGTTAACGAAATGAAATAAACCGCTACACGTCTGGCAACAGACAATCGCTTAGGGGTCAGTAGCACTGTAACATCGTTACGGGTTACTACCGGCAGTCGGACGAAAGTCCGGCTGCTTCGCGCATTATGCTTCCTTCTTTTTAATGGAAAATTAATGACAAGGGCCTTAACTTGTAAGACCTTTAATTGGTACGGGAAACACAAAAGATTCCAGCACATTATGATGTGCCTTTGAAACATGCTCTTTAAACGATTGCATGCTTTTATGCATCACAAGCCCGTATTCTTCATCCAGTTTGCCAAGTATCATTTCAATCGCAATTAGGCGTTTACGAATAACCTGCTCGCGTTGGTCTTTTTCTTTAGGTAGTTCGGCGTCCAGTGTTTCTATGTCGCGCTTAAAGTGTTGGTCAACTTCTTGATAAAAGTCGCGTAGCAAGGGATGGCTGGTAAACGTTTTAATATGCGCAAATTTCAAGGCTTCATTCTTTTCGCTTTTCTCAAGCCCTTGGGCACTGTTAGCTGCCAGCAGCGTTACATAAGCGGGAAACTTCAACAACATTTCCCTATCCTCTTTCGAAAGTTGACGGAAGTGGTGCATAAATCAATGTTTTAAGTAACAGGAGGAGCCAATTAAATAACGGAGAAATGGATAATATCTGTTGTGGATGAATATTCTTTCATCTGCTTCTAATTAATCTGTAACCATTTTTTAAAGCAAACACTCGGGGATATCCTTTTAGCAATGCAGGTAAAGCGCTATTTTGTGCCGCTTTTCCTAAAAAATCAATCCGTGGTTCGATTCTACATTGTTTTTACCTTTCTGCTTCTTAGTGTTACCCAGCGCCTCAATGCTCAAACCGTCCCCACACCCGATCATGTGGTGGTGGTTATCTACGAAAACCACGCATTTGAACAGATAATTGGCTCTGTGGATGCACCCTATATCAATAGCCTGGCAAACGATCCGTATGCTGCTCTGTTTACCCAATCGTATGGCGTAACCCACCCCAGCCAGCCTAACTACATGTATCTGTTTAGTGGCGATAACCAGAATGTGATATTGGATTTTACCCCGCTTTCATTTTTACTGCCTTTCTCAACTCCCAACCTGGGCGCAGAATTATTACAAAACGGCAAAACCTTTGCAGGGTACAGCGAAGAATTACCATATACCGGTTATACGGGCGATAGTGTCAGCGGCTACCGCCGTAAGCATAGTCCCTGGATTAACTGGCAGGATGGTACTACCAATGGTATCCCCGCTGCCCTTAATCTCCCGTTGGATAGTTTTCCAACAGACTTTGATCAACTTCCCGATGTTTCGTTTGTAATTCCTACGCTGGACAATGACATGCACGATGGTAGCATAAATGTGGGCGATGCCTGGTTACAAACACATTTAGATGCCTATGCCCAATGGTGTAAAACCCACAACAGCCTGCTGATATTTACCTACGACGAAGACGATGATTTTCATAGCAACCGTATTACCACCATCTTTTTAGGGCAAATGGTAAAGGCGGGCCAGTACAGTGAACACATTGACCATAATAATGTATTGCACGTAATGGAGGATATGTATGGATTACCTCATGCGGGTAACAGCAGTGGAGCGAATACAATAAACGATTGCTGGTTGTATAAACCGGAGTGTGCCATTGGCAGTAATACCACTACTATTTGTCAAGGTCAAGCAGTACAATTCTACGACAGTACCACCCAACAGCCAGACAGTTGGACCTGGCTGTTCCCTGGCGGCAATCCGGTAGTATCAAACGAAAAAAATCCTGTAGTTACTTATAACAGTGCAGGCACTTATTCGGTTAGCCTTTTGGCACGCAATCATGTGGGCGCCGACACCCTCGGTATTTTAAATTATATAACGGTTACCCCCGGCCCGGTTATCCAGCTCAATGCCGATTCATTGGTTATCTGCAAGGGCGATACCATTAACCTTTCTGTAAACGGAACTACTTCCTACACCTGGCAAACTGCTCCCGGAATAATAAATGCGCAGGGTACCGCCTTGCAGGCAACTCCGGCTGCCAGTTTGTATTATCAGGTAGTTGGCAGCGATGGCACTTGCATTAGTGATACGGCAAAAACATGGGTAACAGTGTATCAACCGGCCAGTACGCCTTTACAAGCGGGCATTTGCAGCGGCGAGAGTTATCCTTTTAAGGGACAGTTGCTGACCGGAAGTGGCACCTATCGCGATACCTTAATTACGGTTCATGGATGCGACAGTATAGTAACATTGAACCTGCAGGTGCACGTGCCCACCATAAACGTGGTGAACGATGTAATTTGCGTTGGTAGTGTCTATCACTTTAATGGATCCGATATTGCTGTTGCGGGAGTTTATCACGATACCTTAACTGCGCAAACCGGTTGCGATAGCTTTGTTACCCTCTTGCTTGCTGCGCATAATCCCCCGGTGGTAAACTGGGCAGGCGCGGGTTATACGGTGTTGGTAGGCGATGGTCCGCTACCCTTAAGTGGCGGAACACCTTCAGGTGGGCAGTATAGCGGGACCGGTGTAAGCAATAACACCTTTTACCCCGATAGTGTTAGCGCAGGTACGTATACCTTAGAATATTCGTATACGGATAGTGCAGGTTGCGCAGCAATGGCAACTAAAGTGGTGGAAGTTATGCCGGTTGGTGTAGAAGAGTTGGCAGACAACAGCGGTGTAAATTTATACCCCAATCCTGTTAACGACCGGTTGCATATCCAATTCACCGAAACGCCTGATCAACTTACTATTTATGATATGCAAGGCCATCAACTGCTACCCGATGTACTAAAACAATCGGGTGAATGGCTTATACAAACGCGTAGCTGGTTGCCCGGTGTTTACCTCTTACAATATCATACAGGTCGCCGTACTATTAACTTCAAGGTGATCAAAACGCATTAATCAGCAAGTAGAACATGCGTAAATAATTTAAGGTGTTTAAGTAATAAATAGTACTTTTCACTTTAAATGAATGGTTTATGTATGTATCTGAAGAAAAGCACGGTCCGGTAGCAAAGGTCGCTAATCATCCCGATTGGTTACGCCCTGTTTTTCCTGATAAACCTCTCCACCAGATAGCCCTCACCTTTTCAGGAGGAGGGTTTAGGGCAGCATCCTTTGCGTTAGGCACGTTATCCCTTTTCGATGCGGTAAAGACCAGGGAAGGCAGTTTGCTCAAGCGGGTTACTTATATTGCCTCAGCTTCCGGTGGAACTATTACTAATGCCTGTTATGCGCTGCATACCAAACAAGGCGGTGCATTCAGTAAGTTTTATTCAGAGCTGCGCGGTTTTATGCAAGGTACTGCTCTATTGGAAAAGGCCTTAACCCTTCTAAATGACGATAAGGCCTGGCAGCATCACCCCAAACACCGCAACCTTATAAATGCCTTTGCACGGGTTTACGACACCGTAATTTATAAGGAAGCCAGGTTAGGAGCGTTAGAGCCCACACAGGGGGCATCAACCCACTTACAGGAAGTTTGTTTTAATGCCACTGAGTTTTATAGCGGTTTACCATTCAGGCAGCAGGCTAAAATGCAAATGGATGGAAAGGCAGACATGCACTTCTTTTACGGCAATTTTAAAGTGCACCAAAAAGGCATTGCTCCTGCAAAATTTAAGTTGGCAGATATATTGGCAGCATCTTCGTGTTTTCCCGGAGGTTTTGAGCCCATCATATACCCACTGGATTTTGTAGCCACCAGGGAACTTGCTGCGGTTCAACAGGAATTGGAAATGATTCCGGTTACCGGCACGCAAAAGGAAACCAAATTCAGAGAGAAAAAAACTGTCGGTTTAATGGATGGCGGTATTACGGATAACATTGCACTGGAAAGCGTGATGCTGGCCGATATGCGCCGTATAAACCGGGAAACAGATTTTGAGCGGTTTGGCCTAATATTTCCCTGCGATGTGGGTAGCGGGTTAATTGAGTTTTATAATATGGCCAGGCCTGATACGCATAATTGGTGGAGCAATCTGAGCGTTCGCACCATTCAATGGATGCTATTGGCAGGAGCGCTATTGGGTTTGGGTTTAACCGTGTTGGGTAGTGTTAAGGGTTGGACACTCCTGGCCGTGCCTTCAGCTATGTTGTTTGCTTTATGTGGGGTAGTTGTTACCGCTTTGTATTGGATTATCAATAAGCTGAATACGCAAAACAGCAAAGCGAATCTCGATATACCTTTCCCTGCCACTATCGTAAATACCCTTAAAGATTATTTACTGCGTTCGCCGTTTTATGTGTTGTGGAATTTGGTGAAATCACGGTTCGATTCGATGATTATATTGAACACAGATCTTTTTTTGCGCAGGGTAAGGCAATTACTTTATAATGATGTTTACGAGGCACCACGTTGGAAGAATCGCAGGAAAAGCAATCACATTTACGATCTCTCACGTAGCAATGCCATAGAGCGCGAAAAGGATGATAAAGCCTTTCCTTACCTGAAACCTTCTGCAAAAGTGGAGGAGGTTGCCGGAAATGCCTTTGCAATGGGTACCACCCTTTGGTTTACCGCTGATGATGAAAGCGCTAAGCGTCCTGCTGATTTAATTGCCTGCGGCCAGTTTACTACTTGTCGCAACCTGCTGTTGTACATCGAACGATTACAGTTGGAACCTGATTATGCCATGCTTGAGCCCGGCATTAAAGCGGAGGTTGTAGATATAAAAATGCAGTTAAAGGATCTATGGAATAGGTTTCAAACTGATCCTGGGTTTATGGTTTAGCCCAGATTTTTTTTAACTCCCTTTTTTCATAGCCATCATTTTTTGCAACAGCTTGCCCAAATGCGACCAACTTGCATGAAAGTATAAGTCATAGGCCTGGGCTTGCTTTGCATTTAACGCATCTCCTGATGTTACGTACCTGTAAATACCTTTTATAGCAGTAAAAAAGTAACTGTATTCCCTGTCGATGGCATGCAAGCCCCGGGTTCGCAGAAATTTTATGTTTTTATCTGCCATAAACAAGGCTTCTTCCAGGTTGCCACCTAAAAAGGTATAGGCATTCTCCAGATAGCGTAACTGTACTTCGTACTGTAGTAGCTTGTTTTTATGCATGGCTTCTTTTGCCTTCTCAAGGTAAACAGGCACCTCCTTTAACTCGCCGGTATGCAGGTAATAGCACATATATTGCAGGCAAGCCATTACCCGGTGTGCAACAATGCTGCGATTAAGCGCGGTAGCATAAGTATTGTGTAATAACTGCCTGGCTGTATTATAATAACCTGCAGTTAGGGCCACTTTAAAAAATCGGGTTTGCATCCCTAATTGCACATCCGCCTGCTCGTAGCGGCACTGGGGCAAAAAGGGCAAAAACTCCTGATAAGATTCTTCGAAGCGGTCCACCATCGCTAAGGCAGTGGCATACATAAGTTGTGCTTCTCGTATTTCGGAGGAAGAGAAGTCTTCCGCTCTAACTTTTACTAAGGCAAGCGCTTGTTCCTGCTTTGCTAAAAATTCCTGTAACCGGTTAGCTACCTGATAGTAATAGCCGGCCGCCATATAACCGCAGTAAAGTGCCTGGGTGGAATCTATCTGCTCGGCTTCACGCACTAATTCATCTGCTCGTTGGTTGAGCGAAGCCTGTACCGTTGCATGGCTGATAGTCATGGTTCCACCTGCCATGTTTACCATGGCGTGCAGGCTATCAGCCTTAACTCTTAAACGGGCAAGCGGGTTGCTTCCGAAAGAGGTATGCGCTAATAACTGCTTCTGGTAGAAATCTATTTCTTTCTCGTTTAGATCTGTCACAGCAAAGTGAGTAACCGTTTTAAAGCAGTATTGCAACAATTGCAATTGGTGTGCTTCGGATAAGTTCAGTTTAAGGCAGGACTTCATTTGCTGGCGTAGCAGGTTGCGCGGCGCGCCTGGTACGGTGCGCAAAAACTCTAACTGCTTTACGGGGTCTGCCCCGGCAAAATGAAGAAGGATCTTTTTTAACACCACCGAGGCCAGTTTATCGAAATGGCTTTGCGAGAGCCCTAATTTTTTAAGAGCAAGTGCAGTGGGGAAAACAGAACGCCTTTGGCTAATTACAAAGCTTAATACTTCTTGCTCTCGGCTGCTAAGCGAAAGGCCACTTAATTGATCTATTCTCTCTTTATCCAGGTGTAATACCAGGTCATGTAGCAGGGCCATGGTGGTAAGGTTTTTTAAAAACCGGGTTTTTTAGCGGTTTTAAGGTGCACCATCTTCGCAATATATTATAACACAAACAATAAGCGAAGAATATGAAAAGAATATCATTGACGGTTGCCTACTTGTTTTTATGCCGCCTGGTTATAGCCCAAAACTGGACGGCTGTAAGTTTTCCATCGAATATGGTTTGGCAGGCCGATACACTTGGCACTAAGCTATACATTGCACAGGGGGCAGATAACGGCATTTATGAGTGGGATGGCACCACCTGGACTCTCCTGAATAACTATAACAATAGTTTTAACACCCAGCACAAAAGCAAAAGCGCCGTTAAGAATATCGATGGACTTTTATACCTGGGTGCACGTGATTTTAACACTAGCGGCGAAGGTGATGTTCATACCTACGATGGCTCTAATTTTGTTGAAAAGCAGGTAAACAATATTCCCTATAACGGTACACGTAAAATTCATGTGTTCGAAAAATACCTCGACACCGTTTATATGTGCGGGTATGATGTGTTCTATAAATGGGATGGCACCGACTGGACTTCGGCTAACTTTCCTATTAACGTTTGGAGCGGTACACCTGAATGGAAGTGCATGACCGTTTACCAGAATAAGCTATATGCCGGTGGCGGAAACAAATTAGGGGTTTACGATGGAATTAGTTGGGATAGTTTGCCGTTTTTATTTTCACCGAGCTTTAATGATCTGGCGGTTTACAATAACAAGCTATACATAGCCGGCGGGGCCACGCTTATAATGGATACAGCCGGAGGCAACTATAATGCGGGTATGCTGGTTACCTGGGATGGCACTACTCTTACAGCTGCTAATTTCCCCTATTACCTGATAAACCATATGTACGCCGATAACCAGTATCTGTATGCCATCGTACAAAAAGTATATCAGGGCGATGTGTACCTGGTGCGCTTCGATGGCACCAGTTGGACAGATGTTGCCTTCCTGGCAGCCTATAATACTGGTGTTATACCCGGTTACGAATTATACGATTACTACCGCATTGTCCCGTTTAAAGGCGATTTGTATGTCGGTGGCCGCTTTGCACAGATAGGAGGCCAGCAGATCCAGAGTTTTGCAAGATTCAGCGGTACGCCACTTAACACTCCGGCTGCACCTACCAATTTAGCGGCTGTGGTTCAAAAAACTGACGACACGAACGTCCACCTTACCTGGCAGGATAATGCCAATAATGAAACCGGATTTGTGATTGAACGAAGCACCGACGGCCTTACCTATAATCCAATTGATACTGTAGCCCCGGATGTGCAGGCCGTTAATGATTTCAGCATTGCTGCTTATACCAATTACTATTATCGGGTTTATGCCTTCAATGGTGATGGTAATTCCGCCAACAGCAATTTGGCAGTGGCTACAACCGGTTTTGTGGGTTTGGAGGAGCTGCCCCTTTCTACGGTGCAGGTGTATCCTAATCCCGCCACAGAATTATTGCACCTGCAGGGTTTACCGGCAAATACAACTGTTCGCTTGTTAGATATACGTGGGGCTGTAGTAATGCAGCAAACAGGGATAAGCGGACAGGCAAACCTGATTTTAAGTGACTTACCGATCGGGGTTTATTATGCGCAGCTTATTTCTTCAACAGGCATGCGTGCAATCGCTGTAACCCACGAATAAAGATAGATTGCTAACCATGCAAGGCGCTTTACCGCAAGGTGAGCGCCTTTTTTTTATGTGTAACAGGCTTTACTTCTTAAGCTTCAGTAGCACAAATAGACCTCCGGAGTGCGCATTATTCTTTGCATCGTAATAATAGCTAAGTGCAAAGCGCGGTGGAAAGGTAAGCAACGCTGCAGGCCCTATACCCCAGTTCCTGCCATATCGCGCGTTAATTGTAAAATCTATTCCCAGGTAAACTCGCAATCGTTCCTTGCTCACCCTTTCAATGGTTGTTTGTATCTCGGGTTTAAGATTTACAAACCATACGCTACGCCCGGTTACTTGGTTACCTGCTACTGTGTCGTTTATTACTGCTTTGTAATCGTTGCGCTGAAAGAAGGTATCGCTGTAGTAGTAAATGCTGTCGCAAGGCACACCTGGTGCCGATGCTTCTAATTGTTTCTTAACCGCAGTTTCTGCCTGTAGTTCAGGTTGCTCAATACCGCTTCTTTTTATCCGGTGTCTGGCAACAGGCTTGTACAAGTGCGCCAATTTTAAACTGGTAGCGTTGGGATAAATCGTGTCGTGCCGAATACTTAGAATGCTGCCTTGCGTGCAAGGCTCGTTTTTACGTATGCACAAAAACCAGCTTAGCAACAACAGCAATAGCAGGTTCAATACAATTGAATAGGGTAATAATGTTTTCATGGTAAAAAGTTTTAATGGAGCAAACCGTATTCCTTGCCTGCATCAAAACAGGGGCACAGTTTTACCCACTCGTTCGGAGTTATTTTGCCATCGCCGTTTAAATCAGGCGATAAATCGCGGTGACCTACAATTTTCGCCGAGGGGTATTTGCATTTGTATTCGCTCAGCAACTGTAGCAGTGCTTGTTTTTGCTGCAAGGTCCTGGTATCTGTTCCGTTCCACCCACCCTTGTAGCAGATATGGATGGCATTACTGTTGTGACCTTTTACACCATTGCTGGGGTGCTCGTCAGGTGTAAGTCTCTCGCGGCTGCCATCGCCGTTTACCAGCCAGTGATAGCCGTATCGGGTCCAACCTAACTTTTGTTTCCAGTAAGCAATTATGTCTGTGGTTTTTTGTTGTGCGTTACCTGCTGTGCAGTGCAACACGATGTAATCTATGCGTCGCATAAAATGTAGTTAAGGTTTAGTGCAGGGTTGTTCGCCAAACAGGAAAAGCAATGCACGCATTAGCGCTATGCTAAAGGTGGCGCCTGCACCTAAAAAGTTTTTTACTTCTGCGCTAAGCCAGGCTTCGGGGATGGTAAGAACGAAAGTGGCCAGCGCCGGCATTACCAGCATGATAAGTGCGTTTACCAGCCGCTCCATCCATAAGGGAGAGGGTTTGTGAAGCTGGTCAATTCCGAATTTTATCATATAGTTTCTTTTTAATCAGTTCGTAAAGATCTTTCCCGAAAAGGCCAGCTGCTCCTCCTATAATACCCAGCAACATGGTCATTACAAGTTTCAGTCCCAGGGCTACAAGGTCCAGGTGTAACCAGCTGATTGCCATAACCAGCATATCGCCGCCCGCAAAGGCCAATAGGGTGTCGTATCGGTGTTGATTCATAAATGTTAATTGAATGCCGAAAAAATACCGGCAGGCGAAGGCTGCCCGCCGGTGACTGCAGGGGTTGCTACGGCCCGGGTATAAAGCAGGAATCAAAAATGCCTTCGGGCGTATTGAAGGGACAAGGAAATGATGCACTTACCCATTTTACCAATACATTCCAGACTACCTCGGCGTTTAGATCGTTCGCGACGCTAAACTTGGGTATAATAGTTACCGGTACTGGTGTAATAAATGTTTTGCTGCTGGTGCGGAAAAAGAATCGGAAGTTGCGGTTGCCCACTAAGGCATTGTAAAAGTCGCAGTTCGAGTTGAAGTTAGGATCGTTAAAACGTGCTTGAAAGTCGTAGCCCAATAACGATTCCATTGTGTCCCCATAACCAGGGCCGGTTTTTTCACCGGGTTCCGGCATTTCGCCATTCGTTTCGGGTATTACCAGAATTTGTCCTCCGGTTATACCGGTCTGCCAGCTTACCGGATTTTCAGTGTCGCCATCGGCGAACACAAAATCCTTGTGTATAAAACCTGCGGAACGAATGCGGCCGTATTCCCGGCTTTCACACGGGTTGCAGTTATGGACGGGTATCAGGTTGTCGCAATTGGAGGGATAGTAGCCTGCCATAAGTTGTGTTTAAATAGGTGATGAAAACGATAATTATTACCCGGCGCATGCCGGGTCACAGTTGTTAAAGCAACCTTTACGGTATTTGCTTTCAATGGTATAATGCATGGAGAAGAGTGTGTAGGGTGGAGACAAGAAAGGCGTAAGGCCCTTATATTCTTCGCGGAATACCGAGTCGCCGTTCAAATTGCTGCCGAGTAAGGTAACCAGCATACTTTGCAGACCCAGATCGGAAAGTGTGTTAGCAGGAAACGCATCAGGAAAACCTTCTGCCAGTCTGGCTTCCAGTTGTTCGGTTGTTAGGTGTATAGCGGGTAAATTGGCCAGCACTACCATTTTCATATCCAGGCGTTCCAGCATGTTTTTGTTGCCGTCGCCTACTGAACTTCGATCTGCTGAATACGATACACTGTTTATCTTATGATAAAGCTGCACAGGGTAGAGGTCGTTCGGTACGATAGCCTGATAGTCGACCTCATTTACTGCAATGGCTGGAAAGACTTCTGGACCATTGTTTCCATTACGGTTTATCTCAAAGGCCAGGGTTTCGTAACGCCCGGTTTGAAAGCGAAATCCTTGTAAAGGTCCCTGTAGCAAATGCCGGTTAATAAAAGTAAGTTGGGGTATGCGATGCATAACAAATCGTATTAATTATGGTTGTTGAATGATGGAGGCACAGGTTTTAGCCAGTCGCAATTGAAGTGCTGTTTTTTCTGCAGCGCTTGGAACCCATATTTTTTGCTTGTAGCGTTTTTCCAGGATGACTGCACGTTCTGTTATGGAAGCATCGCTCCAGCCCAAACCAACACCCTCGGTGGATAGCAACAGGGTAAACTCATTCATTAGCCGGCCGCTGTGTACCAGATAGCCCTTTGCGCTCCTGCTATTGGTAAAGGGCAGGTTGTTTGCGCCTAAGCCATGTTTATGTATTCGTTCACGCATAACAGCAACTGTTTCTTTCAAAGCGTTGGATAAAGTGTCTTGTTGAATTTTAGGTCCGGTTGATTTTCTTAAGCCGGCTAAAAGGGTAGTCAGCTTTCCTTGTTTAATTTTTAGCGTATACATCATTTGTTGGTCTAGGCGGTTAGGGTAATACTTCAACACTTTGTAGTAAAGCGTTACAGCCCACGCAGCCATCGCCTGCAGTAAGCGCTATAGCGTCTATAGCCGTTAAAAGTTCCTGCCGGTAACGTGCGTCGAATTCTTCCCTGAGTTCGCGGGCCTTGGCAAGATCTAAGGTGGTGTAACGGTTAAGCCGGTCACTGTGCAGGCGCTCATTCATCAATTCTGACCCCAGCAAATAAAGAAGCGGGTTACTCCAAGGCGTTTTATTACTACATAACAATGGCAGGTAGTTGCAGGTAAGGTTAAAGGTTACCTGTACCCCATAACTGTTAATGCCTGGGGTTGTAACACTAAAGGCATCGTCCGTCACTACACCTTGAACGTTCACCTGCATCTGTTGCAAAGTCATAGCAGGTAAAGGTGTAAACACGCTCTCAACGGATGTAGCATCATACACCAGCAAAAGACGTTTAACACCGGCCAGGTCTGTTTGTACGGGAATGTTGTTCCAACCAACTAAACCATTGCATGTAAAGCTGAACAATTCATTGGCACTACCGGTGGTAACATCCAGTAGTTTAAAGGTGGTAGTAACCGCTGCTTTCAAGTAAACGGAAAGTTGCTTCAGCACCAGCATATGCAGCGGACTGCTAATAGTGGGCAAAGCCAGAAGCAGGCCTCGCCATTCAGTTGCTGCGGCTGTTTGATTGATAGTTGTTTCCGGCATTACCTGCCCGTTGTAATCTTCTACGTGACTATTCAGCCTGTAACGCTTGCTGAACGCAGCGCTTACATCACTAGCCAATAAGCGTTGGGCACGTTTTTGAACCGTTTGCCAAACCGTTAAGAAGTTGTTTTGCTCCTCATTGGCAATTTGGTCGATGCTTTTTAAGGAAATGCCGGGTAGCTCGTTTATGTAGAGTCCGCTTTGCGGTGCAGTTGCACCACACCATTTAAAGCCGATATAGTCAATAAGACAAGACATATGTTTAAGGTTTTGCAGTTAGCAATGGTTTAATAATCCCCTGCTGTTGCCCTGCGTTCCGCAGGACAACAAAACAGAGGTGTGTTTCCACAGGTAAAGTGAAGTAGTGATGTGTTAGTCCGCTATTAGGCGCCGCAATCCACGCATTCGTTGGTAATTAGGTAGCGCAGAGCTCCGTTTACACCGTTCAAGCGATCGGTAGTGTTGTAGGCGTCGGACGGCACCTGCCACAGGCCGTAGTTCTTGCTGATATAGAGTGCATAGCCCTTGTCGTAGGTCACCTCTTCTCCCTGGCCATTCAGCAGGGTGGTAGGGCATTCAATAGGTTTCAATTGCACATCAAAGGTCAGGGCTTCCGTAGTTCCATCGTTCTGGCCGGTTGCCACTGGCAGTGTCATCTGGAACAATTGCGAAGCGCCTAATTGCCCTGCAAAAGCACCGATGTGCTTGTTGAGGTCCACAAAGCCAATGCTGCCTTGCGAGAATACACCAACCTGGTTCGTGCCAAATTTGCTGCTTGCTTTAGCATATAGGTCACCATAGAACTGATAACCGGTAAATCGGCTTACATCTACGCCATTCAGTGCAGCAACGCTGGCCAGTTTTTGAAGCTCATAATTTTTAAATAACCCCGATCCAACAATTTGCAGGTTACCCCACATCTCGTTTTCAAAAGCATCGGCCAGCAATTTGGTAATGCCACTTTCCAGATCATTTTTGGTGGCATCTTTGTTAATGTTTACGGTAACCGCGGTATTGGTGCCGGTAACAGCATTTACACCCCAGGTTACATCATCCAGTAACCGCTGGTCCATTTTACCAACAATGGCATTAGCTGCAGTCATAATGCTTTGCACCAGTTCGCGCATAAAGGCCGTGGAAGGATTGCCTGCTTTCACAGTTTCAACAGCATCGTCCATAAAGCGGCGCAGGTCGGCAAAGCTTATGTATATGCCAAGTTTGGCAATGCGTGCATTCAACAATTCGCTTTCCAGGTATTGCGGGCTTACATCAATATCGCAGTTGTCGTTTTCCTGCACAGCACTGAGCGGGTAGCGGCGCTGGTATTTTACAAATACCTGCCGTTTTTGACCCTGTGGCGTGCTAAGTTCAAGCGCACGCGCTCCGCGAACCGTGTTGGCAGCAAGCAACATTTTTAAAAAGCCGGTTGGCGTAATTTTAAACTGTGGGTCATCCTCCCCCGCCAGTTCGTTAATCGATTTCAATAAATAGGGAGCAAATCCGTTCGACATAGTGTTTTGGTTTTTTAGGTTAGGTAGTAATGCACGATACGCGTGGCAGGTATAACTCTTCTCCGTTGCCTGCCTGCAGTTTACTGGACCTCTTCTTTTTCCAGCAATTCAATTTGCCGTTGGTTGGCACTTACTAAACCATTCGTATCGGTGCGGTTACTGCCAGTAGGTTTGTTTTTGAAAATATTACCACCGTTACCTGTTGTGCCGGGGTCAGATACTTTAAGCATGTTGTGGCTTGCCAGCAATCGGTCGACAAAGTCACCATAAGTAATTTCTTTATTGTTTTCGCAGTACGGCTGGTTGTTGTCCGCACGTACCAATTTAAGAGCGCCATCCGTATCGCGCAGTAGGCGGGCCTGCTTTGCTTGCAGCTCTTCGGTTAAAAGGTTTAACGCGGTTAAAGCCTGGGCTTTTTTATTGTTTGTGCTGCCTGCATATTCCTTCTGTTGCAGGGTATGGCGTATGGTAAATGCCAGCATCTCCTCTTCTTTCTGCTGTTGCAGCGAAGCAATTTGGGTCTGTTTTTGTTCCTGCACCTGGTTTAAGGTTGTGGTTAAGCTGCTTACTTCCTCTTGTAATTGAGCCGCATTTTCTCTGGCTTGTTGGTTCTGCCTGTGCAGATGGTCGGCTAATTTCCGTACCCGGGTGTAACTGTTTTTCTCAGTCTCCAGCGATGCTATTTCTTCCGGCTGTAACTGCAGGTCATTCATAATCCTTCGCAGTTCGGCATCCATGCCGTTCAGGGTAAGTTTCCTGAAGTGCTGATGAAGGCTATCGTTCGTTTTAGCTTCTTCTGTAGTTAGTAAGCTGCTGATGCCGTTCTTCAGGTCGTTAAAAAGATTTTCGGGTACGGCGGCTTGTATGGCTAGTAAATCAGCAAAAGCAGGAGAGGTGGGATCCATGCCCGCTTTGCGGGCCAGTAAATCTACCAGGTGCGAGAAGGTGTAATGCATAGTTATGTTGTTTTGACAATGCAAAAGTAAATAAAAAAGAAACAAAACATACTATATTGATTCCTTAAATGCTATCTTTGCTATCTTAAAACAGTATTAAAACACTTAAAATCAACACTATGAAAAATGAAAATGCACTGAAAAAAAACGGCAGGAGCATGCTGCTGCGTCATGTTCCGGAGGACATTTATGCGCAACTACTTGCCAAACGGGCACAGTTGTGCGAACAGCAGCAACGCGCGCGCGTCAGCCTGGAAGAGGCTTTGTATAAATTATTGCGCGAGAAAAAGAGGTGATGAAATGCTTATTTACCCTGGCTAACTACCACATCGGCATGGCGCACCACGTGCCAGCGGGCCATGCGTATTTCGGTAACACGGGTGCCTACGGGCTCAGTAAATACCTCGCCTTTTTTAGGTTCGGCAGGCACTCGAACTTCTTTCATTAGGCCTTTTACTACTATTTTTTTACCCAATATGCTATCCGGCCAGAATTTTTTTCCGGCTACATAATAGGGGCTCACCTTAGCGCTGTGCGGGCTATTGGTGGCAATACCGGTAAAAATTATACCGCTCTGGCACCCCGAAAATACGGCTATCAAAAGCGTAAGAATAAGGAACTTCGAAAAGGAGGAAAAAGCTGAGTTCATGGCGCGAAAATAAGGTTTTACCCGATTGACTGTTCTTCCAATTTTTTTACAATCGTATAACACGCGCTTCCGTGGCAGTGCGTTATATTAGTAGCGTGACAAAAAAGAAAAAAGTTCAACTGGTTTTAGGCAGCGGCGGAGCACGGGGGCTGGCGCATATTGGTGTAATTGATATGCTCCTTCAGGATGGCTACGAAATTGTTTCGGTAGCCGGTTGTAGTATGGGGGCTGTGGTAGGTGGAGTGTATTGTTCCGGTTTTTTACCGCAATACAAGGAATGGCTATTAAAGCAAACTAAAACGGATGTATATCGTTTATTCGATATCGCCTTTTCTACTACGGGTCTTGTGAAGGGGGAACGAATTTTCGCAGTGCTTAAGCAAATGACCGGCGAACACCGTATTGAGGAATTGCCTATTCCTTTTGTGGCTGTGGCTATGGACATGGTTAGCCGCAACGAAATCCATTTTAAAGAGGGGGACCTTTACAAAGCATTACGCGCCAGCACAGGTATGCCGGGCGTATTTAAACCCATGGTAGATGGGCAGATGATTTATGTAGATGGCGGTGTTCTGAATCCCCTGCCGGTTAATGCGCTCGACCGGCAAAAAGATGCACTGGTTGTGGCGGTAAACCTGAATGGAGCATTCGAAAACGAAATAAACACAGAAGCAGGCAAAGAAATGCCGGATCCGGAAACCGGTGACGAGCCGGTTGCGGAAAGCGAAAATGCCCTGATGGCGCGATTGCGTAAATATTTTTCTTCCGGTAAGGAGAAGGAGGAAGAAAAAATCAACCCGGCTACACCGGTATTAAATTATAGCATGTTCGAAATGCTGAATGCCAGCTACGATGCTACGCTGGATAGGTTAACAGATGTGATGCTTTCCCTGCATCCGGCTGATGTAGTGGTGCAAATTCCGCGTAACACCTGCAGCGTTTTTGAATTTTATCGTGCTGCAGAATTAATGGAGGTAGGTAAGCGGGCATATGAAAAGGCTATGCTTGCCCGGGGCGATTAAAACCGCACTCAATTTTTAGTTTCCAAGTACATTTCGTAAACGCCATCACTACTTGCTAAAATGGTATCGGTGCCGGCGGCCACTATGTTAAACAGGCAGGCCGACTTGTTATAGCGCAATGAACTGAATTCATCAATATAAAGCTGGTTACCCGCTTTGTGGTAAAGCGAATTGCAGGTATTAAAATGGTTAAATAAATATGTTTGGCAGGAGTTCGCTATTAGCATAGCAGAATCGTTGAACTGGATAACGAATGGGATTCCGGGAAATAGCGAATCCCCATTAAATACAAAAACACTATCAGTTCCTACAAAGGTTACTTCCTTCTTGATTTTATATACGCTTCCCTTGGTAAAGGTATTTAAAACAACATTGCTATTGGCAGAGCTTTCCTTCTTGCAGCTATTCGATAAAAAGCATATAAGCAGCACAACAGGTACGAATGTTTTCATGGCGTTTTTTGCACTAAGATAATTAGAGTAGCAAAATAAAAAACCTCTGCCCGTAAGGCAGAGGTTTTAATCAGTTAAACAAAGTCTATTACTTGTTTTCCAATTGTTGCACGCGTTGCTGCAGGGTGTTAATCAGTTGTTGTTGTTCCTGCATGCCTTTAATCAAAATCGGAATTAATTCATTATAGTTCACGCTCAAATAATCAAACGATTTCTCATTACGATCGGCGCTTTGGAATGTATTCTGAATTACCAGTTCAGGTAAAACCTGTTGAAGTTCCTGCGCTATTACGCCGTAATGTTGCCCGGTTGGCAGATTCATAGAGCCAAACTCACCTACCTTAAATTCATAGGTGCTTGGTTTAATTTGGTTAATTACACTCATCGCATTTTGTATGGGTGCAATGTTCTTTTTCAACTTGGCATCACTGGTGTAGCTATTGGTGCCGGTACCGGTAAAGTTGCCGTTCAGGTTAAAATTTCCGGAAGCATACAACGCGTTATTAGCACCGTTGGCATAGGCCCAAACGGCCGCTACCCCGCCGGTATGGCCGTATCCGGCCACACCCACATAGTTGCCTTCCCCTACTACACCATAACCGTAATTAGTATTTGTAGATATAGCGTAGCCTGCCAGGCCGGCACCATCGTTATTGCCCGTACCATTATAGGCACCTGTTAAGGCACTCACTACATTCACTCCTAAATTCGTTGCACCAATGCCTAAGGCTCCTCCCAGGGTATCTGCAGCAAAAAAGGCAGTACGTTTATGAGGCGATGTTACATCCAGTGTATAAGAGGGTGTTTGCGTGCCAATTCCCAAATGCCCGATAGCGTTTAAGGTCATGCGGTAGTTATTCGCAGTTCCAAAGTTAATGTTAGCAGCTTCCCAGTTCCATACATAACCATTAATACCGTTAATGCCGAACTCAAAGCCGTGGGTTATGCCTGCTCCGGTGCTTACATTGCTCACCTTTATTGCTGAATAACCCGTGCTATTATCATAAATTTGAAGTTTTCTGGTAGGGGCTGTAGTACCTATACCCACCAATCCATCTCCCGTTAAGGATAAAATATCGCCCGTGGTACTATTGTAAAAATTCAGGCGTTCTGCTGTATTGGTGGCGCTGTTATAGCCCGCAATATGCCAGTAGCTGCTGCCGTTTGCATTCTGAAATCCCAGTCGCGCAAAACCGTTGGTCGTTTCATACAGGGCCAGCGTTGGGCTGGATAGGCTACTTGCATGATGCACATCCAGTTTGCCCGAAGGAGTAGAGGTGCCTATACCTACAAGGTTACCGGTTGTAAAGCGCATTAATTCGGTAGTGCCACCATTCCAGTTGGTAAGGTTGATATCGTTATTGCCACCGGTGTTTACGGAACCAAACGTCCAGCCTAATGCGCTGGCATTGTTAAAAGCTATATAATTATTGGCACCATTAGTTAAGCGGTCAATAAGTAATGCGCCTCCACCACTTCCGCTTTTGCCTCCGATACGAACATTTGTAAAGCCAGCTAAACCAATGTCAACCGGTTGAGTGGGCGTAGCGGTGAAAATGCCAATGTTAGTACCATTGTCAAAAATCTGTGAGTTACCGGCGGAAGTACCGTTAGGTGTAAACTTGGCTACATAATTCAACGTGCCGTTTACCGTTCCAGCGCCGGCCGGACCGGTTGCTCCAGTAGGGCCGGTTGCTCCGGTAGCACCACCACCTGACCCTGTTGGTCCAATGGGACCGGTTGGTCCTGTAGCACCGGTAGGACCGGTAGCGGAATTTGCTGCGAACAAAGCGTAGGGCACGCTTTCCATCTTACTAGTACCCATGTCCGCATAACTGCTGCCGCCGGCTGGGTCCATTTCTACTTGTAGAAATTTGTTGCCACTTGCCCAGTTGATACCGGCAAAGGAGCCTTGTAATACAGTTCCATCGCCTATTACTGCACTAAATAAACCAAACTGATTGGTGGTTAATGTTTGCGATTCCTGGTATACTACGGTGCCACCTGCTGATCCGTCGTGAATAGTGAATCGAACCCCAACGCCCTGATTAACCAAAACATTTCCCGAGGCATTTCGGGCAACTGCTTGATAATTAAAACCCAGTGGGGCCTGCGTATATCCTGCATTGCTTAATAGCAAGCATAGGATAGCGATTAGTAGAACTCTTGGTTTCATGTTGTAGAATGGTTTTAGTAAATCAATAAAACAATAGATATGACCACTTATCTCTTGTTAAACAAAACTAGGTGAGTACAACACAGGAGAATATGACTGCAATTGCTTTGCTGGGTGATGCTTATCAATTATGCAGGGGCCTTCATGCGCGGTCGATTACATGCCAATGATTCACCGGTTTTGCTACGGCTTGTTTGCCTGCCTGTAAGTGCATCCAAACTCTTCATTTATCAAGTTGTTAATTAGGTGCCTTCTGGATCGTCATCAGCTAGACAGCTGATAACCCCCTTTAAGCACTTGATTATTAAGTGATTAAGTTTTGGTTTAAGTTAAAAAAGCCATGTGAACGAGCAAACATATGATATGATATTGCTCAGTTGTTTGAGCTAAATGCTGACCAACCTCATTCAGTAACACTTGAAGTAGTTTTCACTTTTGTAATGAACTAATAGAACACTGACCAGCAATTTTTTTTATGAGCAACACAGGATTCTTGAACGGCGCAGCAAAGGGGGATGTATTAACCATCCTCGCTTCGGTGTTGGATAATACGGAAGAAGGGGTTTTTTCATTTGATATGGTGAACAATCGGCCTATATATATTGCCGGCACCTGCGAAAAGCTGTTGGGTTATTCACCTGATGATTACATCAACAATCCCCAATTATGGTTTGAGATAATTGTTGAGGAGGATAGAGAAAGCACCATACATTCTTTTCAACGGCTTACCTTAGGCCAAAAGGTGGAAGTAGAGTATCGTATAAGATGTAAAGACCAGCAGATAGTTTGGATCAACTTTAAAGGTATACCTACGTTGGTGGACGGTGTGCTATCCCGTATTGATGGTATAATGTCGGATGTTAGTGCCCGCAAAAAAAGTACACAACGTTTACAAAATGCTTATCACGAATTAGAAAAGCTCTTCAATACCATCGAAGAGGTAATCTTTTCAGTTGATCTGGAGAAAATGCGGGTGAAGCACGTTTCCCGGGCTTGTAAAAAGCTCTATGGCCTGCCGCAGGAAGATTTTTATGCCGACGTTGATTTGTGGAGGAAAGTAGTAGTTGATGAGGATAAGCGAATAATTGATGCTCACAATAAAGCAGTAGCTGAAGGCAAAACCGATATTGTTCAATACCGCATAAAGCATGCGAACGGTTCTATCAGGTGGTTAGAAAATAAAGCAATACCAGGGTTGAATGCAGAAGGTAAACTTGTAAGTGTAGATGGAATTACCCGGGATATTACTTTGCAAAAGGAAGCCCAGGAGCAAATGATAAGAAGTGAGCGTGCTGCTTCCGATTATCGAAAGGCATTAGAAGAGGGCGCATTAATTACCATCACAGATGAACGGGGGATAATTAAATATGCAAACCAAAACTTCTGCCGCATAGCTCAATACACAACAGAAGAGCTGATCGGTAACGATCACCGTATTTTAAATTCCGGTTATCACCCGGCCTCCTTTATCAGAGATTTCTGGCGAACTATTTCAAATGGTCAAATATGGAGAGGTGAGTTCTGCAACCGTGCCAAGGACGGGAGTTTATTTTGGGTAGATAATACCATTGTTCCGTTTTTGGGGGAGGATGGTAAACCGAAACAATATATAAGCATCCGGAATGATATTACGCACAAAAAACACGCCGAGGAAAAACTTAGGGAAAGCGAACAACAATTCCGTGAGTTTTATGAACTGGCCCCGGAAGGTATCTTGATTTTAGATCCTGTTAGTGGTTTATTCACAGATTCGAATAATAAGTGCCTTGCTCTCCTGAAACTGAACGAGGAGCAGCTTCACAAAATGGGCCCTGCCGATGTTAGCGCTCCTTTTCAACTGGATGGCAGCCCAAGCGAACAAAAAGCAGCGGAATATATTTCACGTTGCCTTGCTGGTGAAAAGCCCGTTTTTGAATGGTTAGTAAAAGATACGGAAGGTCGCATATTCCCCTGCGAGGTCAGGCTTGTGCAATTGCAGTTCAGTGAGGGCAAATTAATTAGGGCCAGTTTTAATGATATTTCAGAGCGAAAGGAAGCACAGGAAAAGCTGACGCGCTCAGAAGCAAACATGAGTGCTATTTTGGATAATACGGAAACAGCCTACGTCCTGACTGATACTAATCTTACGGTAATTTCCTTTAATAAAAGAGCCTCTGAAAATGTTCCACGCGATTTCAAAACCGAGATAAAAGAGGGATTATCAGTTTATGATTTTTTGAACCCCGGCAGAGTAGAAATAGTGCGAAGTGCGGCGGAACGGGTAATGCGTGGCGAAGATATATCCTATGAAGTGGATTTACATCAGTTGTATGGAAGCAACCGGTGGTACAGAATGGATTTAATGGGAGTACGCGATAAAGCAGGTGCAGTTATTGGAGTGATTATTGCTATGAACGACATCACGCCTTCCAAACGGATAGAAATTGCCACCCGCGACCTGAATGAACAGTTAGAAAAGAAAGTAGCAGAACGCACCGCTGAATTGCAACAAAGCAATAAGGATTTAGAATCATTCTCTTATTCTGTTTCGCATGACTTGATGGCACCATTGCGGGTAATGAATGGATTTGCACAAATACTGCAGGAAGATTATAGCGATAAGCTAGATGTAGATGGCAGGAAATGTATTGATGTAATTGCCAGTAATGCTACCCGAATGGGTACGCTGATTAATGATTTGCTTGAATTTAGCCGGATGGGTCGTAAACCCATGCAGGGCAAATCGGTAATTATGACTGAGTTGGTAAAAGTGGTAATCGAAGAGGTACGGGCTGCTGCAGGTAATAAGTTTCATGCCGAGATTATCATGCATCCCCTGAAAAACGCGGTAGGCGATCCTGCTATGCTGCGCCAGGTGTGGGTTAATCTAATATCGAACGCGGTAAAATACTCTGAAAAAAAGGAAAAACCGTTAGTGGAGATAGGAATGGTTAATCATAATAATCAGGAAATATATTACATAAAAGATAATGGCGCGGGATTTGATATGATACATGCTGATAAATTGTTTGGCGTGTTTCATCGGTTGCATAAGCCTTCGGAATTTGAAGGAACTGGTGTAGGTTTGGCCTTGGTGCATCGGGTAGTTACTAAACACGGTGGGCGCATTTGGGCCAATGCAAAAGAGAACGAAGGCGCTACTTTTTATTTTACCCTGGGTTGAAACGAACTATGATGGATAAATATATTGCCGAAATTTTAATTGTAGAGGACAATCCCTACGAGGCCGATCTGGTAAAGCGCTGCCTTAAAAAGCTCCTTCCCCCGGAGCGTGTGGTGCACCTGGATGACGGTGCCGAGGCATTGGACTTTATTTTTGCCCAGGGCGATTACGCCTTCAGGGAAGGGGCAGGATTGCCACGGCTCATTTTATTGGATATCAAAGTACCAAAGGTGAGTGGTCTGGAAATTTTAGCCAGGTTACGCGAACACCCCCGTACAGCGATGGTCCCGATTGTAATGTTTAGTTCTTCGCGCGAAACACGCGATTTATACGACGCTTACAACAAAGGAGCTAACAGTTATGTAGTTAAGCCAATCGATTTTGCCGACCTAGAAAACACAATTAATGCGCTGGTAAAATACTGGCTGGATATTAATTATTTTCCTCCTGCAGGTTTGGCTGCAAATGAGAATTAGATGGCCCCTGCCTTCGTAAGGTTAGTACCAGCAGGTATAGCTTTTAAGTGTAGGTATGCCAAAAAGTCCCTTTTTAAATGTATAGGTTATTTTATCACGGCCTGCCAACTCAGTGTAATCGAAAAAAAATCGGATAAAAGGATAATGTTCGTACGCATTGTTTTCCAAAACTATTAAAGTGGTTTCGGTTCTTCCACGCGAACTGGCTTCGGTATATTTTTCAAAGTTATAGGTCTCCGAATATTCCTTTCCCGCAAAAACATAATTTATCAAAAACAGCAGGTTAATTAGTAACGGAGCCAACCCTCCGGCTATAAAATATCGATCAACCGACTTTTGATTTGGACGTAGAAGCCTGTGTGCAAACAGGGAACCCACTATCGCCAATAAAAATAAACCTACTGTTAACCTGAGCGGTAACAGCGTAGCAAGTGCTATCTTAAAAAATAGCACCAGGTTAAGCACGGTTAGAGCTATAACTTGAACACTGCGCAGTTTAACCACAACCAGCAGCGACTTTACGAAAAGCCCTGGGTTAATATCAACCGCTGCAAAAAGTGTTGATTTGAGCAGCGGACTTAGAATTATAAATAATAAGCCCACCGTTACAAGCCCCCAAAAACCTGCCTGATAGGCTGCAAACAACGGAATGCCGAACAGCAGCACGCAGGAGAACAATAAATAGAGATGGGAGGCAACTGTATCGGTAGCTTGCATTGTTTTGTATAGGTCGCTATTAATAAAGTCCTGATATCGTTTCTGGGCCTCTGCCTTTGCACGGGCCCGCGTTTCTTCCTGCTGCCTGTAATAATTGGTCGTTTCGGTGTAGTAAGTTGTTTGTCCTGTGGTGTGCCACTGCATCAAATATTCGTATGCCTCGGTAAGCGCAACAAAATCTTCGTGAGCAGTGGGGCTGCTGTTTCTATCGGGGTGCAGCAATTTGGCCTTTTGCCGGTATGCTTTTTTTATTTCAGCAATGCCGGCTTTGGCGGAGATTCCTAAAATGCGGTAGTAAACAGTAGTGTCCTTATAAATCATAGGTGGCTGTAAAGCAGGCGGCTATTGCACCGGTTCCGCAAAAAAGCGGCGCATTTCTGCGCTTGTCTCTGCTGTCTTTTCTATCATGGGCACGTGACCACAGGTGTCAAACAATACAAGCTCGCTGTTGGGTATATCGCGTTTAAAGCGATACGCATGTTCCAGTGGTACAATGGCATCCTGTTTTCCCCATATAATAAGCGTAGGGCATTTTACCTGCTTAATTAACGCGGTATCCGGAAATTCCTTGTCGCGGGCCATACTCAGCATGTGTTGCAAATTCCCGTCACGATTGGTGATTTCATTATTGTTCAATACTTCGGTCATATCAACTTTAGTAGCGTCGGCATAGCACCGTTCAGCACCACTTTTACTCATAAATAACGGCAACCCTTTGTCAAATATTTTTGATAACGACTTATACCGAACGATTATTAATCCGTTTGCGGTCTTTTCCAGATCATAACCGGCACTACCTAACAGCACGAGTTTGGATACCCGTGAGGGATTGAGTGCTGCAATGTTCCAGGAAATCATGCCGCCCATGCTGTTACCAACTACATACATACTATCCAAATGCAGGGTGTCTAAAAAGTAGGTAAAAAAGTCGCGGTATAACTGCACATATTGCGGGTGGTTTTCATCAACAGGCGGGCAATCGCTTAAGCCAAACCCCGGCAGGTCCACGCGTATAACACGGTATTCGCCCTTAAACTCCTCGGCCAGCTTATTGAAGTTTCGGTAATGCCCCCCAAAACCATGTATCATTAACAAGGGCTTTCCAGTACCTTCATCAGTATAATGTATAGTGGCTCCGCGCCAGTTCAAAAAGTGACTGTTAGCAGTGGTAAAGTCTGTTCGTACTTTATCCTTAGCCACAATAAGGCTGGGTCTTAAAAATACTACAGCCAGCGGCAGTGTAATAAGCAACACTACCAAAATCAGCAAAAACCGAAGGAGCTTTTTCACGTATTAGTTGTTTGAGGCTAATCTAATTAATTGCCAAACAAAAAACGTTTCGGGTGAGTATGGTGGCCGCTAACCCTGGTTGATGTTCTCTTGTTGAACCAGGCTCGCATACGTACGCAGGGTTTGTAATTGTTGTTGAATCGGCCATTGGTAAAAATCAGCATGCTCCGTTATGGCCCGTTAAACAAAAACGGTGGCGTTACAGCTTATAATGTAGTCTGCCTCGGTTATGCCTCCGTTTTGCTTACGCAGCACCTTCTCGGCATCAGGCACGCAGGGCATAGGATCAAGGCGCAAGCTGCATACCAACAGATCGCGTACCTCCGGACTGGTATAGAACTTCTTGCTCACATATTCAATCAGCATGGTTTGCAATAAGGCCGGGTGCAGATTCTTCTCAAGTGCCAACACAATTTCATCCAGCAAATACCGCAGCGAAAGAATATCGAACTTCTCCGGTACGGTTATACGTGGCAACAGCGCATTGCGATCTTCCTGGTTTGGTAGCACGGTTCCATACCTGTAATGGATAACAAACCAATAACACTGGTCCAGTATATGTATCAGATCCTCGGCAACGGCATACACAAAATTGTTCAGTTCATCGCGGTCAATCTCCTTAGCATACCCGCTTTGGCTCAAAGGTGTTTGCAGTAGAAACTGCATGTTAATACTGGCTAAGGCTTTATAGGCGTTCTTGTCAATAATTTCATCCTGTATCTTTATTATCTCTACAGGTTTATCGATATAACCTTTAGGCGGTGTTGGTACAGGTAATTCGCCCATATTGACACTTGCCTGACGTATTACCAGTTTACGATAAGGCCCTGCAGTAGGTAACCTTCCGCTGCCGCCGCATTTGGAGCAGGGGGCGTCCTTTATATAACCGCTGCTCTGTTTGGTGCCATTATCAAAACAGGCATCACAAAGTTGTGTGGCGTACTCCCATGCTTCGGGGTAAAGGTGTGTTACTTTGGCCGCATCCAGGTCGCTGTCCTCGCGCACAACCTTGTTTAAACGAGGCACAATAGGACTAATACGCGATTCGTACACCAGGTAGTTATCGTAAGCTTCAAAAAAAGCACCTTTCACCCTGAATACCGGTAACCGGCTCAAGCCATGTTTCCATTCCCCTGCCAACACATAACCTTGTTGCACTGTGCCTTGCTCATACCGGTAAATTTTTTCACGATCGGCCACATAATATACCTCACCATCGTAGCGCAGGCTGTTACCATGGCGGTATGCACACTTCTCACGACTCTTTAACACCGCTAATTCGTTTTCTGCATATTCTAATACCTGATCACTATTAAACAATACAGGCACAGGCTGCAGATATTCATTGGTATTGGTCTCTGTGTGTGTGGGTAATACCATAACCACCGCGTTAGGATCAATCAGGTAGTTTTTCAGCAATACCGAAAATGCCCAGTTGCTCAGCGAACCATGATAAGGGAAGTTTTCTTCGCAGTATTTCTCCGGTGTTTCGTTAGGGTGGATTATGGCCGGCATATCTGCCGCAGGTACGTGTCGTATGCTCCAATCGCTGCTGCGCCGTATTTTACTCAGCGAAGAAATTATTTGGCTGATGTGTTCCTTGGTTACCGGCTCATAAATCTTCATGCGGTAATTGTAAATCTCTTCGCTTTCGCTTGGCCGGTAATCGCCCAACAGTTTATCCGGCTTTTCGCCATTAGCATGCAGACGCAGGTTATTATAAATTTCTACCGTTTTGCGATAGGCGGCATGCCGCTTGCGGCCTTTAAAATAAGGTTCCAGAAAAGTGTATTCCATAGTATGTGTTTACTTGTTTAAGAAATCGGGAAAGATTAAAAGGTCCTTCGTTCAGGGCTCCATTGTTTTTTGGGCTGCAGTTGATACGCCATCGGCAGGTTAAGCGCGTTTGCATAAAACTTGCTCATCAGGTTATAGCAGGCGCACACTTCTTCCGATGCATTGTTGCCCCCGGCTGAATAGCCATAATAACTGTGTCGGCTTCCGCGGGTCTTGTCCATCAAATCCCAGAAGATGAATACGCGTCCGGCTTCAACGGGGCTTATATGGTGTTGTAACGCGGCCAGGTTATAAGCCAGCTCATCCGAAATAGAACCTGCAAAAGCCGGGGTAGGTACGCCGGGTGCGGCATACAGGTCTTGCACGCTTTCAAAAAAGCGCTTCAACGTTGGTGTTTTTTTGAAGAATACCAGCTCGCTGCTTAATTGATAAAACCTTCCTGCGCTTATACCATATAGTTTCTTCACATCGGCGGGGTTACACCAGTGCGTATAATGGCCATAGGTGTGCAAGGTATCCATGGCAGTGTAGCCACGGCTTTGCATATCAAAATCACCGGCCATACTTAAGTTTAGCAATAGATTGGCAAGGTTCGTTTTGCTATATAGTAACAGGTCGCAATCCAGGTAAAGCGTTTCCTCAAAGGGCGATAACTCGTATAAATAGGTTTTAGCCTTAAAATAGTCGGCTTTGTTGTGCTGAGTGTAATATGCAGCAGGGCAGTTGGCCATGCTTGTAAACAGCGCCTTATGCGCAGCCGTTAAGTGGTCAAGCGCTTTACCGCTATACACCAGGTGAATTGGTAATTCAGCATTGTTATATCGGATGCTGGCTGCCAGGTTTGCCGCCATACGGCCATATTGCGGATGCCCCAGCGCCAGTATTAAGATACCGCGTTTGTTAGTGTTGTTCATAGGGTATTGAGGATTCGTTAGCTGCAATAATTGTTGGTTAGCTGCACAGGATCGCTTTGCATTACTTTAAAGCTTGCCTGCGCCAGTGCATAACGGGGCATAGCAGGCCATTGCAATTGGTAGGCTTCGCTCAACACAAACTCACTGTCTTCAATACCGTTTTCATTAATGCTGGTTATAAGCAGTATATCGTGCCGCAGGGCAATAGCCAGCATCAGGTGATGTTCCTTTTGCAGGTAGTCAACTGTGGCGCTGTATTCGCGGTCCATGCGGGCGTATAGCTGCAACTTACTGCCGTCGCTTTTCGTGTAGGTCTTTTCTTCAGTCGGTAATTGCAGGCTATGCAGATAAAAAGGTAAGCGCACCGTATTGTAAAAAGCTTCGTCAACCGCATTAAAACCTACAGTATTATAGGTTAGGTAAAACGCATCTTCGTTGTTGCGATACTTAATTACAGAGGTAAAACAGGGGTCTGCTATTTTTTGCAGGCAGCCCGTACAGCCTAGTACCGAGAACCGGCTTATCAAATCCGTAGCATCTTCCATCAACACGTTCAGAAAAATGCATTGCCCCGGCAGATACGTCGCAATTTTATCAATAGGCCAACTGTTAACCGTCGCTAGAAACTGCATACTACCCGGGGCACCGAGGGGATAAATATGCAGGGTAGCATGACGTTCCGGTGGTGCCAGCTGCTCCTGGAAATTTAGACAGTCTGTATAGGCACCCAGCGTAAATAGCAGCTGTGGCCCCTCAACACCGGAAGCTCCGTTGCGGATAGCCGTATCCTCCGCAGTGGTGGTGCAGGTAATTAAAAATTGGAACTGTATATCGTTTTTACTGTAAACAGGCAGGCATACCTGCTTTGGCAGGTTGCAGTCTTCTACACCCAACGGGGCGTAAAAGCACGTTGGCGAAAATTGAATGCGTACACTCATGGTTTATAGTTTTGGTCGTAAGGTAAATTCAGCCAGGCCCTGTGCCGGTTTGTAACTAAAGTCTTCGATATATCCGTATTGCAGATCTTCAGCACCGCACTGATAACCGATCAACCCATACGGATTGGCTTTAATGATTTTATACTGCTCGTAACTTACCGGGTATTCAAAGGTTACCACTTCAGCGGTATACACAGGCTTAATACTGTTTTCATCCTGCACGGTGGCAACGCCGATGTTGCCGTTCTCCAGCAACGCCCCATCGTTTTCTTGTGTGCAATCGTTTTCCTTTAAATCCAGGATGGCAACATAATTTCCGTCACCGGCGCTGAACATAATCTGCTTTCCTGCCCAGTTGTTACCATAGCTGCTCATCAACGTTTTGGTATGGCGTAGCGCGTTGCGGGCTGGCGTAATGCGCAGGTTATAGCAGTATTCAGGGTATAAAATATTGGAGGTAGCCCCACCTGTTTCGGTAGTGTTCTGTTCAACCGTATAGAAAGGGTGTGTAATATCGGTTATCAATGTTTCTGCCGTGGCAATTTCGCTGATAACGGTTTCTGCCATTACCATATCGGTAGCAATGCCATCAAAGTTGAACGATACCAATGTAAAGGTGCCATCATTGCTGGTAGAGCCCTGCACCGTAATTACATCCCCCGCCTGTAACGTATCCGTAAAATCGCCGTCAACGCTTATGGTATGCGGACCCTGAAAGCGCACCGCGCCCATAATGCCATTGCGCAAACAAATAATAAAGGTGTCGTTGTCGTAACGCCAATCTTTGGTAGTGTTGCCATATTGCCTGCGGGTAATTTCAATCGCATAATCAGAGGCAATAAACGGACACAGCCGCTCATACAGATTGCGCACTTGTTTTAGGCTGGTGCGGTATTCGCGCTTACCGAACACATCATTCAGTCCGTTTACACTTTCGGTTTCCCAGGTGTTGTAGCCAATACTGGCGCGGTCAAAGGCCCTGGTGCTATCAAACTCCCGGTGCAATTCGCGGATAAGCGTGCAGGTCATCAACACCTCATCGCGGTAGAAATATTCCATGGGTTCCACGCGCAGCCACTCGCTGCCATCGTTGCGCACTGTGTCCGGTTCAATACCCATGCCAATGTTGTGAATGGCATTCAGCGCATCAAAGCACTCTTTCATGCTCAGGGTAAACTGCGGGGTAAACTCGCTGTCGCCTATTTTTATAAAACCCTGACTCTTGGTGCGAATCTTTAAACCACTGGTCAGGCAGACCAACGACCCGCAGCCGTTCACAGGGCTTGGATAAGGCTGCGCATCCACCCTGCCAAAGTAATCGCTATACACCCGCAGACAATCTCCGGTATACGATTCTGCAATCCGGCTCAGCACTTCGTTTACCATGTAAACTTTGGCGGGAGTGGCCGTGCAGGTGCTGTCCACTGTAACCTTCAAACTGGCACTGTCTATATGCAGCGTTAACTCAAACGGATCCGAAGGCGTGCCTCCTCCTCCACCGGTTAAATATGCCACATTGGACATAGAGAAAAATAGATAAACTACGTGGCCTGCTAGTAAGTTAGCTGAAATAGTAGTACTTATATTTATTACTCCTCCGGCAGAATTACAACTGGTGCACCCAAATCCAGTTTGCAACGGTATCAAATTCAATGAGCTTACGTCCGATGAATCTCCATAAGCCAAAGTTATTTGGCCACCAAAGGAGATACTATCGGTACTTACAACGTTGATACTGCCATTGATTTCAATTTTAATTTCGAACTGACCGACGCAGTTTATAGAAGTCTCTGGTTGATATCTCAAGAGAGGCTGTTGGGTGATCATAAATCTCGAAAGTGGTGATCCGGATAGGGTTTTTTCGCCATAGATGAGCTCTGCCTGATTTGCATCGTGAATCTCCGTAATAAGATCTTCAGGCCAATTAAAGCTATAGTAGTAAGTTCCAGTTGTGCCTGTAGGTTCAACAACTAGAATACTGTCTGTATAATTGAAATCCTGGTTTTGAGATTTCCATTCATTCGTCGATTTGATTGGTCGAATTGGGAATGTGAGGAGTTGATTTAATCCTCGGTAGTTGGGCATGTCATTGATATCACTGTCCCTGGAAGCAAGACTATTCAGGTTAACCTTTTGTTCAATCCTGTTTCGTAATGAAATAAGGCAACCCTGTGTTTCGATTCCTAATTCCACGCTGCACCAATCGGCGCAAGTAATCTTGTATCTACTAAAGTTGCACCGTCCTTCATATAGAAGTTCTTCTACGTTATTGGCCTCACATAGATAGGTGATTGCTACATCGATTTGCGCTTGTAGGCCAAATTCTGCGTATGCATTTGTGATAATGTCAAATGCTTTTCCGTACCATTTTAAGCCAGTGATCGCATCATCCCAAAAATCAAAAAATGCGTGCCAATGCAAATCTCTTTTTAATCGAAGATTGATTTCTTCCCAACCAATTGGTTCTGGAACTTCGGACGTGATTGGAATTGATGGCGATTTATCTATCAGATAGAATTTTAACATTTTGACAAGAAGATTTTGATGAACTTTATCTTTATAAATAGATATGTATGAAAGCGATTGTCGGAGGTCTTGTCCTCCTTGCTCTTTTTAATGCTACCAGTTGCAAAAAGTGCTATACATGTGAGAATCCAACTTCTCATGAAAGCAGTAAGTTTTGTAAGGGAGATTATCGGTATGAGATATTAAAGAATGGCGGATCAGTAACTGATAACAATGGTGCTGTTGTTTTAATTTGCAATTGATCACGCCTCATAACTACTGTTCAACTTCTCTATCCGCTTCGCCTTGCTCACCACATAGTACGTAAACCCATTGCGGTCTATCGAGATCTTGTGCTGCGGATACGCCTGTAATTTGGCAGCTAAAACATCCCCCAGTTTACCATAGTCAATTACCGCGCTTTCTTTTTCCGGCGCTGCCGGTGTTTGCAGATTAAAAGCAGGCACTCCCCATTTTTGCAACAGCGCTTGTGTATCGTTACCCGGTATAATGCTGCTGCCCTGTGGCACATACATCAACTCCGGACCTTCCTCACCAACTATCGCCATACCGGCCGGCAGATTCTTGCCGCCTTTGGCATAAAAGCGCGGTGTAGGTTGGGCGCTGATTAAAGCCACCTGGGCGGCTCCCGCAGCCCCGGCTAATGCCGCAGTTACTGGATTTGGCAACGCTTTTACTATGGCCAATGCGGTTGCCATAATGGCCTCTACAATTTTTGCTGCTTTATCTGCTTCAAACTCCTTGCGTTTTATGGCAGCCTCCTGTTTGCGGTATTTTTCGTTGATCGCAGCCTTCTGCGACGCAGTCAGGTTCTGGTTGCTCAGTTCAGCTTCGCGCTCCCGCTGCAGTTGCTCTAGCTTTTCCTCCTCTTGCGTGCGATAAAGTGCGGAGCCCAATTTAACTGCGCCTGAAATACCCTCGCTGATGGTACTCATCAATTCCCTGGCCTGCTTTATTTCATCCTCTTCTGTTTGCTTGCGCAAGTTGCTCTGCTCGGTAGCCAGGGCTGTTTTCTTTTGCTGGTAATCAGCAAAGGTCACGCTGTCAGTTTTATAACTTTCGTTCAATGCCAGCATTTCGTTGTCAATGGCAGTCAAGCGTTCATTGGCTGATTGCACCACATTTTTAGTGGCCTGCTTTTGTAATTCCAGTTGCTTGCTATAAGCTGCCAGCGCATGCCTGGCTAGTTGCTCCGCGTAATTTTTGTTGAGCTGGCTTAACTTTTCAGCACCTGCGCCTGCTTGATTTTGCGCTGCAATGGTTTTTTGTGCACCCTGACTTTGCTGCTGCAGCCATTGCTGTTGTTCGCTGTTCAGGCGTCGGAATAGCGCCAATTGTTCATCGGCTATGCCTTTAATTTTTTGCATGGCTTCAATTGCCTTGTTCAGGCCGGCGGTTTTCCCAATAAATTCAAGGACGATTTGTTCGCTCATAGTGTTTTGCTTGTTGTTTTTGTAATTCCAACGCCCGGTTCAGGCTATACAGGTAGTCGTAAATGCCGGTGCCGCTTACCAATTTTTCGTAGGCCGCATTTCCTCCCAAAACAAGTGCGCAGTAGCACTGTTGCAGGTTTCGCTCAGGCTCGCCGACAAGTTCATGTAGATATTTTCCAAATACGCTTTTTTCACCTGCTGCTGCACTTCCGAATACGCTCCGAAATTCATACCGGCATCTTTCAAAGAGGGTAGCAAACTCGCGATGGGCGCGCGCAAAAAAAAACGGCCCACTTCTTCTTCCTTCTTCCACCGCTCAATCTTCTTCAACGCATACTTCCAGTCAAAGTCCTCGGGATTTTCACTTTCATCAAAATACCGCACGGCTGCCAGCTTATACACCAGGTCTTCATCGTAAATCCAATTCAGCCGTTCGCTTAGCTGGTTGTTCAGTTTTTTTAATTCCAGCAATTGGTTCACGGTAAACTTTTGTGCGCTCAATAGCTGTTCAATGGCTTCGGTATGTTTGGTTAAATAATACCGGTCGCAACGCATGTTCAGTTCGTTGTATACACTCAGGGCCTTTAAAGCGCGCTTGTACGGCATGTTGGCCTCATCCACATGCCGGTAATAAACAATGCCGCCAATTTCAAAGGCTGCTTCTATTACCTGGGTACTGTTTAGGAAAGGGGTCGACGTGCCGCGCCAAAGGCGCAGCAGTTTTTGTAGTGCTTTCATAGGTTGTTTTTTAGGTTAGATTATTTCTTTCAGCCGTTCGCTTAGCTTTTCCAGTGCGGCTTCTTCTATAAGCCTGCTACCTTCCAGCAGCCGGTATTTGCCCCGTGTCGGCAGCAGGTGCAATTCGGTTAAGGGTTGCTGCGCATGACGGTATTTATGTTTCAGCACCCCGCCACAGGTGCAGGTTTTGTACCACTTCCATCGGGTGGCATCAACCAGTTGGTTGTAATGTTCAACAGCCATTGTAGGTGTTTTAGGTTAAGTAATAGCAGGGCTGTTTAACAGCCGTAATCGCTTAGTCGCTCCAGGCCCAAACAAACCAGGGTGTTTAAACCTGCAACAATCAGCACAGCCCACAGCAGTTGCCAGGTAAGGGCATAGCCGTTCAACAACCAGCACAGTATTGTATATACACTGCTCATGCAGATAAGGCAGTCATACAGCGGTTTGTTCAGGGGTGCTGGCACCAGGCGTTCCAGTTTTTGTTTTACCGGATAGAGGATCATGCCCGGCCATTGCAGGCTTACATATAAGCCCGTAGTTGCCAGCGATACAGTGGCGCAAAATCACAGTAATTCCATCGTCATCATTGCCGTTCGCTGCATGGGCAGGGTATTACCTGCGGTTCGGTGGCTGAGGTGCTGCTTACCTGAACGAAATCCAGATAAAGGCAGTCCAGCAGGTCGCCACAAAAATTCAATAGTTCTGCCGTGCAGCTGTTGCTTTGCTGATACACCTGCAACAGGTAGGAGCCGGAAGCTGCCATAAACCGTTCCGGACCTGGTTCTTGCAGGTCTAAGGTAAAGCTGCCGTCCTCATCGGTTTGTATTTGCTGCAATAACCGGTTCCCGAATTTATCGGTTAACCGGCACCAGTAAGTGGTATTCGGGTTTAGCTGTACTGCCAGGGTTATTTCGCCGGCGCATTCCGCTACGGTGGCGGTATAACAGGGCGAGCAGCGCGGAGTATTGTTACGTAGCATAGGTCGTGTTTTCGATTACAAAAGTAAATAAAAAAGAAAATAGTTTCAAAATATATTACTAAAACATTTTGTTAAATCTTTCAGGGCCGGAAGGGCCGGACAAAATTGGGCAGGTTGGCATTGCACCAGTAACGGAACGTATCCAGTGCATCGACTTGTTTGGCGGGGTCGTTCCGGTTGCTTTTATCCAGTGTGCCATCCGGCAGCATGCGCACATTGCGTAAGTCGTAGATAAGGGCTGCAGCCTTTTGTGCATGTATGCAAACCTGGTAGTTCTCCAATATGCTGTTGATCAGTACCTGGTTATTTTCTATTCGCGGATTGGCCTTCGGTACGCGAAAATCCCTTGGGTTTTGTTGCAAGGCGGTGGCAATCGCCATAAAATAATTATAACCGTCCTGGGCTAATGCGGTATGTTGCCGCCCCGTGGCATCGCCGGTAATCAGGTAATTCCGTACCGGGTATTTGGCTTTTATAACATCACATAGCTTATAGATGTTGCTGTCCTTAAGTTTGATGGTTTCCAGTACATTGATCTGCTGATCGTAATGTTGCAATACACTGCAGCAGATAGGGTTTCGGTTAAAGTCAAAAGATAAATGCAATGGCTCATCGGGGTTGTATACAGGTAAACCCACGTGCTTCTCGCGGTTAAAAGCATAGGCCCACAGGTTATCCGTGTCGTTCATGTCGGTCCAATCTCCTTCTATAAACTGAAGCCGGTATCGTTCTGCCATCGCCTCCCACTGTCGCCATTGATCAGCAGTAACAAAAGGGTTATCTCTGGGTAATGCCGATTCAAAATAAAATTCGGAGGGCAGGCTGTTGTTGCGCCAGCGTTCGTAAAACAATTCCTTTACCCACTTTTGCGTGGGGTTAAAGGTGAGGAAAATGAAACCGGGCGGCATTTCCGGCAAATACCAACTACCCGTGCGCTCCAGTGCCTTTTGCCACATTTTTTCGCTCAGCTCTTCCGCCTGCTCCAAAAAAATACCATTGGTTTCCAGGCCCAGGAAATCGTTTAACTCAGGATCGCCTTGCAGGTTCTCCGACTTAAAAAATATTTTGCTGCCATAGCTATTTACAGCATGATAATTCCCCTTATCGCGCACCATCCGCCAATTCGGACTTTTGCTTATAAGTTTTTCGAACGAGGGAATGGTGGTGGCCAGCAACACAGGTAAGTCCTGCCTTATAACATGCCATCTGCTGCCCGGGTATTTGTTGGCTAACAGTATCAGTGCCGTAAGAGTAATATAGGTTTTGCCGCCGCGTATAGCACCGCCATAGGCAAAATAGCTATAGGCATTCCGCCCTGCCATCCGCGCGCAAATGGCATGAAAATATTTTTCCTGTTTAGGGTGTAACGCTAAGTCAATAGCAGGTCTGTTAGTGTCCATATATGTAGTTGCCGGTGGTGGTTAGTAGCCGGAATTGGTGAGGAGTAAGGAATAGGGGAGAGATCAGAAATCTATCTCGGTGCCATCGCTGAGACGGACAAAAGCCCTTGTTTTTTTAGGCGTGGCGTCCGTTTCACTTACCTGCTCCTTTAGTTCTGCGGGTATTAACCGGATGGCCATTTTATAAAAAGCATCAGGGTCTTTGGTGGCATAAGCCAGCAAGCTATACTCGGGGTGCTCTTGTAACTTATGGAATACGTCAATAAAGGTTTGGCGCATGCCCTGCCTTAATGGCGGCGCGTCGGTAGGGTTTTGAATTTGGTTAGTTCGTGTTTTCATGATGCAAAGATAATTGAAAAGGATAATAGTTTCAATAAAAATTACAAAATGAAATTATAGGGAGGTCTAAATGCCCTCTAAGCCATTCATTGCCAGACTTAAAAAATTTACACCGCCGGTATTTATTGAGGAGCCTGTACGGTTTTAAATCCCTGCAGTATCAATGGCTCGCTGTAATCGTAGAAGGTAAAATACACCTCGGTGCTGCTTTCCTTATCCTTTCCATCGCGGTAGGTAAGCTTGTATTTATCCAGCGTAGCTGTGCCCATAAATCCGTTTTTGCTGGCATAGGGGCAGCAACTGCCCAGGTATTCGTAGCTAACAGGTAAGCCCTGTGCATCGCGTAACAAATCCAGGTAACGTCTTTCGTTAGCCGGGCCACCGTCCGGCCCGGTACCAATTTGTACGGGTTGGTCAGTAGTAAACCCATATTGAGCGCTTTCAGCCGTTTTGGTTAAACGTACCAGGGCATGTGTTTGTATGCTTGGGCTACTGTCCTTACAGTGTTGTACTTTCAAACTTGCCTCGCGCAAACCAAACTGTAAGGCGCGGCGGTAATCGTTGCAGGCGCTGTCTAACTGTCCTAAAACTTCAAATACATGTCCGCGGTTGTACCAGGCTTCCCCATAGCGTGGGTCCAGTACGGTGGCAAAGGTAAAATCGGCAATAGCCCCTTTGTAAGCGGTAAGCTGTGCACGCGAAAAACCGCGGTTTACATAGGCATTCTTCAAACCCGGATTCAGGGCTATGGCTTTATCAAAATCCGGCAGGGCCTGTTCGTGCAGGCGCAGGGCGGCCTTCGCTACCCCCAGGTTCATCCAAACTACGGGCTCGTCATTTTTATAAGCCAGGCTCTGCATAAAAAGCGGAATGGCGGCCTCATATTTTTTTGCCTTCACCTGTTGCATGGCATCCTTGTACAGGCGTTGCGCCAGTTGCAGACTGTCGGCGTCGGTTTCCTGTGCCTGTAGCAGCAAGATGCACAGCGCAAACAAAATGGTCAACCCGTAATTCTTTCCCTTTACCATACTATCCTGGTTTTTAACCGGCCCTGCTAAATAAGCAATTCGGGGCACTGGCGGATTATCTTTTTTACAACGCACGGCAGGTGCTTTGTATTTTCTGCGACACTTGCTTACTTCCATAGGTTTAAAGCGCCTTGCTTCGCGGGCATCGGTTTAACGTTTGTTGGATATCGGAGGCCGTTCACTTCGCAGCAATTTTTGCCCGCTTCGGCTATTTTATTGCAGGTATTACGCTGCGCTTCGTAAATTCGCGCGCCGATTAAATGTTGGATTATTCGTGCGTTATATGTTTTTCTGTTTTGTTTACTGCTTTCCCCTTTCCGTCTTTGGGCCGACGTGCGTCCCGCTGCCGGCGAGTTGCTGGAATACAGCCTGGTAAAAAGCTTCCCGCGCGATGAGTTGCAGGCTTTTTTTAAGCTCCATAAAATACCCAAGGCAGTGCTGCCGGTTAAAAACGGTTTGAATGTATATGAAGTGCTGTATACCACCTTGTACGCCGATAGCAGCGTTGTAAAAGCTTCTGGACTTTTATACGTGCCCATGGACAGGCACATACCGCTTTCGCGCCTCATTTATAACCACGGAACCGAAATATGCCGCGACCGCAGTTGCAGCTTTACCGGCGAACAAAGTATTTGCCTTGCCTTTGCTACGGATGATTATGTGGTAATGACCCCGGACTATGTGGGCATGGGTAAAGGCGATAAGAACCAACTTTACCTGAACGCATTTACGGAAGCCCGCGCCAGCACCGATATGCTGATGGCTTGTGAGCCCCTGCTGGCCTTGTTGAATGTAAAACTGAATCACCACCTGTTTGTAACAGGGTATTCACAGGGCGGTCATGCCGCTATGGCCACTACCCGGCAGTTGCAAACCGACTATGCGCAACGCTTTCCTGTAACGGCTTCAGCGCCTATGAGCGGGCCTTATGATATTGAGAATACTGTTTACGAAGGACGCAACCATCCCTACGAGTATCCGGGCTTCTTAATGCTGTTGTTGCGTAGTTACTTTGAAAGTGAGGGTAAACTCGATCAATTAGCCACCATTTTAAAAGCACCTTACGATACGCTGATACCACCCCTGGTGGATGGTAATTATCCCATTGACGAGGTTGACCGGATGTTGCCTGATACGATTTTTCATGCGGTAAACGATTCCTTCTATCACGACTTTGTAAATAACCCCAATAGTGGCTTCCGCTGTTATTTGCGCAAAAACAATGTGTTCAACTGGAAACCCGACATGCACATGCAGCTTTGTTACTGCAATGGCGACGAGGAAGTGAATTTCAAAAACAGCATTACCGCTTACGAAACCATGAAGCGTAACGGCAGCAAAAAAGTGGAATTATGGCGTGCAGGTAAAAAATTCGGACATGTTAACTGCGCCTTGTTTGCGGTGGTATATACCAAAATGTATTTCGACGGTTTCAGGCATGGGCATCCGGGTCACCATGGTCCGGTATTTAAGCGCCTGTTACTCGAAATAGGCAAACTGATGGTACCGGCCAGATAAAAAGAAGCCCTGCCGGTGGGCAGGGCTCCTGATACATTTATTCTGCTTTGTTTTGAAGTTTCATCAGTGCCGCATAGGCATTTTTGATTATCACCTGTTTGCCTGTCATGTCCGGCGTATCAATCACATTTATCTGAACATAGCCATCGTGTTCAATGCCGGCCTTTACAGCTACCATTTCAAAAGTATTGGCACTGCGTTCTACAAAAATAAACTGTCCGTCACCCGAGCGCACCACGGCTTCGACAGGTAAGGCTGTTGCCTGTTGCGCTTCTACGGTTATATGGGCATTCATATACATGCCGGGCAACAGGGTTTCGGTAGATTGTTTAAAGTGACAATGCACCACCGCGCTTCGGTTCGCGTCCAGTTTTTTTCCTATCAGTATTATTTCGGCCGCGTAACTTTTAGCAGGGTCGCCTGTTAAGTTAGCGGTAACCGTTTGGCCGATACGTAACAGGGGCAGATCCTTCTCAAACACCGTAAGTGCCAGGTGCAGGTCGGTAGGGTTTACTAACTCAAACAAAACATCAGCAGGGTTCACATATTTACCGATGTTAACGTTCACCGCCGATACATAGCCGTCAATAGGCGAATAAATGTTTACTGAACGGCTGAGGTTTTCATCGGTAAGGTGCGAGGGGTCAATACTGATCAGCAGTAGTTTTTCGCGCAGGGCGCCTGCAGTAATTTTCTGTGCATCATATTCAGCGCGGGCCTGTTCCAAAACCTTATCGCTGCTGGCCTTGGTGTTGTTTAGTTGTTGTTGCCGTTCGTATTCCTTCTGCAGATATTGAAGCCGCGCACGGGCCACCAGGTAGTCCTGCTGCAATTGAATAAACGAAGGATCCTCCATAACAGCTAATACCTCGCCTTTGCGGATTTTTTCACCCGGCAGCAATCCGGTACTTTTTAAATAACCACCTAAAGGAAAACTAACCGATACCAGGTTTTGTGGCGGCACATCAATAATGCCGCTTACCTGCAGCATGCTCTGCATGTTGCGTTGTTCTACCGGCCCGGTAGTAATGCCGGCATTCTTTAATTGCTCCGGCGTAAATTGTACCACATCGTTTGCTGTTTCTGTTTTTGTTGCCGTTTCAGTAGCTGTTTGTCGGCATCCGCTCATCAGCAGCGCTGCTACTATTATTATAATAAGCTTATTCATAGTCTCTTTAATTATTAGTTAAGTAAGGTTGCAGGGCAATTACAGTTTCGTTCCAGCCGCTTAAGGCATTCAGGTAACCCGTTTGCAGGGTTATGGATTGATGCATCAGGTTGAACCATTCCAGGTAACCGATATGGCCAGCCTGTAATTGCAGCAAGGCATTGCTTTGCAGCGTTTGGGCAAGTTTTAATGCCCCGCCTTCGTAATAACGCAGCGTTTGTTTGTGCTTTTCTAATTGTTGCCAAAGGTTTAGCAGGTTAGTTTGCGCTTCCTGCCGGGCCTCGGCATACTCCGTTTGAACTTGCTTAAGCTGTAAGGCCGCTGCTTTGCTACGGGCTAACCCGGCATTAAAAAATACAGGCAGCGTAATACCCGCCGTAAACGATTGAAAGCGGTTGCCGGAGTGGTAATACGTTTCGGTGCCGTTAGCATTCATAAAACCATTAATGCTTTGGTTGGTGTAGGCTACCACAAAATTCGGACTCAACCTTGCCTTGTTCACCTTCAGTTGCGCTGTTGCGATTTGCTGTTGTTGCTGTTTCCACTTTAAAGCAGCCAGCCCATCTATGTTTTGCGTGTCAGGCAACTGGTTCAATGCTAATTGCAGCGGTAAAGGCTGGGGGCTATACAACGTATCCGTATTTAGCAACCGACTTAGTTGTTGTTGTACGATGCGATAGTCTAAGTCTAATTGCTGCAATTGCTGCGCAGCCTGTAACTGCTCTGCTTCAGCAGACGCTTTCTCCAAAATATTTACATCACCTGCTGCGAAACGCTCGCTTTGGCGCGTTAGAAAAAGAGTATAAAGGCTATCCATTTCCTGCAGTAACTTCCTGCGTTCCTCCATTAACAACAGGTCGTAATACAAACCGGTTATCCGCATACGGGTTTCCGACCATACCACCGACTCATTCAGCCGTTCACTTTGTGTTTGTGCACCCAACCATTGCTTTTGCCGCACATACACTAACGGAAAAGCAAAGCCCTGCGACACGCTAAAGCGCGTATCATTCAATACACTATTCACTTGTCCGTATTCAGCCAGTGCCTCCGTAGCAGGCAGTTCCCAGGCAGTGCCTTCCGCTTTTTTAGCACTTTGGGTGCGAAGCGCCGCCGCCTGCACACGCAGGTTTTGTTGCTGCGCCTTCTGCAGGGCTTGGTCCAGCGAAATAGTGGACTGCGCCTGCACTCCCATTGCAGCAAATAACAGGATCGGCAATAGAACCATGGCCATAGTCGTCTTGCCGCCGTTCGTTTTTTTCTGTTGCCGTCTTTCCAGCCAACCATATAATAACGGCAGCACCAATAGCGTTAGAGCAGTTGCCGAAACCAAACCGCCGATAACTACAGTGGCTAACGGGCGCTGCACTTCAGCCCCGGCTCCGCTGCTAAGCGCCATAGGTAAAAAACCCAGCGAGGCAACAGCAGCAGTCATCAGCACCGGCCGCAAACGGATGCGGGTGCCTTTAAATATTCGTTCGCGTATATCTGCAACACCGGCCTCTTTCAGCAGGTTAAATTCAGTGATAAGCACAATGCCGTTTAACACGGCTACACCAAATAATGCAATAAAGCCTACCCCAGCGGATATACTGAATGGCATATCGCGCAGCCATAAGGCAAACACGCCACCAATTGCCGAAAGTGGTATAGCGCTGTAAATCAACAGCCCCTGGCTAATGGAGTTAAACGCGAAATACAGCAGTATAAAAATCAGCAGTAGCGCTACAGGTACGGCAATTGCTAACCGCTTTTTGGCGGCCACCAGGTTTTCAAATTGCCCGCCATAGGTAATAGAATACCCTGTAGGTAAATGCAAACCACCATCGGCCTTGCGCTGTAATTCCTCAACCACGGTTTGCACATCGCGGCCTCGTACGTTAAAACCGATGCTGATACGGCGTTGGGCGTTTTCGCGCTGTATCTGGTTAGGTCCCGTTTCAATTTGCACGGTGGCAACTTGTTCCAAAGGCACCTGTTGGCCATTCGCTGTAGGTATCAGCAGACTTTTTACATCCGCCACATCATTACGCAATGGTGCTTGTAAGCGCACTACCAAATCAAAGCGGCGTTCCCCTTCAAATACCTGCCCTGCAATGGCACCGGCAAAGGCCGCGTTCAACGTTTTATTTACATCTGCTACCGATAAGCCATATTGTGCCAGCGCTTCGCGCTTATAGGTAACCATCACCTGCGGCAGGCCGCTTACAGCTTCTATATACAGGTCCTTTGCGCCGCTGATGCTGTTTATCAGGTTACCCATCCGGTTAGCATACAAGGCCAGTGTATCCATATTGTCTCCAAATATCTTGCACACTACATCTTGTCTGCCCCCTGTCATTAACTCGTTAAAGCGCATTTGCACCGGAAACTGAAACCCAGTCGTTATTCCGGGGACTTCTTCCATCGCCTTGCTCATTTTTTCTGCTAACTCATCAAAGGTTTCCGCACTCTTCCACTCACTTTTGGGTTTCAGTATTACCATCATATCCGCTGCTTCAACCGGCATAGGGTCGGTAGGTATTTCGCCGCTGCCTATTTTGGTTACCACCTTTTCAACTTCCGGAAAACGCGTTAAAAGCAAATGTGCCGCCTGCTGGGTGTATTGCACCGTGGTGGTCAGCGAGCTTCCGGTTAATACGCGGGTATCTACTGCAAAATCTCCTTCTTCCAGTTTCGGGATAAACTCACCGCCCATGTTAAACAGCACTACTACAGCAACTATAAAAACTGCAACCGAGGTTAGCAATACACTTTTCTGAAAACGCATAACAACCTGCAGCGTGGCGCGGTACAGGCCTTCCAGTTTTGCCATCATGTGGTCGGCAAAGGTTTTTTTGTTGCTCAGCTTTTTGCTTAACACTAACGTACTCATCATAGGCACATACGTTAGCGATAGCAAAAAGGCGCCCACTATGGCAAAGGCTACTGTTTGGGCCATAGGCTTAAACATTTTTCCTTCAATACCCTGTAACGAAAGAATTGGCAGATAAACGATCAGAATAATAATCTGTCCGAACACCGCGGCACTCATCATCTTACCTGCGCTGTGCTCCACTTCACTATCCATTTGTTGCTGGGTAACGCTAACCCCACCGTGCAGGTGTCGGGTATGATGCAGCCTGTGCATTACAGCTTCCACTATAATCACAGCACCATCTACTATTAACCCAAAATCCAGTGCTCCCAAACTCATCAGGTTGCCGCTTACACCAAATAGGTTCATCATGCTAATGGCAAACAACATGCTCAGCGGAATAACAGAAGCTACCAGCAACCCTGCGCGCAGGTAGCCAAGGAACAGCACCAGAATACAAACCACTATCAACGAACCTTCTGCCAGGTTTTTTTCTACAGTGCTAATGGCATTGTTTACCATTTTCGTGCGGTCCAGAAAAGCCTCAATCACAACTCCTTTGGGCAGGGTTTTTTGTATCTGTTCAATTTTGGTTTTCACCTCCTTAATTACCTGCGAGGAGTTTTCGCCTTTCAGCATCATCACCACTCCACCGGCAACTTCACCTTGGTCGTTGTAAGTTAATGCGCCATAACGGGTGGCGGCGCCTAGCCGCACTTCTGCCACATCGCGTAGCAACACGGGTGCCCCTCCAGGCAGGGTAGTTACGCAGATGTTTTCCAGGTCAGCAGTAGTTTTAACCAGGCCCTCACTTCTGATAAACAACATAGCTGGTCCTTTCTCTATATAAGCGCCGCCTGTGTTTTGGTTGTTTTTCTCTAGCGCATTAAATACATCCTGTATGGTTAAATGATAGGACTGTAGCTGCCGGTCGTTGATCGCCACTTCATACTGTTTCAGCTTGCCACCAAAGCTGCTTACATCGGCCACACCGGTTGTGCCCAGTAATTGCGGGCGTACCATCCAGTCCTGTAAAGTACGCAGTTCCATGGCGCTGTAACTGCTCTCGTAACCCGGTAAAGGTTTTAAAACGTATTGAAAAATTTCTCCAAGTCCGGTGGTAACAGGCCCCATTTCCGGTGTTCCGAGTCCCGCCGGTATTTGACTTTGTGCCTGCAGTAAGCGTTCATTCACCTGTTGCCGCGCCCAGTAAACATCCGTTTGGTCGTTAAACACCAGGGTAATTACCGATAAGCCAAAACGCGAGAACGATCGCTGTTCAATCATACCAGGTATGTTGCGCGTGGCTTTTTCAACCGGCGAAGTAATCAGGCGTTCTATATCACCCGCACCTAAGGAGGGCGAGGAAGTAATTACCAGCACCTGGTTGTTGGTGATATCCGGCACTGCATCAATGGGCAGCCGGGTAAAGCTGTAGCTTCCCCAGGCTATCAGCCCAACCATCAGCAGGCCTATTAATAGTTTATTACGGATCGAAAATCCGATAATCTTATTCAGCATAATGCAATTATTTAATGTATTAGAAAGTACGAAGGGTTCAAGCATGCGTTATACACGGTCCTTCGCAGGTAACCAAGCCGGTTACCAAATACCACTGTAACTTCCACATGGCGGAATACTACAGTACAAGGCGTAGATTAAATTTTGGGAGGCTGCCAGATTTCGGCGGCGCCGGGGGTTGGAACAAAACAACGGTAGTAGCCGTTGTGTGTAATCTCATAGTCCGCTTGTGGGTGTTGCAAATCCAGCGAAGCAATTATCGGTGCCGTGGTATGTACCTGCAGCGTCATGCAGTCGTTGGCCTTGAACGGCAACTGCATATCACGCTCATAATCGTCATCATGGATAGGCGTTTGTAAATAGTGCAATACTAAAAATCCGCCAAGGCCAATAGTGGGATTATGGGCTTTGTGTTCTAAATAGTGCGATATCAGGGCAGGCAACTTCAGCAACTGGTGCAATTCGGTTTGCGCCAGCAGCACTACGCTTAACATTAAAAGTGTAATTGCCTTTTTCACGGCAACAAAGGTAAGGAACCATTAGTCATAATTAAATAGTGTTACCGACTGAATTTCATCAGGCTTTGGTCCTATGTAATAATGGGCTTAAAATCAATTGTTTATGATCTGTTTAGGCGCATGTAACTTTTGTCACCTATGGTAAACGCAAACGGTGCGAACTTTGCAGCAAGTAAAACAAGTACAATGTCTGATAAACCAACCTTTCAGGATTTGATAAACAGCTCCACACCGGTGCTGGTTGATTTTAGTGCAGAATGGTGCGGCCCCTGCAAAATGATGGGTCCTATTTTGGATGAATTAAAGGGCATGGTGGGCGATAAGGCTACCATCGTCAAAATAGATGTGGATCGCAATCCTGCTCTAGCCCAGGCGTACCGCATACAGGGGGTACCTACGCTGGCGCTGTTTAAAAAGGGCGAAATGTTGTGGCGCCAAAGTGGCGTGCAACCCGCAGGTAAGTTATTTTCGATAATCAATCAATTTACAACAGCTCAATAAAACTATAGAAATGTATAAAAACCTGATTGTTCTTTTGACCCTGTTAGCGCTGGGCCTTGCTTCCTGTGGTAACGGGGGTACGGCACAAGCCGGAGGCCAGCAAACTGTAACCTTAAATGCTACGGAGTTTAATGCTAAGCTAAACGCTACTGCCGATAAGCAGATCATTGATGTGCGCACCCCTGAGGAGTTTTCGGGTGGTCATTTAAAGGATGCTAAAAATATTAATATATACGACCAGGATTTTGCTGCTCAACTCGAAAAACTGGATAAGAACAAACCGGTTTTTGTGTATTGCAAAGGAGGTGGACGTAGTGCCAAAGCGGCCGAGCAAATGAGCAGCATGGGTTTTAAATCAGTAGTAGATATGTCGGGCGGTATGATGGCATGGGTTAATAATAACCTGCCGGTTGAAACCGGTACCGCGGCACCTGCAGCCGATAAATTTACTTCTGCCGATTTTAAAAAGCTGCTAAGCGAAAACCAGGCTGTGCTGGTTGACTATTACGCTCCCTGGTGCCAGCCCTGCAAGCAAATGGAGCCTACGCTCGAAAAACTGAAAACCGAGTTTACCGGTAAAGTGGCCGTAGTGCGCATTAACGTGGATGAGGCCACTGCCCTCAGTAAGGAATTAAACCTCGAAGCGGTGCCGGTGCTGGCTATCTATAAAAACGGTGCGGAGGTTAAACGCGTAAAAGGTTTGCAGAGCGAAGATGAACTGCGCAAGCTTATTGCTATGCTTTAGTGCCGTTATTGTTTTCCATTACATTGCTTTGGTGGCGGATACTTTCGTTGTGTATCTGTTGAAATAACTTCAGCAGAAACTCTTCGGTAAGGCCGCCTGTTTTTCCTTTTTCCAGGGCGCGCTTTACAATAAAAGCCCAACGTTCGGCCTGGTGTATGGCCAGGTGATGGTTCTTTTTAAAAGTTCCTATCTCCTCCGAAATACCCATGCGTTCGCTCAGCAATTCAATAATGTAATCATCAATACGGTCCACACGTGCGCGCAGGTCACGTAACGATTGAAATTCGTCGGTAGCAATAGTGGGTTGTCGAACCTTCAGCGTGTTTAATATTTCAGCAAGCCGTGCAGGGGTTACCTGCTGCTTGGCATCGCTCCAGGCCTTTTCAGGGTTGCGGTGGGCTTCAATCATTAAGCCGTCAAAGCCCATGTCCATGCCCTGTTGCGAAAGCATGTAAATCAAATCACGCGCTCCTCCCATGTGCGAGGGGTCAAGCAGTATGGGCAGTTCAGGATAACGGCGGCGTAATTCAATAGGTATCTCCCACATCGGTGGGTTGCGGTAAATGGTTTTTTGGTAACTGCTAAATCCGCGGTGTATAGCACCAAGCTTTTTCAGTCCCACAGCGTTCAGCCGTTCGATGGCGCCTACCCACAAATCCAGGTCGGGGTTCACAGGGTTTTTAACCAGCACAGGTATATCTACGCCTTTCAGCGAGTCGGCAATCTCCTGCACAGCAAACGGCGACACCGTGGTGCGCGCACCTATCCAAAGCACATCAATTTCTGCTTTTAAGGCCGCTTCTACATGTTCGGGGTTCGCTACTTCTACACATACCGGCAGTCCTACAGCGCGGCCTGCATTTTTTACCCAGGGCAAACCAATTTCACCTACTCCTTCAAAGCTGTTTGGCCGTGTGCGGGGTTTCCAGATACCGGCCCGCAGCATATGTACTTTGCCCTTTGCCAGTTCTACAATCTGCTGCACCGTTTCCATTACCTGCTCTTCACCTTCGGCACTGCACGGCCCTGCAATTACAAACGGTTTGTTTGCAATACCGGTCCAATCGGCCAGTGGGGTTATGTTTAATTTCACGCTCATCGGCGGCTAAAATAAGCGAATAGGATGTAATGCACCTGCAGGCAGGGGAACAATGCAGCAGCCCAGTTTGTTCTATACCTGATTAAAATTAGCTGACCGGCCTGTTTTTGGCCGTTGCAGGTAGCAAAAATTTAGGCACATTTACCACCTAATCCACAATTACAGGTATATGGAAAACGCATCGGGTAAAGAAAAGGTATACGATTACATCGTTATCGGCTCGGGTTTTGGCGGCAGTGTTAGCGCTATGCGCCTGGGCGAAAAGGGATACTCCGTGCTGGTGCTCGAAAAAGGCAAGCGCTGGGCCTCCACCGATTTTCCTAAAACCGATTGGAACCTGCCCCGTTATTTATGGATGCCCCTCATGAAGTGGTTCGGGTTCCAGAAGCTCACCTTCTTTAATGAGGTGTTTGTTATCAGCGGCGTAGGTGTAGGTGGCGGTTCGTTGGTGTATGCCAATACGCACATGATGCCCCGCCAGAGTTTTTATACCAATAGCCTCTGGGGCCATTTTAAAGATTGGAAAACCGTGCTGGCCCCGTATTTCGATAAAGCAAAATTTATGTTGGGCACCACCCAGTATAAAAAAGATAATGCAGAGGATTTGGTTTTGCGCGAAGTGGCCGAAGAAATGGGCAAGGGCCACTCCTTTAATAGCGTAGATGGCGTGGGTGTTTACCTGGGCGATCCCCAAAAATCTACCGACCCGTACTTCAAGGGCCTGGGCCCTAAGCGCGAAGGTTGTACTGAATGCGCAGCTTGTATGACGGGCTGCCGCCAGAATGCTAAAAACACGCTCGATAAAAACTATCTCTGGTTTGCCGAAAACATGTTTGGCGCTAAGGTGGAAGCCGAAACACTTGTTACAAAAATTGAGCATATAAACGGCGAGTATGTCATCCATACACAAAGTTCTACCTCGTGGTTTGGTAGTAATAAACGGGTGTTCCGTTCAAAGGGTCTTGTGGTAAGCGGTGGTGTTTTAGGTACGGTAGATCTGCTACTGCGCCAGAAACACGATCTCAAAACCCTGCCTAATCTGTCCGACAAACTCGGCGAAAACATTTTAACCAACAGCGAAATGCTGAGCGGTGTTGGCGGTGCCGATCGCAAACTCAACAACGGCCTGGCCATCTCCCGTGTATTCTCGCCCGACGAAAACACGCAGATTGAAATCTGTAAATTCTCCGATGGCAGCGGTAGTATGATGCACCTAGGTACGCTGGCTGTTGGTCCTGGTTCACCGCCGGTGCGCACAGCAAAACTCATTGGAGCCCTGTTGCGTCATCCTATTACCTTCCTGCGTTTGTTCTTTACCAAAGCGCCTTCCAACCGGGGTGTTATCTTCCTCATCATGCAAACGCTCGAAAACAGCATGCGCATTAAATTGGGATGGGGCTTGTTTGGTAAAAAAATGAAGATGGTGAATGATAGTCACCAGCGTGTGCCAACCTATATACCGGTAGGGCAGGAGGCACTATATCGCTACGCCAAAAAAGTAAATGGCGTACCTATGAATGCCTTAACCGAAATAACCTTTGGCCTTGCCAGCACCGCACACATCTTAGGTGGTTGCCCTATGGGCAAAACGGCTGCGGAGGGTGTGGTAGACGATTACTTCCGCGTGCACGGTTATCCCAACATGTATATCCTGGATGGCTCTATTATGCCTTGCAACCTGGGCGTTAATCCATCGCTTACTATTACCACCTTTGCCGAATATGCAATGGATAATATTCCGGCAAAAGCAGGCAATACCGTAAAAGGCCTCGATAGCCGTTTGCAGGAAATACCTGCCGGTATGGTAGAAGCCTGATAAGCCGCCGCGGCACACCACATATTTGCTATCTTCATCGGGTATGAAATCCATTCCGCTGCACGACTTTGCGCAACAGATACACCTGCCCAAATTTGAGGTGGCCTTATGGAAGAAGGAGATCTCTAAATACGATGTGTCCTTACCGCACCGGCATAATTATTACGAAATGCTGGTGTTTCTAAAGGGTGGCGGCATCCACGAAATTGATTTCACAGCTTATCCTATAAAAAGCAATTCGCTGCATTTTGTTTCTGCCAACCAGGTGCATGTAGTTAAGCGCCTGCCTAAAAGCGAGGGCTTTAGTTTGCTGTTTGCCGAGGATTTTCCCTCCGCCTCCTTTCAGCTACGCGAGCTGGACTTTTACAAACCCGGCAGCAATCGCAGTTTAAATCTACGTGCTAAGGAGTTTGCCGCTTTAAAGCCCTTGCTTCAGGAGATACGTACGGAGTTTACAGCTAACCATCCGCGTAAGCGCGAAGTGCTGCAAAGTCTGCTGCAGGTATTCTTAATAAAAGCGCAGCGCTTGTACGCGCAACAGGCAGGCAATTCCAAAGCCCCAACGGAAGGCAACCAATTTTCGCACCGGCTCGAAAAACTGATAGAGCAGCATTACATGCAGCATTGGCGCGCCGGCGATTATGCCCGGGCGCTCAACATCAGTATTATCCATCTCAACAAGCTTTGTAAGCAGCATTATTCACGCAGTACCGAAGCCTTGTTGCAAGAGCGCCTGCTGCTGGAAGTTAAACGCACCCTGGTCTACAGCAATAAAACCATAAAGGAAATTTGCTTCGATCTCCACTTCGAAGACCCGGCCTATTTCGTCCGGTTTTTTAAAAAGCATACCGGTACTACCCCCTTAAGCTACCGCAAATCGGTACAGCACTAGCCCTTAAAATACTTTCGCGACCGTACAAACCCTGCTTTTCAATTGTTTATATCCCTGCCTCAGCTTGTTAATATCTGGGCTTTAAAATGTGTACACATAAGCCTCAAAAACGGTTTTTTGTTAATAAAATCCAATACGGCTAATTTGGTTAAGTAATTGATAATCAGTGTTTTGATTTTGTGTAACAAGTCCCATACCAAAAATTGCTATCAAAGCTTTGGAAACCTACACTCAAAAGCTATCTTTGCCGTCCGTTTTGCAAAACCGGTCCCTACATATCTTATTAAAGTGAAGCACTCCAAGGACGTTATCCTTTTGTAGAAAAAGAATAAAATGTCCCTGGGTATTAGCATTTTATAAGGTCGAAAGGAAGATTGTATAACAGCATAAATGTTAGCCATGGCAGAAATCCTCAAAAAAAGCGCTGAACGTGTCAATTTCGGCAAAATTAAGTTGCCCGATGAGCAACCCGATTTGCTTGATATCCAGTTGAGCACCTACAAGGAGTTCGTTCAACTTGAAACGACCCCCGAAAACCGCTCGCGCGAAGGCCTGCACCAGGTGTTTATGGAAAACTTTCCGATTTCCGACACCCGCAGCATCTTCACCCTCGAATTTATCGACTATTTCGTAGATCCTCCACGCTATACCATTGAAGAATGTATTGAGCGTGGTTTGACCTATTGCGTGCCTTTAAAAGCAAAGCTGAAGCTGAGCTGTAACGACCCTGAACACATCGACTTTAAAACGATTGTACAGGACGTGTTCTTAGGCAATATCCCTTACATGACCCCTAAGGGCACCTTCATCATCAACGGCGCTGAGCGGGTTATCGTATCGCAGCTGCACCGTAGCCCTGGTGTATTCTTTGGTCAAAGCTTCCACCCGAACGGCACTAAAATCTATAGCGCCCGTGTAATTCCTTTCAAAGGAGCCTGGATGGAATTTGCTACCGACATCAACAACGTAATGTATGCCTACATCGATCGTAAGAAGAAGTTCCCTGTAACGATGCTTCTGCGTGCCGTAGGTTACGATAGCGATAAGGATATCCTTACCCTGTTTGAACTGGCAGATGAAATTGCCCTCAAAACCAAGAAGGATGCCGAGAAAGCTTTAGGCCGTCGCTTAGCTGCAAGGGTTCTCAAAACCTGGATGGAAGACTTCGTGGATGAAGATACCGGCGAAGTGGTTTCTATCGAACGTAACGAAGTATTGCTGGAACGCGATACCATCGTTAACGAGGATAACATCAACCTGATTATCGAAAGCGGCACCAAGAGCCTCTTTGTTCACAAAGAGAATCAAACAGCCGACTACTCTATTATATTCAACACCCTCAACAAGGATACTTCTAACTCCGAGATCGAGGCGTTGAACCACATCTATAAGCAACTGCGCGGCAGCGAACCACCTGATGAAGAAACTGCCCGTGGTATCATCGAAAAATTGTTCTTCAGCGATAAGCGTTACGATTTAGGTGAAGTAGGCCGTTACAAAATCAATAAAAAGCTGGGTCTTGATATTGATATGAATACCCGCGTGCTTACCAAAACCGATATCATTGCCATCGTTAAGTACCTGGTAGCATTAAGCAACCAGCGTGCGGAGATCGACGATATCGATCACCTGAGCAACCGTCGTGTGCGTACCGTAGGCGAACAACTTTACACCCAGTTCGGTGTAGGTTTGGCCCGTATGGCCCGCACCATCCGCGAACGTATGAACGTGCGCGATAACGAGGTGTTTACTCCGGTTGATCTGATCAATGCAAGAACACTGTCTTCTGTAATCAACTCGTTCTTCGGTACTTCGCAGTTATCACAGTTCCTCGACCAAACCAACCCGCTGGCCGAAATCACCAACAAGCGCCGTGTATCGGCCTTAGGACCTGGTGGTCTTAGCCGCGAACGTGCAGGTTTCGAGGTGCGTGACGTACACTACAGCCACTACGGCCGTCTTTGTACTATCGAAACACCGGAAGGTCCGAACATCGGTCTCATCTCTACCCTTTGCGTACACGCTAAGGTGAACAAGATGGGCTTTATCGAAACTCCTTACCGTAAGGTAGATGCCGGTAAAGTAAACCTGAAAGGCAAAGTACAGTTCCTTACCGCCGAAGAAGAAGACTTTGTGAAAATTGCACAGAGCAACATCAGCTTGGACGAGAAAGGTAACTTCAACACCGATAAAATTAAAGCACGCTTCCAGGGTGAATTCCCAATCCTTGGACCGGACGAAGTGCAGTTCATGGACGTAGCTCCTAACCAGATCGTGGGTGTTTCTGCTTCATTGATTCCGTTCCTGGAACATGATGATGCTAACCGTGCGCTGATGGGTTCGAACATGCAACGTCAGGCCGTGCCTTTGTTACGTCCGCAGTCGCCTGTTGTAGGTACTGGTCTGGAGAAGAAAGTAGCACAGGATTCGCGTAACCTGGTGAACGCCGAACGCGATGGTGTGGTAGAATACGTAGATGCTAACCAAATCATCATTAAATACGAGCGCACCGAAGAGGAGAAGCTGGTATCATTTAAAGATGATAAGGTAACTTATAACCTCAGCAAGTTCTTAAAAACCAACCAAAGCACCTGTATCAACCTGAAACCCCTGGTTAAAAAAGGCCAGAAAGTGTCGAAAGGTCAGGTATTGTGCGAAGGTTTTGCTACCGAAAACGGCGAATTAGCGCTGGGCAGCAACCTGAAAGTGGCCTTCATGCCATGGAAAGGGTACAACTTCGAGGATGCTATCGTAATCAGCGAGCGCGTAGTGCGCGACGACGTGTTTACTTCTATCCAGATTGAAGAATTTGAATTGGAAGTGCGCGATACCAAACTGGGCGAAGAAGAATTAACACCGGATATTCCAAACGTATCGGAAGAAGCTACCAAAGACCTGGACGACAACGGTATTATCCGTACCGGCGCCCGTGTTAAGGAAGGCGACATCCTGATCGGTAAAATCACCCCTAAGGGCGAAACCGATCCTACGCCGGAAGAAAAGCTGTTGCGTGCCATCTTCGGCGATAAGGCCGGTGATGTGAAGGACGCTTCGTTGAAAGTGCCACCTTCCATCGAAGGTACCGTTATCACTAAAAAACTGTTTGCCCGCGCCAAGAAGGATAAAACCAGCAAGGTGAAGGAGAAAACAGCCCTCGAAAAACTGGATAAAGATTTCGAGAAGAAAATGGCGGACCTGAAAGGTGTACTTATCGACAAGCTGATGACCATCTTAAGTGGTAAAACCAGCAGCGGTATCCAAACTATCTATAAGGAAGAACTGGTTAGCAAAGGCACCAAGTTTACTTCTAAGTTACTGGCCGACCTCGACTACAGCGTAGTGGATGGTAACAACTGGACCAAGGACGAAGAGACCAACAACCTGGTTAAAATGATGTTGCATAACTTCAACATCCGTAATAACGAGGAAACCGGTAAATACAAGCGCGAGAAATTCAACATCAGCATTGGTGATGAACTGCCAAGCGGCGTATTGAAACTTGCTAAAGTTTATATCGCCAAAAAGCGTAAACTGAAAGTAGGTGATAAAATGGCGGGTCGCCACGGTAACAAGGGTATTGTTGCCCGTATCGTGCGCTCCGAGGATATGCCGTTCCTGGAAGACGGAACACCGGTTGATATCGTATTGAACCCGCTGGGTGTACCAAGCCGTATGAACCTGGGCCAGATCTACGAAACCGTATTAGGCTGGGCCGGTATTAAGTTAGGCGTTAAGTTTGCTACTCCTATATTCGATGGAGCTTCGTTAAACGAAATCCAGGATTGGGTGAAGAAGGCTGAATTGCCTGAGTTAGGTTCTACCTATCTGTATGACGGCGAAACCGGCGAACGCTTCCACCAACAAACCACTGTAGGTGTAATCTATATGATTAAACTGGTGCACATGGTGGATGACAAGATGCACGCCCGTTCTATCGGACCTTACTCACTCATCACGCAACAGCCATTGGGCGGTAAAGCACAGTTTGGTGGTCAGCGTTTTGGTGAGATGGAAGTTTGGGCGCTGGAAGCATACGGTGCCTCTAACATTCTGCAGGAATTATTGACTGTGAAGTCGGATGATATTGTTGGCCGTGCCAAGGCTTACGAAGCCATCGTTAAAGGCGACAATATCCCTGAAGCCGGTATCCCTGAATCTTTCAACGTGTTAATGCACGAATTGAGAGGTCTGGCGCTGGATCTCAAGTTCGACTAAGCAGAACAAATACAACGAACGTTTTTTTTCCGGCTGTCTCTTTGGAGGCAGCCGGTTTTTTTTGTGCCCCTTTATTTATGTCCTCATATGCAGGCAGGTAATCAGTTAGGTAAGGCACGCTGCTGGTGCCGGGTTGCTACCTGTGTAACCGGTGTCTTAGGCGGCTGCGTTTGTTATATAAAAGCCCCTTTTAATCAGATGGCCAATTCCTGTGCCATATACCGCTGTAATTCGATATGACATTTCTGTGACACAGCACTGCTTATAACACAATAGGTTTGGTTTGTATTTGAACCGCCGTAGGATTAATTCTTCATTAAAACCATATGTTATGAAAACAGGATATTTACTATTGCTCACCCTCTGTTTGTCAGTTTTCTCTGCCAAGGCATACAATAATCTAACCATGCGCGACCCGCAAAGCTGGTGGGTTTCCACTACTCCCCGTATCGACTCCGCAACCTTTTCTATTCAACCCAAAGGAGCCTACTTCGAATGTGGCATGTATCTTACGTTTGCTTCTTCCAGTTCTTACTCAGGCGATACATTCGAAATAGTCCTTGATTTTGATTTGCCGGCTGGTGCTATGGTAAACGATTCATGGCTTTGGGTGGGCAACCAAATAGTGCAGGCTGCTATTACCGATCGTTCGCGTGCCAATATGGTGTACGAAAGTATTGTCCAGCGCCGGCAGGACCCTTCTATCCTATATAAAAACAGCGCAACCCAATATCAATTGCGCGTATATCCTATGCCCGGTAATCAAAAGCGTAAAGTAAAGATCAGCTACCTGCTGCCTGCCGATTGGAATACTACAGCGGCAGGTATCCCTTTGCCGGTGCAGTTGCTGCGGACATCTACTGTGCGTCCTGCGCTTAAAGTAATTACCTACCCCGATGTCAATTGGAGCATGCCGGTAATTGATGAATTGCCGAACCAGGTATTTCAACCACAGCCGAACGGAAGCGTACAAACTATAATCGGTTCATCCTTTTTAAACAGCAATACGGCTCTTAATTTTAGTATGAATCATACCCTCACCAATGGAGTTTATTCGGCTATTTATGAAACATCTCCGGGCGAAGGTTACTATCAGTTAGTAGTGGTGCCCGGCGAAGTAGTGCAAACTACCAGCCACCAGAAATTAGCGGTACTCTTCGATCATAACCCCAATTGTACACCCGTTACAGCATCCGATATCTTACAGAACACGCGCAAAATGTTGCATCAAACGCTGGGGCCGCTCGATTCCTTTAACCTCATTTTTACCCAATTCAATATTCACCGGCTTTCCAACACCTGGTTGCCAGCCGACTCGCAAACAATCGAAGATGTGTTTGCTCCCTTGCTGGCTAATAACCCTATCTCTTCGTATAGCAGTTTGCCAGCCTTGTTGGGGAATGGTATCGATTTTCTGAAGGGCAACAACGGAGGCGAAATACTGTTGGTTAGCAGTAGTCAAAATTATGGTATGCCTGTTAACGCCAACCAGTTAATTAACGACATATTGACTTACATGGCTCCCGAAGTTTATCCGATCCATGTGGCCGATTATGTGCAAACCAACATTACTTCCAGTTATATAAACAATACCTGTTATCCCGGTAACTCCTACTTCAATCGCAATATTACAGCCCTTACCGGTGGCATTTACAAAAGCTACATCAACACAAACTATTGTTACTCGTTCACTTATACCAACTATAGCAATTTCGATATGTTGATGAAGGATATGTATAGCATGATGGGGGGCTATGTAACCAACTTCGAACTTTACACCGATGTAGACAGTGGTTTCTGTTACAGCAGGTATAACTCGGGTAGTGGTAATCAGGTTGGCTTAAAATCTGCGTTCGTACAACTTGGTAAGTACGTCGGCAACCTGCCCCTCAGGGCCGAAATCACCGGTATGTTTCAGGGCACTCCGTTTCAGCAACAGATACTTGTAGGAAACACTTTAAGCATGGATAGTACCGTTCGCATGATGTGGGCAGGCAACTATATTAAAGAAATGGAAGCCTTAACGGCCGATAATCAAACCATCGCTAATATCCAGCAGGTCAGTATTCAAAACAGGGTGCTTTCGCTCTACACCGCTTTTCTGGCCCTGGAACCCAGCGATACAACCCAGGCCTGCAGCGATTGTAATGATGAAACCGGTAATGGTGGAGGATCTACGGATGTGCAGGATGTAGCCGGGTCACAGCTTTCTATTCAGGCCTGGCCAAATCCCTTCAGCGATGTAATTACCATTACCCTGAAGTTGACGGCACCTGCTCAGCAGCTTAAATGGCGTATTGTAAACCTGATGGGCCAGGTAGTTCGCGAAGAATCGCTGGAGGCCGGTGCTATGGAGTATAGCTTTACCTGGGATGGTAAGGATACCAACGGTAACGGCGTAGCTGCGGGTATCTATCTGCTGGAGGTGGAAACCGGCGCGGGCAAACAAATAGCGCGGATCGTCAAGAATTAAGATGTGGTTAAACAGTAAAAGGGGCGTGTCGTCAGGGCACCCCCTTTTTTATTGGCCGTAGTGGGGCTTTAAAAATTAACAATTAAATACAGAAAAATAGTTTCTTATTTAATTATCTTTGTAGGGCTGTAGCGCCCTTTTGCGCCTTTGGCACTACACCTGTTAAATTTTGTCCGATTTGTGCACTTCAAAATCAACTGCACAAATCTGCACAAATAGAAAAAAGTGTAAAGGAGTGTAAAGTTGAATGATGCTTGTGCAAAAAGTGTAAAGAAGTGTAAAGTTCCGGAATGTGCTATTCGCCTTGTCTGCTTTCTGATCTCTGTTTTCTATTTTCTAATTTCAAAAAGTGTAAAGAAGTGTAAAGTTCCGACTCAAAACAGCGCAAATCATAAAGATCATAACAATCAGCGTTCTATTAATTGTATTCCCAAAATCCGTTGTGTGGCGGAAAAGTGTAAAGAAGTGTAAAGTTGGGAACGTGCTCAACACCTTGCCTGCTTTCTGATCTCTGTTTTCTATTTTCTAATTTCAAAAAGTGTAAAGAAGTGTAAAGTTCCGGAATGTGCTATTCGCCTTGTCTGCTTTCTGATCTCTGTTTTCTGCTCTCTAATTTCAAAAAGTGTAAATAAGTGTAACCCCTTATATCAATATAGCCTTTTTCAGGTCATACAACATAAAATCACTATTTTGAATTTGAAAACACGACCAACCAACTAACATGAACCTCAAACTCCGCATAGGGCTTATCAGCAGCATGGTGCTTATGGCATGGTGCTGCTGCTTTGCCCAAAACGGAATACCTAAACGCTGGCCGGTTAGCGACCCGGTGGCTTATCTTACCTTTTTACCCAACGATTCTTTTGCTATAGATACCCCCAGACCTGTAACCTACCGGCATAGCAACGTTACTGCTTTTATGAACGATGAGCAGGATAGTTTGCTTTTTCAATGCAATGGCACCCGGATAGTAAACAAGCACCTGCAAACGCTGGAGAACGGCGATAGTTTAACGGATAACAAGTTCTACCAATTGATGCATGGATGGGGCAGCTCTATAACGCAGGGCGTGTTGGCCTTACCTAAAAAGAGCAATACCTATTGGGTGTTTTATTATTCGTGGACCGATTCGCTGCTTATAGAAAACGATGCCTCGCCGGATAGGTTGTATTATGCGGTAGTAGATATGGATGCCAATGGCGGAGCGGGGAAGGTGGTGGAGAAAAAGGTGCCGCTACACAAGGGTGTAATGGGCGATTGCCGGCTAACAGCGGTGCGGCATGCCAATGGCAGAGATTGGTGGATGGTGAACCATGCCTATGTAAGTAATACGTTTAATAAATGGCTGGTAACCGCCGACTCGGTTTATGGGCCTTTCCCACAACAGATAGGCGCGGCTGATTTTGAGCCGGACCTTATCGGTATGGCCAATTTTACTTTAGACGGGACAAAATATGCCTGTGGAGCCGCAGGAACATACTTGAACATATTGGATTTCGACCGCTGTTCCGGTGAGTTTAGCAATGCCAGACCTGTTAAAGTATATGCCGAACCTCCATGGGATGTGGGAGGTAGCACCGGTTCGGGTTTAGACGGGGTTTGTTTCTCACCAAACGGCCGTTATCTGTATATTAATACGTTGGATTATTTGTTGCAGTATGATACGGAAGCAGACACCATCAGCAATACACGAACCTTAATTGCTATTGTTGATTCTACCTATACTAACCCCGATCCGTTTTTTAACCTGTTTGTTACGCCTACCAATAAAATTATGGTTAGTAATTTTCAGGGATTGCCCGGTGCGTATCATATCATTCATCACCCGGATAGTGCAGGTTTAGCCTGCCAGTTCCAGAAAGAAGCTTTGGATATACCCGGCTGTTGGGATAATGTAACCTTGCCTAATGTGGTAAATTTTGGTTTAGGTAAAATAGCCGGAGGTGCCTGCGATACTATTTTAGGTATTGGTGCCTTGCCTGAAAAGGAGGCCTTTGCGGTGAAGGTGTTCCCTAACCCGGCAACAGAACTGGTTTATATTGAAACGGCAGATTACTACCATATTGCTACTCTTGAGATTATTGATGCCTTGGGACAAACGGTTTACCGCAACCCTAACTTTGACGGTGCCACAGCAATAAGCGTTAGTGCATGGGTAAACGGTGTTTACTTTTGGCGGTTAGAAGGAAAGAACACACCACGCTTAAGCGGAAAACTTTTGGTGCAGCATTGATTGAATTTCTAACCCTACAACTAATGCAGAAGCTTTTTAACGGCCTGTAAAATTTGATAGATACCCCCGTAGTTGATTTTATCCGCGGTATCGCTCATGCGGTGGTAATCATCGTGCAGGCCTGTAGTAAACGAAACAGCCGGCACGCAATGTTCGCAAAGCACGGAAAAGTCGTTCACGGTTTCACCGTTTTCATCAGCGCGGATGTATAAGCCGCTGTTTTGCAGCGGTAGTAAAAAGGAGCGGAGGGAGGTATCCTGCACACAGGTGCTTACGCGCACAATTTTAGTAGTGGGTTGTAAACGGCCCACCATATCAAAGTTTAGCGCGGCCTTTAGGTGCAGTAAATCAAACAGCGCACTGCGCGTAAAGTTATAAGAGCCGTACAAACCCATTTCGTGTGCCGAGAAAAAGGCAAACACGAAATTGTAACGGCGGTTTTTTGTTTGCTTTAACTGGTTGGCAAGTTCCATTACCAGTGCAACGCCGCTGGCGTTATCATCGGCCCCGGGGTGTATGCCCTTTTTGCGCAGTTCGCGCGATTTATTGCTGCCCAAACCAAGGTGGTCGTAATGCGCACTGATAAGAATGGTGCTATCGGCGTGACTGTCTAAAAAGCCGAATACGTTGTAGCAATTCAGGGCGCTGTCTTTAGTAAGCCGGATGGTAAAGCCAATAGTATCGGCAACAACGCCGGCGGTGCTCAGTTGGCTGATGATATAACGGGCGGCCTTTAATTCGTAAGCGGTGCCTGGTGCGCGGCCCTGCATACTATCTGCTGCTAAAGCGGTAACATAGACCGATAAGCGTTTGGTAATGGAAACGGAATCCGTTTTTGTTTGAGCGTACAAATTGATGCCACTCAGCAAAAAGAGAAAAGCTATAAGCAAACGCATAAAGTGAAAATAGAAAATGAAGCAGCAATGAGAAACACAGAACAGATTAGCAGGCCTACTTTGCCCGCATGCGGTTGTTTTTCGGAAGGTGCTCCAGTTCGGCTAAACCAAGCTCCTCCATCAGGGGTGGTATATACATGCCAAACCGCCCACGGAAACCTTTCTTTAAACCATACCAGCCACCCACCGGATTTTCGCTGCTCCGGCCCCAGGCCTCTACCGTTCCTTCTTTGGCAGGCTTCTGTTCATCAGCGCTGCCCAGTTCCATCCAGTCGCCGTGTTTTTTCAGCATGGTATGTAAATCTTTCAGGCAACGGGCATCGTAATGCAGCACGGTTTTACCCACGGTGCAAACCAATATCTCCTTACCGTCTTTTTGGTCTGTATACATTTCGTATTCCGAGGTTCCCGGAGGCGTTTTTAATTTCCAGGGATTGTCTTTCGTACCTTTGTTAGCCATACGTGCTTATTTAGAAGTTAAGGCAGGTGAAAATAGTTAAAAATCGCTGGTCATTCGCCTGCTGTAATTCGTTGGTAGTAAGCACATTTATAAAAAGCTAACACCGGCAAAAAAGTTGTTCACCTTTGTTTTGAAGCGTTAATTGAAAATCCACTGTTTTTCTATTTTTACCCCCAATGGCAGAATATATTGTTAGTGCGCGTAAGTATCGTCCGGCCCGTTTCAGCGAAATGGTGGGTCAGGAACAGGTAGCCACTACCCTTAAAAATGCTATTCGTACCGGTCACCTGGCGCATTCGTTTTTGTTCTGCGGTCCGCGTGGGGTAGGTAAAACTACAGCAGCGCGTATTCTGGCTAAAACCATTAACTGCGAGAACATTACGCCCGATTTTGAGGCCTGCGGTCAGTGCCCTTCCTGCACCTCGTTTCAGCAAAACAGCAGTTTCAATATACATGAACTGGATGCCGCCAGTAATAATAGTGTCGAAGATATCCGCTCGCTGGTAGAGCAGGTGCGCTTCCCGCCTCAAAGCGGTAAATACAAGATCTATATTATAGATGAGGTGCACATGCTTTCGCAGGGTGCGTTCAACGCATTCCTGAAAACGCTGGAGGAGCCGCCGGCTTACTGCAAGTTCATCCTCGCTACTACCGAAAAGCACAAGATTCTGCCAACTATACTTTCGCGTTGTCAGATTTTCGATTTCCGCCGTATTGGTGTCGATACCATTGTTAAGCACCTCAAGAATATCTGCACGGCCGAGCATATTGATGCCGAGGAAGATGCCCTGCACATCATTGCCCAAAAGGCCGATGGCGGTATGCGCGATGCGCTCTCTATGTTCGACCGCCTCAGCAGCTTTAGTGGTGGTAAGCTAACCTACGCAGGTGTGCTCGAGAACCTCAATGTGCTCGACTATGATTACTTCTTTAAAGTAACGGACAGTATGCTGGCCGAAAACCTGCCCGCTGTGCTTCAGTTGTTCGATACCATCTTGCGCAAAGGTTTCGAAGGAGACGATTTTATACTGGGCCTTTGCGAACACTTCCGCAACCTGCTGTTCTGTAAAGATGAAGATACCGTGCTGTTGATGGAAGTAAGCGACAACCTCAAACAACGTTATGCCGAACAGGCCCGCCTGGCTCCTGCCGATTTTCTGGTTAACTGCCTTAACATCGGTAACCAGTGCGATATACAATACAAAGGCAGCAAAAACAAGCGCCTTACGGTAGAGGTGGCACTTATAAAGATGTGCTACGTAAATGCAGTGGTGACCGATACTTCGGCACCATCAAAAAAAAAACTTGATACCTCAATAGAGAAAGAGGAAGCGGTAGAAACCAAAGTGGCTAAACCGCAAACCGATGCACCGCCGGTTCAGAAGAAGACCGAAGGCGAAAAGCCGGGCGCACCTCCTGCACCACCGGTTGCCACCATCTCTAAAAGTAAAAAGCTGCTTACCTTAAATGACGTTGCCACAGGGAACGTGCCCGAGGAAGAGAAGAAACTGATACAGGAGGAGGAAGTAACCTATGCAGGCGAAACCTTAGTGTGGAACGAGGAAAATGCACTGAAGCTTTGGGAGGCTTACGCTGCCCAGTTGCCCGATACAAAACGCGGACTTAGAACCAGCTTCAGTTCGTTTAAGCCGGTATTAAACGACCGCCTTCAGATGGAACTGAAGGTACAAAGCGATATGCAGCGCCTACAGTTCGAAGAAGCCCGCTTAGGCATACAGAACTTTATGGCTAAGCGTACCGGTGCCGAGGTAGAATTAATAATACTGGCTGATAAGGCCGTTTCCGTGGAGAAGAAGCCATATACCGAAAAGGAGAAGTTCGACCGCCTGGTGCAGAAGAATCCTGCATTAAAAAAGATGCAGCAGGTTTTTGGCCTTGAACTTGATTACGATTAAGCCGTGGCATGTTGTTGATGCAATAAGCGGTACGTAACTTCGTTAACTCTCGACCATGAAATTCGCACCGCTCTTGTTATTAGTCCTGATGGCGGCTTGTAAGAAGCCGACGCCTCAACCCGATATAACAACAGGCTTGATGGCCGATATACGGTTGAATGGGGAGGGTTACGACCTGATCAGTGGCACCGCAGGTATAGCGCATAATATCACCGCAATAGAAAACAGATATGGTCTCGCACAACGGGCCGTACACTTCAATGCAGCCGATTCATCCTATATCGATTTCGGCGATCTGGAAGCGCTTTCGTTTCCGAATGGTGTATTTACCATTAGCTGTTTTGTAAAGGTGGAGGATACTACACAACCGGTGGCAGTACTTAGTAAGCGGGGCGTAACAGGTCCATGGGAGTATAGTTTGGATAACCACTTTAACCGTGCCTGCTTTAACCTGGATAACTGGGTGGAAGGCGGCAATCCTTCGGTGTACGGGGTAGATCCCTTACAGGCATCTGCGGCAATAAGGGTTGGCCATTGGCGGCATATAGCCTATGTGGCGGATGGCAGTACGCTACGGGTGTATGTGGATGGTGCCATGCAGCCCGGTATCGATTCGCTTACAGCAGGTGCCTGGTTTTCGAATACGACCGCCCATTTTGTGATAGGAAACGGTGGGGCCTACAACAAAAACTGGTTTTTTACCGGTGCTGTCGACGACCTGAAGATCTATAACCGAGCCCTGGAACCCGAGGCTATTGCATTACTCTCTATTCAGTAAGGTAAATGCCCTATATTCGGTTTCCCCGGATTTTACCCTTAGTTGAGGGATTGTTAAAGTATTTAAGCGCCGCAAGGCCCTGAATACCTGTATCCATTTAACATTCTATATTCGCCCAAATCTTAAAACCAACACATGAAATTCAGATTGCTTGTTGCAAGCCTGCTGCTTATCGGAACCCAAGCCATTGCCCAACAGGGTGGTGCCTCTACCAAAGTAGAAAGCGCTTCACAAAATAACCAGGGATCTAATAGCCTTAGTCAGCCACAACAACGTTCGCGCGACCCTAAAGGAGTGCCTGTTAGAGGTGCTATCCAGGAAGCCAAGCCTATCGAAGAACGTAAACTGGACCCCACCAGGGTTAGGGTGCAAAGTACGGATCCTGCGGCCCTTGCAGCTTCAAGCGCAAGCAGCGCATCAAACTTTCAATACGATACTGTTCCCGGCGATCCGTTTCATGCACGCATCTACACCCTGGGCAATGGCCTGAAGGTGATGATCAGCGTTAACAAGGATGCACCGCGTATACAAACCCTTATCGCTGTTAAGGCCGGTAGCAAATTCGATCCACCCGCCACAACAGGCTTAGCGCATTACCTGGAACATATGATGTTTAAAGGTTCGCATGACTTCGGTACTAAGAACTGGGCATCTGAAAGCGTATTGCTTGATTCGATTTCAGCCAACTTCGAATACCATAAGGAAGCCACCGATGAAGCAGTAAAGAAGGCCATCTATGCCCGTATCGATTCGTTTAGTTACGAAGCATCCAAGTTTGCCATCCCTAACGAGTACGACAAAATGATGACCTCCTTGGGCGCGCAGGGTACAAATGCCTTTACCTCTACCGATATGACGGTGTATGTAAACGACATTCCTTCCAACGGCCTCGATAAGTTTCTTGCTTTGGAAAGCAATCGTTTTAAGACCCTGGTACTGCGCATCTTCCACACCGAGTTGGAAACGGTATACGAAGAGTTTAATCGCAATCAGGATAATGACCGTGTATGGAGCGACCACTCGATTGATAATGCTTTGTTGCCTAATCATCCGTATGGCACCCAAACTACTATTGGTTTAGGCGAGCATCTTAAGAACCCTTCGATGGTGAATATTCACAATTACTTCGATAGATATTACCGTCCCAATAACGTAGCTATCATTTTGGTTGGCGACCTGGATCCTGATAAAGCGATAACTGCCGTTGAGAAGAACTTTGCTGATTGGAGTCCTACCCGTATTCCGGCGTTTGTAAAACAGGAAGAACCCAAAGTAGAAAAGCCAATTGAACGCGAATACCTGGGCCCACAGGCTGAACACGTTTATATCGGCTATCTTTTTGATGGCGCTAACAGCCACGATGCAATGATGGCCCGTTTGGTAGATATGATATTGGCTAACGGCGAGGCAGGACTTATAGATCTTGATTTAGTTCAACAACAAAAGGTGCTGAATGCTTACTCTTTTGTTGATGAGAACACCGATTACAGCTTCCATAAATTCTTCGGAGAACCTAAACAAGGCCAGAAACTGGAAGAGGTGAAGGAGTTGATGCTGGGCGAAATTGAAAAGGTAAAGAAAGGTGAATTCGGCGATTGGATCTTGCCTGCCATTATTCAGAATTTACGTTTACAACGTATGCAGCAAGCCGAGAAGAACGATGGCCGCGCCTATGTGTTAATGGGTACGTTTGTACACAACATCGAGTGGCAGCAATGGGTGAACGAGATTGATGAAATGGCGAAAGTTACTAAGGCCGATATCGTAAACTTTGCGAATCAACATTATGGCAACAACTATGCTGTTTGCTACAAGCGCCAGGGCGAGGCCAATGTACATAAGGTGGAGAAGCCTAAAATTACGCCGGTAGTAATGAACAAGGAAGATGTGTCGGGCTTTAAGAAACGTTGGGAAAGCATGCCACAACCTTCGCTCACTCCTAAGTTCCTCGATTTTCAAAAAGATATTACGCATTTGCAGTTAAGCCGTGCAGGCGTGCCTTTCGATTACATCCGTAATGATGTAAATAAAACATTCAGCCTGAATTACATTTTCGATATGGGCACGGATAACATCCGCGACCTTGGCCTGGCAATCAGCTATCTGGAATATCTGGGTACCAATAAATACACCGCAGAACAGCTGAAAACCGAGTTTTACAAACTTGGCTTAAGCTTTGGTGTTAGTAGTGGCCGCGACCGCGTGTATGTTTCGCTTTCTGGTTTAGAAGCTAACCTGGAGAAAGGCATTGAGTTGTTTGAACACGTGCTGGCAAATGTGAAGCCCGATAAAGAAGTTTATCAGGCACTGGTGATGGACATTATGCAAGGACGCGAAAATGCCAAGAAGAATAAGAATACTATTCTGTACAATGCCCTCGGCAGCTATGCTAAGTATGGCGCCTTAAATCCGTTCAATAATGTAATGAGTGAACAGGATTTACAGAATGAGGATGTGAATCACCTGGTTAACCTTATTAAATCGTTAAGTAGCTACAAACACCGCATCTTCTATTATGGGCAGCGCGAACCTAAAGCCGTATTAGATGTAATGAATAAGCTGCATAATGTAAACGACAAGCTGAAAGATTATCCTGCAGCCAAAAAGTATCCTGAGTTGCCGATTGACAAGAACAAGGTATATGTGTGTTATTATCCGATGAAGCAAGCCGAGATCGTAATGTTGGCGAAGGATGAGGTATTCAACAAAGATCTCTATCCGTATATCTATCTATATAACGATTACTATGGGTCGGGGCTAAGCAGTATTATGTTCCAGGAAGTGCGCGAGAAAATGGCCTTGGCCTACTCAGTTTACAGCAGTTTTGGTGTTCCGCAATATGCTAACGAATCGCACTACCTCAGTTCTTATGTAGGCACACAAAGCGATAAGCTGCGCACTGCATTAGCTAAAATGAACGAGCTATTGAATAATATGCCTGAAGTGCCGCAGCAGTTTGAGTCGGCACGCGCAAGTGTGGTAAAAACACTGGAGAGTGATTGGATTACCCGCTCGGACATTTACTGGGCCTGGGACCGTGCCAGAAAGCGTGGATTGGATTATGATGTTAGAAAGGTGATTTACGAAAAGGCAAAAATCCTAACCCTGGAAGAGATACATAAGTTCTTTAACCTACATGTTAAAGGCAAACAATATGCTTACCTGGTTGTGGGTAAAAAAGATGATCTGAATATGGACGCCTTAAAAGAGCTGGGCCCCGTAGAAGAGCTTAGTTTAGAAAAGGTATTTGGTTATTAAAATATGAATGGATAAATCAAAAAGGCCGGTAGTGCCGGCCTTTTTGATTTATGGGGGTAGCTATTATTTAGGTAATGAATCAACAAGGCAGGCAGTGTAAACCGAATCGGTGGGATTGCTCGCATTATGCTTGTCCATTGCCTGTTGAATGCTGGTCATAAAACCAGGGCTTGAATAGGTTTCGGGGCAACGCATTTCGTTGTTGTTTTTGATGATGGCAAAATACAAAGTGCCGGGGCCTCCAATTTTGCCCAGTATACTGCCCGCTGTAATGTTATCATTTACTTGCAGGGTGGTAGACTTTAAGCCACTGTAATACACCGAGTATACCGAGTTTATTTTGTATTGCGCTGTAATGGCAATTGTGCCATCATTGTTGGTGGCAATACTGTTTATAATTCCCTGGCAGGCTGCCTGTATGTTTTGGGTTGTATCCGTAAAGTGAATGGTATATCCTTTGTTTATTTCCGAAGATGGCAGTGTAGCACCAAAGGCGTAAAACTTATCGACTGTAGCATAGCTGGCTATGGGTGTAGAAAGTGAAGGAGGATTGGTGTCAGCAGGTAGGGCTGAAATGGGGTAATTACTGGTGCACGAGGCAACAAGGAACAAAGCGGTTACTAAACCGGCTATTTTATACATATTGGTCATTTGCGGACAAATTAAAGGCAATTCCTGAAATAGATGGTAGTGCCATCCCGGTCTGGTATGTTAACTGCCCGGAATTACAGGACATTAATCAAAATCCTATCTTCGGCATATGAAGCGTATTTTGTGTTTGGCTATCGTGTTTGCCGCTTTGCTAACCAGGGCGCAGGGGCCTGTTATGCAGGTAGAGCGGAGCCTGAGTGCCCCTTTAACAAAGGTGATTCGGTTCAATGACCCGGCCTTGCAGGATTGGGAACCCTTGGTGCTAACCATTAAAGAACAGCCCAAACCGGCTTCGGATTATGGTAACAGAAAGGAATACCTGCACCAACAACGCCTGCAACATCAGGCGATAAAGCAAACCCGGCAGGGCCGTGCCCTACCCGAAGCCCCGGTAATGTTGACCAACTTTACGGCCAATGTATCGCAAAGCACGCCTAACGATAACCACCTGGCTATTTCTAACAATGGTAAAATAGTAAGTGTGGTTAATACCAATATCCGCATTTACAATGATACCGGTGCGCTGGTTAGCAGTAAAAGCCTGGCTACCTTTGCCAATTCGCTGGGCCTGCTTACACAGATAAGTGACCCTAAAGTGGTTTATGATCCTGTTGCTGACCGGTTTGTCCTGGTGTTTTTTACCGGCAGTACCAGCACCAAGTCGCATATTATCGTGGCCTTCTCGCAAACGGCAGACCCTGCTGCCCAATGGAACTTTTACTCGCTGAGCGGTAATATGCTGAATGATACTACCTGGAGCGATTATCCGATTATCAGTATTTCTGACAAAGACTTCTTTATGACCTTTAATCACTTGAAGGATGGTTATGATTGGAAAACCGGATTTCGCTATTCGGCGATATGGCAAATTGATAAGCAAAGAGGTTATGACGGCGATACTCTTCAGTTCAACTTTTGGCACGATGTGAAGTGGAACGGAGCACCTGTTTGGAACATTTGCGCCGTGCAGGGTGGTAGCGGGCCTGTAGGTCCTGCGTCCTACTTTCTGTCGGTTAGGCCCGGCGATTTGAGTAATGACACTGTGTTTCTTCATAAGATTTCCGATTCGTATCAATCCGGTAATGCCCAATTCAGTTCGGAGGTATATACTACGGATGTGAACTATGGTTTGCCCCCTAATGCACCGCAACGCGGCGGCCAATACCTGGCTACTAATGATGCCCGGGTGCTGTCCGCCTTCATTGAGAACGACCGTATACAATGGGTGCAGAACACCATTCATCCTTCCACTTTTACCTCTGCTGTTTACCTTGGCCAAATTGAACAGGTCTCCACGAATCCGGTAATAACAGGCCAGATAATCGCTAACGACAGCATTGATTATGGTTACCCTTCTATTGCCTATGCTGGTAACAACCAGTGGGATAACCGCGCCTTTATTACCTGCTCCTATTCTTCGCCGGATACCTTCCCCGGCACTGCCGCTTTTTACCGTGATGCGCAAGGGGCTGTATCGGAGATGCTGGTGATAAAGCCCGGCGAAAGCGAAGAGGACGTATTGCTGGATAGTGTAGAACGCTGGGGCGATTACACCGGCATACAGCGCAAATACAACGAACCGCATACTGCCTGGCTATCGGGTTCTTATGTAAGCCCTTCGCATGTGTACCGCACATGGGTGGCTAAATTGGTAAATACCGACTCTTCGGTGGTTTCGTTGATACCTACGATGCCGGCCGGTTTGAATAGTAAGGTATTCCCTAATCCTGCTTCCGAACGGTTTACCCTGCAGATAGAATTGCCTAACAACAACTTCGCCAGCTTCTCCATTTACGATGCAGCAGGTAACCTGGTGCGCACCTTGCTGGAGGATAACTTTAAAGCCGGTACGGCGGTATTTACGTTTAACACACAACATCTGGCCAACGGTATTTACTTCCTGCGTATTACTGATTACGGTACGCTTTTGAAAACAGAGAAGATCATTGTTCAACACTAATATTGCAACCTGGCACAGACCGAGCAACATATAAAACCGGAACCCGAAAAATGGGTGGAGCGCTACGCGGATAGTTTGTATGCCTATGCACTGGCCCGTTTACGTAAAGCAGAGGTTGCAGAGGACCTGGTGCAGGATACCTTTTTCAGTGCACTGAAAGCACTGGATACCTTTGAGGCACGCGCTACGGAAAAGACCTGGCTTACTGCCATACTGAAGCGGAAGATTATTGACTACTACCGCAAAAAGAGCACACAGAATGAGCGCAGTATTTTGGATCAGGAGGGTGGTGGAACATTCATGGATTATTTTTTTAATAAGGAAGAATCGGGTTATGGACATTGGGCGGATACTGCGGCCCCCACAGCCTGGGGTAAGGATTTTGAAACCAGTGTTGAAAGCGATCAGTTTAACGATATACTGAAACAGTGCCTCGATAAATTACCGGCGAAGTGGTCGGCGGCGTTTACCCTGCGCACGATGGACGACCTTGACTCGGAAGAAATTTGTAAGGAATTGGGCTTAACCCCCTCTAATTACTGGGTGATCATGCACCGGGCCAAACTTCAATTACGCGAGTGCCTGCAAACCAACTGGTTTAACAGTTAAAAATAAGTAATGACGCTACTGCAAGCTTTTAAGATGACCTGTGCCGAAGCCACCCGCCTGCACGAACTAAAACGCGAAGGCCGTTTAAGCTTTATGCAACGCTTTGGTTTGTGGTGGCATACCAGCATTGTATGCAGCTTATGCCGTTTGTTTTTTAAGCAAGTTGCTCAGTTGGAGCGTGCCGCCGCGCAACTGGCTGAACGTCCTGCTTTGATGGATGAAAGCAAGAAGGCCGAAATGGCTGCAAAAATTGCTGATGAACTGAAGCAGTAATCACCTACCTAAAACACCTGCTTAATCAGTAACTGTTTGCCATTAAATACCACAGTTTCTCCTTCCTTTTTATGTTGAACCGCCAACGCCAACGGAGCCTTTGGTGAAAGCAGAAAATATTTTTGGGCCTCTATCTGGGTAGCACCAAGGCCTGCTGCCATAAAGGCGGCAAAGTCGCCACAGATTACTACACTGCCGGGAGCCACGGTATGATGCAAGGCACCGGTTTGCAAACTGTTTACAAAGTCCAGTTCCTGTAAGGCGGCTTCCAACTGTTCGCCCAGCATTTCCTGCTGCAGGTGGCCCATAGCTCTTGAGGTTTCGTATTTGTCGCCGGCGGAACTTTTGTCCTCGCTGTTGGCTGCCTCGCGGGCCGCATCTACCGATTGATTAAAACCTTCAATGCGTTCCTTTAAAATGGCCACGCAACGCTTTTTTAGTTCCTGCTTTAGCAGCAGCTTTTGCTCGTCGTTTAACTTTAATGCCTCCATGAGTGTTTAACTTTTGAGGGAGGCAAGATCAATTACAAAGCGGTATTTCACATCATTCTTCAGCATACGTTCGTAGGCTTCGTTGATATAGGGCATGTTGATGACTTCCACATCGGCTGTTATATTATGTTCGGCGCAGAAGTCTAGCATTTCCTGCGTTTCGGCAATGCCCCCGATTAATGAACCGATAATGCTACGGCGTTTGGCGATAAGGGTGAATGCAGGCACTTCGTTTGCCTCGGGTGGCACGCCCACGATAATCATGGTGCCATTGGTGGCCAGCATATTCAGATACATGCTATAATCGTGTTTGGCCGATACGGTGTTTAATATATAGTCGAATTTGCCTTTTAGGGCAGCCACCTCAGCGGCATTGGTTGTAAGGGCAAAATGGTGGGCTCCCAGTTTCAGCGCGTCGGCCTCCTTGTTTTTACTGGTGCTAAGCACGGTAACTTCGGCACCAAAGGCTTTGGCAAACTTAACGCCCATGTGCCCCAGGCCACCAAGACCTACCACCGCCAGTTTATGACCCGGCCCAACCTTGGTATAACGCAGGGGGCTGTATGTGGTAATGCCTGCGCACAACAGGGGGGCCACGCCTTGCAGGGGCAGTTTATCGGATACGCGCAGGGTGTAATTTTCATCTACTACTATCTGGGTGGAATAGCCCCCGTAGGTAGGGGCTTTGGTAACCCGTTCAAGGCCGTTGTAGGTGCCCACCATACCACTATCGCAGTATTGCTCCAGGCCGGCCCGGCAGTTAGGGCAGGTGCGGCAGCTATCTACAAAACAACCTACGCCGGCAAAATCGCCAACGCTGAATTTGCTGACCTTACTGCCCACAGCGGTTACACGGCCTACAATCTCGTGGCCGGGGACCATGGGGTAGCGGCTACCGCCCCATTCATTGCGCACCTGGTGAATATCGGAATGGCAAACTCCGCAATACAGAATCTCGATCTGCACATCGTATTCTCCTGTATGGCGGCGTTCGAAGGTAAAAGGGGCCAGCGGGGTAGTAGCACTTTGCGCGGCATAAGCTTTGGTTGAGGTCATATCTTCTGGTTATTAAGTTCGTTGAATTAGGTAAAACAACATTAAGCAATAAATTGTTTTTGGTGCTGCCATTTGTTAGTGCTGCCGCTGCAATAGTGTCCGCCACTGCCAGGTGGCAAGCCATCCGCAGGACTACGGGTAGTTTATATTGCTATTAAATAAGAAACAATAATGCTGTTAAAGGTTTATTAATTAATGACAGGGTACATAGAAATATCGACCCCTTTAGCACTTATTGGTAACAACTAATGGAGCTGCTATAACAGAACAGGCGCAGTAAGCGTAAAGAGAGGGATACGGAGGATGTATTACACTTCAACAACCCCCTTTTCACAGCGTTCTGATAATAAACAGATACCGGCCGGCACCTGGCCGGCGGTAAGCAGCAGGCAGACGGACCTATATTATTTAGCGGCTTTCTTTTTAGCCTTGGCTTCCTTCGGCTTTTTGGCTTCGGCTTCATTTACCCAAACGCCTTTTTTCATCTGGCCAAGCACCACTACTATTTTGCTTCGCTTATACATTTCGGCATTGGCCAGCATTTCCTGTTCGGTATCGGACCGCACCTTAACGCCTTTATCGGCATCTTTAGAGCGGACTTCGATATAATAACCATCCCGGAATGTGACCGGTTTTGTTGGTGGACGACCCATAGCATTTTTATTTAACCTTGTCAAGATAAACTAATATGTCATACCCTTCACTTGCTTTATAAACATTTTTGCGTTCCTCAGGGATAGCTTTTGTGAAGGCTGTGGCAAATTTTTCCTGTTTATGCCCAAAATCTGTGATTTTGCAGATGTTTTGATGTTAAAACACCTAATTTCTACCAAAAGCGTTCCTTCCAGGTTGTATGGTGATGATGTGCAAAAAAACAAGTGCCAGGAGGTTGTTAAAGCAGGTCTTTAGGCCATTTTAACCAACGATGCTGCTTCTATTTTTGAAGCCCTGCAGGTTTAAAGTAAAAGACTACAGCTTACTTTTGGGAATATGAAATTGCCAACGGATAAGGAAACATTTGAAACCGAACTGGGTACGTATTGGTTTGATGAGGAGGGCATTTTGAATTCCATCTCCAGCCCGACCCAACGCACCATGCAGAATACCCGGGCTAATTTTGATTTAGTGCAGCGGCTTTCGGCGGGTAACAAGCCCTGCCTGCTGGTGCAGCTCTGTAACTCACCGGTGCCCACACGCGAAACCCGGGCCTATGTAAAGAAGCGCCTGCCGGAAACCTACACAGCCATGGCCATGTTGTCCGACTCAGGAGTGGGGGAGTTGATCATGAACCTTCTTTTTAAACTGCAGGCACCGCCCATTCCCATGAAAACCTTTAGGGATGAGGAAACGGCAAGAGCGTGGCTGAGAGGGTTTGCTAGAAAGCGAGGCAATGGGTAGAGGCAGAAAACAGAGATCAGAAATCAGAGAGCAGAAATCAGACAAGGTGAAGAGCACATTCCGGACCTTTACACTTCTTTACACTTTTTGAAATTAGAGAGCAGAAAGCAGACAAGGTGAAGAGCGCATTCCGGAACTTTACACTCCTTTACAGTTTTTTGCGTGTGCACAAGTTAGGGAAGTTTTTATATGAAGGTTTTTTGTGTTAAAACGGAGCAAAAAGCTGGTTCCCGGAATTTGCCTCCTCCCCATTTGTGCACATTTGTGCAAGTGATTTTGAAGTGCACAAATCGGATAAAATTTAATGTGAGGCCGGAAATGGCCGGTAAAGCAATAAGCGGGGAGAACGTCACAAGGCATCTGGCACCAGCACGGTGCTGCTGAAGTGCTGGGGGCAGCACGCCGGGGCATAGCAGGATTGCCTGAGGAAAGTGTTTTCGCAGGTATGTCAAAGAGCCAATAGGTACATGTAAAGGTAGTTATAAAGGTTCTATTTTTCAAAATTTATTTCTTAAATATTTCAGCAGACAAGAATAAACTGCTCATGCAACTATACTATAGCATAATCAGGAACGCGGGCAAAGGCTCAGGGTTTATAGGGCATCGCTTTTTTGCGCAGTCCGTTTTTGAGCACATACATGGGATTGAAGACGCAGACAAAGGCTTTTTCGTACCAGCGGAAACCGTTGCGGCCCATGCGGAGGGTACTGAAATGGATGAGTTCGCCAAGCAGTGAACCTGCCAGTGGCGTTACAATTAAATCCTGCATGCTGGGCTGTTCCATACCGCCTTCGGCTACATATTCCCAAAGGGTGCTATGTACGATGGAAAAGAGCCCCGATTGCCACCAGGTAGCGCCCTGGCACCGTAAAGCGTTGTAATAGCAAGCGCCCTGGTACGGATGGCCCAGGTAATTGATATACCAAAGGTCGCCATCAATAACCGGTGGTTTGGTAAAGGTGTTACGGTATTGTTTAAGCACAAGAGGTGCAGCTGATTTATTCCACTTGCTGGTGTTTTCGGGCAAAGAGACAAGCAATGCGGAAGCCAGGGTGTTTAAGCCGAATACCATACAGGAGCCGCGAAAAAGTTTGAGGGGGAGTTTGGATCGGTCCATATCCACGGTAACCGGCTCTATCTGCTGTTGCCTTTGCAGCAAAAGCGAATCGCTGTTAAGCAGACATGCTTGCCTGCCTAACAGCGATTGATGAAACAACAGCAGCACCGTTGTAATTACAAGGAATGCCAGCTGTGGTTTAGAGTGTACCACGGCGGGCCTGTTCGGCTTCAATTGATTCGAATAGGGCCTGGAAGTTACCTTTGCCAAATGATTTAGCGCCTTTACGCTGTATAATTTCGAAGAACAGTGTTGGCCGGTCTTCGACAGGTTTTGTAAATATTTGCAGCAGGTATCCTTCTTCATCGCGGTCAACCATAATACCCCATTTTTTCAACTCGTTCAAATCTTCTTTTATCACACCAACACGATCAAGCACCGTATCGTAATAGGTACCGGGCACATATAAAAATTCCACGCCGCGCTTTTTCATTTCCGAAATGGTGAATACGATATCGTCGGTAGCTACCGCTATATGCTGGCAGCCGGCACCTTTGTAAAAATCGAGATATTCCTCTACCTGCGATTTCTTTTTACCAATGGCAGGTTCGTTAATGGGGAATTTAATATAGCCGTTGCCGTTGGTCATTACCTTGCTCATTAGCGCCGTATATTCGGTGCTGATGTCTTTATCATCAAAAGTTATGAGGTTGGCAAAGCCCATGACATCAGCGTAAAAAGTTGCCCATTTGTTCATGCTGCCCAGTTCAACATTCCCCACCATATGGTCGATGTATTTAAGGCCGCAGGTGCCGGGATTATAGCCGGTATCCAGTTTTACATAGCCGGGCAGAAATACGCCTTTGTAATTTTTGCGTTCCACAAATACGTGCACGGTATCGCCATAGGTATGAATGCCGCTCATTCGTACTTCGCCGTTTTCGTCCTTAACAACCTTAGGTTCCATATACGGTTTAGCGCCACGTTTGGTGGTTTGTTCAAAGGCATCGAAGGCATCATCCACCCAAAGGGCGATAGCTTTTACACCATCGCCGTGCAGGCGCAGGTGGTTGGCCATCTCGCTATCGGGGTTAAATGGCGTAGTAAGCACCAGGCGTATTTTGCCCTGCTGTAGTACATACGAGGTAAAGTTGCGCTGCCCCGTTTCTAAACCGGCATAGGCGAGGTCTTCGAACCCGAAAGCGGTTTTGTAGTAATGTGCAGCCTGCTTGGCATTGCCTACATACAACTCCACGTGGTCGGTACCGTAGATGGGCAGGAAGTCCTGCGCTTTATCAAATATTTTTTGATCGCTGTAAGCAAAATTCTGAACGGCTGTTAAGTCTTTAGTTTCCATTGCTTGATTTTGTTTAAGGTGTTATTAGTTGTTGGCGGGGCTTTTACCCAACCAGGAATGGTAATAATCTTCTAATTCTATTTTGCAGGCTTCTTCGGTAATTTGTACCGGATTGAAAGGGTCAATCATTACAGCCAGTTCGTTGGTTTCTTTTTTACCGATACTGCGTTCGATGGCACCCGGATGCGGACCATGCGGTATACCACCGGGATGCAGGGTTATCTGCCCCTTTTGAATATTGTTGCGGCTCATAAAATCGCCATCCACATAGTATAATAATTCATCACTGTCTACATTGCTGTGGTGGTAGGGTGCAGGTATAGCTTGCGGGTGGTAATCGTATAAACGGGGCACAAACGAGCAGATAACAAAATTGCGGCCCTGAAAGGTTTGATGTATAGGCGGCGGCATATGGATGCGGCCGGTGATGGGTTCAAAGTTAAAGATAGAGAAGGCGTATGGATAGCTGCAGCCATCCCAACCTACTACATCAAAGGGATGTGTTTCGTACACATAGGGATAGATGAGTCCGCGTTTTTTGATGTTGATTAAAAATTCGCCGGTTTCATCATGTGTTTCCAGGTTTTCGGGCAGTCGGAAATCGCGTTCGCAAAAAGGCGAATGCTCCAGATATTGACCATAGTTGTTACGGTAACGTGCAGGTGTTTCGATGGGGCCGTGCGATTCAACAATCAGCAGCTTATTGTCGGGGGTATCGAAAAACAATTGGTAAACCGTACCACGCGGAATGATGAGGTAATCGCCGTAGGCAAATTTAAGGTTGCCATACATGGTTTTTAAAACACCGGAGCCTTTATGCACGAACAACATTTCATCGGCATCGGCATTTTTAAAGAAGTACTTATCGGTGCTTTGTTGCGGGGCAGCTACACCGATGGTCATGTCGGCATTAATAAACAACACTTTGCGGCTTTGCAGATAATCGGCACAAGGTGCCACATTAAAACTCATATAACTGCGGGCCTGCAGGTTATCGGCAATGGCAACGGTAGGTTTAACGGAATACGGGGTGCCGCGTTCCTTTACTTTCGTTGGCGGATACAGATGGTAAACCAACGAACTTTGACCTGCGAAGCCTTCGGTACCGAAGAGTTCTTCATGATACAAATCTCCCTTCTCGTTTCGGAAAACAATGTGGCGTTTATCGGGCACAAGGCCCTTACGTATATACTGCGGCATATAGATGAAATGTTTAGGTAGGGTAAAAGTAGACCGGCCTGCTACCTGCCGCGAATGATATTCGTCAGCATTTAACCGCTGCTGTATGTGCCTGCATTCATTTGAATTTCACAGGCGAAAGCGCTGTGCCATTGTTGTTTACGCCTTGTAAATCTCACTGGCTGCGTGGAATGAGGGTAGAAATTTGAGTACGCCCGGCAGCAACCTTTTATAAGTATATGAGTAATATTACCTACAGCCAGCAGAACCCAGCCTTAGTTTTGTTTGTTGAAAGGAACCAAAAAACACGAATGAACTTATCTAACTCCACCAGGGTATTATTAGCTGCTCTACTTTCTTTTGTAATAGTGCTTGGGGTGTTGGTGTACCGTGCCAACCGTAGTTATAAGCAAGCCGTGCAAAATGCCATTGCGGAAGATGAGGAGGTAAACGAGGTCCGGTTATCGCTTGATCTGGCAAACTTTATCCATCAACTAAATGCTGCTGCGGCAGCCTACAATCAACAGCCATCGGAAACGAATTGGCTGAATTGCCGTAGGCAGGCTGATAGTGTACAGTACTATTTTATGGTGTTGGCCCATTCAGGAACTATTTCCAATACCGATTCAACGGTTGTATTGTTTTTAACGGCTGCTAATAAGTGGCGGACGGTGAATAAATACTGGCCTCAACGATTTGCGCATCCTTTTACAAAGACCGATGCGCATGTTGGCGCAGCAGAAACGCCAACCTATCTGAATGATTCGCTATGGATGTTAACCGCGGCCCTGGTAACAGAACAGGCTGCCACCATTGAGGATCTGCACAAATTAGAAGCGAAAAATGCCCGGAAGGATTTTAAAATGCTGCTCTTGGTGGCTGCAGTTGCACTGGTAGCCTTCCTGATATTTTTGGAAAGGATAAGAGTGTTGTTTAGCCGACGCAATGAGCAAGACCGGGTAAACGAGGAATTGAATCGATTATTAGAGAACCGCATTACGGAACGTACCCGTGAATTAGAGGAAGCCAACGAGCAGTTTTCTACTATCAACCAGTTAACCAGCGAGGTGCTTTGGGACTGGAAAATTAAGGAAGGAAAATTGTGGTGGAATCAGAATTATTATAAGCTACTGGGCTATACCGAGGAAGAAATACCTATGGGCAGTGAACAATGGCAACAGGTAATACACCCCGACGATAAATTGCGGGTGCAAAAAAGTTTGGAAGCCGCTTTTGTGTCGGGTGCCAACCGTTGGGAGGATGAATTCAGATGCGTTAAGGCGAATGGCCAGATATTGCATTTTTTAGACAGGGGGACCATTTTCCGGGATGCGCAGGGTGATGTTATACGAATTGTAGGTGCGATGCTGGATATTACTCCTTTGCGCAAGGCTTTTGAGACTGCCGATATGGAACGTATACTATCCGATTCGTTGATAGACAGTTTGCCTGGTTTGTTTTGTTTGTATAATAAAGAAAATCAGTTGATACGTTGGAATAAAGAGGTGATGCGAGTAGGCGGTTACAGCGTAGAAGAGATAGCGGAAAGTCATCCACTTCAGTTTTTTGATAAGGCGGAAGCAGAAAAGCTGGAAGCTGCCATGAAATTGGTGATGGAAACGGGTGAAAATGATATGGAAACCGACCTGATAGTGAAGGATGGGACCCGCATTCCTTATTTTTTCAGAGGAAGGGTGCTGCAAATTGCCGGTGAGCCGTATTTTATAAGTATAGGTATTGATATATCGGCCCGCAAGCAGGCGGAGGAGGCCATGAAGGCTTCGGAGAAAAAGTACCGGCTGTTGTTTTATAACAGCCCTATGCCCATGCTAATGCTGGACATAAACACGTTTGATATTACCGACGTAAATGAGGCTGCTATTAACCATTACGGCTACTCGCGCTATGAATTTTTGCAAATGAATGCCCGCGACCTGCGGCCTAAAGAGGAATTAGAACGCTTTAAGCAGGAAGTGGTTGGGCAAGCATTGGAAGGCACCACCCATATGGGTAAATGGACGCACCTGAAGAAGAATGGGGAGCGGATTTTAGTTGACATTATAGCCCACGACTTAAAAATAGATGGAGAAAACCAGCGCCTGATACTGATTAACGATGTTACTGCCAAGGAACGGGCAGAACAAGAATTGCGGACCAGCGAAAAGCGGTTACGTGATACCCTTGATAATATGATGGAGGGGGCGCAGATAATAAGTTTCGACTGGCGCTTTTTGTATTTAAACCATGAGGCGGTAAGGCAGAGCCGGACTACGTATGAAGCACTGATCGGAAAGAATGCCATAGAGCAATATCCGCAGGTAGTAGACACCAGGTTGTACAAACATATGGAGCGCTGTATGTTACTGCGCGAACCTCAAATGTTTGAAGATGAGTTTAGCTATGCGGATGGCACTACCTGTTGGTTTGAGTTCCATATGCAACCAATACCGGAGGGCATTTTTATATTGTCGATAGACCGCACGGAAGGTAAACGGGCGGAGGAACAGGTGAAGCGGGCTGAAAACTTTAACCACGGCGTAATTAATGCAATTAGTGCGCATTTGGCTGTAATAAACAAGGAGGGAGAGATTGTTTCGGTAAATGATGCCTGGCGCCGTTTTGGCGAATTGAACGGCGGTGAAATGATCTGGAATGCCGGTGTGGGTGGCAATTACCTAGATGTATTGAGAAAATCAATAGCGGCGGGGGATTTGGACGCTCCTATAGCACTGGAAGGTATTCTGCGTGTATTGCAGGGGCACGAAAACTTTTTTTACCAGGAATACCCTTGCCATTCCAACGAAGAGGAACGCTGGTTTGCTATGCGCGTAGTACGTTTTGAGGCAGATGAAACCATGGCGGTGCTTATGCACGAGGACATTACCATGCGTAAAGTGCATGTGCGCGAAATACAGGAAAGCCATGAAAAGTTAAAACGCCTGACGGATGGTGTGCCGCTGGCCATTTATCAGTTTGAGAAGAAAGATGAGCAGGATGCAAGTTTTAAATTTATGAGCCGCTATGTTGAGCAGATATTGCCCGGCGTAACAGCGGAGGAAGCGCTCGAGAATGCCTTTAAAGCTTTAAGCCGGATACACCCGGATGATATGGATGAAGTATTTACTTCGATAGAAGTATCAAGAACAAGCCTTGAACCGTGGCATACCATATTCCGTGTGGTAGATGATGCAGGGCAATTTCACTGGATAGAAGGTAACTCGACTCCGGAAGCTATTGAAAACGGTGGGGTGAAATGGTATGGTTATCTGCAGGATGTAACGGCGCGGATAGAAGCCGAGTTGGCCATAAAGGAGTTAAATGAAAACCTGGAACATAAGGTAGCGCTGCGCACGGCAGAGCTTATGGAAGTGAACAAATCGCTGGAAGATTTTTCGTATTCTGTTTCGCATGATTTACGCGGGCCGCTTCGTTCTATATTAGGGTTTTTAGATGTGATGCAGCAGGATTACAGCGCTAATCTGGATGAAGATTTGCGGACTTTGATAGCCTATGCAGAAAACTCCGGTAAACGTATGAATGCCATTATTGACGACCTGCTGATTTTGGCGAAATACGGTAAGGAGCGATTGCGGCTTACTACCATTGATACGCAGGAGATGGTAAGTGAGATTTGGGATAGCCTTACCAAAGGCGGCGATATAAAGGCTCAGTTAGTGATACACGAGCTGCCTGCAGTACGTGCGGATGCCTCGATGCTGCGGCAGGTATTCATTAACCTGTTGGGTAATGCCATTAAATACTCGGCAAAGAAGGCACAGCCGTTAATTGAGGTTTCGGGAACTTACGAGGATGGGCAGGTAGTGATAACTGTAAAGGATAACGGTGCCGGATTTGATATGAAATATTACGACCGGCTGTTTTTGGCTTTCCAGCGTTTGCATGGTATAAATGAATTTGACGGCACGGGTGTTGGCCTGGTGTTGGTGAAAAAGATAGTTGAAAAGCACGGTGGCAGAATTTGGGCAGAAGGTAAGGTGAATGAAGGTGCCCGCTTTAGTTTTACGCTGGATATGGCCTGATTAAACGTACACAATGATATATAGATTGCTGCTGTTGACCGGCACGATCGTACTGGTAAGCGCTTGTAAGAAAGAAAAGCAGCAACCATTTGTTTGCACTACGGATGTTTCGTATGCCTCGCATGCCAAGATAATTTTGGATGCCCATTGTGCAATGGCAGGTTGCCATGCAGCGCCATACCCGGCAGGCGGCATTTATTTGTCGGATTATGCAAACGCAAAAGCACAGGTGTTGGGCGATGATTTGATGTGCTCGATAAAGCAAGAGGTGAATTGCACACCGATGCCGTATCCACTGGGTACCCCTGCCCTTTCAGATTCGCTGATAGCCATACTGGTGTGCTGGCGCAATAACGGATGCCCGCCATAGGGGGTAAGAATTTTGCAAAAGCGGGTGAAAGAGGCAACCCCACTTTCTTTATTTTAGCAGGCATATGAAAATTATTAGATTTTTTGTTTTGCTATGTGTTTTAGCTTTTATACAAGCAGGGCTTGCACAGGGTGTGCTGGAATACCACTATGATATTGGTGTGCAGCGCATGCCGGATGGCGTTAATTTTCGGTTTTTAAAGGGGAATACGGGTGAAGATTGGCTGGAGGAATTCAGTACCTATTATTTTCCGGGATATGAGAGCGGTGATACAATGGCCTGGCAATATGTAGAGGAAGAAGATCAATTATACATAGCAGCGTGGAACCCTGCCAGGGCCGCCAAAAAGCATGAGGTGAAGTTTGCCGTAGCCTGGCGTGTTACCAGCGGTAATCCGCGCTATGGTAAAGTAACCGTGCCTGCAGGCACTACCTTTGCGGGCTTTGGTAATAACATGACTTATTTTTCGCAGGCGGGCAGCGCGGCTTATTTGCCCCTGTTTTTTTATGATAAGTATATTCCGGGGCTGGCGATAGTGGAGTATACATTAAAGGTTGGCGCGCCGGTTACAGATCAAAAGCCTAAAACGGGCTACTACACCTTGCTGGACAATTTTAATTCGAGTGCAAAGAAAATTGTAAACCCCTTCGGGCCAACCAAAACAAAAGAACGTAGAGACAGGGAGGAGTTTGTAAAGGATTCTACCTTAAGTGTGCCGCTGCAAGCTTTGAAGCAGAAATACAATGAAATGCCGGAGGATGCGCTTTGGGGAAGACCTTCAGTTAACTTGACTGCCTATGATAAAGAGGTTTATTGGGAAGATTACCGGCATGATGGCAGGTATTATACCCTCAATTATATTTATATAGAAGATAAATATTGCAGCAAGAGTGCGTTAACCGGAGAGATGATAAACGATCACCCGGAGTTGGCTGAAAACAGAAAAACAAGTTTTGAGCGGGTGTATCATGAAAATGGAGTGAGCGGATGGAAGGTGGTGTGTCGCTCGTTTCCGATGATGAGGTTAAAGCTTTCCATGGATGTGCCGGATGGTACCCCTGCACTGGTGGTTAATTATGAGGCAAAAGCGGATGCAAACGTGCCCGACTTTTTTGCACCGGAATCGTTGTACGGTACTAATAAAACGGTTCAGGAAATGCTGAAGGCAAAGGATGCGTATGATAAAGGCATGACCATATGGGCACGCTATGCATTAGATCATAACCGGGAATGTACAGCTGAGGAATTAAAGTATGCATTTATAGATATGCTGATTGCCGCAGGGTACACGCTGGATGATTATTGGATGATAAACAGCCAGGAGCGCACTACCTATAATGGTACGGTTAACCCTGCGCACACCAGTTTTAAGATTATTATGATTGGGTATGACCCGGTAAAGGAGTTGACATTACAGCCTGTTGGTAATTACAAAGCGAAGCCTGTTACCCTGAAGGAGATAAACGATTTCAAAAACCAGAAATGGCGGATGTATGAGGCTTCGTGTGGATTTGAGGGGAAGATAGATGGGTATGAATTTAACCTGGAGTTATACCGCCCCACCAAGGAAGGGTATATTATTTTTTTATCGAGGCCGGAGAAGTAATGCAGGCAGGATAGTATAGATGGAAAAATTTGCATTAACTCGAATTAATACATTTGTACAAATTGAATAAAACCAAAAGTGTTTATGAATTTGCTAAAAAATTTTTTTCTGTTGTTTTTGCTGGTTTTGACAAACGTGTGTTCCGCACAATTGATTAAAAATATAGCGTTTGTATTTGACAAAGGAGGTTTGCGTAAGATGCGCGGAACTGCACCAGATGCTTTTGAAAAGGAGAGAATTTATTTTTTATCGGGGGAAATCAAGAAACAGTATGAGAATAAGTATGATGCTGTAAATAACGTTTACAGTATGAAAAACTTCAGAGCAACAAGAGAGATAAATTATCTTTTCAGAACTGATAAGCCCGATCCGGTTTTTATTGCGGATAGCCTTAATCGTTCGTGGGAAGTAACTTTTAAGAGAGAAAAATCAAGTGATCCCTACAGTGGCCTCGGTGTTGAAACTTGGTCCTCTGACAAGAATGAACCACATCGGTTAATGCGGTATGTTTTTGGTATTCAGGAAAATAAATTCATTGTAAGCGCAGTTTTTCCCAATGGTAACAACGACACAACCGGAGTAAGGGTAATTGTGCCACCCACCAATTGTGCAAAAATAAATGTGAATGAGTATAATACCTTGATGGCGTCCCGAATCAATAATGAGTGGACGTTCTTAATAAATGGGGATACGGTATTTAAGTATCGCGACGCACGAAACGATAATTTCAATGACTTTCCTATAATGTTTTATACCGAAGGGAAATCAAACAATTTGATATCACGTATTAAAGTCTGCGGTTACAGTTCAAGTCCGTACCAATCATCCTTTAAATATAATGGGGCCAATTCCTTTAATCAGACAGCGCTCGTAAGTAAGGCAAATGATAAATATCTTTTCTCAATGCTTTCTTTTTATGATGGCTTAATGACAGTAAGAGGGAAGAATGGTAAATATGGTGCGATAGATTCTAACGGTGTAGAGGTGTTGCCATGTGTGTATGATGAGTTGAGTACGTTTACTTACGGATTGTCTCCTGCCAAAACGGGTGGACAAGTGGGATACATAGATCAGAAGGGAACATTCGTGATTTCTTTGCCTGGATATGTGTATACACAAACGTTTCAGGAAGGCTATGCTGTGGTACAAAAGGAGGCCGGAGGGCCTTATGCCTTTATAGATGAAACGGGCGATTTGGTTACTGATTTTGTTTATGAGAAAGCCAGAGAGTTTGAAAACGGAAGGGCTGAAGTGACCAAAGGCGGTAAAAAGATGTATTTAAACCGGCAGTTGCAAGAGGTTTATTAGCCTATAGGAATTTAAAAGTAAGGTTGCTTTTACTGCAACTAAAAAATCCTACCGCGCTATCGCGCTATGGTCTTTTTTGAAATCTTTTAAGTGTGACTGATGGATTAACTGCGTTCATCCAGACGGGGGCTTTGCAAATGAAAATCCCATCGCGCCATCGCGCTATGGTCTTTTTTGAAATCTTTTAGTGTAGCTGATGGATTAACTGCGTTGATCCTTGTGGGTGGGGGCGAACAAACAAATGAATCCACCGCGCTATCGCGCTTGTATTTTTTATTTTCCGCAACCCTGCAAGCAAGCTTGCGTTTGCTGCAAATAAAAAATCCACCCTGCGGGGGTGGATTCATTTGTTTGTTGCCCGAGATGGATTCGAACCACCACAAACTGAACCAAAATCAGTTGTCCTGCCATTAGACGATCGGGCAAACTCAGTCCGGCTTTCGCCAAACGGGACGGCAAAAATAATTATCTCCCAAACTTTTACAAACGCGGCGGTAAAAAAAGCAGCACAAAACTTCAAAAAGTGCTGAAAAGGAGATGATTAGGCCCTAACGTATCACAAAGCGGGAGGGAGCCCCCTTGCGCATGGGAAAGCCATCCGTAAACAGAACAGGCTCTACCTGCACTTCAAACGCCACCGATTGGTCGGCCTTTAGGGGTAGATCCAGCGCGGAACGGGGAATGCTGATGTTGAACTGCCGTGGCGGTAAACTGCCGGGATTGAGATAAATGATTCCTGAGGAGGCAGCGGCCTGTCCGTTTGACAGTTGGTAATCCTCGTTACGGCTAAAAATAGCACTGCCTTTTTCGCCGTTTTCCACCTTAAAATACTGTAGTACGATCTCGATGCTTTTAGCAGGCAGCGATGGCAGGAGGAAGCGAACAGTGGTAGTAATGAGGGTATCGCCTTCGTTGGTGTATCCCGTGCCGTGAGACCTTTCCAGGGCTACTTCGTTGGCACTAAAAAGGGCCCCACCATCTTTGACCCCTCCGGGCCCACGAGGTTCGTCTTTAGGTTGTGTTTGATTGGGGTTTGGGTTTTGCTGCGGAATTTCAATCCGTGCAGGTTTAATGATGTAAGCCTCGCGCAGGGCCCGGCCGATATTGTTGTAGCTTATCCAACCGTAACCTTTATTGCCCCAATCGGTGCCAAAGCTGTTCATGAATTTAAAAGCCATCAGGGAATCGTCGTAACCCACGATGGTGATGGCGTGGCCCATGCGCTTATCGATGGTGCCGATGGTATCCCACACATAAAACCTGGCCTTGGTATTATAACCGTAGTTGTAATATTTAATATCGAACCAGGATGCCGCGAGCACCGGATTGCCGGCAATCAATTCGCCTTTGAGGGTAAGCAGTGCATATTTAAGGTCGAGCCGGCGGAAGGTTTCAATCCGGTAGTCGTACGCTTCCTCTACTTGTTTTGGCGCGGGTTGCTTGGTCCAGTTGTATTTGGAATACGGCATGCTTTTGTACGAGCAGGAGCCGGTATCGGTAAGCAGGCGAAAGGCATTTTGAATATTGATGCCATTGTTTTTACCGCCATTCAACAGGTTGTAGATAAATGCCGGTGAAACTACCATGCGGTAATCAATGCCTTTGGCCGGTATAGAAGGTTTATCGGTGTTATAATAGCTGCGGCAGGAATAACCCAGCGCCCAGGCTACACAGGAGTTTTGCGGAAGCTGGTTACCAACCGGCGGTAATTTGTACGAGAGGTCTACCCGTTCAGGAGCGCAGCCCTTTACGAAAGGCAGGATGGCTTCTTCGGTTTTGCGATAAATGCTATCTGCTGTAAATAATAAACCTGCTTTCGCTCGTTGGGCGTTAGCAACATGCACGAGCAGGCATAGCAACAACAGGCCGGTAACTTTTTTCATAGCTTATTGTTTTCAAGGAAATACATGTCTATTTCCCCTTTGTTCTTTGCATGAATTTTACCCCGGTGTATACAGTCGAATCGCTTGCTTATCAGTTTGTAGGTGTCGCCCGAAATATTGATGCGGTTTACTTCTCCGCTTTGCTCCATGCGCGCAGCGGTGTTAACAGTATCGCCCCAAATATCGTAGGCAAATTTGCTGGAGCCGACAATACCTGCTACCACCGGACCGGAGTGAACGCCAACCCGTACCTCGAAGTAATGACCTCCCTGCTGATGCCGTTGCTGTTTTAACTGGTGTACAAAATCAATGATATCGATTGCGGCATTCAGTATGTTATCGGCGTGGTTGGGTGATGGCACCGGCAGGCCTGCGGCGCACATATAGGCATCGCCTATGGTTTTTATCTTTTCAATACCATAGCGTTCTACTATTTCATCAAAGGCGCGGAACAGGAAGTCGATCTCGTTTACCAGTTCTTCGGGCGTAAGTTGTTGGCTGATGATGGTAAAGTTTTTAATGTCGATGAACATAACCGTTACCTGCTCATAAAACCGGGCCTTTGAGGTGCCGGTTTCTTTTAATTCTTCGGCCACTTCAGCAGGCAAAATGTTTAACAGCAATTTATCGGAGCGCAGTTTTTCTTCCTGCAACTTATCGAGTGCATCTTTTAGTTCTACGTTTTTGAGCTGATGAATTTCGGCTTCGCGTTCCTTGCGTTCCAGGTCGTATTTTAAGTGCAGTTCGCCCAGTTGTTTCAGGTTTTGAATATTGAGCAACTCATCCTTCATTTTGATGTGTTCCTCGTATTCGTTCAGCGCCGTTTTAAAGTCGCCGGTAGCGCTGAAGTATTTGCTGAGGATCATGCGGGCATCCTTGATGTATTCCTTCAGGCCCTGTTGGGTAGCCAGTTCCAATGCTTCGCGCACCAGTGGCAGTGCTTCCTCGTAACGTTGCAGGTGGATTAAGACTTCGGTGGTGTTGTTAAGCGAAGCAATAACCCCGGAGGTGTTACCTGCTTCGATAGCCAGTGTGTGACATTCGCGGAAGCGGTCGAGCGCGCGTTGATAATCGTGCAGGCGAAGGAAGATGAGCCCCTGGTTGTTGAGGGCTTTAATGGCGTTTAGTTTATCGCCCAGGGCCAGCAGGGTTTTTTCGATACCAAAGAGGTAGTCGAGCGCCAGGTGGTTTTGCCCGATGTTGGTATATAGCAAACCCACGTTGAGGCTGTTGTAGGCAATCAGGCGTTCGTCGTTGATTTGATGTGCGATTTTAAGCGAGCGTTCGTACATTTTTAACTCTTCGCGGGTGTTGTTCAGGCATTGGTAAATGCTGCCGATGTTGACCAGCGTAGTGGCAATGCCCCGCTGGTCGTTCAATTCTTCTTTTATGCGCAGCGATTGGAAACAACAATCCAGTGCTTCGGCATAGTTGCCGCAGTTGGAAAGGAAGATGCCCAGGCTGTTTAGCGATACTGAGACTTTGGCAGTATCGCCGATTTGACGGCGCAGGCGAATCGCTTCTTTTATCTCCTCGATTGCCTCTTCGCTGTTTCCCCGGTTAAAGGCTACCTGTGCTTTCAGGTGGCGCGCTTCGGCTAAGCCCCGCAAATCGTTGGTGCCGGCGGCTAAACCAATGGCTTTATCGCATAGTTCATATGCCTGCAACAGGTTGCCGGAGAGGTGAATACGAGCTTCGTTGAGTATGTCTTTAATGCCTTCGGCGGTTTCCATGGGGTAGATGGAATATAATTTCCTTCTAAATTATTATCCAATATATATCTTAGTTGAAACAAAACCCATTAACTATGAGAAAATCATTCCTCCTATTATTACCGGTTTTGGTGCTGATGATGGCGTGTAATAACAATACTACCACTACCACTACCGAAACTCCTGCTGTAAAAGCTGACAGTACCCAACCTGCGCCAAGTGCTACCGGAGCTCAGGATACCACTGCTACCGCCGGCAAGGTGGATGGCACCTCTACCATGCCAGCCCAGGTTTTTGAAGAACTATCGGGCCGCCCTGTTTCAGGCGCTACCGTAGTAGCTTCGGACAATGGCAGAAGTGTGGAGACAGCTACCACCAACGATAAAGGCATGTATGCCTATACCAGGTTAACCGCCGGTAAAAGCTATACTTATACGGTTACCAAAACCGGTTTTGCCAGCCAGAATTCTACCTCAAACTACGATGGCACCAACTCGCTGCCCTGGTTTGCTTTAAAAACCAAGTAAACGGGGATATGTATGAATATCTTGAAGGGCCGTTCCTTAGGAACGGCCTTTTTATTTTCCTGAAGCCCTACAATTGCCTCGATAACAGTCCTTAACAAATGTAAACGGCGGGTTAATATGGGCCCGCTTGCCCTACACTTTCGGCTATTTTGATATTTTTACCCGGTTCAAATTTCCTTTAATGCAAAAGTTCAAGCTTTTCAACAACATCTTCGGGTGGTTTTCCTTCCTGTTTGCCGCCGTGGTATACAGTATGACCATGGAGAGCAGCGGCAGTTTTTGGGACTGCGGTGAGTTTATTTCAGGTTGCTTTAAATTACAGGTAGTGCACCCGCCGGGCGCACCCTTCTTTTTAATGCTGGGCCGCATTTTTACCCTGTTCAGCGGGGTGGATGTAATGGACCCTGCCGCCAGCGGCCATGCAAGCAGCGTTGCCTTAATGGTTAACCTGATGAGCGCCCTGGCTACTGCCGGTGCTGTTATGTTTACCTTTTGGACTACCACAGCCCTTGCCCGCAAGGTGGTTGTAAAAGCCGGGGAGGAAATAACTGCCGGCCAGATATTTACCATTATAGGTGCCGGTTTAATTGCCGCTACCTGTGCCACTTTTGTTGACTCGCTTTGGTTTAGCGCTGTGGAAGGTGAGGTGTATGCGCTTTCGCAATTCTTTATGAGTCTTATTATCTGGGCCATGATGAAGTGGGATGCAGATGACAGTCAATATGCCGACCACTGGCTGGTACTGATTGCTTACATGACCGGTCTTTCCATAGGCGTTCACCTGTTAAGCTTACTTGCCTTACCTGCTATTGCGCTTATCTACTATTATAAGCGATTTAAAACCACCCTTATTGGTTGGTTGATTGCAGGCGCAACAGGTATGTTCATCCTGGGCTTCTATATGAAGTTCATTATCTCGTTTACCCAAAGCTACCTGGCCGGTATGGACCTGTTTTTTGTAAACAGCGTTGGATTGGGCTTTAACTCCGGTATAATAATCGGAGCATTGCTGGTAATTGCTTTACTGGTAAGCATCATCCGCTTTAGCCATAGCGGCACCAAGCGTGACTTCCAGATTGCCATGGGTGTTTCTATCTTCTATGTGCTGATCGGATTAATTATAGAAGATAGCGTTACTGCCAAGCTTATCCGCCTGGTATTCCCTTTAGGTATCTGGATAGCCAATAAGTATGGTTACGAGGCACGCCGCCTGGCCAACATTGCCGTGCTTTCCATTGCGTTCTCTTATATCGGTTACCTGTCGTATATCATGGTGCCTATCCGTGCTATCGCCAATCCGCCGATTAACATGAACCGCCCTACTGATCCGTTTACTATTAAGAGTTATGTGGATCGTGAGCAGTATGGCGACCGTCCGCTGGTAATGGGCCCTGATTATACTGCCGACCCTTATGACGATGCTACCGGATACATTTACGGCGGCGACCGTTGGGAGAAAAACGTTGCAACCAAGCAATACGATAACAAAGGACCTAAGCAAACGGACTATCAGTTCCGTCCGGAAGTAAACATGTTCTTCCCGCGTTTAGGTTTCTGGCAGGATGAAAGTAAAACACCGGGCTACCGTGCCTGGTTGAACCCGGAGTATAATATTATTGACCGCGAAACCCGCGAGATTGTAAAAACCTATCCGCCATCGGCACTGGATGCAGCTAACACCGCTGTGGCCGAGATGAACAAGAAAGAGCCGGGACAAGATGGCCGCGGGCGCTATAAGGTGAAGGATGCCATCAGCAGTTCCGATAACTGGCGTTTCTTCTTTAAGTACCAGCTGGGCTTTATGTATTTCCGCTACCTGATGTGGAACTTTACAGGCCGCCAGGATGATATACAGGGTGCTTACTACAACGATAACGGCCGCTGGATTTCGGGTATACCTGCTATTGACAACTCGCATGCTATTATTGGTTTGCCCGATTGGCCGCAGGAGGGATTATCGAAGGCCATGCTGGAAAACAAGGGGCGGAACCTCTTCTTCATGATTCCGTTCCTGATTGGATTGGTGGGCTTCTTCTATACGCTATTTAAACACGACAAGGTATTCTGGATAGTAGCGGTGTTGTTTGTTACTACCGGTATACTGCAGATTGTTTACCAAAACGAACCGCCAATTGAACCGCGTGAGCGTGACTATGCGGTAGCCGGGTCGTTCCTTACCTATACTATATGGATAGGTTTTGGTATGCTGGCTATTGTGGAGTTTTTACGCAAGTGGTTAGGCCAACTGCCAAGTGCAGGTATAGCCCTGGCGCTGTGTGCTGTGGCACCTTTCCTGATGGGTTCGCAAGGTTGGGATGACCATAACCGCCATGGCCGCAACACGGCCCGCGATTTTGCCCGTTGCTACCTGGAAAGCTGCCAGCCAAATGCAGTATTGTTTACCATGGGTGATAATGATACGTATCCGCTGTGGTATGCACAGGAAGTGGAAGGCATACGTACGGATGTACGCGTGATTAACCTTTCGTTACTTGGGGTGGATTGGTATATAGACCAACTGAACTACAAGATTAACGATGCGGCACCGTTGAAAATGAGCTGTAAGCCTGAACAGTATCACGGCAGCGAACGCGACATTGTACGCTACCAATACAAAGAAGGTTTGAGCGGTACGGCGCGTCCGTTAAGTGAGGTGATGAGCCTTATTGCCAGCGATAAGCCGGGCGACCGCATGATGGAACAGGGCGGAGGTGGCCGTTACTCCATCTTCTTTACCCGTAACATGTATATGGACATTGACTCGGCCAAGGCTGCGGAAATGAATTTTGTGGCACCGGATGAGCGCAACCTGATTGTGCCGCGCATGGACTGGACGGTGAACAAGAACATGCTTACCAAAGGTGACTGGATGACGCTTGATATCATTAACCAGAACTTTATGGAGCGTCCGATTTACTTTGCCGTATCGGTTGGTTCGGAAGCTTACCTTGGTTTTGATAAGTATTTCCAACTGGAGGGCTTAACCTATCGCATTGTGCCGAAGTTGAATACCAGCGGTTCGCCGTTTACCTCGCCTGTACGTTGGGATGCTTGCTACCAGAACATGATGACCAAGTTTAAGTTTGGCGGTATTGCCGAGAACAAGGACATTTACCTGGACGAGAACAACCTGCGTATGGTGGTAAACCTGAAGTCGAACTTTGGCCGTTTAGCACAAACCATGTTAGATAAGGGCCAGCCTGAGAAAGCTGCTGCTTCTATCGACTACTCGCTGAAGGAAATGCCGGCTGATAAAGTGCCGCATTCTTATTTCGACGTGGAGTATCCGGAAGTTTATTACCGCGCGGGTCAAAAGGACAAGGCGCATAAACTGCTGGAAGAGATGTGGGCTGCCGCTAAGGACGACCTGAACTACTATCGCAAGGTGTACGAATACACCTTGAACGAGGCGAACAAAAACGGCGAGGCCGCTTATGCCAAGAGCCTGCGCGAAGGTTCGTTTGGCGAACGCCGCGAAGTGCGCGAGAACACTACGGTGATGATTCAGTTAGTACTGGCCGCTGCTAAATACGAGAACCCGGATTATTACCAGGCTAACGTAGCACCTAACCAAAACCGCTGGTTGAAGTTAGTGGTAAGCAGCAAGGACGAAATGGATGAGCTGGACCAGATTATAAAAGGCACCACCGATCCGAATGCACCTTACTGTGTGAAGTTGCGCGACGAAATGGTGCGTTACCGTTTCGCGTTCTACCGCTTTAATTAATAAGCGTTATGCTTTAGTTGATAGAGCCACCTCCTTTTAGGGGTGGCTCTTTTTATTGTGGTTACACAGATAATACAAAATTTATTGCCACACAAAGGCACTAAGAAAGGTTTTCTGTTTTCAGTCTACTGTTTACAGTTGGGTTTCGAGTTTAAAGTTGAAGCTGAATCGCGTTGCAAACGCGAAGCTTAAGAGTCACGCGTGGGACACGCGCGACAGCTTTCATCTAACACCTTTAGCCCTTGAAAGGGACAATTATGTATTTAAAACGAAACTGAAGGTGCTGCCATTGCCTGCGGTGCTGGCAGCAAAAATTTTGCCGCCCTGTGCTTCGATAAACTCCTTGCTGATGGCGAGGCCCAGGCCTGTGCCTCCTTTGGTGCCGGGCACTTTAAAATAGCGCTCGAACAAACGCGGCACGTATTGCGCTTCGATACCGGGGCCATGGTCGTATACAGAGAATAATACCTGTTTACCCTGTTGTTCGGCCGTTACCCGGATGATGCCACCCTGCGGGGAATAGCGGATTGCGTTGGTCAATAAGTTTACCAATACCCAAACGGTTTTATCCTGATCGGCAGTAACAGCCGGTAGGTTAGGAGCTATCTCTACCTTTAGTTTAATTTCTTTTTGTTCTGCCAGGGCCTTTACTGCATCCGTGGCTAATTCGGTTATCTGAAACGGCTGAACCGTATTTAGGGTTAGCTGAATATTGCCAGTTTCAACCTGGGTCATATTCAGTAATTCGCCGGTTATTTTAAGCAAGCGATTGGTGTCGTCGCTGATACTTTCAGCCAGGTGTAACTGTTCGGCATTCAGCGGTCCGCTTTTGGGGTTTTGCAATAGCTGCAGACTCATTTTTATGGCGGCAATCGGCGTTTTCAGTTCGTGCGAGATGGTGGCAATAAAGTTTGTTTTTGCCGCATCCAGCTCTTTGAAAGGTGTAACGTTGTGTAAGGTGATTACTTCGCCGATAACCTGATCGGCATTGGTCACCTCGCGGTAGTTTTTAACGAAGTAGCTCTCCTTGTTATTGGCGTAAATCTTAAGTTCAGCCGGCATTTCCTTATTCAGCAAATTGCGGAGCAGATCGTTTTTAAGAGCCACATCCGGCGCATAGCGGCCCACCATTTCGTTCCGTTTCAGCATCAGCAAATTTTCGGCTACCTCGTTTACAAACAAGATGTGCTGACGGCCATCGAGCCCGATAACGGCATCCTGCATGTTGTTGATTACCGCTTCTATCCGGCTTTTTTCGAACATTAATTGCGATACGTTGCTGTGTTCCCATTTATCCAGTTCAGCTGCCATGCCGTTAAAGGTGTTGGCCAGTTCACCGAATTCGTCGTGCGAGCGGATATTAATACGAGTGTTGTAATCCTTGTTGGCAATGTTGCGGATACCCTGGGTAAGTGCCTGGATAGGGTCGTCAATCCAGCGCGGGAAGTTGATGACAAATGTAAAGCTGAGTAAAAAGCAAATGGTGCTGAGAATGCTTATATAGGCAAAGCCCTGTTTGGTTTTATCGGATATGCCATTGTTTTTATTGACGATAGCATCCATGTTCAGTTGCTGTATCAGCAACAGTTTTTCGCGCAGAGCAACGGCAGTTGCGCCGCTGTGTATATTGGAGCGGTAAACGGCAAACAGTTTGCGCAACTCTGCGGTGGCTTCCTCTTCCCCCTTTTCGGTAATGTTATGTTCCTGCTTTGCCAGGTTTTCTTCGAAGGCCTTGATAGAAGTGGCACTATCGGGATGATCAAGTGCTTCCATCATTTGCTTGGTGTACTGCAATGTATTGTAATTGGCCTTCAGCATATCCTTTGATTCGCTTGCCAGGTTGTTTATATAGTAGCTGCCTGAAATAGCCAGCAGTGCAATAATGGCCAGCAGAAAGAGCAGGCCCATACGGATTTTGTTTTTTACGCTCATAACGCAGTATTTATTACGAGAGAATAATGACATCTACATCGTTGCTGGAAAGTTTGTTGAGCAACTGATTAAAAATGCCGGTGCTTAAAATTATTTGCGACAGCTTAAGGTGCGGTTTGCCGATACAAATAGTTGTTATGCCTTTTTCTTCAGCTACCTTAATAATGGCATTAGCAATGCTGCTATCTTTTGTTTGCAGTACCTCGGCACCTAACTCGGTGGCCAGTTTAAAATTATTGATCAGGTGCCGTTGCAGGTCAAGTGCTATTTTATCGTTGTTCTCCTTAGGGGTTTGCACATACAGCACATACCAGCCGCTGTTGTAATAATTGGCTAAACGGGCTGTTTTGCGAATTACTTTTTTTGCGATTTCGTTATTGGAGGAGATGCAGGCCAAAAAACGCTCGGGCCGCACCTGTATCTGGCGGGGTACTTCCTTTTCCACCTTCCGTTCCACCTGGCTGGCAACTTCTTTTAAAGCCAGTTCGCGCAATTGCAGGATATGTTCGGGTTTAAAAAAGTTATTGAGCGCTGCCTGAATTTTATCAGCCTTGTAAATTTTGCCTTCGCGTAAGCGGGTAATCAGTTCATCGGCAGTAAGGTCGATGTTTACCACTTCGTCGGCCAGGGCCAGTACTTTATCGGGTATGCGTTCGCTCACATCAATACCGGTAATCAGTTTCACTTCTTCGTTCAAACTTTCGATATGCTGAATGTTGACTGCCGAAATTACGTTAATGCCCGCTTCGAGAATTTCAAGTACATCCTGCCAGCGCTTTTCGTTCTTGCTGCCTTCGATATTGGTATGGGCCAGCTCATCCACAATTACCACTTCGGGCCGCAGGTTAAGGATGGCCTGCACATCCATTTCGTCCAGTTCCTTGCCTTTGTAAAAAAGTTTGCGGCGGGGAATTACGGGTAAACCTTCTAAAAGCTCGTGGGTTTCTTTGCGGTAATGGGTTTCGATGAACCCGATTTTTACATCAATACCGTTTTTGAGCAGGGAGTGAGCCTCCTGCAACATGCGAAAAGTTTTACCTACACCGGCACTCATACCGATATAGATTTTAAACTTACCCAGTCTTGATTTTTTAATCAGCTGAAGAAACTCTTCTGCCGATTTCCGCATTTCTTCCATTACTTTTTAAACTGGTGCGCAAATGAATAAGCGAAGCTGAACCCCACAAAAGGATCCAATTGTGTAAAGCTACCGCCTTTCTTTTCAAAGATCTTATCGTTACGGCTTTGGAACACGCGGCCCTCAAAACGGATAAGCGCGTTGGCAAAAGGAATAACATCCACGTTCAGCGAGTAGCCAAAGGTTTGAAAACCGTTAGGTGTACCGGTGGCAATGATGGTTCCGTTCTTATCGCTGTAGTATTCCAGGCGGGCGGCCAGGGCCAGTTTTTCGATTGGCGCTACACGGGCAATGAGCACGGGTGAGTACCATACATTATAGTTGCTGCTGCCTTTAGCCTGTTGTTCGGCACCAATATCGAAACCTAGGGTTAAACCGAATACGCTTACCGGATTATAAATGGCGTAAAAGTTATGGAAGTAGCGCATCTGCCTTACGCTATCGGGTTTATCAGTACCAATGAAGGAAGAGGAGTTGAGCAACAGTTTACCTGCTATGTTGCCTTGCACCTGCCAGCCAAAAGAGGGTAGCGAACTGGCGCCTACGCGCTGTATGCGCTGCCAGCCGTTCAATACCAATGCACTTGCCAAAAAGTTGCCGTTATCGGAGGTGTATGTAAGTTTTACACCACTTTCGTAATAAGGTGAATTGTCGGCCAAGATGCTGCGGGTAAGGTTCCAGCAATCTTTACTTACGGCACTTTCGAAACCGATGTGCGATGCAAATACACCGGCATCTAACCAAAGTTGTTTTTTCTTGAGCAGATTAATACCGGCATTGGCCTCGTACAGGTTTTTTAGTACGCCCGGCTCGGCAGCCAGGTTGGCGTTGGCATACGTGCCCGCCATTATTGCAATGTTTGCCCGCAGACGTTGCGCGCTATAATTCAGTTTTACGTAAGCATGGTTGATGTTTACCTCGTTGTGGCGGTTATGACTGTAAATAAAGGAGGGTCGGTTACCACTTTGCGGCTGGTTGATATCGAACATGTAGTAGGCCTCTACATAACCACTTAACTCTAGCTGTCCTTTCCAGGGTTTAGCTTTTTCGGCTTTCAGGCTATCGTCGACAGTGGTTACTACAGTGTTTTCGGCTTTGATAGAATCGAGCACCTGCTTGCGTATTTCTTTAATCAGCGCTTCGCGCTCGGCGGGTGATAAGGTTTGTTGTGCATGCAGGCTACCCAAACAGGTAAGAACGATATAAAAAATTAATAAAAAGCGTTTCATGTTTAGGGCTATTTCAGGTTATCTAAGTCAATATTAAGTTTTAAAACATTTATTTTTTGCGGCCCAAGCAATGGCTTTTGCGTGTGGCGTGTTACTAATTCAGCCAGCCTTGATTTGTTGATATGGCGAACAGCCGCAATACGGTCTAGTTGTATGGAGGCGGCTGCCGGAGATATATCGGGGTCTAATCCACTACCGGATGCCGTTACCATTTCGGAGGGTATATCGGATTTTTTTGCCGTAGGATTATGCGCCAGGAACGTATCAATGCGGTCCTGCACCTGTGCCAGATAATCGGGGTTGGAAGGTGCCTTGTTACTACCACCCGAACCAGCCGCATTATAATCTACAGCAGATGGACGAGACCAGAAATACTTATCATCGGTAAATTTTTGACCCACCAGGCTAAAGCCTGCTGTGTGACCATTTACCTGTATGGTTTGGCCTTTGCCATGATTAGGAGCAACCGCCAGGGCTGTTACCCATACTGCCAGGGTGTAAAAGCCGGAGAAGAACAGGATGCACACCAGCGTTAAGCGAAGGGCAGGAAAAATATTGGATTTCATATTAGTTAAGTTTAGAGCATTAAGGAAATTACCAGGTCGATTAATTTGATGCCTATAAAAGGTACCACAATACCGCCAATACCGTAAATAAACAGGTTGCGGCGCAGCAAAGCGCCGGCTCCAATTGGTTTGTAAGCAACACCACGCAAGGCCAGCGGAATAAGCGCCGGGATGATAAGCGCGTTGAAGATGACAGCCGACAGTATGGCGCTCTCGGGCGAGTGCAACTTCATGATATTTAAGCCCTGTAAAGCGGGGATAGAAGTAATGAAGAGTGCAGGTACGATGGCAAAATACTTGGCTACGTCGTTGGCAATGGAGAAGGTGGTAAGTGTGCCGCGTGTCATCAGCAATTGTTTGCCTATCTCTACTATTTCAATCAGCTTGGTAGGGTCGTTATCGAGGTCCACCATGTTGCCCGCTTCTTTAGCGGCTTGTGTACCACTGTTCATGGCAACACCTACATCGGCTTGTGCCAATGCGGGGGCGTCGTTGGTGCCATCGCCCATCATGGCTACTAACTTACCGGAGCCCTGTTCCTTGCGGATGTAGTTCATTTTGTCTTCGGGCTTTGCTTCGGCAATAAAATCATCTACACCGGCTTTTTCGGCAATGTATTTTGCAGTGAGCAGGTTATCGCCGGTAACCATTACGGTTTTTACACCCATTTTGCGGAGGCGTTCAAAGCGCTCCTGTATGGCAGGTTTAATGATATCCTGCAATTCGATAACACCTACAACTTTTTCGTTGAGCGAAACCACCAGCGGCGTACCACCATTGGAAGAAATTGTTTTTACGCGTTGTGCTGTTTCTTCGGGAAAAGAATAGCCTGCCGTAGTTGTAATGCGTTTAATTGCATCGAAAGCGCCTTTGCGGATGCGTTGACCGTTGGGTAAGTCGATACCGCTGGTGCGCGTTTCGGCGGTGAATTTAATAAGTGTGCCACCTTCGATAGAAAGATTGCGCCCATCGTTAGCCGCTAACTCTACAATTGATTTTCCCTCGGGGGTGTCATCGGCCAGGGAGCTGAGTGCACATATTTTTACAAACTCCTGCTGATTGAAACCATCGGCGGCATAAAAGCTAGTTGCCTTTCGGTTACCGATGGTGATAGTGCCGGTTTTATCCAACAACAACACATCAATATCGCCTGCAGTTTCCACTGCTTTACCCGATTTGGTGATTACGTTGGCACGTAAGGCACGATCCATACCTGCAATGCCGATGGCAGAGAGCAGGCCACCAATAGTAGTTGGTATAAGGCATACAAATAAGGATATAAAAGCCGCTACGGTAATTGGCGTATTGGCATATAAAGCAAACGGATAAAGCGTAACGCACACGATAACGAACACCAGTGTAAAACCTGCCAGCAAAATAGTAAGTGCAATTTCGTTCGGTGTTTTTTGGCGGCTGGCACCTTCTACCAGGGCTATCATTTTATCGAGAAAGCTTTCGCCGGGAGAAGTGGTTACTTCCACTTTAATGCGGTCGCTTAGCACTTTGGTGCCACCGGTTACGGAACTTTTATCACCTCCGGCTTCACGGATTACAGGAGCGCTTTCGCCGGTAATGGCGCTTTCGTCGATGGTGGCCAGTCCTTCTATGATCTCACCATCGGTAGGAATAATGTCGCCGCTTTCGCAGATGAAGATGTCGCCTTTTTTTAACTGCGATGAAAGGCAAACTTCGGTTAACACCTCAAAACCGGTTACGCGGCTTAATACCACTTTTGCTTTGGTTTCCTCGCGGGTTTTGCGGAGGCTTTCGGCCTGGGCTTTGCCACGTGCTTCGGCGATTGCTTCGGCAAAGTTGGCAAACAACAGAGTAAGCAACAGGATGATGAAAACGGTGAGGTTATAGAAAAGCGAGCCCTGCGTTTTATCGCCGCTGATGGCGGTATAGATAGTTACTGCCAGCATAATGACGGTTCCGATTTCCACGGTAAACATGACCGGATTGCGGAACATTATTTTGGGATTGAGTTTAACAAAGGCATGTTTCAGCGCTTCGTTTACCAGTTCCCGTTGAAAGAGAGATGTATTTGGGTTTTTCATTATCAGATTTTTTAATGCCTTAGGCAATACAAGTATTACATGCTAAAATGTTCGGCAATGGGGCCAAGCGCCAGCGCCGGGAAATACAGTAAGGCGGTAACAATTATTATAACCGCAATTACCATAGCACCAAAGGTTAGGGTGTCGGTCTTTAAGGTGCCGGCACTTTCGGGTATATACTTTTTACCGGCCATGAGTCCGCCGATGGCTACCGGGCCGATAATAGGTAGGTAACGACCGAGTATGAGTACAAAGCCGGTAGTGATATTCCAGAACGGGTTGTTATCGCCAAGGCCTTCAAAACCACTACCATTATTGGCGTTAGAAGAAGTGAATTCGTACAGCATTTCGGAGAAGCCGTGATAGCCGGGATTGTTTAACCAACCGGTAGCATTGCCGTTAAACCACCAGCCCATTGGCGAGTTGTGGGCAGCCAGGTAGGCAGCCAATGCCGTGCCACCCAAAATGAGCAGCGGTGAGAGCAGCGAAACCAGCACGGCGATCTTCATTTCGCGTGCTTCAATTTTCTTCCCTAAAAATTCGGGGGTACGGCCTACCATCAGGCCTGATATGAATACGGCAATTATTACGAAGATGAAAAAGTTGAGCAGCCCTACGCCTACACCGCCGTAAAAGCTATTGACCATCATGGCCAGCAGTTCGTTCATACCCGATAACGGCATGCTGCTATCGTGCATAGAGTTTACCGAGCCGGTTGAAATTACGGTGGTTGCGATGCTCCAGTAACCGGATGCGGCAGCGCCGAAACGCACTTCTTTGCCTTCCATAGCGCCGGTGCTTTGATCAACGCCCATACTGCTGATAGCAGGGTTGCCGTGCATTTCGAGCATGATGTTAGGTATGGCCAGCAGCAGGAAGCCGAAGGTCATAACACCAAAAATCATCCAGGCCAGTTTGCGGCGATTGAGATAAAAGCCCAGTGCAAATACCATGGCAAATGGTATCAGCATTTGCGCCACCATCTCGGTAAAGTTGGTGATGTAGTTGGGGCTTTCGAGCGGGTGGGCTGAGTTGGCACCAAAAAATCCGCCACCGTTGGTGCCGATATGTTTAATAGCTACAAACGGCGCTACCGGACCGCGCGATACCTGCACCGTATCGCCCTGCAGGGTAACGATGGTTTCTTTGCCTTCGAAAGTTACCGGCGAGCCGTTCAACAACAATACAACAGCCACTATAAATGATAAGGGCAGCAGGATGCGTGTAAGCGACTTCATAAAGTAATCGTAGAAGTTGCCGAGTTTATCGGTAGTGCGGGCGCGTAAGGCGTTAAACAGTACGGCCAATGCTGCCATACCTGTAGCGGCCGAAACAAACTGAAAGAACATAAGCACGAATACCTGGGTAAAGTAGCTTACACCGGTTTCGCCGCTATAGTGCTGCAGGTTGCAGTTGATAATAAAGCTGATGACGGTATTAAAGGCCAGGTCGGGCGACATGGACGGGTTGCCGTCGGGATTGAGGGGCAAGGAGCCCTGAAACAATAGCACAACAAAGCCATAAAGAAACCAAACGGCATTGATGGTTAAGAGCGCCACCATGTGCTGTTTCCAGTTCATTTCCTTAGTGGGATCAATACCACTTAATTTATAGAACAGGTTTTCGAGTGGTTTGAGAAAGTCGAGTGGCGTTTTTTCGCCCGCATATACACGGGCAATGTACTTGCCCAAAGGGATGGCTAACACCAGGGTTACCAGGAACATGAGTGCTACGCCGAGTATTTCTGTATTCATATACAAGTAGTTTGAAAGGAGATTAGCGGTTAAAATTTTTCAGGTTTCAGCAACACATAAATCAGGTAAACGAAAACCAATAAGGAGACGATAAAGAGTGCGAGCATCATAGGATTAGATTTTATCGAACAAGTCGATGGTTTTGAAAAAGAGGCCGAAGCATAAAAGGCCGGCGGCGAATAAAATGGCGGTTAACATAGTTGTAGGGTGTTTTTTATATTACGTGTGAGAGGCATATATCTGGCGGCAATATTCTTTTTCGAAAAAGGCGAGAAACTTATTGCGGGCCTGCTGCGATGCAGAAAAGGAGGCTTCCAGCAAATGGCTGACACCATACACAAAAATGTTTTCGATGGCCAGGCGGGAGAGGTTAGTGCCCTGTTGCATAATGGTATGCGCTACCCTGTAGCAGTGCTCTATCTCCAGTTCGTTGTTTGTAAGCAACTGGGCACGGGTGTACTGCGTTAGGTTATTTACCGCCGTAAAAAGTTCTTTTACCGGAGAAGCCGGTTTACCCTGCATAGTAATTGCCGGAAATTCGCTGCGGATGATCTGCAGGGCGTTGATGCCGGAGTTTAATCTGTCGGTTTCCATACAAATGGCTTTGGCACAGGTTAAACAAAGGAGGTGCCTGCCGGTGGTCCGAATAAGGGAATGAGGCTATTTAATTGATTATCAGTATTTAATTAATTAATGAAGTAGGGCAGGTTACGACACAAGAACACTTACACCCTCTCAAAATGAGAGAGTGATCTTATCAAAATGATAGGCTTAAAGTTTGTATTCCTCTATTTTACGATAGAGGGTGGCAGCCCCGATGCCTAACAGTTTGGCTGCTTCGGTTTTGTTGCCGCCGGTGTAATTGAGCACACGCTGGATGTGCAGCTTTTCCATATGGCTAAGAGAAAAGGCATTGGATTCGCCGGTAGCATGGTTTTGCTGAAAATCGAAAGGGAGATCCCCGAGGGTGAGTTGATTGCTATTGCAAAGAATAACGGCCCGTTCTAATATGTTTTTTAGTTCGCGGATGTTGCCCTTCCAGTTGTGTTGTTTCAATGCTTCGATAAAGTCATCGCTGATGGTATCGACGCGCTTGTTGGTTTTAAGTGCCGATTGCTGCATAAAGAATTTTGCCAGCAGCGGAATATCCTTTGCGCGCTCGTTGAGCGAAGGCAGCGGTATCTGGAAAACAGAAAGGCGATAGTAGAGATCGAGCCGGAAGTGGCCGGTTTCGCATTCCTGCAACAGGTTGCGGTTAGTGGCGGCTATAATGCGTACATCGGCTTTTTGTGTTTTAGTATCGCCCAGCTTTATGTACTCGCCGTTTTCGAGCACGCGCAGTAATTTGGTTTGTAATTCAAGGCTCATTTCGCCAATCTCATCCAGAAACAGGGTACCGCCATTGGCCTCTTCCAGCAAGCCTTTTTTATCGCGGTTGGCACCGGTAAAGGCGCCGGCCTTATAGCCAAACAATTCGCTCTCCAGTATTTCCTTGCCAAAAGCTGCGCAGTTAAGCGCTACAAAGCTTTTAGACTTACGGGAACCGGCCTGGTGAATGGCCTGGGCAAAAACCTCTTTACCTGTACCCGTTTCACCGGTGATCAATACGGTGGTATCGGTGGCGGCCACTTTGCGTGCTAAATCAATCGCGCGCTGCAATGCGGGGCTTTCGCCGATGATTTTTTCGAAGCCTATTTTTTGCTGCACCAGGTTTTCCAACTCATGTACCCGTTTTTGGAGGGCTACTTTTTCGAGCGCTTTATTTACCAGCGGGATAATGCGGTTGTTGTCGTCGCCTTTTGTGATATAGTCGAACGCGCCGCCTTTGATAGCGGTAACCCCATCGGGTATGTTACCATAGGCGGTTAACAGGATTATTTCGCAAAGCGGAGATTTGGCTTTTAGTTCTTTTACCAGTTCAACACCATTGGCGTCGGGCAGCTTTACATCGCAAATTATTACGTCGATGTCGGCGGGTTCCAATTTTTTTAAACCGGCTTTGGCGGTGCCTGCTTCCACTACCTCAAATCCTTCGAGGCTTAGAATGCGGGCGAGTAGTCCGCGCAGTTTTTCTTCATCGTCTATTATCAGCAGCTTGCTCACGTAGGGGGGCTTAATGCCGGCAAAAGTAGGAAAGCCTTATTATGTAATGCTATGAAAATAAAAAACCACCTCTTGCGGAGGTGGTTTTTACAACGATTATGATTGAACCAACTATTAAACAAATTATTAACGCACAGCCAGTTTGTGCTGCTCCATTAAACGGCGCAGGTTGATAAGTGCGTAGCGCATACGGCCCAGGCAAGTGTTGAGCGGTGCTTTGGTGTACTCGCTTACTTCCTTAAAGCTGAAGTTGAAGAAGTGGCGCAGGATCACTACTTCCTTTTGTTCTTCGGGCAGCATTTCAATTAATTCTTTCAGCTTGCCTTCAAACTTTTCCAGCTCCACATGCTCTTCGGCAGGTGTTTCGTCGAATTTCATGTATTTAAATATGTCGTCGCCATCGCTGGTAACAATACCGGGCGTGCGTTTAACACGGCGGAAGTAATCGATACAGAGGTTGTAGGCTATACGCATAACCCAGGGGGCAAATTTGCCTTCTTCGTTGTACTTACCACTGCGCAGGGTGTCGATGGCTTTAATGAACGTTTCCTGGAAGATGTCTTCAGCCAGGTACTGGTCCTTAACCATGCAGTAGATGGAGGTGTAAACTTTTTCCTTGTGACGGGCAATCAGTCTTTCAAGGGCAAGTTCGTTGCCTTGCAGGTAACTGTTTACAAGTTCCTGGTCGCTCATGAGTGGTGTACGCATAACCTTACGTTTTTAGGTGGTTAACGAAATGAAAGGTAGATGCTGTTCTCGATAAGCGATTTTGTGGTTGTTGGCTTTCGCCGGTTTTAAAAAATATGTTGCCTGTTAAACCCTTGCGGGGTTTTGTTGTTATAAAAAAGCCTCGGCCCTATTACCCTATTGCGGGTAAGGCAGGCAGGGGTTATTCGTTAAATAATCCGAAATACTTAAAAACGCACTACACAAGGGGGCTCCATAGCTAAGCCTGTGTATTCATCCGCTCTAAAATGTAAGTATAAAATAGCCCTAATAATTATTTTTGCGTGCTGCTAAAAATGAATGTAGAAGTATGTGGCTATAGTGGTTGGTTTGTTATTGTGATACCGAAGTTAAATAAAAGAAATTGAAAAATAAAACGAGCGAACAAAAATTATTTATAAAAGGCGCCAAGGTCCATAATCTTAAAGATGTGGACGTGGAGCTGCCCAAAAACAAGTTTATCGTTATTACGGGTGTTTCGGGTTCGGGTAAATCGAGCTTAACGATTGATACCCTGTACGCCGAGGGACAGCGCCGGTATGTGGAAAGTCTTTCCAGCTACGCCCGGCAGTTCCTTACCCGTATGGATAAACCAGATGTGGACTATATAAAAGGGTTGTGTCCGGCCATTGCTATTGAGCAGAAGGTATCTACGCGCACCACCCGCTCAACCGTTGGCTCCCTTACTGAACTATACGATTACCTGCGGCTTTTGTTTGCCCGGGTAGGTAAAACTTATAGTCCCGAGAGCGGTGAACTGGTGCGCAAGCATGAAGTACGCGATGTGGTGGACTTTATTTTCGGATTGCCGGAGGGCGAAAAGGCTTTTATATACTATCATGAGCGCGTACAGAAGAGTGTGCCCGAGCAGTTGAAACTGCTACTTCAAAAAGGTTTTACCCGTGTACAACTAAAGCCTGGTGGGGAAACCGTAAAAATTGAGGAACATATTGATAGTAAGGAACTTGTAAAAAGCAAGGAGAAAGCATTACGGGTGCTGGTGGATCGTGTAATTGTTAAAAAGGACGATGAGGATTTGAAAAGCCGGGTGGCCGATAGCGTGCAAACAGCCTTTAATGAAGGCGGGCAGGAGTGCCTGGTAGTTAGCGGCAGTGGACAAGAGGTGGTGTTTAACAACAAGTTTGAGGCCGACGGAATGGCCTTTGAAGAGCCATCGCCCAATTTCTTCAACTTTAATAACCCCTATGGCGCCTGCAAAACCTGCGAAGGTTTTGGAACTGTGATGGGTATTGATGAAGACCTGATTTTTCCGGATAAGGAATTATCGGTTTATGAAGGGGCTATTGCGCCCTGGCGTGGCGAGAAGATGAGCGAATGGGCCGAGCCGCTTATTAAGAAAGGTATCCTGTTTGATTTTCCGATACACCGGGCTTACAAGGACCTGAGTAAAAAAGAGAAGGAACTGCTTTGGACAGGTAACGAGTATTTTAGCGGGCTTGCTTACTTCTTTCAATACCTGGAAGAAAAAAGTTATAAGATACAGTATCGCGTAATGCTATCGCGTTACCGCGGTAAAACTACCTGCCCCGATTGTAAAGGTTCGCGGATACGTAAAGATGCACACTATGTAAAAGTGGCAGATAAGGATATTGCGCAACTGTTGATGATGCCTATTAAAGAGCTGTATGCGTTTTTTAAAACGGTAAAGCTGGAAGGCAGCGATGAAAAGATAAGCAGCAAGATTTTGGTGGAAGTGCGCAACCGTTTGCAGACCATGATGGATGTGGGTTTGGGTTACCTGACACTGAACCGGATTTCGAATACGTTGAGCGGTGGCGAAACACAGCGTATTAACCTAACGCGCAGCATAGGCAGCAATTTAACTTCCTCGCTTTATATACTCGACGAGCCCAGCATTGGTTTGCACCAGCGCGATACGGACCGGTTGATTACCGTGTTAAAGAACCTGCGCGATTTGGGTAACACGGTAGTGGTAGTGGAGCACGATGAGGATATTATGAAAGCCAGCGACCATATAGTGGATATGGGCCCAGAAGCAGGCGTTTATGGAGGTGAAGTAATGTATAACGGCAGTTCAGATAAAATTGAAAAGTCGGGCACTTTAACGGCCAAGTACCTTACCGGTAAACTGGAGATACCCTACAGTAGTAAACGCCGTAAGCCGGCCAACTGGATAGAAATTAAAGGTGCCACCCAGCATAATTTGAAGAACGTAGATGCGCGTTTTCCGCTGCAGGCGTTAACCGTGGTGAGCGGGGTAAGCGGTTCGGGTAAAACCACGCTTATTAAAAAGATATTGTACCCAGCCATGATGCGCCTGTTTGACGGAGCTGGAGAAAAACCCGGAACGTTTAAAGAGTTAACCGGCGACCTGAAACGCATTACTGCAGTGGAAATGATTGACCAGAATCCACTGGGCCGCAGCAGCCGCAGTAACCCGGTAACGTATGTAAAAGCCTGGGATACGATACGCGATTTGTTTTCGAAACAGCAACTTAGTAAGCTGCGTGGTTACCAACCCAAGGAGTTTAGTTTTAACGTGGAGGGTGGGCGTTGTGAAACCTGCAAAGGGGAAGGTGAAGTGGTGGTAGAGATGCAGTTTTTGGCAGATGTGCACCTGAAGTGCGAGGTTTGCGGCGGTAAGAAGTTTAAGGAGGAAGTACTGGAAGTGCAGTATAAAGGCAAGAACGTATTTGAAATACTGGAGTTGAGCGTAGATGAGGCGGTGGAGTTTTTTAAAGACAACGCGGATATAGCGCAACGCCTGGCACCACTGCAGAACGTGGGTCTCGGGTATGTTAAGCTGGGCCAAAGCAGCAGTACGCTGAGCGGTGGCGAAGCCCAACGTGTGAAACTGGCATCCTATCTTACCCGCGGTACGGCGCCTAATCCTATCCTGTTCATATTCGATGAGCCTACCACAGGGCTTCATTTTCATGACATTAACAAGCTAATGGCCTCGTTTAACCAGCTTATAGAGGCCGGCCATACCGTTATAGTTATTGAGCACAACATGGACGTAATTAAATGCGCCGACTGGCTGATTGATTTAGGGCCGGAAGGGGGCGACGAAGGGGGGCATTTGGTATACCAGGGTGTGCCCGAAGGTATCCTTTCCGCCAAAAAGTCGTATACGGCTATGTATTTGAAACCCAAACTGCATCATTAACCGAGATTTCAACCGGGTTTGGTCAGTAACTTACCGCACTGGCGGTAACAGGAAATGTAGTTTTGATGGATTGTTTTTTGCCGGGCAGCCGGCACAACGAATTGTCGTATAACGTGAAGCGGATTTTACTTCTTCTGGTAGGTTTTGTATGGCTGGGTACCACCCTGCAGGCACAGGATTTTACCGGATATGTAAAGCGCACCGACAGTGTTTCTTCGCCCATCTACATGGCGAAGGTGGAGATCAGCGAAGCTGATAAGCCCCTCACCCAACTAAAAACCTACTTTAACGGCATGTATAAGTTTACGCCCGCCAAGAGCAAAACTTATACGATTAAAATTACTTACGCCGGCTATACCGATACCACGTTTACTATTACCAGCGATAAAAACGGTAAACCATCGCCCGAAGAGGTTACCGTACGTTTAAAGAAGGACGGCATGCGCCTGCTGGGTGTGGTGCGCAGTCGCGAGGAGGATTTCCCGATTAAGGGCGCTACCATTGTGCTGAAGAATGTAATGACCCGGCAGGAAAACCGGTTTACTACTGATATTGATGGGGCTTACAATTTTAAGCTGGAGTATGAAACCAACTACCGGTTTTCGATTGACAAACGCTCACCAGGCATTTTTAATACCTATAAGGATACCACCTTTTATATCAGTACCATTGGCTTTAACCAGCCGCTGGATTATAAGCTGGATATTTACCTGGACCCGGTGTTGTATGCCACTACCACGGTACGCGAAGGTTACGATGCCACCAAACAACAGGAGAAAGCAACCAAGCCGGTAATTGAGGTAGGCAAATCGGTTGAAGAGAAACAACCGGAGAACCAGAGCAAGACCCAGGCGGGCGGCAACCAGCCTTTTGTACAAAGTGAAAAGGATAAGGAAGCGGCGGACAAAATTGCACAGTTGCAGGCGGAGCTGGAGAAAACTAAAAAAGAACTTGATCAGGCTAAGAAAAGTACACCTAAAACCGCAAGCGGCGGTGGTGGCGGTGGCGGCAATAAGAAGAAAAACAAAAATGACGACAGTGATATTCCGGTGGTGATTATTGAAGATAAGCCGGTAGTAGCGAAGAGTGAGGAACAGAAAAAGGCAGAAGAGCAAAAAATAAAGGATGCTGAGGCAAAGCAAAAGCAGGCGGAAGAAAGTTTAGCGAAGGCTAAGCAGGCGGAAACTGCACGCCAGCAGGCCCTTGCAGAAGCTAAACAAAAAGCCAGTGCAGACTCGCTGCAAAAAGCGAAAGCCGAGACAGAAAAGCTGAAGGCGGAAGCAGAAAGACAGCGTGTAACAGACGACAGTTTGCAGTTAGTGCGCAAACAACAGGAACAAGCGGTGAAGGAGCAGGCGAAAGCAGAAGCCGAGAAACGCGAAAAAGAAACGCAGGCTCTTATAGCTGCCCGCGAAAAGGCTGTAAAAGATTCAGTTGCTAAAGTAACCCAGGCTTTGTTGAAGAAGCAACAGGAGGACTCGGTTAAACATGTGAAAGAAATGCAGGCCTTGCAGGCCAAAGAGAAGGCGACGCAGGATTCGTTAAAGCAAGTGGCTACCGCGCTGGCTAAAAAGGCACAGCAGGATTCGGTAAAACGCGTGAAAGAGGAAGCTGCTTTACTTGCTGCGCGTGAAAAGGCCGTGAAGGATTCGGTGGTAAAAGTAACGCAGGCCCTTTTGAAGAAGCAGTTCGAAGATTCTGTTAAGCATGTGAAAGAAATGCAAGCCCTGCAGGCCAAAGAAAAAGCCACCCAGGATTCGTTGAAACAGGTAGCTACAGCGCTGGCTAAAAAGGCACAGCAGGATTCCATTATAAGGGTAAAGGAAGAACAAGCCCTGCTTGCTGCGCGTGAAAAGGCGGTGAAGGATTCGGTGGCAAAAGTTACGCAGGCTTTATTGAAGAAGCAGCAGGAAGATTCCGTACTGCACGCAAAAGAATTGCAGGTGTTGCAGGCGAAGCAGAAGGCCACACAAGATTCCTTAAAGCAAGTGGCGGCAGCGCTGGCTAAAAAGGCACAGCAAGATTCGTTGCGTGCTGACCGGTTGGCACGCGAGCAGCGGGAAGCCCTTGAAAAAGCTACCCGGGATTCGATTGACCGGGCTAAAGCCTTGCAGGCGAAATTGCAGTTAGAGGATTCGTTGAAACGGGTGAAGGCTGCGCAACAGGCTGCAGCGATTGCCGAACAGGCACGCCGCGATTCCATCAATAAAGCAAAAGAGTTAGCAGAGAAAATAAAAGAGGAAGCCATACGCAAAGCCAATGCCGACTATGCTGCCCGCCAGAAGGCACAGCAGGATTCGCTGGCTGCGGCTGCACAGTTACGCCAAAAATTTGTGAGTGACAGTTTAGCCCGTGCTAAGTTTGAACGCGAAAGTGCGGAACGCGAAGCAGCGCTGCAAAAAGCCTATGACGACTCAGTTAAAAAGGCCCAGGCGGCTTTGCTGCCTAAAGCAGCGCGCTGTTGGATTACGGTGGTAGATTCGGCTAACAAATTTATTAAAGGAGCTACGGTGACCGTAAAAAATGATAAAGGGGGTGAGTTATCGAAACGCGTAACAGATGACAAGGGCTTTTGCTATATCGATATTAAAACCCTTACCTCCTATCTGGTGGTAGTAAGCAAGCCCGACTATAATAGCGCTACCAATAGTTTCTCGCTGCCTAACAGCGCCAACTTTACCTGTAGCCGCAGTTTTAGATTATTGCCTGCCTACAAAGCCCCTGCTGTTGTAGAGGTAAACACCACGCCTAAAGTTTCGGAAGAAGAGTTGCGTGTGAAAGCCTTGTATGATTCGATTGCACAAGCGCGCAGTCTGGATAAGCGCACGCAGTTTGAAGAAGAATTAATGGCTATTAAGCGCGAACAGGCCCGCCGCATACGCGAAGCTGCCGAACGTAAGAGTACCGCAGATTCCATAGCACGTGCTATCAAACTAGCCTATCAGAAACACCTGGAAGATTCAATGGCGGTTGTAAAAGCAAAAGAAGAGCAGTTGGCGCAGGAAGCGGCACGCAAAAAGGCGGTGCAGGATTCGATTGACAAGGCCAGGGCTGCCGCCTGGATGAAGCATTACCAGGATTCGATTAATGAGTTAACGGCGCGACAAGAAAGACTGGAGCGGGAGCGCCTGGCTAAAATTGCCTATGCTGATTCTGTAGCGAAAGCAGAACAGGCGGCACGTGAACAGGCCGTGCGCGATAGTATTATAGCTGAAAAACAACGGGCAGAGGCAGAGGCCAAACGATTGGCGGAAGAAGCGGAAGCAAAGCGACTTGCCGAAGAAAAACGCCTAGCGGAAGAAGCCGCACGGCAAAAATTTGTTGCCGACTCGCTGGAGCAGGTACGCGTGCAGGCAGAGGCAGCTGAGAAATTGCGCAAGGCCCAGGAACTGGAAGCGCAGCGACTGGCAGAAGAAAAGCGCAAGCAGGAAGAACAGGCGCGTTTAGCCAAAGAGGCCGAAGAAAAGCGATTGGCGGAAGAGAAACGGAAAGCAGATGAGTTAGCTGCCAAGCAAGCCAGAGCCGATTCGCTGGCCCGTGTAAAGGCTGAACAGGAGCGTTTAGCAGCGGAATTAAAGGCTGCACAAGTGAGGAAGGATTCGATAGACAAGGCTTGGGCTAAGGCGCGTGAAATTGCAACACGCGACTCGATTGCTAAGGCAAAAGCGGATGCTAAACAAAAAGAAAAGGAATTAGCTGAGTTGCGTGCTGCTGAAGAGGTAAAGGCTAAGGAAGCCGCTGCTGTCCGCAAGAAGTTTGTGCAGGATTCGCTGGATATGGTGAAGGAAAGTGCGCGCAAGGCAGAAGAGAATGCCCGCTTGCAGAAGGAAAAAGAGGAACAGGAGCGCAAGCTTGCTGAGGAGAAAAAGCGGTTAGCTGAATTAGCGAAAGCAAAAGCACGGGAAGACTCGTTGAGTCGTGCGAAAGCGGAGTTAGCTGAACGTTTGAAGTTGGAGGCTCGTGAAAAACTTAGGCAGGATTCGATTAACCGCGCACAGATGGCCGAGCGTCAGAAGTTTGTGAAAGACAGTATAGCTGCTGCTAAACTGGCTGAGGACAAACGCAAACTGGAAGAGCAAGCAAATGCTATCCGTGCCAAAGCCATAGAGGATTCGCTGGCCAAAGAAAAGTTGGTAGCCGAGAAAAAAGCAATGGAGGAGAAGGTGGCTAAAGAACAGGCAGAAGTAAAACGCATGGCTGAAGAGTTGGCTGAGGCCCGCAAAAAGGCCCAGGAGGACTCCCTGCAACAAGTGGCCAAAGAGCAGGCTGATAAAGAATTAGCCGCGCAACTGGCCAAGGCCGCGCAGTTAGAACAACAACAGTTGCTGGCGGAACAGAAGCGTCAGGAAGAAATTCAAAAGCTTAAGCAGGATTCGGTTACCAGGGCAATTGCCGAGCAGCAGAAGCAACTGGCAGCGTACGATGCCAAACAACAACGCGAGATGGCGCTTGCGAACGAAGCGAAGAAGAAAATGGAAGATTCGCTGACCGCCGTTTCGGCGGAACGCGCCCGAATGGAAAAAGAGCTTGCCGAGTTAAAAGCCAAGCAGACAACGGAAGTTAAGCCAACGGTTAAAGAAACTGCGCCGGTTGTTGAGATGGCCTCTTACACCGTTCGTGTCCTGGATCAAGGTGCCGGTTTGCCTTTGGGTAAAACGTACGTTACCATTAAAAATATGAGTGGGCAGGAGTTGTTGAAGGTAACATCGGATGAAGCAGGTTCAGCGCAATTTAATGTGCCAGCCGGCGAAAAGTATTTGCTGATAATAAGTAAGAACCGGTATACACCGGTAGAAGATACCCTTGTAACACCAGCAGGAAACAGCACCGGTAACCGTAGCTATAGCTTGAAGAAGGTGCCCGGCGGCAGCGAAATACTATCGGCTGATTTGCCTTGCATTAAGTTTGACAAGGATGAGTACGACTTAAGCCTGGCGGCCAAGCAAGAATTACGCGATATTATTCAACAGCTAAATGCCAACCCTGCCGTTAAGGTGAAAATTTATGCGATTGCCAGCAGCGATGAAAGCAATCCTAAAATTGTTTCGTTGCGCCGTTCAGATGCTATCCTTCGGTTTATGATACAAAATGGTGTGGCCATTGAAAGAGTGGTTTGTGCTTATTATGGAAGCGCGGTTTCGCGCAACGGTTGTGCTAATCCGAATTGTCCGGAGGAACTGCTTTCGCAAAACCGCTGTGCGGCTTACGAGATGACCATCGAGTAAATGCAAGCGCTACTCGCTTTGTACTAAACTTTCCCCGTTTTACCGCTTTATGTTAAATAGCCGAACAGGCAGGTGTATTCATCTATATACCTTCGGTTATGTGGCATGCTTTTGCAAGGCAGGCATACACCAAAGCGTACCGATATGAAAAGGAAAGTAGAACGGAAAATAACCTTTGCCCTGGCCTGGGTTATTTTATTGACGATAGCGGGCATTTTGGGCTGTGATAAAACCGATCACGTACCAACGAATGAAGTATGGATATCAGGTAATACCTTCAGTCCGAAAACAATTACGGTGTCGCCTAATACTACTATTACCTGGCGCAACAAGGATGGTGATAATCATACTGTAAGCAGCGATACCACCGGATGGTTTGATAGCGGTACATTACAGGCAGGAGCAACTTACACGCATCAATTTACCATGACGGGCACCTATACTTATCATTGTAATTTTCATGGCAGTATGACAGGCACTGTGATTGTGCAGTAATTATTTAGGGCCGGGTAACGGCCGCCAATACCTGTGTTTCGCAAACCGAAGCGCGGGTAACGGGGTCGATAAATTTGAAATTCATTTTCGCCACTTTAAAAGCAGGCAGGCTGCTAATAACCGTTACTTGTAACCCCGCCTCTCTTAATTGCTGCAAGCCATTACCGGTAGTAATAACCAACGATTTTTTACCGGGGCTTACTACCTGTCTCATTCGTTCGGTTTCCCAGATGGTTTCCAGCGGTGTGGCCCGGGCATAAAACACGGTGCTAAATTCGGGGGCATAGCCAAACGTATAATAAGGCTGGTTTTGTTGCAGTATGTAACGGCCAAAATGATTTTGTGGTTGGTAGGCTAACATAGCAGGAGACCACCATGTGCTGAATAGACAATTAAAAATCAGTATATAAAAGGCCGACAAAGGGATAAGGGTTTTGTAAGCAGTATTTAATACAAACGTGCCGGTTGTTTTTGCGGATATACGAATGCCTAACAGGTTTTTTGCTTTCTGTGCCAGGCGCAACAGGTAGCTTTGTAATTTATTGAATGGTTTAGCCCATACGAGGGCTAACCAGGTGCCTGCACCGAACAAGGCCAAAATCATCAGTATATGTACCGTATCAAAAGTGCCAAAAGCAAACTGCAACGCAATTGCTAAGGGAAGCGTGGCAATAAGGGTAACTAATTGCAATGCTGTGAACCAGGACCGGACTTTAGGGTATTGCGATAACCCGATAAAAAAATTGGCCGCCAGTACCGCCCCTAAAGGATAAACCACAAAGGCATAGTGCGGTAGCTGGTACTTACTAAGCATTAAGGAAAGTAACAGCAAGGTAAAACCATAGAGGCTTATCGTTTCGCGGCTGTAGGAGAGTAGGCCCTTGTTTTTGACAGCCTGCCACAGAGAGGTTAGCCAGCCACCGAACAAAAACAACGCCCAGGGCTGAAAAGCCCATGCGCTGGTATGCAGCAAAAAGAAAGTATCAGGGTGATTATTCCATTCGCTTTCGCCGGTGATGCGGCCGAAACTTTGTGTCCAGAAATAGAACCGGAGTCCTTTAACGCCAAACTGCTGATAAAGCCCGATGCACATTGGAGTTAATAACAGCCCAACCAGTAAAAGCGCTAGAAGCAAGCGAAGGTCAAGGATCTTTTTCCACTGACCACTTAACAGGTAATGCGGTGCAATGGCCGCACCCAATGCAATTAAGGCAATGGGGCCTTTAGCCAATAAGCCAAGTGCCAAACCAAAACTACCGCCGATTAAATAAATGAAGCGCCTGTGCTGTAGATAGGCGGTCCACTGCCAGATGGAAAAAATAACGGCCCCCATCAGCATGGTATCGGTGCGTACATCATTTGTTATTTGAAACATGGCCTGCGTAGTGGCCAGCATCAGGGCCGCTAGTTGTGCTACCTGTTCCGAATAAAATAGTGCTGAAAAACGATAGGTAGCGTAAATAGCCAGCAAAGCAAACAATAGCGATGGCAGCTTGTAACTGTAGTTGCTGATGCCGAACAGATAAAAACTAAGACTGTTCAGCCAAAACAATAAGGGAGGTTTATCCAGGTAATCGCGGCCAAGGTTGTGGACCTGCAAAAAGCTTTTAGTGGTAAGCATTTCCCAACTCATCTCGGCATACTGGGCTGCATCCACTTCCATTACATCCAGGCGCAGGTTAAGCAGGTAAACTACCAATGCCAATGCCAATAGGCTGTAAAACTGCCACCTGCTCATGCCGTAAAGGAAACGGATAATTTTGTTTTAGGGTAGTGCCTTCGGGTTTTATGGTGCATTTGCAATTTGCATTCGGTGATTTAAACCCGCCTATTCAGCTATTTTTACGGCAATAAAACGAACCATGCATAAACTCTTCCTTACTCTATTGGTGTTGCTTTCCCTAACTACTTTTGCCGGGCAAAAACGAGCGGAGTGGCAAATTTTCGGTAGTAGCTATCTTTATTTTAACGAGCAAACCCAGGGCAGTAAAACACTAAAAACCGGATCGGTTTTCGATAGCCCTACTTCTACGGTAACGGATGTAGTGGTTGATAAAAACGGCAAAGCCTACCTGGCAACACCTGTCGGCCTTTATGTATTTGACGGCAAAGAACTGACGCGTTTAACGATTAAAAGCCCGGCCATGGGTTCCAATATCCGCGCTTTGGATATGGATGCTTCGGGTAACTTATGGATTGGTACCGATTGGGGACTGGTGGAATATGCCAACGGTAGAGCTGAAAGCTTTACCAAGGAGATGCCCGGCATGGAGGCCAAAATTGTACGCGATATTGAAATTGATAAACAAGGACGTGTCTGGATTACCGGCTGGGCCAACGGATTTGGTGTAAAGCCGTCAGGCGTTTCGGTTTACGATGGTAAGGGCTGGACCAATTATAATACAACGAACTCGCCGTTGCCTAAAGATTTTGTAGAAGACCTAACACTAGACACCAAAGGTAATTTGTGGATGTCGGTTGGCTATCAGGATGCAGGACTTGCCAAATACGACGGACAAAAATGGGAGATCATCAATACAGGAAATTCCGGCTTACCTACCAACATCGTACGTTCCATTGCTTCGGATGCTTCGGGCAATATGTATTTCGGCACACCTCAAGGGTTGGTAAAATACGACGGCAGTAACTGGACTACTATGAGTATGAACCAGCTATTCGCTAATTCGTTTCTAAATTTTTTATCGCAGTTGCAAAGCCAACCGGATATTTCGGCGCTTGCCTGCGATGGTAGTGGCACTGTATGGATAGGTACCAAAGAAAGTGGCGTATACCGTTATACGCCGAGCAGTAACCAACAGATTACGTTGGATAATAGTCCGCTTACAAGCAATGCGGTGCGCAAAATTTATGTGGATCCTTCGAACCGGAAATGGTTTATGACGGGCAGTTGGTACGAAAACTGGAGCGACCGTTTTCTGGAAGAAAAGAGCAGCAATCAATTAGCCCTAACATTTCAAGGGGTGGTTAGCTACAAAGAGCCTGATTATTTTTCGCACCCCGGCTGGGAGGTGATCAACATGTTTACCAGTGAGGTGCCGGCAAACGAGTATACCGCTATTGAGGTAGACAAGGATAATGTTAAATGGATTACATCGCCAACGTATTTGTTGAAACTGGCCGATGGGCAAAAAATGGTTATGCTGAACAGTGGAACTGCGCAGCTGGGTGATCGCTTTAGCGGTCTGGCGCTGGGCAAGGATGGCGATTTATGGATTGCGACTAACATGAAGGGATTGATGCATTGTAAAAATGACGTGGTGGAGAAGGTGGATACCAAAAGCGGAAACATGGTGAATGGAATTTCGGTGGGACCGGACGGGCATGTATGGTTTGGCGGTAAAGGCGGATTAACGGAGTGGGATGGCACCACCGCTAAAGTGTATGACGGCAAAAACTCGGGCATGACCGAGAAGGTGGTACAAAGTACTTATTGGGACAACAACGAAAAATTATGGATTGGTATGTATAAGGGGTTATTCTATTACGATGGTACTACCTGGACGCAGTATGATAAAAAGAACGGCGGCTTAACCGGCACTTATGTGCGCAGTGTGTTGCAGTTGAAGAGTGGTGAGTATTGGGCCGGAACCCAAAAGGGCATCGGACAATCGAAGGACGGAAAAAACTGGACGATGGTGGAGAGTGTAAAAGAAGTGCCCTACTTTTCGGTGAACGTATTAAAAGAAGGACCTGACGGCTCGGTGTGGGTAGGTACGGACAACAAAGGCTTATTCCGTTATCTGAATGGCAACTGGACCGTATATACCGCTGCCAACAGCGGGTTATCGCACGATAATGTGCTGGATATTGCCTTTGATAAGGATGGCAGTTTGTGGCTGACGTTGGGACCGGATGCCGGTTTTGGCGAATTTGCCGGCTTTGGCAGTATGGGTTCGGCGCCTCCCGGAAGTAGCACTACACCTGATCCGGCAATCGAGATAAAGAAGAAAGCTAAAACATTTGATCCGGATGGAGCAGTGATGCATATACGGTTATGATCTAAGACTATGACCCTCCGGTTGTTAGTTCTGGCTACTGATTATTAAATGTATACCGGTGTAATTTTTTATTTGTTTTAGTTCATATGTTGTGATCTTTCTGTACTTTTACAGTAATTAATTTACCCAAATCAAGCATTATGAAAAAGCAAATTTTACTAAGCATGGCTTTGTGCATGTTGCTATTAGCAATGAATGCCCAGGCTCCTGAAAATATGAACTATCAGGCTGTTGCACGTAATAGCAGTGGCAACGTATTAACTAACCAGGCGGTTGGTTTACGTTTTACTATTCGTACCGGTTCTGCAGGTGGCACGGTGGAATACCAGGAAACAGCTTCGGCTACTACCAATCAGTTCGGGTTGTTTACACATAACATTGGAACGGGTACGGTTGTACAAGGAACGTTTAATGCTATCAGCTGGGGCAGCGAAAGCAAGTTTCTGGAAGTGGAAGTAGACCCTGCCGGTGGCAGCAGTTATACCAGCATGGGCAATTCGCAAATGGCTAGTGTGCCTTATGCGCTATATGCGAAATCTTCGGGTGGTTTAAGTTTACCGTTAGACACCACAGTAAGTGCAGCAGCTGCGGTATTAAAACTAACCAATAGCCTGGCCACAGGTTCTACTACAGGTGTTTACGGTGCAGCGGCTTCAACTTCTAATGGCATAGGTGCAGCCGGCGGTGTTAGTGGCGTTGTAGGCGAAGTAACATCTACCACACCGGGCGGGTATTCTGCCGCGGTACGTGGTATTAACCGCGGAACTGCTGGTTTAGGTATTGGGGTAATAGGTTACCAGGCCGGTAGCGGATGGGGTGTATATGGCGAAACGCCAAGTGGATATGGTGTATACGGTTTAACTACGGCCAGCACAGGCTCTTCGGTAGGTGTGCGTGGCGAGACTTACAGCACCAGCGGCGTAGGCGTTGTGGCTAAATATTCGGGTACCGGCTTAGGCACTGCCCTTGAAATTGGCAACGGTGGTATTAAGGTGACCGGCACTAATAAGGCGGCTTTTGTACACACTGCTACACCTGCTAATAAGCTGAGTGCTAACGGAACTGATGTAGACAACGCTATGTGTAACGGCGACCCTAACTGCATACTGATTGTAACCCAAAAGTTGAACCCCAGTGGCATAGTTTATAATAACTCGCCGATTGGTGTTTACTATAACACCATCCGAACCAAGTGGGAAATATTTAATGAAAACAACGTAGCAATTCCTGATAATGCCCAGTTTAACGTACTGGTGATTAAGCAATAGAACTTTTAATGGCAGATGAAGAGGCATTCCTTAGGGATGCCTCTTTTTTTATGTGCGGGCTTGTATATTTAACAAGTTGATTGCGAAGGAAAACCCGGCAATAATTGTCTGCACTTATAACCCCGGATATCGGGTTTAACCAATTTAACCCTGCATGAAAAAAGGACTCAGCCTGTTTGCTTTACTGTTTTTGCTTAGCATACTACGCGCGCAATCGCCAGAAATTACCTCCTGGATTTTGAATACTACCGGCCAAACCGGATATAATAGCTTACCTGCTAACGTGCAGACCGTGCAGTACAGTAACGATTATGTGTATGTAAGCTGCAGTTGTATACCAGGTTATAGTATTGGCCCCTGGGGCGGTAACCCTAACATACCCAGCAACCAAAACTTCGTTTACAAAATACCACGCCACCCGCAGCAAAACACCGGTACAGCTACTGCTATAGGTTTGGGGCATATAGGTGTATGGACTAATGGTGTAAGCATATTTAACGTAAGCGATGCCCAGAGCTATAACAACCAGGGTATCTGGAACCGTAATGCGTATTTTTTTGAAGGGCAGGGTTTCGACAATTGCCTGGGGCATCCCCAACAACAGGGCGAATATCATCACCATGTTAGTCCGGCCTGCTTATATGATGTAACCGATAGCATGCATCATTCGCCTATCATCGGATGGTCGTTTGACGGTTACCCGGTTTATGGAGCCTACGGCTATGCGAATGCAGATGGCACCGGTGGTGTGAAGCGTATGCGGAGCAGCTATGTAGCCACTACAGTAAGCACCCGTACCAATGGCCCGGCGGTAAGTACGCAGTACCCCGTTGGTTGTTTTATTGAAGATTATACTTATACGCAAGGCGCAGGAGAACTGGATGAGCGTAATGGCCGTTTTTGTGTAACGCCAGATTACCCCGGTGGTACATACGCCTATTTTGTTACAGTGGATGAAAACCTTACACCGGTTTATCCATACACTTACTTTGGTAGTTATTATGGGGTTGTGCCTGTAGGTAATACAGGCATGAACTCCGGCCATATTACTATCTCGGAAGCTACCACCACCTATGTGCCTACAACCGGAGTAGAGGAAATACCGGTGCGCAACCTGGCTATGGAACTAGTACCCAGCCCCGATAACCAGTTTATGTATGTATACATGGATGTAAACGCGCCCAATAATGTAACAGCAACCATATATGATATACAGGGTAACCTGTTGCAAAAACGCGAAAATCTTCAGCCCAGTATTGCTTATTCTTTTGACCTTAGCAGTTACCCGGCAGGCATGTATTTGTTTAACTTTGAAACGGCTACACAAAAGATTACCCGGAAAGTGGTGAAGCCTAACTAAAAATGAAACTGTTCAAGCATTTATTTATAAGCACGGCAACCATAATGGTTGCTTTGCTTTTTACGGGCGCACATAAGGAGGAACTTCAATTGGTATTGCAGTTTAACCATGTGATAAACGGTCGTGCGCTGACACTTGACACAGCTACGTATTACAACGCTTTAGCGCAACCGTATACAGTTACCAAGTTTAAATATTATATCAGTCAAATTACGCTTACGGATGTAAATGGCAAGGAATACCGCGATAGCGCCAGCTACCTGATTGATGAAGAAGCGCCGGAAAGCAAAAAAGTAGTGCTGCATTTGGTGCCACAGGCCAATTACAAACAGATCAGCTTTTTGATAGGAGTGGATAGTTTGCGCAATTGCAGCGGTGCGCAGGAAGGCGCACTCGACCCCATGCATGGCATGTTCTGGACCTGGAACACCGGTTACATTTTTATGAAACTGGAGGGCCGTTCACCGGATTCAAAGGCAACAGCACATTTACTGGAATACCATATTGGAGGCTATAAGGCACCGGCTAACTCTATCCGGCGCGTTACCCTAAGTTTTTCTGCGGTAATTAATCCCCTTACTACAAATGGCTATACCATTTCTATAGATGCCGATGCGGGGGAGTTGTTGCAAACGCCAACTACGGTTGATTTTTGTAAGCTGCCGGCTGTTACTGACTTTCATAATGCCGAAATGCTGGCTGATAATTACAAGGATATGTTTCGGTTAAGTGATACGAAATGAAACGGTGGAATATAGGAGTGTTGGTATTGGTGGCTGCGCTTTGGCTGAGTTTTACAGCCGGGGATTACTTTGCCATTACAAAGCAAGATGTAGACCTGCAGGTGCCCAAAGGATTTCCGAAACCATCCTACGATTTTAAGGGCAACAAGCTAAGGCCTGAGGTTTTTGTATTGGGGCGCAGGCTTTTTTACGATCCTATTCTTTCGCGCGATTACAGTACCAGTTGTGCTACCTGCCATCAGCGTATTGCGGCCTTTGCTCATACCGATCATGCCTTAAGTCACGGGATTTATGCCAGCATTGGCAAGCGCAACGTGCCTGCCTTGCAAAACCTGATTTGGAAGGATGCCTTTATGATGGATGGAGGGGTGAATAGTTTGGAAGTTCAACCGTTGAGCCCGATTACTAACCACCTGGAAATGGATGAAGACCTGCCGCATCTGTTAACTAAGCTGCAGGCTGATACCAGTTATCCTGAATTGTTCAGGCAGGCGTTTGGTGATACAGTAATTACGAGCAAACGCATGTTACAAGCTTTAACGCAGTTTATTGGCCTGATGATTACTGCAGATTCGAAGTATGATAAGTATACACGCGGCGAAGCAGCATTAAGTGAGCAGGAGTTGAGTGGGTTGAAGTTGTTCCGGATGCATTGCGCGGATTGCCATAGGGAGCCGCTTTTTACCGACAACAGTTATAGAAGCGTAGGATTACCGCCTGATAGCTTGTTGAATGATTCGGGCCGTATTGTTATAACCGGCAAGGTTGAAGATTGTTACCGCTTTAAGGTGCCCTCGCTGCGTAATATTGAAATGACCTCGCCGTATATGCACGACGGGCGTTTCCGTACGTTGCGGCAGGTGATGGACCATTATGGCAACGGTGCTTTTTACGAAGGTTACGATAAAGCCATTGATAAAAACATTGGGCTGAATGATGCAGAGAAGAAGGATATCATCGCTTTTCTAAAAACACTGACAGATAAGACCTTCTTATACGACAGGCGCTTTGCTGATCCGAATTACCGTTAGGCTTTTGCCTTAGCTGCTTTCGGTTTTTCGCCACTCTTCTGTTTTTTATATTCCATAATGCTCATGTCTACTACATCGCTGTTGCGCTTGTTCTTGTTTTCTACGTAGTGGATAACAGAAACATACTCTTCTACCACATGTATTTTATCGAGCGGGGTAACCACCATTAGCTGCAAGTGTAGTTGCTTGCACAACTCCATCAGGTATTTCGATTTTTCAGGGTCCAGTTTGCTGAATGCCTCATCCACTGCAATAAAGCGGAACGAACGCGCTGCACTGCCACTTTGGTTAATGCCAAACTGATGTGCAATGGCGCTACCCAGGATGGTATAGGTTAGCTGGGCGGCCTGTCCGCCACTTAAACTGCCGCTGCTTTCGTATACGTTGCTGATCTGGTTGTCTTCGGCGTAGTGTTCGGTAGCTTTAAATTCCATCCAGTTGCGCACATCGGTAACGCGCTTGCGCCAAGGGTCGTTCTTTTGCAATTCTTCCACAAACGGACGAATGACATTGGTGAAATGCTCCTCCAGGTAGGCGATATCGTTTAATGCCAATTTTTGGGTGTTGGGTACCCATTCTTTCATGCGCTTCCGGAAATCGGTGATTTCGGGAATGCGGGTTTGGTTGAATTGCAGTTGAATGTAAGTGTCCGGATTAATGTTGAAGCGGATACGTTTCAGTGAACGGTTAATGTTTTCGATACTATCCTTAATGCCGGTTTCCTGTTCGTATAATTTGTTCTGGAAACTGCTAAGATCCTTAATAACGCTATTGTTTAATTCATTCTTAAAGCGTTTTTCGAACTCTGCAACTTTTTCCTCCTTAATGCCTTTATACAGGTCCACAAATTCTTTCAGGTATTCGGGCTTGGCCTTCAGGTTGTGGGTTTCGTCCATCCATTCGGGGAACTTCTCCTGAATTTCGCGGCTCGGGCGCAGGTAGCGATCCATGGCTTCGTTGATGGTGCTAAAGGCTTTGCCATGTGTTTTTTCGATTTCCTCCAGTTCTTCCTTCAATTTCTGCAGGGTATTCTTCTCTGCCGTATATACATCATCTGCCGAGGTTTGCAGTTCGCTGATGAGTGTACTGTACTTGGCAAACTCTTTGTTCAGGTCTACATGTTTGCTGAACTCCTGGATGGTGTTGCTTAGTAGGCGCACTTTTTCACTCAGGTCTTCGCGCTCTTTTGTTTTAAGGCGGATGTCCCCAATGATATCTTCCAGTGTTTTTTCGATCTGGCGCTTAGCTTCTTCCTTAAGCTTGAGTTTCTTCTCAATATCGTCCAGTGTGCTGTTCTTCTTCAGCAGTTCTTTCTTTTCGGTTTCCTTGTCTGCAATTTTTTGCGAGCACTCTTTCCAGTCAATTAAACGGAAATCATTGTATTCGCCGAGGCGGCGCAGCGAGTCCAGTGCTTCGTTTTCAATTTCCGTTTTGCTGTTCAGGTCGTTAATGCGCGACTCTAACTGTTGCAGGTCTGTACCCAGGGTATTGCCTTCGCGTTGCAGGGCAACTACTTTATCGCGGTTGTTCCAACCTAATACATGGTTGGCAGCGCCGGTTTTAAACTTGCTATCGTCCTTTTCGTGGCGTTTTTTGTTTTTAATGAGGCCGGTTTGGGTCATGGCTTTTTCCAACCGGGCAAACTCTTCAATTTTCTCGCAGCATACATAATCAAAACTGCGGGTAATAAAATCTTCGGCCCAATCGCTGTAAGGGCTCTTGGGGTTAAAATTTAGTTTGGTAACCACCGAGTTTTCCTCCGCGTTGGTCATGCTCTTCAGGTAATCCTGGTTAGGATCAACCCGATAGTAAACCAACTTACCGCCCAGGTCGTTGTTGTTTACAAATTTGTTTACATCGCGGTAATATTTTTCAGGCACTACCAGGCATTTGCCAAAACTGTGTAACAGTTTCTCGATAGCCATTTCCCAATCCTGCTCTTCCTTCCGCACTTCTATCAACTCGCCAACAAAAGGCAGTTCATCCTCACCGGCTTTTACATAATCCATTATGCGCTGGCGTATCTGCGAGGTTATACCGGTAATTTTATCCTTGCGCTTCTGCAGGTATTCGATGTCGTTTTTAATTTCGTCGAAGCGGGCCTGCTTTACGCGGTGCTCCTGTTTGGCATCCAGCAACAGTGTTTCCAGTTCTTTTTTGGTTTCGAACGATTTGTTGCGTGCCTTCTCGATAGCCTTGTGATTAGCTGCAAACGATTTTTCGGAAGGATCTTTAGGTAAACCGCACATCGCCGCCAGTTTGTTGTATTCGGCTACCTGCTTTTTACGCTGCTCCATTTCCTGTTCCAGCCCCTTAACCGCAGTTGCAATATCTTTTAATTGTGCGGCAGTGGGATCCTTCTCCTTTGCAAGGTTAAGGTTCAATATTTCTGTTTCAATTTCGTTTTTGTCGCTGTCGTGTTTGCTTTTTTTATTGCCCAGCAATTCCAGGTCTGTATCAATGTTACGGATCTGTTGTTCGTTGTATTCCTTCTGGCGAATTTTAAACCAGGCGCGAATAGTATCGATTTTGTTCTCCGCGTTTTTTATTTCCTGATAGAGTGTTTCGTAAGCAAAGTAGTTGTTGTAAATAGGTTCCAGCAATTCTAACTGACACTTCGATTTTTCGATACTGCGGTGTGCTGTCAGCAGGTTCTGGTAGTTTTCCAGCAGCGATTTGAATTCGTTTTCAATGTCGCTTTCCTCCAGCATATTGGTGCGGATAAAGTCATCGAGGTTGCCGAGCACTTTTATTCCCACCGTTTGGTTGAACAGGTTTAATGCCTTTTCGCTCTTCATGCCCATGTCTTCAATCAGCTTTTGGCTGTATTGACTGAACGAATCGAAGAACCACACTTTACCACCTGCTTTTAATTTTTTGCGCCACTCGCCTTTGCTATCGAACTGAATGTCGGTTTCAATTTTCAAGGCGCGGTTGGCAACCACGTACTCACGTTGCAGCGTATTGTTTTTAAAATAGCGCACCTGAAAAATGGTGAGGTTAGCCGTGTCGCTGCTTACAAAGTTGGCCAGTATAATGGAGTAGAGATTAGTGCGGTCCGGACGCAACTTACTCACCTTAGAGGCATAGGAATCTTCATCCTGTGTACGGCCATAATGCCCTTCAACATAACTCTCTTCGGTACGCTCTTTCTTTTTTTCGGCACCTGACGATTGGTTATAGAAACGCTGTGTAGAAGGCACCAGCAAGGTTAGCAGGGCATCTACAATAGTAGTTTTACCTGATCCGTTGGCACCTGTAAGCAGACTGCTTTGGGTGGCCGGGTCAAGGGTATATATCTTTTCGTCGAAGGTGCCCCAGTTATAAACCTGTAGGTAGTTTAACCGGAATCCCGCGCTGTCTTGTTTGGTATCAAACAGTGTCCACATGCTGCTTCAATTTTATTTTCAACTCTTCCAGTTTCTCGTTACTGATTTTTGCTTTGATAATACGTTTTACTTCGTACTGCGTATTATCGGCATTCAGTTTGTCTTCTTTGTTGGTGTGCAAAAAGCCCAGGTTGCCCGCCTGTGTAATCAGGTTGTCGAATTTATCGAGCAGGCGTTTGCGGTTGGCTTTGTCTTTAAAGAATAAATCAATCCGTTCCTTTATCTGTTTACCGGTAACATACAATTTATCGGTACTCATCTTTACCTCATTCTCATCCAGCCATTCGCGGAGCAATACACACAACAGGCTCATTTCGTAGGTGAGCGGTATTTTGCGTATTAGTTGTATAGGGCGCGTTTTGTCGTCCTCATTAAATTCCATTTGCTTGAGGTACGCATATCCATCCTGACGGTTCAAAATAAGTTCAATACCAATTTTGGCATAATACTCCCGTACCGATGTTTCGTAGTTCAATACATCGTTCCAGTATTTTTTGTCGTCGTCGTATATAACACTCTGCAGCAGCTTAATGATCACCGATGCATAGGCTTCTGTTTTTCCGTTACTCATTTCGTAAAAATTATTTCTGGTAATCGAATGGCTTTGGCGCCTTTATCGTCAATGTGTATCAGTTCTTCCTTATCGCGGTTAATAAACGACTTAGGGCTTTGGGTAGCGATGTTTACATAGGTTAATACTTCCGACAAACCTTTTGTTACCGGGTATTTTTCAACTACATCTTTCAGCGTTACCTGTTTTTTCTTTTTCAGGGTTTCGGCTACGTTGTTTTCCAGTTGCTCTTTATCTATAAAGAACTGGCCTACCAGGTTGTTTAAATCAAGGCTTGTTAAGTCTACATCGGCTGTCTTCAAAGCTTTAGCAGCTATAAAGCTATCCTGCGGTTCTTCGGTAAGCGGGCGTTCCATACTTAACTCTATTTCAGGTAGCCCTTCTATTTCAATAAAGCTATCGCCTTTAGGTGGATTGTCCTTTGCTTTCAGGGCATCTGTTTTTATCTCGTTGATTAAACGGATAGCAGTTTTGCGTTCCAATAAACTCTTTTCGGCCAAAACTTTATTGAGTTTATCGGCCAACTTGTGATACGAGTTGCGCACCCGGGTGCCTTCGCGGTTCAGGTAAATACGGAGGTGAATCAGGAAGGGGTCCTCGACTTCTATTTTGCGTTCTTGCAGAATAATGATCACCTTGCGTATCAACTCGGTCAATTCATCCTTGCTACTGTCATCCAAAAGGTGGCGGTAAAACGCTTCAAAACTTTTCCCCTGGTCGGTGCTGCGCAAATCGTCTAGAGCGTCAAGGGTATAGTTCAGGATATTTCCCTTGCTCATTTCCAGGTTGGTCTGCTTCTCGTAAATAGTGTTTTTAATTACGTTGAAGTTTTCTTCCACTTCGCGGAAATCGGCCAGCAGGCTGCGCGCCAGTTTGCTAACCTCGTTAAAGCGGGATTTTACGTAGTAGTCCTCGGCGCTTACAACTTTTTGCTCTATTTCCAGCTTACGGATTTCGGCCTCCAGTTCGCGTTTCCGCAAGCGCAGCGCTTCAGCTTTTTCTTTCCAGTCCTCTGTGCTGTTCTCTGCAATTTCGCGCAGCTTGTTGAAGATGTCCATAAACTTGCTCTCAGCGCTTATGAAGTCTTCTTTGCGCAGGCTGTCCATCCACTGCAATACTTTTTCGCTGTGGCTGGTAAGGCTGTGCTGGTACATACCCTTCTCATCAGGCTCAAAGGTGATAAAGCCCTGGTCGCTCCATTTACGGATCAGCAATTCTGCCTTTTCGCTGCTGTCGAGTACCTGCTGTAGGTCGTTATCATCTTCTTCTATATAGTCGCGGAAGCTGATTTTATCTAAAACAGAGGCCAGGCGGCGCACCAGTTCGGTATGTGGTACAAAGCCAACGGGCGTCTGCTTAAACTCTCTGCGCAAAAAGAATAAGATGAGCGGGGCTGATTTAGCCCTGAACAGTTTTATAGCAGCCGGTGCGTTTCTCGATTCAAACAGCGATCTTAAACGTTCATATTCCTCAAACACGGCGGTAATATATCCAGAGATTTGGTTGTACCCGAGGCAGGTGGAAAAACCGTTGTTTTACGGGGATAAATTTTGTTGGGCGAGGGCTCGGTATCCCAGCAGGTTTAGTAGGTTTATGGGCGTACATTTACCTAACTTTCACTTACTTATGACCCGCGAAGAATTCATGAAACTAGCTGCTGTGCTCGGTGTTGGCACGGCGCTTCCAGAAACCTTATTGGCAGCAGCTGATTTTAACAAGGTGTTAAAACGCAGCGATTTCGGCAAAGACTTTGTATGGGGAACCGCTACTGCAAGTTACCAGATTGAAGGTGGCTGGAATGAGGACGGCAAGGGAGAGTCGAACTGGGATTACTTTACACATCACACACGCAAAGTTAAAACGCACGAAACAGGTGATGTGGCAGATGACTTTTACCACCGGTATGAGAGTGATCTGCAATTAATGAAGGAGATGAATATTCCGGCCTACCGGTTTTCGCTTTCCTGGCCAAGGCTTATACCAACAGGTTCAGGCGCTTTTAATCAAAAAGGCATCGACTTTTATAATAAGGTAATTGATTCATGTTTGGCAAAAGGTATTGAGCCCTGGGTAACCTGTTACCATTGGGATATGCCGCAAGCGCTTGAAGCAAAAGGCGGATGGATGAACCGCGATATGCTTGCGCGGTTTGAAGAATATGTGGACCTGTGTGCCCGCAGTTTTGGCGACCGGGTGAAACGCTGGATGGTATTGAACGAGCCTGTGAGCTATGCCGTGGGAGGGTATCTGGTAGGTGTGCATCCGCCAGGCAAGTTTGGATTGAAGAGTTTTTATAAAGCGGTGCATACTATTACCATGAGCCAGGCTGCCGGCGGGCGGGTTTTACGCAGCCTTGTGAAGGATGCTAAAATAGGCACTACTTACAGTTGTATGCCGGTTGACGGCTGGAAGGATAAGCCTGCGAACATAGCTGCAGCAAAACGGGTGGATGTTATAGCCAACCGTTTGTTTATTGAGCCGGTACTGGGATTAGGTTACCCGGTTAACGATTTGCCTGCCTTGAAGCACGTAGAAAAGTATATACAAGCAGGGGATGAAGAGAAAATAAAGTTTGACTTCGACTTTATAGGCTTGCAGAACTATACCCGTTGGGTGGTGAAGTATTTTGGGCTTATACCTGCAGTACATGCACTGAATATTAAGCCTGAAAGAATGGGGCATGATTTAACCGAGATGGGATGGGAAGTGTATCCGGAAGGTATGTATCGCATTATTAAGCAGTTTGCCGCCTATAAAGGGGTAAAGGAGATAGTGCTTACCGAAAGCGGTGCAGCGTTTAAAGATGAACTGGTAAATGGAGAAATTAATGATGAGAAGCGGATACAATATTTGAAAGATTACCTGCAACAGGTATTGAAGGCAAAGCAGGAAGGCATAAACCTCACCGGTTATTTTATCTGGAGTTTTCTGGACAATTTTGAGTGGGCTGAAGGATATCGTCCGAAGCTGGGCCTGGTGGGTGTTGATTTCAAAACTCAACAGCGCATCATAAAAGCCTCGGGGAAATGGTATAGCCAGTTTTTAAGCGGGAAGTAATGAGCAGATTAGATTTACATTAAACTTGATAGGATGCAGTATACCTTAATTACCGGCGCCAGCAAAGGACTGGGGAAAGCATTTGCTTATGAATGTGCCGGCCGCGGCATGAATCTGTTGTTAACGGCCCGTTCCACGCATTTGCTGGAGCCAATGGCCGAAGAGTTACGCAAAAAGAAGGTGCGGGTAGAGACCCATAGCTGCGATTTGCTGGATCACGTAGCCTACAAGAAGATATTTGATTGGGTAAAGGCGGAAGGGTTTAGAGTTAACATGCTAATTAATAATGCCGGAATGGGTTTTTACGGGCAGTTTGAAGAACAGCCACTCGAGAAACATCTGGAAGTGATGCACCTGAATGTGGATGCCATGGTAAAAATGGCACACGAGTTTTTGAATAACAGTGATCCATCGCAACGCCGCTATTTGTTGAATGTAGTAAGTATGGGTGCCTATTTGCCTGTTCCTTACATGGCCATTTATGCTGCCTCCAAAGCTTTTATGCTTTCTTTTTCGAATGCTATACGGCATGAACTGAGGGCAAAGAATGTATATGTATCAGCACTATGCCCGGGTGGTGTAGAGACCGAATTTTTTGGGCCTGCGCAAATGGATAACATCGCCAAGCGCAATGCACGGTTTATGATGAGCGCCGCTGAAGTAGCTAAAGAGGGGTTGGAAGGGGTGTTGCGTAATAAAATGGAAGTGGTGCCGGGTTTCAGCAATAAAATAGGTGCCTTTGCATCGAAACATGCTCCACAGGGACTGGTGATTGCCCAGGCGGCTAATATGTACAAACCGGATTAATTACTTCTTTAACGTACGATACCAGGCCACAGTTCGCTCCAAACCTTCGTGCAGTTTTACCCGGGGGCGGTAACCGATTTCCTGCATGGCTTTTTTAGGCGAGAAGTGAATGTCGTGCGTAGCTGTTTTTACGATGTAGGTGCTGATGATGGGCATTTTTTTTCGTAAAGCGGCAAAGTGCAGGGCATCGATCATAAACGCTATCGGAGCTAATACAAATTTTGGTACAGAGGCGGGTTTTATGTCCACCCCTAATTTTTCGGCAAACAGGGTAAACAAATCTTTGGTGTGAATGAACGATGGGTCGTCGTCGGCAATAACATAGGTATTGCCTGCAGCAGCGGGGTGCGTTCCCGCGCAAACCAGGCCATGCGCCAGATTGTCTACATATACGTATCCTAATTTATTTGTTCCGCTGCCTACATAGGCTAAAAATTGTTTTTGCTCAATACGTTGTAATATTTCGCGGCTGGTAAGCATATCGTGAGGGCCAAAGATTTGAAAGCCTGGCCGCACAATTACCATTTCGATTTGCTGTTTATGCGCGGCCAGTAATTCCTCGCACCGTATTTTGGAAACAATGTAGGGCCGCGTAAACCGGTCAGGTTGCATGAGCGGTGTAGATTCATCGGCGTTGGTAAAGTGCCTGAAGCCGTGTACCACCAGCGAACTCATAAACACAAAACGACGCACCTTGCTGTGGATAGCTTCGTTCAGTAGATTTTGTGTGCCGTTATAATTTACATTAAATATATTTTGTGTCCATGCTGCCGAAGGTAATGCTGCCAGGTGGTAAACAACCTCTATATCATTCAGTATTCCTTTTAAAGTTTCAGGTTTTGTAATATCAGCGTATATCAGTTTGCAGTCTGCTCCTTCCAGCGTATGAAGCGGGGTGCCGGGCAATATCATGGCACTTACACGGTGACCTTCCTTAATAAGTAGTTTAGTTAGGTTGCTGCCAATAAAACCGTTGGCGCCGGTTACTAATATATTCATGTGCAGCTCAGATAAAATTATGCGGTAACATGTGCAGGCGTTGCAGGATAAAGAAATCCATAAATACGTTCATTAAAAAATGGATAAGCATGCCGTACCAGATAGAATTAAAGCGGATGGCCACATAGCCAAATACAGGACCAAACAAAGCAGCCATCAAAACTTCCGTTCCCGGTTTACCAATATGGAACAACGTGGTAATTACAGTTTGAATCAGGATGATGGTTACAATTTCGCGCGTTTGAGGCTTGCTGCTGAGATAGCCGAACTGCAGGTAGCCGCGGTAAAAGGTTTCGTAGCTAAAAAAATAAAAGAAGTAAGCGCATTGATACAGGGCAAACATCAGAAAACTGCTGCCGATTAGTTTTGAAAGGGGGTACTCTGCCTGCAGCACCGGTTCGGCAGAGGAAAACCAGGTGGAGGCCAGGACCAGTGGATAAACTACTGCACAAACGAGCAAGGCCGTACGGTTATAACTGTGTCGCCAGCACAACTGCACAAAATTTATCCGCAGGTAATAATGGGCTATCAGCCAGGGGGCTACTATATATAGAAGGACGGTAACTGCAAATTGGTAGAAATACTGATAAAGGTCGAGGTTGGGATTGTCGCTTCCTCCAAAAAGTGCATGAAATACTACCAAATCCTTCGAATAAGGGCCTTTATTGGTATACCAAAGCGCTAAAATCCAATAGCTAATGGTGAGTAATGCCGTGCTTAGCACAACAATGATCCGATGTTTTTGTAGTTGGGCAGGCGTTCGGGCGATAAGGTCCATGGCATGAAAATAGATTTTTGAAAGAGGCTTCGCAACCCCCTGATAAAGAAAGTAAAAAGAAAACCAGCCGGGTTCGGTTCTGGCGGTTGATTGACTGCCATGTTGTGACAAGTTCAGGAGCAAAATCGGACGGTTAGATGTTTAGAGGGCATTTAGGCGTTATAACGTTTAGTTTCAGATTTTATGGAATTGTTGAAGTTTTGAGAGGGCGATATCTTGTTTTATAGGGGATTCCGGCAGTAGGGGAAGATCCGGATTTTATGATTACCCCTCGTTTTTTGAAGAAATCTGCAAGGATTTTGTGACGCCACAGCGGACGGGGCGGTTATATTTGCCAGTCCTTAAAATAAGGATAGTATAAACCCTAGTTCTATGAAGAAAATTTTATTCTTCCTCGCCGGCTTACTTACTCTGTTAACAGTAAGCGCTCAATCCGTAACCGTTACTCAGCCTAACGGCGGAGAGGTGTTGTATGGTTGCCAAACCTATCAAATCAAGTGGACCTCCAGTGGTGTTTCCAACTTATGGAACATTGACTACTCGCTGAACAACGGCGCTATCTGGACTTCGGTAGCTACCCAAATTAACATAACCAATGGCCAGTATAACTGGACCGTGCCTATGGTTGCCAGTAACCAGGTAAAAGTGCGTGTGCGCGACTATAGCGACACCACTAAGCAGGATATTAGCGATGCTGTATTTACGATTCAGCTGCCAATTACTATTACTTCTCCTAACGGTGGAGAGAACTGGCAGGGTCTTTCGGTCCATAATATAGCGTGGACACCGGCAGGAACTTCCGGGTTCTTTAATATTTACTATTCAGTTGATAACGGCTCAACTTTTACAACAATAGCTACGAACGTGGCGGCTAACAACTATAACTGGACAGTTCCAAACAACCCAAGCACACAGGCGTTAATAAAAGTTACAGATGCCACAACCTCCTGCCAATTAGACCTTTCCAATGCAGTATTTACCATTTCGCCGGCTAAACCTATCCTCCTAACTCCAAACGGTGGCGAAATATGGACCATTGATGCCAGCAGGAATATTACCTGGACAACGAATACCTTCTATACAACGGTTAAATTGGAATACTCAACCGATAATGGCGTTACCTACAACTTAATCAACGGCGCAGCGCCTAATACCGGCACCTATGCATGGGTGATACCTAATACACCAACAACCCAAGCTCTTGTACGCGCAAGCAACTCTACCGGCTCTACTATAAGCGACACAAGCAATGCTCCGTTCACCATTCAATTACCGAGCAACTTTTTGACTTCACCTAACGGTGGCGAGGTATGGCGCAGCGGCAATACGCACACCATAACATGGGACAACACTGTTTTTGCTTCAAATGTTAAAATTGAGTACTCCCTGAATAATGGTAGCAGTTGGTCGAGCATTACAACCAACACGAGCAACACAGGTAGCTACAGTTGGACCATCCCCCAAATGCTTACCAGTACACAAGCTTTAATACGTATAACTAACTTAACCCTGAGTACCATAGTTGATACGAGCAATGCCGTATTTACTATCAAGGCACCGATCACAGTAGATTACCCGAATGTAGTAGCGGATACTTCAACAGGTTGCGGCACGGTGAACATACAGTGGAGCAAGAGCAGCGCCTTTGAGAACTACAACACCAGCACCACCACTACGTACCGTAACTTTTACGAGTTATACTATAGCGTAAATGGTGTATGGAACAGCATAACTACCGTATACAATAGCTATGGCACGGATTACTACAACTATAGCTGGACGGCCCCTGACCTTGCCCCGGGAACCTATAAGATCGTAATAGTAGGCCGCTGGAACACCTATTTATACGGCAGCAACCCACCTACATACTGGGTAGACAGCAGTGACTTCAACATCCCGGTAAAGAACCCGAGCGGCACTATCGTAGTAACCAATCCTAACGGAGGCGTTACCCTGAATGCCTTAACGAACTACAACATAACCTGGACGGCGAGTGGTACTTCCGGCTTTTTCGATGTTCTTTACAGTGTTAACGGCGGAACAAGTTATTCAACCCTTGTATCGAACATAACTGGCAACAGCTACAACTGGAACGTAAATAACAACCCGAGCACGAACGTATATGTAAGAGTAAGGGATAACCAGAACCAGTGCCGCAAGGATGCCAGCAATGCAGCCAACACGATAGTAGCAGCTACACCCGTATTAACCAGCCCTAACGGTGGCGAAGTATGGAAGGTGAACAGCAGCCAGAACATAACGTGGAACACGGCTACTATATATGGCCAGGTATTTATCGAATATAGTGTGGACAATGGTTCAACATGGAACGTGGTTGTAGCTAGCACTTCTAATACCGGCTCCTATGCATGGACTGTACCGAACTTAATTACCAACCAGGCATTGATCCGCATCAGCAATGTAGGCAACCCGTCTATCAGCGATGTAAGCAATGCGGTATTCACCATCAACTTACCAACGCCGCTATTAACCAGCCCTAACGGCGGTGAAGTATGGCGCAGCGATAACCAGCAGACGATAACCTGGGATGCGAGCACAGTAGCGAGCAACGTACAGATAGAATACAGTGTAAACAACGGTGCGACCTGGAGCAACGTAGTATCCAGCACCTCTAACACAGGCAGCTACACCTGGAACGTTCCTAAAATACTGAGCACTAC
>JBGAIB010000010.1:0-139953 GCA_044225825.1 Chitinophagales bacterium
ACAATCATTTTCACACTCAAAAAATAGCCTGAACGTATGCCGGTAAACTACGAAAAAGAGTTAAGCGCGTGGGTAACCAACGAGAAAACCACCCTTGATCTTCAACATCTTGTAAGTAAACTGCAGTTGGAAAAAGACGTGGAAATTGTGCTCTTCCGCCGCAAAATTTACGATAAAAAGCTCAGCGAAATCATTCACGACCATAATTACCTTTCCAAATTTGCCGGTGTAACCCTTTCAACCGGCCTAAGCAAAAGCCTGGTAGAGGCGATTGCAGCTATGGACATTGCCCCTTCTAAAATCGACCTGGGCCGTTTATCGCAAGAATGGAACAACGAAAGCAAAAACTACGGCGATATCGCTGCCTTTGTAAAAGATAAGTTAAAAGACTTTACCACCGATAAGGCCAAGGCTATCGTTCCGCGCGATGTGGTGTTGTATGGCTTCGGACGTATCGGCCGTTTGGCTGCCCGGGTTTTAATGGACCACGCCGGCAGCGGTCACCAGCTACGCTTAAAAGGTATTGTTACCCGCGAACGCGCCAGCGACGACCTGGTTAAGCGCGCCAGCCTGCTGCGTAAGGACTCCGTACACGGCAAATTCGGTGGGGTAGTAGAACCCGATGCTGAGCAAAGCGCTATCAACATCAACGGCCACACGGTTAAAATGATCTCTGCCAGCTCACCGGCCGAAATCGACTATACCGAATACGGTATCAACGATGCAATCATCATCGATAACACCGGTGTATGGCGCGATGAAAAGGCTTTGGGCGAACACTTAAAAGCTAAAGGTGCCGGTATGGTTATTCTTACCGCCCCCGGCAAAGGCGATATACCAAACATTGTTTATGGTGTTAACCACGAGCAATACAGCGCTGCTAACGGCAACATCTTTACTGCCGCCAGTTGCACCACTAACGCCATTGTTCCGGTAATTGATGTTATCGAAAACTCGCTGGGTATCGAACAGGGCCACATCGAAACGGTGCATGCCTACACCAACGACCAAAACCTGCTGGATAACTATCACAAAAAGTCGCGCCGCGGCCGTGGTGCCCCAATCAACATGGTAATTACCGAAACAGGTGCAGGCAAAGCCGTTACCAAGGTGTTCCCGCACATGAAAGGTAAACTTACCTCTAACGCGGTGCGTGTTCCGGTGCCTAACGTATCGCTGGCTATCCTTAGCCTTACCGTTAAAAAGCAAACCAGTGTAGAAGAGGTAAACACCCTGCTGCGCAACGCTTCGTTGTATGGTAAGCTGGTTGAACAAATCGACTACTCTATCTCCGACGAGCTGGTTAGCAGCGACGTGATCGGCAACTCACATGCCTGCGAAATCGATAGCAAGGCTACGATCGTAAGCGAAGAAGGTAAGCGTGTGGTAATCTACGCCTGGTACGATAACGAGTTCGGCTACACCTGTCAGGTTATCCGCCTCGCCAAACACCTCGCCAACGTTCGCCGCTTAACCTACTACTAGTAGATTGTAGATGTCAGAAATCAGAGAGCAGAAATCAGACTTTAGGAAGCAGACATCCACAACCAGATAAACAAAGCGCCCCTCAAGGGGCGTTTTTGTTTTCTGCCAATGCCGCTGTCATACTGAGCCTTCCCGTAGTAAATAGAAGCGAAGTATCCCCTGCTCAGAAGCACTGATAAACGCTGAACTGGTATTTCATAAAAGAGCTTGCCATGAAAACTTCCCCGTGGTCGACCGTGCCGCCAATCAGTAGTTTGATTATCGTCCTTATCTACGGATTTAATGCGGATGATGTACTATTGATTCGAAAGATTTGTTTAGAAAGTACGGCTTGTATTAAGTTCCCCGCCTTGGTAAGGAGGGGTGTCCGAACTGCGTGAAACGCAGGTTGGACGGGGTGGTTGTAACTTGCTAAGACTGCGCAATTTCCGTTGTCGACCCTCCCCCCAACCACAAATTTGAACATTGCGCCAATTTCATGTAGAAATGGACCGTGCTTAACAAACATCCTACCCTGGTCTGATTTCTGATCTCTGCTTTTTACTGTCTCTCGTCAATTCCCCCTTTGGGCCTTTTTTTTACTAAAACCATCGTTGTCGTACTGCGCCTGTATTAAGTTCCCCTCCTTGGTAAGGAGGGGTGTCCGAACTGCGTGAAACGCAGGTTGGACGGGGTGGTTGAAACATGCTCACAAAGCGCTGGCCTGTAGTGGAGTGCCCCCCAACCAATTAAATGAACACACGGCCAATCTCCAGAAATGGACTGTGCTTAACAAACAGCGCCCCTAGTCTGCTTTCTACAGCCTCTCTTCAATTCTTCACCTCACTAAAATTCCCATTCGCCACCGGCAGGCTTTCCCCATCCCGCTCCACCGTACCGCTAAACGAACCTGAAATACTATGCGGCGCTACATCCGTAACGGTTACCGAACCGCTGTTGCTTACATACTCCTTAGCCTGTGTAACAAACCGCAATTGCGCCGAGCCTGCAATGGGCGTATCTGCCGCCGTAAACTGGTAAGTACCTGCCGTTACATTACTGCCATAAATATCCAGTTTCAATACCCGTTGAGTGCTGCCACTACCATCAGTAAACGTAACACGATAACCTGGGTTAGTAGTATCCAATGCCTGTAGAGTAGCATCCGTATTAAAAAGCTCATCACCAATTTTTACACAAAAGTTTTTCCCTGCCTGGCACTGGCTGCCGGTTTTATCCTCCACCTTACGGCAGGTGTTTATGCCGGCCGTTACAACCGAAAGCACAAACAATATGGTTACAGCCTTATACATAACAGTTGTTTTATGCTGTATGCAAAAACAGTGTAGGTAGGGAAGTAGGGCAATTTCGCCACACTAAGCGGTAATCTGTCGCGCGGTTGCAACGCGATAATATCCCAATACCTACTGCACGATATGCCTTGTCATATTGAGCCGGTCCACTAAATAAACAGAAGCGAAATATCTCCCGCACAAGAGGCGCATATAATGGGTGCTCACCTTCTTCACCCATTGCGCGTTTAAAATAGGGCTCCTGTCGAGCGCTTGCAACGCCTTACAACAAAGAAGTAACTGCAGTGAATGATTTATTGTGTTAAAAAGGAACTAAAAAAGAAAAATAGAATAATAAATACTATCTTTGTATGGATCTATGTAGCTCTTTGACATACCCTGGCGCACCACTGTAAGGGTAAGCCAGCCGTGTTTGCGGATAAGAAATGTTTTGTCATCATCTGCCTGTTCTCCGCATACCGGCCTAAAGTAGATTCGGCCCTCCAGCCGAACACGTCACTTCCTTGCCCTTACAGTAACACATTAAATTTTATCCGATTTGTGCACTTGAAAAACAACTGCACAAATGTGCACAAATGCGGAAACGGTTCCGTCGATAATCCCCGTTTTACAGTCGGTTTAACAGCAAAACTCCTCATATCAAAACTTCTCTAACTTGTGCACAAGCACAAAACCTGCACAAGCATGCACAAGCAGTGTGGATAACGATAGCTGATAGCGAACTTTAAACTTAGGGCTCTGGTGCCTTAGTGGCAATGGTTTTAACAATGATAGGAAGATAGGCCTGTGCGTACATCCAATCAAACCTATCAGTGCACCTGAAGTGCTACTCCGTCTGTTATCTGCAAGGCGTAACCATTCAATTCAATGTAACCTTTTGTAACCTTTTTCTGCTTGCATCATAAAAATCAGTGTCATCAGCGTTCTATTCAGTCCTGAAATCTAAAATCGTTACCAAATTCCTCTATCTATCTTACATTTGCCGTCCCAAATTCAAAACCGGCTGGAAACAGCCTAAAGCCATAGAAACATGTTTGAAAGTTTATCGGAACGGATTGAAGGTGCGTTTAAATCGCTGAAAGGACAGGGTAAAATTACCGAGCTCAACATTGCAGAAACCATCAAGGAAATCCGCAAGGCGCTGGTCGAAGCCGACGTTAACTATAAGATTGCCAAGGAGTTCACCGATAAAATTAAGGAAGAAGCCCTGGGCCAAAACGTTTTAACCGCTGTATCGCCCGGTCAGTTAATGACCAAGATTGTTTACGATCAGCTCACGAAGTTGATGGGCGGCACGGCAGCCGATTTTAACATTAAAGGCAGCCCTGCCGTAGTGCTTATCGCCGGCTTGCAGGGTTCCGGTAAAACCACCTTTACCCATAAGCTGGCTTACTTTCTTAAAACCCAAAAGTTCAAGCGCCCCTTAATGGTAGCGGCCGACGTTTACCGTCCTGCGGCGATTGACCAGTTGATAGTATTAGGCGAAAAAATAGGCATCCCGGTTTACCACGAAAAGGAAAGCAAGGACCCTGTTCAGATTGCCCTGAACGGTATAGCCCAGGCGAAATCGCAAGGCCTGGACCTGGTGATCATAGATACCGCCGGCCGTTTGGCAGTGGATGAGGAGATGATGAAGGAGATTGCAGCGGTTAAAGCCAAAACCAATCCCGATCAGATCCTGTTTGTAGTGGATTCCATGACCGGTCAGGATGCCGTGAATACGGCCAAGGCCTTTAACGACCGCCTGAACTTCGATGGCGTAGTGTTAACCAAGTTGGATGGCGATACGCGTGGTGGTGCGGCTTTAACTATATCCTATACCGTAGGTAAGCCAATCAAATTTGTGAGCACCGGCGAAAAAGTGGATACCCTGGATGTATTCCACCCCGAGCGTATGGCTTCGCGTATTCTGGGCATGGGCGATATCGTTTCCTTTGTGGAGAAAGCCCAGCAACACTACGACGAGAAGAAAGCCCGCGAACTGGAAGCCAAGATCCGGAAGGAGCAGTTTAACTTCAACGACTTTTTGGCCCAGCTTGCCCAAATTAAAAAAATGGGTAATGTGAAGGACCTGCTGGGTATGATACCCGGCATGGGCAAGGCCGTAAAAGATATTGATATCAACGACGATAGCTTTAAGAAGGTGGAAGCCATCATTCTTTCGATGACCCCCGCCGAGCGCGAAAATCCGGAGTTGCTGGATGGGAAGCGCAAAGCACGTTTAGCCAAAGGCAGCGGCAACACCATACAGGAAGTAAACCAGTTTTTGAAGCAGTTCGAGGAGATGAAGAAGATGATGAAGAGCATGCAGAAACTGAGCAGCGCCGGCCGTATGATCAAAGGTTTACCGCGTTAATACTTCACTGACACAGGCAAACCAACGGCCTGTGTAATATTGGGGCAATAAGTCCCGTGGTACATTCTTGGCACTTTATAACCTAAACTTCAGGTTATGAATAAGCCACTTAAAACGATAGCATTAGCTTGCCAGTTGTTTATTGCCGGTGCCGTGTTGGCGCAAAATACAGCCCCCGGCCAATACATCAGCTCCGATAAAAAGGATACCTCGGTAAGCAGTCATTATACCGATAACCCGCAGGACCATCTGCACCAAACTACCACACCTGTTCAAAACGGGAACAACAATGCCGCTACCAATGGGGCAGGTACAGAGGGCACTTCATCGGGTAACACCAATACTGCAGATAACAACGGGCAGGAGGTGCGCAACGGTTACGAGGGCAGCACAGGGAACGCCAACCTGGGCGAAAATGCGGCCCCCAATGAACAGGTGAGCGGTAAAAAGCCTCATGCGGGTATGTTGAATGCCGCAGTAGGTTTGTTTGGCATGGGCGCGTTGATTGGCTTATACCTGCTATCGTTTATACTTAGCAGCAGTACACCGCCTAAAATAGTGGCAGGTTTACATGGTATACTGGTGCTAACCGGTTTAGGATTGTTGATAGCCTATGCCTGTATCAATACACCCGCACCTATCACCAGCATAGTGTTATATGGTGTGGCAGCCGCAGGTGGTTTTACGGTCTTGTATCTCGATGTAAGCAAGAAAGAAATACCGAAATGGCTACCGGTGGTGCACGGTTTAATAGGGCTGTCGGGTTTTATAACGCTGCTGGTTTTTGCCTACGCTTAACTATAAGCTATGTTAGGTAACCGCATAAAGTTCACCCGCCGCGAATTGGATAACCTTATCGAAATGGGTTATAGTTGCCTGGTGGCCGAAACACTCTCGCCACCCGATGCACCTGTAACTGCGGTGGTGTTCTATCCCTTCCGCCGCGAGGAGGATGCCGCAGCACTGTTCGAAGAGGAGATAAGGAGGGCGGATAGCATACCAGGGCCCTATCATCTGTATCCGATAAAGGATGAGGAGATTACGAAACTGATAGACGGGGAGGAGCGCACGGTATGTTATATCGAATACCCGATGTAGATATTGTATTAAATATGGGCATTATGCGTTTTGGCGTTTAGGAACCATGCAGGTGCTCGGCAAAAGCCCAGTCGATGCGTTGCATATGGCTCACATCCAAACTAGGCACATTAAATTCTTCGATTACCGTACCTTTTAGCAGGTAACACCCCTTGCCGCTAAACGGGTACCGCTCAATACTCTGCGGAAAATGAACCGTATCAAACAAACGTCCCGTGCTGTCGATAAAGCAACCAAAATACATAACAGCCCCATGTATAGTTTGCACCCGCTTGATATTTACATAGTAGCCTGTAATGTAAACTACCTGCCCCAGGTGTTGTTGCAGGGTGGCAGCAGTTACCGTGTTGGGGTATTGCTTGCTCAGCAGCATAAACGGCGAGGTATAAGGAAAGCCCAGCAACTTCAACTCGTTCAGCGCGTCCTCGTATTTGTCGTATTCCAGGGCGGGCAGGTTTATAACTGCCTCCTCCTTTGGTGCCCCGAACAACTCCTTTTTAGGAGCAGTTTTTTTAGCCTTACCAAGCAGCAAATGTGCCTCCCACAGCAACTCTTTACTACCCATGCCGGTAAACCTGAAGGCCTTGATACGGATAAGAATACGCAACTGCTCCAGCGAAATGGGAACCCTTGCTATAAAATCGTGCAGGCCCGCAAAGGGGCCGTTCAGCAACCGTTCTTCCAGTATGTGTTTAATGCTGTTTTGTTCAAGGTCCTTAATAAGACAGAAACCCATATAAATGGTAGTGCCCTGCAATACCGCCAGGGCCACGCTTTTATTTACACAGGGCAGTTGTACATCGGCGCCCAGCATGCGGGCCTCATGCAGGTAAAACTCGGTGCTGTAAAACCCTCCAAAGTTGTTGAGCACACCGGTCATAAACTCAATAGGGTAGTAGGTGCGCAAAAACAGGCTTTGGTAGCTTTCCACGGCATAGGAGGCAGAGTGCCCTTTGGCAAACGAGTAACCGGCAAAGCTTTCAATCTGCCGCCAGATTTCGGCCGCTTCTTCCTCGGGGTAACCCCGGGCCTTACAGTTGCTGAAGAACTTATCGCGCACCCGCTGAAACTCGGCCCGCGAGCGATACTTGCCGCTCATACCGCGGCGCATTACATCGGCTTCTTCCAGCGTAAGGCCGGCGTAGTAATGGGCTACCTTAATTACATCCTCCTGGTATACCATTACGCCATAGGTATCGGGCATAATCTCCAGCAGGCGGGGGTGGGCTTTTTTGCGGTGTTCGGGGTAGCGGTAGCGCAGGATGTATTCACGCATCATACCGCTGCTAGCCACACCGGGGCGTATAACAGAACTGGCAGCTACCAAACCCAGGTAGTCTTCTACCTCCAGTTTGCGCAGCAGTTGCCGCATAGCCGGCGACTCCACATAAAAGCAACCAACAGTGTTGCCCGTTTTCAGCAGTTGGTTAATCTTGGGGTCTACTTTAAAATCCTGCACGCGGTGTATGTCAATGTCCTCGCCGCGATTGGTTTTAATAAGCTCCACGGCATCCTTAATATGCCCAAGTCCGCGCTGGCTCAGTATATCGAATTTGTAGAGGCCCACGTCTTCGGCTTCCAGCATCGAGAACTGGGTGGAGGGAAAGCCTACCGGCATCAACTCCAGTGCTCCATAATAGGTAACGGGCAGTTCGGAGATGATGATACCACAGGCATGCACACTTAACAGATTGGGTAGGCCGTGCAGGCGTTCGGCGTATTTTAACACCAACCGGCCATATTGGTCGCTGGTACGGCTGCGCACCTGGTCCTCCTGCAGTTTATCAATCTCGCGGTCGGGCAGGCCAAACACCTTGCCTATCTCGCGTATGCACGACTTCTTTTCGAAGGTGTTGTAACTGCCCAGTAGCGCAGCATGCTCACCGTATTTATCGAAGATGTATTCCCGCACAGTATCGCGGTCGGTATGCGAAAAGTCAATGTCAAAGTCGGGCGGGTTCTTACGCGAGGGATTGATGAAGCGTTCGAAGTAGAGATCCAGTTCAATAGGGTCTACATCGGTAATGCGCAGGCAATAGGCTATTAAACTGTTGGCTCCGCTGCCCCGCCCGATGTGGAAGAATCCCCGCTCGTGGGCAAAGCGCACAATATCCCAGTTAATCAAAAAATAGGAGGCAAAATCCTGATGAATGATCGTTTCCATCTCCTTTTCAAACCGCTCCCATATCTGTGGCGTAGGCTGCGGATAGCGGTAATAAAGCCCCTCTTGGGCCAGCTGTTTCAGCAGGTGGTAGTCCTCTTTTATCGAACTGCTGAACCGCCTTTTGTTTTTGTTGGATTTAAAGTTGAAGGTTACGCTGCACTGTTCCAGCAAGCGGGCCGTATTGGTAAGCGCCTGCGGGTAATCGGCAAACAGTTGGGCAAGTTCTTGTGGAGAGGCAAAGCCGTCAGTTTCTGCCCCCTGCTCATCAGGGGGCAACATGCTCAACAGCGCGTTATGGTAAATGGCGCGCAGCAAACGATGGGTATTAAAGTCGGATTTATTGCGAAAGCTTACAGGTACCAGTGCTACCAGTTTATCAGCCGGTATGTTTTTACCATACAGCCTGAAGGCCGCAATATCAGCCGGTTTCAAACCAATGTATTCGTTGGGCTGCAGGTGGCATTGCATATCCCTTTGCCAGGGGTAGATAACAAAGCAATTGGGCAGGTCAGGAGCCAGGGTGGGTATTTCAAGGTGATTAGTGCGGTAAAAGCTCAGATGATCACTCATCTCCCGGAAGCCCTCATTGTTACAGGCCAGCGCCACATAATGTTGGTGGGCATTGGTGCGGAAGTCGATACCCACTGCCGGTTTGATATTATACTGGGGGGCCAAACGAAGAAAGTCAAGCACCCCCGAGGTATTGTTGATGTCAGTTAAGGCCAAACTGTTAATGCCTGCCCGCTGTGCATTTTGCAGTAGGGACTCGGGACTCATAACCCCGTAATTCAGGCTGAACCAGCTATGGCAATTCAAATACATGTTAGCGTGTGTGCTTACAAATTTAGTAAAAGGCTAAAAATAATAGCTCATGTAAGGCGCTTTATTTTCGCGAAAATGGCTTTGTTTCGTTGTATGAAACTGCATACGATTGATACCGGCTATTTTAAGTTAGATGGTGGCGCTATGTTTGGCGTGGTGCCCAAAACCATGTGGCAAAAACTGAATGTGCCCGATGCCAATAACCTTTGTACCTGGGCTATGCGCTGTATGCTGATTGAAGATGGCAAGCAACTGATATTGATAGATTGCGGGTTAGGCGATAAACAGGACGCTAAGTTCTTTAGCCATTACGAACCCCATGGCGATGCTTCGCTGGAGAAGTCCATTAAGGCTTTGGGTTATAGCTTTGATGATGTAACCGACGTTATCCTCTCGCACCTGCATTTTGACCATTGTGGGGGAGCCATTAAACGCAACAGCGAAGGCGGTTATTACCCCGCTTTTAAGAATGCTACTTACTGGAGCAATCCGCAGCATTGGGAGTGGGCCACCAAACCCAACGCCCGCGAAAAGGCTTCATTCCTAAAGGAGAATATTATGCCCATACAGGAAAGCGGCCAACTGAAGATGGTGGAAAGCGGTAGTACGGCAGTGCATCCCAATATTGCTTTACACACCGTATCGGGTCACACCGAAAGTATGTTTATACCACACATTACCACAGGCGGCAAAACCATCATTTACTGTGCCGATCTGTTCCCCAGCATGGCACATATACCACTGCCTTATGTAATGGCTTATGATACGCGCCCCCTGCTAACGCTGGATGAAAAGAAGAAGGTGCTGGATTATGCTGTTGCCAACAACTACTATCTCTTCTTTGAACATGATAAAGCCAATGAACTTTGCAGCTTGCAGCAAACAGAAAAGGGCGTGCGCGAGAAGGACATATTGAGGCTGGCCGAATTGTTATAAACAGGGTCTATTGAATTTTTTGACACCTGGGCCGTTGTACCATAGAGTACTAAACCAATGCCTATGTATAAGCTAAAGATCATAATTGCCAGCACCCGCCCGGGTCGTAAGGGCGAAGCGGTAGGGAGATGGATAACCGGTTTAGCCCAAAAACAGCAGGAGTTTGAAACAGAAGTACTGGACCTGGCCGCCATTAACCTGCCCTTTTTGGACGAGGCCAATCACCCCCGCCTGCGCAAATACGAAAAGGAGCATACTAAAAAATGGAGTGCCGTTATCGACTCTGCTGATGCATTCCTGTTCGTAACCCCGGAGTATAACTATGGTTTCCCGGCACCTCTTAAAAATGCTATCGACTTCCTGTTTTGGGAGTGGCACTACAAGCCTGTTGCCTTTGTTACCTATGGGGGTGTAGCTGCCGGCACCCGCTGCCAACAGATGCTGAAACAGGTGGTGACTGCCCTGAGCATGATGCCTGTAAACGAAGCCGTTAACGTACCCTTCTTTGCCAAGTTTTTAACCCCGGAAGGCAATTTCGAGCCGGATGAGATAGTGGAGAAGTCGGCGGGGGAGATGTTTAAAAGCCTGGCTAAGTGGACTGCCGCGCTTGCGCCTATGAGGCAAAAATAAAGGCAGCCCTTTGGGACTGCCTTTCTGTAGCGAAGCGGAGGCTCGAACTCCGGACCTCAGCATTATGAGTGCTGCGCTCTAACCAACTGAGCTACCTCGCCATTTGCGCGCTCTAACCATCCCGAGCCTTCGGGAGAGCTACCTCGCCTCTGCTATAAGGGTTACCCCTTAAAAGCGGGACGCAAATATATTTCTTTCGGCGAAATTTCAGAGTCCCCCACCCAACTATTGGTATAAAAGTTTGAGGGCAAGGTGTTTGCCTTTAACAACCGCTGGCAGTAGGCGGGCAGGGCAAGTTTTATATTTTAGCTTCCTAAACAGTTGATTGTGGCAGAAAGAAAGATACGTTTCCGTGAGGCTTTGCGCGAGGCCATGAGTGAAGAAATGCGCCGCGACCCTACCGTTTTTTTAATGGGCGAAGAAGTAGCTGAATATGATGGTGCTTATAAAGTAAGTCAGGGGATGCTGGCCGAGTTTGGTGCCAAGCGCGTGATTGATACTCCCATCTCCGAGCTAGGTTTTGCCGGTATTGCCGTTGGCGCAGCTATGAATGGTGTGCGCCCTATCGTGGAGTTTATGACCTGGAACTTTGCCATACTGGCCTTTGACCAGATCATAAACGGTTCGGCGAAGATGCTGGCCATGAGCGGCGGACAGTTTGGGAACCCTATTGTGTTCCGCGGGCCACAGGGCAGTGCCGGACAACTAGGTGCACAACACTCTCAGATGCTTACCAATATGCTGGCTTCCGTACCCGGTTTAAAGGTGGTTTCCCCTTCCAACCCTTATGATGCCAAAGGCCTTTTAAAGAGCGCCATCCGCGATAACGACCCCGTGATGTTTATGGAAAGCGAGGTGATGTATAGCGACCTGGGCGAAGTGCCTGAAACGGAATACCTGCTACCTATTGGTAAGGCCGATATTAAGCGCGAGGGCACCGATGTAACCCTTGTATCCTACAACAAGATGATGAAGGTTGCCTTAAAGGCTGCCGAGGAACTGGAGAAGGAAGGTCTCAGCGCCGAGGTAATTGACCTGCGCACCATCCGTCCGCTGGATATGGAAACCATCCTTACTTCGGTTAAGAAGACCAACCGCCTGGTTATTATAGACGAAAGCTGGCCTTTTACCTCTATTGCTTCCGAGATCACTTTTCAGGTGCAACGCTATGGCTTTGATTACCTGGATGCGCCTATACGCCGTGTTTGCGGAGCCGATGCTTCGATGCACTATGCGGGTAACCTGGTGGAAGCCTATTTGCCCAGCGTGCCAAAGGTTATAGAAGCCGTTAAATCGGTAACCTATAAACTATCCTAACGGCGGTTGGCATACCCGGCCAGCAGGTTATATTTGCCCCCTCAATTGCGATAGATGAACAGTAACGAAGAGTTTGAGTATATCTCCTACCGTCAGAAGAACAGCCCTAAGCCCAACCCGTACGCACCGTTTATATATGCCGTAGTGCTTGTTTTTGGCGTAGCACTTGGTTACGTGGTTAATACTATAACCATGGGTAAGCAGAACATGTTTACCAATACCAACTACGATAAGGTGCAGGAGATACTGGACTATGTGGATGTGAAATATGTAGACACCGTTAACCGCGAAGAACTGCTGAACGGCGCTATTGATAAGCTGTTGAGCGGTTTGGATCCCCACTCGGTTTATATCCCTGCGTCGGAGTTGAAAGAGATGAACGAATCGCTGGAAGGTAACTTTGAAGGCGTAGGTATTGAGTTTTACCTGGTGCAGGATACCATTACGGTGGTAACCGCCATACCGGGCGGCCCTTCGGAAAACGTGGGTATTAAGGCCGGCGACCGTATTGTAAAGATTAATGATACGTTGGTGGCTGGTGTGCATATTGAAGAATCAGGTGTTAAGAAAAAGCTGCGCGGCCCTGCCGGCACGCCGGTGCATGTAAGCATTATGCGCAGCGGTGCTCAAAAGCTGCTGGAGTTTGATATTACCCGCGGCAAAATCCCTTTGTACAGCATCGAAGCGGGCTACCTTATTAACCCTACCACCGGTTATATCCGCATCAACAATTTTAGTGCTACTACCCATGCCGAGTTTGTGGAGAAGGTGAACGAACTGGAGATGAAGGGCATGAAGAAGCTGATTATAGACCTGCGCGGTAACCCCGGCGGCTACCTGCAGGCTGCTACCTCTATTGCCGATGAAGTTATCGGCGGCAAGCGCCTGCTGGTATATACCCAGGGCAAATCGTACGAGCGGCAGAACTACAATGCCAGCCGCAGCGGTTTGTTTGAAACCGGCGAGCTGTGTGTGCTCATCGACCAGGGCTCTGCCTCTGCCAGCGAAATCCTTTCAGGCGCTGTGCAGGATTGGGACCGTGGTACCATAGTTGGCCGCACCTCGTTTGGTAAAGGCCTGGTGCAGGAGCAGTTTGATCTGCGCGATGGTTCGGCGCTGCGCTTAACCGTGGCCCGTTACTATACCCCTTCCGGACGCTGCATACAACGCAGCTACGAGAAAGGCACCGAAGAGTATTACAACGAGATCTATGAGCGGTATGCGCGCGGCGAATTCGTTCATGAAGACTCGATTATAAGCAGCGATACAACGGTGTATAAAACAGCAGGAGGCCGCCGCGTTTATGGCGGTGGTGGTATACGCCCCGATGTGTTTGTGCCTATGGATACCAGCGCCGATAACGAATACTATTTTGCCGTTCGTTCGTTTGTGCCGGAGTTTGTTTACAAGTATTCGGCAGACCATCCTAACTTCCTTACCGGTTACAAAACCGTGCAGGAGTTTGCCGCCGGCTTTACGGTGAGCGACCAGCTTTATAACGAGTTTATAGCTTATGCTACCAGCAAGGGCTTAAACGATAAGAAAGAACGTGATGGCCGTATTGCGCCTAAAATTAAGACTACCCTGCGCTCGTTTTTTGCCAAGCAGGTTTGGCGGATGGAAGGATACTATTACATCGCTAACCAGGATGATAATGTGGTGAAAGCTGCGCTGGAGAAGATGAAGTAGTTTTGAGTTTCAGGTTTAAAGTTCAAAGTTTGCTTTACACTTTTTAAAGCAGAAAGCAGAAATCAGAGGTCAGAAAGCAGACAGGATCGTGCGTCGGGCTTTGGAACTTTACAGTGCTTTACATTTTTTTTACTCACCCCCAACCCCTCTCTGCTTATGCTGCGCAATGGCTCTGCTCCAGAGAGGGGGGTATAATTCCTCTGCATACGACTGGTAGGGATTAACCTAATTGCCCGGCCAACTTTACACTTTTTAAAGCAGAAAGCAGAAATCAGAGGTCAGAAAGCAGACAGGACCGTGCGACGGGTTTTGAAACTTTACAGTGCTTTACAGTTGAACGCGGTTCGCGATTTTAGGCTTATCCACATTGCTTGTGCATGCTTGTGCAGGTTTTTTGCTTGTGCACAAGTTAAAGAAGTTTTTATATGATGGTTTTTTGTGTTAAATGAGGCGTAATACGAGCGTTTCGCGGAACACCCTGCTCGCCATTTGTGCACATTTGTGCAAGTGATTTTGAAGTGCACAAATCGGATAAAATTTAATGTGATTACGGAACGGACGTAATTATCCCGGGCACTTAACGTGCGGTTGTTACGGGCGGGACAGCAACCATACGATTGCTGCGCGGTAGGGCGGCCGGGTGTAGTGTTAACCAGGTGTCAAAGAACTTATTTGACTGTAAAGATAGTATAAAGGGTTTAAAGTTTCAAAAAAGTGTATAGTAATTAACAAAATAGTTGCAAGCGGCCTAACTCGGGCTCTTTGCATAGAAATGGAATACAGAATCACAAGGCGGAAGTTCCGAAGTCTCGGAAGCTTCGGGACGATATTGCTAATTGATTTTTATGTAATGTCCATCGCAATGACGGGCTGTTTTATTGGCTGGGCGCGGGCGGCCTGGTGCATGCAGCCTGAGGTTTGTCAATCACCTCCGAAAAAATGAAGCTATTCTGATTGCTACGCACTTTTCATTTTTTCTCGTCCTCCTTACCAAGGAGGACAGCTTGGGTACCGGTTATATGTGCTTTGTGGGCAGGGGATATTTCGCTGCTGTTTATTTAGCGGACTGGCTCAATATGACAGTAGCGCTTTTGTTGGGTAAAGGAGGACTATTGTTAAGGTTTGCTTTATGAACATGCGACTATTTGTATAAACCAGCTCCGACGATGGCGCTGCTCCACAGCACCATCTTACTCGTCCAAATATGTGTAAGAAAGGCATGTGTTAATCATTTTACATTCTAAATTCATTTGTATTTCTTTATTGCATGAAGCAGGCAGTAACCTTTGTTGTGTTTATGCTGGTAGTATTTCTGCTACGCGCGCAAAACTGGGAATGGGTAACCACGCTTGGTGGTACAAATTCCGAGACCAGCAATAATTTGATATATGCCCCCAATGGTTATCTATATTGTAGTGGCGGGTTTGTGGGAGGCGACTGGACAGCCGGGCCGTTTTATGTATATGGTGGTGGTTTGGAGAATGGATTCATTGCTAAATATTCGACAGATGGGACGCTTATCAAGCTAAAAGGGGGACATGGGATGCTGTCGCTGGACAGGCTTAGTTTTAACGGTATGGCCTGTGACCAATCAAATAATATGTATTTGTTGGGCAGTTTAACTGGAGATGCGTTGTTGGATACGGTGTATTTAAGCAGTCCTGTTTTAGGTTCTGTATTGCTTAAATATGACCAGGACCTCAACATTCAAAGGGGGAAATTAAATACGGGACCAAGTGGTTTACAACGGCTCTCAAAACCGGTTTTTAGCGGTGGCGAACTATATGGGATTGGTGGGATTTTCGGTGATAGCATAGTGCTGGATACAGTATCAGTAACTAACCTGGATGGCAACCAGTCGGCTAAGGATTTTTGGTGTTCCTTCGACACCTCCCTTACATGTAAACAAGCCTTGGTGAGCCATGGAGGAATGACCATGTTAACCACACATGCCTGCCATGGGAGTTCCTTTTTACTTACAGCCCGAGCTGACAGCTGCTTTATTTTTGACACCTTGCAGCAGTGCGGACCAAAGCCTTATGGAGCCGGTGCAATTTTTAAAATTGATACGAATGGCCATGTTAACTGGCAAACCACAATATCTTCACCGCGGGCTTATGGAATAGTAGCCTCCTGCTACGATAATGCCGGAAATATTTATTTGTGCGGAACATTTGACAGCATCCTACAGTTACAAGATACTTTATTGGTAGAGCCTGTTAGCAGTGGGTATTACTCCACCTTTATTGTAAAGTATGATACGGCAGGTCAGATAGCTTGGGTACGGCAATGGTATAACACGGCTGATTTGGTAGTAAACGAAATTATTAGTGCTCCTGCCAACTATTGTTATATCACCGGATTTTTTAGTGGCGATATATCGTTTGGGCAGGACACGCTTAAAGGTTATACCGGAAGCAATTTGTTTGTGGCAGCTCTTGATAAAATGGGCACTTGCAAAGGCTTAACTGTTGCAACTAATGCCTTGGGGCAATCCATAGCCATTGATTCTGCCGGTCCGTTGTATGTATGCGGTCAAACTTATTCGGGTTCTTCTTCATTTGGCACAACGACGGTAGAAACTTCAGGAGGCTCGGATTTTTTTATCGGACGATTAGATAACCTGACGGGTCTCTCGTTTAAGACTGAAGAAGACGAGAAACTGAAGATTTACGCTAACCCAAACAACGGTCAGTTTACAATTCAATTACCGGAAGGTACGGTGCATGAAAAGCAATTGGAGCTACAAATTAGCAGCATGAGTGGAGTGGAGGTGTATAGTGGTATTGTGCAGTTAAGCAATAATCAAGTGCGGGTAGACCTTGGTGTAATAGGAAAAGGCACGTATAGTGTAAGCTTAAGCAGCAAGCTCAAGCAGTATACGGGTTTGGTGGTAGTGCAGTAGGACCTGTACTCCTTGTTAGGGAGTACAGCTTGATTACCGGTTATATGTGCTTTGTGAGCAGGGGGTATTTCGCTGTCAACAGCATACAGCATCTGATCTTTTATCGGCAAACTGCATTTGTTGCAAGGTGCAATAGGTTGTATCTGCTAGCGCATTATTACCCGCAAGGTCTCAAGCTGCCCAACCCGGAGCGCTTTGCATAGAAATGGAATACAGAATCACAAAGCGGAAGTCCCGAGGCCTCGGGAGCCGCGCGATGATATTGCTAATTGATTTTTATGGAATGTCCATCGCAATGGCGGGCTGTTTTATTGGCTGGGCGCGGGCGGCCTGGTGCATGCAGCCTGAGGTTTGTCAACCACCTCCGAAAAAATGAAGCTATTCTGATCGCTACGCACTTTTCATTTTTTCTCGTCCTCCTTACCAAGGAGGACAGCTTGGGTACCGATTATATGTGCTTTGTGGGCAGGGGATATTTCGCTGCTGTTTATTTAGCGGACTGGCTCAATATGACAGTAGCGCTTTTGTTGGGTAAAGGAGGATTATTGTTAAGGAAGGCGTTAAGAACGCGTGACTGTTTTTATAAAACAGCTCCGACGGTGGCGCTGCGCCGCAGCACTATCTTACTCGTCCAAATATGTGTAAGAAAGGCATGTGTTAATCATTTTACATTCTAAATTCATTTGTATTTCTTTATTGTATGAAGCAGGCAGTAACCTTTGTTGTGTTTATGCTGGTAGTATTTCTGCTACCCGGGCAAAGCTGGCAATGGGTACGAACAGCAGGTGGAGGCAATATAATGCCGGATTTGGCCCACGGTGGTTTGCATGTAATTACTAATGGTGCCGGGGATGTTATTTGTGAAGGTTCATATACCGGTAATTTTAGTTTTGGAGATACTATTGCATGTTTTGGGACAGGCCTATTTTGGGGCAAATATGATGCACTGGGGAATAGGGAAAACTTTGTGTTCGGCGGGATTGGAGGGGGCCAATATGCCTCGGCTGGTATTTTTGGTGATAAGCAGGGGAGATATTTTGCGGCGGGCGGGGTTACAGGTAGCGGATTTATGATTGATACTGTTTTTGCGGCAAGCGATGGATTTTGGGTAAGGTTTAATGAAGAGAACAGGCCAGTTTGGAGCCACAACCTGAATGCAGCACCTAATGGAAGACACGGCTCAATTCATTCTTTAGATTTCGACGATTCCGGCAATATCTATATGACTGGTGTTTTTGATGGTGTGGATACGTACCTTGATACCGCAGTTATGCATAATCAGGAAGGTAGCTTGAAATACAAGTTTTTTGTAGCGCGTTTTGATACAGCGGCACATCTACAATGGGTAAGGCAATGTTATGGTGGTAACAACTATATCGGTAGGTGCTTCTGGCGAAATAGCAGGTTGTATACTTTGATAAGTGTTAGTGACAGCTGCTCTTCTTACGATACTTTAACTTTTTGTCCGGGTAATTACGCTGGTAATCCGTTTGCTTCAGTGATGGCCCTTGAGCCAAGCAGCGGCAAAGTAATATGGCATCGAGAGCAGTTGGCCTATGGACCGATGGGCAGTTATTCCTACGCCGACCTATTGGGTAATACTTATTATGCTGGTGCTTTTGACAGTGTGGTGTTTTTTGATACGATTACGTTGACAAGGCTAGGGCTACATGATGGATATGTGGTAAAATATGATACACTAGGTAACGTATCGTGGGCGCAGCAGTATTACAGTAGTCTCCTATTAAACATCTATGATATGTATACGGACCCAGCGGGTAACACGTGCATAGTCGGTTCATTTAGAGGTGATTTGTATTGGAACGGGAATGTTTTCCATAACAATGGATATGAAACGATGTTTGTAACGCGGTATAATACCGACGGTAAATACCTGGGAACGGTAGTGGTTACCGATGCTGTTGCGCGCGGCGTAACGCAAGATGCAAGCGGAAATATTATAGTTACAGGGCATACGACCGCTGCATCGGCCACAACTATGTTTGGAGATTTGCCGGTTGAAAGCAGCGGGAACCAACGATTTTTTGTAGGTAAGCTGGATAATATAACGGGCCTCTCGTTTAAGACTGAAGAAGACGAGAAACTGAAGATTTACGCTAACCCCAATAACGGTCAGTTTACAATTCAATTACCGGTAGGTACGGTGCATGAAAAGCAACTGGAACTGCGTATTAGCAGTATGGCCGGGGCAGACGTGTATAAAGGTAAAGTACAGCTAAGCGGTAATCTGGTGCAAATAGATTTGGGAGTAATAGAAAAGGGTACGTATAGTGTTAGTTTGCACAGTACGTATAAACGTTATACCGGTTTAGTGGTGGTGCAGTAGGACAGTTACTTGTTAGGGAGTACAGCTTGAGTACCGGTTATGTGTGCTTTGTGGGCAGGGGATATTTCGCTGCTGTTTATTTAGCGGACTGGCTCAATATGACAACAACATGATTTAGTGAGCAGCACCTTCATATTCTTATGAAAGATGCGTTCTCCTCCACCTCCGGCAAAGCACCCTACGCGGAGGCTATGCTTCAGTGCATTGCCTCGTCCTCCTTACCAAGGAGGACAGCTTGAGTACCGGTTATGTGTGCTTTGTGGGCAGGGGATATTTCGCTGCTGTTTATTAAGCGGACTGGCTCAATATGACAGTTGCGTGATTTAGTGAAAGACTTCAGTATAACAGTTCAGATTGTCTGCTTTCTGATCTCTGATTTCTGAAGTCTGCTTACCAGTTGCACTTCAGGATCATACCACCGGCTTCGCGGGGGCGGGAGTGGAGCACTTTGCTGAAGGCCGGTTTTTTGTTGCGGATGTCCTTTTGGTCTTCGATGTTGCCTTCGTAGGCATCGATGCGCAGGGTGTTTAATCCGTAGCGGCCGGTGTTCCAGGCTTTGGCGATGAGGTAGTTTTGGATGTTTACACCCAGCAGTACGTTTTTACGGATTGCGCCGTTTTCCTTGAGGCGGATCATGGCGTGGTCTACTAACAACTGTCCGTTAAATACGATGCTGACAGAGTCGTTATCTTCTTCGCCATCGTCGTAGATAAAGATAGTGAGGTAGCAATCCTTTACTTCGGCTTTGTGTTCGTAGGTAACACTATCGGTGCCCAGGTGCAGGTTTTCGTCGATTTTAGTTGGGGCCTCTACCTTTATATCCGGCGACTCGGCTGACTTAACCGTAACGGTAAAGGCGCAGGTTTCCATGTTACCGGTTTTATCCTTGGCTTTAAAGCTAAAGGTGTGCACGCCCAAAGGCAGAAAGCAACCGCTCTTGGAGCCTTCCATTTGTATTACGGTATCAATATTGCCGTTATCGGTAGCTGTTGGTGCGGTGTAGAAGAACTGCACACCCCGGCGGTCGGGGCTTAGGATAACGACGGTATCGTGCGGGCAGTTTAGTTTAGGCGGGTCGTAATCGTGCACATTTACCATAAAGGAACATTCCTTGCTGCTGCCGCTGTTATCGTACAACTTAAAGGTATTAAGCGTTTGGCCGATAGGGAAGAAGGCGCCGCTTTGCAGGCCCGTGGTTTGTACCAGTTTAAGTTCGCCACCACCGCTGTATTGCGGGGCAGGATAGCGCACAATGGCACCACGTGTGCCCCTGTCGTTGCCTTTAACTATATCGGTAGGGCAGGCCAGTTTAAGTGTTTTTGCCGTTATGCTGCCGTCGGCTTTTTCAACGGTAACAGCAAAGCTGCAGGTGGTTTTATTGCCGGCCACGTCGGTAGCGCTGTATTTTACGATGGTAACGCCTGCCTGGAATTTATCGCCGCTGGCAGGGCCGCTTTCAAGGATTACCGGTATTGGTTCGCCTGCATCGGTAGCGGTAGGCAGGGTATAATTTACCATGGCTGTTTTTTCGCCCTGGTTGCACGTTACTTTTAAATCGGCCGGGCAATTGATTACCGGCACGGAGTTATCGCGCAGGCTAATAGTAAACGAGCAGGTTAATTTACCTGCAACGGCATCCTGCACTTCGTATATTACTTTGGTATCGCCTAAAGGAAATACTGCACCGCTAGCAGGGCCGGCGGTGCGCGTCATAAGCAGTTTGCCGCTGCGCAGCAGTACGTAGGGCTCGTCGTACACCACGGGGCGCGAGGTTTTTTCGGCTTCGCAAAACACCACGATGTCATCGGTGCAGTGCATTTCGGGTGCGGCATCTTCCACCACCGTTATATTAAAACCACAGGTGCTTTTATTACCTGCCACATCGGTGGCGGTATAGGTAACACGGGTAGTGCCCGGGCCCAGTTCTGTACCGCTGGCGGGGCCCTCCTGCAGCAATACTTTAGAAGTAGTGCAGTTATCCATAGCCGTTACAGCAGGGTAATCTACCTTCACCTTATCCAGTTCCTTTGGTAATTTAATAATGCGGTCGGTAGGGCACGAGAGCATGGGTGGGCTTTTATCGACCACTTTAATGGTAAAGCTGCCATTCAGCGTTTTACCCCCTGCGGTAGCCTGGAAACTTAATTGCGATTCGCCCATAGGGAATTCGGAGCCTGAAGGCAGGCCTTCCAATTGTTTTAGCTCGTAAGGGCCGCAACTAACAGTAACCCTTGGTTCGATAAAGTAGACTGTGGCATTGCAATTTTTTGCATCTGCTACAGCTACCATGTTATCCGGCACTTTAAGGGCAAAACTGTTATCAACCGGTTTGCTGACCTCGCGGTATAAGGCATTGATATCGGCAGGGTAAAGCGTGCGGTTGTAGAAACGGATTTCATCGAGGCTACCCTTTAAATATTTATAGGCACCACCGGTAAAACAACGGCCAATTTCAAGCGGGTTATCATCGGCTGTAAAGCCTTTGGGTTTCATTTGTTGCCATATCAGGTTGCCGTTCAGGTAGGCGCGCAGCCAACCTTCGTCCAGCACCAGGGCTATAAAATACCACTCGCCAAATTCGATAGGATGGCTGTTGTAGCTTTTGTCCTCGCCGGTAAAATCGTCGCTTACTTCGAGGCGACTATAAGAATCGCCGAATTGGCGGGTTATCAATAGTTTAAATTGGCTGCCCGTGGTATTACCTTTAATAAATAAAGGCAGCACCAGGTTGCCTGCTGCATCGGTTTTTTCGGGCTTAACCCACATGGTAACGGTAAAAGCGCCGGTAGCAGTTTTAAAAGAGGGGTGGGCAGGAAGTTGCAAAAAGCCGTTTTCGCCGTTAAAGCGCAAGGCACCGCAGGCGTAGCCAAAGCGGTCCTCGGTGGTGGCAACCCCACGGGGTATTACCGCATCGATATGATTTGGCCCGGCATCGATACCTGAATTATTACAGGGATAATGGCATAAAAGACCATCGGCAGGCAGTTGGGCAGCACAAAGCAGGGTACATAATAATAAGAGCAGCGTCGGATATCGCTTCATTTCTCGGGTAAAAATATTGGTAATACGGAGGAAGGCGGCATACGTTACATAATGGTTTTCAATATGTAAAAATGTTTGTCCTATTCAGTAATCAGTTGCGGTATTTAAATGAATTATCTATAAATGTTTGATAATGAATAGATAAGGTGGTTTTTAAGGCCTTTTTGGAGCCGGACTTTTGGCGGGTTAGGGGTTTTGCTTACAACTGGGTTAGTACCTGTACGGGTTTGATGCGGAAGGTATTTGGAATTTAATTTCCTATGGTTATCTTTGCGCGCTTTAAACGACGAAAGAAATGCAAGTTACATCTGAAGTAAAGAAGACCATATTCAAGACCTACGGAGGTTCTGAGACCAATACCGGTTCTACAGCTGGCCAAATTGCCCTGTATACCGAGCGTATTAACCACATCAGCGGCCACCTGGAAACCAACAAAAAAGATTACGCCAACACCCGCTCGTTGCTGAAACTGGTAGGTAAAAGACGTCGTTTGTTAAATTACATGATGAAGACGGACCTGACCGGTTACCGTCAGCTGATTGAGAAGTTGAATATCAGAAAGTAAGACTATAAAGAAGAGGATGGCGCACAGCCATCCTTTTCGTTTTTTTGGAGGTGGCAGCCCGCCTTAGGGGCAGCCGGTGATGAAAAAGTCGGAGTAGGTTTTGGGATGGACTACGACTCAAAAAAAAGATCCCCAACGCATAAATATATCCCACCTTAAGAGCAGCGTTGGCGGAACAGAAAGACGGAATACAAAGCGATTACAAATATTTAGACCAAACCATTAATTATTTAAAGATGAACGTAATTAAAAAGACGATTGACCTTGGCGGAGGCCGTACGATTGAAATTGAAACAGGCCGCCTTGCCAAGCAAACCGACGGATCGGCCGTAATTAAATACGGCAACACTATGTTGCTGGCCACCGTATGTGCCGATAAAAAGGCAAAAGAAGGCGTAGACTTTATGCCGTTAACCGTAGAATACCGCGAAAACATGGCCGCAGTAGGCCGTATACCCGGTTCCTTCTTTAAACGCGAAGGCAAACCAACCGACGATGAAGTATTGATCAGCCGTTTGATTGACCGCGCGCTGCGTCCGTTGTTCCCGGATGATTTCCATGCCAACGTAGTAGTGCAGGTAACCATGATTTCGGGCGATTTGAACGAACTGCCAGATGCACTGGCTTGTTTGGCTGCTTCGGCTGCGCTGGCAGTTTCCGATCTGCCATTCAACGGCCCTATCAGCGAAGTGCGTGTTGCTAAAATTGACGGTCAACTGGTAATTAACCCTACCAAGAGTGCCCTGGAAAGCGAAGGCACCACTATCGACCTGATCGTTGCTTCTTCAGCTACCTCTATTGTAATGGTAGAAGGCGAAATGAAAGAAGTGAGCGAAGCCGAAATGGTAGAAGCCATCATATTTGCCCAGGAAGCTATCTTTAAACAAGTAGCTGTACTGAAAGAACTGGAAGCAGAAGCAGGCAAAACCGAAAAGCGCGCCTACGAACACGAAAAACACAACGAAGACCTGCGCAAGCGCTTAAACGACTTCTGCTACGACAAGTGTTGCGAAGTTGCTGCCCAGCAGATTAACGATAAGAAATTGCGCACCGAAGCTTTTGATGCAGTTTACGATGCCTTTGAAGCTACCCTTACCGACGAAGAGAAAGAAGAGAATGACTTTTTGTTAGGTATTTACTGGGGCCTGGTACAGTACAACGCTGTACGCGATGTAATGTTAGCCCAGAACAAACGCCTTGACGGCCGTAAGATGGATGAGATCCGTCCGATTTGGAGCGAAGTAGGTTACCTGCCCGGTCCGCACGGTTCGGCATTATTTACCCGTGGCGAAACACAATCATTAACCACCGTAACCCTGGGTACCAAGCTCGATCAGCAATTGATTGACGGTGCTATCTATAACTACGAGAAGAAATTCCTGTTGCATTATAACTTCCCACCATTCAGCGTTGGTGAAGCACGTGTACCGCGTGGTACCGGCCGCCGCGAAGTGGGCCACGGTAACCTGGCATGGCGCGCTATAAACGTAGTGTTGCCAAAGGATTTCCCTTATACGCTGCGTGTAGTATCTGATATTCTGGAATCGAACGGTTCGTCATCTATGGCAACTGTTTGTGCCGGTACGTTGGCCTTAATGGATGCCGGTGTGCAAATCAGCAAGCCGGTTTCGGGTATTGCCATGGGTTTAATTACCGATGAGAAGAGCGGTAAGTATGTTATCCTGAGCGATATTTTGGGCGATGAAGATCACCTGGGCGATATGGACTTTAAAGTGTGCGGTACCGCCGACGGTATCTGCGCCTGCCAGATGGATATTAAAATTAAAGGCTTAAGCCGCGAGCTGCTGACACAGGCACTTGACCAGGCTAAGCGCGGCCGCTTACACATACTTGGCGAAATGATGAAGACCATCGATAAGCCACGTGAAGATTACAAACCACAGGCTCCGCGCGTAGTGGTGCTGCAAATTGATAAAGAATACATCGGCGCCGTAATAGGACCCGGTGGTAAGGTTATCCAGGAAATGCAGCGCGAAACAGGTTGTACTATCGTAATTGAGGAAGTAGGTAACTACGGTAAAGTAGAGATCTTCTCGCCGAACAAGGATGGTATTGACCGTGCTGTTGCCAAAATTAAAGGCATTACTGCTACCCCTGAAATAGGTGAAGTTTACGAAGCTACCGTTAAGAGCATTATGCCTTACGGTGCGTTTGTAGAATTCCTGCCGGGCAAACAAGGCTTGTTGCACATCTCTGAGATTTCGCACAAGCGCCTGGAAACTATGGAAGGCATCTTTAAAGAAAACGAAGTGGTAAAAGTGAAACTGCTGGGTATTGACAACAAGACCGGTAAGTTTAAACTGAGCCGCAAAGTGTTGCTGGATAAGCCACAAGGAAGCAACGAAGGCCAGGCTGCTGAATAAGCAACTAAGCCATGTAATACAAAGCCCTGCCGTAAGGCGGGGCTTTTTTATTGCAGGTAGTAAGCTGATGGCTTTGGAGCGGTTCCATTACTGCCGCTTTTCTGCTAATGTTGCGCTATGATTTTGCTGGACCACCGGCACATTGCAGACCCTTATTTTAACCTGGCTACCGAAGAGTATTTGGTGCGCCATGCCGATTGCAGCCAACACGATATTCTGTTGTTGTATGTGAATGCACCCTCGATAGTGGTTGGCAAAAACCAGAGTATTTACCGCGAGGTGAACCTGCCTTACCTGCGCCAAAGCGGTGTGCCTGTGTGCCGGCGCGTAAGCGGCGGAGGCACCGTTTACCACGATGCGGGCAACCTGAGCTTTGCTTTTATAAGCGCTTTTGCCGAGCATAAGGTGAACAATTACCTGCATTTTAATGCGCCTATAATTGCCGCTTTGCAAAAGGCGGGCATTGATGCGAAGGCCGATGCGCGTAATAATATTTTGGCCGGTGAGAAGAAGATATCGGGTAATGCGCAGTTTACCGACCGCAGGAATATACTTAGCCATGGCACCCTGTTGTTTGATGCCAACCTGGATAATTTACGCGGAGCCCTGAAGCAGAATGACTTTATGGTAGAAACTAAGGCTGTTAGTTCGGTGCGCAGCAGTGTTGCCAATATAAAGGGCTTAAGCCGCCACTGGCCCGATTTAAATGCCTTTATTGATTACCTGCTTACCGAGCTACCCTTACAAGGCACCTATGCCTTTACCGAAGCTGATAAGGCCGCTGTTACAGAGATGGCGGATAAGCAGTATAGCAGTTATGGCTGGATTTATGGCCGCACACCGGAAACCACCCTGCGGAAGGATGGTGTAAGCGTAACTATAACGGATGGATTGATAACCGGCATTGAGCAGGAGGGGAGTGCTATTTTACCGGAACTAATGGGACAGGCGTTCAGCTATGAGCATTTATTAAAAACGCCGGGCGAGGGGCCCGGCGCGGAAAATTTATTAGTGCGGTTGTTCTTCGGTAGTTGAAGAACTTGTCTTCTTCTTTTTCTTGTCCATTTCTATAGCTTCCTGCAGGCTGGACGGTTCTTTTTTGCCTTTGTATTTAGGGTTTTTGCTCCACTCGTAAACACGCTGACCATCGATGTATTTAGATACGAAGGCATCTTTAATACCCATTTTGCGCACGTCTACTACAAACTGCTTGGCTACTTCTTCATCAGGGAAATAGCTGATGATATAACGGTTCATGCCGTCCACTTCTTCGTAACCGATGTAGCGGGGCTGATCGAAATATTTGTTGATGTTAAACTCCTTGTAAAGGCCGATCTGCACTTTGTAAAACGTGCCTTTTTGCGGGATGTTTTTCATGTCCTTAATATACTGCTGGGTAACGGTAGTATCGCCGCCTTCCACAAATTCGCCTTTCAGCAGTTGATTTTCCTGGGTAAGTTTTTGCACCTGGGTATCGTAAGCAGCCACCTTGTTCTCCAGTTCCGCCTGTTTGGTGCTGGCATAGGCCAGGTCGTCCTTTAAGTGCTTTATTTCGGCTTCGTTGCTATCCAGGGTGGTGTGCAGGTCTTCCATTTTGGCTTTGTAGCCTTCCAGGTTGCTCATGTAACCTTTCAGTTCTTCTTTCAGCCTCTTTTTCTCCTCTTTGGAAAGTTGCTGAGCCGAAACGGAAGTAGCCAATAAAGTACCGCAAAACGCCAGGGTAATTAGTTTCTTCATTGAATGTCAGGATTAGTGTGTGCCGACAAAGCTAAGCGTTTAGCCCAAAAAAGGAAATTTATCGATGTGATTTTGAGGGGATAACAAATGTTGCTCACCTCTATTTACCGGGGCAAGGGGTAAAAAACCTGATAGACCGGGCAGGATAAAACAATCTTATATAAATGTGCCAAGGAACCCTACATTTGGCATTACCGGCAGGGTAAAACGACCCTGTATATGTGCCCCCTTGGTAGCAGCGTGATAGTTTGTAGGTAAGCATGTGTGATTAACCTTTCAACAGACCTATATTTATGGCTCAATACCTCTACCGCCCGGCCCTGGAACTTGCCGCGATGATACGCGAAGGCAAAGCCACCAGCACGGCTATTGTTACCGAACATCTGGAGCAGATAAAGCAACACAACAGTGCCCTGCATGCACTTGTAATGGTATTTGAAGAGGAGGCTTTGGCTACTGCCGCAGCATGTGATGCAGAAGCAGAGGCCGGCCATTTCCGAGGACCATTACATGGGGTACCCGTAACCATTAAGGAATCGTTTTGGTTAAAGGGCACCTCCAGCACCAATAACTTTAAGATGTTGAAGGATTTTGTAGCGCCTGAAGACAGCGTGTTGGTGGAGCGCATAAAAAACAGCGGTGCAGTAATTTTAGGCAAAACCAATGTGCCCCGGAACCTGTTGGATTACCAGGTGGCAGGCGATTTGTATGCCGAGGGTAAAAACCCGTATAACACCGATTATGGGCCCGGTGGCAGTAGCGGTGGCGGGGCCGCAGCGCTTGCTGCAGGGTTTACAACGCTTGAACTGGGCAGCGATTTTGGCGGCTCGGTGCGGGTGCCCTCGAATTTTTGCGGTTTATACGGACTGAAGCCTACCGATAAAACGGTGCCCTTGCATGGCAATATTCCGTTACCGCCTAAGGCCAAAACATTTTTAGTGCATATGGCGCAGGCAGGACCGCTGGCGCGCAACATGAACGACCTGGAGGTGTTATGGAAGACGGTAGTAGGGCCGCATGAAAGCGATAGAAATATACCACGGATAGCCTGGCAAACGCCCACCAAGACCAAACTGAGTGAATATAAAATTGCGTTTACAACAGGTTGGCCGGGCTATGAAGCAAGCAACCAGGTTGGGGAAGCGATTCAGCAATTGGTGAACCGGTTTACTGCTGAAGGGGGAAAGGCAGAGAAGGCCATACCCGATGGCACCATACACGAAGATTCGTTACGCGTATTTGTTTCACTCTTCCCTTATGTAATAGCACAGGGCATGCCCTGGTTTATTCGTGCCCTTGTTAAGCTGGACCTGCGTTTTGGCTTATTGAAAGGGCAGACAAAGTATTGGAAGGAAATGAACCGATCGTTTAGGATGGATGCCAATGCTTATGCAGAGGCGCTGTTGGAAAGAAGTTTGCTTGTTAAACGCTGGGAAGAATTTTTTAATACCTACGACTTTTTAATTTGCCCTGTGGCCTTTGGACCGGCTTATAAGCGTTGTAAACTGGGAACCCCGCTTAGTTATGAAGGCAAAGAGATGCTTTATATAGATTATGTATGGCCCCATAACGCCTGTTTTAATGCATCGGGGCATCCGAGTTTGCACCTGCCGCTGGGTTTGGGTAAGGAAGGCCTGCCATTGGGATTACAGATAGTGGGACCCTACTGGAGCGAACCTGAACTTATAGCGTTTGGAAAACAACTTGCAGCGCTAACGCCCGGCTTTGTAAAACCAACCGGATATTAGGCAATAGAAAGAACCGGGCACCAAACCCGGTTGAAGTCTGGTGGCCGGTTCTGTATACCTTTGGTTAGAACTACATTAATTTACGCAGGCCTATTATGGTAAGTGCCAGCAAGCCTGTATACAGCAGGGCATGCTTTGTATCCATATCTTGTAATTTTTCTTTAGCCATAAAAAGGGCGCGGCTTTTCATGCGCTCTATCGGGGTTCTTTTCTTGAAAAACATAATTCACAGTTTTAGGTTAGTTAATGTCCTCTTCTGCAAATATTGTACCTTCGGTTTCAAGATGATAGAGCTTATTCGCACCGATTCGGGAAACCCTGATTTTGTAAGACTTGTGAAGGAACTGGATGCAGACCTAGCCCAACGCGATGGGGATGAACATGCCTTTTATGCCCAATTCAACAAAATTGCCCCGCTGCGCCATGTAGTAGTAGCTTATGAAAATGAGCAGGCCATCAGTTGCGGAGCAATTAAGGAATTGGAAGCCGGCAGCATGGAGGTGAAGCGCATGTATACCTTGCCTGCGGCAAGAGGCAGAGGAATAGCACTGCAGGTATTAAAAGCCCTGGAAACATGGGCCGCAGAACTAGGCTATCAGCAATGTATGCTTGAAACCGGCATACGCCAACCCGAAGCTATTGCCCTATATACCAAGGCAGGATATACCTTAATACCTAATTACGGACAGTATGCAGGTGTAGCAAACAGCGTTTGCTTTTGCAAAACTGTATAGTTGTTTACTGAATTACCAGTTTGCGGTGTTCGGTTTGGCCGTTGCTGTTACGCAAGGCAACTGAATAAACACCGGCCGGTATTTTGCCAAGGTTGATAGATTCAATCTCGTTAGTGAGCACCGATTGGTAAATGCACTGTCCGTTGCTGTTATAGATAGCAAGTGCGTACGTGCCTTCTTCTTTCAGCAGTTTAAAATCGCCGGAGGTGGGGTTAGGATATACGCGGAAGTTAAATGCCGGGGTTTCCTTAATACCTGTGCAGGTAGAAAGCTTACCTAAAATGAACAGTGCCGAAGCAGTAAGTGCCGGCTCTACACAACCGCCGTGGTTGAGGTTGCCGTAATTAACCAGCTCAATAGACGGTGCACCATTAGCCCTCCAGGCACTATCGGCCTGTACGGCGTTGTGATAATTTACCTGTTCATCGGCGGTGCAATAGGCGATTTTAACCGGTTTGGCAGGGGCCCAATTCAGCATGTCGTTTTCGGCAAGGATAGCGCGCAACGGGTGGTTAGGGTCGTTAATGAAGGCATCCATGATGGAGTCCTTGATCATGTTGCGCGGTATGGGATTACAAAAGGCATCAATGTCGCCGGTAGAGAAGTTGCGGCTATAAAACATTTGCGGCAAGGTAGTATCGTAAGGGCTTTTGAAAATATCAGCCGGATTAGGATATAACTGCTGTAGCGATGGATAAACCGAGTGATAACCCAATAACAGATAAGGCAAATAGCTTGGTGTAGCATACGGTGTAAATGACAGCATGAGGTCGACCATGGTAACTTTTAAGTCGTAAGGGCCTGACATAGGTGCCAGCGCTACAACGTTGAACTCATTCTGGAAACTATCCTGAATAAGTTTGGCGATGGCCATGGTGCTATAACCGCCCTGCGAATAACCGGTGATGGCTACTTCGCCGCTTAATGGCACGGTAAGCGTATCGCACAACTGACGCGCAGCGCGCATAATGTTGATGGCGGCATAACCGGTATGGAAAGCGTTAATGTACGGGTGAATGATAATGCTGCTATCGCTATCGCCTAAGCCCAGTTCGTCGGGCATGGCCGTTACTACGCCACCGATACCTGCAAAGAAGAAACCAATGGGGCGTTCAGGACCATTGTAACTGGGCACCTGATCGCGGCGGGCGAAGGTACCGTGTGCATAACAACCTAATGCGCTGGGGCAGGTGGTGTTTTTAGGAACCACAACAATGCCGGAAGCATTTACCAGCGAATCGAGGTGTTTGTAAGGCGTTTTATAAATAACCTGGTATACATCGATAGCATATTGCGGAGCAACCGGAAGACTAAAGCCGGTGCTATTTAAAAAGCTATCTAGCTGGGCAGCCGTGTAGCTTTGTTGCAGGTGGTAGTTTACTAATTGGGCGTTGCTGCGGAAGGCAAAAAACAGTAGGGCTAATACGACATACAGACGAGTCATTGCGGATAATTTTTGGATGCGGAAGTTATTGTTTTTACGGAGAAACCAGAGGTAATAACAGCACCTGCAGAATTTTGTTTTGATGTAGAGGTAGTTGGTAAACAAAAAGAGCAACCCTGTTGAGGATTGCTGTTTGGTACCGAAGGTGGGAATCCCCGCCTGACCGGCTTTGCCTTTCAGTCGGGCAGGCCCGCCTGATTTGACTTTGCCATCTCAGTCAGGCAGGGAACCCACACACCCGGAGGTGTGTAAAACAAAAAGAGCAACCCTGTTGAGGATTGCTCGTTGGTACCGAAGGTGGGAATCCCCGCCTGACCGACTGCGTCTTACAGTCGGGCAGGGAACCCACACACCCGGAGGTGTGTAAAACAAAAAGAGCAACCCTGTTGAGGATTGCTCTTTGGTACCGAAGGTGGGAATCCCCGCCTGACCGACTTCGTCTTACAGTCGGGCAGGGAACCCACACACCCGGAGGTGTGTAAAACAAAAAGAGCAACCCTGTTGAGGATTGCTCTTTGGTACCGAAGGTGGGAATCGAACCCACACACCCGGAGGGTACACGATTTTGAGTCGTGCGCGTCTACCAGTTCCGCCACTTCGGCAGCTTTGGGAGCGCAAATGTAAAAGAAATCGGAAGCCCTGCAAACACTTTTATAAGCAGCTTATACCTGTTCTTCTAATTCTTTGTATTTCATAATCTGGTCGAGCGCATCGGGAACTACATCGCTGATAATGGTGATGAAGGAGCCTTTCTCGGCATTTTTAATGGCCCAGTCGATGGCTTCGCTTTCCAGCTTCAACACGGTTATTTTTTTGCCGGGGTCGATGTTCTTTATACCCGTGGTAATAAGGCTGATGATCTCGTCCTCGGTTTTTCCGCGCAGGTTTTTATCCTGCCGGATGATGATCTCATCAAACACTTTTGCGGCCTCTTCGCCCAGTTCAATGGTATCCTGGTCGCGGCGGTCGCCTACCCCTGCTACGATGCCTACCTTTTTAGTGGCATCTACCTTACGCACAAATTTGCCTATGGCCTGCATACCGTGGGCATTATGGGCGTAATCGATTAACACCGTATAATCTTTAAAGCGGAACATATTCATACGGCCCGGTGTTTGCGCCGGCGATGGGGCAAAAGTTTCGAGCGCTTGTTTAATATCTTCTGTTTTGAAATCGAACAAGTAAGCTGCCAATACTGCGGCCAGGGAGTTTTGTATGTTGAATTCAGCTTTGCCACCGAAGGTGAGCGGCACGTTGGCTACCTTATCGACACGGATTTTCCAGTTGCCTTTTAAGATGGTTATAAACCCGTTTTCAAATACACAGGCAATGCCATGATTGGCACAATGCTCTTTAATACGCGGGTTGTTTTCGTCCATGCTGAAGAGCGCAATTTTGCAATCCAGTTCTTCGCGCATTTTGTAAACCAGGTCGTCGTCGGCATTTAATACGGCATAGCCTCCCGGCATTACCGATTTGGCCACCACTGCTTTTACGCGGGCCAGTTGTTCCAGTGTATCGATGCCCTGCAGGCCCAGGTGGTCGGCGGCAATATTGGTAACCACTGCCAGGTTGCAGTTATGGAAACCCAAACCGGCGCGCAGAATACCTCCACGGGCACATTCCAGCACGGCAAAATCAACGGTAGGGTCCTTCAACACAAACTCGGCACTGATGGGGCCTGTACAATCACCGCGCATCATCAGTTGATTTTGCACATAAACGCCATCGGTAGTAGTAAAGCCAACTTTGTGGCCCATTTGCTTTACAATGTGGGCTATTAGGCGGGTAGTGGTTGTTTTACCGTTGGTACCTGATACGGCTATAATGGGAATACGTGCAGAGGAACCCGGAGGATAGAGCATATCAATTACAGGTTCGGCTACGTTACGGCCAATGCCATCGGTGGGGTCCAGGTGCATACGGAAGCCTGGTGCAGCGTTTACCTCCAGCACAGCACCACCATTTTCATTAATGGGCACAGTAAGGTCTTCGGCCATGATGTCTATACCGCAGATGTCAAGCCCAATAATGCGGGCTATACGTTCGGCCATCATAATATTACTTGGGTGTACCAGGTCGGTAACATCGGTGGCAGTGCCGCCCGTAGAAAGGTTAGCGGTTGGTTTTAACCACAACTCATAACCATTATCCAGCACAGAATCGAGTGTGAGATTCTTATCTTTTAGAATGTTCAGCGTAAAGTCATCCACCTTAATAGCAGTCAGCACTTTTTCGTGTCCATATCCACGGCGGGGATCGCTGTTAACAATATCAATCAATTGCTGGATGGTGTGCTTGCCATCGCCTATTACAGCCGCCGGTGTGCGCAATGCCGCTGCCACAAATTTGTAGTTGATTACCAATACGCGGTGATCGCGACCGGTAATAAACTTTTCGCAGATAACTGCGCGGCCATATTTTTTTGCTGCCGCCATGCCTGCCAGGGCTTCTTCCCAAGTGCGCAGGTTAGTAGTGGCGCCTTTGCCGTGGTTACCATCCAGTGGTTTGGTAACAACCGGGTAGCCGATTTTTTTGATCGCAGCAGCTAAATCGTCTTCGTCGTAAACTACCGATCCACGAGGTACGGGCACTTCGGCAGCTTCCAGCAGGTTTTTGGTATCTTCTTTATCGCAGGCAATTTCTACAGCGATGGAAGAAGTGGTAGAAGCTACGGTTGCCTGTATGCGTCTTTGATTTTTCCCGTAACCCAATTGTACCAACGAGTGCCGGTTGAGGCGTATCCATGGGATATTGCGTTTGATTGCTTCCTCTACAATTGATCCTGTACTTGGCCCCAGGCGTTCGTCTTCTCGTATTTCGCGGAGCTTTTGAATATCGGCGGCTAAATCATACTCCACATTGGCAATAAGCGCTTCGGCAATAGATACGGCTGCTTTAGCTGCGAAAACACCGGCCTTTTCCTCGTAATACGAAAACACTACGTGGTATACACCAGGCGTGCTTGTTTCGCGGGTGCGTCCAAAGCCGCAGTCCATACCGGCAAGGGTTTGTATTTCGAGGGCAATGTGTTCAATTACATGTCCCATCCAGGTGCCTTCTTTAACGCGAGAGAAGAAACCGCCCTCGGTGCCTTCGCTGCACCGGTGCGAATACATGGTAGGGAACATCTTTTCGATACGTTCGGAAAAGCCGGGTATTTTATTGGTGGGCTTTTGCTCCATGTCCTCCAGATCGAGGCGCATTACAATTAACTTGTGACGTTTATTGCTCCAGTAGTTGGGGCCCTTCATTACTTTAATGTCGATAATCTTCATGCACGGTGGTTTTTGTTAAGGCTAGTTGCACAGGTAATTATTTGCAATTTAAAATTTTAGCACCATTGGTTTAGTTTGTTGAAAAATACTTAGACTTTTAGAGGGTGTTTAAGCAATTTTGCGCCCTTAACGCAGCGAATGACACCAAAGGGGAAATTGATTGCCATAGGAGGTGCCGAAGACAAAGGCACTGATTTAGAGGCAGGTATAATAAAACGTAGTCAGCTTAATTTTTTTGAGATAGGGATTTTAAAAACCATTTCGGATTTATTGGCGGACAAAGGCAATCGTATAGAGATTGTTACCACAGCTTCCTCGATACCCGATGAGGTAGGAGAGAACTATGTAAGCGCTTTTGCCAAACTGGGTTGCGGCAATGTAGGTCATCTGAAAATACGCGTGCGCGATGATGTTTTTACACCGGACTATATTGAGCGGATTAAGACCTGTAAGGCGGTGATGTTTTCAGGCGGCAACCAGTTACGGTTATCATCCATTTTCGGTGGGACTGAGTTTTTGGACATTGTGATCAGCCGCTATTTGCACGAAGATTTTATTATAGCCGGCACCAGCGCAGGTGCGATGGCTATGAGCAACACCATGATATACGAAGGCAATGCCACCAATGCGCATTTAAAAGGTGAAGTAAAAATTACTACCGGCCTGGGTTTTATCAATGGCGTAATCATCGATTCGCATTTTAATAAGCGCGGGCGTTTCCCCCGACTGGCGCAGGCAGTTGCCGCCAATCCCGGTGCCATTGGTATTGGGTTAGGTGAAGACACCGGCGTAATTGTGGTGAATGGAGAGGAGTTACAGGCTATAGGCTCCGGTGCTGTAATGATTCTGGACGGGCGTAACATCCATTACAATAACATCGCTGATATTGAGTTTGATGAGCCTATATCGGTTGAGAATATTATTGTGCACGTAATGGCCAAAGGGAATAGTTATAATGTGCGCACCCGTAAGTTTAAAGCTGCTGAGGTGATTGTTAAGCCTGCAGAATAGTCAATTGCTTTTTACCTGTAGATAGCTGCTTCTTCCTGTCCATCGCTGGTTTTAAGCCCCCGGTACATGCCTTCGCTGTTAAAGCAAAGTTCAATGTTTCCGTTTTGGTCTATTGCTATAAGACCGCCTTCGCCTTGTAAAGCTACCAGCTTTTTCATCACTACTTCTTCGCAGGCCTGTTTTAGAGTGAACCCCTTGTATTCCATCAGGCAGCTAACATCATAAGCCGTTACGGCACGGATAAAGAGTTCGCCATGGCCGGTGCAGGAAATGGCGCAGGTATTGTTATTTGCGTACGTACCTGCCCCGATAATGGGAGAATCGCCCACGCGCCCAAATTTTTTGTTGGTCATGCCGCCGGTGGAAGTGGCTGCGGCCAGATTGCCCTGCTGATCCAACGCTACAGCTCCCACGGTGCCGAATTTTTTATCATCCCCGGTTTGGACGTTGTGATCCAGGAAGGAGCTATCTTCTTCTTTAGCTTTGAGGAATTGCTGATATCGGAAGTCGTCGTCAAAATAGGTGTCGGGCATAAAGGTAAGGCCCTGCAGTGCCGCAAATTGCTCGGCTCCTGCACCACACAAAAAAACATGGTCGCTTTTTTCCATTACAGCACGGGCGAGTGTAACGGGGTTCTTTACATTTTTAATGAGTGATACGGCACCTGCGGAGCGATCTTTACCCCACATAATACTGGCATCCATTTCATGCTTGCCCTCGTTATTAAAAACTGCACCTCTGCCGGCATTAAACAACGGACAATCCTCCAGGTTACGCACGGTGGCTTCTACAGCATCCAAAGCACTGCCTCCCCGGGCAAGTATGTTATAACCTTCCTGTAATGCGGTTTGTAAGGCCTGTATATATAACTGTTCTTTTTCGGCGGTTAAAGAGGAGCGCAGAATGGTGCCTGCGCCGCCGTGTAAGGCAATTGCAAATTTGCTCATGCGGCTAAAGTAGAATTTTTCATGCTTTGCAGCTTTGGGTTGCCGGCTTGTCCTAATTCTTCTAATTCTTACTGAAAGGGATGAAGCCATGTGTTGATGTCTATCTTTACGTTAAGAGTTACTAAATAGGCTGTTTACGGTCTGGCATCTTGTGTAAAGCGGCCGCAGTAACATCTACTAACCAAAACAGCAGCAGATGAAAAACGTTATCCTAACAGCAGTTACACTGCTCGTGCTAATCAGTGGCGCGTGGGCGCAGGGGGCAAAAACCGCAGAAACTAAATCAACTACCCGCGGTAGTGTAGCAGATACCATAGAGGCAATCTATCTGGATTCTGCATCGGTACACCTGTATATACCGGGCAGTATAAGTAAGGGTTCAAACGGTGCGGGTTTGGCCTACAACCCCGTTAAGAAACTGTATTATGCGGCTTTTGCCGGCAACAGTTCATTTCCATTAATAGTTTTTAAAGCAAATGGCGATGTACTTGCTGATACCTGCATTACCGGTATTGATTTACGGGGTATATGGTATAATAGCAAAACCGGCATGCTGGAAGGGAATGGGTATTCGACGGAAGGCATTGTACAATATAAAACAGATAAAAAGGGTGTGCCGGTGAGCTATGTGGTAGTATTAGAAGATCTGGAGCAGCCCGATGATAACAGCACTGCTGCATTTGATGCCATGAATAATGAGCTGTTGTTTCTGGACCCTGACTTTGGACTTGAGGATGTAGAAATTGTACGGTATAACAAAACCACCGGACAAAGATTAGGCAGCATGACGCTTTATGTAGATGCAGAAACTATAGATTACCTGAATACCTCTACCGTAGTATATACCGGTATTAAAGGCGCTGAACTGGGTATACTTGATTACGACCTTGCCATTATACATCTGTTTGATATGGCTACAGGAGATGAGGCCAAAACAGTGTATTTGCCCTATGATGCTTTAACACAGGACCGTTTCAATTTTTCGTATGCCAACGGCATGTTTTGGTTGTTTGATACGGAGTACCGGGTGTGGGATGGATTTAAAATGAAGTAATACAATCCCCGGCTTGTAAAGCACAAACGCCAAATACGAACACAGGTGGCAGAGGCGGCGTAAACGGTAAGCAAAACCTGTTAACTATGCCACCCATCAACGCCACATTTCCTGCACAAGTAGGACACCATTACGATGTTTTAAGTGATTTCGATGCAGCCTGCAACGTACTTAACCGCAGCATCCTGCATTTTTACATGGCTCCCAAAAACCTGGTGAAAAAGGCCGGGCCAATCCTGGAGAAATTTGTTTCGGCTTTTCCGCCAAAAGGAAAGAAGGCCGATAAACAAAACATGAACAGCGTATTGGAATTTATTGATAAGCTGGATGACTTTACTGCCAAAACCATTGAGTTGTACGAAGAACACAAAATGTACAATGCAGAAAGTGCTGCTTACCTGAACAAGATAAAGCAATTACACCGCAAGTATCAGAAGAACAGTACCCTTTTTACGAAGGAGTATGCCCAACTGGCACCGGAGTTTGTAGTGTTGCAAAACGAGTTGGATAAGATTACCGAGAAAGCCGTGAACGTTAGCGGCATGCTGAAAGATATAGAAGAGAAGTGGACCGCACTCAGCAAGTCCATTAACATATAAGAGTGGTTTTTTGGTTTCACACAGGGCCTTCCGGGCTTCGTGCCCGGAAGTTTTTTCTCCTTACCTGTTAACTACCGAAAGCGACTGATGTAACAATTGGGTGTTGATTATTGTGCCGCCTACGGCCAATTTTCTTCGCCCTTTTTTAAATTTCGCCCTTATCGAGCAGCAATTTTGTTTTCAGGATACTTGCCACCGACAGGCCATCGCGAATTTCGCCACGCATGCACATTTCGTAAACTTCGTTAAAAGGCAGTTTACGTAAGGTAAGTTGTTCGTCTTCTTCGGGTTCGGCGCCTATATAGCTTAGTCCGCGTGCTACAAACGTATAGGAGATCTCATCGGTTGTACTGTTGGAGAGCTGCATCTCGAGGATCATCGTCATTTTTTCAGCTTTTAAACCTACTTCTTCGTGCAGTTCGCGATGTGCGGTTGCCTCGGGTGAAGTGCCAAGCGGGCAGCCCCCTTCGGGTACTTCCCATTCATAGCTGTTTAAGGGGTACCGGTATTGCCCTACCAACCAGGTGTTATTGTTTTCGTCGAGCGGTATGATTGCAATAGCCAGCGTTTTAAAATGAACCACGCCATAAATGCCGTTGTTGCCGGCTGGGTTCAGCACTTTGTCTTCAATAATGCCAATCCATTTGTTTTCGTATTTCACCTCCGAGGACAGTTTGGTCCAGGGGTTTGGCGCTTCGTTCATTTTCATAGCAGCTATTTTACGCGGGCAACGATAAAGATAGAAGTGCTGAGCATAGGTACGGTAGTGGTATCGGTATTAAAGATGTTATTTACCAGCCAGCGTTTCAGGGTACCTTCCTTCAATACATCCATAGGAGCCGTGATGTATTTCATTTCCATGATCTCGAAACCTGATTCTTCCAGTAATTTTTTAATACGCGGTTTAGTATAGATACGTGCATTGGCAAAGCGCTCGTGTATGGGGCGCGGCAGCCAGCTAAAGAAGGGCACCCGGTTCCAGGGCAACAAAGGCAGGTTAGCGCCGTGAGTTTCGAATACCCACCATTTGTTAGGAACCGAAATGGCGCATAAGGCTCCCGGTTTTAACCAGCGCGTAAAACGTTTTACGGTTTCTTCGCTATTAAAGTGTTCAATTACTTCAAAGCAAATAAGACGGTCGTATTGTTGTGGTAGGTCTTCGTGTTCAATATCCTTTATTACAATATCGCAGTTGGTAATGCCCTGGGCCTGTTTTGCTTTATTAAACTCGGCCGTATGGTCAAAAATATCAACGCCGGTGCAGCTTTTCATTGCGCCGCTCATTAGTAAAAGGGTAGCTCCGTTACCGGCACCTATTTCAAGCAGGTTCAGATTTTTATCGCAAAAACCGGGTATTTGTTTTACCAGGTCTACACGCCGGGTAATAATTTTATCGGTGCTATCGGCAGGGCGGCCCAGGTAATGTGCACCATCAAAAAGGGTTTCATCTACACGCGTCATGCTTCCAATCCGTGTCTTTGGTTACGTAATACATTTTCCAGGTTCCACTCAATACGCGCTTTAAAAGGCTGTTGCCTTACCGGGCAATCACTAATCTGACATATAGCGCAACTACGCGGCAGGCAGGGGTCGCCGTGGATAAAGAATTCTACCTGCGTGGCATATTTATCATTCACTGTTTTCGCTATTTCTTCCAATAGATTATGTGCTTCTTCCATGGTATCGTACCAAGGCACCGTTGCATGGCAGTCGATATGCAACTTGTTACCATACTGGATGATGCGCAGGTTGTGCACGTCAATCCATTCGGGTTTGCGATGGCTGTTCAGCAATTCAATAACGGATTTAACCGTTTGTTCGTCCACCTCATCCATAATACCGCCAATAGAACGGCGTAGCAACTTGATACCCGTAACTATAATTACACCACCAAAGATGATGGCTACCACGTTATCGAGAAAGTAAAGTTTGGTAAGCAGTATTAAGCCCAGGCCAACCAGGATGCCGAAGGATGAATAAGCATCGCTTTTAAGGTGTTCGCCATCGGCTTTTAAAACCAGCGATTTTTCTTTTTCTCCACTCTTAGCCAGGTAATACCCGAGAAAATAATTAATGACACCGGATACGACCACAATGCCGATACCAATATCAAGATGCTCGAGCGTACGTGGTTCGAAAAAGGCGAAGATGCTTTTGGTAATGATGAGGATTCCGGCGATGATGATTAGAATACCTTCGAAGCCGGCGGAGATAAATTCCACCTTGCCATGACCATAGGGGTGATCGTAATCCTTTGGCTTGCCTGATAAATAAAGGCTATACAGAGCAAATGCACCGGCCACCACGTTGATGATAGACTCCAGCGCATCGGTAAGGATGGTATTAGAATGGGTGAGGAGGTAAGCAATGAACTTGGCCGACAGCAACAATACACCTGCTACCAGAGCAACAAGCTGGTAATTAAAAAGGCGCTGTTCGGTTGAGTTTTTTTCCACCTGTTATATTTTACTGCAGATAGGGCAGGTGGCTTGGTTATGGCCCCTGGCCGGACAATATTCGCGCCCTAAATAAATGATTTGCAGGTGAAGTTTGTTCCAAAGTTTTTCGGGAAACAACCTTTTGGCATCCTTTTCGGTTTGCTCCACGCTTTTACCGTTGCTCAATTTCCAGCGATGCATAAGGCGGTGGATGTGCGTATCGACCGGGAAGGCTGGTTTATCAAAAACCTGGGTCATGATAACCGATGCAGTTTTATGACCTACGCCGGGTAGTTCTTCAAGCGCTTCGAAGGTGTCGGGCACTTGGCCCTTATGTTTTTCAATTAATATTTCGGAAAGGCGATGAATAGCTTTTGATTTTGCCGGTGCAAGGCCACAGGGTCGTATAATATCCTCTATGTCCTTTACATCCAGCTTCACCATTTTTTGTGGTGTATCGGCCCGTTCAAATAAAAAGGGGGTAGTAAGGTTTACCCGTTTATCGGTACACTGGGCGGAAAGTAATACCGAAATAAGCATGGTGTAGGCATCCTTATGGTCCAGCGGAATTTGCGGATTGGGGTAAAGGCGGTTCAGCGTTTTGATGATAAATTCAACGCGCTCACTTTTAGTCATACCCCGCAAAGATAGCAAGCTATGGCCAACCTATGGTGCGGGCCGGTTGCTAAAACAAGCAATCGCCGGTCATTTCCATCGGTGCTTCGATACCCATCAGTTCTAACACGGTAGGCGCAATATCGGCCAGTTTGCCGTTATTGAGCGAAGGCATATACTCTTTATCTACCAGAAAGAAGGGAACTGGATTTTTGGTGTGTGCTGTGTTGGGGCTACCATCCTCATTAATCATATAGTCGGCGTTGCCGTGGTCGGCAGTAATTAAAAACGTATAGCCATTCGCCAAACCGGTTTCTACTAAACGCTTAACACAGGCATCCACTGTTTCGCAGGCTTTAACGGCTGCTTTAAAATCGCCGGTATGGCCTACCATATCGGCATTGGCAAAGTTGATGCACACAAAATCGGGCCAGTGTGCCTCCAGTTCAGCCACCATTTTATCGGTTAATTCGTAAGCGCTCATTTCGGGCTGCAAATCGTACGTGGCTACTTTAGGCGATGGCACCATAATTCGCTTTTCGCCTTCAAATTCTTTTTCTCGGCCGCCGCTAAAGAAAAATGTTACATGCGGGTACTTTTCGGTTTCGGCCATGCGGAGCTGCTTCAGTTTGTGCTGTTCAAGCACTTCGCCAAGGGTGTTGACCACCGTATCGTTATCAAAAATTACCTGCACATCTTTATAGGTAGCATCGTAATTGGTCATGGTTACGTAATGCAGGTTTAAGGTGTGCATGCCGTAATCGGGCATTGTCTGTTGCGTAAGCACAGTCGTGATTTCGCGACAACGGTCGGTTCGGAAATTGAAACAGATAACGGCATCGCCTTCCATTATTTTTGCATAAGGCATGCCCTGTGCATCGGTACGCACAACAGGCTTTATGAACTCGTCGGTTACCCCTTCGGCATAACTGTTTTCTACCGCCTTAATTACGTCTGTTGTTTGCAAGCCGTCGCCATTGGTAAGCATGTCGTAGGCCAGTTTTACACGCTCCCAGCGCTTATCGCGGTCCATGGCATAATAACGGCCGCAAACCGTAGCAATATGACCGGTGGAGTTTTGTAAGTGATTGTCTAATTCTTTCAGAAACCCTAAACCACTTTTAGGGTCGCAATCGCGGCCATCGGTAAAGGCGTGTACAAAAACCTGATCCTTGCTCAGGCCATATTCGCCTGCATAATCGCAAAGGGCTTTTACATGGTCGATGTGCGAATGCACCCCTCCATTACTAACCAGGCCCATGAGGTGCAGGGGCTTTTTATTTTTAAGGCAGTAGTCGAAAGCTTCCTTCAGTGTTTTGTTGGCTTTTAACTCGCCATTCTGGATGGCAACATTAACGCGGAGCAGTTCCTGATAAACGATGCGACCGGCCCCGATATTCAGGTGACCCACTTCGCTATTGCCCATTTGTCCGCCCGGCAGGCCCACAAATTCGCTATGGGTTTGGAGTTCGCTATTGGGGTATTTTTCGTATAAACTGTTAATAAAAGGGGTGTTTGCCTGTGCAATTGCACTGGCTTGCGGTTTGGAGCCCTTGCCCCAGCCATCCATAATTATCAGTACCACTTTCTTGTTCATAGCGCAAATGTATTGCACTTTCTTATTTTTGAGCGTACCCGAACGAGATATGAGGATTTTAGCACTTGTAATTTTATTGTTCACTTGCGGAACAATACAGGCCCAGATGGACACTGTGCGCCTGCTTTTTTCTACCAATAAGTATGAATTAACCTCTGATCATAAAAGAGAGATTGATTCGCTTTTGGCTAAAAAAAGCCAGTTAACCCGGTTGAAAATTGCCGGGCATACCGATAATGTTGGCCGCGAAAGCTACAATCAGCAACTTTCGGGCAAACGGGCGTCGTCGGTTTATGACTATTTGCGGAAAAACGGTGTGGATACGGCTATGTTGTTTGTGAAGTTTTATGGCAGCAGCGATCCGCGCGTGCCCAACAGCAATTCGGAGAACCAGGCCAAGAACAGAAGGGTAGATATAGTAGCTGCCTGGATTGATACCGGATCGATAGGCACCCCGCAAGCTCCTCCACCACCGAAGGAGTACCATGTTACATTTACCAATGGTGTACATGTTAGTTTTGTAGAGGGCAGTTTCGACAAGAGTAAGGAAGCTGCGATTGTAGCCAGTGATGCAAGCCAACTGGGAGGAGAGCCGCCTGTTACCATTATTAATAACACCGTACAAATGCGCACGGCCAATATGCTTACCAGCACCGTAACCGGCGAACCACTTGTATGTAGGTTGGTAGCCTGTTTTAATGGCTTAAGCGGAGCTACCCAGCCTGTTGAGATATGGATTCCGGTAAGTGGCCCAACTGCCTGTGCCGCCGAAAAGTTTTTGATGTGGGAGCAAAGTGTTGGTGATGACGGTAAAACACGTTGGAAACAATTAGCGAAAACAGTGGTGGTAAAAACCGTAAACGGCAAGCAATACTTTGTGTTGCCCGACGTACCCACGAATGGCTGCATTAACTGGGATTTAAAACTGAGCGACTATTGCGAGGAGGTGGATTCGTTTAACCTGGAAGTGCGCAAGAACGCCAAGAATAGCAAGTTGTTTACCAAAGTATCTTTCCGTAAAGTTGAATTGGAAGACAGTGTTGCTAATATATTGTACGAACCAATACCGGAAGGCAGCCGTTGTGGTATTAAGGTTGTAAAACGCACGGAAACCTCGGTGCGCCTAACGGCCCGCCTGTTGGATACCAAAAACCGCGCTTACCGTTTTAATGCCTTGCCTTTAACTGCGTTTCAATTTGATAAGGAGCGCAAGACTTACTTTTTAACCAAAAAGACACTGAAAGCCTACAGAAAGTAGGAGTGTAGTGCATTTGTGGGGGCAAATCCTTCTATTTCAGATTATTACCTGTGTACGGCCCCGTGGGCTACGTGCTTATGTGCATTTAATTGTGGAAAGTTTTAATGCCCAAATGCCATCTTTTACTGCCTATATTCGTTGAATTAGCAGACAGCGTTTTATTGGCACGGATTTCGAATAGGAAACCCCAGGAGACAAAATGAAAAACAAAACCACCATTGCAGTTATTGCATTCTTATTGCTTAGTTCCATTTTTGTGCAGGCGAACCCTACACAAAGTTTTGACGGCATTACCGGTGCTATTCGCAGTGGGAATGCTTCGGCCCTGGCTGCTAATTTTCAGGGTAATGTGGAGGTGACTATTAAAGATGCCAGCGGCAGTTACAGTAAAACGCAAGCCGAGGTGGTGTTAAAGAATTTCTTTGCCCAACATGCACCTAAATCTTTCGCCATTGCCCACGAGGGTACATCGCCGGAAGGTTCTAACAAGTATATCATCGGTAACCTTACTACCGCAGCCGGTAATTACCGGGTATATGTGTATGCCAAAATAACCGGTGGTAGCCTGGCTATACAGGAAATACGTTTCGAAGAGCAATAAGCCCAACGCTTATCCAAAGATTTGTTTAGCTATAATTTCAGCATTATGGCGGTTGCCAAAGTTGGCTTCCAGTAAATGCCTGCGGCGTTCGATGTCTTTTTCCGTAAAGGGCATTTGCATTAAATCACCGATAATACGTTTGAGCGCGTTGGGGTTATCTTCTACCACACACAGGTTTTCGAGACCGGTATAGTTTACCATTTTACCATTTACTACTACATGACGGCCACGGTAAAGGGAATTGAGCAGTTTTAATTTGATACCCGTGCTTTGGAACGTAAGCAGCAGGTTAATGTGCGCTTCGCTCATCAGCTCGCTCATTTTTTCGAATGGCGGGTTTTCAATCAGCTCAATGTTCTTGATGTTTTTGATTTCCTTCTTTAAGGCTGCGGTAGGATTTTTACCGGCAAAAATGAACTTGTAAGGCGAGCCTTCGGCTATTTTTTTGGCAATAAACATGGCAGCCTGGTTGTTTTCGACTACGCTTAAATTGCCATGATAAAGTATGAATTTGCCGGTGCCCGGTGTGCTGGTTACTTCCTGATTACTATGAAAAGCGCTCACGTAGCTGATGCTTTCGTAGCTTTGGCGCAGGTATTCGTAATCGCTTTTGCTGATGGCAAAAATGCGGTCGGCGCTCTTTAACTCATCCTCAAACTTCTTCAACTTCTTTGATTCGAGATTGAAGTAGAATTTGATGAGGTAGTTACTCTCGCTCTCCTTTAAACTGCGGTAATAATCCCATTCCACATTGTGCATGCGCACTGCCTTCAGTTTATCCTTCAGGGCAGGGTGATTCAGGTAAAAGCAGGTATGCAAACCCTCGAACAATACCGGGCTGTTATCTGCCACCAGATTGGTCAACATTTCATCGCTTTGGCGCGAGCCCACGATATAAGGCAGGCTGCTGTAGATGGCCTGGTAAAACTTTTTGCGGGGGTAGTAATAGACCTTTTCGCACAGGTTATCCAGTACTTCGCTCTTTTCGCGGCCATAGTGGAAACAATGCAGGTGCACCTTGATGCCGAGATCGGTAAGGGCTTTGATTTTATAAAACACATCAATTACACCACCGTAGTCCGGGGGATAGGGCACATTGAAGGATACTATATGTAATCGTTTACCCGAGTAGTTGTTCATAATATGCCCGCAGTTTCACTTCTTCCTGTTCCCAGCAAAATACCAGCCTGCCCTGCTTGCAGTTTTGTTGCAAATGTGCGTAAAATGTATGGTCGCTCAAAAGACGGTTGAGTCCTTTTTTTATTTCATCTACTGCACAACTTTCTACCAGCAGGGCCATGGGATATTGGCTGTTGATGGCGGCGTATTCGGGGAAGTTGATACACAGTTGGGGGATACCGGCCTGCATGTAATCGAAAAATTTGTTGGAGAGAGAATAATAATAGCTCAGCCCTTTGTTCTCGAGCAGATTTACGCCAACGGTAGCGTTGGCAGTTAGTTCTTTTAGATTGGACGGGGACACATAGCCCGAAAAATGCACCTTACCCTGCAAACCCTCCAGCTTCACCTGTTCGCGCAACTGTTGCGAAAGGTCGCCTTCGCCGGCTAACAGAAGTGTTGCGTTGATGCCGTGCATGGCTGTTATCAGGTGTTCTAATCCCCGGCCTTCATTTAACGCCCCCTGGTAGAGAATAATGGCATCAGCACCCCGTGTTTGTGGCCTGGGCTGGCTACTAACAGGCACATTGCGTATAACCCCTGCCTGTATGCCATATTGTTTCGTGAAGATATCCGCTATACCTTGCGACACCGTGTAAACCAGATTGAATCGCGGGAGAAACGTGCGTTCCACCCATTGCCATATTTTTTGCACCTGCGGACGGCGCACTACTTCGGGCACTTCGGTAAACAACTCGTGTGCATCGTACGCCAGTTTGGCACCTTTTAATTTACCCGCATAATAGGCGGGAACTATGGTATCCAGATCAACGGCGCAAACTGCATTAAAGCGTCGGCTTAGTAAATACAAAAACAGCCGCAGGTTATATTCCACATAAAATAATTTGCCGGCAGTGAACCAACAGTTCAGGCGTGTTTGCTTATACGGCTCTTGTTGCAAGGGAACTGACGTTTTGAGTTTGCGCCCTACCAATTCTACTGAATAACCTGCCCGGCTAAGACTTCGGCAAATGCGTTGCATGCGCTGATCGTAGCTTAAATCGTTGGTTACTGTAAAAATCAAGTGATTTACTTTTTCCACGTCAACTTTCCTTCGGGGGTTCGTTCAATTTTACCGGCGTTTAGCAGTTGTTCCAATACAGGCCAAAGCACTTCTTTGGTTTGGCCTGTTTGGTTAACCAGGTCAGCAGTGCTTAAATCGGCGGTTCTTAATTTGCTTTCCACCAGTTCGGCAATGTTAGCCATTTCAGAAGTGTTGGGTGCTTTATTTTTCCGTTCCACGCACACATCGCAAATGCCGCAATCCTGATCCAGTATTTCGCCAAAGTATTTCACCAGTTTGCGGGTTCGGCAATGGAGATTATCGGTCAGGTAGTCGCGCATGGTTTTCAGGCGTTCCTCATAGGCTGTTTTGCGACGATTGATAAACGCATTATCCAACCGTAAATTGTCGAAACTAACACGTGGTTTCATCCAAAATAGCTGTGGTTTATCCTTACGGGGGCGGTAGGCTACTATGCCCTGTTTATCCAGTATGTTTAGTTGCTTAACTGTTTCATCAACCGGTATTTTTAGGCGGCGGGCGATGGCATCTTCTTCTACCGTTACGTAATCATCGAATACCCCTTCGGAGGTTCGCAATATGAATTTTACCAGCGGTTCCAGCCGCACATTCTCTACCTGAAATTTGTAGAGCACATCCTTTGTGCAAATTACTTTTACCTGCGATTTCTCGAATATGCCTTCTGCCAGCATTAGCCATTCCTGCTGTTCCAGCAATTTTAGCGCAACCAGTGTTTTTACCGGGTTCAGCTTATGTTTCTCGCAAAAGTCACGTATGTCGAAATCATAGACTTTAGGCCCTTCGTCTGTAACGCCGTCGTTATAAGCGATGCGCAGATAGCCGCCCAGTTTATCGTATACTTCGCGCACGAGTTCTACGGTAGGGAAACCTTCCTTTATCTTTTCATCAAGTTCGGCTAGATCGGCATTTTCGAGCAATTGCACCGCATACGCTTTTTGCTCGTCGCGTCCGGCACGACCTGCTTCCTGAAAGTAGGCCTCCAAACTATCAGCTACATCCATATGCGCTACCACGCGGACTTCGGGTTTATCGATACCCATTCCAAAGGCGTTTGTGCAAACTATAACCCGGGTTTTATTGGTCATCCATTCGTTTTGCTTGCGATTGCGTTGATCGGGCGGTAAACCGGCATGATAGTAGTCGGCTTTAATGCGCTGCTTGTTTAGCGCGTCGGCAATTTCTTTAGTGCGCCTGCGGTTGCGTACATATACGATCGCCGTTCCATTTACCTTTTGCAAAATATCAACCAGGGATTTCAGGCGGTTAATGGTAGGCCTTACAACATAGCTCAGGTTTTTGCGTGCAAAGCTTTTTTTGAAAACCTGTCCGTTTTTAAACAGGAGTTTTTGCTGAATATCTTCTACTACTTCGGGTGTGGCAGTGGCCGTGAGTGCAATAACCGGCACTTTTAGTTGTTCGCGAACTTCAGCAATACGCAAATAGGAAGGCCGGAAATCGTAGCCCCATTGCGAAATGCAGTGTGCTTCATCAATGGCCAGCATTCGGATATTCATCTTTGCCAGGCGCATTCGGAATGCATCGCTGCTCAATCGCTCAGGTGATATATACAGGAACTTGTAGTTGCCGAATACGCAGTTATCGAGCAAGCGATCCATCTCGCGATAGGTTTGGCCGGTGTAGATAGCGGCTGCTTTTATGCCCCGCTTCTCGAGGTTAGCAACCTGATCTTTCATTAAAGCTATTAGCGGAGATATAACTAAACAAAGACCGTCCTGCGCCAGTGCTGGCACCTGAAAGCAAATGCTTTTTCCACCACCTGTAGGCAATAAGGCTAAGGTATCGCGGCCGGCGAGTATGGATTGGACAATATCTTCCTGCAATGGACGAAATTGTTCGAACCCCCAATATTGTTTTAGTATTTCGCGTGGCGAGGCCATGGCGACAAAATAAAGCATTTGTCGCTGAGCAATAACCCTTGAAGTTAATTTGTGGTTATGGAGGTAAAGGTTATCTGAATCCGTATGGAGGGTCCAATAACTGGTTTTTCAAGTGTAAAAGTGATATACGATTCGCCCACCATTTCCCTGAACTTAGCGTAATTGCCAACGCGGATGAATTTGTTTTTGGAAAGTACGATTTGTCCATAACGTAAGGCATCGGGGTCTCTACCAAAATCAAGGGTTTGAAACTCAGGGAAACAGCGATCGTGAAAGGCTTGAACGTAATTTTGAAATTGCAGATAGGTAGAATCATCGCATTTGCGGTCGTTATTGGTTAAGCCCATCGGTTTACTACTAAAGTACATGGTCTGAATTCGAAATTTTTTGCCGTCCAGGTTCTTGGCAGTATCCTTATCGAGCAAGATGTAGCCTTGTTCCCATTCAGAGCCACTTAGAATGTCGTTTTTTACCTCGTAGTTGAAAGTATCGCGGTTGGTATTACCTCTAAATGGGACAAAGCCTGTTTCGCCGGAAGCAAGTGCTACCTTCATGACGTAGCAGTAGTTATCGGTTTGCTGTGCATTAATACGGGTAGAAAAGGCAACAATTGTTGCCAGGAACAGAAATAGTGGGTTTCTCATAACAGGTGTAATATATAGATTATTCTGTGTTTTGTTAGGGTATAGATGCCGGTAACATACAAATGGCACACCAATTGCCAACAAAATTTAAAGTGCGCCGGACAGCTCAATTTCTGTTCATAATCTTCGTTACTTTTGACCGTTTATAAATAAGATATATGCTGCGAAAAGTTTTAATTGGCCTGGGTGTTTTTTTGTTGCTGCTGATTGCCACGGCAATAGCACTGCCGTTTATTTTTAAGGATAAGATTAATGCACTGGTAAAAGAGGAGATCAATAAAAACCTGAATGCCAGGGTAGATTATGCCGATTACGGCCTAACGCTTATAAGCAGTTTCCCCAATTTTACCCTTACGCTTGATAATCTTTCGGTGGTGGGTATTGATAATTTTAAAGGCGACACTCTTGCTGCGGTAAAGCATACTGCAGTAACGATTGACCTGATGAGTATGTTTAAGGGCGAGAAATACAAGTTACTGGCCTTTAAACTGGAAGAACCTGTGCTACATGCCATTGTGGATTATGATGGAAAGGCCAACTGGGATATCGTTAAGCCAAGCACAACCTCTACCACTACCGAGCAATCGAAATTTGCGCTGGAAGCCAAAAAGGTGCAAATAACCGACGGCGAACTAAGCTATGAGGATAGAAAAGGAGGGGCTGTAGCTTCCATCCACGATCTGGATTTTGAAGGCAGCGGAGATGTAACCCAGGATATTTATGATTTAACTACCAAAACCAATATAGCTGCGCTGAGCTTTAAGAATGGGTTGGTATCATATTTAAGCAAAGCTAAACTGGAGGCTATCGTAAATCTATCGATTGATAACCGGGTTAACAAGTATACGTTTAAGGACAATTCCATTAACCTGAATGATTTGGGATTGCAGTTTGACGGCTATGTGCAAACACAGAAGGAAGACTTAAACCTGGATGTGAACTTTAAATCGAAGAAGACAGAATTCAAGAGCATATTATCGTTGCTGCCTGCCGTTTATGCTAAGGATTTTGATAAGATTAAAACCAGCGGTACACTTGACCTGAAAGGCTCCGTAAAAGGGTTATATAACGTCAAAACCTATCCGGCCTTTAACCTGGATTGGAAGGTTGGAAATGCTATGTTCCAATATCCCGATTTGCCGGTAGCCGTACGCAACATCAATATAGTTTCTACTGTGGTTAAGCCACAGGGCAGCCTGGACCTGACAGTTGTGGACATCCCCAAACTGCATTTTGAAGCTGGAAGCGACCCGGTGGATGCCAAGATCAACGTTAAAACACCTGTAAGCGACCCTAATGTTAGTGCAGATATACACGGGACCATGAACCTGGCCAATGTGCCTAAGTTTTATCCTATGGAAGGCGTGAAAAGCATGGCAGGCTTGCTGAAATTAAATCTGCTGTTTAAGGGGCGTAAAAGTGATTTGGATAAGAAGAATTACGAAGCTATTACCGCGGCAGGTGATGCCAACATCAGCGGGTTATATTACGACAGTAAGGATTTACCAATGCCGGTACGGGTAAACTCGATGCAGATGAATTTTAGCCCACAGAATATTAAGTTAAGTAACCTGGTTGCCGTTGTAGGCCATACTGATTTAAATGCTTCGGGCACGCTGGATAACTTTATGAGCTATCTGTTTGGTAAGGGAGATTTAGTAGGAACACTGAATTTAAAATCTGGGGTATTTGATGCCAATGAATGGCTGAGCAAAGATGCCGATGCCCCTGTAAGTAATACTGCCACAAAGGACACCTCGCATACACAGTTTTTTAAGGTGCCGGCGCAAATCAACTTTACCGCTAATTCGGAGTTTGGAAAGATATTCTATGACAAGATTGTGCTGCAAAATGTAAAAGGAGAGGTAGTAGTTAAAGATGAGGCGATTCACCTGAACAATCTGTTCGCGAATCTGCTTGGTGGTAGTGCTACCATTTCGGCGGATTATGTAACCAAGAATCTGAATAACCCGGATGTTAGTTTTACCTACGACATCAAGGATTTTGATATTCAGCAAACCTACAAGGCAGTTGACCTGAGTTCGAAGATGGCCCCGGTAATCAAGCATATCAACGGTGCATTCAGCAGCGATTTGAAAGGAAGCGGAAAACTAAATCCGGATATGAGTGTAGATTATAAATCGCTGACCGGAGATGGTAAGGTACAATTGACCAATGCCAAAATTACAGGTTTGCCTATGCTGGCCGAGATTACCAAGGTGGCAAAAATACCGGCCCTTCAAAATCTGGAATTAAAAGATGGCTGGACAGTTTTGAAGTTTAAGGACGGTAAAGTGAATGTGGACCCTACTGATTTTAAATTCGGCAATGGCTACAACATCAACTTTAAAGGCGCTAACGGTTTCGATCAAACCATTGATTACGATGTGCGCCTGGATGTGCCAAGCAAGGAGCTAGGCCCTGCCACTTCGGTAGCGCAAAGCATGTTGGCCAAAGTGCCCGGGGTAAGTGCTACTATGCCTGATGTAGTCGGATTTCTATTTAAAGTAACTGGCCCGTTCTCCAAGCCGCAGGTAAAACTAAACAAGGTAACGGCGGGCGGCAGTTCAGTGAAGGATGTATTGACAGATACTGCTAACGACCTGAAAAAACAGGCAGAGGAAGAGGCTAAGAAGAAAGCCGATGAGTTAAAGAAACAGGCCGAAGATCAGTTTAACAAGCAGAAACAGGCTGCACAGGAAGCCGCAGATAAAGCCCGTAAAGAGGCAGAGCAAAAGGCACGCGAAGCGGCTGAGAAAGCAAAGAAGGAAGCTGAAGACAAGCTCAAAAATGTAATCAAGTGGCCTAAGTAAGCCTAGCTGAACAAATAAAAACGCCCTGCAACTTTCGAAGCAGGGCGTTTTGTTTAATTACGTTTACTATTAATTCTGTTGGTCACTGTCTTTCTTCATTACCTTTTTCAACAGTTCCATACCAAGTAAACCACTGATGGGGCCATTGGCGCCATCGTTGTTGCCCCCGGCAATCAACACTTCCGGTATCACCTTAATTTTGTTGGTGCCTATGGCTTCAGTGATCTTTAACTGCGTAAAGTTATCGCCGCCCATAGCGCTTACTGCCAGTTTGTAAGCCTCGGCAGAGGACTTACCGATGGCCAGAATTTTTTCAGCTTCCGCGCTACCTGTTTTCGATATTTTTTCGGCTTCGGCATTGGCCATCAATTTTACCTGTTCGCTTTGCGCCTGTGCCACCAGCTTGGTTTTTTCTGCTTCCGCACTTGCCAATATCTTAATCCTGTCACTCTCGGCATTCGATTGCAAACGCACTGAATTGGCCTCACCGGTAGCTTTTTCCACAGCTGCGTCGGCAATGCGTTTGGCAATTACAACACCCTGGTCGGCCTTTACGATATCTTTCTGTATCTCGGCAATGGCTGTTTCCTTTTCAAGCGCCTGGCGTGTTTCCTGCGCTTTCATCTGGGTTTCGTATGTCACCTTCTGTTCTTCGGCCAGTTTACGATCCGTAAGGGTCTTCATCAGGCTTTCCGGAGGAACGATATCACCTATCAGGGTATCGACGCCAAACACGTTGTATTGCTCCAATACCTTACCGATATGGTTGCGGGCGGCTTCCTGCCTTTCTTTACGGGTTCCCAGGAAGGCGATTACATCACTATCCTGCGTCGAGTTACGGAAATAGTTTCCGATGGTAGGTTCCAGTACCTGCGATACCAGGTTATTCATGTTACCGAAGCGGGCAATTACTTTAGGTGCTTCGGTAGAAGGTATGTGAATGATCTGCGATACATCCAGGTTGAACGGGAAACCGTCGCGCGAACGCACGGTAATGGTAGAAAGGTTCTTATCCAATTGGTGCGATTCGCTGCGGGCACTTGCCCAGTTAAGCACCAGGTTGGTGGTAGGTACCAATTCCGACCGCATTATAAATGGGTTTAGCGGATACTTACCAGGCCCCATGGGTTCGGCCCAAACGCCTTTTTTGCCTTTGGCTACAATATTGCCATGCTTAAATTCTACACCGCTAAGGTCTTGCCCTTCTTCGCCCACATAGCTAATAATAACACCAACGTGGCCAATAGGAATCTCCGTCATTTTCACTTCTTCGATTTTTACAAACCAGGGGTTGAGGTTATACGAGCCGGCCAGTATTACCTGCTGCTGTAAACCACGGTTACCACCTGCGGCTAAAAAGGCATCGGCGTCCTGGAAGTTAGTATGGCCTTCTACCGGTTTACCGGCAATTTGACCGGCTTCAATGGCTTCACCGTCCATCGTAGTAACAATGCCTACCATGTTCTCCTGAATATGTACCATATCGGTTATCATAAGATCGAAGAGAAAGGTGTTTATCCGATACGTACCTGCGGTAAGCACAGATGTTTGACGACCTTTGCGACCCCCGTTATTAATAAATGCTTCTGCATCCTGAAAGCTATCACAGTTGACCCGGCGAGCCAGAATGCGACCGGTTTCTAACTCGCGGCCATCCTTAGCAAGTAACAATCCGATTTTACCGTTAGGAATAACGGTAAACGATTGCATGGTTACATCGTATTGCCAGAACCAATACCAGAAGTAGATGCCCGGAGGCAGCGTGCCTGCCTGGAAACCGGCTTCGCCTTTAGTGGCAATAATCCGGCCTTCAGGTAATTGTTTGTGTTCGCCGAACAGCACAAACTTTTTGGTTACTAATCCTATTCTGTCTTCAGGTATGATAACAATGCCAAACAGGCGGAATAAAGGGCGGTAGAATACGATCATTAGTATGACCGTTACAATAGGTACAATGATGTACAGCAATGAACTGATGTCCATAGTTAAATTGTTTTTGGGTTTAATGGAATAATAAAGGGTATGTTGTTTGAATGTGTCAACAGCACAGCTCAGAATGGCTTACTGAGCGTACTCACGGCGGGATCATTTAGTGTATGGGTATATATGGTTGTTATGTATAAGACGAAGTGCGCCGTGGCAAATTGTTTAAACTGGTTAAAATATTTTTTGCGCTATTCATTATCAATTAGTTATAGGGGCTTGGGGATAAAAAAAATGCAGCCCGGTATCCGGACTGCATTTTTAAAAGGTTGTTGTCGGCGGTTAGTTTTTCTGGAACTTTTGAACGCTGATTTGGTCGCCCTGCATAAAACGCAGGAAGTAAATACCGGCGGGTTGACTGCTGAGGTCAAGCGTGGTAGCATTCAATAAAATTCCGTCGTTCAGTTTTTCTCCTAAAGCATTCAATAAGGTGTATTGCACCTGGCTTAGTTGCGAAGGCAAGGTAATGTGCAGGCTGTTGCCGGCAGGGTTAGGATACACTGAAATTTTTGCCAGCGGTGTTTGTGGGTCTTTAATGTTGGTAGCGCCGTTTACAAATACGTCAGCTATACCTGCGCGTGAGGTTTGCAGCATAGCGTGCATTACATCAATTTGATGGTGTGTAAACATATTCAGGCAACGGTCGTCGCTATAGTCCATGTAGTTCTCAATCATATCCGGCACATCAACAGGTGCATCTACGCAGGAGTTGTCGGTGGTATCGCAGGTTTGTTGGTGTGCATCCGAAGCCTTCGGGGTATCATCAATGCCATCGCCGTCAAATTTGTTGCAGCCGGTGGTATCGCCCCATATGTGACGTAAGCCAAGGTAGTGGCCGATTTCGTGCACGGCACTGCGACCACCTGCCACAGTTGGGTCAATAGGGGCAGTAAAATTGCGGCCTACACAAGGGTAATGTAATACTACACCCTGGTGTGCCGAGTCGGTAGAAGAACCAGCATCCCAGTTGGGGGCATTAACAGGAGGGAAGGCATAGCCCAAAACACCAAGGCCGTTCATGATGTTACAAACCCATACATTCAGATAACGATCAGTTGGCCAGCAATCCTTGCCGCCGGTGGCAGCTGTTTTTACGTTATCGGTAAATGGTTCGAAACCCAGAAAACCGGTAGGTGCCCCCTGCGTGCGGGTAATACCGTTTGTCGGGTTGCCATCGGGATCGGTAGTAGCCAGAACAAACTCAATATGGGTATCGCCCGCAACAGGTTTAAACACGTCGCGTGTTTTTACCGTATCGGCTGTAGTACGGCGGTAATCTTCATTCAGCACTTCGATTTGCGATTGAATTACTGAATCAGGGATGTTTTCTTCAGGGGCTGTATACACCACATGGAATACTACGCGGATGCGGTAAATGGTGTCATCGGCGCTGCGGTTATCGCGGTTTGATTTTGCTAGCTGCAAGGCCTTTTCGAAACAGGTATTTACCTGCTGTTCGTAACCCGGATGTTGCTGGTCAAACGATTTGATAACATCGTAGCTGCCGCAGCGTTTGGTATACGTTTGGGCAAAGAGCGATGCCATAAGGCAGAGCGCGAAAGCGGTACTAAGTATTCTTTTCATGAAGTGGGAGGAGTTTTAAGGTTCTATTTAGCCAATAATAATTTTCCGGTATAAGCGGCATTGTTGCCAGTAAAATGCAGAAAATACAAACCGTTGGAATGGTTGTTCAGATCTATAAACAACGTGTTGGCGGTAATGTTTTCTTCCGTAACCATTTCACCCAGCGCATTGGTAACTGCCACCTTGGAATAAGTGCCGGCAGCAGCCAAACGAACTGCCACCAACCCGGTAGATGGGTTAGGGAAAATTTGAACGGACGGTTTATTATCTATGGATGCTACTCCCAACGCCTGGTTATTCTCTGCATTTATGTTATCCAGATACAGCGCATTACCCCAGCCACTTACGTTTTCAAATTTAAAGGTCACCTTGTTTTGACCTGCTGCAAATGGTATCGGCAGGTTAACGGTTTTCCATTGGTTAGGCGAAGGTGTAAACTGTTGTGACTGATCAGGAGCGGTTGCCAGTACACTACCACTCTGGCTCCAGCAGCGGGTCCACTTGCTGCCACAGTTAAGGCTATAGTACACGTTCAGCGAATCGTAGAGGGTGCTGCTTTTTTGGGCATAGGCCAAATCGAATTTTAATTGCGGGTATGGCGTGTTACTAAAATCGTAGGCATCTGTAATAAGTGCATCGCGCTTTTTGTTAGGGTTAGTAGCGTAAGCCGAATTATCGAATACGGTGCTGGTATTGCTAAGGCCGTAAGCGCCGTTAAAGGAGGCTTGCCAGGTTAAATCGTTATTGGGGTTGTAGATAGACCAGTTTGTTTGCGGGAAACCGCCTTCAAAAGTTTCGGTAAACGGTAAAGCGGCTGCGTTTCCACCATCGTAGGCATAAAAGGTACCGTCTTTACTATCGTTCAGGCTGTAGTTGTCCGCCCCTTGTCCGTTAACCCCTGTAAAGGTAACGTCAATGGTATTAAGGCCAGCGCTGGCTAATTGTACGGGCATAGCAACATCAACGGTTGCCAGGGGCGCTAACGAACCGTTCCAGGGTACAATTTGCACTCCACTACCATTTACCTGAAAGTAGAACGTACCGGAGGTGATTGTAGTGGTGCCTTCATTACGCAAGGTAATGTAAGGGGTAAATGAAAGAGAGCAGATGGTGTCGATTGGATTGGAAATGTTAGCCACCGCAGCATCCAGTGCATAGAAACATTGTGTGCTGGCATTCTTAATTGCACTACGTGGATTATCGAGCACAAAATTCATACGGTTAACCTGACCCTGCGTAAACATGTTGCGGCAGGCATCGTCGGTATAATCCATGTAGTTCATAAACATATCGCCATTGGGAGCCGAGCCGGTACAAGATACATGGGGGAAAGTTGGGCAACCAAAATTCATATCACCCTGGTCAGGGGTATCGCTGATGCCATCATTACCGGCTCCCTGATCGCCGGCACATTTGCCGCCATCATCGCCCCATACGTGCTGCAGGCCAAACCAATGTCCAACCTCGTGCGAAATAGTTTTTCCTAATGTATAAGTTGGTATCAGGGTTCCTGTTGTGCCGATTGTATTAAACCGCGCAACTACGCCATCCTCATCAGCAGGGCTGAAATAAGGGAAGGCCGAGTAGGCTAAAACACCATCCGTTACCAGCTGACCGCCCATGCGAACACTCCAGATATTGAGGTAGCGGGTATGATCCCAAATGGTGGCAGGTTTCAGGTAGTTATCAATAATAGAATCGCTGTTCCAGGTAGCCTGGGAGAATTGTTCGCGCAGGATGCCGGTTGTGGGGTTCCCGTCCGGATCAAAACGTGCCAGACAAAAATGAATGTGCGGATTACCCAATACACCTACAAATGCAGCAGGTATATTTACATTATCAGGGTCCAACGCATTGAAGTCGCGGTTGAGTGCATCAATCTGTGAAATTACCTGTGCATCGGTAATGTTTTCTCCGGTTCCGAGTGCATCGCCGTTATGGATAATATGGAAAACAACCGGCACATAAACCTCCTGTTGGAGTGCGTTTGCTCCACGTTGTTCACCACCTTGTTGCAGTTGCGCAAGTGCATCATTATACTGTTGCATTAATTGGGGATTGGCAACAAGTTTGCGCTTTATCAGTTCAGCTGTTCCGCACCAGTTTTGTTGGGCTTGCAGGCTGATAAGAAACATGAGAAACAGGTAGAGGAGAATTGGCTTTTTCATACGGTTGGCAAACATAGCCGAATTAGGGACTTTGCGAAACGCCGCCCCCGCCGGGTGGATAATTTGCTAATTATAGATTCCGGGGTCTGGTTCATCGAAAAAGGCATCCTCAATATGGTAGATTTCAAAGCTGCCCTGTTTTACTGTAACTGAAACAATATCAAACCTTACCGGACTTTCAATTTCTTGTTGCTGAACAACAAAGGCGGCCGCAGCCTGCTTCATTAACCGGCGTTTAGCCTTGCTTACAAAGGTTTCAGGCTGGCCGTAAAGAAGATTACTTCGTGTTTTTACCTCGGTGAATACAATATACTTTCCATGACGGGTTATGAGATCCACCTCCGCCCTGCCACTACGATAATTCTGAGCCAGCAGAATATGCCCTTTGGATAACAGAAGCTCTAAAGCTGCCTGTTCGCCTTGTTTACCGGTGTTGTTATGCGATGCCATTACTCAGGTAGTTCGGGTAAATGTAGCGCTATTCATAAATAAAAAGCGCGTCCTTATTCCCATTCGGTATAAAGACGCGCTTTAAAGAGTGCCGGTAGTTGGTTTAGTGCACCAGAGTTATACTGCCAACTTTTTGGATCTTCTTATTATCAAGGAAGGTGATATCAGCTTCGTAGGCGCTGAACTGGTTGGTGCTGTCAAACACTTTAATGCCCCAACGGTTGAAAATCTTTAAGTCTACCGTCTTAATTCCTTCACCATAGATTTGGAATACATCGTTATTGCCATCACCATTTGGTGTAAAGGCATTCGGGATAAAGACCGGTAAATTGTTTTCAACCAGCACGTTAATAGTAGCCGTTGCCACGCAGTTTTTGTTGTAGGTAATGGTTAATACAAAATCGGTGCTGCGGTTGTACGGTGTAACCAGCGGGTTAGGACAATCAATACAACTTAAACCAAGGGTAGGGCTCCAGTTGTAACTACTGATAACCGAAGTACTATATTGAGAGAAGGTGCTGATTAACTGCACGCTTTCGCCCAATTGAATAGTGGTATCGTGCGGCAGTATTTCTGCCACACCTTCTGCGGGTTCCAGGATCAGCGCCTGGTGGGTTGTAGGGCAACCCCAGTTATTAATGGCTTGTATGGTATGGTTGCCGGCACTCAGGTTATAAAAATCGCCGGAGTATTGCACCGGTCCGCCGTCTACACCAAATTGATAAGGCATATTCTGCGTGGTAAGGCCAATTATATGAATAGCACCGTCATCGTAATCGGCACCATAACAAGAGGTAGAATCGGTAGTGATAGTAAACACATCCGGAATGGCATCTACGACTGTGCCCATGGCCGTATTGGTACAACCGTTGTTATCGGAATATACAATGCTGTAATCGCCGGGGGCAAGATCATATACCACCCCATTAATTGGGAAGAAGAAGTTGGCAAAATCCTGCGTAACCGAGAAGCTATAAGGTGGGGTACCACCGGTCATGGTGGCAGTTAAGGTACCATTTGCTTCGTCCTGGCATTTAACCGGGGTAGTGGTGATAATAGCGGTTAGATTGGTTGGCTGGTTTACATTGGCAGCACCTGTTGCCGAACAACTGCGGCTGTCGGTAACAGTTACCGAATAAAAGCCTGCCAATAAACCACTGGCAATCTGGGTGGCATCGCCACTACTCCACAAGAATGTGTAGGGCGGGGTACCACCTTGTGGGTTTGCATCTATGCTGCCGCTTGGGGCATTAAAGCAAAGAGCATCGGATGGAGTTGGATTTAATAGCAAGGCTGGGGGTGCTGTAATGGTTAAACTGGTGGAGGCACTGCAACCGTTACCATCGGTAACAACAACGGTGTATGTGTTGGCACCTAAGCCTGTTTGGGGATTAGGACCAGCCTGTCCGTTCCAGGTATAAGTGAAGGTGCCTGTACCACCGGCAGGATTTACCTGAGCCGTACCATCGGTGCCACCTGCGCAGCTAACGTTGGTAACTACGGAGGCTCCAAATACAATGGCAGCAGGTTGGGTAATGTTGTAGGAGGCGCTTACCGAGCAGTTGTTGGCATCGTAAGCTGTTACGATGTAAGTGCCTGCAGCAAGGCTTGAAATTGTCTGTGTGTTGCCGCTAGGCGACCAGGTATAGGTGTAAGCACCGGTACCTCCTGCAGGATTAGCGGTTATGGATCCGGTATTACCACCATTGCATTGTAAATTAACGATGGTAGCTGCTCCTAAGGTGATAGCCGAAGACGGTTCTGTTACCTGGTATTGGGCAGTTACCGAGCATGAGTTGGCATCAGCAACTGTAACCGTGTAGGTATTAGCAGTTAAGCTGCTAATAGTTTGGGTGTTACCTGCTCCGGGGCTCCAGGTATAGTTGTAAGCACCTGTGCCGCCTGCAGGGTTTGCTGTAATCGATCCTGTTGCGCCACCAAAACAAGCCACATTGGTTATAGCGGCAGGATTAAGGGTTAAGGCCACAGGTTGGGTCACCGTATAGGTTGCCGTTTGGGTGCAGCTGGTATTATCGGTAACTGTAACGTTATACGTGCCTGCAGGGATATTTAATAGGTCTTCGGTTGTGTAAGCGTTGTTGTTCCAGTTGTAAGTAAAGGTTGGTAAGCCATTGGTTATGGTTATGTCAATAGCCGCATCGCTGTTGCCGTTACATTGCACATTGGTTACAGTACCATTGATTTGAATTTGTGCCGGTTGATTTACGATATAGGAGGCTGTTGCGGTGCACAAGCTATCGTCGGTTACGGTTAGTTGGTACGTTTGAGCCGTTAAGCCTGAAGCCGTTTGATTGGTGCCACCGCCATTGTTCCAGAGGTAGGTATAAGGCGTTGCACCACCGGTAGGATTAGCCGTGATGCTACCGTTATTACTACCAAAACAACTTACGTTGGTGATAGCTGGTGCGCCTAACGATAATCCGCTTGCAGGCTGTGCCAGAATTTGCGATACAGTGGCGGTGCAGCCTTTACTATCAGTAACAGTTACGTTATAGGTTGCTGCAGTTAAGCTTGTTGCGTTGGCCGTAGTTTGTGAACTATTCGGACTCCACTGATAGGTATAACCCGGGGCCCCCGGGGTACCACCACCGGCGGTTACATTTATAAATCCATCGTTACCATTAAAGCAACGAATGTCCTTAAACGAACTTATGGTTAAAGTTAGTAACGGAGGCTGGTTGATTGTAAAGCTGCCCGTTACACTACAGTTGTTGCCGTCTTTTACAGTAACCGTGTAGTTGCCCTGGCCTAAGTTGGAATTTGTGGCGGTGCTTGGGCTGGGATTATTGCTCCATGTGTAGGTGTAACCTGCGCCTGTACCACCGGAGGGCGTAAGGGCGATACTGCCCGTGCTGCCACCGTTGCAGCTAACATCGGTTACTACCTGCGTAAAACTTACTGCCGTTGGTTGGGTAAGTGTAATGGTGTCCTTACCGATACAGCCGAGTGCATCCGTAACTGTTACATAATAGGTGCCTGCTATTAGGTTTTGGGCTGAATCGATGTTGCCGGTTGCAGCATTGGCGCTCCACGTAAAGGTGTAAGGGGCATTGCCAACAGGAACCACCTTTATTTTACCGTTGTTGCCACCATTGCAGCTAACATTGGTAGCAGTGTGCGATAAGGTAAGGCTGGCTTGTACCGCGCGAACCGTATCGTATACGGTGCAAAGTCCACCACTCATACTAACAACGTAGGTAGTAGTACCCGTTGGAACTACGCTTTGTGGATTATTGGTGCCCACCAGGGTACCTGCAGGCACAGCGCGCCACTGATACTGGAACGTATTACCGGGTTGTGGTGAGCCGGTAGGCGTTGCAGTAAGGTTGATGGCATTATTAGCACAGTAGTTAATATCGGGGCCGGCATCCACTTTTACACTGGTGTCGATGGTTACTGTTACAACATCGCTGCCGGAGCAGGTGCCGTTTGAAACGTTAACCGTGTAGTTCTGCGTGCTGAAAGGTGCTGCGGTTGGATTTTTAATGGTTGCATTTGAAACTCCGTTGAGACCGGTGGAAGGGGTCCAGGTGATAGCGAAACTATTGTAATCGGGTTTGCAGTAACGCATTACCATCTTAGGACGTTCGTTGGTTACTGTAGCCACCGGAACGATAGAACATTGGTCAACATTCGCGCGGCTGTAAATACACATGTTAGGCGAGTTGGTGTAAATAACCTTATTGTTCAGGTTGCCATTTGTGCCTGCACTGTAAAAGCAAATTTCAACCACAATATTTGATTGGCCGTCCCAATCATAGAGGCTATCCAGCGAGTGCAGGATAGGGCCGGTGTAATTGAGTGGTACCGATACTGTTTTTGGCAGGAATACAGTTTTTAAACCTGTTTGCCAGGTGCTTAACGAGGTAGCACTGGTGCAGCCCATTTTTATTGTAAAGTTCTGCTGCCCTGCCGTGCTGTTAAACACCCCTACGATCCAACCTAACTGGCTGATGGTAGCACCGCTGGTGCCCATAGCGGCCTGTAACTCGGCTGCTGTATACAACATTTGCATGCGTATGCTCTTATTGAAGTTACCGTAGGTGGTAATGTTGTTTGTTGGTGTTCCTGCAGCAATGTTATAGCCTGTACCTGCCGAATCGATAGAGTAAATACCGTTACAGCCATAATAGTTAATACCACAGTTAACGGGGGTAGCTGTAAAATCTAACTGTACCTGCTGACCCGGGCATATGGTGGAAGGTGTTACAGTGGCATTAACCGGTGGACCGGTGCCGCTTACTGTAACGACAACATTATCGGATAAAGTGCAACCTCCGGCATCGGTAACAGATAGGGTATAAGTGGTGGTATATTGAGGACTTGCTACTGCATTGACGGTATTAGCTCCTGTTAAACTGGCAGCGGGGGTCCAACTATAGGTGTAGGTACCTGCCGGGTTAACCGTTCCGGTAAGCGGCGTGGTTTGATTGGCGCAAATGGTTACGTCGTTGCCGGCATTTACTGTGAAAGTAGCAGGGTTAACCGTTACCGTACCGCTTGCACTGGCCGTACACCCTATAGTATTGGTATAGGTAACTGTATAGCTTGTGGTAGTAGCCGGTGTTACACTGATACTGGAGGCGGTTCCGCCGGTATTCCAGGAATAAGTTCCACCGGTTGGGCTAACGGTAGCTGTGAGTGTGGCCGGGGCATTTGCACAAACAGTGGCTGAGTTTACTGAAACAGTTGGGTTAGCTGCAATTTGAACTGAACGGGAGCTTACATCGGTGCAGCCATTGCCTGCTGTAACTACAAGTGAAATAAGATAGGTGCCCGGTGCATTATAAGTATGTGCCGGAGGGTTTTGAGCGGTGGATGTGGTGCCATCGCCAAAATTCCAGGCGTAGGAAACACCGCCCACGCTGGCGTTGGCAATAGTAACCGTACCGCTGCTACCGCAGATAGTGGCAGGTGTAGCGGTAAAACTGGAAGTTGGAGCCATTCCAAAGGTGCTGCCGTTCCAGTTAAAGTTCCATCCCGACCCGTTCGCACTGAAGTTATCTATCATGATGGCATAGGTATGGCCTGCAATTAATGTAGCAGGCGGACAGGTTTCGCCGGCTGCCCCTGCTGCACCGCTGGTAGGGCAAACGGTGGTACTGGCGGTTGACATGCCAATAGGAGAGGATGTTTGATTAGCATAGTTGTAATTGCAACTAATGGTATTGTTGTTGAGGTTATTGGTGCCGCAACCATTGGTGATATCAAAAACTGCCCAGTCGAGCTCGGTATTAGCACCAGATGGTGTACACGACCATTGCAACGAACCGGCAGTGCCTACCGAAAAGGAATACCAAACCGAGCTAAATGCGCCTAAGGTAAAACAACTGGGGTCGTAAACGCCGGTTCCGGTAGGCCCGGTGCCCAGGGTAAAAGCACTTAAGTCGCACACCTGTGTAGCAGTGCCGCAGGTGGTGCCAGGCGAAGGAGGTGGTGTGCCTGAAGTAATGCAAACCTGAAAATTACCATCACCGTTAAATGCACTTACTTCCACATAAAATTGTGTACCTGCCGTGGTGGTTTGGTTTACTGTTACCGCACCGCCATTAGTTGCCGAAACCTGGCAGGAGGTGCCCAGGCTGGATAAACTACCACAGGTGCCTGTATACACCGATACGCCGATGCGTTGGGCAGCCGGGCTACCTGTCGGGGTAACTGTAATGGTATTGGCTGTTCCGTTTGAAACAAAAGTGTACCAAACATCGTTCGTCCAGTTGGTAAAACCGCAACTGGCGGTAGCCCAGGTAGTGCTTGTTGCACCTATGTTATTACCATTTATACATACGTTGCCTGTGGCGGGTATGGTTATTGGAATAGCATTGGCACAATCATCATTTAAAGGTTGTGCCTGCAAACCCGTTACAAAAGCGGCGAAAAACAGGAGTGTAAAAACTAGCTTGTTCATGTATAAAATTAGGGCGACTAAATTAAACTTCGTAGCGACTTTATGCGGAAAAATTAATTGATCTATATCAAGACCCGAGAACACCCAAATGTGTTGCATTAAAGCCGGCCGGGCCGGCAACAAGTTGTCCACTTAAATATAAGGGTTTTAAACCGTTGTGCAAGGCGGTTTGGGTAAACAGGTGTGTTTACACCGTAATTTGGTGTTCACAATAAATGGTTTAGGTTTGCCACACTCTTAAAACCAAAACAAAAGCTATATGGGAGAAAAAATTACCATCAGCCGAGGTAAACTGAAAGTACCTGAAAATCCGGTTATTCCTTTTATTGAAGGAGATGGAACAGGCCCCGATATCTGGAGGGCCTCCGTGCGCGTTATTGATGCTGCCGTTGAAAAAGCATACAAAGGCAAGAAAAAGATAGAATGGAAGGAAGTGTTAGCCGGCGAAAAAAGCTTCAACGCTACAGGCAACTGGCTTCCGGATGAAACGCTGGATGCTTTCCGTGAATACCTGGTAGGCATTAAAGGACCATTAACTACCCCGGTAGGTGGCGGCATCCGTTCATTGAATGTAGCCTTACGCCAGATACTGGATCTTTACGTGTGTTTACGTCCGGTGCGTTATTATGCCGGTACACCATCACCAGTAAAGCGTCCGGAAGCAGTTAACATGGTTATCTTCCGTGAAAACACGGAGGATATCTATGCCGGTATCGAATTCAAAGGTGGCAGTCCTGAATCGCTGGAATTATTGAAGTTTTTGAAGAAGAAGTTCGAAAAAGACTTTGGTAAAATACGTTTTAGCGATAAAAAGCGTGGCAAAGAATATTTGAAGATTGCCAAACTGAAAGATGGAGATCCTGAAACATGTGTGGGTATTGGTATTAAGCCAGTGTCTCGCATCGGTTCGCAGCGTTTGATCCGTTCGGCCATTGAATATGCTATCCGCCATAACCGAAAGTCGCTTACACTGGTGCACAAGGGTAATATCATGAAATTTACCGAAGGTGCCTTCCGCGATTGGGGTTACCAACTGGCAGAAACTGAGTTTGCAGCCCAAACTTATACCTGGAACCAGTGGGAAAAAACCAAGAAAGAGAAAAACGAAGCTGCTGCTAACGAGGAAATGAAAGCCGCACAGGCAGCCGGCAAGGTTATTATTAAGGATTCTATTGCGGATATTACCCTGCAGCAGGTATTAACCCGTCCGGATGATTTTGATGTAATTGCCACCCTTAACCTGAATGGCGATTACCTGAGTGATGCCCTGGCTGCCCAGGTGGGTGGTATCGGTATTGCACCGGGCGCTAACATTAACTATGTTACCGGTCATGCTATTTTTGAAGCTACCCACGGTACTGCTCCAAAATACGCCAACCTTGACAAGGTAAACCCGGGTTCGGTTATCCTTTCCGGTGCTATGATGCTGGAATATCTTGGCTGGGATAATGCCGCCAAGATGATTCACCGCGGCCTTGAGAATGCCATCGCCAACAAACGCGTTACTTACGATTTCGCCCGCCTGATGGAAGGTGCTACCGAAATTAAATGCAGCGAGTTTGCCGATGAAATCATCAAAGGCTTCTAAACGAAGTAAGCCGGCAGGGTAATACCTGCCATTAAAGCATATTACGCCGGCCGGTTGGCCGGCGTTTTTTTTTGGGTATGGATATGTACGGCGAAGCAAAAAGTGACCACAGAATTGGGTACTGCCGGAGCATGCCGGCCATTACCTGCCGGGTACGTCTATAAGGAGAGGCTGAAAGCAGGTGGCCGGAATATTTAACAAACGGTTTTCGGGGCCTTTACGATTAACCCTATGATTATCAATTATCCACAGTAAATTAGCGATTTAGGAAACAGGGCGCATAATCTCTTTGTTATTTTGATTGTAACTGTTATATTTGCGCCTCCAAATTAAAAAGCGTCATGAGCAAAGTATGTGAATTGACAGGTAAGCGTCCCTTATTCGGTAATACAGTTTCGCACTCGAACCGTAAAAGCAGACGCAAATTTTTACCCAACCTGAAAAAGAAGAAATTCTTCATCCCTGAATTGGATGAATGGGTAGAGTTAAAAGTGAGCGTAACAGCTCTGCGCACCATCAACAAGAAAGGTATCTATAACTACCTGAAAGAGTTGAACAAAAAGGGCGACATTAAATTGAATTAATAACTTAGTAAAGCAACCCTTATGGCCAAGAAGAGCAAAGGAAACCGCATACAGGTAATACTGGAATGCACCGAGCAAAAAGCTGCCGGTGTTCCTGGTATGAGTCGCTATATGACTTATAAAAACCGTAAAACCACTACTGAAAGGATTGAACTTAAAAAGTACAACCCTTTTATGAAGAAAGTAACTGTTCATAAAGAAATTAAATAAGGATACACATGGCTAAAATTTCAAAGAACGCGCGTACCGACCGTCAAACCGTAGCAGGTTCTAAGGACTATGTTAAGGTTATTAAAGCGGTAAAAGGCAAAACCAACAACTACTCTTTCCTTGAGAAGATCGTTCACAAGGATAAAGTGCAGGACTTTTTAGCCGGCAAAGAGTAATTATTTGAATGATATGTAAGCAGAAAGCATCTTTCGGGAAGAGGGGTGCTTTTTTGTTTTTATCCGGGTGCTAACAACCCGGTTAGTAAACAGGCACAAACAAGAAGTATGGGACTATTTGACTTTTTTACCAAGGAGAAGAAAGAGGACCTGGACAAAGGCCTGGAAAAAACCAAAGAGGGGTTCTTTTCCAAAATCTCTCGCGCCATTGCAGGTAAATCGAAAGTGGATGACGAGGTACTGGATAACCTGGAAGAAGCCCTTGTATCGGCCGATGTGGGTCTGGCTACCACTATTAAAATTATTGAGCGCATCGAGAAGCGTGTGGCCCGTGATAAATTCGTGTCTACCTCCGAATTGAACGGACTTATTCGTGATGAAATAGAAGGCATACTTGCCGAAAATAAGAATGAAGATCAAGAGGGTTTTACAACGCCTGCCGGTGTTGCCCCATACGTAATAATGGTGGTAGGCGTTAACGGAGCGGGAAAAACAACCACTATCGGTAAACTATCGCACCAGTTTAAGATGGCAGGTAAAAAGGTGGTGCTTGGTGCTGCAGATACTTTCCGTGCAGCAGCAATAGATCAGTTGGATGTTTGGGCACAACGTGCTGGCGTAGAAATTGTAAAAAGCCAAATGAATGCCGATCCTGCGTCCGTAGCTTTTCAGGCCGTAGAACGTGGACTGGCAGTAGGGGCTGATGTTATAATTATTGATACCGCCGGTCGATTGCACAACCGCGTAGATTTGATGAATGAGCTTAGCAAGATCCGCCGGGTTATGCAAAAGGTAATACCGGATGCACCACATGACGTGTTGTTGGTACTGGATGGCAGCACCGGTCAGAATGCGATTGAGCAAGCCAAGCAATTTACAGCGGCCACACAGGTTACTGCACTGGCAATTACCAAGCTGGATGGCACAGCCAAAGGTGGTGTTGTATTAGGTATTTCCGATCAGTTCCATATCCCTGTCAAGTATATCGGCGTTGGCGAGCAAATCGACAAACTTCAGGTGTTCAATAAAAAACTGTTTGTGCAGAGTTTGTTTAAAGGGTAAGAATGAAAACGAAGGCAATAAAGAAAGATAAGGTTAGTGTTATTACGCTCGGCTGTTCTAAAAATTTGGTGGACAGCGAAGTGATGATGGGGCAATTGCAGCACGGCGGCTACGACGTGAAGCACGATAAATGGAATAAGGGCCGCAATATTGTAATCGTAAATACCTGTGGTTTTATTGATCGGGCCAAGGAAGAGAGCATCAATACGATATTGGAATATGCTGATGCAAAAAGCAAAGGCAAGATTGAGAAATTGTATGTAACCGGGTGCCTATCGCAGCGTTATAAGGATAACCTCGAGGAAGAAATACCGGAGGTAGATGCCTTTTTCGGCACTATGGAACTACCCCGTTTGCTGAAAACCCTAAAAGTTGATTACCAGCACGAGCTGATAGGGGAGCGGTTGCTAAGCACGCCCTCGCATTATGCCTATTTAAAGATTTCGGAAGGGTGCAACCGCACTTGCTCATTTTGTGCTATTCCGTTGATGCGCGGCAAGCATATATCGCGCACCATTGAGGACCTGGTAGACGAGGCTAAAAAGCTTGCGGCAAAAGGAGTAAAGGAATTGATGCTGATTGCCCAGGAGCTGACATTTTATGGACTCGATATCTACAAGAAACGCCGTTTACCTGAACTGCTTGCCGAGTTAAGCAAAGTTGAAGGTATAGAATGGATACGTTTGCACTACGCCTATCCCGCACAATTCCCTATGGAGATTATTGATGCTATTGCTGAGAACCCCAAGGTGTGTAATTACCTGGATATGCCTCTGCAACATGCCAGCGATAATGTGTTAACTGCTATGCGCCGCAATATTACCAATGCCGATACGCGTACACTTATTGAGCAGATACGCAGCCGTATACCCGGTATAGCCATCCGCACGACTATGTTGGTTGGTTACCCCGGTGAAACGGAGCAGGATTTTGAAGACCTTAAGACCTTTGTGGAAGAAATGCGTTTCGACCGCCTTGGTGTATTTACGTATTCGCACGAGGAAAATACCCGTGCACATAATGTAGAAGACGATATAAGTGCGGACCTGAAAGCGGAACGCGCGGCTGAGTTAATGAGTGTACAGGAGCAGATAAGCGCAGAATTGAATGAGAAGAAGGTAGGACAAACCTTCAAAGTTCTTTTCGATAGAAAAGAAGGTGGTTACTTTATCGGTCGCACGGAATATGATTCTCCGGAAGTAGATAATGAAGTACTTGTAGATGCTAAATCGCAATACGTACGGGTAGGCGACTTTGCCCATGTAAAGATTACCCGGGCAGAGGAGTTTGACCTATACGGGGAAGTTATATAAGTGCTTGCGCTAACAAATACCTTTTATAATTTCGCTTTACTATGCGCAAAGCCCTGTCCCTGGGAGTTATTTCAAGTGTCCTATTAGGGCTCTTAGGGCTTTACCTGTTTTTTACTGCCGCAATAATGTGGGCCAAAATTGAAGCTGAACAAAAACTTGCTCAAGTTCCGGCTGCTTCCCTTGAACAATTCCGTTTTTCGGAACAGGCTTTTGCGGCACTACCAAGGCCGGAAGGTAATGATGATGAGCTTGTGATTGAGGGCGTACTTTATGATATTAAGGAGGTTGTACACCAGCAAGGAAGCGTTTTGGTGTATGGATTTAATGACTCTAAGGAATCGAGACTGCTAGGAAAATTAGCAGGTTGGCTGAACAATGAATCGGCCAGCGATAAGAGCAGTAATCCTACTGCCGTAATTTTGTTTTTACCTGAATGTATAATGGCCCGGAGCGAGTTTGTGTTTATTGACCAGATAACGTTCTCACCAATTCCGTTTATGCCTAGCCGATTGGTTACGGGCATCCGCTCGGTAATTTCTCCTCCACCCGATAACCGATCTTGATTTATTCTAAATCAGGAGGTCTAGTGTTTCTATTAAGGAACGCTGTGCCTGTTATTGTGTTATTGACTAACGTGAAAAGAAATTACATGAAAAAAATCACATTATTATTTATATTATTCAACTCTCTTATTGCAATAGCTCAAAATCCTGCCTCCGATTCTATTATTGTTGTAAAGGAGGTAGTTGTTTCGGCTAACCGTTTTGAAACGCCAAAGGCAAATGTGGCTCAGCAAATTGAGGTATACGGGAAAGAAAAAATCGAATCTTTTAACGCCCCCACTTCCGGCGATGTATTAATGCAAACTGGTTTGGTAAACGTACAAAAAAGCCAGCAGGGCGGTAGCAGCCCCATTCTACGCGGTTTTGAGGCCAGCAGGGTATTATTGGTGGTTGATGGTGTGCGAATGAACAATATCATCTACCGTGCAGGCCACCTGCAAAACGTAATTACAATCGATAACAGCATGCTTGATCGCATTGAGGTGCTTTTTGGTCCGGCTTCTTCTATGTTCGGCAGCGATGCGCTGGGAGGTGTCATGCACTTTATCAGCCGTCGTCCTCAGTTGGCCACTGGTGAAAAAAAGGTAGAGGTGCATGGTAATGCATTGGTAAGGTATAACTACGGTAATACGGAGTTTACTCCACATTTGGATTTTAACGTGGCTACCAAGAAGTTTGCATCCTTAACCTCTGCTACCTTCAGTCACTTTGGTGACCTGCGCCAAGGCAAAAAGCGCAATTTTCTGAACGACATGCCCGGCACAGATTTTATATGGGACAGAAACTTTTATGTTAAGCGGTTTGGTACCAGCGATTCGATTATTGCCAATAATGACCCCAGCATTCAACGCGGCAGTGGCTATAAGCAATACGATCTGATGCAAAAATTTTTGTTTAAGCAGGATGATCATATCACCCACCTGTTAAACGTTCAATTTAGTAACACTACCAATGTGCCGCGTTACGACCGTTTAACCGACCTTTCAGGGGGGAAACTTAAAGCGGCTGAATGGTATTATGGCCCGCAAACAAGATTATTGGCTGCTTATGAGTTCTCTTATCTTAATCCGGGCGGAGCTATTGATGAAGTAAAGGCCGGTGTTAACTACCAGTTTATAGTAGAAAGCCGTCACAACCGCGATGTAAATAAACGATTCAGAACAGACCGTACTGAAAAAGTAAACGTGCCTGCCTTTTTCGGACATATTCGCAAGCAACTGGGTGCAAATACGATTATTGGTGGTATAGAAGGGCAGTTCAATACATTAAAGTCAAGCGCTGTGCAAACCGATGTTATTGAAGATACTACAAAGGCTGCTACCACCCGTTATCCGGATGGCAAAAACAGCATGAATAGCGTGGCGTTATTCGTTTCCCACTCTTACAATTGGAAAGATAGAATTATAATCAGCGAAGGATTGCGTTATAACTATGTAGGGCTTAGCTCTCAGGTGGATAGCAACCTTACCTACCGTTTGAACTTCGGAACATTGAAACAAAATCACCATGCCATCAGTGGCAACATCGGTGTGGTGTTTAATACCAATGTTGGTTTCCGTGCAGCAATTAGCGGGTCAACAGGTTTCCGTGCTCCAAATGTGGACGATCTGGTTAAAATTTTTGAATCAGCTCCCGGTGCTGTTATTGTGCCTAATCCTAAGTTGAAACCTGAGTATACTTTTAATGGGGAGGTAACGTTGAGCCAGACTTTCGCCAAGCGGGTTACGGTTAGCGCAACAGGATTTTATACCTATATAAAGAATGTGATTCAAACCGACAAGGACAGCTACCTGGGTCAGGATTCTATTGTGTATGATGGCGTGCTTAGTAAGGTTATGACCGCGCAAAACAAAGGGAAGGCTTTTATAGCAGGTGCTGGTGCGCAGTTAGATGCGCGAATTACTAATTGGTTCAGGGTATACGGTTCATTTAACTTTACCTATGGCCGTACGATTGGCGACACAACAATCCTAAATGAAGATTCAACCACCCATGTAGAAACCGATTACGATCCCCTTGACCACATCCCACCCTTCTTTGGCAAGGTGGGTACGGAGTTTAGCTACAAAAACTTTAGCTCTAATTTCTTTGTGCTTTATAACGGCAAAAAGAAAATTGAGGACTACAGCAACAGTGGAGAAGATAATGGCGCCTATGCAACACCCTACGGTATGCCAGCCTGGATGACCTTTAATATTCGTGCTGCCTACAAGGTTACCAAGAACTTTGGCGTAGAAGCCGGTGTCGATAACCTGCTCGATACTAACTACCGCGTATTTGCCTCTGGTATCAGTGGAATGGGCCGTACCTTCTTTGTTACTTTAAGAGCCAACTTTTAGCATTTCGGCATTATGTTCTAAGAGTCGCAGGCATGGTAATATGTCTGCGGCTTTTTTAACATCGTCAATATGATGCCCTTTTTATAATTTCGCCTTAATTAATGCGACGTTGGTTAGCCATATTACTTTTTACCTTTCTACTGCTTAACCTGGCAGGTGTGTTTGTATTTTTTATGGGCCAACAGGGTATTATACGGCATCAAATGAGTGAACTGCTAAACGATAAAAGTGCCGAGCCCTCCCTGGTATTTCATTTTAGTTCAACCGCTTTTAACAATCTTACAAGGCTGGAAGGTAATGATAAGGAGTTGCTGATTGAAGGTGAATTGTACGATATTAAGACTATTACAAAATCAGGGGATAACGTTACTGTATACGTTTATCACGATTGGGCTGAAACAGATTTGTTACGGCACTTTATGGATTGGGTAGGCAATGGAAGCAAACACAAATCGCATCATCCCATTGCCCAATCATTTTTTATGCCTTACTATGCGAAGGCGGTTTGCACCTGGTCGTATACCCTTCCTGTACAAATGACATCGCTCCATTCCGAAGCCACCGGAATTTTACCCGGTTGGCCTTGTGGCATGATCATTCCACCCCCCAATACCAGGCTTGGCGCTTCATAGCCTGCAGTCGGCCTGCCCGGTCGGAACTCTTGATATTTTATGGAATTAGAATAACCGGATACGGTTAAATTATGCATGTAAGGAAATACTTAGTTGCCTTGTGCATTGGTATGGCGCATATGCTATATGCCCAAACCGATACGCTTACCGGTGAGATAAATGAAGTAGTAGTAACTGGCTTGCGGGAAGCCAGCCGACGCGAAACCGTGTTGGATGTTGTGCCATTGGAAACGGCCACGATGCGCCAAAAAGGGGCATTTAATATTAGCGACGGTTTGAGTAAACTACCTGGCATTAGCCAATTGAACACCGGTGTTGCTATCTCAAAACCTGTTATACGCGGTATGTATGGTAACCGCATTCTGGTATTGTTGTCGGGTTTGCGTTTTGATAATCAGCAGTGGCAGGATGAGCATGGAATGGGATTGAGCGATATAGGTATTGAAAGGGTGGAAGTTATTAAAGGGCCGATGGCCGTTTTGTATGGAACCGATGCAGTTGGCGGCTTACTTAATGTTATTGAGGAACAGAAAGCCGAAGTAGGAACGTTCCAACTGGATATTAATACACGTTTCCACTCTAATACACTTGGCACAGTTAACGACCTGTGTATAAAAGGTAACAGAAATAATACCTGGTGGCGGGTGAGACTGGGGGTCGAGGGACATTCTGATTATTCGGACGGGAAGAACGTAAGGGCACTGAACTCGCGCAGCGATGGATATTATTTTAAGGGTACCTTCGGCGTACAGCGCAGAAGCGTTTCATCCGAAAACAACTATCATTTTTCAATGAATGATTTCGGATTTATCATGAATGATATCCTTGACTTTATGGACCCTGATGCCCGGTACACCCGCAAATTAAACGGGCCCTTTCATAAGGTTATTCTGAACGTTTTCTCTTCACGCAACAAAATTCAGCTTCGCAATTCATTGCTTAAAATTGATGCAGGCTTTCAGTCTAACTCCAGAATGGAAAATGAAGGTGGTGGCAAGATTTCGCTGAACATGCTGCTTACAACCGGCCTGTACCACCTGGAGTGGATTAAGCCCCTAACTGATCGACTGGAATTTATAGTAAGCCAAAATACCAGCTACGAGAACAATACCAATTTCGGAGGCCGGAAAATTATACCCGATGCACATATGCTGGAAGCCAGTATTGCAGGATTTATTAAGTATAATGCAGGGAAGGTGGTGGTGGAAACCGGCGTTGGATTAAATGACAGATGGATAAAAACGTTGTTAACGCCGCTTGTAAACACGCCTGACAAGGGAACTGTAATTACTCCTTTCTCGCGTAATCGCATTTCGTTTAATGCGCTGAGCGGCGTTGCAATTAATCCATTGAACGGCCTTAATATTAAGGTAAACGTTGCTACCGGTTTACGTGCACCAAACCTTGCAGAGCTTTCCAGCAATGGTTTGCGCGAAGGAACGTACCGCTACGAAATCGGCGATATGAACCTGCGCAATGAACAGAATATAAATATCGACCTGGGAATTACCCATAAAACTGATTGGTTCGGCTATTCACTGAGCGGTTTTATAAGTCTGTTCGATAATTTTATTTACATCACACCAACCAGCGAAGAATACCTGGGGTTCCGTATTTACCGTTATAAACAACAGAACACTTTATATACCGGAGGAGAAGCAGAATTTGAATTTACACCTCAGGGTGCGGTTAAAGGGCTGGAGTTTTCTGTTAGTGGGGCTTACCTGTATTCGATTGGAAAGGATGGTAATTACATTCCGTTTACCACGGCTCCAAAGATATCTCCGACGGTAAGATATAGCCATTCTTTTGGGAAGCACGTAAGGAATATATATGCTTCACTGGGATTTGATTATGTATTTCAGCAGTACCGTACAGCTCCCGAAGAATTACCGACTGATGCCTATTACCTAATGAACGCAGCTATAGGAGCTGAATTTGCTTTCAGAAAAGCCGGTTTTACCATTGGTATTGCAGGCAATAACCTCCTGAATGCTGCTTATTACGACCACCTTTCGCGCCTGAAGGAGTTCGGAGTTAGAAACATCGGGCGCAACATCACCGTCAACCTTTTTATACCAATAGTATTTAATTATTCAAAAAACCAAACCAAAACAAAGTAGTATGAAAAAAACAATGTTTTCCTCACTGGCTATTGCAGCCGCTCTTTTCGTTTTTATGGTAGGCATGTCGTCTTGCGAAAAAGACGAAGGTAAACTGCCTAACATTTCATTTAAAACCACTGCCGGCTATACCGCTGCCGACAAAACTGTTGCAGCCGGTGATACCATAGTAGTGGGTATCAATGCTTCTAAATCGGAAGAAGAAGATGTGCTGAAAACCTTTAACATTTCAAAAAGTGTAGATGGTGCATCTTCCACAACTGTTCAAACTATCACCTTAAGCGCTGCACAGGAAGATACCTATAGCCAGGACTTTTCGCTGGTTGCTGGTTCTGCTGGCCATACCGAAAAGTATACCTTTACTGTGAGCAACCGTGATGGTTTAACCAATAGCGTTAATTTCACATTAACTGTTCAGTAATTAATGGGGCCTGGTCCGCAAAAGGTTAAAGAGTTCATTCAGCGTTATGCAAACTTGCTGGCACTGGGGATGATGTTGCTTTTGGCGGCTGTAGCTATTTTATTCTTTACCCGTTATTAAACGCCGGTATCATAAAGGTCATAAAAGCCGCCTCACCAGGCGGCTTTTTCATTTATAGAAACTTGTATTTCCTTAAACAGTGAATCAAGCACGGGGTTTGGTGTAATGCTGTAATTTGCTGTTGCGATAGCATTTTTCACCGCCGTTATACGTTCAGATGTTAAAGGATGGGTGCTTAAAAAACCTGGATAATTGCCCTGTTGCTTTTCTTCCTTTTGTAGTGTTTCAAACAATCCGATCATCCCCTGTTGATCAATATGTTGTTCGCCCAAAAGCTTCAATCCATTCAAATCAGCCTCTGTTTCAAATTCGCGTGAATAGGAGAGCTGTTTTAACTGATCAGCATTTTGCACTACCACGGCCGCAACACCCGTTGCATCACCGATTACCAGCGAAATAACCAAATAGGAGGAGAGTGCCCTGAATAAACTGCGGGTTGAGTGCTTAAGTGCAACATGTGAATATTCATGCGAAAGTAAGGCCGCAAGTTCGTCGTAGTTATTCATTTTATGCAGTATGCCTGCATATACCACTATACGGCCACCCGGCAAGGCAAAGGCATTTACGATCGAATCATTAATTACGGTAATGGTTACCGGGTATGCTGATGCAAAATGCAATTGATTGAAGAACAGGGTAGCATTTTTGCCGGCTTCCTTATTTTGTTGGGCTCCCTGAGTAAATTCCCGGTAAGCTTTCTCGCCGATTTCCTGCTCCGTGCTCATTGGAACTGCCAGAGCTGCCTTATCGGCCAGTGCCGGGATAAGTAAAAAGTATAGCAACAAGGGTACTATCACCACTAGTATGCCTGCCAGTCCAAGTGCTATCATAAACTTGCTGATACCTTTTTTCGCACTGGTTTCGCTGAAAGCGCTCAGCGGGTAATGCGTTCTTAAGGCTTCCTCAAACCCCGGTGTGCTCACCGTGAAATGGACATCCGGAAACTTCCGGTTACGCCATACCTTATAACCGCCGGTATAATCCTTACCGGGCAACATATCTTCGGGTTGCCATATTACCTGCGAAATTATTCCGCCCGTTTCAGTAATGAGCAATTTAAGGCTGTATGTACCCAGCTCGATATTTATGTTTCTGCCACCGGCAGCGTTGTTGTCGTAATAAGTGCCTTTAAACAGCATGATCCTTGTTTAAGGCTGCAATTTACAATGACCTGGCTATTAGCAGGGGGCTAACTTATTACATCTACTTAATAATATTGTAAATTGACGGCCGGGATAGTTTATTTGTAGTATGAACCTGAACGTACGGGTATTTATTAAGGTATATGTTGCCATAGCGGTGTTCTTCCTCATTTTGTTTGTGGGCACCTGCGGTTACATGGCTATTGAGAACTATACCTTTTTAGAGGCCTTGTATATGACCGTAATTACCCTTGCCACTATCGGTTATGGTGAGGTGCACCCGCTTAGCTCCTCAGGCCGGGTGTTTACCATCATCCTTACGCTGGCTAACCTGGGAACGTTCACCTATTTTATCGCACAGATATCCAGCTATTTTCTGGATGGAGAATTTACACGAACATTAAAATTGGTTAGAATGGAAAAAGCAATTTCCGAGCTAAAAGACCACGTTATTATTTGTGGTTTTGGCCGAAATGGACGCGAGGCGGCCAAACTTTTTGTAGCAGGTGGCCGGGAGTTTGTGGTAATTGAGCAAACCCCACCAGATATCAGCCTGGGCGATTTGCACGTTCCGTTCTACTTACAGGATAATGCAACAAGGGATGAGGCTCTGATTAAGGCCGGCATTGCAAATGCGGCGGCTCTTATTTCTACATTACCGAATGATGCTGATAATTTGTTTGTGGTGCTTACGGCACGTGAGCTAAATAAACGGATACGCATTGTTAGCCGGGCATCGCACGATACCTCGGTCCGTAAGTTGAAGACGGCCGGAGCAAACAATGTGATTATGCCAGATAAGATTGGCGGGGCACACATGGCTACACTGGTTCTTAGTCCTGACATAAAGGAGTTTATGGACTTAATGAACACCCAGTACTCCGATCACTTTGCAGTGCAGGAAATTCCAGTGGGTAAAACCATTTCACTTGAAGAACTGGATGCCTGGAGAGTAACAGGTGCTACGGTATTGGGTATTAAAAACATGGAGGGTGATTTTGCACTAAATCCTATAGGCACTACAGTGCTACGCCCCGGCAACAGATTAATTGCGATGGGCGCACAAAACCAATTAAAGCGGCTATCAGACCTGCTCAATTAGTGATCCCGGTTTATAAATGAACTATCGAACAATTACCAGTTTGCCAAATCCTTTTTTGAAGTATTTGTCGTAGTTAGTTCCCATGTGATCCATTTCTTTATCATCCAAACGGGTAGTTACCCGGTAAAAATAAACACCGTTGGCCAGTAAATCGCCATAGGTATCGCGGCCATCCCAGGTATATTCAGAAATGTTGCGGCCGATATGTATTGGCCCTAACTCTTCCTTGGTTATTTCCTTAACCACCGTTCCCTTAATGGTCATAATTTGTATGCGCATATAATCCGGAACTTCGTTACCCGTAATGGTAAAGATGAACTTAGTGGCGGTAGTAAAAGGATTAGGGTAATTAAGGATGTTGGTGATCATAGGTTTGTTAATCACCTCAAAGCTTATTTTATAGTCGTAGAAGCGGTTGTTCTCGTTACGGCTTTCCATACTACTGTTGTTGCCGCTGCGGTCACGGTCGCGAATAATCAGTTCGTAGGTTCCATCAATGGTAAATGTAGGTTTCAACTCAACCTGAGCCTTGTTCCCTTTGGTAAGGTTAGTTGAGTCAGCCGGATAAAACTTCATGGTTATGTTATCGAAATTCAGGCGGCGCAGGGTCGATTCGCCGGGGTATTTCAAATATAAATCCAACAACGAAGAATCATTCAGCGCTAAAAACTTGTTTTCATCCTTCAACGTTACCATAATAGTAGGTTGCGTGGAAACGATATCGCCATTGAAGATGTGCTGCCCGTCAAACGTTACATCTAATAACGGGTTAATCTTATCGCCAACCGTTTTAAAGTTCAGTTCAGCGTAGTTATTAAAGTGGTATTGTTCTAATTGATCTTCATTGGGGTTGGCTTCAATAACCAACCGGTTCAATCCTTCGTACGTATTGCTGTTAATGGATTGTCCGTATGAGAGCACTATAAAGCTATCCTGCTGCCCGGGCAGTGGAGCATGGCGTATCAGTGTATCGTATACATGGAACTGCGCATCGCGGATGGTATAAGACGCCAGCATGCTGTCCATTGGTATATCTGTTACGTTCTCCAATGCTACTTCTACATGCATGTTGCCTCCCATCGGCACCGAATCCACAAAACTGAAATACTTAGCTGGGTTAATGGCTGCCTCAGGCGCTTTCTTATACAGGATGCGCCAGTATTGCAATTGCGTGGGGGTGCGTAACGAATCATCGCGGGTGCGTAAGCGCAAACGCATGTAAGGGTATTGTTGTGCACTAAAGTTGTTAATCAGGTTAAAGGTGTCGGTGGTGGAAAGCAGTACGGTTTCAATGCCATTGTTTTGCACGCCAATCAGGTCCACTGTATCAATGTCTTTGGTGTTGCCTTCACGGCTTTGTAGCTGAAAGTGCATGCTGCCCCATTCTTGTGCAGGACCTATTTTAGGTGAGGTCATTTGACCGGCAAACCATAAGCCGGTAAAATCGATGGAAGCCTGTATATAAGGGGAATAGCTGCTTTGGGTTACAAATGTACTTTGGAAGTTAGGATTGCCTTTTTGGGTGAAATAGATGAACGGACCATTCAGCGAGCCATTTTTGAACTGCGAAGCCGGTAATAAAAAACTGCTTTCCAACGCATTTACCAAAGTATCATCCCACTGAGGGTAAATGCTGGTCATATTGTTATCACTATAAGCCAACACGTAAAAACCTGCGGGAATTGAATCGATAAAGTTTTTGATCACTACACTCCATGGCTGGTTCGAAATCTGCGAAGCTCCGGGCACTGTTGGATCCACAGCTCCGTGCACACCGGTTGTTTTAAAATCGTAACCGTATTGAATATAGTATTTGCCATCGCAGTGGTAGTTGCCGAATTTATCACCCCAGTTGTCGGTATTTGAGGGTAGCAGATTCATACTATACCACGGGAATCCGGTAACGTTATCAATAACCGCGAAGGTAATGCCGTTGTTAAAGCCACAACCACCCATACGGAAACGGTGCATGTTGTAGTTGTTATAGTCCCAACCCATCGATTCGGAACTCAGAGGGCCGCCAAAGGCATCGGCTATACCGGTTTTTACAAAAATGTTATTGACTGAGGATGGGAACTTAAAGATACGATCAGTGTCCATCAGCATGTTCAGGTAGTTGTCCTTTTGCCACTGGTAATAATGCGATTGGTTCCAGCCGGGGTATTCACCGGCCAGGTATATAAAGCTGCTGTAACGCCAGCGCGGACTGCTGGAATCAATTGCTACACGCCAGTAGTAAACAACACTATCCTTATAGGTGATGGTGGGTTTCCAGTGAAGCACTCCACCCGATTGGTAAATGATTTTTGTTTCAAGCGGAGCAAGGAAAAGTTCCGATGTATCGATCTCAAAACGGTAATTCCGTGCAGGCGCAAAAGGATTAACCGTCGAAGCCTTTAATGTAACCCCCTGCTGCGAATCGATGGCGAATTCGTAGGGATAGATAGGAATTACATCATCGTTCTGTATGTAGATGGAAGCCGGAATAGTAAGACCGTTATTGTTCTCCGCCATTTCATCTACATGATAATCGGCATCTACGTAAGGATAGAATAAGTTTTGGCCGTATGTAGCACCCGCGGTAGCAGTTGGTAAAACAAAGGTTACTGTATCCTTGTAGTAAGGAGCCGGAATGTATTTTTTGTAGTAGGCCGAAACCGAATCGTTGTTAGCGCCAAAGGAATAACGGGTAAGTGAAACTGATATAGTGTCCTTACGGGCACGGCCTAGATTGGTAACAATCACATGCACCTCAAACGAATCGGTGCCCGGGGTAACGGAAGCAGGATTAAAATAAACGGAAGATTCGTTTACTGCATAATCAGGTTTGGGGTATTGATTTAATCGTAGGGCAGGGTCGCCGTGCAGGGTCATCTCATAGGCAACCATCATATCAAAATCTGCCGTGCCGCAACAGGCTACTACATCGCTCATAGCAGAGCGCACACATTCTCCAAAGGTATTGGTATAACGGCGGTTGCTGAGTTCCTGGTAAACCTTGCTGGTAAAACGGTCGAGACTATTGGATATGCTTAAACTGGTGGTTGCCATAAAGGCAATAGCACCAACCTGTGGCTCCAGCACAAAGCGTTCGCTGTATCCCGGTGTACTGGTATGTATCAGTCCGGCAAAACATCCGTTAGATATTATAACTGGTAGCTTGCCCTGGTTGGTGTAGTTCTCAGGCTCATCAATACTAAAATCGAAAGCGCCGGTAGCCGAGTGTCCGAAGAAAGTGATAAGCGAAACTCCTTTATTTATATCCGCTTTAATTATGGCTGACTGTGATTGATCGATAGGAGCATTGGTGGTTTTAGAATAGGTGGTTACCGATGCACCCCACAAAGTATCTTCTACTACTTTTTTATATTGGTCTAGATAATACCGGAACATAGTTTGCTCCGTTGAGCCCGTTCCCCCGCTAAAGTGTAACACCCTCTTTTGCCATTCCTTGTTATCAATAGGTTCGCTATTGGAGTAGCTGTTTTGCTGTGCTTCGTATGTTTGCACTTTATCGAGGTAATCCTGCACTTGCTGCGGGTTTTGGGCGGCTAAACGGCCTATACAAACCAGCATGGTATCGTTTGTGCGCGATGCCGCTAACAGGTTATCGGAGCCCGGGTAACCGAAGGTTGGTACCAAATCCAGGTTATACTGGTTACCGGTGCTGCGCTTTGTTGTTGGGCTCTCAATGGCTTTACCCACCAGAAACACATGTTTAGGTGCAACAGTCCAATGGCTATTAGCCCATTGAATAAAATTACGGATGGCCAATGGTGATTTCTTTACACCATAACTAAACTGGTCGTAAAGGGTATCTACATTTATAATAACCGCCTGATAGCGACCGCTGGCCGGGTTGTCATCCATATCGCGATAAGAACGATATAGCTCTACAGGGTTACTTCCGCCATTATTGAACAGAGATGAACTGGCTATCAGCACATAGTCGCCTTTATTAGCTGCGCTGTTGAAGTTCTGGAAGAACAAGGGTGTAAGGTTAGTAACAGTGGTATAAGAGGAAACATCGCCGCTCACTAACACGAGTTCGCGCGTGGTACCGGGTTGACTTGGTGCCGGTAACACAAAGCGCAGAGGAGAGGAGCCAGGTGATTGGGTTGATGTTAACCTGAGCCCATTGGTTAAATCGTATAGTACCGGTTGTAAACCGTTATCGTTAAAGTTGTTGATCTCGAGATAGCGGCTATTAGGGCTGGCATCGAGGGTAAAGTAAAAACGGTTTTGACCCTGGAAGTTAAAATTGCGAGGGTAGCGCAGTTCGCTCATGTAAGCCACATTTTGTTTGGTGCTTACAGCCTGGTCACTGGTATAGAATTTAATGTTGTTGCTGCTTTGTAGTTGGTTCAGCGGCACACTGCCTGTAATTCGGTTAAGCTTAAAGCCTACGAAAGCTGTGCCCTGCTGATATACGTTATAGGTATTCACATCGATACGCGCACTGTGGCCTTCGTTACTGTTATTGGCGAATACCGCATTGAAAACCGCAGCCGGTCCGCTCAGGTTTACATCAGGCGTAGCCAACACATATGTTTGGGCCGTGCTACCGAAAAAGTTGCCGGCAAAACCTTCACCTATATCATAAATAGAGCGATAGACTTCGTCGTTACCGGAAGAAAGGTATTTGCCTTCGTAATATTTGTTGGTAGTAATCTGGCGGGCCGTCCACATAAAATAGGGCTCCTTGGCCGGCGGATTCAATAAGTTGTTCTGTACGTTGGCCAAGCGAAGGTTGGCCTGGTTGCTGCGGATGGTTAGGTAATAAATGGAAGTATCGGTAAAAAGGCTGTAATAAGGGTGGGGCTGCATATCGCCAGTGCGGTATAAGAAGCTGTCTACATCACCTATGTTTCGTTTGCCGTAGAATTCAATGTAATCGCTGCCGGTTAATGTGCTGCCCGTAGCAGAAATAAATAATGGAACCTGTTGCCCATTGTGGTAAATAGCAAAGTTGTTGACGTTAATGCCGCTAAAACTACTGCTGTAAGCTATAAGGGTTGAGTAAGGAATACGATAAACACCGTCCTGCCATACTTTAATTTTATAATGGGGTTGGCTGTAATCTATCCACTCGTTACCATACGGCTGAGCTTTACACCACAGTAGCGAAACCAGTAATGCCGTAAAAAGTAAAATTCTCCTCATCCGCTAGTCCTTTTGCTTCTTGTTTATATCAATCCTCACCGAAATAACGTGGGAATAAAGACCTGCTCCGTCCTCTTTGTCCTTTATGGTAGTAAGGTTAGTAAGGGCATAGTCGATAGAAATAATTTTAACGTGGATACCTGCGCCCAGGTTAGGGGATACCACAAAGCGTTTTTTACCAAGTTCATCGGTAGCCCGCTGCAGGTTTCCTACACCGGTGCGTAGCGATACATCAATATCCTTTGCCGGCACATATTTAAGTTCCAGGCCTGCTGTTAAATCCATACTGATAGGCTTACCTGAAATCAGTACGTTGCGCTTGCCATCGGTTGTAAACCCGAAGTTTACTTCAGGGGTAACAAAGAATTTGTTCTTGATGTTGGCCTCGTATGCAGCCCCCAAAGTGATTACCGGGGTTGTGATTTCAAGGCTGTTTTTAGGTAACTGGTTATTGGTTTGCAGTAATACCTGCTTCTCGGCGTCACTAAAACTCATGGTCCAGGCATTAAAGGTGCTGCTGATATCGCGGGCCATTAAGCCAAAACGCCATTGCTTGTAACGGTATTGCAAGCCGGCATCAATTCCAAAGCCATAGGCTTTAGCAAAGTGACCAATCTGACGGTAAATTATTTTAGCGCTACCACCAATACTTAAGCCTTTTACAGGCAGCATTTGTGCATAGTGAAACATAAAGGCGTAATCGGCAGCGCTGAACGAAGTTATCTTGCTGTAATCAATACTTCCATCAGGTTGTACTAAAAACAGGGTGTTAGGAATGTCATCCACCCCAAAACGGAAGAAGGAAAAGCCCAGGACCCGCTTTTTTTGCTGCACGGGCACAGCCACCGATACAAAATCGTATTTCGCTATACCCGCAAAATATTCGGAGTGCATAATGCCAATCTGAAACGTGTTTGGAATATTTACCAGTCCGGCAGGGTTATAGTAATTGGAGTATACATCACCAGTAGTGGCCGCCTGCGCGTTGCTCATTGCCAGGCCGCGGGCGCCAACGCCTATGCTCAAAAACTCGTTGCTGTATTTACGCACTACTTGCGCCTGTATACCAGCTACGCTTATAAGCACTAAAAAAACTAGTAGGGTTCCTCTTCTCATATTTATACCTTCAACAATTCTTGCCAGCTATAACGCAATACAACGTCCATATTGTGCAAGGCCTCAGCAAATTGACGTTTCTCTTTTACGGAAAACTCAGTTTTTGTTACCATGCCGTAAACCCGGTTCAATCCAAATACGATGTTCTCCAAATCATCGAACAAAAACAGGAACCTTCTCTGTTTGAAAAAGTGAAACCTTTCCAAAAACACCCGCTTTTGTTCCTCTAAAGAAAGCGAATCAAAGTAATTCTGCAAAACAGCCATATCGGCGTTATCCACTATTTCATAAAACCGACTACAAATGCTGGCATCATGCAGTAAAATCTGCCGGTCCAGCATCATTTCAACCGCTATATGCGCCAGCACCGATAACCTTAATCGCGTGCGATCGAGCCCGGCATTTACAAAAGACTGTGTAAACAGGTGCTGCTGTTGCATAAAGGCCGGGGAATTATGAAATCTTTTATCGCCTGCGTAATGGGCCAGTATACCTTTATGCACTTCGGCCAGATCTGGGTTCTCCGGTAACTCCATGGTCTTAATTAAGGAGTTGTAAGTCTTTGAAAAACCAATAGTTAAGTCGGGTATGGTTAAAGCGGCAACAAACAACGGGCTGTTGAGAGGCAATTCGGTATAATAGTGCGATAAAAAGTGCATTCTGATATATTTGTGCAAGTTAAGGCTTAACTGTTAACCAAACTAATGGGCATTGTTCCCCACACGGGAATTGTTTTAAAATCGTTGAAAATGGGATTTGTAGAGGAGTTAAAATGGCGCAATATTCTGCATGATGTGATGCCGGGTACCGATGAACTGTTGAACAAGGAAATGGTGACCGGATATATTGGTTTTGACCCAACTGCCGATTCTCTGCACGTAGGCCATTTAATGCAGGTAATGACCTTGCTGCATTTCCAAAAAGCAGGGCATAAACCCGTGGCTTTGGTTGGGGGCGCAACCGGTATGGTTGGCGACCCAACTGGCAAAAGCACGGAGCGCAATTTACTTACACCGGAAGAGGTAAATTACAACCTCCAGTGTATAAAAAAGCAGCTTGAAAAGTTCCTGGACTTTGATTGCGGCAACAATTCGGCGATTGTGGTTAACAACTACGACTGGTTTAAGGATTACAGCTTCCTCGATTTTATTCGCGAGGTAGGCAAATACATCACAGTTAATTACATGATGGCGAAGGATAGTGTGAAACTGCGCCTGGAAAGCGAAGATCGCGAGGGGATGAGCTTTACCGAGTTTTGCTATCAACTGGTGCAGGGCTACGACTTTTACCATCTATGGGAGCAGAACGGTGTAAAACTGCAAATGGGAGGCAGCGACCAGTGGGGTAATATTGTTACCGGTACGGAGCTGATACGAAAAAAAGGCAGGGGTGAAGCATTTGCCCTTACTGTTAAGTTGCTGATGAAGAGCGATGGCACGAAGTTCGGAAAGACCGAGAGCGGTGCCGTTTGGCTTGACCCTAAAAAAACATCCCCTTATAAGTTCTACCAATTTTGGCTAAATGCCGGCGATGTTGAATCAGTGGATTTGGTGCACCGGTTTTCGTTAAAGAATAAGGAAGAAATTGAATCGCTTATAAAGCAACATACTGAAGTGCCGCATTTACGTTTATTACAAAAGGCATTGGCCGAAGAAATAACCGAGCGGGTGCATTCGCGTGAGGCATTGTTGCGAGCACAGGAAACAACCGAAATACTGTTCGGCTCATCTTTTGAGGAGTTCAAACGACTGAGCAGTGAGGAAATTGAAGATGCCTTTGGCGCTGATATTACCTTTAAAATAGCGAAAAGCGCGTTTGAAGAGGGCCTGGATGCGGTAAGCCTGGCGGGGGAGAAAACCAGTGTGTATACCAGCAAAGGTGAAGCGCGCAAGAATATACAAGGCAATGGATTAAGTGTAAACAAGGAAAAAGCCACCATTGAACGCAAGTTTGTGACAGCCGATTTACTATATGGTAAATATCTGTTGGTGCAGAAAGGGAAGAAGAATTACTATTTAATTGTGGCTGAATAAGCATGAGGCAAACGATTGTATTGATATTGGTAACAGGCTTGTTGTTATCGCTGGTAAATTCCTGCGGTAAGCATCCTTTTGCCTGTTTTACAACCGATGTACCTGAGGATAGTATTCACCGCTTTCAAACGGTGACTTTTAATTCGGCTTGCTCAACAAACGGCGACGGCTATTTTTGGGAGCTTTATGGCAACGAGGATTCTACTTTCTATGGGAATACACTCACCACTGCCTTTAAAGATACCGGCACGGTAAAAGTGTTTTTACTGATTACCGCCGGAGGGCGCACCGCCAGCACGGAGCGCTACATTAAGATTTTACCGTAGCGCCTAAAGCGCTAAACATCCCCTGCGCCTTCAATAGAATTTCTTCGTATTCCTTTTCAGGAACCGAGTCGGCCGTTATAGCGCCTCCAACCCTTATCGATATATAGTTGCTCTCTGCATTGTAAAGTACACTGCGGATCACCACATTAAAATCGAAATCGCCTGAAGGGGTAATGTATCCTACTGACCCACTGTACAAGCCACGTTTAAAGTCTTCGTGTCGTTCAATTTCGTGCATCACCATTACCTTGGGTGCGCCTGTCATGCTGCCCATCGGAAAGGCATTGGTAATGCCTTGTAACCAATTGCCGGGGTTATCCATTTCACCTATAACGGTTGAAATCATCTGGTTAACCGTATTGAAAGAATAAACGCCAAATAATTCTTCTACCTCTACTGAACCGGGCTTACAAGTGCGGGCAAGATCGTTGCGCACAAGGTCAACGATCATTACATTTTCTGCGCGCTCTTTACTGTCGTTTTTTAACTGTTCCATTAAGGCGTCGTTTTCTGCCTGCGATGTACCTTTTTTAATGGTGCCTTTTATTGGTTGGGAGATGAGCTTGCTTGCTTCTTTTTTTAGAAAACGTTCGGGGCTGGCGCAGAGGAGGTAATTGTGATGCCATTTAAAATAGCAACTGAACGGGGCTCCTGCCGCTGTATTTAGGGTGTCAAAAACCTGCAGTGGATTGATGGTTGTTTGTTCCGCATAAAACTCAGCGCAATAGTTCAATTCGTAAAAATCGCCTTCGGTAATCTGCTCTTTAATGGCATGTACATGCTGCAGGTAAGCGGGTTTAGTTGTGCGGGGAGTGAAGACAGGTTTTATTCCGGATGCTTCCTCCAGGATAGTGTTGCTTATGGCGTCCAGTATCTCAAATGTCTCGGGGTAGTTGCGGTTAACGGTTAAACGATTACCGTTTAACTCGAACAGATATCGTGGTTTAAAGAAGTAGAAGTCAGGAAAGCCAAAGGCGTCGGGGTTATTGCTTTGCAGCCGTTCCAGTTGGTTTTTTAAATCGTAGCTAAAAAAACCGAAAATGGTTGCGCCTGCTTCTTTCAAAAAATCCTCCAGGGTATCTACGCTGGGGGGACCAAAGGTGGTCTCCGCCAGGCGGTCCACCGCGAGGGTCCAATTGGTGGCGGGGTAATGTGCTACCTGATAGTTATTGTTATCTAACAGGCACACCACCGCAAAGCGATTGGCCCATGCAAGGGCTTTACGCTTAAAGGTTTCTACATCCTCAACAGGTATGGTAGTTGTTTCTGCCATGGCAGTATACTGTGCGGCCCCGTTAGGGGTACCGGTAAGCTAAAAACGGATACAACAGGCCTACGCCAGTTGCTCTGCTTTTTTAAACACCAGCTTTTCGCGTTCCGGTCCGGTTGAAATCATGGAGATCTCGGTTGACAGGTATTCCTCTACAAACTGCAGGTACCCCAGGAATGTTTCCGGAAGGTCGTCGTAGTTGGTATAGTTACGCAGGTCGGCTTTCCAACCGCACAACTTGTGATAAACGGGTTTAATATCGGCCTGACAGATATCGTAAGGAATCTGACTGCTGCGTTTGCCGTTAATCTCGTATTCCGTGCAGGCCTCAATAGTTTCAAAATCGTTTAACACATCGGCCTTGGTCATGGCTATTTGGGTGACACCGTTGATCATAATGGCGTATTTAAGCGCCGGCAGATCAATCCAACCGGTGCGGCGCGAACGGCCTGTGGTAGCCCCAAATTCGTTACCGATTTTGCGGATCAATTCGCCTGTCTCGTCATTCAGTTCAGTAGGAAAAGGACCACTGCCCACACGGGTGGCGTAGGCTTTTGCAATACCGATTACTTCCTTGATTTTATTTGGTGCAATACCCAATCCATTACAAGCACCGGAGGTAATTGTGTTGGAAGATGTTACATAGGGGTAGGTGCCGAAGTCGATATCCAGCATTGTGCCCTGCGCGCCTTCTGCCAGGATTGATTTACCGGCTGACAGTGCATTGTTCAGGTAGTATTCGCTGTCAATCAGGTTCAACGAACGCAGGAAGTCGATTGCTTCGAACCAGGTTTTCTCCGTTTCCTCCAGCGAAAATTCAAAATCATAAATCTTCAGCAGGTGCAGGTGCTTTTCCTTTACGCGGTCGTAAATACCTCTAAAGTCGCTGCTTTCAATATCGCCAATACGCAAACCGTTGCGGCCTGTTTTATCCATATAAGTAGGAGAGATGCCACGCAGGGTAGAGCCGATTTTACTCTGACCTTTTGCGGCCTCGCTGGCGGCATCCAGTATTTTGTGCGTTGGCAGTATCAAATGCGCTTTACGCGAAATGAATAAGCGCTTGTTAATCTCCACACCTTTCGCTGTCAGCTGCTCAATTTCCTTTTTAAGGGTAACCGGATCAATTACCACACCGTTACCTATCACGTTTACGGGACGCTCGTGTAAAATGCCGCTTGGTACGGTGTGCAAAATGGTCTTTACCCCATCAATTACCAGGGTATGGCCGGCATTAGGACCACCCTGAAAGCGGGCAATAACATCATATTTATCGGCCAGGTGGTCAACGATTTTGCCTTTGCCTTCATCGCCCCACTGTAGGCCCAAAAGTATATCAACGTGCATAGCTAAAATTTAAACCCGCCGGGGTTTCACCGTGCGGGCTTTTATCGGTTAAGTAGTTTTAATTAGTTCGATTTAAGAAAACCAATGGCAGCCGCCTCGTCGCTATAAACAGGGAAGAGGGTTTCCAGCTTGGTCATTTGCAATAACTTTCTCATTTGCTCCGGTAAACCGCACAGTGCCAGTTCGCCGCCCGCGTTACGGGTTTTCGACAAGGCCGTCATCAGCATACCCAAACCGGTGCTGTTTATAAACTTCATTTCGGACAGGTTAAACAACACTTTTTTAGTGCCCGCTTCAATGTTTTGCTTCAGTAATTCCATTACCGGACCATTGGTGTTTTCGCCCAGCAGGTTGCCTTCCAGCGAAATTACAAGCACGCCCTCTTTCAATTCATTCTTCATACGTGTGTTGGGTGGTTTTATGCGTTTGTTGTTTCTATTTCTTTTTTGGATTCCAGTTCGCGTTTTATCTGGCAATTTCCGCAAATGCCATACATGTTCAACGAATGGTGTGTTATTTTAAAGTTCAGTAATTCCCCCATCATGGTCTTTATCTGTTGAATGCGAGGATCGCAAAATTCAACCACTTTTTTACAATCTACACAAATGATGTGATCATGCTGTTTATAACCGTAGCTTTTTTCGTACTGCGCCTGGTTTTTACCGAACTGGTGTTTTTTTACCAGGTCGCAGCTAACCAATAATTCCAGCGTATTATAAACGGTAGCGCGGCTCACATTGTATTTCTTTTTCACCAGGGTTTCATACAGGCTTTCGGCATCAAAGTGGTCGTCGCGGCTATAGATCTCGTCCAGTATAGTAAAGCGCTCGGCGGTTTTACGCAGGTCTTTCTGTTCCAGGTAGGCGGAGAAAATGTTTCTTACTTCTTCCAGTAATTCCTTTCTGTTCTGAATCACGCCCGAAAATACGGCCAAAAGCCGACATCGCCAATGGAATTCTACGGTTGTTTATAATCTGTTTTTTATCAACGGTTTGGGGTTTCACATTGGCCGCAATCAAAATGTGGTTCAGACTGATTTTAGACTGAGGTTTTACCGGGTTTTACTGAGAAAATGCTTGGGTAAAAAGCAATTACGGAGCTTTTTAAGTGATTGGTTTTTAGCTGGTTAACATCGCGATACTGAGTTTCGACTGAGGTTTTGCTGAGGTTTTCGCTTTTCACTAGATCTCCCACTTCCTTTACTTCCGTAAAGATAATAATTAAATAATTAAAAAGGAAACAAAGTTAGACAAATGGATTTTATTATTATCGATAGCACTTAATTTTTAGGATTGTGCCGGTAAAGTGGGGATGTGTTTTGCCTGAGTGTCTCGACCACCCCGTCAAGAATCCGGTTCCCGTATTCTTGCCACCCCTCCTGATCCCGAAGTCTCGGGAAGGAGGGGAATTTTAACAGCGCAGCCTCTGCGGGGCTGGTGGAGGGTTGCGTTTGGTAGATGCGGTTGTTTAGAATAGCTCTAATTTGTTACCGGCGCATCTTGTGGATTGGCTATGCGGGTTGCTTTTGGTTTGCCGCCTATTGCAATTGCCACCTTAAGCCCAAGGGTATTAACAAGGCCTTCAAAATCATAGAAGGATTTGAAGAATAAACGGTTTTCGATAGTAAGATTCAATGCCAGGTTTCGTGGTAAGCGGATCGAGAGGCCGAGACCAACAGGAACTCCAATTTGTACAGGGGTAAAGCCAGGTAATGAGTTACGGCTTAAGGTGCGATACCACATGGTGGTGCCTAATGTTTCCCAATAAGAATTATAACTGAACTTGTAAGCCAGTGCAAAATTGGCCAGTACACCGGCATGGGCCAGAAATCGCACTTTTTTATGTCCGCCTTCTATTTCGGCCATTAGAGGAACTGTTATGTAAGCGCAGTTATTATAAATCTGCGTAACGGAGGAAGATTTGGTATGATCACCGTAGGACGTAAAGTATTTATAGCCGCTGCATTCCAGCCCTATTGAAACGCCGAATTCCTTTTTGCTTATAAACCGGTAACTTACTGCAACCAAAGGCAATGCTTTTTTTACTGCCGGAGTGCGCACTGACAAGTTGATGAAACCAACATTAACACCGGCCCCAACATCCAGGTAATGGCTTTGGGCATAAGTAGCAAGGCTTAGGGCTAGTAATATAAGTAAGTTCCCTAAGGTTTTCATAGACAAGGGATTCTTTCAAATATACGGAAGGTTTTTTTAGTGTGCATTAGAGCTTGTTAAGTTTGCTTTCAATTGCTTTATTTTACTATGTATAAACTGATGTTATGAATGGCATACAGGCGATAGGTATAAGTGATTTTGAACGGTTCTTCAGCATTTGGAAGCAAGGGTTAGCGGAAGCAATTTCCAATGAAATGGCTACAACGGCCATTGATGAGGACCATTATCGTAACGCTTTTAAGAAGCACTTTGAACAGTTAATCGAACCCTTTGCAATTTGGGGCTACTATGATGGCGGAGAACTGCAAGCCTGGGTCTCGTTATTGCCTTGCCAGGCAGGTGTAATTATGGAACAAAATTTCGCCCAGATAAGCCTTTATGTCGACAACCTTTACAAAACGAAAGGCATAGGGAAATTGTTGGTGAAGTATGCCGTAGAGCAGGCCCGGCAGCATACCTGTTTATGGTATATTCTGGCTTACATCAGCGAGCAGAATGTACCTGTTCAATGGATAGTAAAATCTCAAGGGTTTACCAAAGTGGGGGTGTTGCCCAATGCCACCAAAAATACGCTTGTGCCTATGCTTGGGTATTGGGTGCTGGGGTTATAAGGCACCAGTTTTAATTTACCTGAAAGGCAACAATATTATCCTCCGCCCAGGCATTGCCGCCAAAGTTGCTAAGGGTTTGGGTGGTGTTGCTGTAGCTGGTGTTGCCGGCCAGGTAGTAATAGGTCTTGTTTCCTCCGGAAGTGTTGTTAATGATAATGCTGCCATACAGCACTGCATACAGCGAAGGTCCCACCAGGCTGCCACTTGCCAATGGCGAACCGATGATGTCGGGGCTGGAGGAGAATATCCCCGGTCCATCGGAAAAGGTGCTGCGCAGCCAAAAGTAGGAGTTGGAAGGCGAGTTAGCGCCTGCACTCATCAGCATGGTAACGGTGACAGAGAATTTGCCGGGCGGCAACGTGATGCTGGTGCCGGTATACACATAGGTGCCGGTGTTGTAAGGTATATTAATACCAGCGCCTACCAGTGCTCCGTACGTAGCATTGATGGTAGCGGGTTTCCAGGTACCTACACCATTGGCATCGCTTGTTAAAATGTAACCGTTAGCCTGGGTACCATCGGCCAGTTGAAAGGCACCGGCAGTGGGACTGTTTATAGAAAGCCTGTAAGCCGGTGAAGTGGTTCCGATACCAATATTGCCTGCGCTGCTGATACGCATCCGTTCCAGGTTATTGCTCGCTACCACCACATCGGCTGCGTTGGTGCTGCCTATAAAGTTGTTGTTGGCCGGTGTACCAATGGGGGAGGTGGAGGCGTTTACGGCCGTATTGCCTGTAAGTTTCCAGAACAGGTTATCGGGGTCGGTGGGTGTCCATGCCGTGCCGTTATACATCAACAGGTTGTTGTTGGCCGGTGCAGTGTTGCTTACTGCGGTGTTTTGTAAACCTGCTACGGTGGGGTTAGGGTAGTTGCCGGTAAGGTCGCCGCCTGCAGCACCCAGTGGACCGGTTGGTCCGGTTATGCCTTGTAAACCTGTAGGGCCTGTATCGCCTGTGGGGCCTTGAGCACCTGTGGCACCTGTGGCGCCGGTAATACCTTGCGGGCCTGTGGGACCCACTACTGGGTTGGCCGGATTGCAGAGTGATTCCCAGTTTACGGAAACAGCATTGTAGAAGAATACGCAGGCTGAGTCGGTATCGTATACCATTAGTCCATTAGCAGGGGCGGCAATTGCAGTTCGCTGCAAGGCGGTCATACGTGGTATTAGCAAACCCTTGTTACTGGCATCTACATGCAACAGGGCCGACGCATCGGGGTTGGCAATGCCGATACCTACGTTGTTTTGCGAAAAAGCAGAAAAGCTGCCAAGCAGCAGAAGTGCGGCGCTGAGTTTCTTCATACCGCTAAAGTAGTGATTCAGGAAAGGAGATTCAAGTCTATTCCGTGTCCTCGCTATCGAATCGGCTAACCTCCAGAATACCGTCCAGTGAGGTCATGCGGTGGATGAGGTCTTCCAATTCAGCAGTATCGTGCACATACACCATTATGCGGCCCTCGAATACTCCATCGGAGCTATCGAAGGAGATAGAGCGCATGTTGAGGTTCATTTGGCCGGTAATGATGTTGGTGATTTTGTTTACCAAGCCCACATCATCTAAGCCGGTAAGCTTGATACCGGTAAGGAAGGCAATTTCGTGCTGTTTGGTCCAGCGGGTTTTGATAATGCGATACGCGTATTTGCTCATCAGCTGCACCGCATTGGGGCAGTTGGTCCGGTGTATCTTAATACCATCCTGTATGGTAAGGAATCCGAACACGTCATCACCGGGTATCGGGTTACAACAAGGGGCAAATTTGTAATCAATCTTATCCGAAGTTTCGCCCATAATCAGCAACTCGGCATTTTTCTGCAGGGTGGCTTTTACTACTTCGTCAATGTTTTCGTTAGCGCCCAGTTTTTGAGCGTTCTGCACTTTCGGCAGTTTTATTTTGCCGGCAATTACTTCCAGTTTCTCCAGTTGGGCTACATCAATCTTTTTACCCGCAATAGAGAAATAAAGATCGGTTGCGGAAATCATTTTAAAGTAGTTCATCAGCAACAGGATGTTGGCTTCGGAAATCTCCATCCGTAACTGCTTCATCTTCTTCTCCAGCATTTCCTTGCCTTCGGTAGCTACTTTCTTCTTCTCGTCCTTTAGGGTTTGCTTAATAACCGAGCGGGCTTTGGCGGTAACCACATAGGTTAGCCAATCCTCGTTTGGAACCTGCTTGTTGCTGGTAAGTATTTGAATCTGGTCGCCGTTTTTAAGCACATAGCTTAAAGGCACCAGCTTGTTGTTTACCTTAGCGCCTATACATTTTTTACCTACATCGGAGTGAATCTCGAAGGCAAAGTCAAGGGCGGTAGCACCTTTACGCAGGCGTTTTAAGTCGCCTTTAGGAGTAAATACAAAAATCTCGTCGCTAAAGAGCTCGTACTTAAACTCGTTTACCACATCCAGTGCAGTGGCATCGCTGCTGCTTAGCACGCCGCGTATTTTGTTCAGCCATTCATCCAACGCGCTATCGGCGCTGCCTTCTTTATACTTCCAGTGTGCGGCAAAACCCTTTTCGGCAATTTCGTGCATACGCTCGGTGCGTATCTGAATTTCCACCCACTTACCCGAATTACTCATCACCGTAGTGTGCAGGGCTTCGTAACCATTGGCCTTAGGGTTGCTGAGCCAATCGCGCAGGCGCTCGGGGTTAGGATGATAGATATCGGTTATAGCCGAATAAACACCCCAGCAATCGCTCTTTTCTTTTTCCGGGTCCGATTTCAGGATGATGCGGATGGCAAACAGGTCGTATATCTCTTCGAAAGGAACACCCTTGTTCTTGATTTTATTAAAAATGGAAAAGATAGACTTAGGACGGCCATAGATATCGAAATGGAAGCCGCGCTTTTCCAGTTCTTCCTTAAGCGGGCGAATAAAGTCGTGAATGAATTTAGTGCGCTCGCGCTTGGTTTCGTTCAGGCGGCGGGCAATCTCCTTGTAGGTGTCCGGTTCGGTATGCTTTAACGAGAGGTCTTCCATCTCGGTTTTAATAGCATACAAACCCATACGGTGTGCCAGCGGTGCATACAAAAACATGGTTTCGCTGGCAATTTTCAATTGCTTTTCGCGCTTAAGCGAGTCGAGCGTACGCATGTTGTGCAGACGGTCGGCCAGCTTAATCAGGATTACGCGTATATCGTCGTTCAGCGTAAGCAGTAACTTGCGGAAGTTCTCCGCCTGCAGGCTGCTATTCAAATCGAAGATGCCCGAGATTTTAGTAAGGCCATCCACAATTTTTGCCACCTCTTTATTAAAATGACTTTCAATTTCCTGCAGCGTTACTTCGGTGTCTTCTACCACATCGTGCAACAGGGCACAGATAACCGATGTAGCATCCAGCCCCATTTCTTCCGTGACTATACGGGCCACTTTAATCGGGTGTATCACATAAGGTTCGCCACTTTTACGGCGCATATCCTTATGGGCTTCCATCGAAATCTCGAAGGCCTGGCGAATCATTTTCTTTTCGCCCGGCGAAACGTTTTTGCGCAGGGAGCGCAACAAGGCACGGTATTCTTTTAAAATTACCTTCTTCTCGGCTTCTAAATCGATGGTATGTTCGGTGGTACTGTTCATTACTTTGCTTGAATATACGAATAACCCTGCAGGAAATAAAACCGCTTTAACGGCTATTGGCGAAGAAATAATATAGCTGTTAAAGCAGTATGCTGATACGCAGTTTGTTACCCACTATTACGCCTGTTGATGTACAACTTTGTACGCAGGATACCACGTGATGATTAGGCGTTGGTAGCGGGAGATTTGGGTTGCTTTTGCATTTTACGCATATCGCTGGGGGCCACACGGCCAGCAGCCACCTTGGTGTATACATCATCAAAGGCCTGACGGCAAAAGGGTAATTCACTGCGCAGTTTATCGTAAGCACTGTGGTTAAACATGCGGCGGAATAGTTTGGGGCTGAGGCTTGTTTTGGCATACAAGGCCTGGTAACCACCGTTTTGCACTACGTATTCTTCCAACTGCTGCAGGGCAACAGGCGCGTTAAAATCTTGCTTAGCACTGGCGCCGTAAGCGCCTATATCCACATACAGAGGATCCGCTATGCCGTGCGTAGAATACGGTGTCACAAACCCCGTATCGCCGGGAGTGCAGTAAATACACATGGGCGATAACCACAGGGGATAAACGGTAAAATGCTTCTCGAAATACAGCAACGAATCTTTTAGCCTGCTGATGGGCATGAGCATATCCTGAACAACATGGTATTGCTCGCGCAGGCGCTTAGTGGTTTCCGTTTCTGTTTTCTTCAGCAGCTCGAGCCGGGGAGGTAAAGCCCAACCCAATAAAAAGCGGAAGAGGGGATGATTGCCTGCCGGGATAATGTTTCCCATTTCCCAAAACAGGCTGCGCGTATGGCGATGGTAGTAATGGCGCAGGGGTATGTATTCTATCAGGTCGTGTTCTTCCTGTAAAATCTTTTCTGCGTGTTTATAAAACCAGGGCTTATACCAACGCCCGATAGCGTTTACCCGGCCATCGGCACCCGGTTCATCGGCAAAAGTACCACACATTAATACTGCTGTTTCAGCACTGTAAGCCAGTGCTTCCACAAACTGGTATTGCCGGTTACGGCTGGCTTCTTCAAATGCTTGCACCATATTATCCAGGCCATGCAGCGCTTTGTAATGCAGGCGCACATAGGGGGCTGCGGGTATAATTTTTAGCTCGGCCGCCACCAGAAAGCCGAGGGTGCCGTAGCTCCAGGGGATGGAATAAAAAAGTTCGGCATTTTCGGTAGCCGAACACTTCAGCCACTTACCTTCAGCCGTTACCAACTCAAACGATTCGCAGATGTATTGAAACAACCCGTACTTATGGCTGCTGGTTTCTACCCCAAAACCCATAATTAAACCACCCACTGTAAGGTCATCTAATTCAGGTACTACAGGAAGAGTCCACCCCTGTGGCAGCAGCTGCGCACTAAGCTGCCCCATGTTTACCAGGGGTTCTACCCTTACCGTTTGTTTGTGCGGGTCAATTTGGAGTACGCTGCGCAGATTTACCTGTATTTGCCGGTGGGTTAATTTGTATCTGGGAACCAGTTCGCTCATGGTTTTCCAGCCACTGCGGGCTGTGCACAATTTGGTAGTAGTCCCTGCCCGCTTCCAGTCTTCTATTTGTTGTTGCACCTGTTTTACCTTACGCTCATGGCTTACGGTTTTATCCTCGCGTAATGAATAGATAAGCGCCTGCAATTTCTCCCATGCATTAAAGGCTACTGAAACCGGTATCAAAAGCAGCACCGCAAACCAGCCCCGGTGATGGGTAAGCAGGTATTCGAACAGCGATGTGCGGCCGATTGCGGGTTGTTTCATAAAACCAGTTGGTTAGCAAATGGTTCCGTAAACTCTTCAACACCTGTACCAAACAGGCGGTTGTAACGGCCCAATGCCCAAATGGGGAAAATGTTGCGGTAGTTGGTGTAGCTAATGCCGCAACTATGGTTAAACACACCACTTATATTTTCCTGCGGAAAATCGCCCTCCGGTGTTTGACGGTTGAGTAATAACCGGATGCCTTTATCGAGCACCTGCCGGTTGTTATAGCCGGCCTCCATTAAGCTAAGCAAGGCCCAGGCCGTATTAACTACCTGTGCTTTCCCGCTTTGCACGTATTGTTTGGTCACACAGCTACTAAAATCTTCTCCCCATCCGCCTTCACCGTTTTGTTTGCTTACCAGAAAGTCGCAGGCTTTAGCCAGCGCGAGACTCAGGCGGGGCGAAGGTTTAAAGCGGTTATAGCGGGCGAGGGCTTCTACCCCGAACCAGGTGCCATAGGTAAAGCAAACGGCCCAGCCACCATACCAACTTCCGTCGGGTCGCTGGATAGATAGAATAAACGCTATGCCTTTTTCAATAGCTTTTGCCACCTGTTCGGTTTTATAACCGGGGTGCCTTTGATGAAAGTGCAGTAGCGCCTGCACCGAGGCAGAGGAGCATTCCACATAGGTGTATTCAACCATGATGTTGCCGAAAATGGCAGAAGGGTTCAACCATTCCAGCCATTCGGGCCCGCGTATCAGTTCGTAACTGGCCCAACCGCCGTTGGGGTTTTGGAAGGACAGGAGCAGATCAACCGACTGCTCCAGTTTCTCAGCAGGCATTTGCGCTGCCGGGTTCAACAAACCTTCTTCTTCAAGCAGCATATAGGTTTTAAGTCCTTCGGCGGTACAATCTGTGATAGGCCAGCCATGTTCAGCATTTGAAAAAGGCCATCCACCTACTGAGTCGTGGCGGAAGAATTTTTTATGGTCGCGCACTTCCTCTTCAATCCGCGATACGCGGATGAACTCCCCTGCTTTGCGAAGTGATTCGTTACAGTTAACAGTTGTATGGTTTTCGAGCAACGCCTGCGCGGCAAAAGCAGTATCCCACAATTGCGAGCCATTATACCCGTTCATTTTCATGCCGTCTTCGGCTATCCACAGGTAATCGAACCAGCGTTCCACATGTTTTTTGAATTGTTGGGAGCCGGAACCGTAAGCATGCCAAACAGCAATGGAGTTAATGACCTGGTTTACGGGGCCAATATCAATGTAGTTGGTCTGCTCATCTTCAGCATTTATATAGTCCAGCGTAAACTGCAGGGCTTTTTTACGTAAGCCTTGCGGGGCAATCTTTTCGTAGGTATTGGTAAAGAAGTTCAACACCTTGAGCAAGGCCCTGGGCGGATAGTAGAGGTCTGGTCTGGCGCATCTATCGCGGGCAGCGGTCCAGTTAATTTCGTCATAGTTCTCCGGGTATAATTCGGTGCGCAGAGCTGCCGTTAGGGCAGTGGGTTTTGCTGTTATCCGGTGCCCGTAGCAATAGCCCATGGGCAGATACACCATACGCGCATGGCACCAGTAGTTGCCCGGGTGGACCGGCAGCCAGCGGGGTAAAAGCCACAATTCAGGCAACAGACTATGGCAGCCCTGCCATTCGTAAACGCCCAACAGGCTTAGATAAAATTTGCCCCAACTGGGAATATAAGTGGCCCCGCCGTTTTCATGAATCCAACTGCGGGCTGCCGATATGGCAGGGTCGCTGCTATCTGTTTCAAGCAACCGCAGAGCCACATAATGCAGTACCGTACCAAACATCGTGGAACTTCCCTCAAGGTGTAAACCCCAGCCGCCATCGGCATTTTGGTGGTTTAAAAAGTATCGCTTTAGCAGTGTTTGGTGGGGTAGGGGCAGGGGTGTGTCAGTTACGTAGGAGGCAATAACCAGACCTGGTGCCAGGAAGTGTGGGCCTCCATAATCGCCCGGCCAATGGCCGCTTTGGGCCTGGATGCCGGTGTAAAAGTGAATGGCTTTCCGTGCCGCTTCGGTAGTGTCGTTGGCTGGTTTACCTATGTCTTTAACGGCTGTTTGTTGCCCCCGGAACACCTGATCGGCGCTGTTGGGGTTGGGGTATTTGTTCCAGCGGAAGTCGCGGTCCAGCTTATTTAACAGGGCTTTCCCTTCTAAACTTTCCCAGCCTTCGGTGGGTTCATCTATCTGCCAAACCTGACGACCTATTTTATTGGTTATCAGTTTAAAAAGATTCCATGTTTCGCGCATAACTTTAAGTGGTTGTGCAGGTATATATTACACCATTTCAAAAGGGAAAGGTTAAGTTGCCCTTCCTCTCATGCGATTACTCCCTCGGTTTAACCTCCCAAGTCCTTTATTGACTTAGGTGGAACATGAAAGAAGTTTCACCCTGCATTCAACGACACGAAGGTAGTGATGGAATTGGCTTTTGCGAATATTTCGCTGTTAAAGTTTTGCAGGGTTGGTTACCGGGTAACCGGAATGTTGAATGTTCGGTGTTGTTGGCCCTTAGTAACGGTTAACAGATAAAGACCACAGGCTAACTCCGGTAGATCAAGAATTGAGCTGCCCGGATTTATGGTGCCTGTCTTCATTACATCGCCCCCGATAGAGGACAGGATAAAGTGAATTTGGACAGTAGTATTAATTAGCAAGTAGCCGGAACCATCGTTCCGCAATAGTTGAAAATCGGTCAGAAAGTCATCCTGACTTTGCAAGTGCATTGCGATGTTATAGGGCGTACCGAAGGAGTCGACGCCATTATTGTAGTAAATCAATCTGGTGAAGTCGGCCATATAGTGGGTGCCGTCGTAATAGCCCTCCTGGCCATCGAAGGTTTTGCCCAGATGCTCTGAATAACGGGTGACGGAAGGGTAGCAGTAAACACTATTGGACACAATACCGGGGAAGCCGGTATCGTTAAAGTTTAAACTGCAGGCCAGGCTATCGTAAGGCACGGTAAATACAGCTGGTGAATCGAGGTTGGTATATCCTTGTTCTATGCCTGAGAAATTGTAGAAAACGGTATCCAGGTTGGTAGAATAGTGTTTTGCTGTAACCTGCACCCTGTTGAACGTGGAGGAATATCGGTTCATTAGTTCATTTGCTACGGTGTGTTGGTAGTCGAAGATATCCCCAACCTGATAATCGTATATTCTGCGGAAAGTAAGAGTATCATTTGCGCTGACAACTGCCGTGAAACAAAGGAATAATAAGAGCCACAGGAGCCTCATTGGATAGTGTTTAGGTGCCCTAATGTAGCTAAAAGGAGATATGGTGTAGCAAGGGGTTAAACGCAAAAAGCCAGGAATGTCCCGGCTTTTGTAATGGATGTATAGCTTAATTAGCGGCCTGTTACACCGGTAGCAGAGGTGTTTACCTCTACGGTAGTCATACCCGGTTTAACAATAGTGCAGGCAATTGGCTTCTTTTCGTTGGTCATCAGGCAAACCACATCGTTTTCCTTAATGTAAACCTTGTTAGTGCTTAATCCACCATAGGTGTTCAGCTTAGGTTCGCGGATTTCTTCCTTAGGACCGGCAAATACGGCAACGCCTTTTTCGCAGGTGTTTTTAATAGTAATGGTTACTTCTTTATTGGCTTGTACCGGAGCATCGGGCTTTGCGGTAGTTGCAGGTTCATCATTGCTGGCAACTTCCTGTGCGTTAGCGCTTACAGCGAAAACCAGGAGCGTGGCAGCTATCATTAAACGGGTCGTCTTTTTCATAGAAACATCTTTTAGCATTTGTAAAGTTACGAACCCTTGGTGTGGATATCATACACTTTTGAACACATGTTTCGTTAACTTGTTCAATAAATAGGTCATATTGAGGCGAAATTTCATGCGAAAACACCAAAAGCCCTTACCGGGCCTTGAGTTTTAACAATAAAGAGAAGGGTTGGGTGTACTATTTAAGGCAAACGAGTGTGCTTCCGTAGCCGTAACGGCTGTGGTAGTCGTTGTTAAACGACCTTACCTGGGGGTGTTTTTCCAGGATTTTATAGATCTCGGCCTTTAGTTTGCCTTTTCCGTGACCGTGGACCACGCGGAACTCCATTTTACCTAAGGCAATTGCCTTATCCAGGGCTTTTTCAAATTCATCGATTTGATGAAACAGGGCATCCTGCGGTGCTATACGTCCGGGGCCTACCTGGGTAGGGTGCAGGTGCAGATCTATTACATCGTCGCCACCCGAAATTTTAGTGCTGTTTTTCGGATTGGCAGCGCCCATCAGATACATGCGCAGTAATTCAGGGTCCACCTGATGACTACTGTGGTGAGTGCGATCGTATTTTTTATCTTTTTTCTTCACGGTTAGCTGCTCACCTCCTGAAATTTTTTGCGGAATTCGGTGGGGTTGGCAATATTCGGGAACTCCTCGCGGGTGCCACCGGTACCGATTATAATAATAGTACCGTAGCCCAGCAGGCGACCCATTATGCTCTGGTCCACATTCACGGTCTCTATTTTATTTAGGTTCATTTCGAGTGTGTGCCGCGAGATAAGGCCGGTTTTGCAGATCAGGCGTTTGTTGGTTACCACAAATTCATCGCTCCACCGCGCCAGTGCCGGCGCAATAAACAGGGTAAACAATCCTTTCAGGGTAAAGAAGATCTTCCAATGGTAACGGGTTTCGTATACCACATGTTCATCGCGTATCAGGTTGTTATCTACATAGTGCCCCATGCCAGTGCTGCTTTTGCGGGCGAAATTAATGAACGCGACTAAATGCGGGGTGTAAAAAACGGAACGGGGCGCCCTAAGCTACCCCGTTCACCCCTAAACCATCTATAAAAAGTTGAAATGTTATTGGTGGTCGTCTTCACCGGAAAGCACTTTGAGAAAGCGGATGAAGATGTCTACAGGCAGACTCAGAATATTGAACGCAAGCATCAATACGAACGTAAGGAACACGGGCAATGTTCTGAGCATAGCTATAGTTTTAGTTGGTTAATAATCGGTTTCCATGGGCCTGCAACGCTCTCTGCACGTGGGGAATCAACTACCTTGTGCAGGCCTTTAAAAAGTGCTGTTGGGGTAGGAGTCGAACCTACACGGGGCGGTTAGCCATGTTGCAGATGATTGTGGTTAACCCAACCATCATCCGCAACTATGATTTCTTCCGGACTCCCCACCCCCGAGACAGGAGGGCATGTCTGCCAGTTTCATCACCCAACAATGTTTGTATCAGAACGATGATGCAAATATAAGTCCAAGGCTCTTTTCTTGCAAATAATTTAAAGAAAATGCAGTTTATTTACAGATAAATCAATAAATTGGCTTTCGGTTAATTTATTATCAAAAAAAGCTGCTAAAACACATGTCTGATTATCAAATTGACAATCTGGATTTGAAGATCCTGAACCTTTTAATGCAAAATGCTTTTATGCCTTATACTGAAATAGGCAAAGAATTGTATGTGTCGCCGGGTACTGTGCATGTGCGCATGAATAAAATGCAGAAGATGGGCATTGTGCAGAATCCGCAATTGCATGTAAACTTTGCCAAGCTTGGCCTGGATGTAACAGCGTTTATAGGGGTCTTCCTAATACGCAGCGATCAATACGATAAGGTGGTTACGGCACTGAAAAAGATAGAAGAGGTAATCTCGTGCCATTATACCACCGGCAACTATAGTCTTTTTTTAAAGGTGGTATGCCGCGATACCCAGCATTTGCGTGAAGTATTGCACGATAAACTGCAGCGGATTGAAGGAATAAACCGTACGGAAACGCTGATATCGCTGGAAGAGAGCTTTAGCCGCCCATTGCACATTAAGGTGGAGGAACCCAGGAAGGGGAAAGGGGTAAAATAAAAAAACCTGCCATAGCAGGTTTTTAGTGTTTTCGCTGATTTTGGGTCCAGCGGTTAAGCTGCCCCGCTTTCATAGTATCTAAGTTGGGCGCATCAAACAGGGTTTCAAACTGCTTGATAAGCCAAAAGGACAATTTTGTCTTTAATCCTGCAAGGCAGTATTCGCCTGAGTAGTGCTTTTGGGTGTAAGTGCGGCAATTAACGGTGTAAACGTATTAGCAGCTTAGTCAACAATGCGCGTATATTGGTTCAATACCTGCAGAAACTCATCCCGTTTTCTGAAACTAACTTCCACTTTGGTGCCATTGCTAAGTTCTACGGTGCCTCCCTTTCCTTTGCTATAACTGCGGATGTGGCCCATGTTTACCAGGTGGCTATCATGTATCCTGTAAAAGCCCGCATCGCTTAATAATTCTTCAAACTTTGAAAGTGACTTAGATATAATCAGATCCTTACGATTGGTAAAGTGAACTATACTGTACTTACTGGCCGCCTGTATCATTACTATATCCGCTAATTCGGCAATTACAATGCCCTCGTTGCTGCGTAAAGAAATACGGGTGGGTTTAGGGCTGTTATTTTTAACAGGAGGAAGGCCGGCATCACGGCGTTTTTGATAACGGGATATTGCTTCAGCAAGATCGTCCGGGGTAATTGGTTTTAACAAATAATGCAGTGCCTGGTAATCGAATGCTTTAGCGGCAAAATGTTCGTATGCTGTTGTAAAAACAATCTCCGGTCCCCGTGCACGTACATACTCCAATACTTCAAAGCCGTTTCCATCCGGTAAGGTTACATCCACAAACAATAATTCAAATTCACATGCGTCGGCAGTTCTTTTGGCTTCTTTTACGCTGCTGGCGGTGCCAACAATTTCAATCTCGGGATGATACTCGGTTAACATACCGGTTAACAGTTTCAGACTCTTTGGCTCGTCTTCTACTATAAGTGTCTTAATCTTCTTCATAGGCCAGTCACACCATGCACTTAGTAATGGAGCGGGAAAATAAGCAATGCCTCGGTACCTTGTGTCACGCCTTTGTCAAAAATTTCCTTCATCTCAAAAGTGGCGTTTGTTTTATATAAACGATTCAACAAATCCATTCTTTTTCGCAGGTTAGCAATGGCAGTTGATTGATGTTCTTTTTTAGTAGGTCCGGCGGAGGCTGAAAGTCCGATACCATTATCGGTAACAGTGCAACATAACAGTTGGTTAGCGATTCGGAATTTGACCTTAATTAATCCATTATGTCCCGAAGGGGTGATACCGTGCAAAATAGAATTTTCAATAATAGGTTGAATCATCATGGGCGGTATACGGATTTTTCCGGGGTCTATTTGCTCCTCCACCTCAATGGTATAACTGATCTTAGATTCGAAACGCATCTGTTCTAATTGCAAATAAATATTCAGCGAGCGGATTTCCTCCTCCAGGGTAATAAACATGTATTGCGAGTTATCGAGGGTTCTGCGGATTAACTGTGAGAACTTACCCAGAAAATTTTGTGCTTGTTTCTTATCGTTCTCACCCAAAAACGATTGAATGGAGTTTAATACATTGAAAATAAAATGAGGATTCATTTGCGAGCGCAAGGCGGCTTGTTCTGCTTCTATTACTTGTGTGCGGGTTTCATTTTTAATGTTCACATTTTGGTAATAGAGATACACAATCGCCACTACTGCAATCAGGATGGCTAAGGCAATTAACCCTATAAACCACCAGGTTTCGGTAAAATAAGGCGGAATGGTAAACGCCAGCACCAACGGCGCAAGGGAGGTATCGCCGGTGGCTGCCACTGCGGTAATACTTACGCTGTAATTACCGGACTCCAACCCGATAAACGAAATCCGTCGTGTTTTACTTATGCCTTCAAATCGGGTTTTCCCCTCCATGGTGTAATGGTAACTGATACCGCCGCGCGACTTGTAGTTGAGACCGGTTAACTCAAGCACTAAATTGTTTTCATTGTATTTTAATTTATCCAGTGCTAACGAATCTTTTGTAATACCATTAATGGTAACGCTGGTTAGGTAAAGCGGGAAGGCGATGGCCTGTTTCTTTACCCGGTTGGGTGTAAAGTGGCACAAACCATTATTAGTAGCCAGCCAAACTTCGCCATTAAAGAATTCGATATCGTTGATTTCGTTGCTGGATAATCCTTCACGTTTAGTATAGCTCTCTACCATGGTAGTAACAGGCTGCTTTCTGAAATCAACGGTCAGGTGCGATAAGCCTGAGTAGGTAGCTATCCAATAGGAGGTATCATTCTCCACATATACCTTCTCAATCAGGTTCGAGATGAGATTTTCTTTTTCAGTGATGTTGATCCGTTTATCGCCGTTTACATACCATAGTCCTTGTCCCCTGGTTGATATAACTATACCGCCGGATGGTACAGCCTTTATATCTGTAACCCGGATGCTGTTAAGTAATGAATCCTTGAAGAAATAGCGCAATTGGTTGTCTTGCAGCTGATATACACCACCATTTGTGCCAAGTAAAATGCCCAGTTTGGCATCATAGTAAGTAGCTTGTATCCTTAATTGAAATCCTTCGTTGGTAGAACACCGGATAACCTGGTTGTTCTGCTGAAGTGAAAAGCCGTTATGCCCGCCCAGCACAACCAGTTTTTCGCCGGGGAGTACCGTAATGGAAAGAGGCGCGGTACCACAATCGTTATAATTATTTATTTTTTCAAAATAGGATGAAGAACGTACTTCGTTTTTATAAATAGCCAAGTCTTCTGCTCGCGATTGGCGGTCATGCATTACCTGGCGGGATACATTTAGAAGTGTATCGAAAATATACAGGCAGTTTTTATCGCTGCCTACATACAAATGGTTTTTAAACGTTAACAGCGACAGGGCCTTAGTGGGTAAGATATGTTTATCGCCATCGCCTAATAGTATCTTTTTGAAGTTGATGCCCGGAACAAACAAGACCCCGTCTTCCAGGGTCGAAAACCAAAAGTTGCCTTCTGCATCAATGGAGGTACAGGAAATAGAGTATTCAGGGAAAAAATAGCGGTCCTTATTGCTATCCTGTTCAAATGCCCGTAAACAGACCACTCCGTTTTGATAGAGCCCGACCCACAATTCGCCTGAGGGGGCCTTTGTAACGCTTATAATTCGCGAATTAAACGTGCGGAATTTTACCGCTGTGGAATCTCCGGCATTAAAGAAATACAGGTAATTGTCCACGTGGAGGGCGAAATGGTTTTGCCCAAGGTAGGTGAAGCTCAAATCACCGTAACGCTCGCCTGGATAGTACAATGCCAGATGACCGCAGGTATATCCGGGTGGTGGTGTTATATCCGGCAAAGGGCTTTCGGAAAGGGTATATACCACCCTGTTGTTGGGCAGTACCATATAGTTTAAATGTAATTGTGAACTTCTGTAACCGTCCGACCCTTTAATACGCCAGTAATTAAAGGTGTCTCTCGTGGAGCAGCCGAACAAGTCAATGATAGTTGAGATTATGAGGGTATCCTTATAAACTTCATAGGCATGCATTTGTTTTTTCGAGCTGCGGTACAGTAGCCATTCATTTTTCGGATGAGGTTTGAAATTCTGACCGTCGAATTGATAGATGCCCTTTGAAAAGGTTTGCACCAATAGTATACCATCGGGCTGTTCCTCAATTTTAAAGATGGTATTGTCGGGCAGGCCGTTATTGGTATTGAATGTTTTGAATGAATAGCCATCATAGCGGGCGAGTCCATGGTCAGTGGCCATCCAAATAAAGCCCTTGCTGTCCTGAAAAACATCGTAAACCTCTGAACTTGGCAATCCATCATCCGTGGTGAAGTGATGATAGGAGAGTTCCTGCCCCTGTAATTGGAGCAGGCAAAAAATACCGAGTAAGCACGTTAGGGCGTAACGGGTAACATAGGCCATTGCTGTAAATGTAATGGGTAACGCAATATTTACCAGTTACACGGCTTATTTTTTAAAAAGGCGGGTTTTGTAACGGCAGTGTCATAATTCTAAAAATTATACAAATACATATGTGAAGCTGTAAACCTATCGTTATATAGGTGAGTCTTACCCCTAAAACCCAGTGTTATGAAAACGAAGGAAGTAACAGTAAGTGACCCCCGCATAGATTGGTTGCAAGCCCTTTGTGCCTGCGAGCAGCAGGTAATAAATATGGCTGATATGCTGATGCAGTTAATCAAAAGCACCGGCAACGATGGATATTCGGGCGGGCTGTACCAGGAAGTGGATACCCTGCATTTGCGGTTGAAGCAATTAATGCAGGAGGTTGAAACGGAGGATGGACTAGTTGTGGACCGCCAACCTATGCAACTTACCATTGGTGAAGTAGTAGCGCTTAACCGCATGCGCGACAGGGTGCGGAAAATGGAGCAAGCCGTGTTTTTATTACGCTACAGGGTAAATCAGTTCTTCTCGAACAGGCATGCGGCCTGATAAACTTTTATTGTCTTGATCGAGTGGTTTTAGCCGGAAAGATGAGTCCATTGGGCTCATCTTTCTTTTTACTTTTGTGTGCTAATGAACAGAAAAGAACTGCTGCAGGTAATTGCACAAAAGCAATCGTTATTATGCGTTGGTTTGGATACCGATATCAATCTGATTCCTTCCCATTTATTAAATTACGAAGACCCGGTATTTGAGTTTAACAAGGCCATTATTGATGCTACCATTGACTTAGCAGTGGCTTATAAGCCCAATATTGCCTTTTATGAAAGTGCCGGCGTTAAGGGCTGGCAAAGCCTGGAGAAGACAATGAAATACCTGAGTAAGTTTAAAGACCAGGTATTTACCATTGCCGATGCAAAACGGGGTGATATAGGCAACACTTCAAAAATGTATGCCAAGGCCTTTTTTGAGTGGCTTGATTTTGATTCTATCACAGTAGCGCCTTACATGGGCGAAGATTCGGTTACACCTTTTCTGGCTTACCCCGGTAAGTGGGTTATACTGCTGGGTTTAACCTCCAATAAGGGCAGCAGCGATTTTCAATTGCTCGAAACGGCTGAAGGCAAATTATATGAACAGGTAATTAAAAAGGCGCAAAGCTGGGCCGGTCCCGACCGTTTGATGTTTGTGGTAGGAGCTACTCATCCGGAGGCATTCCAATATATCCGTTCGCTGGCCCCCGAACATTTTTACCTGGTTCCCGGTGTGGGAGCCCAGGGAGGCGATGCCGAAAAAATATGCCAGTTTGGGATGAATACAGATGGCGGACTCCTGATTAATTCTGCCCGTCAAATAATATATGCCTCTAACGGACAGGACTTTGCCGAAAAAGCACGCGAGGTGGCCCTGGCGAATAACCAAACAATCCAAAAATTCCTGAAAACTGTTTCGTTAAGCTAAATTTTCCTATACATTAGCTTCAAAACCCTGATAAATGATGAAGAAATTACTTGCTTTAGTAGTTATAAGTTTTACCCTTGGCACTGTTGCCGTTCAGGCTCAAAACTCAAACGACCCCTTTGATGTGCAAATGCGCGTTTATAAAGGTGCCCTGAAAAATTACGATTTACAGGCTGCTACCATTGCCCTTTACAACATGGTTGCACTTAAGCCTGAAAGAACCGACCTGAACGACTCGCTGGCCCTGTTATATTTTGCCGGTGAACGTTACGCGCAAGCTTACCTGATTGGTGAAGAGATCGTTAAAAAGGACCCTAATCGCAAGGATATGCTGGAACTGGTGGCTGTTTCAAAGCAGAATCTGGGGCTGATAAAAGAAGCGCTGGCTGATTATGAAAAGCTCTATGCCCTTGAAAAATCAATCTACTACCTGTATCAACAGGCTACGTTGCAATATCAGTTAAAGCGTTTTGGCGAGTGCATCGCTTCGCTTGACCGTATTATCAGCGACCCGCAGTCGGCGCAACAAAAAGTGAACATCCTGGTACAGGGTGGTTCGCAGGATGTGCCCATGAAAGCAGCTGCCTTGAACGTAAAAGGTATCTGTGCTATGGAAATGAACCAGGAAGAAGCAGCTAAGGATAACTTTACGAAAGCACTGGAAGTTTCGCCTGAGTTTGTGTTGGCCAAAGGCAACCTGGATATGCTAACCAAGAAACAACAGGAAGCTAAAACTCCTGCTAAAACGCCTTCTAACAGTGTTAAAACTACTACGGCGCCAAAATAAGCCTCAAAATATTTAGTTGCGAAACGGGTTCTTACCAGAACCCGTTTTTTTATGTCTGGTGGTGCCAAAATGTTTATTTGCTTTACCTGTAATTGATGGGTATGGAACTTTCGTACATTTTAAATCAACTGGGCGAGGAGCGGAGTGAGTACTTTAACGCGATGGCACCGCCGGTGATTCAAACCAGTAACTTTATAAGTAGGGATGTAGCTACTTTGCGACAGGCATTTACCAACGAGCAGCAGGTGCATTTGTATACCAGGGGTAATAACCCAACGGTGCAAATACTTCGGAAAAAAATAGCTGCATTGGCAGGTGCCGAAGATGCCTTGATTTTCGGCAGCGGCGTGGCCGCTATTTCTGCGGCCGTAATGGCGCATGTTAAGGCCGGCGATCATGTGGTTTGTGTACAAAACCCATATAGCTGGACACATCGCCTGTTAAACGATTTACTGGCCCGCTATGGTGTAAGCTGCACGATGGTTGATGGGCGCGAGGCACAAAACTTTGCGGATGCAACCCTACCCAATACTACGCTTTACTATCTTGAAACGCCCAACACGTTTACGTTCGAGCTACAGGATATTGCTGCTATTGTAAAATTGGCCCGCGCAAAGGGCATTACCACTATAGCTGATAACAGCTACGCTACTTCTTTAGGGCAACGTTGTATCGAAATGGGAGTAGATATAGAAGTTCATTCAGCAACTAAATACTATGGCGGCCATAGCGACGTAGTAGCCGGATTATTGATTGGTAATGCCCGAACCATTCAACGCATTTTCGCTGCTGAGTTTTTAAATCTCGGCGGTATTATTCATCCCCATGATGCCTGGTTATTGTTACGCAGCTTACGAACCCTGCCGGTACGGATGGAGCGTATTGCCAAAACCACACAGGAAATTGTAGCCTTTTTAGAAAATCATCCGCAGGTTGAAAAACTGATTTATCCGTTTTCGGCTTCGCATCCACAGTATCAGTTGGCTAAAAAGCAAATGAATTGGTGTGGTGGGTTGTTCACCATTCTGCTAAAAGCCACAGGGGTAGAACAGGTCGAATTGTTCTGTAACAGCCTGCGCACTTTTTTGCTTGCCGTAAGTTGGGGCGGACACGAATCGCTGGTGATGCCCGCCTGTAGCTTTTACCCGAGCAATCACGATTATAAAACAGGATATCCCTTCAATATGATCCGTTTTTATATTGGTTTAGAAGACGCAAAATTTTTAACGGAGGATATGAAACAAGCCTTCGCAAAAATCGAATAACCCTGCTATGAGATTGAAGTGTGCCCTGTTGGGCCTGGTGCTATTGGTATATAGTTTTGTAAAAGCTACCGATTATACCAACCTCGATGAAGCTTTAAAAAATCCCACTGCCGTAAAATCGCTTAACCTGAGCGGTAAAGGCCTTACGGTGTTATCGGAAAACATTGGCAAGCTAACTAACCTGGAACGGTTAAATGTTTCCTCTAACAAATTAACTGCTTTACCTAAAGCATTATTCACGCTCAAAAAGCTGAAGTATTTAAACGTAACGGCTAATAAGTTAACGTCCCTCACCGGTATCGGCGCGCTCAAAAATCTGGAGGAATTGGAGATAGGGTTTAACAGCCTGTCTGCCTTGCCTAAGGAGATAGGAGGTTTGGTAAAATTGAACAGGCTGGTAGCTGCTAAAAACAGTATTAAAATGGTACCGGCGGAGTTTAGTGCCCTAGACTCCTTACAGATAATTGATTTCAGTTACAATCAGTTTACAACTATTCCGGCCAGCCTTTGTGGCCTGGCCATGTTGCGTACGCTCGATTTAAGTTTTAATAAAGCCTTGGAAAGTTTCGCTACAGAAATCAAAGAGCTTACAGCACTGCGGCTGTTGAATATCAAAAGCACCAAAATAAACAGCACGCAGGTAAATGACCTTACCTGGCTAATTCCCGATTGCCAGATTATGCTGTGAATCTAACATGTTAAACTTATCATGTTTGTGGGTTAATTTCTATTTTTAACCTATGAACGAAGCACTGCTGCACTTTATATGGAAGTTCGGCTATTTTGATTCTGCCAACCTTACTACGGAGCATGGAGAGAAGGTAGAAATCATCCATCGGGGTCTGCACAATACACATGCCGGTCCCGATTTTACCAATTGTAAAATCAAAATAGGCAAGGTGCTTTGGGCCGGTAACGTAGAGTTACATTTGAACAATAGTGATTGGTTCTTACACAAACATCACGTAGATGATGCCTACACTAATGTTATACTGCACGTGGTACTAGAGAAAACAGGCCAGCCGGCTACGCGTAAAGATGGCGCTGAAATTCCCACACTGGTTATCGGATCGCGGATAAACGCAACTACACTATCGCGCTACAGCGAATTGAGCAAGCGCCGTAACTGGATACCTTGTCAGCATTTTTTTGCAGATGTAAATGAAATGACCCGCTATACCCATTTAAGCCGGTTACTGGTGGAAAGGCTGGAGCAAAAAGTGGCGCACACCGAGGTTTTACTTCAGGAATGCGGCAACGACTGGGAACAAGTGATGTTTGTAATGCTGGCCCGTTACCTGGGTGCCAGCATCAATAAGGAACCTTTTGAGCTGTTGGCCAAAAGCCTGCCGGTTAAAATTTGGGCACGGCATGTACACGAACCCCTACAGGTGGAAGCATTGGTATTTGGGCAGGCAGGTATGCTGGCTGAAAAATTTGAAGAAGACTACCCCAATATATTGCGGAAGGAATACCAATACCTGAAACGCCTGCACCAGCTAACGCCGCTACCTAAACACCTTTTTAAGTTTTTACGCCTCCGGCCTTCAAACTTTCCCACGGTTCGCCTGGCGCAGTTGGCTTCGCTGCTGTGCCGCGAACCTAAGATGTTTAGTGCCCTGGCTGCTGCTAAGGATGTTAAAGCTATAAGCAAACTGTTGGAGGCCGGGGCTTCCCCTTATTGGAAGGAGCATTACAATTTTGACAAAAAGACCACCGCTGCGCGTATCAATCTGGGCGCCGGTATGAAACAGATTCTGATCATAAATGCAGTAGCACCGGTGTTATTTGCCTATGGCCGCTATAAAGCACAGGAGGATTACTGTGAGAAAGCCATTGCCTTGCTGGAGCAATGTAAACCCGAAAGCAATGCCATTATAGCCCGCTGGCAAAAGCTACAGGTTAAACCGCAAAATGCCTTCGATACGCAGGCCCTGCTACAGCTTAAAAATGAACACTGCGATAAGTTTATGTGTTTAAGTTGCGGTATTGGTTTGAAAATTATGAACTAAAAAATTTAATTTAGACAAAAGCAATGCAAATGACCCCCGTGCAAACCATCAAATATCTGGTAGAACAAAACCTTTTCGGTGTTTGCGAACGCATTGGCGAGCGCTTAAAAATGCCGGCTAAGGACATTCGTATGTTTTTTATTTACGCCAGTTGTATGACTATCGGTTCGCCCATTATCCTGTATATGATTCTTGCCTTTTGGATGAAGATGAAGGATTATGTGCGCGGACGCCGCACGCCCGTGTGGGATTTTTAAGCCTTTTATCTATCCGGCTTGTTAAACTTATTTCGCGGATTATATTTGCAGTCCCTCAATGCCCGGATGGCGAAACTGGTAGACGCACTACTTTGAGGTGGTAGCGCCCGTAAGGGTGTGCGAGTTCGAATCTCGCTTCGGGCACATAACTAAACTTGAAGCCTCCTTAACAGGGGGCTTTTGCTTTTTCTAACGTTCCTGCGCTTTCTCCAGGGTAAACGCAAAGGTGGTTCCAACCCCCACGGTACTGCGCACGTGAATAGTTTGCTGGTGGGCTTCCACAATGTGTTTAACGATAGCCAAACCCAGGCCGGTGCCACCCTGCTCGCGCGAACGGTGCTTATCAACCCGGTAAAACCGCTCAAATAATCGTGGTAGATGTTTCTCATCAATACCAATACCGTTATCTGTTAGCTCTATCAAAATGTTTTCATCCATGTCGTAGAACCCGGCCACCGTTTCGCCGTTTTCCTTCCCGTACTTTATGGAGTTATCCAGCAGGTTGGTAATCACCTGCCGTATCTTTTCGCGGTCGGCAAATACGTAAAACTGCTTATCGCATCCTTTTTTGATACTGAAAACGATGTTGCGTGTTTTGGCTTTCAGTTCCATGCTTTCAAACACATCCTTCACCAACTGGTTGATATCAAAGGTTTCCTTGATGATCGATTCTTCGCCCCGTTCAATTCTCGAAATTTCATCTAAATCATCTACGAGATTGCTGAGGCGTTCAATGCTTTTTGAAGTGCGTTCCAGAAAATGCCGCAAAACTTCCGGATCATCCATGGCGCCATCTAACAGGGTGTGCACATAGCCCTGTATGTTGAATAAAGGAGTTTTTAATTCGTGCGACAGGTTAGCTAAAAATTCCTTCCGGAACTTTTCGAGACTTTTTAAATCGGCAATTTCTTTATTCTGATTATCTGCCCATTTCTGCACTTCCTTTTCTACATCTTCCAGGGCCTCGCCCGTGTTTTCGGCCAACAGATCCTTCTCATCCTTGCCAAGTTTAAGGTTGTGGATGCGCTTGTAGATCAGCTTTACTTTGCGGTATATAAAAACCTCCAGGGAATAAGAAATCAAAAAGTAGCCAGCGGCAAATACCACTACAAATAATACCAGCAAGTGTAGTAAGGTGGTGTAGAAAAGCAGATCCACCACACCGGCTACAGCGGCTACAACTAATGCCACAACCAGCGCAATGCGTGAAGGGCTCAGGTTTTTATTGTCAATAAAATCGGAAGGTCTTTTCAAGGCTGCGGCTTAAAGTTTTTCTTTTTCGTGTTTCAGCACCTTTGCCTCCACGTAAAAAATCAGTTCTTCGGCAATGTTGCTGTTTAAATCGCCTACGCGTTCCAGCCGGCGCACAATGCTTATCAGGTTTAACAGTGATACTACATCGGTTCCGCCCTTGGTAAGATGTGTAGCCACTACCGAAGTCGCCAGTCGATTGATAGCGTCTAATTCCTCGTCTTTATTAAAAACGGCGCGTGCCTGTGCTGTATCATCGTGGCGTAAAGCGGCAATGTTATTTTCCAGCATGCTATCCGCTATCTCATACATCTTAAGAAGTTGTAAATCAGCCAGTAGTTCATCCTTATATTTTTGGTCCAGTTCCAACACAAACTTCGATATGCCTTTGGCGCTATCACCAATACTTTCCAGGTGCGAATTGATCTTAAAAGCCGCAAAAATAAAACGCAGGTCAATAGCCACCGGACTAAACAAGGCTACCAGGTTTTCGCAATCCTTGTCAATTTTAAGTTCCTCAGCATTTACGCGGCGTTCGTTAAACAACACTTCGCGCGCCAGATCCTTATCCAGTGTTTGCAGGGCACGCATACTTTTGCGCAATTGTTTTTGCACCAGCAAAAACATGTCGATGAGGTTATTGCGCAGCGCAGTAAGTTCGGTATCTAAATGACCCATGGTTCTTTATTGATTTAGCAGTAAACTATCCGAAACGGCCGGTGATATAGTTCTGTGTTTTTTCCTGCTTGGGGTTTGTAAAAATGGTTTTGGTATCGTCGTATTCCACCAGGTCGCCCAGGTAAAAGAAAGCGGTTTTATCGCTAACGCGGGCGGCCTGTTGCATGTTGTGGGTTACTATCAGGATGGTGTATTTCTGTTTCAGGTCCCATATCAATTCCTCAATTTTTGAATTGCTGATAGGGTCCAATGCCGATGTGGGTTCATCCATCAAAATCACTGAAGGTTCAACGGCAATAGCTCGGGCAATACACAAACGCTGTTGTTGACCCCCTGAAAGGCCAAGTGCATTTTTACTCAGTTTGTCTTTTACTTCTTCCCAAAGGGCGGCCTGTTTAAGTGAGCGTTCTACTGTTTCCTCAATAAACTTTTTGTGGGTAATGCCATTTACCCGAAGGCCATAGGCCACGTTTTCGAAAATGCTTTTAGGAAAGGGGTTAGGCTTCTGAAAAACCATACCCACTTTCTTGCGCAGTTCGTTTACACGCAGATCGCGGGCAAATACGTCTTTATTGTCGATATGCACCGTGCCTTCCAGGCGGAAGCCTTCAATAAGGTCGTTCATGCGGTTAAAAATGCGCAGGTAGGTAGATTTGCCGCAACCCGAAGGGCCTATCAGCGCCGTAACGGTATTGGCTTTAATCTCCATGTTTACATCGCGCAATACGTGAAAATCGCCATACCAGCAATGCACATTCTTTGTTTCTACTTTATTCATGCCTTCGGTGTTCGAAAGATTTTTATCGGGCATAAACTCGGCGCCACGTAAGGCTTCCGTGTTTGTGTCATCGGCCCTTTTTTCAATACTACTCATTTTTGTTTCCATTTCATTATCCTTCATCACTTACCACTTTACATTTTTCTGCCAGCGGTTACGCAGCAGCACGGCGCTACCGTTCATTACTATGGTAATCAATAACAACACTATAATGCCAGCTGCTGCATTTACTAAAAACTCTGCCTGTGGCCGGCTCACCCAGTTAAATATCTGGATAGGCAATACCGTGAACGAATCGAATACCGACTTAGGAGTAAAAGGCACATAGGTTAATGCACCAACTACAATCAAAGGGGCGGTTTCGCCAATGGCGCGCGATAATGCCAGGATTATGCCTGTCATTATGCCGCCGGCCGAAGCAGGTAATACCTGCATCCAGATGGTTTGCCATTTGCTGGCCCCCAGGGCATACGAGGCTTCGCGCAATGTGTTGGGCACGGCTTTTAGCGCTTCGCGGGTAGAAACAATTACTATTGGCATAATCAGCAATGCCAGGGTGCAGCTACCTGCCAGTATGCTTTCGCCCATATGCAGAAAGCGTACAAAAAATTCAAGACCCAATAAGCCGTAGATAATAGATGGAACACCGGCAAGGTTCGAGATGTTGATCTCTAAAAAGTTACTCCACCAGCCTTTCTTGTTGTATTCCTCCAGATAAATGCCCGCACCAACGCCAATAGGGATAGCCGCTATAGCAGTGGTAATCATAATCCATAATGTACCGGCCCAGGCAGTAAGTATGCCGGCATTTTCGGCCCGGCGCGATGGCAAGCTGGTAAAGAATTTCAACGAAATGCGGTGCAAGCCATCCATGCCGATTTTTACCAGCAATATGCCCAGCATAATCAGGCCTACAGAGGTAGCAATCATCGCCCAAATTTTAAAGGAGTTGTTCTTTGCGCTTTTAATCTGCTCGTTATTCATACGCCTCCCTGTATTTCTTCTTGATATAAAAGCTGATGTTGTTAAGGATAAACGTTACCACAAAAAGCGATAAGCCGGCTGCAAAAATGGTTTTGTATTCCAGCGATCCATGTGGCACGTCACCCAGGCTAACCTGCACTATATAGGTGGTTACTGTTTCTATCGGCACAGTTGGGTCCAGCGTTAAACGCGGTTGCTGACCTGCTGCAATAGCTACAATCATCGTTTCACCAATGGCGCGCGACAGCGCAAGAATAACTGAAACAATAATACCCGAAGAAGCGGCAGGCACCACTACACGTAAGGCCGTTTGCAGGGTAGTGCTGCCCAGGGCGTAGGCCCCTTCGCGCAAGTGGCGCGGAACGGCATACAAAGCATCCTCGCTGAGTGAGGAGATGAGCGGAACGATCATTATACCCATTACTATACCCGGCGATAACGCATTAAAGCCTGCAAGCCCCGGTATTAATAATTGCAGTGCCGGGGTTACTACCGTTAAGGCAAAAAAGCCATATACCACGGTGGGTACAGCCGCCAGTATTTCCAGCATGGGCTTTACAATACCACGGAAACGCTTACCTGCATATTCGCTCAGGTAAATGGCAATCGATAAGCCCAAGGGTAAAGCAATTGCAATAGCTATTACGGTTGTTAATAAGGTACCGCTAATCAGCGGCAATATCCCAAAGTGTTTATCTGCAAAAAGCGGGGTCCATTGGGTATCGGTTAAAAAGTCCTTTATCGGCACTTCGCTGAAGAACTGTACCGATTGCACCAGCAACACGGCTATGATGCCCAGGGTGGTTAAAATACAAACCGCACTGCAGGCAAACAAGAAGCCTTCTATAATTCTCTCCTTAATATTCATTTGTACTAAACCCTGCCGGATTTGGAGCCGGCAGGGTTATTATGGGTCAATTTAATAAAGGGTTTTTACTTTGTTTCAGCGGCTGTTTCGTCGCTCAGTAAATCTTCCATTTTAACACCTACTGTGTTTTTGCCTGAGAATACAGAACCCTTGGTACCTGCAGCAAAACGCTTTTTTACCAGTTCTGCAATATTATCCGGTAACGAAACATAACCTACTTCCGAAGCCAGTTTGCTGGCATTGGCCAGGTAATATTCTACAAAGCTTTTAACTTCTGCACGTGCAGCGCTCTTGGCATTTACGTAGATAAACAAAGGACGGGATAAAGGCTGGTAGGTGCCATTGCGAACAGTTTCGGCACTTGGAGCAATAGCTCCATCACCGTTTTCTTTCTTTTCATCGTCAATAGGTACCAGTTTAAGCTTGTCCTTGTTGTTTTCGTAGTAAGCTAAGCCAAAGAAACCTAAGGCATTTTTATCGCCTGCAATACCCTGTACCAGCACATTATCGTCTTCGCTGGCGGTATAGTCGCCACGGCAGTCTTTCGATTTACCAACTACTGCTTCAGTAAAGTAATCGAATGTGCCCGATTGGGTACCGGCACCAAACAAGCGAATTTCGGTGTTAGGCCATTTAGGGTTAACCTGGTTCCATTTGGTAATTTTACCCTGGGCAGCAGGTTCCCACATTTTCTTTAACTCGGCTACGGTTATCTTATCAAGCCAGGTATTTTCCTTGTTCACTACCACAGCTAATCCGTCGTATGCCACCGGTAATTCGATGTATTCGATGGAGCCGGCTTTGCAAATGGAGTCTTCGCCACCTTTAATAGGGCGCGAGGCATCCGAAATATCTGTTTCACCGCGGCCGAATTTTTTGAAACCGCCACCGGTTCCCGATTCGCCTACCGATACTTTAACACCGCTGTTGGCCGCACCGAAATCTTCTGCTACTGCTTCGCTCAACAGATAAACGGTAGAAGAACCGTCTATTTTAATGTCTCCTGTTAAGCCTTTGTTTCCTTCTCCGCCATTTTGTTGTTGCTGATTATTGCCGCAAGAGGCCAGCGCTAACACTGAAAATGCGATTACTAATTTTTTCATCTTGTACTATTTAATTGGTTGCAAAAATGTTTCCTGAGTATTTCTTTAATGTTAAGGCGTTGTTACATTACGGGTAACAGCGCTATTTTTTATTTTTTAAACCAGTTGGTATCAAAGGTAAATTGGGTGCGCAGCGTCAATACGTTATCGCGTAAATCGCGGCTGTATCCTGCCAGGTTGGTCTTTTCGTTCTGAACTATATCGTAATAGAGCATCAATTTAAACCAATCGTAAGGGCGGAACACATACCCAAAACCAAAGGTTTGGTAACGCACATCACCCTTGCCGGCCCTGCTGTCGTTCGTACCAGTCATATTTAAATACCAGGTCGTGATACATGGTGTGGTTGCCCTTTAACTTGTGTTTAAAGGTTTGGATGAAATAGAAGTAAGCACCATTAAACTTGCGGATATACAAGTTGCTGCCTACCGCTGTTGGAACCGTTGAGCCGGTAGCTATGCCCGGTTGCTGGCCTGTAATAAATTCGCCGCGCAGTGTAGTAGTGCCTATTTTGTAATCTAAACTCATCTGCAGGTCGGCGCCATAATACTTCCGTTCCCATCCTTTTTTACCGGTTTGGTTGCTGTCAGCGATATTGGTATAACGCAATACGCCGAGGCTATCGTTTTGCAGAGCGTAAACCGAATTGGTGGTTTGCAATACATGTCCCCAGTAAAGCGAAGCACCGCCGCCAATGGTAAACTTCAATTTATCACCAATGGTTTTACGTGCCTGTAGGCGGCCTACAAAGTCCTTGAATTTGTCAAACTCCACCAAACTGGGGCCGTTGCCATTAATAACCGAGGCATCCAGGCGTAGGTAAACCGGTTTAAAGGTGGAAGGCGACTCTACAATAATTTCCGCACCCAGGTCTTTCTCCGAGGGATGCAATATCTGGCTCATGCGGCCGCGCTCGGGTGTTTCGCGTACTTGCGATGAATAGGGTACCTCGTAGCCAAACTGACGGTTAAAAATGCCACCTTGAAAGCCTACCCACCCTGTCCACGGGTCGTTAATGCGACCATAGAAGTCGCGCACGCCAAAGCCTTTTTCACTCATATCCATCTGGAAAACCACTTCAGCCATTTTAAAGCCTTTCGGGCTTTCGTGCTCGTAACCGATTTTAATACGGCCCCTGCGCACGGCGAAGCGGTTGTCCGTATTGGGAGCAAAATCACCCCCATCGTAACCGGCAGCACCAACAGTGTCGGCATGTTGGTATTGTAACTGCACATAACCGGAAAGCCTGAAATCCCGGAGGATGTTCAAGAGCTTGTCCATCTTGTTTACCCTTGCTTCCAGCGTGTCGAGTCTTGTTTGCCCGGAAACCGACAACGCTGCGGATAAAAACAGGATTGGTAATAATTTTTTCATGCGGTAGTTTATCTTTTGGTTAATAGGTATGGCAAAAGACGGATTACAGTATTAACTGAATGTTAAGTCAGATTTATGGTTAAATTAACAAGGCATGTGTTTTCATTGATATAAACAGGTTTTGCACAATGGATAGCAGTGTTAGGTGCTTAATAATGCGTTAATACTCAGTATTAAGGCGCTTAATGGTTTTGTAACATGGTTTTTTGGGGGGAGGGTACATTTAAGCTAGCTTTTAATTATTTTTTAAGGATACGACCTGGCTTATTAACTATATTCGCAACCATGCCGGGCCGTTATTTTCGTTGTCTACTGAGTTTGCTGGTAGTGCTGCATTTTGCAGGGCTAACGCAGCTTGTTTCGGCATATGCCCGCGATAAGGCTTCTTACGTTAGCATGTTGAACATGAACGAAGAGGAAAGCAAGAAGGAAAAGGATACCACTGAAGATGACTTACTGGAAACGGCTTTTTTAGATAAGCAGGTACAGCAGTTGGCTTTGGTTGTAATCACGGAACACTCGGTTCAATTGGTAGCCTCCGCCAGTCTGGTTCAGCACCAGTTTATTGGCGATCAACACACCCCTCCCCCTAATAGTTTAGTGTAATTCAATCCGTACTACGGCATTGCCTTGTGCATCGCCGTTTTATGGCTGCAAGGTTATAGACCTTCGCATGCCTCATTTCCGGTTGTTTCATTAAACAGTGTGTTATGTTAGTAGCCAAAAATCATTTTCCCCCTAAAACAAGCCCGCAGGAAGCGCTCAGTTTATTAAAAGAAGGCAATTACCGTTTTGTAAATAACCTGAAAGTAAACCGCAGCCTGCAGGAGCAGGTGGCTGAAACACAGTTTGAGCAACACCCTTTTGCGGCTCTGGTTAGCTGTATGGATTCACACGTTGCCCCCGAGTTATTGTTCGACCTTGGATTGGGAGATATTTACAGTATACGCCTGGCCGGTAATGTTATTAGCGAAGAAGTTGTGGACAGCCTGGAGTATGCCGTGGTTCATGGAGCTTCTCTATTGGTGGTGTTGGGGCATACTAATTGCCGGGCCATCCGTTACGCCTGCGAGGATGGCACATCTCCTGTAAATTTATTGGCCCAACGGTTACGACCCTCTATAAGAGCCGCCCGCGAAATTAAACCCATGATGACCGGTTGGGAGTTTGTAAATGCCGTGGCTTGTAGTCATGTGAAGCTAAGCGTGCAAACCTTGGTTGAAAAAAGCCCACTTATTAAAAGGCAGTTGCTAAGCGGTAACCTGCAACTGTGGGCTGCTATGTATGATGTAAGCACAGGCGCGGTGGAATTTATTGAACATGATATGCAATTACAACTGCTCCGTTCACCTGTTGCGGAAGGCAGTGTTTCGTTAACTACTGAAGTATTGGTTAAATAGGTTGTCGCAAATATGTTCCCTGTGTAGTAGCCCTCCTTCCTGCCCGGAAAGGAGGGCTTTGTTTTAGTGTACCGCTTAAAGGGCGGGGTCAGAATTCAGCAGGGTGTAGTGCAGGTGGTCTTCCCATACGCCGTTAATTTTCAGATACTTTTTGGCTAAACCTTCTTCGGCAAATCCTAACGATTGCACCAGTTTAATACTTCGTTTATTGGCGGGCATAATATTGGCTTCTATACGGTGTAATTTCATATAGGTAAAGGCATGGTGTATTACGGCTTGCAATGCTTCGCGCATCAGGCCCTTGCCTTGTTCGCGCTCATCCAGTTTGTAGCCCAAATGGCACGATTGAAAAATGCCGCGCACAATATTCGACAGGTGCACATCCCCAATTATTTTCCCCGGTTGCTCTTTACTGCCAAGCAGCAGCCACAGGTTAGTAGCCTGTCCTTCTGGTTCGCCATATTGTTGGATTTTGCTCAGGTGGTATTCCGGGGTATCCCATTCGGGTTGCCGCGCCGGTCCCCAGGGGGCAAAGTGTTCCCGGTTGCGCATATAATAATCCAACACCTGCGGCAAATGTTCAATACCGGGCGTTTGTAATAACAGGCGTGGTGTTTGTAGCTGCATAGTCGGTTGCTTCAATTACCGTTCCTGAATGATTTGGCAATGATCTCGGTAACCTTTGCTGCCCCTGCCTCATGAAAATGGCAGTCATCATAGAACACCGAGGTGTCCGGATCTAACTGCCGGGCCAGGTCTATCAAAGGAATGTGATTTGCCAGGCAAACAACTGCTAACCGGTCATTATATCGCTGGAGTCCCTCCCGGAGGGCACGAGTTGTATAATAGTAATGCCGACCCTCGGCTTGAAAATCGCCCTTGCCACCCATCCATAATAAGCCTTGTTCAAACGCGTTCATACTATCCCGGTAAATTGCTGCCTGGTTGATGAAAACTAATTGCAAGTGCCGTTCGCGTACCACATTAATTATACCCTGCAGGTTGCGCTCGTATTCGTTTAAGGCATCGCTTAAGTTTGGCAAGGTATCAAGCAGGGCAAAGGCTTCAGTTCGCTTTTTACGAAGTTGTTTATATAAAGAACCGTTATCGTCCTGTATTTCCCAGCGCACGCCCTGGTTTTGGTGTAAGGCGTTTTGTACCAGCTTAAATAAACGCAGGTTGCGGTACCAAACTTCGTTAGGCGAGGAGGGATGAAGAAAGATTTGCTGCACCATAGAATCCTCCACTTCTGGTGTAAACCGGAAATCAGGCTCAAACAAAGTATCTCTGCTTAATCGCCGCATCAGGTCGTTTAACCCGGTCATTACAAACAAGCCGGTAAGGTGCGGCAGTTCAGCTGCTACATATTTTACGTGCAGGTAGTTTTCTCTGCTGCTTACACCACTTTTGCCAAGGCTTGCGACAATTACTTTTTCGCTGCTGTTTTTGTTCAGCAGTTGCTGCAGTTGGTACCACCAGGTTTCGTGATCGCTTAAATACAGGCATTCGGTTGTGCTGCCCCCGATACATACAAAGTTCAGCGCACCACTTTCCAATTCATCGCCACGCAGGCCCTGGCTGTTAATACTAAACTGCTTGCTGCCACGGATACCGTAAAAAATGGTGCTATCAGGTGTAAAGGTATGTTGCAGCATAGGTTGCCATACATATAGGCCCTTTTGTTCGGGCCACAGCAAACGCAGCACCAACTCACCTAAAAACAAAGCGAGCAAGGTGGCTGTAACAACCAACATTGCCCGCTGTAAGTAAAGTTTAAAACGCATTTTATAAGTTACCTCTAAGTTCCTGTTCGCGCTCAATGGCTTCAAACAAGGCCTTAAAGTTACCCTTTCCGAAGCTCTTGGCTCCGCAACGTTGTATTATTTCATAAAATACGGTAGGGCGGTCCTGCACGGGTTTGGTAAACAACTGCAACAGGTAGCCCTCGTCGTCGCGGTCCACCAATATATTCAGTTTTTTAATGGCATTCACATCCTCATTGATCTTGCCAACGCGTTCCCATACTTCCTCGTAGTAATTATCGGGCACATACAGGAACTCCACCCCACGGTTGCGCAACTCGGTAACAGTAGAAATAATATCATCCGTAGCAATAGCCACGTGCTGGCAGCCTGCCCCCTTGTAAAACTCAATGTATTCTTCAATCTGCGATTTCTTCTTGCCTTCGGCAGGTTCATTGATAGGGAACTTAACGTAACCGGTACCATTGCTCACCACCTTGCTCATAAGTGCTGAGTATTCGGTGCTGATGTCCTTGTCATCAAAGGTCAGCAATAGCTTAAAGCCCATTACATCTTCATAAAACTTCACCCACTCATTCATACGGCCCAGTTCCACATTGCCTACGCAGTGGTCCACATGCTTTAAGCCAACAGACTTAACCGGCACATTCGATTTGCGCGCCTGGTAGCCCGGTAAAAAAGCACCCTTATAGTTTTTGCGCTCTACAAACTTGTGGATGGTTTCGCCGTAAGTCTGGATGGCCGATATCACCACTTCGCCAAATTCATCTTTTAAAACGGTTGGTTCCTGCACACCTTTCGCGCCGCGCTTGGTAGTTTCTTCGTAGCTCTTGCGGGCATCATCTACCCACAGGGCTAACACTTTTACCCCATCGCCGTGTTTTAGCTGGTGCTGCGCAATTTCATGCTCCGGGCTTATAGCACTGGTTAGTACCAGGCGTATTTTACCCTGTTGCAGTACATAGCTGGCGCGGTCGCGTACCCCGGTTTCGGGTCCTGCATAGGCTACTAATTCGTAACCCCAGGCACTTTGGTAATAGTAAGCACTCTGCTTGGCATTGCCGCAATAAAATTCAATGTGGTCGGTGCCGTTTAACGGTAAAAAATCTTCCGTTGCCGCCGGTTGTTGTTTCTTTAATACTTCAGTTTCCATTTCGCTGTTTTTATGCTATCCATGAACGATAATAATCGGGGCTCTCTAACTTGAGCGCGTCTTCGGTAATCCAAAGGGGCTTAAAGGTATCTACCATCACCGCCAGTTCCTTGGTTTCTTTTTTGCCAATGCTTTTTTCTACCGTGCCGGGGTGAGGACCATGCGGTATACCAATTGGGTGTAGAGTAATCATGCCACGTTCTACGTGCTTGCGACTCATAAAGTCACCATCTACATAATACAACACCTCATCGCTATCCACGTTGCTGTGGTTGTACGGGGCTGGTATCGATTCGGGGTGATAATCGTATAAACGAGGCACAAACGAGCAGATAACAAAGTTGTGCGCTTCGAAGGTTTGATGCACCGGTGGTGGTTGATGCACGCGGCCGGTTATGGGTTCAAAGTCGTGTATGCTAAAGATGAATGGATAATGACAGCCATCCCAGCCAATGGCATCAAACGGATGCGAGGCGTAGTGATAGGGGTAAAGCAGTCCCTGTTTTTTGATATATACCAGAAAATCGCCTTTCTCGTCATGTGTTACCAGATTCTCAGGGGCACGGATATCGCGTTCGCAAAACGGGCTGTGTTCTAACAACTGACCGAACTCATTGCGGTAACGTTTGGGATAGGTAACCGGACTAAACGATTCTACGATAAACAAGCGGTTATCCGGTCCGTCAAAATGCATCTGATAAATGGTGCCGCGTGGAATTACAATGTAATCGCCATAGCCGAACTTCAGGTCGCCGAAAATAGACTTCATTACGCCTGTTCCTTCGTGCACAAACAACACCTCATCGGCATCACTGTTTTTATAGAAGTAGGTAGTGGTCGACTCTTTTGGCGCAGCCAGCACTACTTGCACATCGTTGTTTACCAACACCGGTTTGCGCGATTGCAGAAAGTCGTTCTCCGGTTTAACGTTAAAGCCCAAATAACAACGGTGCTGCATGTTTTTTGCCTGCACCACTTTGGGGCTTACGTCAATCGGATCACCTATTTTGGATACCAGCGTAGGAGGATAGCAATGGTAAATTAAGGAATAGATATTCGAAAACCCTTCCGTGCTTACCAACTGCTCGCTGTATAAATCGCCGTTGCTTTTACGGAATTGGGTATGCCGTTTGTGCGGCACATTTCCCCGTAGCTGATAATGAGGCATATTATCCTCCGGGTTTTTCCGACTTGAAAAACACGCTGCAAATCGCCCGAAGTCCATGCCAAAGCTACTGATATTGCAGGGAAGCGGCAAGGGGGCTATGCCCGGGCGTGGATAATTACAAATTGACAACCTTTTTTGAACAAATTTTGACCGTCTTTTTGCATTTTGCCGTATGAACCGTCGCAAATTTATTGCCTCCGCTGCTGCCACCGCAGCATTAGCCTCTTTACCTACGTCTTTTGTAAATGCTTTTACCCCCGAGTTTACCTCGCGCCGTCCGCAAGCAGGTCTGCGCCGTTTTACAAGCGATTCGGTAGAAGCGCTGATAGCCGAAGTAAAGCAGCATTGCAAAAGTGAAGAACTGGGTTGGATGTTTGAAAACTGTTTCCCGAATACGCTGGATACCACGGTGTTTTTTGAAACCAAAAACGGGTTGCCCGATACGTATATCATTACCGGCGATATAAACGCCATGTGGCTGCGCGATTCATCCGCACAGGTTAATCCGTATCTGCCTTTGTGTAAGGACGATAAGAAGCTTTCAGCTATGGTAGAAGGACTCATCCGCCGACAAACGGAGTGTATTCTCCTGGACCCTTACGCCAATGCATTTTATAAAAGCAGCAGCAAGGTAAGCCCCTGGCTTACCGATAATACCGCCATGAAACCCGGTGTGCACGAACGCAAATGGGAGTTGGATTCGCTTTGCTATTGCATCCGGCTGGCCTATCAATACTGGAGTATAACCGGTAATGCCGCTGCCTTTACGCCCGAATGGCACAAAGCCATGAAACTGGTGATAAGCACTATGCAAAATCAGCAGCGTAAAAAGGATAAAGGCAATTACCGTTTTCTGCGCAAAACTGATACGCAGAGCGATACACTGCCCGGTGCGGGTTATGGCAATCCCTGCAAACCAACCGGTATGATCTGTTCTGCCTTCCGTAATTCGGATGATGCGGCGATATACCTGTATAACATACCGGAAAACCTGTTTGCCGTAACCGTATTACGCCAATTGGCAGAGCTACTCGATGCCACAGGCGACCCTGAAAAAATGGCTGCTACTGCGCGCGAATTAGCGGAGGAAGTAGAGAAGGCTGTAAATAAATATGGCATTGTTGATCACCCCGAATACGGCAAGATTTATGCCTACGAATGTGATGGCTTCGGCAATTATGTAATGATGGACGATGCCGGTGTGCCGGGTTTAATTACTATCCCGTACCTGGGCTATCGCGCTAACGATGAATTGTATTATGCCACCCGTAAGTTCTCGCTCAGCGATTCTAATCCCTACTTCTATCAAAGTAAAATAGCCGAGGGCTTGGGCAGTCCGCACCTGGCGTGGAGCGGTGATATGATATGGCCCATGGGCATTGTTGGCCGTGGCATTACGGCAACCACTACTAACGAAATACAGCGCTGCTTAACCTTACTCACCACCAATCATGCCGGCACCGGCTTTATGCACGAGGGCTTTCAGAAAGATAAGCCTGACAACTATACCCGCAAATGGTTTGCATGGGCCAACAGCTTCTTTGGCGAGTTTGTGTGGAAAGTGTATCGCGAGCATCCGGAACTGTTATAAGTTTTTGATTTGTAAATAGAGTGTAGTTCTTGCCACTTTATACCGCTCCTTTTTAACATATACGCGCATTCTTATTTAATTTTTTCTGCACTTTGGGCTAAATGGGTATATTAAGCCTGCATGACCTAAAAGGGTGATGCGGAACTTTTTTTAATTAACGGTCACTAATTTGCCGGTAACGTTCCTGTTAAATGAACACTGCCGGGCATTTTTCTACCGCCGGTATTGTTAAATGCCTAAATGGTGATTTTAATCAATGAACTGCCTGATAAGCATCTTGACTCACCGTTTTCGGCCTTTGTATGTTTGAACCCTCATAAGCCCACCATGATAAATTTTTCCCTCGCCTCGCGTTCCAGGAGGTTTTTTTTGTCTGTTTTTACAACAGTTACCTGGTTGTCCCTATTTGCTCAAAACCCTATTGTTACTGAAAATGCCTTACCCGGTACACCCGAAAGTGTATGGGATATTGCAGGTGCAGGCGACCTGAGCATACAAGGCTTTGCTACTGATATAAGCGTCAACAAGGGCGATACAGTACATTTTAAAATAAATACTGACGCAAACGCTTATACCATACAAGTGTATCGTATTGGATATTACCAGGGTAATGGTGCGCGTTTTATGGGGAATGGAGTGCTAACAGCATCCCTGCCCCAATTACAACCCAATGAGCAATACGATATTGTTACCGGTTTAACCGATTGCGGTAACTGGGCAGAATCGGGATTTTGGTAAGTGCCCGCCAACGCTGTTTCTGGTGTTTACATTGCTAAACTGACCCGCACCGATAACGGCGGCGCCAGCCACATTGTTTTTATTGTGCGCGATGATGCAAGCACTTCCGACATATTATTTAAAACAGCCGATGCCACCTGGCAGGCTTATAATAACTACGGAGGCAATAGTTTGTATGTAAATGGTTCGGGTACGGAGGTGGCTGGGTTTAACCACGCCACAAAGGTAAGCTATAACCGGCCGTTTTACACACGCAATGGCGGTGGCGGCGGCGGTGCTATGGAAGATTGGCTGTTTAATGCCGAGTATCCGATGATAAGGTTTATGGAAAGGAATGGTTACGATATGTCCTATACTACCGACCTTGATATGGACAGAAGTACTGTGAACATTACCCCTGCTATACACAAGTTAATTGTATGTGTTGGGCATGATGAATACTGGAGTTTGGCACAGCGTACCCGTTTTGAAAATGCCCGTGATGCCGGTGTAAGTATTGCCTTTTTTGATGGCAATGAATTGTACTGGAAAACCCGTTGGGAAGACAATAACCGAACGCTGGTTTGCTATAAAGAAGGTACCCTTGGTGAAAACATTTGCGGCGATAAATGCGATCCCGAACCAAATGTTTGGACCGGCCTGTGGCGCGATGGATGTAATGCGGTCTATGGAGCTAATGATGGTTGTCGTCCGGAAAATGCCTTAACAGGTCAAATTAGTTGGGATGGCACACAAAGCGCGATAGAGGTTCCTGATACGTATAAGAACCTGCGCTTTTGGCGCAACACAAGTATTGCCAGCCTGGGTGCGGGTCAAAAAGCAACATTGCCCGACGGCACCCTGGGTTACGAATGGGATTGGAATCAGTATTCCGAAACCTACCCTCCGGGCAGAATCACCCTGTCTAAAACTGTTATTGGCGGACACGTACACAAATTATCCCTCTACCGGCACAGTAGCGGTGCCTGGGTATTTGGTGCAGGTACCGTTCAATGGTCCTGGGGGCTCGATAGCCATCACGACCGGGGGAACGAGCCGGAGGACATCCGTATGCAGCAGGCAACCGTAAATTTGTTTGCCGATATGGGTGTGCAACCTGCTACACTTATGGCGGGCTTAGTACCCGCTACCACATCTGCCGATGTAACGCCGCCGGTTTCAACAATAGCCGATCCATTAAATGGGGCGGTGCTGCCTGCAAATGCGCAGGTAACCATAAGTGGTACTGCTTCCGATGCGGTTATTGTGGCAGGTGTGGAGGTCTCGGTTGATGGAGGTTTGACCTGGTTAGCTGCAGAAGGTACCACCAATTGGACCTTTACCTGGACTCCAACGGTGCAAGGACCGGTTACCATAAAGAGCCGTGCCTTTGATGATTCGGGAAATATGGAAACCGAAGGTTTTGCTCCTTCCCCTAATGTAATAATTGATACGGTTGGTGTTGGTTTACCTGTAGTGTGTCCTTGCACTATTTTTAATACCGGCGATGCTCCGGGCATTCCACTCGCTAACGACAATCTGGCTATTGAGTTGGGTATCAAATTTCAGGCAAACGAAGACGGGTATATTACTGGTCTGCGTTATTACAAAGGAGCAGGGGCTACCGGCGTACACGTAGGGCATTTATGGACTTCAACGGGCACACTGCTTACCAGCGCAACATTTACCAACGAAACGGCATCGGGCTGGCAGGAGGTAACACTTGGCACACCGGTACCGGTTGTAGCAGGAACAACGTATGTAGCTTCTTATTTTAGTCCCTCAGGTGATTATGCGTATACTGATAATGCTTTTTCGGTTGCATTTATTCACGGCCCTCTGAAGGCGTTGGCCGACGGAGAGGATGGCCCGAATGGCGTTTATAAGTATAGTGCAACCTCTGCCTTCCCAACTGATTTCTATCAATCAAGTAATTATTGGATGGACGTGGTGTTTGACACTTATGTTGGACCCGATACTACAGCACCTACCGTTTTATCTACCAGCCCTGCAAGTAATGCAACCGGTGTAAATAGCAATACGGATATTACCATAACCTTTAGCGAAGGGATAGATCCTTCTTCACTAAGTGCTTTAGGCATTTCGGCCATTCAACTTTATGACTCCGTCAATCAATTGGTGAATGCCATAGTTAGCTACAACGCCGCCACGCATGTGGTTACGGTAAATCCTGCTGCTGCATTAAATTATAGTTCGGTTTATAAAGTTGTAGTAAAAGGAGGGGTAGGCTACCAGCGTATAAAAGATATTGCCGGAAATGCACTGGCGGCTGATTACATCTGGTATTTTACCACGTCCTCTCCACCGCCTCCACCACCGAATGAAGGACCCGGCGGCCCCATCCTGGTTATAAGCGCTGCCACTAATCCATTTAGCCGTTATCCCGTTGAAATATTACGTGCTGAAGGCTTTAATGAATTTATGGCGATGGATATCAGCAGTGTAAATGCCACGGTTTTAAACAATTATGATGTAGCAATTGTAGGTGAAATGCCTCTCAGTGCTGCGGAGGTGACTATGCTGACCGATTGGACCAATGCAGGCGGTACATTAATTACACTGCGCCCCGATGCGCAATTGTCGCCTCTGTTGGGTTTATCTGCAGCGGGAGGAACAATTGACGATAAATACCTTTTAATAAATACGGCTTCCGCCCCCGGCACAGGTATTGTAAATCAAACTATCCAATACCACGGTCAGGCGGACCGTTACACGCTTAATGGTGCAACGGCTATAGCCTCTTTGTATTCCGATGCCACAACAGCAACTACGTATCCGGCAGTTACCTCACATATGGTAGGCACAAACGGCGGACAGGCATTTGCTTTTACATACGACCTTGCCAAATCAATTATTTACACCCGCCAGGGCAACCCGGCATGGGCGGGTCAAAAACGCGATGGGCAAATTAATCCTATCCGTTCCGATGATATGTTCTATCCGGATTGGATAGATTTTAATAAAGTTGCTATACCACAGGCCGATGAACAACAGCACTTGCTTTCCAACATTATTGCTGCTAGCAATTTGCATCGCAAGCCTTTACCTAAATTCTGGTTTTTGCCAAAGGGGTTGAAGGCTGCTATTGTAATGACCGGTGATGACCACGGCGATGCAGGTATGCAACCTCGTTTTGATATTGACATTGCCGCCAGTACACCTGGTTGTTCAGTTGAAAATTGGGATTGTATTCGTTCTACCGGCTATTTATATGTAGGGTCAACCTTTAACGACTCGTTGGCTAAACACTATAACGATCTGGGATTTGAAGTGGCCTTGCACGTAAATACCAATTGTAACGACTACAATGCAGTGGAATTTCAAAACTTTATCACCAATCAACTCTCGGTATTTACTTCAACATTCCCAAGCATACCGGTGTCAACCACCAACCGTAACCACTGTATAGCCTGGAGCGATTTTAGCATGCCTGCCGAAGTAGAAGCAGCAAACGGGATAAGACTGGATGTGAATTATTATTACTGGCCTGCTAGCTGGGTACAGGACCGCCCCGGCATGTTTACCGGTTCGGGTATGCCCATGCGTTTTGCAAAAGCAGATGGAACAATCATTGATTGCTACCAGGCTGTAACTCAAATGCCTGATGAATCAGGGGAAAGTTTCCCGCAATTTTGTGATGCGCTGCTGGATAAGGCCCTGGGGGCCGAAGGCTACTATGGGGTGTTTACCACTAACATGCACTTTGATTACGACAATCATCCCGGCGCAAATGCAATTGTTGCTTCTGCACAAGCTCACGGCGTACCGGTAATTTCGGCTAAACAATTGCTTGATTGGCTTGATGGTCGTAACGGTTCTTCATTCGGTTCAATTACCTGGAACGGTAATGCGCTCAGCTTTACGGTTGCACAGGGTGCAGGTGCCAACAATCTTAAAGGTATGGTGCCGTTCTACGCCGCACAAGGCCAGTTAACGGGTATTACCTACAACGGTACCGCAGCAACGTTTAACACCGAAACTATTAAAGGCATTGTATATGCATTCTTTAATGCTCCGGCCGGTAATTATGTGGCTACTTATTCAACTGTGGATACTACAGCCCCCGTTATCACTAATATTGTAGCAACACCACATAGTGATGGCACTGCCACAATTACATGGACCACCGACGAAGTTTCTAACTCGAATGTTTATTACGGTCAATCGCCGCTTAATTTAAATACGGGCAATGCCAGCCTTGTAACTTCCCATACCATTATTTTAACAGGCCTTACACAAGGCAGCACTTATCACTTCCGTGTTTCATCTTCCGATGTTTACAGCAATACAGCAATTAGCCCCATACCTTCCGATTCGCTCAGCTTTACTATGCCAGTCGGCCCTTGTATTACCGATCAAACCGCTGCTAATTTTAATGCCGGCACGGTGGATGCAACTACTTCGGTTGTAACCGATGGTGATGGCGCGGTTATTCTTAGTCCGGCCGTAAATGAGCAATTCTCAGGCAGTTCAATACCTGCCGGATGGAATGAAGGGATTTGGGATGGACAGAGCGGGACTGCAACTACCTATGGTGGTGGGCAGGTAAGTGTTAACGGAACGCATTTATCTACTGCTGCTACCTTTGGTATAGGTGCCTCGGTAGAATTCTATGCAACTTATACTGCAGGCAATTTTCAGAATGTTGGCTTTACAGCCGATGCTGACTTTAATGCTCCCTGGGTGGTAATCGGCAGGGGCGCTGCGGGCGACAATAATGTATATGCCCGCAGTTCTGATGGCCATACAGATATACTTGGAACAAATTTGCTGAATGCCGCACACAAATTCCGTATACAATGGACATCAGCAAACACATTCCAATTTTATGTAGATGATATTCTGGTAGCTACCCCTAACATTACCATCAATGGCGGGGCAAACATGAACATACAGATAAGTGATTATCCGGCCGGTGGTGTTGCATTAAGTGTGGATTGGTTAAGGATTTCTCCATATACAAACGCGGGCACTTTTATTTCGCAGGTGTTTGATGCCGGAGCTGCTAAACTTTGGGCAGCTGCTACCTGGTCGGCCAATCTTCCAGCCAACACAAGCATTACTGTTTCAGTAAGAAAAGGAAACACAGCGATACCTGATGGCAGTTGGACTGCATTTGCGCCAATTGCAACTTCTGGCTCCGTAGTTGGGGGGGTATCGCAATACCTGCAATATAAGGTTGAACTCACATCAACGGACAATACTGTTACACCGGTGTTTAAAGATATTGCTATTGATTGTTCGCCTGCCGGAAACGATCTTATTCCACCGGTTATCAGCAATATTGTTGCTACTCCACATACGGATGGTACTGCCACCATTACATGGAATACCAACGAAGTGGCTAATTCAGCGGTGAATTATGCAGCAACACCGGCTGCACTTACATCTAATGCAAATGATATAGCATATGTTACCAGCCATAGCATTACGCTTACCGGCTTAACACAGGGCACCACCTATAATTATCGCGTTACTTCGGCTGATACGGCGGGTAACAGTGCCACAAGCCCAATCCCTTCCGATTCTTTAAGCTTTACCATGCCGGTAGTTCCCTGCGTGGTTGATCAAACCACTGCTGATTTTAACCTGGGCACGGTGGATGCCAATACTACGGTTGTATCCGATGAAGACGGGGGCATTACTTTAAAACCATTATTAAATGAGGAATTTTCAGGAGGCAGTCTGCCTGCCGGTTGGGGTGTTGCTGTATGGGATGCCCAGGCCGGTGCAACTACCACGTACGGTGGAGGTCAGATATCGGTAGATGGAACACATGCATATACGGTTGCTAATTTTGGTCCCGGCACGGCTATCGATTATGTAGCTACTTACTCCGCGGGTAATTTCCAGAACGTAGGCTTTACTGCCGATGCTGATTTTAATAGTCCCTGGGTAGTAATTGGCAGGGGAGGAGCGGGCGATAACAATGTATACGCCCGTAGTTCAGATGGTCATACAGATGTGTTAGGCACAAATTTGCTGAATACAGCACATCACTACCGTATTGAATGGACAGCTTCCAATACCTTCTTGTTTTATGTGGATGATATATTGGTGGCAACGCCAAATATTACGATAACGGCTGGTTCCGCCATGTTGGCTCAGATAAGCGATTACCCGGCAGGCGGTGTAAGCCTTGCGGTGGATAGGATGACCATTACTCCTTATTCGTCGCCAGGCAGCTTCACGTCCCGGGTTTTTGATGCAGGAAGTCCAAAAACATGGGGTATTGCTACCTGGCATGTGGATACCCCTGCTACTACCAATATCGCTGTGTTTGCCCGTAAAGGAAATACAGCTATACCTGATGGCACTTGGACCGCTTTTGCCCCGATAGCCTCTTCGGGCTCAACGGTAGGGGGTGTTTCGCAGTATATTCAATATCGTGCAGACTTAAGCACTTTAACAAGCACCCGTACGCCGGTATTTAAGGATATAAATATTGAATGTGCCGATGGTAGCGATACCACTCCTCCGGTTATTACCAATATTGTGGTCACATCTTCTCAGGATGGCACTTCAGCAACAATTACCTGGACCACCGATGAAGAATCCAATTCTCAGGTAGACTACGGTACAGATTCAAGTGCTTTAAACCTGCAAACTGCTAACAGTACAGGAACCCTTACCCATAGTATTACAATAACAGGGCTTACTCCCGGAACAACCTATTGGTTTAATGTTACCTCGGTAGATGGCTCATCTAATGCAAGTACTTCACCCACTCCTCCGCTAAGTCCGCTTAGCTTTACCACACCGGTACCGGCTTCTGCATGTTTTGTAGATGTAACTACCGCCGATTTTACTGCCGGTAGTACGGGCAGTTCCACTTATATAACAACTAACCCCGATGGGGAAGTTATACTTAACCCGGCTGCCGGATCAGAATTTTCAAGCACTACAATACCTGCAGGTTGGGGCGAAGCCATTTGGGATGCCCAGGCCGGAGCTCTTACAACATACGGTAGCGGACAGGTAACTGTAGATGGAACGCACCTTTACTCTACTACTACGTTTGGCCCTGGTACATCAATTGAGTATGTGGCAACCTACACTAACGGTAATTTCCAAAATGTCGGGTTTACTGCTGATGACCAGTTTAACAACCCATGGGTGGTAATTGGCCGTGGTGCGGCCGGAGATAATGATGTTTATGCCCGTACCTGGGATAACCAGGTGGCCTCATTGGGGTCAACACTACTAAATGCCCCGCACCGTTATCGAATTCAATGGAACAGTGGTACGAATGATTTTCAATTTTATGTTGATGGTGTTTTAATCTCCACGCCGGCTATTACTGCTACTGTTAGCACAACTATGAATGTGCAGATAAGCGATTATCCAGCCGGTGGATATGGCCTGACTGTTGATTGGATTCATGTAAGTCCTTATTCAACACCGGGAACATTTGAGTCACGCATTTATGATGCCGGTGCTTCAAGAAACTGGGCTGATGCATCCTGGAATGCTGATGTGCCCTCTGGTACTGCTTTAAGCATTTCGGTGCGGAAAGGTGATACACCAACACCGGATGGCAGCTGGACGGCATACACTACCGTTGCCACATCCGGAGGTAGTGTGGGAGGCTCTTCGCGTTATATTCAATACAAAGCGGAACTTTCCTCTACAAATACAAACCTTACACCGGCTTTACGCGATATTACCATATCCTGTACTGCAGGAAATGATGAGGCTCCGGTTGTTATACTACAGCCGGTTACACAAACTGCATGTGCAGGTATGGAGGTGGCCTTTGTTTCGCACGCAAGTGGTTCTCCAGCCCCGGTTATACAGTGGCAATTCGGTTCGGATAACGGCAATTCATGGAACGATCTGCCGGACAATACGGATACCTTGCAGTTCACTGCGCTTATAGGTTACAACGGCTATCAATACCGTGCCATTTGGACCAACACTGCCGGTTCCGATACCAGTGATATCGCCGCTCTGACGGTTAATCCTCAAGTAACAGCTACAATCAGCGCAATCGATAATAGCCTATGCGCTAATGATACCATTAAATTACAGCTGAACACGGCAACAGGCCAATCTCCTTTCGATCTGGTTGTGAATGGGGTTACCTATAACGATGTTTCAGTAGGTGAAACCTTTGCAACTATTAGTGGTACACCTATGAGTATTTGGGGCAATACCGGTTCACCGGCAAACCCGAGTGTAACCGATAACCAGCCTATTGAGGTGGGCACCAAGTTCCGCTCCACGGTATCCGGTTATGTAACAGGCGTGCGCTTTTACAAGGGTGCAACAAACACAGGAACGCATGTCGGCTCCTTATGGACTACCTCAGGAACGCAACTGGCCCAAGCAACCTTTACGAACGAAAGTGCAAGCGGCTGGCAGGAAGTTACCTTTGCTTCGCCGGTACTCATACAGGCTAATACAACATACATTGTTTCTTACTTTTCGGCGGATGGTTACTTTGCTATCAACGCGGGCTTTTTTGCAGGTAGTGGTGTAACTAATGGCCCTCTTACGGCTTTACAGGCCGGCGTTGACGGCCCCAATGGTGTTTACAAATATGGTGGTGGTTTCCCTGATGGTGGCAATACGGCCAATTATTGGGTAGATGTATTGTTCACGCAGCTGCTTTCCGGTTCATCCTACACATACAATTTAACCTCAGTAACTGATAATGGCGGATGTACCACTGCCGGAAATCCATTAAGTACGGTTTCTGTTCAGGTAAATGCTTCCCCGGCTGGTGCAATTACTGCGGGCACCTATTGTAAAGGCGATAGCGTAAATCTGACCTTTAATGCTGCGCAGGGCAGTGGTCCTTTCTCCCTAACTATAAATGGAGATTCTTATACCGGCGTTAACGATGGTGTGCCTTTTTATGCCGGTTTGGCTTCTTTGTCTAACTCCCCTGTGAGTATTTGGCCTGAAACTACCACTCCGGCAAATTCAAACGATGCCAGCGAATATGAATTAGGTGTACGCTTTCGTTCCACTACTAACGGAACCATTACCGGCATACGTTTTTATAAACCGGCAGGAAACACGGGTGTTCACACCGGTGAGTTATGGACTTCATCCGGTACTTTATTAGCAAGTGCCGTATTTACTAATGAAACGGCTACCGGTTGGCAACAGGTTGATTTTCCTTCGCCGGTCTCCATTTCTGCGAATACCACCTATGTAGCTTCATATCATGCGCCTAATGGTAACTATGGATTCACGGGCGGTTACTTTACAACCACTGGATATACAAATGGTCCGTTAACTGCTTTGCAAAGCGGCTATGATGGTTCCAATGGTGTATTTAATTCCGGTGCCGGCATCGTATTCCCAACTCAATCTTTCAATAATGCCAACTATTGGGTAGATGTAGTGTTTGTGGAGGATAACCCAGCTACTACCATCAATTATAATCTGACTGCTATAGTCGATAACAATGGCTGTTCCTCAACCGGTAATCCAATTAGCAGTGCCGTAGCGAATGTTACACAAGTTGATGCCTACTTAAGTTCGCAATCGGATGTGCTTTGCTATGGCTTGGCAACGGGCACTTTAGCAGTTGCTGCAATAGGCGGAACTGCACCTTATACCTATTCCATAGGAGCAGCATCAAATACAACAGGATTGTTTAACAATCTTGCCGCAGGCAACTACAATATCGTTGTCGTGGATGCTAGCGGTTGTAGCGATACTCTTACAGCAACAATCAATGAGCCTGCTTCAGCAATCAATATCAGCGAAACGCAAACTAATGTTTCTTGTTTTGGAGGCAACAATGGCTCAATTGATCTGAGCGTCAGCGGTGGAGTATCTCCTTACACCTACATCTGGAGCAATGGTGCGAATACGCAGGATATTGCGATACTGTATGCCGGCATATATACCGTAACGGTATCTGCAGCCAATGGGTGTAATCAAACAGCCTCTTATGAAATTACACAGCCTTCGGCTGTTACGTACGACCAAACTATTGCAATTTGTAGCGGTAATTCTGTAATGGTTGGAAGCAACATTTACACTGCCACGGGCGATTATATAGATATTCTTACCGCTGCTAATGGATGCGATAGCACAGTTACAACACATTTAACGGTTAATCCAACCTATTCAAATAGCCATACTGAGAGCATTTGTCAGGGCAGCAGCTACAACTACTACGGCACGGCCTTAACTACCACTGGAGATTACTCGCATACCATGCAGAGTCAGCAGGGCTGCGATAGTATCGACTACCTGCATTTGGATGTATATCCGGTATTCACTACACCGGTTATTGCAAGCATCTGCCAGGGAACGTCTTATAGCTTTAACGGACAAAACTTAACCGCAAGCGGTATTTACTACGACACCCTCGCCACTGTACATGGTTGCGACAGTATTATTGCCTTTACGCTGACCGTTAATCCAACCTATTCAAATAGTCACACAGAAAGCATTTGCCAAGGTAGCAGCTACGATTACTACGGCACTGCCTTAACTACCACAGGCGATTACTCGCATACCATGCAAAGTCAACAAGGATGTGATAGCATTGATTACCTGCATTTGGATGTTTATCCGGTATTCACTACACCTGTTACTGCAAGTATCTGTCAGGGTGCTTCATATAGCTTCAACGGACAGAACTTAACTGCAAGCGGTACCTACTACGATACCCTCGCTACCATACATGGCTGCGACAGCGTCATTGCCTTAACGCTGTCGGTTAACCCGGCTTACGCTAACAGCCATACAGAGAGCATTTGTCAGGGTGGTTCTTACAACTACTATGGCACTGCCTTAACCGCAACGGGCGATTACTCGCATACCATGCAGGGTCAGCAGGGTTGCGATAGCACTGACTATTTGCATTTGGATGTATATCCGATAGTTACAACACCCACCACTGCAAGCATTTGTCAGGGAGCAACTTACAGTTTCAATGGTCAGAACTTAACTGTTGGAGGCACTTACTACGACACCCTCGCCACTGTACATGGTTGTGATAGCATCATCGCCTTAACGTTGACTGTTAATCCGGTTTACGCTAACAATCATACAGAGAGCATCTGCCAGGGTGGTAGTTATAATTACTATGGCACTGTCTTAACTGCCACGGGTGATTACTCGCATATTATGCAGAGTCAGCAGGGCTGCGATAGTATTGATTACCTGCATTTGGATGTATATCCGGTAGTTACAACACCAACCAGTGCAAGCATTTGTCAAGGTGCTACCTATAGCTTCAATGGACAGAACTTAACAGTAAGCGGTACCTACTACGATACCCTCGCCACTGTACATGGTTGTGATAGCATCATCGCCATAACGTTGACTGTTAATCCGGTTTACGCTAACAATCATACAGAGAGTATCTGTCAGGGTGGTAGTTATAATTACTATGGCACTGTCTTAACTGCCACGGGTGATTACTCACACACCATGCAAAGTCAACAGGGCTGCGATAGTATCGACTACCTGCATCTGGATGTATATCCTGTTGTGACGACACCAATCACTGCAAGCATTTGCCAGGGAGCTTCTTATAGCTTTAACGGACAGAACTTAACCGCAAGTGGATTGTATTTTGATACATTAACTGCAGCCGGTGGTTGTGATAGTATCATTGCCTTAACGCTGACCGTTAATCCTGTTTACGCTAACAACCATACAGAGAGTATCTGTCAGGGCAGCAGCTACAACTACTACGGCACTGCCTTAACTGCCACAGGTGATTACTCGCATATTATGCAGAGTCAGCAGGGCTGCGATAGTATCGACTACCTGCATTTGGATGTTTATCCTGTTGTTACAACACCAACCACTGCAAGCATTTGTCAGGGAACGTCTTATAGCTTTAACGGACAAAACTTAACTGTTGGAGGCACTTACTACGACACCCTCGCCACTGTACATGGTTGTGATAGCATCATCGCCTTAACGTTGACTGTTAATCCGGTTTACGCTAACAATCATACAGAGAACATCTGCCAGGGTGGTAGTTATAATTACTACGGCACCGCCTTAACAACCACAGGCGATTACTCGCATACCATGCAAAGCCAGCAGGGCTGGATAGTATCGACTACCTGCATTTGGATGTGTATCCTGTATTCACTACACCGGTAACTGCAAGCATTTGTCAGAGCTTCTTATAGCTTTAATGGACAAATAAACCTTAACCACTGCCGGTTTGTATTTTGATACATTAACTGCAGCAGGTGGTTGTGATAGTATTATCGCATTAACACTGACTGTTAACCCTGTTTACACTAACAACCACACAGAGAGCATTTGTCAGGGTGCTAGTTATAACTACTATGGCACTGCCTTAACTGCAACAGGCGATTACTCGCACACGATGCAAAGTCAACAGGGCTGTGATAGTATTGACTACCTACACCTGGATGTTTATCCTGTATTCACTACCCCGGTTACTGCAAGTATTTGTCAGGGTGCTTCTTATAGCTTTAACGGACAGAACTTAACAGCAAGCGGTACCTACTACGATACCCTCGCCACCCTACATGGCTGTGATAGCATCATAGCACTTACCTTAACGGTTAACCCTGTTTACGCTAACAATCATACCGAGAACATCTGCCAGGGTGGATCTTACAACTTCTACGGCACGGCATTAACTGTAAGTGGCGATTACTCGCATACCATGCAAAGCCAGCCGGGCTGTGATAGCATTGATTACCTGCATTTGGATGTTTATCCGGTTGTTACAACACCAACCAGTGCAAGCATTTGCCAAGGGGCTTCTTATAACTTCAATGGACAGACCTTAACGGCAAGCGGTACCTACTACGACACCCTCGCCACCATATATGGCTGCGATAGCATCATTGCCTTAACGCTGACTGTTAATCCTGTATACGCTAACAATCATACAGAGAGCATCTGCCAGGGTGGTAGTTATAATTACTATGGCACTGTCTTAACTGCCACGGGTGATTACTCACACACCATGCAAAGTCAACAAGGCTGCGATAGTGTTGACTACCTGCATTTGGATGTGTATCCGGTATTCAATACACCGGTTACTGCAAGCATCTGTCAGGGTACTTCTTATATCTTTAACGGACAGAACTTAACAGCAAGTGGTATCTACTATGATACCCTCGCCACCATGCATGGTTGT
>JBGAIB010000011.1:0-137713 GCA_044225825.1 Chitinophagales bacterium
AGTAAGCAGCGAGACGTTTGGTAAAACAAGCATCTACAGCCGCCAGTTGAACAACCTGGATGCAGGCTATGTGATTGTAAGCGTTAAGAACGCCGATGGCACCTTAACCAAAAAGGTATTCATCAGCAATAACAAGTAATTACTACAAGTAAATCTTAATTGAAAGCCCCGGTAAAAACCGGGGCTTTTTTATTGCTATCTGGCTAGTGTTCGTGGTTTACAAGCCTGTTTAGTGGGGGTAGCCTTATTGTTATAATAGGGGATTGTACGATGTAAACCGTTATGATGTCCATAAAGCAGTGAGGTAAATTACACATGCTAACTTAGGAAGGGAATTAAAAAAGGCTGCCCAATGGCAGCCTAATGAATATTATACTGGAGGTGCTTAATTAAGAGCAGCTATACTTTGCTCCAAAATCTCGATCTTCTTAAGAGCATCACTGCGCTTTTTACGCTCGGTATCTATTACCTGCGGCGGTGCGCTTGAAACAAACTTTTCATTGCTCAGTTTTTTGTCAACCGAGGCAAGAAAACCTTTAGCGTATTCCAACTCCTTTTGCAGTTTTTCCAATTCATCACCCGTATTTAATACCTCGCCGGTAACTACAAAGAACTTATAACCTTTGGCGATAAAGGTTTTGGTGCCGGCAATGTCGGTACTGGTTTCTTCCAGTTTCCCCAACCGGGCAAGTTTTATGATTTTGGAAATAAATGCATTGAACTTAACTGCATCGGTGCCGGTATAAAAGGCATCTACAGTTTCGGTATTTTTCTTGTTAGCCTTTGCCCGTACCTCACGCAGATTAGTGATTACCTCAAAAGCCAGGGCTGCTTCGGCAACCAGTGCTGTGTTTACCGTGCTGGCAGCCGGCCATTGACCGATACAGATGCTATCACCCTCTTTTTTGTCGTTCAGGGCATGCCATAATTCTTCGGTAATAAACGGCATAAACGGATGTAACAGGCGAACGATGGCATCAAATACCTCCAGGGTTTTTTGATAAGTTTTGCTATCGATTGGCTTTTGGTAATCAGGCTTAATTAACTCCAGATACCACGAGCAGAAATCATCCCAAATAAACTTGTAAAGCGTCATCAGCGCTTCGCTCAAGCGGAAGTCTTTAAATGACGCGTTCAGGTCATTAATTGTTTGACTCAGTCGATTTTCGATCCATTCGATGGCCAGAGAGTTTTCAGTATTGTTGCCTTCTACAACCTCCCAGCCCTTCACCAGACGCAGGGCATTCCAGAGTTTGTTGCTAAAGTTACGTCCCTGCTCACACAGTTTTTCGTCGAAAAGAATATCGTTACCCGCCGGTGAGCATAACAGCATCCCCATCCGTACACCATCGGCGCCGTACTTATCAATGAGGTCCAGTGGGTCAGGAGAGTTGCCTAAGCTCTTGCTCATTTTGCGGCGGAGTTTATCGCGCACAATACCAGTGTAATACACGTTTTTAAAGGGCTTTTGGCCACGCCATTCGTAGCCGGCCATAATCATTCGCATTACCCAAAAGAACATGATCTCAGGTGCTGTAACCAGGTCGTTGGTAGGGTAGTAGTAGTTTATATCCTTGTTGTTCGGGTCTTTAAAACCGCCAAATACCGATACAGGCCATAACCAACTGCTAAACCAGGTATCAACTACGTCTTCGTCCTGTTTCAGATCAGCGAGTGTTAAAGATGCGTTTTGTTGTTGTGCCTGTACCAATGCCTCCGCGGCAGTTTTTGCCACGGCCACCAGGTTGCCATTTGCATCGTACCAGGCTGGTATGCGCTGGCCCCACCACAATTGCCGGCTAATACACCAATCTTTGATGTTATCAATCCAGTGTTTGTAGGTGTTTTTGAGGTTGGCTGGGTAGAACTGAATCTCATCGCTCATTACATCCTCCAGCACTTGCGGGTTCTTTAGCATGAATTTCTTCATGTCCACAAACCATTGTAACGATAAACGGGGTTCTACCACGGCGTTTGTACGTTCGCTCCGCCCTACCTTATTGATGATCTCCTCTGTTTTAAACAGCAGCCCTTCTTCGGTAAGTTTCTCAATCGCTAGTTTTCGGGCTTTAAAACGATCCTCACCAACGAACAAGCCTGCGGCAGGCGCTACCGTACCATCTTCATTAAAGCAGTCAATAACCGGTAGGTTAAAGCGTTTGCCTATTTCGTAGTCATTACTGTCGTGAGCCGGGGTAATTTTTAGTGCTCCCGTTCCAAATTCGATATCTACATAGTTGTCGGCAATTACGGGCACTTCGCGGTTAACCATTGGCACCATTACTGTTTTGCCAATAAGATGTTTGTAGCGCTCATCGTTCGGATTTACGCAAACAGCTACGTCGCCCATAATTGTTTCAGGCCGAACAGTTGCAACTGCCAGGTAATCTTCGCTATCCTTAAGCTTATATTTTACATAGTATAAGGCGCTTTTCTCCTCCGTGTGCAATACCTCTTCATTGCTTAAAGTAGTTTTGGCCTGTGGGTCCCAGTTAATCATGCGCATGCCACGGTAAATCAATCCCTTTTTATAAAGGTCGATAAACACATCCAGCACCGCCTCGCTTAATTCAGGCTCCATGGTAAAACGGGTGCGTTGCCAATCGCAACTGGCTCCCAGTTTTTTCAATTGCTCCAGAATAATGCCGCCGTATTTTTCTTTCCATTCCCAGGCATACTTCAAAAACTCTTCGCGACTCAGTTCGCTTTTTTTAATGCCGCGTTCGCGCAGCATAGCCACTACCTTTGCCTCGGTTGCAATCGAGGCATGGTCCGTTCCCGGTACCCAGCAGGCGTTTTTACCCTCCATACGGGCTTTGCGCACCAATATGTCCTGTATGGTGTTGTTCAACATATGCCCCATGTGTAATACGCCTGTTACATTAGGCGGGGGTATTACAATGGTAAATGGTTCCCGGTCATCGGGTTCCGAATGGAAGTAGTTATTCTTCAGCCAATAGCTGTACCACTTATCTTCTGTTTGTTTGGGGTCGTAGGTTTTTGCTAATTCCATATATGGTATGTATGTACTGGTGTTTTTGAATTTCAGCCCCGAAATTAATTTTTTCCTCCACTGGCAGTTTCCCGGGTATCAACTGCAGGCCTGTATGTCAGGTTTCATTTAAGCAAAAAGCCCCCTGCGTTAGCAGAGGGCTTTGGTATAGTAGTTACAAGACTATTTCAACCCCTCCGCAGGCAGCAGACAACGACTGAAACGACTTGCTTTTTGTTCTTCATGTATCAAGTATACGGCAATTTGCGGTGTTATACAAACGATTGTTTCTGAAAGGCTATTCAATGGGTAAAAAAATAAACCCCTGCCCGTTCCCTGGGACAGGGGTCTTAAGTATAAAACCAATCTACCCTTAAGCGATTTTGCGAAGCAGCCCGGCATCGGTAGCCTCTGCTTTTACAGGTTGGGCCGGTTGCATGGAGAATGCCTCGTATATCTGATCCATGCTGTAGTTCTCCTCTTTCATAAACTTAGGCAGCGCGTATGCAATCAGTTCCAGCAGGCGGTGAATATCCTGCAGGGTATGGTGGCGTGTAACCACAATACGCATGCCTGTATTTTTCATAGGCACAACCGGGAAAATAATGTGGTTGGCATATTGTCCTTCATTCATCAGGAAAGAGGAAAGTTTATAACCTATCTCGTTGGTGCCAGTGCCTATATAAAAAATAGGCTTCAGGTCGTTATTCACAACCGGCAAGCCTAAGCGGCTGGCAGTTTGTGTAAAGTAGAACATCCGTTCATACAGATCGCTCTGCATACCTTCAATTTCATCGCTGAGGTGAATTTTAGCAGAAGCAATGCTGGCAGCTAAAACGGCAGGTTGAAGAGGTCCGGAGAAAATCAATGAACTACCGCAGTTGCGGATAAATTCTTTGGTTTCGTTATCGTTGAATACCAAGGCGCCACCGCAGCTTCCGAAGCCTTTTGCCAGGCTGGAAGTTAAAATCATACGCGGGTGGAAAGGCATTTTCGCCAGTGTATAACCACGGCCGTGTTTGCCAATCCAGCTCATACCGTGGGCATCATCCACATATACATTAAACTGATCATAACGATTTAACAAATCCTGGATATCGCCAACAGGTGATGGGTCGCCCAGCATGGAATATATGCCGTCGAACATATACCATACTCGTTCGTGGTTCTGGCGCAATATCTGGATACGGGTTTCAAGGAAATCAATCCGGCTGTGTTTCAGTGTTTCCACGTGCACACCTTCGGGTTTAACCATCTGAACAGCATTTTTAATACTATTGTGGCATTGGGCATCCATAATTATAGCATCACCGGGGCCCATTATCAAGGGAATAACGGAAAGGTGGCCTAAACTTGTAGTGGCCGCCAGCAGGGTTGGCTTGCCAAAAATTTCAGAAAGCATGCTTTCCAGTTCTTCGTACATGCCTAATTGAGCGGAACTGCGGGAGCAGGAGAACTGTGTTCCGAACCGTTCAATGGCCTCAATAGAAGCCTTTTTTAGCCTTGGGTCGGTTTCCAAACCCATGTAGCTGCACGAACCGAAGTAAACGTACTCCTTGCCTTTAACTGTAATGTGTTTACCGTCAAAGCTTTCGTTGTCGATGTTTAACTGGATCAAACCAAGCTCTTTACTCTTGTTCATTAGCTTGTTGATCTGGTCGCTAAATTCTTTTCTCATAGTACTTCTATTTTGAGGGATCAAAGTTACGGGTGAAGTAAAGAACTGAACGCCTTTAGTTTACAATAACTTATGCCCATTTTACAAGTTATACTGTATATTTTACAACATATGCCTTGTATTATGCACAATCTACCGTTTGTTTTTGGGTATAAATGAAGGATGCCGGGATAACTTAATTTCTATCTTTACCCGTATAATAACCCTTTAATACCCCCTAAAGGTGCTTAAAAACCGAGTTAAAACCTTATTACAGGAGCATTTCTGGAAGGAGAGGATCGTGTCGGCCCTTATTTTTCTAACCTACGCCCTGGGCAATTTAATTGAATATTTTTCCGGTAAGCTTACCGATGATTCGCCTATTTATTGGATTCTGGCACTCATTGTATCGGGGGCCACTTTCATAGTGTCCTTTACAAAGTACAAAAACTATACGGCGACCTTTTTTAAGGCTCTGCTCGTATATGTTAATTTTCAGGCAGCTTATGTGTATGGACAAAGTACGGCCGGAAAGGAAGACATAGAATCCTTTTACCTTATGACTACCTACATTGTATATGTAGTGGTTAGTCAGGTTGCCGATACACGGCGCGAACTCATTATAATTACCCTGTTCGAACTGGCATTTATGGCCAGTATGGTATATATCCATTACGATAATCAGCCAATTTTACTTCAGCCCATACAATTGCTGATGTTCAGTTTTGTGGTGGTGGGTAATTTAATCATTGGTTTTCAGCGCCTGCGTTTAACCCAGGCCAAGGGTGGCGTCAATATCCAGTTTAAAGCTTTAACAGAGAATGCCCGCGATATTCAGAGCATTGTGACCAAGGATTACAAGTTTGTATATCTAAATCCTTCGGTAAAAGAGATTGCGGGGTATACTGCTGACGAGTTGCTGAAAGAGGGATTGTTAAAATTGGTGGCCGAAACTGACCGCGATCGGGTTACCGAAGCCCTGCAATTGCTAGCGCAGGATGGCATGCAGAAGAAAAGCGTAGAATACCGCATTATTACCAAAGGTGGAAACCCGTTGTGGGTTGAATCCATCTTCAGCAAGTTCATCGGTTCCGGTGACCAGTCCGGTCAATTAATATTTGCCGAAACCAGGGACATTGAAGTGCGCAAAAAGCTGGAGGAGGAGATTAAGCAGCAATTGCGTATTGAGGAATTGCTTATCAAACACTCGAATACCTTCATCAATGTAACACGAACCGAAATCCATTCGGGTATTGATCAGGCATTGGGTGAGTTCGGACGAATTTTAGATGCAGATGGCGTATTGGTTTATCGCATATTCGGTAAGTTAAGTGATGAGTTCCGTTCTTCGAACCAGTGGTTTACGCAGCAGGAGCAGGAGTTGTCGCAGTATTTTAACCTGATCGTTCATATTAATCAGCAATTAATAAGTTTCCTGCGCTCGCTTAATTCCAATAAAAACTCAAAAGGACAATTTATCGAAGCCTCTGCCCTTTTAGGCGTGGAGGTGCTAAATGCCGATAAAATCACTGATAAGCGTTTTTACATCATCCCGTTACAGAGCGGTAATGTTACCAATGGCTTTGTAATCTTCATATTCAATCAGGCTTCACCTATTACGCAAGCCAGCTATTTTGGTCTGGTAGGTAACATGATTGCTAACGCATTTACGCGTTTGCGAACAGAAACCCGACTGCACGAGGCGCAGCTAACCAACGAGTTTATTTTGCGTGCCTTACCTGATTGGTTATACATTGTTGATAAGAACGGAGAGTTTACCGGCACAAATCAATACTCTACACTCGATCCGTATATCCCCGACCATGATCTGGTTGGAAAGAATTTCTATAATGTTTTACCGGATCCGGTGGCCATTATGTTTAACGATGCTCTGAACGAAGTAATTGACACGGACTTTTCGCGCTCCTTCGAATACCTGGATACGACCATTCGGAAAGGACGCTTCTTTAAAGTGATTGTAGCACCGTTTAAGGCCAATGAATATCTGATAATTATCCGGGATGTTAGTGAGTTGAAATTGGCGCAACACGAATTGGAAACCAAGGCGCGCAAACTGGAGTTATCAAATCGTGAATTAGAAGAGTTTGCCTACGTTGTTTCGCATGATATGAAACAACCGATACGTACAATTATCTCTTACCTATCGCTGTTAAAGCGGAAATACCATACCCAAATTGACGAGGAAGGTAAGGAATACATTAACTTCTCGATGGAGGGCGCTAATAAGCTTAGCGACCTTGTGCGTGATATTCTGCAGTATTCCCGGATGGAACAACAACTGGATTTTGTGCGTGAAATTGACTTGAACGAGACCATGGCAAAAGTGGAGCGCAACCTTGCTGAAGCTATTAAGACCAATAATGCAACAGTTACCTTTGATCGGATGCCGGTGGTAAAAGGTAACGATACCATGCTTCTGGAACTTTTACAAAACCTGGTGGAGAACGGTTTAAAATATAACCGTAACGAGCAAAAGCGGGTATCTATTAAGGTTTCGGACAAAGGGCCTTACTGGCAATTTGATGTAACTGATAACGGTATTGGCTTCGATGAGAAATACAGCGACCAGATCTTTAAAATCTTCAAACGTTTGCACAGTGATAGCGAATTTCAAGGTACCGGTATAGGGTTGGCCGTTTGCCAAAAGGCGGTGGAGAAGCATGGCGGTAAAATTTGGGCTAATTCTGTGCCTGGCGAGGGTAGCACCTTCCATTTTACCTTACCCAAGTAGTTAGTTTCTCATACCTCGGCTTGCTTGCTGTTTACCGTAAACTATTTTTGCGGTATTGCTTATGCAGTTCAGTGCGCACATTATTGAGAAATTAAAGCAGGAACTTACCCTGCCCCTCCCTGATGAGGCTACGCGTTATCGCATGGCACCATCGTACCGACCCAAACTTACAGCCGAACAGATAGCCGCGAACAAACCGCGTATTAGTGCCGTTCTTATTTTATTATATGAACGGAATGGCTTGCTACAAACAGTATTTATAAAGCGCAAAGCCTATGATGGCGTGCACAGTGCCCAGATAAGTTTCCCCGGGGGGAAACGCGATGAAACAGATGCAGACCTGATAGCAACCGCATTGCGCGAAGCAAATGAAGAACTGGGGATTGATGGCAATACGGTAGAAATTTTGGGCAGTTTAAGCGAGTTATATATTCCGCCCAGTAACTTCCTGGTTTATCCGGCTCTGGGCTATACGAAAATGGCACCTGATTTTATATTAAATGAATATGAAGTGGATGCGGTAATCGAAATTCCGCTATCCTTCTTTCTGGATAGTGCGAATGTGAATTTGCAGACTGAAATAAGTCTTCACAACGGTATGCGTGTTAAAGTTCCAGCCTTTATTTTTCAGAGCCATATTATTTGGGGCGCTACAGCCATTATTTTAAGCGAGTTTGCCTACCTGCTGGAGCAGGCTACTAAACCCACAACCTAAACTAAAGCATATGTATAACAGCATCAACGATTTTGCCAACGATTGGAAATACGAAAGTGAAAGCACTCTAAAAATATTTAGCGCGCTTCAGGACAGTATGTTAACTACTAAGGTGCATGAACGTGTACGTACCGCCGGTATCTTGGCATGGCATATAACCCACACCTTAAAAGAAATGATGGAGCGTTCGGGGTTGGTTATTGATTTAAAACATCAGGAAAGTTATAACGGCGAAACGGTGGCGGAATTGGTTGCATCCTACAAACAGGCTTCAGAAAGTTTGCTTGCACAGATTACATCCCAATGGACCGATACCACCTTGCAGCAGGAGGATAACATGTACGGAGAAATGTGGAAACGTGGTATCACCTTATCTGTATTGGTTCATCACCAAATCCACCACAGAGGGCAATTAGAGGTTATTATGCGCATCTGCGGTTTACGGGTGCCAGGTATTTATGGTCCCGCTAACGAGGAATGGGCCGCAATGGGAATGCCTGCCATGGAGTAATCATAAAATATACTAAGAAGCCTTCTTAAGAGCTGTGCGGGGTTTAATCTGCTTAACCTCACGCAGTTCTTTACGGATAATCTTTGATATTTCCTTTGCGCGGTTTACTACCATAAAGTGAGTGCCGCCTTTTATCCAGTAGCAATCGCTAATATAGTGGCGAGGGAAAATCCAATCGCTGGTACCGTGAATATGAACCACGTTAGCCGGGGGAACTTCATTTTTCCAATGCACCACCTGGTCAACAGCCCATTTGTTGAAGTCAATGTCTATATCCTGAATCATATCTTCAATCAATTCAAAATCGTGATGATTCAATTTGCCGAGCACCAGTTGCAGCCAAAAGCGGAAGTTTAAAACCAGTTTCCCCGGAATCAACCTGTGAAACTTCACAGAGTTCATAAACATGATCTTGAACGGTCTTTCGTGATAGGTTTTAATGCTGCTGAGCACAAAGGTTTTATAAGGGTTTACCAGCTTGGCTAACTCTACCGCCACTATACCACCAAAGGACATGCCTATCAAAATGGGCTGCGTATCCTTTTTAATCTGGGGCAGCAACTTCTTAACATATTGCTGCAGCGGTTCATTCTTTTTATGCTTAGGCCATTTAAGATGAACGATCTCGTAACCTTGTAAATCAAGATTCTGGAAGATCTTGTCATTGGCTCCTACACCTGGTATTAAATAAATGGTTTTATCCATTAGGGGGCTTTTCGTTTTCGTTACCGAAGTTTGAAAATTAAATTAACTCTCCAAAACAATTTTCAACCCGTACTGTCTGATTACTAAGACGCTGTGCGGGAATGGGTTCTTTTTAATCTTTTCTATCAAAAAAGTGTGCCGCTATTGGCATTCGGTTTCAGCCTTTCTAAATTCACACATCTATTTATCACATCAATAGCGGGTTTATCAACATGGCAAAGTCAACCGGAAAAAGAAAAAAGGGTCGCCCTTTTACGTTTCAACCACCCTCTAAAAGCTTTGTACGCAACTTTATGCTTCCTTTTAAGTTCTACTTTGCTCCCCAGTTTTACGGGCTTGATGAGCTTGATGTTACCCGTCCGGCCTTGTATGTTACTAACCATAATGTTCTAGGTATACTAGACGGCTATCCTTTTGGGACCGAACTGTATTTACGGAAAGGTATTATACTGCGCGCACTTGCCGATACCAACCATTTCAGGATACCTGTATGGCGTGATTTTGTAAAAGAACGGTTAGGTGTGGTGGAAGCCAGCAGGGCTAATTGCAATGCATTAATGGAGGCAGGAGAAAGTATTGTGGTATATCCTGGAGGAACCCGCGAAATTTGCCGCAAGAAAGGAGAGAAGTATGTGTTGAAATGGAGTGACCGTAAGGGGTTTGTACGTATGGCCTTGCAACATGGCTACGATATAATACCGGTGGCCGCGGTTGGTGCCGAGGAAGCATTTACCATTGTGCAGGATGCCGATGACTTTTTGAAAACTCCTGTCGGTAAGTTTTTATCGTTTATCGGGGTTTCAAAATCGGTATTTAAAGATGGTGAACTGATACCCCCGGTGGTAAAGGGGGTGGGTGATACCATTATACCCCGCCCGGTAAAACTGTATTTCAAATTCGGTAAACGTATTTCAACCAAACGGCTGAAAAGCAAAATTGAAGATGAGGCTACGCTGAACGAGGTAAAGGGAAAGGTGGAAACCAACCTGTTAGCCCTGATCAACGAACTTCATGAAATTCGTAACAACGATACTGATCGCAGCAAATGGCGTCGCTGGCTGAATATGAAGAAAACGCAGGAATCAGAATAGGATGCTAAGGGCTTTTACGTCCTTGCCATTGTTCCACCATTCGTCGTTCTCCCAGTAGTCTTCCCAACCCAGGTCGCGATATTTGGGATTGATCTCTATTTCACGTTCGCCGTAGCTGAAGTTTTCCAATACATCGTTACCAAACATAAATACATCGGCTGCCAGCAATAAAGGTTTGGTATTGGCATTTTGATAATTTACCCAACTGCCATCAAACAAAAATCCTCCGCGGCGGGTTTCGTTATTGGTATTATACCAAATGCCATAGCCCGGTTTAGGGTCGCCTTCATTATAAACCAATGTAGGGTATACATCCATAAAAAAGTTGCCATTAAACTCCCCTGCATTTTTCCCGGGTGCTTCCTTTAGATTAAACTTGCCTTTGAGGTGATATGTTTGCAAGGTAGTGTCTCCTTCATAATGCGCACTTGTATCTTCTGCCTCGTATTCCAGAAAATCCCGGTAATCGTAAGTAAGATCTTTAAATCCAAACACCGAATCAATGGTTATTGTGCCATCAAAAGATGCAATGTTCTTTTTGTATTTGTTTTTACCTTTTACATGAATCAGGAATGGGTTGTTCTCATCTGCCCGGGCATCTTCTATATAAAATTCAATCTTGTATCTGTCAGTACCGTAAAAACCAAAATATGCCCGCGATTCGCCTGAGGCAATAAGCGATTTATAATCCAACGCCCGTAAAACCTGGCTGGCCCGTTCATCAGGCAGGTAACCATACTCAATTAGGGCTGTCAGCGAATCAATTTGGCTGCTGTCAATCCCGGCAATACGCATGGTATCCATAGCTTCTTTATGCGTGGTCAGTTTTACCTGTGTCGCGGGTGTTTCGGTACGCATGCTGTTGTTACAGGCATTCAGCAACAGTGTGACAATTGCCAATAGAACAAAGGTGTTTTTCATGGGTTAAGGTTTTGAGTATATTTTTTATGCAACCACTTACCTAATCCTAAAGTAAGTAGTATTTCAGCTATAAACCAATTGCCCATCCACGATAACCAGGTTATGGTTATGTAAGTTTCTACGGGCCTTGTGTGCAGCAGGTAATGCATCAGGTAACCCTCCGTACGAAGGCTAAAGGCTGCCAGTGTAATAGCAAAACTGCGAATCATCCAATTAATATGCTCTCTGTAATTTTGCCGCAACACATGATAAAAGGCCATGAATGTAGCGAACCACCAAAGCAGGCACTGCATTGTAAACCCTGTTTTTGCTGCTATACCTCCATTGGCATATAGTGCCAGTATTAATCCTGATGGTGAAGCCAATACAAGAAGAGTAAATATGTAAACACGCCCCGTATAGCGATGAAATACCGGATAAGCTGCATTTAACCGGGGCATAAATTGCGGCAGGGAGGTTAATAGTACTATCCAGCTGCTGATAATATGTATATAGAATCCGGTACGGAACAACGGTTTTTCCAGTACCTCGTTTGTTTTGGTGGAGAGGAAATTTACCGCATGGCCAAAACTTAAGTAAGGCACTACCTTGGTAGCCATTACGTAAGTAAAAAATATAACCGGTGAGATTATAAGCAGGTAAAACAAATATGCCGGCAGTTTGCCCGACCCTTGGTTCATAGGTTGAAGTGCTACCTGGGTTTGCTGCTGTTTAATAATTCGGTATAGCTATTTACCAGCGCACTACCCGGTATTAACGTAGCCGCGCGTTTTAAATTTTGTTCCGCAGCAGTATAATTTTTTAATTGAATATAGTTCATACCGGCTTCTGCATAGCCCTTGCCGTCCATAGGATTCAGTTCCAGGTATTTCTGGTAGTAGCCGTTGGCACGTTCATACTGTTTTAAATTGTCGCGATAAAGATTTCCCAATTGCAGGTAAATCGTTTTGCCAAGGTTGCGATCGGTCATTACTGCATTTTCAAGCGCATCTACTGCGTCGTTGTAACGCCCCAACTCCATATATGCTTTCCCTAGTGGTAAATAACTATCCATTAACCTGGGATTTAGTGTAATGGCATTGTTATAATCGGTAATGGCCTTGTCAAATTGTTTTTTGCAAAAATACAGGTCCCCCCGTTTTTGCAAGGGCTCGGCATACATTTTATCTGCTGTTATGGCCTTCGTAAAATAGTCAAGTGCTTTTGTGCTGTCCTTTTTAGTTAAGCTTAATAGCCCAAGGTAGTACAAGGATGGGGCATGGTTCCCATTAGCTGCAACAGCTTTGGTAAAATATCCCGCTGCCTTTTCACCATTGCCATTATCATAATAGCTTTTACCAGCTATAAAGTAAGTCGCAAAGGCCTTATCTTTTTCAAGCGCAATAGCTTTGTCAAACCGTTCCGCAGCCTTTTCGGCCAGATTCTGTTTTAAATAAACCAAGCCCATATTGGTATAGGTTTTTGCTGTAGGCTTGACGCTTAGGGATTGATTATAATAATCCAGCGCTTTCTCGTAATTAGCTATGTTATAATACGAGACCCCAACATTATTAAGTGCCTCGGCATCTTTCGGTAAAAAACTTAGGTATTTATTGTAGCTGTCGATAGCTTGTTGCGACTTTTTCTGAATGTTATACAGATAGCCGCTCTGGTAATAGCTGTAATAAGCAAACGGTTCAAGTTTAATGGATTCGTCCAGTTTTTTTAAGGCATTTGAAACGTTGGAAGGATTTTTTTCATCGCCCGGGTTAAGCGTTAACTGAACCGCTTCGAGGAAAAGCTTACGTGCCTTAAAGTTACCTGTTAGGTAGTGGTCGGCCCCGAGCAATTCGATACCTTTATTCATTTCCTTAACCGCCAGAGCAAGTTTGGAGGATGAAGTATAACTAACATCACCTGCCAGAAGCGGGTTAATAATTTCCTGCGAGCGGTTTAAAAGAGCCGCGACCAGCTCCCGTGTTAAACCGTCTTTCGCCACTTCGTTTTTCGATTTGCCGCTTAATTGACTGTAAAAATACCAGGCATTGTTTTTATCAGGCTCCACAAGCCGATTCTCTATCAACGCTTTTTTAAAGTTAGCATATGTGGCTACATCAAAGTCATTAGCAAGGTCGGCAGCCCGGCCTGCTGCCGAGGCAAAAAGCGGATAGTTGGCCGTTTTACTTTCTTTAAGTTTAGCCAACAGTGGAATGTTGACTTTGGCAATGGCATTATCAAGGTTGCCCACTGCAAAAGGTGTTTGTTTACTAGGCGCTGCCTGTTTCCGAACGTATTTCTGTAAATAGCTCTGTAACTCAAAAAGGCTAACCTGCCCGTCACCGTCTCCTTCTTCATCTGCTAAACCTGTAAGGCCTTCTACCAGGTGAAAGGAGAACAATCCCCTGCCATTGCCCCATTGGTCGCCTTCCAGCGAGTATTCATTAGCCTGGCAAGAAAAAATTTTGGTTTCGCTGCCCCATTCGGCTTTGAGCGCTAGCAAGGTTTTACCAGCTCCATCAGTTCCGCCACTAAGTGAACCAGAGTGACATGCATCGGTAATTAGCGTAACCCGAGCCTCCTTTTGGGTAAACTGACTGATTATGTTTTTTAGATCGGTTTCGTGCAGGTAACCGTTGGGGTTCAGGTAGTAGTTCTCCTTATACGAATCGTATAAAAGCAGGATGCCACCGTTGGTAATTTCCGTTTCTACATCACCATGACCTGCAAAATAAATGAATACACGATCGCCTTTACTTACACTCTTTTTAATGGACATCAGCGCAGAGAGCACATTTACCCGGTTAGCCTCCTGATTGGTTATTACTTTGATATTGGTGGTATCGGTGCTCACTTTTTTTAGGTAGTTGCAAAACGCTTGCGCATCGCGGTCGGCAAATTTGAGTTTGGGTAATTCCTTGTAATCCGAAATGCCAACTACCAATGCAAACAGTTTGCCTGTTTCGTTGTTAGCAGCTTCATTTATTAAGGCCGCACCGCGCGCATTGGTTGGTTGGGCACCGGCCTTTAAGCACAGTGCAAAAAACAGTATAAGAAATACGCTTCTCATTATGTCCTGAAAATACAAAAGTCTTGCTCATTTAAGTTTTAAGGAGGTGTGCCGTTTGGCCTCCATCGTTGCTAAACAGTATTTCCAACGGAAATGGCTTGCAGGGAATGGCGGTAGGGAACCAGTTACGGTGTTCTGTAACCAGGATAAGCAGGCCGTTGTCATTGCCCATCGGGCAAAACTCATTTGTTGGTGGTTGCCTGTTAAATACCTGCAGGCCAAAGGATTGCTCCAGCTTTTCGCGCATGGCAAAAACAGGGTCGGCGATAATGCCGATTTCGCTGATATTCAGAATACAATCGCTGTCGAAATCAGTGCGGCCATTTATGGGTAATTCTTGCCGGGCAATAAATTCAAGTATGTTACCAACCGGGTCAAAAAAGTAAAGCGACTGCGCATTCCAGTTTGGAAAGTCCACCAATTCCTTGCCTTGCCAGGTAATAGTCTGCGCATGTCCTTTCAGCCATTTTTGGGCCTCCATTAAAAGGTGCGGTGGTATGTTAAAAGCAAAATGGTAATAAGGTTTGCTGCCGGAAACGGCCTTGAACCTGAGCCTGGTGCTACCCACTTTAAATAGGAGTTCCTGACCGGTATGATCTATTAAATCCAATTCCAGTTCATTACCGTAGAAGTTTCTGACGGCTATTAGATTGTGGGTATAAAGTGTTAGTTCCAATATATCCATAAAACTGTATTATGTTGTTGATAGGGCTTGTCCTTTAAACAGCGCCAGGCTAAAAGGGAAAACCTTGCCTGTCATGACCCCCTTAGCCACGGTAGGGTCGCTGTCCAAAATACGTTGTGCCTGTTCTAAATCCGCTGCTTCAAAAATGTTGTAGCCATGGTTATCGGCATGGTCAAGTGGCAAATTCGTACGGCCTACGAGCATAATTTTTCCTTCCTGGTGCATGTTCACCAAGTGGTTCCAGTGCTCTTCCAGAATCGCGTTGGTTTCCGCTGTCCAATTGGCCAGGTTTTTATAAGTAGGTGTAAGCTCGAGTATATACATGAAATGAGGCATGATTATAGTTTTGGGCTAAGATAATAGGTGGCGCTAAAAATAGCCTACCACGTTTAAATTACAGATTTGTATACCTTGCACTGAAGATGTAATAGGTGGCCCTGCTACCTAAATTACCTTGTTAATTAGTGAAAGATGACGGATGAATTTCGCACCATTGTTAAGGTTAAGGATCCCGGTTTTAGGATCAGTTACTCCGATCAACTACTTACAATCGGATCCTGTTTTTCGGAACATATTGGACATAAATTTGCGGAGTGTAAATTTTCTATTACGGTAAATCCTTTCGGTCAACAATACAATCCCGCATCCATATCAAATGCCATTCACCGGTTAATTACTAGTCAGCCCTATACTGAGACTGATCTAATTTATCACAACGAACAGTATCACAGCTTCGATCATCACAGCAGCTTTTCAGCTGCCACTCCGGAAGAGACCTTGTGGCGAATTAATCAGCTGTTGGATGCCGCCTCGAAAACACTTAAAAACACTAGTGTTTTATTCCTGACGCCGGGGACTTCTCATATCTTTCGGTTAAAGGAAAACGGCCGCATTGTCTCCAACTGCCATAAACTTCCCGGCACCAGGTTCGATAGCTCCATTTTAAAACCGGAACTGATTATTGCACAATGGAAAGCTGCCCTGGAGGCTTTGTGGAGGATAAACCCGGCGCTAAAGGTAGTTTTCTCGGTTAGTCCGGTAAGATATTTTGCTTTCGGACATTACGAGAACTCAGTCAGCAAGGGGCATCTTTTTACAGCTATATACGCTCTGCAGGAAATGTATCCAGGACTTTGCTATTTCCCGGCATATGAAATGGTGATGGACGATTTACGCGACTACCGTTTCTATAACGCGGATATGCTACATCCAAACAGTGTTGCTATAAACTACGTATGGCAAGCTATTAGAACTCACTTGATCGATAAAAAACTGATTCCTATTTTGGATGAGGTGGGACGGATAAAAACCGCAGCCTTACACAGGCCCCGAAATGCGCAGAGTGATGCTCATAAACAATTCGTTGAGATGAATATGGCCCGGATGGAGCAACTGGAAGCAGCCTATCAACTGGATTTTTCCCTGGAGCGGGAACTCTTCCGAAAAGGTTCTAAGGTTTAGTTGCAACATTTTTTCTAATTTCATTGGGTTAATTAAACTCAGTTGAAGAATACATCAACAGGCATTCGCTATCTTATCATTATTTCGGTAGTGACCTTTCTACTAACCGAGGTAACGTTGCGTTTGCTTGGTTGGTATACCACTGTTTCGGAGAAGAACGGAATGGGATATGCTTCAGGGTTTAAAGTGGTTAGCACGGGATGGTATAATCAGTGGCCGGTGAATGACAAGTTTGTTTTACCCGGGAATGAATATCACTATATCTATAACACCAATCATTTTGGCATTAGAGAAAAAGAGTTCCCCTTATCCAAGCCAGATTCAGTAATACGAATTCTGGTTACGGGCGATTCTTTTGTGGAAGGAATGGGGGCCCCTTACGATAGCACCTGGCCCCGCTTATTAGAAGGGATATTACGCGCTAAAGGCAAGCAAGTAGAAGTAATGATAGGAGCCTCAGCAGGCGATGATATTTTTACTTCCTATATGGCGTATTTACATCGCTATAGGGAGTATAAACCTGATGTAGTGATAGCAGCAACTAATTCATCCGACATAACTGATTATTACTTCAGAGGTGGATTGGAGCGTTTTAATGCAGATGGAAAGATGCATTACCGACCGCGACCGTTTTGGGACTATGCGTACCAATACCTCCACTTTGTAAGGGCTGTGATGGCACTCAAACAATATCCGTTTAGTGGGATACCTATGCAGGAAGCCGAGTATAAAAACTATCTAGGCGGTTTGCAACCTGTGTTTTTAGCCACCATACAAAAATATCGCGATACCGTGCAAGCTGAAGGCGCTAAGTTCGTATGGTTAAGTCATGCTGGGGGCTCCGAAATTTTATACGACAACAGCTTAAACCAAAATACCCGTAACCTGTTTTACAACCTTACACAAGAGCTGCAGAGAGAAAATACCCCCTGTATATTTATTTATGATGCACAGTTGGCTCATTTTAAAAACACGCCGATGCTTCAGTATACTTACAACTACGACCGGCATTTTAACAGCACCGGTTATGCCTATATGGCTTTGTTAGCTTCCGATTCCCTTGCTCAGTTGGAAATCCTTCCCTGAACTAACGAATCAGGATAATATCTTTTGTCGCAAGTTTCGATTTGCCGGGAGCTAAGGGGCTTCCGTAACTAACCGAGCATACGTAGGCACCTGCATTTTGAAGTTTACCTTTATACGTGCCGTCCCAGGCTTGATTCCCTTTGGCATCAAAAATCACTTCGCCCCACCGGTTGTAAATTCGTATCTCAAAGATTTCAGCATACTGCAGAGGGTAGATGGTAAACAGGTCGTTTACTCCATCAGCATTTGGACTAAAGGCATCCGGAATTTTAATATCAGGCACTACCAGTTCTATTTCGTAACAATCATCTGCAGTGCAATTATGCTGATTTGTTACTGTAACACAGTAGGTAGTGGTTTGGTCGGGCGTAGCGATAGGGTTGTAAATGCCCGGATTGCTTAATCCTGTTGTGGGATTCCAAGTAAAAGTAAAGTTAGTATCGCTTAAGGCTGTTAATTGAACAGGTTGGCCTAATAGAACAGCGGAATCGGGATCAGCTGTTACGGATACCGGGATAAATGGTACAGTTGCAAGCCCTGATTTAACAACAATACATCCACTGGGGTCGGTAGCTGTAACACTAAAGTTTTGTGTAGACGATACCGTTTCAGTAATACTGTTTGCTGTGCTGCCGGTGTTCCAGGCGTAGGTTAGTTGGGTGCCTGAGTTGTTCGTTAACTGCATGATTACCTGTTGCCCCAGACAAACAGTGGTGTCGCAGCAAAAAGTAATATCGGGCGGATTATTCAGAATGTTAACCTGCACGGTGCGGATTAATTGGCATCCAATGCCATCAGTGGCGGTCATGGTATACGTAGTTGTGTTGAATACCTGTTCAATAAAAGCTGAGTCGGTATTACCATTGCTCCATGTAAATGTAACCGGGGGCAAGCCGTTAGCCGTACCACGGAAGGACACCTCGGCACCGGAACAAACGGTAGTATCGCAACAGGCACTGGCGGTTAAAGCCACAAATGGCACACTGGCTTCCGGAATTACGAGGCCAGTAATCATGCCTCCATCTGATCCATGTTCAGCATTGTTGGTAGTACCAGTAGGGCAGCTAGCGGGTGCCAAACCAAAAACATTCCTACCACTGCTTCCTCCTGTATCGCGATAAACAATTGAGGGAGGCATGGCGCTCACCTTCAGCCATAGGGCACCGCCGCCGGCACCTCCTCCCGGGCCAAAGCAATAAGTTTGACTGCCACCGTTATCCAGCGAGCCTCCATTGCCCCCATTGGCATCAATATATAAGGTGTTCGGAATGTTGTTTACATCTAGCAACACAGTGCCTGCACCACCACCACCACCTGCACCGTCGCTTTGCGCCACGATGGTTTGGTCGTTGCCATCTGCATTAATCTTTTTTGCATTGCCCATCAGTACATCTGCTATCAGTATGCAGATACCGCCACCATCAGCCCCGCCTGTTCCTTCGTTGTTGTTCTCATCGCCGGCACCACCGCCACCCCCCATAAAAATTTTGTTGGACACCGTATTGTAATCCAGTGCTAAGCCGCCTTCACCGGGCCCGGGGCCCGGGCAACTAAATTGAGATACGTTAGCACGCAAGCCGCCACGCCCGCCTTTCCCAAAGTTGCTTCCACCCCCGCCGCCGGTGTTATGGTCGTTTCCGCCACCGCCACCGTTTCCGTTTTTACCCCGGCCATATGGATAAGGAGTGTTTCCATTACCCTCGCCTTTAGGAGCACCGCAATAGATAGTGCCGCAATAATATTCAAAGGCGCCGCCATTGCCACCGTTATAACAAGCCTGAGCATTCCCGTCATTCTCGCGAATGGCGCCTTTAAACCCGGTCCCTTTAACATCAATATTGGCGTTCATTATTATTGAATCGGCTTTTGCGATCAGCACACCACCGGTGTTACCATCCCACTTTTGAGCTTTCAAGGTGGAGTCAATAACCAGCGTGTTGTATTCTGGAAGTGTAATTAGCTGTACGCCAAAGTTGGGATCGTATTTACGCAGCATTACATACTCAAACTCCACGTCGTTGCCGTTTATACTTTTTATCTTCTCAATTTCGTAGTTGCCGCAACTTGCATAATCGGGGATGTCGCCATACTGGCTATCATTACCGACATAAATTGTAGCCCCTTTCATTTGTATCAGCAGTACTTTTTGCCCCACCGAAAATCCGGTGGTATTACTAACGTTTACTTTGTTAGTGCAGTAATCTACCTGGTTTACCTTAGTATAGATGTTAACCACCCCGCCAGTATGCGTAGCCTGGGCACCTGCCTTTAACCACAGATGAGTAATCAGCAGTAAAAAACAAAAACTGTATATCGAAGAAGTCCGCATGTATATCTAAGACGTTACTTTGCCCGTTAAAGTTGATTAAACTTAGCAGATTGCAAAAAGTATTGCTGTTGTTAATACTTAACAACAGGATTGGGGAAAGCTGAAAAATCGGAATTTTTAAAGCAATTTTACGATAGAGAATAGTATATGAAGTTCATTAAGGTTGTATCGATACAGGTGATTTTTATGTTGTTGGTGCTAGGTGGCCGTGCTGCGGAACTGCTGATACCCATGGATTTAGCACAGGCCAACCATTTAAAAGCATACGGTATAGCATTTTGGGCACTCAAGCAAAATGTAACAGTTGACTGGTTGCTGAACTACCGTGGGGGCAGTTTTGCTATTCAATATGCCGATGCCCTTGAAAAAGAATGTAAGATACGCGGCGTTAGCTACGAGGTGTTGGCTGATGGGCAATATACTGCCGTGCTGACTGAAATTGCCGATCCGGAACAGAACATGGAGGTGATGAAGATGGAAAAGGCACCCCGTGTGGCAGTTTATTCGCCTAAAACCAAACAGCCCTGGGATGATGCCGTAACCATGGTACTTACCTATGCCGAAATACCCTACGACGTAATTTACGACGATGAGGTGCTGGACGGCAAACTGTTGCAGTACGATTGGTTGCACCTGCATCACGAGGACTTTACCGGGCAGTACGGGAAGTTTTATGCCAGCTATGGCAATGCGCAGTGGTATCAGGATGACCAAAAGGATAACGAGGCAAGAGCTGCTAAGCATGGTTTTAAAAAGGTTAGTGAAATGAAACTGGCAGTGGCGAAAACCATTCGTGACTTTGTGTTTGGGGGCGGCTTTATGTTTGCCATGTGCAGCGCCACCGATTCGTATGATATAGCTTTGGCGGCACAAAACACCGACATCTGTGATGTGATGTATGATGGCGACGCGCAGGACCCTAATGCGCAGTCAAAGCTGGATTACAACCAATGTTTTGCCTTCGAAAACTGGCACCTGCGCACCAATCCTTATGAATACGAATACAGCGACATTGATGCCACCTATGGCCGCACAGTTCCAAAGGACCTGGACTATTTTACATTATTTGACTTTAGCGCCAAATGGGACCCGGTACCCACTATGTTATGCCAAAACCACACTAAAACAGTGAAAGGCTTTTTAGGCCAAACCACGGCCTTTAAAAAGGACTTTATAAAAAGCAGTGTATTGGTAATGGGCCAGAACAAATCGGCGAACGAAGCCCGGTACATACACGGTGAGTTAGGCAAGGGTATGTGGACCTGGTATGGCGGTCACGACCCTGAAGATTACCAGCATATGGTGGGAGATCCTCCAACTAACCTGGATCTGCATCCCAATTCACCCGGCTATCGGCTTATCCTAAACAACGTATTGTTCCCTGCGGCCAAAAAGAAGAAGCAGAAGACCTAAGGCGTTTTAGCCTGTTTACTGCCAGCCTGATCCACGTAATAAAGAATATCCTCAATATCAGCGTCCTTCAAAAAGCTGAAGCGGTTCATTTGTGCAATGCGGCTATTGGCCATTGCTATGGCATATGGGTACCCTGCTTCAACAGGTTCGTTCCAATCCTTAATCCAAAGGCGGAGCCATTGTTCACCGGTTTTGCCTTTGTATTCGCCTGCAGATTTCCACCTTTCTGTTACACCTGCTAAGGATGGGCCGGTTACATCAGCCGTTAAACTATGGCAGGCAGCACAGTTCGATTTGAAAAGACCTTTACCATTGTCGAAGCGTTCATTACCACTTGTAACTCCTTTAGGTATAGGAGCGTTACTTTCCTTACTCAATTCGCTCTTCTTTGAATTGCAACCCGAGCAGGCTTTAAAATTTAAGGCACCAAAAATGGCTACTGCAATCAGCAACAACACTAGGCTAAATTCCCTGAACTCTTTCATTTCAGATTAGTTTAAAAGTTTCCTGGTGGTGTAAAATACACCGCAGGGAAGAAGGGTGCCGCTGAGCAACAGGAGGGGAGCCCCTCCTTCCGGTGGGCAATATTAGAATACGATGCTTACATTTTAGCCTTTTGCCTTCTCTTTTAATTCGTTCCAGCGCTTAACCACTATTACCAGCACTACTGCTGCTTCGATTAAGGGAAACAATACCATCATCAATGAATTGGCTGTTATATCGGGGTAAAAAATGGTGCCTATACCGTAATCCTTTAACACCATTGGTATCAATATATATAACAGTACCAAGTAAACCATCATGGCCCCGTCGGCACGGCGCGCACGGCTTGAAAAGTTCAGTAAAAGCAAAATGCCCAGGTCGCGGACAACAAAGCCCATTACGGCTATCAAAAACATAAATGCCTTGGTAGTGCCTTCCAAATGCATTTTTTCAAAAAGTTCGTTGGTGGAATTGGTTAAGGCAAAAAAGCCAACAGCCAATAACCCCACCATAAAGGCCACGGGAAGCGTAAACAGCCAAAGCGGAATGTTTTCGAAGAAGGTTTTAAAGTTGCCCGCTGTAAAATTGTTCTGCAGCAAACGGAGGTTTACAATATCCTTTGGCTCTGATAAGGCCAGGAAATATACCATCACAACATACTGAAAGAAGTTAACAGCAAACAGAATAGCCAGGCCAGCTGTAAGTGATAAAGATGGGATATGCGATAAATAACCAAACTGGAATACCAGCGAGGATACCAAAAACGACAGCCACCATACAGGGGCATCGCTGTATTGCAGTTCGGTGCGCATGCTGCGGTAAAGACCGGCTACTACCCAAAAACAGTAGAACGCCGAGGAGATAATAGAGAGATCGGTTGGGTCGTTTAGGATGCCATACCAACTAAAATAACCTGCCCCGAGGTTCATAATGCCTGAGCGAACAAAGTTGCTCATGAAGCCCAGCAATACGATGCCCACTATAAACAAGCGGTTACTTTTTATTTTGTTGCGTCCATCGGCCTTGCGTATCATTTGCAGCGACATCAGCATCATTAATCCGTGCAGGGTTATCATACCCAGCACCATTAGCACACCCAGCTTCAATTCGCGGACTGTATTCTCCATGCGCAACGCAGTAAGCAGGAACAGCAGCAGGAAGATGAGTGCTCCATACCAGTTGTAGATGGTGCTACCGAATAACTTACCGATTGCCAGGCGAAAGGGCCCTATGATACTCATGCGTTGCCAGTCCCAGGTGCGCTCGTTGTATTCATCAAGTATGGCATCGCTGGCCGATTTAAGGCCCCACAGCATACCTACCAACGTAAAGCCGCCCATACTGATATAGTGGAGGGTGTCCCAACTATTACCGGTGCTGGTTAAAACCAGTACTGCTATTAAAAGAATTATAGCCGGCATGGCTATCAGGCGCTGCACGCTTAGTTCCAGCCAAACGTTTTTGGCAAACTCGGGGTTCCATTTCAAAAGCTTATCCATTATACTTTCGATTTTTTGTATTCCGAAACTGTTTTAATGTATTCGTCCTGCAGGTTTACTTTGTGTTCGCTGAACTCCTCTACAGGGATGTTTTGTTCTACCAATGCTTTTAACAAGGCCCGGCGGCTGTTTACCTGTTCGTTCAGTTGCAGGGTTACCTGCGTTTCGCCGGTAAGTGCAACGGCTGTTACGCCATCTATGCGTTCCAATACCTCTGCTACGTGGGGCAGGTAACTTTCCAGCTTAATTAAAATAGAGCGGTGGTGTTGCACGGTACCTTTGCTTCCCAAATGGCGGTGTTCGATCATTTTGCCATCCTGTATAACCAGCATCTCGGTACTGTAATCTTCCAACTCGGCTAAAATGTGTGAGCTAACAATAATGGTCATACCACTATCGCGGAGGTCGGTTAACAACAGCGAAAGTGAATGACGTGCTTCGGGGTCCAGGCCGCTGGCAGGTTCATCGAGCAGCAGCACTTTGGGTTGATGAATAATAGCCTGTGCTATACCTACCCGCTGCCGCATGCCGCGTGAAAGGGCGCTGATTTTCTTATCGATAAACGAGGCGATACCCGAACGCTTAATAGCAACATCAACTGCTTTGATTACGTCCACGCCAGGGGCAAGCCTGCTATGCGCTGTAAACAGCAGCGATTGCTCCACCGTTAAGGAATCATAGAGGCCAAAGAAATCGGACAGGTAGCCTACCCGCAGGTGCACCTCGCGTGGTTGGTGGATGGTGCTGTAACCGTCGATAAATACTTCCCCTGACAGGGGTTTTGAAAGCGCTGCCAAACTTCTTAAGAGGGTGGTTTTGCCGGCACCATTTGGTCCTACCAGGGCGGTGATGGCCCCGTCGGCAATCTCGAAGTTTACATTGTCAAGTGCACGTTTATCGGTGTATTCGTACACCAGGTTTTTGACTTGTATCATGCATACATGATTTATGTTTCACAAGATGAGGGTTTCGGGGCTTTTGCATAAATAAGTTACGCACACCCATGAATTTTGAGTAATAAGCAGTCGGGCAGATGAATGGAAACTAGAAGCCTAATGACTTTTTCTCGAGGTAGGTTTGGAGTATCAGGTTGGCTGCAATAGCATCCACATTTCCTTTGTTCTGCCGTTCCTTTCTGTTTACGCCGCTCATCAGCAGGGTTTGTGCTGCCATTTTACTGGTAAAGCGTTCGTCTATTTTATGCACCGGTTTGGTTGGGAACAGCTGTTGCAACTTCAGTATAAAGGCATCGATATGTTTAACCACGTCGTTTTCGCGGTGGCCGGTGTTCATGGGGTAACCTATTACAAAGCATTCCACTTCTTCTTTGCTGCAATAGGCTTTTACAAACGCCTCTATCTCTTTGGTGGGGACCGTTTCGAGACTGTTGGCTATAATCTGTAAAGGATCGGTAACAGCAAGCCCCACCCGTTTTAATCCATAATCGAAAGCCAATATGCGCATGTAGTTGTATTAAGTAGTAAAGTTAGTAAGCCCCCTGAAACCGTGGCTATTATTTAAAGCCTGTTTAGCGGTCCTTAGGAATGATGGTAGCCTTAATGGTTAACAAGGTGCTTGGCGGATTGCAGTTAGCTGTTACGGTCACATTTTTTTCAACCTGCCCGTGTTTGCCTTCGCTATCAAATTGCACGTCAATTACACCGCTTTCGCCGGGTTTAAGAGCAGCCTTTGGCCAGTTGGGAACCGTGCAACCGCAGGAGCCAACAGCTGAGGAAATGATGAGCGGGTTGTTGCCTGTGTTGGTAAAGCGGAAAGTGGTCTTAACCTTGGCGCCTTCGTCAATACGGCCGTAATCGTGGGTAATGCGTTCAAACTTGATGGAGGTAAGTGGTGGAGGCGTTTTTGTTTCGGGAAAGTCATTTAGTAAGGCATCGTTACTCGGCTTATCGAAAGGGCTGGCCTCCGTAGCGGGGGCATTAGCGGTGCCCGGTTGCAGCGGGGTTATGTTTACGCTTTCTTTTTCCGTAAGTGCCTTCAGTTGATTGTTCAGTTGCTTCTGCTGCCAGGTAAGATAAGCTACCCAACAGCTCAATACCACTACCAATGCAAGTAAAATTTTGTTGATCACGATCCAGTTTTTGTTGCGGGCTAAGATAGCGTAAGATGTGTCACCCGCGTGTAAAAATATGCTAATCAATTCCTTTGTTACTTACCTCTGTAAGCTGCTGCTTGCAGGTGGTGCCCTGTTGAATCTTCCGCCCGTTAATGACACCCATTAGATTTTTTTCATTTCTGACAATTGTCAGCAGCGGTATAAACATGCATCATATTTCCCCGTTTTCAATTGTTCTTGCTTTGTAGCTGAAACGAAAACTACCAATATGAACCGACTAGTACTACCTATTGTATTGCTGCTGTTATGCAGTGCGGCCTTTGGCGCTACCAATAATGAACCGCAGGTTAAACAGGCTGTTATAAACGGCACTTTTAATTTGCGCCAACCTAATGCCACTGTTTTAGGAATACTTCCTTTTAATGCACCTTCAGCAGGTAGAGTGGTATTGCATTTTGACGGCTATTGTGAAGCCGACTCGGGTGATTTAATTGCGCTTGCGGCCAGCGATGATAGTTCATGGACAAGTAATTATGGTAATATAAGTCTGGAAGTGCCTAACACAGCTACCAGAAGCCGTTCGTTTTCGCATACCATGGTTTATGATATTGCAGCAGGGGCAGATACTTTTTATGCCGTTGGTCATAATGTTGTATACACAGCGGGTAGTGGCAATGCTTCCATCTACGGGCATTTGACTTTAGAGTTTTTCCCTGTTGCAGGCGGGTCATTTGCCATCTATAAAAACATTTCAGCGAATCCCGATTTTAATACCGGATCGAAAGTACTGGACAAAGCCTTTGCAGTAGGGGGCGTGCCGAATGGTACTGTAGTGGTACACGCTGATGGCTGGGTTGATTCGGACCCCGGCGACCGCATTATGCTTACAGCGGGCAAAACACATTCGTGGTTGGTGGGTGATGGCAGTGTAGCGGTGAAGGCACTTAATGCCACCCAGCGCTATTCTCCCTTTTCACATTCCCGCATGTTTGATGCCTGGGCTAATGATCCTGATTCCATCTTCCTGAATGCAGCCAACGTGGTGGATGCCAGTGGCAATGGTATTGCCTGGGTTTACGGCACCTTAAGCGGCGAATATTTTCCATCAACCGGTATAGCTACCAGCGATGTGCGCGAGATTGAACTGGATGATGAACCGATACGTGCCCAACCTTTAGCCTTTGATTCGATAACTATAACAGCGGCCCAGGCAGGTTATGTATTACTGCAACTGGATGGCTATGCCACTACCCAGGTGGGAGACCGCATTGTGATGGCCGTTAGCGACCATTACGGTTGGGAACCTCAGGAGGGCTGTGTGCAATTTGCCGGTGTATACCAATTAAACAAGTTCAACAGTTTCTCGCACTCGCGGTTATACCCGGTTACTGCGGGCATCCATACTTTTTATTCTGTTGCGCAGAATGTGGTTGATACTAGCGGTAACGGCTTACTGGATTTTGCGGGTAACTTTTCGCTGAAGTTTTTCCCTGAGGCAAGCGTAGGTGTAAGCGAACTGAATAACCCTTCTTTTGGCTTGTATCCCAACCCTGCCACTAACCAGGTTACGCTGGTGCTGGGTGGTAATTTCCGCAATCAAACCGTTGAGTTGGCGGATATTACAGGCCGCTTAGTGCAAAGCATACCAACCGGAACGGAGGAACAATTACAACTGAACCTACAGGGCCTGCCTGCCGGTATGTATCTGGTACGTTGTAACGGCACTACCCAAAAACTGGTAGTGGAATAAAATACAGGCTAACCAATTATCCTTGATAGAAACGCTCTGCTACGGCAGGGCGTTTTTTTATGTCAATGAGCGAAACACCCGCCTTCCCTTTGCGGGTTCATGCAGCCGCACGAAGCATGTGCTACCCCGGCTTGCGGGGTTATCAACACTGCTTGTGCATGCTTGTGCAGGTTTTTTGCTTGTGCACAAGTTAGAGAAAAGTTTATATGACGGTTTTTTGTGTTAAAGCCAGCCTAAACACAGTTTTATGGCGAAGGGCACTTCGCGATTTGTGCACATTTGTGCACGTGTTTTTTAAGTGCACAAATTCAGAAAAAATTAATGTGAGTGCCGGAAAGGCATAAAACCTTACAACTACGCAGTGTTGCGCAGCGCCAACAGCACCGGAGATTGTGGCGGGCAATGATAGGGCTGCAGGTGTATTGTGAGCTGTAGGGCAGCGCATAGTTGGTTTAAAGGTTTAGAATGTAAATGTAATAAATAAAGAAACAAATGTAAAATAAACTGTGTTAAAAAAGCTGTTTGGCCGGTTGCGCCGGAGCTTTTTATCCCCTCCGAAATAGCCAGGCCAATCCGGCTTTTTCTCGTCCCCTGCCTGCAAGGCTGATGGCCCGCGCGTAGGGGGACAGTTGGATTTTTTGGGGTGAATATGGTTCTACAGCCGGGATTGCTAAATACGGTTCACCACAGACCGAATACAATAGATTGGACTGCGGCGTTCCTGTTTAAAACAAAATACAGCCGGAAAACCTCCGGCTGTTACATATTATATAAGGTAGAAACCTGCGCGTGCTTATGCTCCGATGAACACTTTTAATACCATGTAGCTTACACCACCCACAATAGCGGAAGCGGGAATTGTAAGGATCCAGGCGATAACGATGTTACCGGCAATACCCCAACGAACGGCGCTCAGGCGTTTGGTCATACCCACACCCATAATGCTACCGGTAATGGTATGCGTGGTAGATACAGGAATTTTGAGGGCAGTAACCATAAACAGGGTAACGGCGCCTGCAGTTTCGGCACAGAAACCTTCGAAAGGTTTTAATTGGGTTATTTTTTGCCCCATGGTTTTTACGATACGCCAGCCGCCGAAGATGGTGCCAAGACCCATTGCTGTGTAACAGGCAAAGGGAGTCCATACGGGAAGTGTATCACCTTTTTTAACTGAACCGGCTACCACCAGTGCGGCCCAGATGATACCCATTGTTTTTTGGGCATCGTTGCCGCCATGGCCGATGGAAAATAGGGCAGAAGACACTAACTGCAGGCGACGGAAATACCGATCGACCTTACTATTGGAAAAGTTTTTACAGATATGTATAACCAGTACCGAAATAAAATAGGCGATTACCAAGCCGATTACCGGCGCTAAAGGAATAAACAGTAAGGTTTGCGTAATTTTAGAAAGCACTATGGCGTTTATACCTGCCTTGGCAAAGGCGGCACCAGCAAAGCCACCCAGCAGGGCGTGCGAGGAACTGGAAGGGAGACCCCACCACCAGGTAAGCAGGTTCCATACAATGGCACCTAACAAACCGCCGAGCAACACTGACTGGCTGATTACCTCTTCGGCCACCATCTTTTTTACGGTATCGGCCACGCCGTGTTCCTTAAAAAAGAAGAAGGCTACAAAGTTGAAGAAGGCAGCCCATATTACTGCCTGAAACGGCGTAAGCACACGGGTAGATACCACGGTTGCTATGGAATTAGCGGAATCGTGGAAACCGTTAATAAAGTCGAAGATTAAGGCAACAACAATAACTATTATGAGAACGGTTGTCATTAGGCTGGTTTAGGAGTTCTTGACAATAATGGTCTCAATAACATTGGCTACGTCTTCGCACTTATCGGTAGCGGTTTCCATATTGGCCAGTATTTCTTTCACCTTCAGGATCTGAATGGCGTTTGTTTCGTTGTTGAACAGGTCGGCAATGGCGGTATCAAAAATATCGTCTGCGCGGTTTTCGAGGCTGTTGATACGCACAATCGCTTCGCGGATGCGGATGGCATTAGCCATATCGTTCATTCCCGTAACGGCTACATGAATTTCTTTAGCCGAGTGTTCAATAATTTCAGCCAGTTTTTTCATGGCCAGCGAAGGTTCGTTGATCTTGTAGAGATCGAAACGTTTAGCCGAACCATCGATATAATCAACAATATCGTCCAGCGCCGAAGCCAGGTAAGAAATGTCCTCGCGGTCGAACGGGGTGATGAAGTTGGTAGAAAGCTCGGTAAAAATGGAGTGGGTGAGTTCATCGCCCACGTGTTCCAGGTCTGATATTTTCTTCAACAACTCAGGGCGGCGTTCCAGCGGAGAGTTCACCATTTCGGAGAACACCTTGGATATCTCTACGAGATTATCGGAGGACTGGGCAAAAAGTTTAAAGAAGTTCTTGTCTTTGGGTATTAGGAAGGAAAAGAAGTTTCCGAGTGACATACAGCAGTTTTTGAATGCGGGCAAATTTAACGGAATATTAAAACCAAGCTATAGGGAGTATATTAGGGAAGCAAGAATGTGAGTAACTTATACCCCCCTGATATGATTATGGCCAAAAAGAAGCGGTTAAGGGATGCACGGACGGGTCGGAAAATTATATTTGTTACATGGGTTATAGAAGTATAGCGGCGAAAATGGCGGCGGGTTTACTAGTGCCGGGCATTTACCGCGAACAGGGAGTGGCCGTAGCCGTGCAGCATCAACTTTTAAAGCATCTTATTGCTAAAGGTAAGGGAACTGAATTTGGGCGTAAGCATGGTTTAGCCAATGTTAAGGATTATGAGGCTTACCGGAAGGCAGTACCCATGCGCGACTACGAAGGTTTTAGGCAGGATATTGAGCGTATTAGCGAGGGTGAAGAACATGTGTTATGGCCGGGCCGTCCTTTGTATTTCTGTAAATCGAGCGGTACCACCAGCGGGGCGAAGTACATACCGGTTAGCCGCGAACAGATAGACGCGATGGTAAAAGCAGCGCGCAATGCACTGTTAAGCTATGTATACCAAACGGGTAAAGCTGATTGTTTTGATCATAAAATGATCTTTCTTCAAGGTTCACCGGAATTAGAAAAACATGGTGTAATACCTACCGGCCGCTTAAGCGGTATTGTTTACAACCATGTACCGGTTTATGCCAGGGCAAACCGCATGCCGCAGTACCAAACGAATTGTATTGAGGATTGGGAAGAAAAGGTAGATGCCATTGCCCGCGAAACGCTAAAGGAGCCGATGAGCCTTATCAGCGGCATACCACCCTGGTGTGTTATGTATTTTGAAAAGTTGCTGGAGCTAAGCGGTAAGCAAACCATTCAGGAAGTATTTCCGGACTTCAAACTGTTTATGTACGGCGGGGTTAACTATGAACCCTACCGGGCCAAAATCGAAAAACTGGTAGGCTTTAAAATTGATTCGATAGAAACCTACCCGGCCAGTGAGGGATTTATTGCATATCAGGATAGCCAAACGGAAAGGGGACTTCTATTGAATATAAACGGCGGTTTGTTTTACGAATTTGTAAAGGCGGAGGAGATTGGTAATGAAAATGCCTTGCGCATTAGCCTGGCGGATGTTGAACTGAATACCAATTACGCGCTGCTGTTAACCAGCAATGCCGGGCTGTGGGCTTATGCCATTGGCGATACCGTTAAGTTTGTTTCGAAGAACCCTTACCGAATAGTAGTAACGGGAAGAACCAAGCATTATATATCGGCTTTTGGTGAGCATGTGATAAGTGAAGAGGTGGAGTTTGCCATTTTACGTGCCATGCGCGATATGCATGCGGGTGTCAGCGAATTTACCGTAGCCCCGCAGGTAAATCCGCAGGAGGGCTTGCCTTACCACGAGTGGTTTGTAGAGTTCAGCCATTTACCCAACAGTTTGAATGCCTTTGCCGGCCTGGTAGATGAATACCTGCGCGGCAAGAACCCGTATTACGATGATTTGCGCCGAGGCCATGTGCTGCAACAGTTAAAACTGCATCAACTTAAACCAGGAACCTTTGTTGAGTATATGAAAACCAAGGGCAAACTTGGGGGGCAAAACAAGGTGCCGCGCCTGATGAACGACCGCAGTATAGCGGATGAACTGATGAGTAGACTCTAATTTTTTATCATTGTGAGCTAAATTATTTACCTGATGATTTTTTACGGAACTCGCGCCACCAGCCTGGGCGAAGAAAATATTGAAGAGACCTGCCCTGCGTGCGGAACACCTAATAGTGTGCACATGGCTATTTTTCAGAAGTATGCGCACATCTACTGGATACCTCTGTTTCCGTTTAGCAAAACCGGCGCAACGGTGTGCACGCACTGCAAGCAAAGTCTTGAGCTGAAACAAATGCCACCGGCCTTTAAAGAAAAGTATGAGCGGTTGAAGTCGCAGAAGTCTGCGCCCATCTGGACTTTTTCGGGACTTGGGTTGATAGCCGTGCTGATTGTAGTAGGTATGGTTAGCGCCAAAAGATCGGAAGGCAGAATGCAAGGTATGGTGCAGGATGCCAGGGTGAATGATGTGTATGAGGTAAAACTGCCGGATAAGCAATATTCGCTTTATAAAGTGCAGGAGATAAAAGGCGACAGTATTTGGGTGTTGGAGCACATGTACGAAACCAATAAACTTTCCGGCTTATCGGATCTGAAGGAAAAAGGCGACGAGGCCTATGCGCCGGAGCCCATTGTTTTTACCCGTCAGCAATTGCTGAAGATGGTGAAGGATGACGACATTAAGGATATAGAGCGCAAGTAGCAGTTCTTTAACTGCCTTGGTATAATTACCTGATTATTAATTTATTGGAATCTTCTTTATAATCAATCTAAACAAGTATTAAGGTTTGGATTGAATGGGCTATCTTTGCGGCCTTTATGAGCAAAAGAGGAAAAGTATTGGTAGCCATGAGCGGCGGTATTGATAGTACCGTAACTGCCGTAATGCTGCATGAGCAAGGCTACGAAGTTGTGGGAATTACCATGAAAACCTGGGACTATGCCACTTCGGGCGGGTCGAAGAAGGAGACAGGTTGTTGCTCGCTTGATTCGATAAACGATGCGCGTCAAATTGCGGTGGACCTTGGGTTCAGTCATTTTATTATTGACATCCGCGATGAGTTTGGTGATTTTGTAGTAAACAATTTTGTTGATGAGTATTTGGCCGGACGCACTCCAAATCCTTGTGTGCTGTGCAATACCCATATTAAGTGGGAAGCTTTGCTGAAACGTGCCGATATGATGGACTGCGAGTTTATTGCTACCGGCCACTATGCACAATTGCGTAATGAGCACAACCGGTATGTGATTTCTAAAGGCCTGGATGCGAACAAGGACCAAAGCTATGTGCTTTGGGGTGTTAGCCAGGCTTGTTTAAGCCGCACTATGTTTCCGGTTGGCAAGTTCCATAAGCGCGATATAAAACAAATGGCCCGCGACATGGGCTATATAGATTTGGCCAACAAGAGCGAGAGTTACGAAATATGCTTTGTACCCGATAACGATTACCGCGGCTTTTTAAAACGCCGCGACCCTGACCTGGAAAAACGGGTAGAGGGAGGCAATTTTGTAGACATGAACGGTAAAGTGCTTGGCAAACACCAGGGCTATCCGTTTTATACCATTGGCCAGCGCAAAGGCCTGGGAGTTGCTTTTGGCAAACCCATGTTTGTGGTGGAAATACGACCGGAGACTAATACCGTAGTGTTGGGTGAAGAAAAGGACCTGGACCGTAACGGCATGTGGGTGGGTAAGCTGAACATGCAGAAATACGAACAACTGACGGCCCCCGTTAATGCCATTACCAAAGTGCGGTATAAGCACGATGGCGAAAGCAGTTTACTTACACAGGTAGACGACCGTATAAAGGTGGAATTTATGGCACCAGTTTCGGCCATAGCGCCGGGACAAAGCGCGGTGTTTTATGAAGGGCAGGACCTTATTGGAGGAGGAATAATTTTTTCTAACTTCAACATTGCAGCCGCCCCCGTGCAGGAGCAGGTTATGCAAACTACATAGTATGAGTATAGGTAAACCGAGAGCAACACGTAACCGCACTTTAGTGGGTGTTGCTGTTCTGCTGGCTTTGGTTGTGTTGTGGATGAGTGGTTGTAATAAAACCGAAACAGGCGAGATAAGTTATAACTACGAGTACTTCCCTTATCAGGTAGGTCATTATGTGGCTTACGATGTAGATTCGATTGCCTACAGCTACAGTAACCCGAAATATTTTAGAGATACGGTGCACTACCAGTTAAAAGAGGAGATTACCGATACCTTTTATGATAACGAGAACCAGTTGAGTTACCGTTTAGAGTTATCGCGGCGTAACAGTGCTGCAGATGGCTGGAGCATATGGAAGGTGTGGTATGTGAAGCCTACCGCCACCAATATGCAAAAAGTAGAAGATGATGTGCGTTTTATAAAACTGGTGTTTCCTCCGCATGAAAACGAAACCTGGAACGGAAACCTGTATGTGCCTACCACCGACGACTACGCTATTTACCGCAACTGGACCTATACTGCCAGTGCTGTACACCAGCCTTACAGCCTGAACGGTTTTAACTTTGACAGCACCATTACTGTTACGGAAGTGAATGAGGAAGATGTGATTACCAAGACCCTGCGCCGTGAGGTATATGCCAAGCACGTTGGCTTAATTTACCAGGAATGGGAAGACCTGCACAAGCAATTGGTGAACCAAACCTTTGACCAGGCTACCCAAACAGGTTTTCGCATCCGGATGCGACTGATTGATCATAATTAAAAAGTCCTTTGGGCGTTTGTAACAGCGTGATGAAAAAAATACCGGCACTACTTCTGTTCTTATGTGCCCTGCAGCTGCAAGCGCAGAAGGACTATTACTGGGTAAAGTTTAAGGATAAGAACGCGAATACGTTTACCCTGAACAATCCACAGGCTTTTTTGAGTCAGGCGTCTATTGATCGGCGCAGCTATCAAAATATAGCCCTTGATAGTACAGATCTGCCGCTTACTACCGCTTACGTAAATGCCGTAGTGCCTTTTGCCGACCAACTTAAGCACCGCTTAAAATGGCTGAATATGGTGGTAGTAAAGATTACCACCGGTGCTAATCTTGATTCGATAAAGGCGCTGCCATTTGTGGATACTGTGGGGCCTATCTACTATTTGCCACCGGTAGCCGGTAAAAAAAGCAAGTTCGAAGATTGGTATGCCCCCGTGGATCAAACGTATAGTCAGCACCCTGTGTATGGTGCGGCTTACCGGCAGATCAATCAGTTAAATGCCGATTTACTACATCAGATGGGTTACCGCGGTCAAGGCATACTAATGGGTATGATGGACAATGGTATTTACCGGGGTGATTTAGTGGCAGGTTTAGATTCGGCACGGCCGCGGGTATTGGCTACCTGGGATTTTGTGCATGACGAGGAGAATGTTTACAACGACGGAAGCCATGGCGAAGAAACTTTTAGCTGTGTAGCAGGGAATATACCAGGCCGTTTTTTGGGTACCGCACCGGATGCAGATTTTATATTAAGCACCACCGAGGATGATAATGCCGAGTGGGTGATGGAGGAATACAATTGGGCTGCCGCCGCTGAATTTGCAGATAGTTTAGGTGCACGTATATTTTCAACTTCGTTAGGTTATACCGACTTTGACAATGATACCGGCAGCCATACTTATGCAGATATGACCGGAAACAAAACGGTGATAACCAGGACGGCCAATCTTGCAGCTACCAAAGGGATACTGGTGCTTAATTCAGCCGGTAATGAGGGCAACAACAGCTGGCACTACATTGCTGCCCCTGCTGATGGCGACCGGGTGATAGCAGTTGGAGCGGTGGATTCGGCCTCGAAGGTGCAGGGCTTTAGCAGTAAAGGACCGAACGCTGCAGGCAGAGTGAAACCCGATTTATGCGCCATGGGTGCCCGGTCGGGAATTATACATCCTGATGGGTCGGTAACCACCAATAATGGCACCTCGTTTAGTTGTCCGATTATGGCGGGCTGCTTCGCCAGTTTGTGGAGTGCTTTCCCTGAAAAAACAGCCGAGGAAATTTATACGGCGGTGGTAGTAAGTGCCGATCATTTCTGGACACCGGATTCGCTGTACGGGTATGGTATACCTAATTTTTATAATGCGTATATCTTGCTGAAATATCATTACAACGGCAACATCCTGCAGATATCACCTTACCCGCGTGTATTCCCGAACCCGTTTAGCGAAACGCTGAACATCAGTTATTACAATGAGGGTGAGGGGGGCACACACAAACTGGAGTTGTTTAACCTGCAAGGCCAGTTGGTGCTAAGCCGCGAAGTTTATATGCGCGCTAATACCTTTGAGGTGTTTACAATAGATGATGCTGGTAAACTGAATGCAGGTACTTATGTGTTCCGCTTTGATGGCGATAAGAAGTTTAGCAGCCAGGTGGTGAAGTTTAACAGGTGATTCACGCGTTAGATTTCGATCACATTTATGATCTCGTAATAATTTAATTCAAGTTATTATGCAAAGTTTTTTAATTAAAATAATAATATAGGTTTGTGTTATTATTTAATTAAACACTTGAGCCATGAAAAAATTGAAAATTGCGTTTGCGGCAGTATCACTCGCCGGTTTGTTTTTGTTTGTAAACGGTTGTAAAAAGGAAGCCACCAAGCCGGCACCGGTAAGTTGTATTCAATTAGCCAGCGATTCGGTGCAAACCGGTGCGGCAGTAAACTTCAGCAGCTGTTCTACTAACGGTACAACTTATTTATGGAGTTTCGGCGACGGTTCTTCTTCTACCAATGAATCGGCCACGCATACCTACACAGCGGTTGGTACGTATACTGTAACCTTAACAGTTAGCAGTGCCCAAGGTACTTCTACAGCAACAAAAACTGTTGTGGTGATTGCGCCAATAACAAGTGCCAATTATATTGGTACATATTCTTGTAGTGATGCTTGCAGTTCAGGAAGCTATACGTACCAAATGACTGTAATTGCAAATGGCAACAACGCAATCCGAATGACCAATTTTGGCGATTGGGGTTCAGTAACTATAGATGCCACTATTGATGGTAATAATATTACAATACCGTCGCAAACATTTAATCCTGGCGGAGGCAATGTTACCATTTCTGGCACAGGGACCGCTAATGCGGGAATATTGGTGCTTACCATCCAAAGTGTTGCTACGAATGGCACGAATACAGATACTTGTACTACTACGGCTACCAAGCAATAGTGCATAAAACACTTAAAAATAATGGCTGTGCGAATTTAGCGCACGGCCATTTTGCGTACCATAATAGAGAACAGGGAAGGGAAGAAGCGCTTAACCCAGATGCCCAGGTTTTCTTTAAACCCTCCAATTACTACTTCTTCTTTTTCAGCGGCTATGGCATTTACAATGCGTTTGGCGCACTCTTTGGCGGTTAAGCCTTTGGCCGTTGCCTCGTCCATAGAGCCTAGTTTTGCACCGCTACCGGTTAAAGCATTTACCGAGACATTGGTTTGAATGAAGCCCGGACAAATGAGCAGCACTTTTACGTTGTCGTTAAACAACTCTGCCCGCAGGGAATCGAAGAAACCGTGCAGGGCATGTTTGCTGGCCGAATAACCGCTGCGCCAGGGCGAACCGAACTTGCCTACGGCACTGGTGATGGTGGCAATAAGGCCGTCCTTCTGCTTTATCATTTCGGGCATTACCACTTTGGTAAGGGCAATGGTGCCAAAGTAGTTTACCTCCATCAGGCGGCGGTCCACTTCCAGGCTTGTATCTTTTGCCAGCGAACGCTGACTTACGCCACCGTTGTTGATGAGCACATCTATGCGGCCGAACTTTTGCAACACTTCGTTTTTCTTTGCTTCAAAGTTGCTTTGGTCGGCGAGATCGATCGGCAGTAGTAAATAGTTTTCAGGCGATAACCTGGTGGCTTGAGCAACTCTTTGCAGTTCCTCTATCCTGCGTGCACTTAAAACAAGCTTAACGTTTTTTGCTGCTAAGGCATAAGCAAGCGCTTCACCAATGCCGGAGGAGGCACCTGTTAACCATACTACTTTACCTGTCAAATTCATATCGCAATTTAATTTATTACCCGTGCATTAATTTGCATCCTCAGCCATTGCAGGCTATCGGGATAGTCCTTGCTTATAAGGTAGTTATTGTGTTTGTAGAATACCGGAGGTTTACCTGTCATATTTGTATCACTGAGTATGATCGTGTCGGCTATAGTAATATAGGTGCCTTTTCGGGTATCCTCAATATCAGGATAACGACGGGAGTACTTGTACGTATTATCGGGATACAATGTGATAGAAACATGTGAGTTGTAATAACTCCGTGTTCTGCCCGGCACGGCAACTTTACTTTTTTCACCTAATCGCGAATTAATAAGCCAATAAGCCGAATACAGAGCTATGGCAATTAACGCGATGAAAATTAATCTGGTTATCGTTTTATTCACTGTAGCCCTTACTTATCCTTTTCCAAAAAAGGGTAGCGGTAATCTACCGGAGGAACAAAGGTTTCTTTAATGGTACGCGGCGATACCCAACGCAACAGGTTGATCATGCTGCCGGCCTTATCGTTGGTACCTGAACCACGTGCACCGCCAAATGGCTGTTGGCCTACCACGGCACCGGTTGGTTTATCGTTGATGTAGAAGTTACCTGCGGCATGCACCAGTTTTTCGGAAGCCACTTCAATTGCGTAGCGGTCCTGCGAGATAATGGAGCCGGTTAGGGCATAGATGCCTGTTGTATCCACCAGGTCAAGGGTTTCCTCATACTTGTTATCATCGTATACATATACGGTTAAAACAGGTCCGAATAACTCCTCGCACATGGTTACGTAGTTAGGATTGGTAACCTGTATAATGGTAGGTTCGATGAACCAGCCTTTGCGTTTATCGTACTTGCCGCCGGCAATAATTTTGGCGTCCTTGCTCTTCTTAGCCTGGTCGATATACGAAGCCAGTTTATCGAAACTCTTTTCGTCGATTACAGCATTGATGAAGTTGGTGAAGTCTTCCACGGGACCCATTTTCATAGTGGCCAAATCGGCCAGTACCTGTTTCTTTACTTCGGGCCAAAGGTTAGACGGGACGTAAGCGCGTGAGGCAGCAGAACATTTTTGCCCCTGGTATTCGAAGGCGCCGCGGCTGATAGCAGTTGCCAGCACTTTTGCATCGGCACTGCGGTGAGCCATGATAAAGTCCTTGCCGCCGGTTTCGCCTACAATGCGCGGGTAACTCTTGTAGCGGTGTATGTTGTTGCCAATGGTTTTCCAGATGTCCTGAAATACGCCGGTAGAACCGGTGAAGTGAATGCCGGCAAAATCGGGGTGGTTAAACACTACGTCAGCAGCATCGGGGCCGCTTGGGTAAATCAGGTTTATAACACCTGCGGGTACACCTGCTGCCTGAAATACCTTCATCAGCACATGAGCGGCATACACCTGGGTGTTGGAAGGTTTCCAAACCACTACGTTACCCATCATGGCGCAACTGCTTGGCAGGTTGCCTGCAATAGCGGTGAAGTTGAAAGGGGTAAGTGCATAGATAAAACCTTCGAGCGGGCGCCATTCGGTGCGGTTCCATATACCCGGCGAACTCTGCGGTTGCTGGGTATAAATTTCGGTCATAAACTGCACATTAAAACGCAGGAAGTCGATGATTTCACAGGCAGAGTCAATCTCGGCCTGGAAAGCGTTTTTCGACTGGCCGAGCATAGTAGCGGCGTTCAATTCGGCACGGTAAGGTCCGGCAATTAATTCGGCGGCTTTTAAAAAGATGGAAGCGCGTTGTTCCCAACGCATGTTTACCCATTGCTCGCGGGCGGCAAGTGCGGCATCAATAGCCTGGGTAACGTGTTTCTTTTCGCTTTTATAATAATAGCCCAGCAGGTGTTTGTGGTCGTGCGGCGGGCGCAGTTCCATTTTCTTACCATCTTTTACCTGCTTATCGCCAATAAACATGGGTATATCGCGCACCTCTTTGCGCATTTCGGCCAGTTTCTTTTTCAGGGCAATACGTTCAGCGCTGCCGGGGGCGTAACTCTTTACTACTTCGTTGTGTGCAACGGGCACTTTAAAAAATCCTGTAGCCATATAGATAGACTTTGAAGAGATTATTAGAAATCAGAAAACAGACATCAGACTCCGAATGTTAGACGAAAGAACGATAGAAACCTTACCAATGGAAGATATTGCGGAGGATGTCGTTGCCGAGGGCAAAGATCATCAACGCAAAAATGATAATCATACCAACAATCTGAGCGCGTTCAAGGAACTTATCGCTTGGTGCGCGCCCGGTAATCATTTCAACCAGGGTAAACAGGGCATGGCCGCCATCCAGTGCCGGAATAGGCAACAGGTTAACAAAAGCCAATGCTATGGATAAGAAGGCGGTAAGCGACCAGAAACGGAACCAATCCCAGGTAGCTGAAAACTGTTGGGTAATGGTAATAAAACTACCTACCTGCTTATAACCTTTCAACTCGGGATTAAATACAATACGGAACTGCTTAATATAACCTTTCAGGCTTTCGTAGGTTTTCTTTACGCCCGCCGGTATGGAAGCCAGGAAAGAGTAATGTTTTTCCACTACTTCAAGGTGTTTATCTGGGAAACTGTAGAAGCCTAGTTTAGCAGAATCAGGGATGGTAAGTGAAACCTGAACGGTATCGGTACCGCGCTGCAGGCTTATGACTACCGCTTTGTTTTTTAACGCAGGCAGGGCTCTTTTTACCTCGTGGAAGTATTGCACCGGCATACTATCGATGGCAATGATTTTATCGCCCTGTTTGCCGCCGGCTTTGGCCAGCGCCATATCCGAGAAGATGGTATCCACATAACTCGGCACTATTGGTGTAACGAAATCCATGCCTTTGCTGCCCAGAATTTCCTTATAGATGCCGGAAGGAATCTGTAAGGATTGTTGTGCGCCATTGCGGCTGATCTCCAGGGTATGGGCATCATCCAGTAACATATCGATACCTACGGTAGCTGCACTACGGAATTTTTGGGTGCCGTTGTAGCCCAGTATCATATCGCCATCCTGCAAACCGATTTTTTGAGCGGTGGTATCGCAGGCGTAGCCATATTTGGCGTTTTCAACGGGCAGGTAGCTTTCGCCCCACCAGAATAAAATTTGACCGTAGATAACGAAAGCCAGCAGAATGTTTACGATAATGCCACCAAGCATTATTATCAGGCGCTGCCAGGCTTTTTTGCTGCGGAATTCATCGGGTTGGGCGGGAAGTTTCATTTGCTCCTCGTCCATGCTTTCATCGACCATACCGGCAATTTTTACGTAGCCGCCCAGGGGAAACCAACCCAAACCGTATTCGGTATCGCCTATTTTCTTTTTAAAAAGGGCAAAGTTCAGCAGGTTAGGGAAAGGGAACAGAAAGTCGAAAAAGAGGTAAAATTTCTCCACCCGGGTTTTAAACATGCGGGCCGTGATATAATGCCCAAACTCATGCAGGGTAACAAGTATCGATAAACTAAGAATAAACTGCGCAATCCGGATTAGAGTCTCCATCCACAAAATTTGAGCGGCAAAAGTAATTAAAGAAACTGAAGTGTGGCGTAAGCAGGGTTACAGACCTGTTTTGAGGCAAAACCTTTTAAAAAATTAACCTAACTACCACTTTACCAGCGCTTTCTGGAAGATATCATCTACCAACTGCCGGTTAATTTCTTCTATCAGCCGATCTTCTACGCTTGTAATGTTTTCGCTGGAGCTGAACTGGGCATAACGGGTAAACGTTTCAGTCCATTTGTCCTTTTCCTCGGGGTCCTTGGTATTTATATACTCCACCTGTACGCTGATAGTTAGCTTATTGAGGCCGCTGGTAGTACCGGCCACCGGGGCTTCGTTGGTATAGGTAAAACCGGTGATAGTGCCGCTGAAGTGCAAATCGCCATCGTTATTAACCTGACGAAGGTTGGCTTCGGTTTGAAACTTTAGTTTGAGCCTGTCGGTAAATGTTTGCGGCAAGGACGCCGGACCGTTGTTAGCGCGGTTTTGAAAGAGCTCTACCGTTACGCTTTTGATGTCAGCCGGCAAGCTGGCACCGTTGAAGGAGTAAACCTTACACCCTTGCATGGTAACTAAACCAGCAGCGATAAGCAGCAGCCATAGTGCCGGGCGGAAAAGGAGCGTACGTGATTTTTTTTTCATTAACTGTTTACTGTTTCCCACAAAAAGCGATTGAGCTTGAAGGCCGATTTGAAATAACCTACAACAAGCGTATCCAGTCCTTCAGAGGTTATGTCTTTACGGGTAAGGTTGGCGTAATACCAAAACTGTTTATTGGCAATCAGCGGCTGTTCCTTTATAAACTCTTTATAGTCGGGTTCCAGTATTTTGTTTTTATCGCCCTGCAGGCTGCCGAATTTTTCCTTAAAGGCTTTATCGTTCAGCAGTTTTTTGAAGGCGTTGTTATTGTAATAAATCTCCTGACGGATCTTAGCTATATCGTCCTTACTGCAAAAATATTTTCCGCCACCGATCATAATTTCATCCGCTCCAAAGTGCATGTAAAAGCCGGGGTAGGCATCGTCGTTTTTGCCATTGCGGCTAATAACAGCAGCTACATTGGTTTTGTAGGGCGATTTGTCCTTACTGAAACGCACATCGCGGTTAATGCGAAAGATAGCTTTAGAGGGATCGCGGTTTAGCTCAGGAACATCCTTGGCGAGTTTGGTGGTCACATCTTCCACCAGGTTGCGGAAAGGCGCCTTAACCTCATTTTCGTATCGTTCTTTGTTTTTATCGAACCATTCCTTGTTGTTGTTCTTCTTTAGTTCATCGAAGAATTTAAAGAAAGCGGGAGAGAAGTATTTCATGTGCTTAGCTGCGATTTAACCGCACAAAACTAATAGATTTTGAATTGTGGTTTGGGCCAGCATTAAGCTAATGCCATACCTTCGGTAGTAGCTTTGTAGTTGGCAATTTGCTTGTGCATTACCATAAACCACAAGGGTGGAAACAGCGATAAAACCATCATGCCGGGGTAACCGGTAGGCATTTGCGGACTGTGGTCGAAATGACGTAGCACCTGGTATTTGCGCGAGGCCATATAATGGTGGTCGGAATGGCGGGTTAGCTCAAACAACATAATGCGGCCAATAGGGTGATTCGAGTTCCAGGAATGTACAGGCAATACTTTTTCGTAGTAGGTGTCCTCAATTTTTTTGCGGCGCAATCCGTAATGTTCAATGTAGTTTACTGTTTCCAGTAACAGGAAACCCATAACAGCGGCAGCCACAAAGCAAAGCATGGTTTGCCAGCCCCATAGCAACCCGATAGCTGCTACAAAACCTCCCTGTATTACCTGGTACCAGAGCATTTCGTTAGAAAGGCTGAAAAATCCTTTTCCTTTTTTGCGCAGTTCATCGTTTTGTAAATGCCAGGCCGATAGCCAGCCATTGATAACACTGCGGAAATAGAAGGTGTAAATGATTTCGCCATAGCGGGCAGATGCGGGATCTTCGTCGGTGGATACATTTTTGTGGTGACCGCGGTTGTGCTCGATAAAGAAGTGCATGTAAAGCGAGGTAAGCAACAGCATCTTACTCATTAGCTGTTCGTACCAGGTAACCCGGTGGCCTAACTCATGCGCTACATTAATACCCAATACTCCACACGATACTCCCATTGCGCCTATCATACCCAGGCGCTCCCACCAAATGAGCGAGCCATCGCTGATGCGGTTTAGGAAGTAGAACAATATGGCAAATTGCAGGGGAACAATGCTCCAGACAATGAAGTCGTATTTCCAGTCTTTTTTTGCCAGTTCCTCCTCGGCCTTACTCATGTTCTCGGTGCTGCCTTTAAACAACAATTCAATAAGCGGTATAAGGCCAAACACGTATAAAGGAGCTATAAATACGGCCTTGCCACCAATAACAAGTGACAGCATGATAATAAAGATGCTGATGTAAACCGAGGCATACTTAAACAGGCGTAAACTCATACGTAAATGGTTTAGGTTTTCTCAAAGTTATAATAAAAGCAAGAAGGAAAAAATACGTGACCGGTGGGGTAAAACAGGTGGGTTGCTAAGTTTAGCGTATTTCGGACAACTTGATTTTCTTTTGGTATTTGATGGGTATTTTAAACTTAATGAAGCACAGGGTTTTAACCTTTAGTTCACCCATTACATACAAATCGGCTTCCTTATCGCGGAAGATATCAATGATCTTTTTCAGGTTGTCGAAGATAGTGCCGTCTGGTTTCAATTTGATACCTACAGGGATGGCAAAATCTTTAAGCCGGTCGATGATAATGTCATCCTTTTCTCCTAAGGTTCCGATCAGTTTATCATCCATCACCACGTTGATCTCAATATTGGTAACCTTGAAACGCAGCCGGTTGGGGTTATGGAAAATAACATCGCAGCCCATTTTAATTCCGTTGCCGTCAACCCGTTCAAATTTAAAGGCTTCGGCGCGCTGAAAGGTAGGTGCCGCAATACGGCACGAAGAGAAGGCTATGCACAGCAGTGCCACATACATCAGGTTCTTCATTGGGCAAACTTAATGGTATCGGTAAACAAAATGTTGGTGGAGCCACTGCTCATTACATTGTGGTAAGTAAGGGTACCCGAAATAGTTACAGGTAAAGCTGCAGGCACCACAGAATCTTTTACGGCAGCCTGCCAATCGGCGTTGGTAAAGCGCACGGAGAGGGGGAAGGTGGTTTCCTTACGACCGGGTATGCCCTGGTTAAGTTCCTGGGTTAGGATGGCCACGGTAACGCCGTTTAGCTTGACTTCTTCGTGCAGGTTAACGATGGTGCTGGAAAGCAAGTTGGGATTACTGAGATGGAGGGTGCTGTTTAACTGGTAACCGCTGTTACCCAGGGGCTGCAGGTGTAGCTCGTTTTGTTTAACCACGGTAACCTCGCCCCGGTTAAACAGAAACAGCACAAACGCCAGCACGATAACAATGCCAATACCCCACATCCGTTTTTTCATGGCTCAAATCTATTCGTGTTTTTCACATCCTGTGCCAATTTATACACAGCAATGGCGCGGCATGGGGTATTCACATATTTTCACCTTAAAATTTGAAGTTTGGTAATTATAGGCATTACAGGCACTTTAGGAGCAGGCAAGGGAACAATTGTTGATTATTTAGTGAAGCACCACCACTTTGCTCATTTTTCGGTGCGCGAATACCTGAGTAAAATTATTAAAGCGCGGGGCGGAGAGGTAAACCGCGATACCCTTGTTGCAACTGCAAATGCTTTGCGTGCAGAAAACAGTCCCAGTTATATTGCTACGGAACTTTTACGCGAGGCAAAGGCCAGCGGTAAAAACTGCATTATTGAAAGTATACGAACAGTAGGCGAGGTAACAGCCCTGCGGGAGTTGGGAGGGTTTACACTTTTTGCGGTAGATGCTGACCAGGAGTTACGCTACAAGAGGATTGTTGAGCGCGCTTCGGAAACCGATAAGGTTAGTTTTGACGTGTTTGCTGCCAACGAGGCCCGTGAAATGGAAAGTAGTGACCCTAACAAGCAGAATCTGGGGGCCTGTATGCAAATGGCTGATTTTACATTTATCAATAACAATTCCTTTTCCGAACTTTATACACAAATCGATGAGGCACTAATTAGCATCGGATTCGCTTGACAAACGAAGAAGGTAAGATTATATTTAGCACCGGTTAACGGGTTCAATATGAATAAATTACTCTTTTTTATCGGTTTTTGCCTTGCTACATCGAGCGTTGCTGCGCAGCAAACCCAACAGTTTGGGGATAAAGAAGTGATGGAACAAGCGCTAATGCTGGCGCGTAATGGCAAATCGACCAAAGCACTGGAGATACTTACCGACCTACGGAACCGCACTGGCGAGAAAGACAGTTTTCATCTGTTTGCCGTAATGCTGAGCATTGAGCTGAATAATCAAACGGATAACTTTGCCGCAGCGGTAAAGGATTGTGAAGAGTTGATACGATTGAAACCTGAGGCAGAAGTGGATTTACAGCAAATAATCGGGCGGCAGAAGCAATACCTGGATGATTTTGACGGAGCGCTGGTGGCCTTCAGGCGCATTATTGCCTTAAAACCTACCGATAAAATTGTATACAGCAACCTTGCCAGCACCTATAACTACGAAGGTAAATACAATGAAGCAATCAGGGCTCTTAACTCCAATCCCAATAAGGAGCGCATGCCCAAGGAGTATTATCATTTTGCCGTTGCTTATTACCAGCTAAGCAAGTTGGATAGTGCCCAAAGCTATATTGACAAATATCTGGATACCGATGAAGGTAGTAACAGCCAAACGGGCTATATGTATGGCGCTCTTATATACGACAAGTTGGGTGATAAAGCCACGGCCTGCAATTATATAACCGCAGCTAACGATATTTTAGTGGAGAAGAAGGTAGAGGAGAAAGCGGCCAAGGCTTCGCCGGAAATGAAAGAAACCCCGGTTTATAAGCTATCGCAAAAGGAAGTGGCACAGATAAAGGAATTGAAGCCACAACTGTGCAAATAGCTCCGTACGGTATCTGCAGTTATTTTTACTATTATTGATTGTTATGAGCGAAAAGAAAGAAGAGCACTATGTACGTCCCAGTTGGGATGAGTATTTCATGGAAGTAATGGATGCTATCAGCAAGCGTGCCACCTGTGGCCGCGGACGTAGTGGCTGTGTAATTTCGCGCGATAACCAGTTGCTGGTTACAGGCTATGTGGGCTCGCCGGTTGGTTTGCCGCATTGCGATGAGGTTGGCCACCAAATGAAGAAGGTGATACACGAGGATGGTTCGGTTACGGAACATTGTGTACGCACCGTGCATGCCGAACAGAACGCTATTTGCCAGGCCGCTAAACGTGGTGTAGCCCTGGATGGCGCTACCCTGTACTGCCGTATGACACCTTGCCGTGTTTGCGCCATGCTGATCATCAACTGCGGTATTAAGCGGGTGGTGTGCCAGCGTAAATATCATGCAGGTACTGAAAGCGAGGATATGTTCCGCATTGCAGGCGTTAAACTGGAGTTCTTTCACGAAGAACTCCAGCAATACGAAGCCCACAAATAACAAGCAGGCATTATCTGGCTTGCTTACAATCTTTCAATATTCAGGATAGTGGCAGCAGTATCCAGGTTCGGATACAAACCTTCGAACGCTTTGATGTGATTAGCATCGGATGAAAACCGGAACGTTTTAGGTGTTGGCTTTTCAATATCAAACTCGCCATCAATATATCCGCCTAAATCCAGGTCAATGGTGTTATACGCATTTAACTTCCAGGTGCCCAGTGCAAAGCCGCTATTGTTGAATGTATCATAGGTAAAGTAATAGCCAAACAATACGTTATTATCCTGAAAATCGAGCCGGTATTCGCAACAGTCGTTACCATTACTGAAATAAGGCAGTGCATTCAACTGGTTACCGGAGAGGGTATCTATGTAAATGGAATTTAGTTTCCACAATCCTTTAATGAAGTTATCCTCCCTTATTTTTTTGCAGGACGAAAAAGTGAAAATCGCCAGAACGGCCAAAACGCCGGTTATCTTATATCCATTCATGCTCGGGTAGTTTATATGCGCAGTTATCAAACACTGTAACGCAGGGGGCTGCGTTTCATTTTGTATTAATCCTGCAATAATTCTTTCACAATTTGTTTCACAGGGCGAATGCTCTTCACATACTCAATGGAAGGACCCGCGCACCACATGGTTTGATAGGTGGCGCCAAAGGCTGCTTTCTCCAGGCTCTTCATGCCTTTATAATAGGTGATCATCTTGGTCCACTTTTTAATTTTTTTGTTGCTGTTTAAAAAGCGCTCCAACCAGTTTTGCTGCGTACCGATTTGTTTTACGTAAGGCGTATTAATAACCGTGCAGGGCGTACCGGAAAGTTTAGTAGTCATTACAATATCGTTGGCAGTATAATTTACACAGGCCATTTTATAGTCGTTGGTCACATCGCTTTCGTTAGAAGCAATAAACGGACTTCCTACCGAAACACCACATGCCCCATATTCCAGCATTTTTTTCATTTGACCGAAATTGCCCACTCCACCGGCGGAGATAACAGGAATCTTTACATGTTTCACTAGCGTCGTAATCAATTCGCGCGGACCTATTTTGCCGGCATGGCCGCCTGCCTGATTATTTACGGCAATTACTGCATCGGCACCCATGGCCTCCACTTTCAAGGCATATTCCAGGTCAATAACATCGCAAAATACCTTCATGCCGTGTGGTTTGCAGGCATCAATAATGCGTTGTGGCGAGCCTAATGAACTAATGATGTAGGGCACACGATACTCTACGCAAGTGTTCAACTGCTCCTCGAAACGGATATTGGATTTGTTGGCAATCAGATTAATGCCGTAAGCCTTGTTAGTGCCGGCCTTAATTTCATCCAGCGCTTTTCGGAATTCTTTATCGCTGCGGTAGTTAAGGGCAGGTATTGCCCCTGTAATACCAGCATTACAGGCCTCAATTACCATTTTGGTATTGCTAACTAAAAACATTGGAGCCATAATAATGGGGTAATCAATGCCCAACATACGCGTTAAAGCGGTATCCATTTTTTCCATTGCGAATAGTTCGTTATTTGCGCGCAAAATACGGAATTATTGCAAGCCTTTGCAGCAGGCTGCTGACCAACTTCAATAGATAAAACGGGATGGCTGCCAAAAGGATGCTTGGTTCATATGGGAAGCTGATGCGGATGTGCAGGGCGTTCTGTCATGCCAGTGTCATAAACTTAATCTGTTGTTCACTTTTGGATAATAAGGGCATCGCGGGGTCGTTTGAGAGCGGAAAAGAGGTTTTTAACATTGTTGATTTCCGGCGCCTATAATGTGGAATCAAAATTTTGAAAAGTAGAAATAAGAGATATTTTTACGCCTCTTTGTAAACAATCACCACTGCCATGCATGGGCACAGGCAGTAAACCCAAACAATTAAAAAACTAAAACAAAACAGAAAATGAGTCAGGCAAAACAAGTTCAGAAGAAAAGCGGATTTCCCTGGGCACCCGTTGTAATGATTGTGGCTTTAGTAGTGGCTATCATTCTTTACATGTTCGTATTTGGCGACCCAAGCCACTTTAAAGATGCAGATAAGAAGCACCCTAAAGATGGTGATTACTTAGGTGTAGTTTACGCCGGTGGTTTCATCGTACCTATCCTTATGGCTATGTTCCTGATCGTTGTTACTTTCTCTATCGAGCGTTTGTTAACCATTACCAAAGCAAAAGGTAACGGTTCTATCGAAAGCTTCCTGCAAAAAATAAAAACCCTGTTACATGCTAACAACATTGATGGCGCTATTGCTGAGTGCAACCGTCAAAAAGGTTCTGTTGCCAACGTGGTAGTAGAAGGTTTAAAGAAATACCAGGATATGGAAAAGAATACCAGCCTTACCCACGAACAAAAGGTGCTGGCTATTCAACAGGAAATTGAAGAAGCAACTACGCTTGAATTACCAAGCCTGCAGGAGAACCTGCCGATCCTTGCTACCATCGCTTCGGTTGCTACCCTGGTAGCGCTGTTAGGAACGGTATTAGGTATGATCCGCGCTTTCGCCGCGCTAGCTGTTAGCGGTAACCCTGATCCGGGCGCTCTGGCACAAGGTATCTCTGAGGCGCTTATCAATACCGCTATCGGTATCGGTACCTCTGCGTTCTCCATCATCCTGTATAACACCTTTACTTCTCAGATCGACAAGCTGACTTACGGTATTGACGAAATCGGTTTCTCGATTGCGCAGACCTTTGCCAACACCAAGAAGTAATTATTTAATAACGGCAATAAATTCAGTTAGAAATGCCCAGAATACTTCCACCAAGGAAAAACCCAGTTGTGGACATGACCGCGATGTGCGACGTGGCCTTTCTGCTGTTGACCTTCTTTATATTAACTGCCAAGTTCAAACCGCAGAACCTGGTAGCTGTGGATGTGCCAATGACCCATAGCGAGAAATCGGTACCGGATAAAACCCTTACCATTCTGGTTGATAAAAAAGGCCGTGTATTCATTTCGTTAAAGGAGTCATCGATGCGTGCAGAAATGCTGAATCAGATGATTGAACGCGACGGTGAATTACACCCTCAACTGAAGAAAATTACCGAAGAAGGCAAAAAGCGCTTTAAATTAACCGATACATGGGGTGGTACACTGGGCAATATTGACCAGGTGCTTTCTCTGGACGGTGAGCGTTTTGAAGCGTATCAGCAAAACGAACTACCCGGCATACCTACCGATTCGGTGAATAACGAATTGGGTGATTGGGTGCAGAGTGCACGTATTGCTTACCAAACGCTTTATCCTTCTGATGCCAACGGTCTTTCAATAGCTATTAAAAGCGATAAAGGAACTAACATTCCATATGTGAAGGATGTGATCAAAACACTAACCTCGCGTGATATTCACCGCTTTTTATTGATTACCACACTGGGCGGAAGCCAACCGGCAGAAGCAGCACCGCAAGGCGGCGCAGCCAAGCCAAACGAGTAAACCAATTATTAACTTAAATAACGGAGGAATAAAATGGCAGACGTAGATACCGGAGGGGGTGGAGGAGGAAGACATGACGGTGGGCCCCGGTCCAAAAAGTTGTCGACCCGCGTTGACCTTACGCCCATGGTGGACCTTGCCTTTTTGCTGATATCATTCTTTATGCTTACTACCACCTTGAATAAACCCAAGGCTATGCAGTTAAACATGCCTAAGAAGGTGGATAAGCCCGATGATAAGCAGGACGTTGGTGAATGCCAGGTAATGAGTGTAATACTTGATACTCTGGACCAGGTGTGGTATTATGAAGGTTTGCAGGTTGCAGGCTTACAGAAAACCACCTTTGCCGGCGATAAAGGCATACGCAAGGTAATACTTGACATGTTAAAGAAAACCCCGGCGCAGTGCCCTCCTATGAAGGACGGCAGCCCACGCCAGGCGGTTATATTGATTAAAATGCTGAAAGGCGCACGCTATCAGAACATGGTGGATATCCTGGATGAAATGGATATTACCGGAACAAAAATTTACGCTATCCAGGAGCCGGATCCGCTTGAAATTGAAGCGGTAGCCAACGGTGGTAGCGCTACAGCCACAAAAGAAACGGTACAACAACCGTAATTTTTTGTGGAATTTTTGTGTTGCTGCATCATCAGGTAAAACCTACCTATGGCAGACATCACTAATGAAAGCCGCAGGCATCGTTCTTTGACCAAAAAGTCGCACAAAAAATTAACAAGCCCAAGGGTGGATATGACACCCTTGGTTGACCTTGGTTTTTTACTGATCTCGTTCTTTATGCTTACCGTAGTAATTGGTGAGGAGAAAGCGATGGATGTAAAACAGCCGAAAGCCGGTGATCCCACCGATGTTTCGGAGTGCCAGGTGCTGAACGTGCTGCTTGATACGGCAGACAGGGTATATGCTTACGAGGGGCTGGAAATGGCCAATCTGCAGCAAACCACCTTTGACCCTGAAAACGGCATACGGCAGTTAATTTTGGATAAGAGTAAACGGGTGCAAAGCACTTGCCCGGCAACCGCCAACGGCGGTAAACGGCAGATGATATGCCTGATAAAACTTTTACCCGGTGCACGTTATGGAAATATGGTGAGTATACTGGATGAGATGGAAATAACCGAAACAGCCGTATATGCCATGCAGGAACCGCTGCCTGAAGAACTGGAAGCAATTAAGAAAAAGGAATTATTAGCAGAGAAATAGCTAAAAAGAAAAACGAACGTATTATGTCGCAGAATACAAATTATTACAACTGGACGATGGATGACATCGTTTTCGACCAGCGTAATAAAGATTACGGCGGTTACCAGATGCGCAAGTTGACGAAACGTCACCTGCGCCTTGGCGGTATCATCGCTTTGGTGATTGTAGCTATTTTGGTTGCCGTAGCCTACATTCCGTGGGATACGTTGTTCCCTAAAAAGGAAGAACCCAAAATGAAAATCACCGAGGTGAACCTTGCTGAACCTCCGCCTTTGGATAAGAACGCTCCGCCGCCTCCACCGCCGCCTCCACCGCCACCACCACAACGCCCTACTGTTAGGTTTGTGGAGATGATTGTGAAGAAGCAGAACGAGGTGCGTGAAGAAGAGCCACTTACCGAGGTGAAGGACATTAACAAGGATATTGCCACTGAAAACAAAGAAGGTGATATTAATGCCCCTGCCGCTATTGATGAACCGGTTGCTGAAGCCCCTGTGGTAGAAGAGCCAAAGGTGTTCCAGTTCGTAGAACAGATGCCTGAGTTCCCCGGCGGTGAGGTTGAACTGATCAAATTCCTGCAGAAGAATATCCAATATCCGCAAATGGAACGTGATAACGATATCCAGGGCCGTGTAATGATACGCTTTGTGGTATTGGAAGATGGTGCCGTATCGGATGTGCAGGTGTTACGCGGTGTTAGCGGTGGCCTGGATAAGGAAGCCGTGCGCGTAGTAAAACTGTTGCCTAAGTTTAAGCCCGGCCGCCAGCAGGGTAAAGCCGTGCGCGTGCAGTATACGCTGCCGGTGATGTTTAAACTGCAATAGATTAATTTTGAGTTAGAACTTTAGCAAAATCATAATCGTTCTTCGTGAATGGTTATGATTTTGTTCTTTTACGGACGCTAGCAATGAATGATTTTTTTAGAATACTGTTCTCCAACCCCGGCCTTTTGTGGAAAGCCGGTGCCGGCTTTATATTTATCGGGTTGGCGGCCTTTATCTTTTTTGAGCCGGGCCTTACCGTAGGCGGCGATAAGAGCACGGCCAATATTTTTGCGGCCCTGTTAGGCGCTTATGGCCTGTATAGATTTGCTACCTTTTATTTTGATTATAAGAATATTCGCGATGGCCGGTAGACTATATGTAGGGGCTTTAGCCCTTTTAGCAGCGTTATTTTTATTGCCGGGTTGTTCGAGGCAGGCACCTGCTAACTTTAAGCCTCAGCCCTTACAGCATGGTTATAAAGGCGTTTTTTCGATAGTTGTGGATGCCGGGCTGGAACCTATTATTAAACAGCAGGTAGAAGTATTTGAATACGCTTACGACAGCGTTGATGTGCAACCTTTATATGTAAATGAGGCAGAGGCCATCAAGGCATTTAAAACAGGCAAAGCCTCGGTATTGGTTTTATCGCGCAGTTTGGATAAGGCCGAGCGGAAGGAATGGGAGGAGAAAGACACCTTGTTTGTGCGTGATATGGAAATAGCCTATGATGCAGTAGCCCTGGTGGGCAATAAGAAGTTTAATGACAGCCGCTTAAGCATGGCCCAGTTAAAAACTTACTTTGCCGGTGCCGGCGGAAATGGTCCCAAACTGGTTTTTGACGATAAAAATTCGAGCTGTGTAACTGAGGTGCTGAAGGCGTTGGGTTATACGCAAACCGTTTCGGCAAACGTTTATGCCTTACATTCTGCCCAGGAAGTTATTGACTATGTGGAGAAGGAAGAGAATGCCATAGGTTTTATACCCTATAGCTATGTAAGTGATACTGACGACGACCGGGTAAAGACCCTGCTTGGCCGCATAAAAATTTTAAGTTTGCGCGCCAAAAATGAGGAAGGGCAGGAGGTGAGCGTTAGTGCCAATCAGAGCGATATTGCATTGGGTATTTATCCACTGCGGCGCACAATAACGGCGATGGAACGTTTTACCTACGATGACAACAAGGAATGGCGCTTTATCAACTTTATGTACCAGGAGCGCGGCGCGAAAATATTTTTGAAAGGAGGCCTGGTGCCTGCTAAAATGCCGAATCGTGAAATAATTGTTAATACGGGGCCTTTACAAGCCAACCCTTAAACTTTGGCACTTTGTTTTGAATCAAACAGATAAATATAAAACCACCTGAGATGAAAAGATTTGTTTTAGTTGCTCTTACGGTTATTAGTTCGATGGGCGCTTTTGCCCAAACCCTGCAGGATGCGCAGTTAGAAATGGTTAACGAAAACTATTTCAAAGCCAAGACTATTCTTTACAAAATTATAAAGGACGGTAGCGCTTCGATTGCCGACGCACGTTATTACCTGGGCAACGCCTATGTGAAAAACGACGAACTGGATTCAGCCCGCATTTTTTACAAGCAGGTATTTAATGCCGACAACCGCACTCCGCTGGGTTATGTAGCGCTGGGCCGTTTAGCCCTATTGGATAAAAATAAGCCTGAGGCCAAAGCTAACTTCGACCGTGCTCTTCAGTTGACCAAGATGAAGAATGCCTCCATTTATTACGAGATTGGTATGGCCTACGCTGAAATTGAACCGGCTGACCTGGATGCTGCTATCAGCAACCTGGATCAGGCAAGTCAATTGGATAATAAGAACTTCAGCATATTTATCGGTTTAGGCGATGCTTATAATGCCAAGTCGCTAGCCGGTGACGGTGGTGCGGGCGGTAAGGCGATGAGCGCTTATCAGCACGCTTCGGACCTGGATGCTAAAGCTGCTATGCCACTGGTTAAGCAAGGCCGTATTTGGCTGAATGGTAAGGTGTATGATCAAGCTATTGAATCGTTTAACAAGGCGGTAGCCAACGATGCTAAAAATGCCATTGTTTATAAGGAACTTGGTACTGCATACTACCTGAGCAAGGCTTATGACAAAATGCTGGAAAACTTCAAGAAGTATCTTGATTTGAGTCCCGGTGACTGCCGTGCCCGCTTAAGCATTATTCTGGTTTACTGGAAAAATAAGGACTACGAGAAGGTAGCTGAAGAAGCAGCTAAAGGTCTTACCTGCGACCCTAACAACTTTATATTTGAACGTTACCTGTATTACAGCCAATACGAACTGAAGCGTTACAAAGAAGGCTACGAGAGCATGAACAAATTCTGGCAGATGGCGAACATCGAAACACGCCCTACGGATTACGTTTACTCAGCCCGCTTAGCTTCGCAGGTTGGTGATACAACCCAGGCTATCGGTTACTTTACTTCGGTGTTGAAGGACGATTCTTTGAACTGTGAATTCCTGGGCGACTATGCCAAGGTGCTGTTCCTTGCTAAACATTACCAGGAAGCCGTTCACCAGTATGAACTGAAAAAAGCTAACTGTAAGACCTTCTCGAACATTGATGTGTTTTACCTTGGTCGCAGCTATATGTTTATAAATGATTCTATCAATGCGGATAGCACGTTTAGCTACTATATACAACGTTTCCCTACGGCATTGGATGGATACTACTGGAAGGCGCAGGTAAATGTTCGTTACAAACTTAGCAGTGATGCATTTGCGGCGGTGCCGTTCTACCAAAAGTATGCTGAATTAGCCGAGCCAAATGCACAGGCTAATAAAACCAAACTGGTGGAGGCTTACCAATACCTGGCTATCGCTAAGTTTGAGAAAGAAAAAGATAAATCGGGTGCGCTGGCGCTGCTGAATAAAGCATTGGAGTTGAACCCTACTGATGAAATGACAACCAGCCTTATAGAGCAATTGAAGAAATAAGGTATCGAACTAGTAAGCGGAGCCCGGTCTAAATGACCGGGCTTTTTTTTGCTTACTCTATAAACCAATTACGGCTGAAATTTTTGTGACAAAACTATGACAGTGTCATTGTATGGATTTGATGGGTCTACGCATTATAGTTCTAAATCTATATCGTATGAACACAAACTATTCAACCACCAGCATGCTCGACATGGTTTTCGAGAACAGGAACAAAAGTTACGGTGCTTACCAACTGCGCCAGTCGCAGGGCCGCTCGTTACAATTTGCCATGTTGTTTATGGTAACCTCGGTATTTGCCTTTGGCCTGGGCAATTATCTGAAAAGCAAATTAGGCCAGCAAATGGCGCCTGTTATGATGGGCGACGGAATAATAGATATCAAACAGGTTGACTTTGTGCAGCCTCCAAAGATAGAGCCGCCGAAGCCTAAAGCAGAGGTAATGCCCACAAAAACGCAGGAAAACGTAGAGAAACAGGTCGTGCGCAATGAAGAATTGAAAAACGATACTATTATCCCTAATAAGGAATTGATTGCTGAATCGGGCTTTACCACTAACCTAACGGATAATACCAATCCCCTGGGTAAAACCGATGGCAAAGGCAAAGAACTGATAGAGGAGCCGGTAGAGATTTTTGAAGTAACTAAAAATACGGAACCCAAAAATTGGGTGGATGTGATGCCGCAGTTTGAGGGAGGTGAAGAAGCGTTACTGCGTTGGTTAAGCCGTGAGACCTCCTATCCCGGTATTGAACACGATCTGGCATTAGAGGGCAAAGCGCTGATTCGATTTGTGGTTAACGAAGATGGTTCGGTTAGCAACCCGAGCATACTACGCAGCGATAGTCCAGGTTTTGGCAAGGAAGGCTTACGTGTGGTTAAGAAGCTGCCGAAGTTTAAACCCGGTTTACAACATGGCGAGCCGGTTAAGGTTTGGTATGTGCTGCCTTTTCAGTTTAAGCTGGATAAATAATTCGTTCTTTTCTGCTGCTATCCGGCCGGTGATTTATCACTGGTCGGTTTTTTCGTTAAGTGGCATAAACGCTAATAACAAGGCCACTATTATAGCACCGCCAGCGCTGAAAATAAACATGGCCAAAGGAGAAATATAGTTCCACAATAGACCTGCAATAATGCTGGCGAACAGCGCCGAAACAGAAGTGAACCCTGCAAACGTTCCGAGGGCAGAGGCGCTTTGGGATTTAGGGACCAGATTGCTAAGCAACGCTTTACCCACACCTTCGGTGGCTGCCGCATAAAAACCATAGAGGATAAAAGCAATTACAAAATGCCAGGTGAGCGAAGCAAAGCCAAAGCCTGCATACACGGCTGCAAAAATAACGAAGCCTGCTACCAGTGTTACCCGTAAGCCTATCTTATCTGCCAGGTGCCCAAGGGGTAAGGCTGCCAGTGCATATACGAGGTTATAAAGAATATAGGCCATAATTACATAGCTATCGTTATGTACTACCTCCTTAATGCGCATGAGCAAGAAAATATCAGAACTATTAAAGAGTGCGAACAGTAACAAAAGTGCAGCCGCCTTTTTATAACCAGCCGTTGATTCGCCCCAATAGTTAAAGATTTGCGACAAGTGGAAGTTGGTTTTCTTATCGCTTTTATGGGGTTTTTCTTTCAATAGCAAGGTTAGCCCGGTACCTATCATGGCGGGAATAAATGCAATTAAGAATAGGAGTTTGTACTGCTGCGGGAAATAATAAATAAAGACCAGTGCAAATGTGGGGCCTATGGCAGCGCCTAAGGTGTCCATGGCGCGATGAAAGCCGAACACCTTACCCTTGGTGGCGGCAGTGGCTTCGTCACTAAGGATGGCATCGCGGGCGCCTGTGCGCAGGCCTTTGCCAAATCGGTCCATACTGCGGGCACCGAATACCCATAAGGGAAACGTAAACAGCACCATGCCCGATTTAGCTACTGCACTTAGCAGGTAGCCCAACTGCACAAAGGGTAAACGACGGCCGCTGCTATCGCTTACACGACCGAAATAGCCTTTGGTAAGTCCTGCGGTAGCTTCGGCACAACCTTCCAGGAAGCCTATAAGCACCGAAGAAAATCCGATACTCTGCAGAAAGAGCGGCAATACCGGATACAGCATTTCGGAGCTGACATCGTTAAACAGGCTTACGAAAGAAAGCAGCCAGATATTACGGGTTAGGAACTTTGCCATGATTTGTGCTTCAAGAATAAGGTTTTAGCTGCAAAAGCCACGGATGGTTATTCCGTAACGCATTGTTTTTAAATCTATTTCCCATTTTTGCAGCATGAACTTAAAGGGCAGAAATCTGGAAAGCGAATTACAGTTCCGCACCTCGCGTAGCGGAGGTAAAGGCGGGCAGAACGTGAACAAGACCGAAACAAGGGTAGAGTTGATTTTTGACCTGTTGCATTCTAATGCTCTTTCAGATGCTGAAAAGGAAAAAATTCAGAAGCGCTGGAAGAACCGGATAAATGCGGAAGGGGAGTTTAGTATTTGTAGTAGCGCCGAGCGCAGTCAGTTGGGCAATAAGAAGAAGGTGATTGATAAGTTCTTTAGCATGTTAGACAAGGCTTTGGAGCCTGAAAAAGCGCGCATTGCCACCAAAATGCCCAAGGCGATAAAAGAGCAAATAAGGCAAGGCAAAAAGCTATTATCGGAGAAAAAAGGTACGCGCCGCATGAAAACCAGGGACTTTTTATAGTTCCGAAGACCCTTTGAGGTATCTGCTGCCTAAAAACTATATTCGCGGCATGAGCAAACCTTTGATTTTAGTAGTTAATGATGATGGTATCACAGCACCGGGCATCGAAGCCCTTGTAGGTGCAGTAAAGGATTTAGGTGAGGTAGTGGTTGTAGCTCCCGATTCGCCACAGAGTGGTATGGGACATGCCATAACTATCAATAAACCCCTCCGCCTTAAGGAGGTGCACAATTTTGGTGATATAAAAGCTTATCAGTGTAGCGGGACACCGGTTGACTGTGTTAAGCTGGCCGTAGACAAAGTGTTACACCGCCATCCTGATTTATGCGTTAGCGGTATTAATCATGGAAGCAATTCATCGATTAACATCATCTACTCAGGCACCATGAGTGCTGCGATGGAAGCTAGCCTGGAGGGCATACCTTCGGTAGGTTTCTCGTTGTGCGATTATAGTTATGAGGCGGACTTTGGGCCTTCTGCTTTCTATGCCCGCTTTGTTGCGGATTCTATTTTAAAATATGGCCTACCAAAGCACAGCCTGCTGAATGTAAACATCCCTAAGCTTTCGTTAGAGGAGATTAAAGGGTTTAAGATTTGCAGACAAGCCTTAGCAAAGTGGGAGGAGGAATATCTGGAGCGCAAAGATCCGATGGGCCGCCCCTACTACTGGCTTACCGGTAAGTTTGTAAATTACGACCACGGACAGGATACGGACGAATGGGCCCTGGCCAATGGGTATGTGAGTGCTGTTCCGGTTCAACACGATTTAACAGCACACCACGTAATACCTTATATAAACGAAAACTGGGACTTTAAAACCGTATTACACGAAGGCGATATACCGCAAACCGACAGTAAACGCTTTAATATTTAAACGCGAGGAAGATGTTTGACAGATATTTGAATCCCACCCCTACTATTTATAAGTGGGACCGTTTTGGTATAGGTTTTTGGCCAGGACTTGTATTGCCTTTTGTTGGCTTCCTGATTTTGTACGGCTTTGTTTGCTTACAAGCGGTTATACAGAAGCAACATGCTTACACACTTGCAGAATTCACACATCTGCTCATTTACCCCACCACCTTTGTAAAGGTGGCAACAATGAGCTGTTTTCTTAACCCGGTATATTTCTATCTGCTTATACGCCGTAACTATTATAATGCCGCCCGGGGCGTGGTTACCATAAGCATGCTGTTTGTAATGGCCATACTTATTAAACAAATAATTTAAGCTGTTGTGAAATACTACATCATTGCCGGCGAAGCCTCAGGCGATCTTCACGGGGCTAACCTGGTGAAGGAATTACAACGGCAGGATCCTCAAGCGCAAATCCGCGCGTGGGGGGGCGATAAAATGGCAGCGGCAGGAGCTGATGTAGTGAAACATATCCGCGACCTTGCTTTCATGGGTTTTTTTGAGGTCGTAAAACACCTTGGGACCATATTAGGCAACATCGAATTTTGCAAAAAGGATATACTGGCGTTTAACCCTGATGTGGTGATTATGATTGATTACCCGGGTTTTAATTTCCGTTTGTTTAAATTCATCAAACAGCATAAGTTTAAGCTTTTCTATTATATATCTCCACAATTATGGGCCTGGAAAACCTCGCGTGTTTATAAGGTAAAAGAATATGTTGACCGCATGTTTGTAATCTTTCCATTCGAGAAGGAGTTTTACGCGCGTTATGGGGTAGAGGTTGATTTTGTAGGGCACCCTTTGTTGGATGAGCTAAAGCCGTTAGCTGATGGCGAAGAGCAGGACAGGGACAAAATGATAGCCATTTTGCCGGGCAGCCGCAAGCAGGAAATTGCCTACCTACTACCCGAATACCTGAAGGTTATTGAGGCTTATCCCGACTATCGTTTTGTGGTAACCGGGTTAAGCAATGTTGGCGAAGCATTCTACCGGCAGATTATCGGCGGTGCGCGCTGCGAACTGGTATTGGATAAAACCTATGCCACCCTTGAACGGGCCCATGCTGCCATAGTTACCAGCGGTACCGCTACGTTGGAGACGGCCTTGCACCGTGTGCCGGAAGTGATCTGTTATAAAGGTAGTTGGGTGTCGTATTTTATTGCAAGAGCATTAATCAAAAACATCAGGTTCATCTGTATTGTAAACCTGATTTGCGATAAACGGGTAGTGGAAGAATTGATACAGGCTGATGTGAACAAAAACCGGCTTATTGGTGAAGTTGACAAGCTATTACAGCCTGGCTACAGGCAACAACTTTTTGCAGATTACACAGCCCTGCGACACCTGCTTGGCGACTCCGGTGCCAGCGCCCGGACGGCTTCTCTGATGTTGAAATACTTATCATAAATAATTTAAGACGGATTTTGGCGTTTGCCTATATTCGCGCATTACAAAATCAAAATTGCACCAATGAAAAAATGGCTAATAGGCGGCCTGCTTGTGGCCCTGGTAGGCGTAAGCGCCGGCGTTTATTTTTACTTCCGGGGATCGGAAAAGCACCTGCAGCTTATCCCTAAAAATGCGATGATAGTTGGCTCCATCGATTACAAGAGTTTGATGGATAAGGCTGATGCCGGTAAACTGAAAGATCTGGAATGGTTTAAGGCATACCAAAAAACCAAGGACGACGCATTTAAGAGCGAAAAGGATAAGAACATTAAAGAGGTGTTTGATAACCCGCTTTCCTGTGGTATCAACATTATGAGCGATCTGTTCTACTATGCCGCTCCATTTGAGGAAAGCACTATTGGTGCATTGGTGTTTGATATTAACAGCGACTCGAAGTTTGAAGCAACGGTTAAAAAGCTTGCGCCTGAGAGCAAAATTGAAAGCGGTAAAGGCTACAAGGCCATCTACCAGGGCCGTTCAGCTGCATTAGGCTGGAACAGCACCGGGGGTATTTTTGTGTTTATAAAGAACCGTAACTACGATTACGATACACCCGATAGCACCGCCCAACATTTTCTGGCTGCCTCTTTTGCCCGCACCAAGGAGGAATCGATCCTTTCAAACAAATACTTCCAGGAGTATAACAAGGGCAAAAAGGATTTGAGCCTGTTTATGAACTTTGGTGAGTTGGCGAACTTCAGCACCAAGATGTCGGATGACCCTATGACGGCTATGTTAACCGGTTCATTAAGCGGTCAGTTGAAGGACATGTATAGCTGGATGAACCTTGATTTCCAGGACAACCGTATTTTGTTAACCACACAAACCCGTTCAGACAATCCTGATTTTGAGAAACTGGCAATTTTAAAGAAAGATGGTATCAGCGATGTACATGCTAAATGCATTACTTCGAAAGATGTTTACGCGATGGTTGCCATAGCTGTAGACCCTGCCAAATTGTTTGAATACTATGAAAAAGTGCCTACCATTAAAGATGGTATTGGCACCGCTGCTACATTGATTGGTATGAACTCAGATGAGTTGAAGAAGCTGTTTGGTGGTGAATTCTCCATTGCTTTGGTGGACTTTAAGGCGCAAGAGGCTCCTCCGGTGTCTGAAGCCACTGCTACAGCGTCATCAGAAGAAGCCAAAGACAGCGAGTATGAATCGCTAGACGAATACTACGAGCCTCGTCGAGACCCTCTTGATGATTTCCCTATACCGGTGTTTACCTGCAATTTCACCAGCAACAATAAGGAAGGTTTAAAGACATTGATTGAAAAATACATGCCTAAAGGTGAAGCGCCTTATTACAGTTTCCCTGTTTCGTCGAAGATGACGTTGTATATGGTGGAGAACAAAAACGGTTTTACCATTATGAACGATGTTACGCTTGCTGATGCGATTGCCAAAAATGGTACACTGGCTGAATTACCTGCTAATGTAAAAGGTCTGGTAAATGGCAAAGCCTCTGCTTTTTATATGGATATGAATGTAGACCACTATCCCTTGGCACTGCGCACATCTATGTCGAACACCATGGGAGAAGCGAACTACAAAGCATTTAACGACTACATGAAGCTATTTAAAGATGTTACAGGTTCCGGCAGCCAAACATCTTCGGAACTGGCACTTAATCTGAACGAAGGCAAAGGCAATAGTCTTTACCGTATTCTTGCTCAGATAGACATCGTTTACAAAGCGCTTAACACGAAGTAATAAATCATTCGTCTGTGAATATTGAATTCCAGCAAGTAGTCCCCGCCATTTTAGCGGGGACTACTAATTTACAATCGGAGGTATGGGGTAGTAATTTTACCTTATATACAGGCGATCGTGTGCTGGTACGGGCCCAGTCGGGTAAAGGCAAAACTACCTTGGTGTCCTATCTCTTTCGTTTGCGTGGGGGATATCAAGGGCAGATTTTATTAAATAACAAAAGCCTTGCTGGCTATAGTTTAGAGGAAACCGCTGCGTTAAGGCAGCAAACTATATCCCTGGTATTCCAGGAACTGCGCCTGCTGGAAGACTTAACCGTTAGGGAAAATCTGGAGTTAAAACTCAAACTATCGAGGCTAGCCACGGTGGAAGAGGCGCGGAATATGCTTCAGGTGCTTGGTGTGGCGGATTATTGGGACCGTCCCTGTCGCTTACTCTCGTTCGGGCAAAGGCAACGTGTATCTATCGTTCGGAGCCTGTTACAGCCCTTTAACTGGCTGGTGCTGGATGAACCATTCAGTCATTTGGATGAGGAAAATATCGGTAAGGCTATGAACCTGATCACCGAGACCTGTGCTGTCCGTAAGGCTGGGTTTATTTTAACCTCGTTGGGTGGAAATTATAATGGAAACTATAACCGTGTATTCAGCCTATGAATGAGTATTTGCTTTTTGCGCGCTTATTTGCTAAACATGCCCGTTTTTGGCAGGTATTGTTGGTAGGCTTTGGTGCATTTGCGGGGTTGTTGCTACTGTGGTTGCCGGTGCAGATTTATGCTGATATTACCGGTGCGTTGGCAAATCAAAAGGACTTAATAGGGAACCAATACTTGGTAGTAAATAAGGGCGTTTCCATGCTTAATACAATTGGTTTAGGCGGTGGTTTTAACTTTTCGGATCTGGAAAAGATTCGGGCTAATAAAACCGTAAAGGATTTTAGTCCGTTTACGCCTAACCGTTTTCGTGTAGCCGCTTCAGCTATGATACAGGATTCCGTGGGCGTGTATACGGAGTTGTTTTTTGAGGCAATACCGGACCGTTTTTTGGACCAACGACCCGATGACTGGCATTGGGATCCCCGATCGGCATATGTGCCGATTATCGTGCCTGCTGAGTTTCTGGACCTGTATAATTTTGACTTTGCGCCCAGCCAGGGACTTCCTCAAATATCGCGCGAAACAGCCAAGCTTTTTCCCTTTACTGTTGAAGTGCGCGATCAAAACGATTCAGTATTTAAATACAAGGGGCATATTGCAGCCTTCACAGAACGTATTAACAGCATATTGGTGCCGCAGTCGTTTATTGATTACAACAACGATCGTTACAGCATTAAGCCCGCTAGCAGCCCCAATAAGTTGATTGTGGAAATTAACGATGCAGCCGGATTTAGTAAGTTCATTGATTCAGCAGGGTTTTCTACCAATGGCGAATACCTGCGCTCCGGCAAAGTGCAAAGTCTTTCGTGGAAAGTGGTGCAACTAATATTGGTGCTGGCAATACTGGTAATTTTGGTTTCATTGGGAAGTTTCCTATTGTTCTCGAACCTGTTGGTGGCGCGTTCGGAGTATGAAGTAAAGACCCTGCTGATGTTGGGCTATACCCCTGCATTTATTACCCGTAAGATGGTATCGGCGCTATCGGTATTGTTGGTGTTGGCGCTGTTAATGGCTCTTGTTACAGGCTTGATAGCACGGGTGTTTATTCTTCGGTTCCTGAAGTCGATTATTGAGCAGCCAGCTGCTATCCCGAATGTGTGGACCCTGACCTTATTGTTGGCTGTTGCGGCACTTTATTTACTGCTTAACTGGTGGATTATCAGGCAGCAGCACAGAAAAATTGCAAGTCCGGCCCTATAAAATTTGGCAAAAACAAGGGGTATATTACATTTGCAGCCCGTTCATTAAAAAATGGGGATTAGCTCATCTGGCTAGAGCGTCCCGCCCGGAAGGCGGGAAGGTGACAGCCGGAAGTTGTTCTTAAAGATAAGGGGGATTAGCTCATCTGGCTAGAGCGCTTGCATGGCATGCAAGAGGTGACCGGTTCGACTCCGGTATCCTCCACCAAAGGTTCCACAAAGTGGAACCTTTTTTTATTTATGGCCTATTCGGTTTACATTCTTTACTCAGCTTTAAAGGACCGCTATTACGTCGGCCATACTGAGGATGTACAAAGACGGATAGAGGAACATAATTTACGTAAAAATCTGAGCGCTTCGGATTGGGTAATAAAATACTTGGAAAAGTTTGAAACAAGAGGTGAAGCAATGAAGCGCGAGTTAGAGATTAAGAACAAGAAGAGGCGTAGCTATATCGAATCGCTTATCGTAAAAGAATAGAGCGTCCCCCCTGACAGGCGGGACGGTGAGCGGTTCCCCCGAGGCCGCGGGGCGGTATCCTCCACTAAGGGATCGACAAAGTGGAACCTTTTTTTATTTATGGCCTTCGTAGTTACCTACTTTACTCAGGTATAAAAGATCGCTACTACATTGGCCATACTAAGGAGGTACTAGGACGGATAGAGGAGCATAACCTATGTAAAAATCTGGGAGCTCGGGACTGGGTTTTAAAATATAGAGAACACTTTGATACAAGGAGCGAAGCTATGAAGCTGAGGTTAGGAACAAAAAGAGACGAAGTTCTATTGAAGCGCTCATTGCGAAAGGTTAGAGCGTCCCGCCTTATGGGTCGGAAGGTGACCGGTTCCCCTAAAGTCTCTGGGCGATATCCTGTAAATTGAATTCGTTTCTTAGAACGTTCAACTATTTGCTTCCGACCATTGACGTATAGGGATTGCCTCCAATAGATGTTGTGTAAAGTCATTTTTTCTGCTGTTAAGCCGTTTAGTGATGGATTGAAACCATTGTTGCTTTTGTTTCTTACTTGCACAACGGGCCAGGTTACCTAAACTGCGGATAAAGTCAAGCTCTGCCGGTGTTACTGATTTTTTATCACGGTTCATCAGTGACTGTTGTAGGCCCGGCAGCAATAAGGCATTTCCCAGTTGGGCATGTGCCATCATAAACAGTAACCTAATATACCTAAGCGAACCAGGATTGGAATTGCCTTCTTCCTCATTTAAAAGCTTATTGATTATTTCAATAGCACTATGAGGGTCGTTTAATGCCAGACTACAGGCGGCTGTTTTGTAAATAAGCGAGGTGAAGTGGTAGGAGGGGACTCTTTTCTTTTCGGCTTGATAGTGTTTGGTGATATGAGCTATAAAACTTCTAATTGCAGTTATAGGTACATTCCCGGCATAAAGGAATCGAAAATAGGCACCAGAATTAAAAACGCTTTTATGCTGTTCCAGCATCCTGGTTATATAAGCATCATCAACGGGTAGTTTTTTATAATAGCGACTCTCTAGCTTTTCCATCCAGGCCGCATAGGTAAAAGGGTTGCCTGCCAGTATCACTGCCTGTGTTAAATTGGCAATCGCATTCCAATAACCAACCGCATCAATTTGTGGTTGGGCTTCATACAAAGCAATTATCTTTTGATTGGTTAGCAGATTAGCTGCGGTATCTTTTAGCCGGGCATAGAGTAATACCTGTAAACTGTATTTATAATTTAGAAACTGAAACGTTTCGTAATCCGCATTTAATAACGGATGCGCTAATAACGCCCTGGTTTCTTTTTTCTCATCGTGCGTGATATCCAGCCGGCGGTGATGATACGCTGAGAAAATTATTTCGCTCAATAGTTCGAAGGAGGTGGAGAGTTTAATGTGCTCAGCCAGACGCTCCATAGCGTTCAGGTGCTTACGGCCTTCCTTTTTGCCTTCGTCGAATGACATGAAGGGATCGCTGCACATGGTTAACATCAAACCATGCCCGTGCCAGGCTATCGGCAGGAAGTTGCCTTCGGTTGCCACTTTTATTCCCTGCTTTAGTGAGGAGATGGCCATTTCCGGAAGGTTGCGTTCCATTAAAATAGTAGCTTCGGCAATACGATTTAAGGCTGCCAAATGAGGATGCTCCTGATGATACTGTAGGAGTGCGTTGAGCAGGTTTTTCTGGAGATATTTTTTTTCGTTGGCAAGGGTGGTTTTACTTTTGCCCAATACCCGGCAAAGTTCATCCGCATTGTATTCGTCCGTTTTTAATAATAGTTCATATAATTTCAGATAACTTCTGGAGCTTTCTCCGGCCTTACTACGCTGTACAAAATGCTTCTTTTCGCCCTGCGACAGAGAGTGTATGAGTGCTACTAGTTGATCCTGTTTCCGCATGGGGTAAATATAGGGTTATGTGTATAATCTGAAATGATTCATATTTAACGAGTCATTTTTAGTTGCCCTGCCCCGTGCTTATGTATATGCTTGCACAAAAAATGGGGGATGAGTAACTATATGCGTAAGTTGAGTTTGTTGTTTTGTTGTTGGCTGGCCTTTACAGCCTTACGTGCACAATCGTATTCATGGGCCTATAATATTACCAGTTCTGGTAATTCAAGTGCCGCTGATGTGGTAGTGGATAATGCAGGTAACAGTTATACTGTCGGCTTTTTTACGGGCACCGCAACGTTTGGCTCTACCAGCTTTACTTCCCTTGGCTCGTTTGATGTGTTTGTTTGCAAACGTTCTTCCACTGGGGCGGTACTGTGGACAGTTCGGGCCGGAGGCAGTTCGCAGGATAATGCAAGAGGGGTAACATTGGATACCGCCGGAAACGTAATTGTGGTAGGCGATTTCTCAGGTACGGCTACTTTTGGTTCCACCTCGTTTACCAGCAATGGCGGCTCCGATATTTTTATCATGAAACTTAGTAGTTCAGGTTCTGTTACCTGGGCCAGCCGTTTTGGCGGAACAGGCGGAGAGAATGCCAATGATGTATGTATTGATAAAAACAACAACATTTACCTGGTAGGAGATTTTAGCGGTACCGCCACGTTTGGTAGTACCAATTACCCGAGCAATGGTGGTAGAGATGTTTTTACCATGCGGGTATCTTCTATCGGAAGTTTGGTTAGTTCTGCCCGTTATGGTGGCACCTCCTCGGAATATGGCACGGCTATTACAGCAGATACATCAACACGTGTGTCGTTTACCGGTTATTTTTCCGGTTCGTTAACCTTTGGCAGTACGACGCTTACCTCGGCCGGTGGCACGGATATTTTTGTAGTTAAAACAAGTTCTACTGTTTCAGTATCCTGGGCTAATAGCTATGGCGGTTCCGGGGACGATCAGGGACAAGGCATTGCTGCCGATCGCAATTTAAATTTGTATGTAACCGGTTCATTTAACGGGGCCGTTAATTTTGGAAGCACCGGTTTATCCTCCTATGGTGCCACGGATGCCTTTATTACAAAGATTGACTTACCGGGTGCAGTTACCTGGGCTAAGCAGATGGGTGGAAGTGTGTTTGATGCAGGCCGTAAAGTTGCAGTTAACAACAACGGCGATATCGTGTGTACAGGCGATTTCAGTTCTACCGCCAACTTTGGCAGCACTACCAAGAGTGCAGTGGGCGGTCTGGATGTTTACGTGACTAAGTTTAACACTAATGGAAGTTATAGTTGGGTGACAACTGCCGGAGGCGCCAATGATGACTATGGATATGCTGTTGCTGTTAACGGCAATGCAGTTGTTATAGCGGGAGAATTTAGAGGTACGGCCGATTTCGGCGCTACCACATTAACTACCAGTACGGCGGGTGCTACGGACATTGAACCTTATACGGCAGCACTTTCGCTATGCCCTACGGGTTATGGAACGCTTAATGTAAGTGCCTGCGGCAGCTACGGCGTTAACGGACAAACCTACACCAACAGTGGCACTTATCTACAAACTCTAACCACTTCCGGTGGCTGCGATAGTTTCTTAACTATTAATTTAACCGTGAACAATACCGGTGATGCTAATTTGCTTTGGGCTAAACAACTAGCCGGTAACGGATCGGAGAATCGTGGGGTTACTGTAGATGCAAGTGGCAATGTAATTACTACCGGGTGGTTTGAGGGAACGACGGATTTTAACCCCGGTGCAGGTGTGTATAGCATGACACCGGTGGGCAGTTCGGATATTTATATCACTAAGGTTACGGCAAACGGCAGCTTTTTATGGGCTGTTCAAATAGGTAGTACCGGTTTAAACAAAGGTATTTCGGTTGCCACCGATGCTACGGGAAATATCTATGCTACAGGCGTGTTTTTCGGCACTGCCGATTTTAATACCGGTGCCGGTACGGCTACATTAACATCCGCTGGTGATGCTGATATATTTGTGCTGAAACTGGATGCTTCAGGCAATTTTATCTGGGCCAAGCAGTTTGGTGCTACCGGTGCTGATGCTGTTGGCAATATAGTATATGATGCAACGGGTAATGTTGTGCTGGGTGGCGGTTTTCAAGGCGCCGGTGATTTTGATCCGGGTGCGGGTACCACTACGCTTACCTCGGCGGGCAGCTACGATGCTTATATCATGAAGTTAACTGCGCTGGGTGATTTAAGTTGGGTTAAACAGGCCGGCTCAACGGGTTCCGATATTGTTTATGCTGTATCGTTAGATGCAGGGGGCACTATTTATGCTACAGGTCAATTTAATAACACCGTTGATTTTGACCCCGGTGCAGGAAGTACAGCTCTTACTTCGAATGGGGAGGCCGATATTTTTATTTGGAGGTTGAACAGCAATGGCGACCTGAATTGGATAAAGCAAATTGGTAGTACGCTAACAGATTACGGCAGCAGTATTACCGCTGCACAGCCGGGCGCTTTGTATTTAACCGGACATTACGAAGCCCTTGCAGATTTTAACCCGGGCGCAGGCGTCAATAATATAAATGCCAATACTGCATTAGGCGACTTTTTTGTACTAAAGCTTGATACTGCAGGCAGTTATGTTTGGGCCTATGGCATTGGAAGCGCCAGTGAGGATTATGGCACAGCTATTGAAACCGACCCAAGCGGAAATGTATATGTAGCGGGCCATTTTTCCGGTACTGTCGATTTTAATCCAACTGCTGTTATCTATAACCTGAGCTCTGCGGGTTCGAGAGATATATTTTTGATGAAGTTTGACCCTGCGGGCAATTATAAATGGGCATTCAGGATCGGAACTACTTTTATGGAATCGGCCTATGATATGCAAATTGATAATAGTGCCAATCTTTATTTGGCCGGCTCGTATTGGCTTACAGTCGATTTTGATCCGGGGGCAGGTGAAGCAATCCTGACTGCTGCCTCCAATACTGAAGCGTATCTTGCGAAATATGGAGCGTGCTGTGTATCTTCAACAGGTTCAATAAATGCAGTAGTTTGCGATAGTTATACTTCTCCCAGCGGGAATTACACCTGGCTTACCTCCGGAACTTATAATGACACTATTACCAATTCCACAGGGTGTGATAGTATTTTAACCATACAGCTAACGGTTAAGCATAAAACCACCTCTACCATTAATCAAAGTATTTGCCAGGGGCAGTCTTACTTTTTTAATGGTGTTAACAGAACCACGACAGGAACCTATCTGGATACACTTATAAATGCTGCCGGCTGTGATAGTATCATAACGCTCAATCTATCTGTTTTATCAAACCCCACAGCCGCCATAAGCCCTGCAAGCCTTGCTATTTGCAATGGTCAGAGTGCCACCCTAACAGCCAGCGGCGGTACCCAGTTTGCGTGGAGCAATAGCGGGGGAAACAATGCGCAGGCAACTTTTTCTCCGACCTCAACTACTACTTACACAGTAACTGTAACGGATGCCAATACATGCACAGCTACCGCAAGCAGGAGTGTAACCGTAAATTCACTTCCCACAGCAGCAATTAGTCCTGCAACGGTAACAATTTGTAATGGGCAGAGCGCTACACTTACCGCCAGCGGTGGTACCCAGTTTGCCTGGAGCAATAGCGGAGGGAGCAATGCACAAGCTACTTTTTCTCCGACCTCCAACACAACCTACACTGTAACTGTAACGGATGCCAATACATGCACAGCTACTGCTAGCAGGAGTGTAATCGTAAATTCACTGCCTACTGCAACAATTAGTCCTGCAACGGTAGCTATATGTAACGGGCAGAGCGCTATACTTACCGCGAGCGGCGGTACCCAATTTGCGTGGAGCAATAGCGGGGGAAGCAATGCGCAGGCAACTTTTTCTCCGACTTCAACTACTACTTATACGGTAACTGTAACCGATGCCAATACCTGCACAGCTACCGCAAGCAGGAGCGTGAGTGTGAATTCATTGCCAACAGCGGTTATTAGCCCTGCAACAGTAGCTATCTGTAACGGGCAGAGCGCTACACTTATCGCGAGCGGTGGTACCCAGTTTGCGTGGAGCAATAGCGGAGGAAACAATCCACAGGCAACTTTTAGTCCAACTTCGACCTCAACCTATACGGTAACCGTTACCAATTCCACTAACTGTTCGGCTACTGTAAGCCGTGTTGTTACCGTAAACCCTTTACCTACTGCAACAATTAACGGACCAACTACTGTTTGTTCCGGTTTACAAGCTACCTTAACTGCAGGTGGAGGAAGCGGTTATGTTTGGGGGAATGGTTTAGGTAATACCAACAGTATTCAGGTATCGCCAACAAGCACAACGGTTTATGCCGTAACTGTTACCGATGGTAATGGATGCTCCGCAACGGCTTCACAAACTGTAAGTGTTACCGCAACGCCATCAGCAAGTATTACCGGCGCTACACAAGTATGTAATGGTAACAGTATAACCTTAACTGCCAATGGCGGAAACACTTATCAATGGGCCGGCGGATTAGGAGCTAGCAGCACCATTACGGTTGCTCCAACTGCTACCAGCACTTATTCCGTTACCGCTACTATCGGCGCTAACTGTTCGGCAACTGCGGCATATACGGTAACTGTTTATCAGCCAGCCTTATCGCAGGTTACTCAAAGTATTTGCAGTGGCAATACCTATTTATTTAACGGGCAACAATTAGCACAAAGCGGTATTTATCGCGATACGTTACAAACTGTGCATAGCTGCGATAGTATTGTTGTATTAACGCTTACTGTGCAACCCGCACTTACAGGTGCTTACAGCCAAACTATATGTGCCGGGCAAAGCGTAAGTTTTAACGGTTTGCAGTTGAACACTGCCGGTACGTATGCCGATACCTTGCAAACTATTGGTGGCTGCGATAGCATTGTAACGCTAACTCTTTCGGTTAATAATGTTTTACAAACCACCCTGCTGGATACCATCTGCAATGGTGATAGCTATTTATTTGGCGGCAACAACATACAACAGTCCGGTATTTATAGCGATACCCTGGAATCAGTTAATGGTTGCGACAGCATTGTTACGTTGCAATTGTTTGTGAATGCATTGCCTGTTCCGGTAATTATACGAAGTGGTGACACCTTATCTACACAGACCTTTGCTGCCTACCAATGGTTGAAGGACGGTAATCCGGTAGGAAGCGGCAATGCATGGCTGCCTATGACAGCTAATGGAACCTATGCTGTTGTAGTTACAGATGCTAATGGTTGCAGTGATACATCGGCAGCTTTACAGGTAACAGGTGTTGGAGTAGAAGATCTATTGACGGCCACAACAGTCAACGTTTTCCCAAATCCTAATAGCGGTGCTTTTATGGTTGTATTTGGTAAAACAGGAAACCGCGAGCTATCAGTTACGGATGCCACGGGCCGGCTAATTTTGCAAATGATGTCAGAGAAAGATGTTAATGAGATTAACCTTGGAAATACTGCGGCAGGTATTTACTTTTTACAGGTAAACGAAGGTCAAGCCATCCGCACATTTAAGATTAGTGTGTTGAATTAATTTCCTGTATAATTTAAGCGCCAGCCTCTTTTGTTTATTTGAGGGGTTGGCGCTTAATATCTTTAAAAGACATCTATTAAGTGACCTTTTCGATACGTATGATATGCACGGGACAATTTTCAGACGCTTTACGGTTGTCGTCCAGTTCATCATCATGCACTATCACCGTGTAGAAGCCTTTTTTTTCGCGCGCGCCTATCAGCGTACACTTGCCATCTTTTTTCGAAATTCTCCAGCGGTAATCCGCAGCCTCTACACAGGCATTGCAACCGATACATTTTTCGCGTTGCTGAGTAATACGTATCATGATTTGGACGCAACCAGTTTATATAATTTATCGGAAGGCCTAATCTTGTCACCAATGGCCATAGAGAATACATCACCCTGCTTTACTTTTTCAACCGGCTGGTTATCTACGCGCAGTTCGTTAACCAGTAATTGCAGGTAGCCGGTTGTTGGGCCGGTTATCATTACTTCATCGCCTACCGCCAGGTCGTAACTTTCGCATACGAATTCACCCACACCAATCCGGTCGTAATACTTTACCCCTTTTGCGATGTAGATTTTTCGTTTGGTAGCCTTGGAACCTGCTTCATCATTCCATTCCCCCATTTTACGGCCAAGGTAATAGCCGTCCCAAAAGCCCCGGTTGAACACTTGTGCCAATTGGTCTTTCCATTGCGCTATTTTTTCAGCAGTGTAGGTGCCGTTCAGATAAGCGTCTATGGCTTCGTTATAGGCTTTGGTGGTTGTGTATACATAATCGGCGGAACGACCCCTGCCTTCAATCTTCAATACACAAACGCCGGCATCTATAATCTTGTCGATAAACTCAATGGTGCAAAGATCTTTGGCAGACATGATGTATTCGTTGTCCACCTCAAATTCAACCCCGTCTTCCTTATCAGTTACAATATAGCTGCGGCGGCAATTTTGTATACAAGCACCCCGATTAGCAGACGCAAAATTAGAGTGCAGGCTTAAGTAACACTTTCCGGATACGGCCATGCATAAGGCTCCGTGGGCAAAAATTTCCAGCTCCACCAGGCGTCCGGAAGGTCCTGTAATTTCCCTGCGTTTTATTTCGCGGCTTATTTCGGCTACCTGCTTTAAGCTTAACTCACGCGCCAATACTACTACATCCGCAAAGTTGGCGTAAAATTCAACTGTATCAATATTCGATACGTTGGCCTGTGTTGAAATGTGTACCTCCATGCCCACTTTCCTTGCATAGTTCATAGCGGCATGATCGGCGGCAATGATGGCCGTTATACCACTTTCTTTTGCTGCGTTTACTATGCTTTTCATCAAAGCGATATCGTGATCGTATAAAACCGTGTTAAGCGTGAGATAGGTTTTTACATTATGTTCCTTTCCTATATCTGCAATACGTTTTAGATCTTCGAGGGTGAAATTGTTGGACGAGCGAGCCCGCATGTTCAATTGTTCTACCCCAAAATATACCGAGTTGCAGCCTGCTTTTAAGGCGGCCATTAAGCTTTCGTAAGACCCGGCAGGGGCCATTAATTCAATCGATCTTTTCATAAAGTTGTGCCAGTTCGTTTAATTGTGTGCGTACCGATTCTGTATGTATGTGGGTAAAAATTTCTGTTACGAAGTCTTTGTTCAGTTTATGTTCAACGGCTTCCGTTACTCGTCTGTCCAGTTGAAGTTGCCATATCTCCGGTTGTTCGGTTTGAAGTCCGGCATGTTTTTTTAGAGGAGCCAATTGGCGACTAAGCTCCATTCGCCTGGCAAGCAGGCAGAGTAACTCCTTATCAATCTTTTCCAGTTCGCTACGCAATTGAGGAATGTTGACCATAGCCGGCTGCTTAATTATAAATCTGTTAAACGAACAAAATTGTGGGATTGAAAAATAAAATGGAGGTGTTTTTCGTCATATTTGCGCTTGAAAAATCAATCATAAATTGCGGGCTGTAGTGGATTGTGGTTGACGAAAAACAGTTCATCTTAATATGGTCATTGGTTAAATTTGCATTTATCAGGACTCCTGATACTATTTTTATTGGATAAAATTCACGAGTATGTTAAAGTCTTTTACGCGTAAATGGATTGCAATCAGTTGTTTAGTTTTCGTTGCTCAGGGTGTTTTTGCGCAATGGAGCAATAACATCATCCCGCATTTCCGTACGGGTAATGCAGTATTCATTATCAATAACCAAAGTGCAGTAATTGCAGGTGGCAATGAGACATTGGATTCTATTCAGACGCTATCACGTACAGATGACCGTACGCTTAATTGGGGAATAAACCTGGATATCATTAAACCCTGGCTTAAATCGGTTTATTATATAACAGATAGTATTGGGATTGCAGTGGGGTATGATGGAACCATTTTGCGTTGTACGGACGGAGGAACTAACTGGACAAAACCTGTTGCACCCGGGAATACCTACCAACGGCACTTTAATTCGGTATATTTTGCTAACAGTACTACCGGGTATATAGCCGGTGGCTGGCCTTCTAATGATTCTATCCAGACAATACTAAAAACAACGGATGGTGGTATTACCTGGAGTGTACAACGTGATAATCCAGGTTTTTGGTTGCGCAGCATTTATTTTACGGATGCACAGCATGGTGTGGCTGTAGGTGATAACGGAACGATATTGAAAACTACCGATGGTGGTTCAAGCTGGAATGCCGTTACCCTTACCGGCAATATTGCCAACCGGCGATTTAATGAGGTGGAGTTTATAAATGCCTCAACCGGATTTATTGTAGGAGGGAATAAATCAAACGACAGCATTCAAACCATATTAAAGACTACTGACGGAGGCGATACATGGTCTGTGATTACCGATAATATCGGCTCCATGTTGAATGGTATTGATTTTGCGAGCCTGGCGCAGGCATATGCAGTAGGTGATAAAGGTGTTATTTTAAGTTCTTCGAATAGTGGTGATACCTGGGCCCCGTTAAACCTCCCTTTTTCCATAAATGATTCGGCTGATTTGTATGCGGTCAATTTTTTAAATGTTGATTTCGGGATCGCCGTTGGTAAATCGGGGAAAATGCTTGTTTATCAAAATCCATTGCCCGTGTTACCTGTAGTTGCCACCTCGAATGCGACGGAAATTTCCGCCACAGGAGCAAAGTTCAATGGTGTTGTAAGCACAGTAGATAGTGCTTATGTGGTTTTTGAATATGGAACTACCAACCAGCTTGGGGATTCGATTCTTGCCTCGCCGTCGGTGGCGCATAACGTAACCAACCTATCTATTTCCAAAGTAATAACCGGTTTGTTGCCTAATACCTTTTATTACTACCGGATTAAGGCAGGTAATGCATCCGGTAGCAATGTAGGGGGTGTAAAACAATTTTACACGGCAGATTGTGAGATTCCGAACTGCAGTTTTGAGAACTGGGACACGCTTTTATTCGACGTGCCGGTGGGATGGACCCGCATTGGCATGTCGCACAAGGTTGCCAGCTATAACGGCACAAATGCAGTAGAAGTGTACGGCGGCACGGTTAATAAAATGGGCGGCGTTGTAGCCGGATTGGTTGGCAATGATTTTCCCACGGGAGGATTTCCAATTACGATGCAGCCTGATAGTTTGAAGTGTCGTGCACGATACAATATTGTGCCGGGGGATACTGCATTTTTAGCTATTATTTTTAAACAGGGGGGACAGGTTAGCAGTTTGCAAACATTCCCGATAACCGGTACAACAGGCGGCGCGTTTGTGGAAGTAAAGGGTGATATCACTTTCCCGAACTCCGATGTTCCGGATTCCGCCATTATCGGCGTGCTAAGCAGCAATACTTTTAACGAAGCTTTGAGTAATCCCAATTCTGTATTGGCTGTTGACGATATAGCTTTTACAGGTTCTACCGATGTGATTCCGAATGGGAATTTCGAACAATGGACAAATGAACTTTTTGATATGCCTGCTGAATGGTACACCATCGAATCGGATAACGGGAATAATATTGTTAACCGTATAGATAAAATTACTGATGCAGCCGGCGGCAACTATGCTTTGAAGATTTCGAATGAAACTATTGGCGGCAAGCCAAGTTTTGCGCTGGTTGGCCGTAACAGTAGCAGCGATTTGCCGGTTTTCCCCGTGGGCGGAAAGCACCAAACATTTAATTTGTATTTAAAGTATTTTCCGCAAGGTGGAGATACGCTGAATGTATCTGCTATGTTTTTTAACAACGGTGCCCCTATAGGATATGCCTGGATGAATATAGATACCCTGGTGCCTAATTATAAGGGGTTTGAGATGATGGTTGATTATCAGGGTTCGTCCTTAGTACCTGATAGCGCTTCGGTTTCTGTACGTTTGGGTAGCGATACTTCTTACGGTGGTTCTATTGCCTATGTTGATCTCTTGAGTTTCGATGGATTTAAACAAACCGTAGGGCTACAGGAGGCAGATGATCGCGCATTACTTTGCATAGTTTATCCTAATCCGGCAAACCAGGTTTTACAGGTTTCGTTAGTGAATAACCGCCCGTCGGATATTACTTGCAAATTGATTAACCTGCAGGGTCAGTTAGTTTTGCAGACTACCAATTTTAAGCCTGCCGGAGTGGTGCAGGAGGACTTGCCTGTTAACAATATTGCAGAGGGGCAATATCTCCTATCCGTTAGCAACGGGATTGCGTCGATACAAAAACGTGTAGTTATAATCCATACCAGATAATTGAACTTAGAGCGCTATGAAAAAATTACTTTTAGCTGTAATAGGAATATGTAGTCTGTTAACAGGTTTTAGCCAGCAATGGTATCATACCTATCTGTCGCATGCACGCGATGCCAATGCAGTTAAAATACTTGCAAAAGATGCCATTATAGTTGGAGGTGGTAATGAGTGGAACGATTCGATACAAATGTTACTACGCTCTTCAAGCTATGGAATGTTTTGGGACATTAATCCAACTGATAATATTTCCTCCTGGATTAAAAGTGTGGCCTTTATTGATACCAGCACAGGCTTTGCAGTGGGTTATAACGGTAAAATGCTCCGTACGGCCAATGGAGGCAGAACCTGGAGTTTTGGCAGTTCGCCAATTTTACGGCATTTAAACAAGGTAGTGTATGCCGATGCAAATACACTTTATGCAGTGGGGGGATTTCCCGCAGCGGATTCGATACAAACCGTTTTAAAGAGTACCGACGGTGGATTGAACTGGACAGTTGCATATGACCAATTGGGCCCCTGGTTAAAAAGCGTTTACTTTTTTGATGCCACCACCGGTATTGCCGTTGGTGATAGCGGGGTTATATTGAAAACCACAAACGGCGGTACGGTTTGGACACCGGTTTCATCGCCGGTTAATCGCAATTTTACGGATATAACCTTTGTAAACGCATCTGTAGGATTTATTTCGGGCGGAAGACGCGGAAGCCCGGCGCAGCAGACTGTTTTAACCACTACGGATGGCGGCGATAGCTGGAGTGTTTCGCTTGATGCTACAGGCCCTTCACTAAACGCGATTACTTTTCTGGATGCACAAAATGGATATGCCGTTGGCGATAGCGCCACCTGTTTAACCACCACCAATGGTGGTTTAAATTGGACTGCCGTGGTTATTCCGGGTGCAAACAATTACGCGCAGTTTAATGCGGTAGATTTTCTTGCCCCCGATTTTGGTGTTATAGGAGGGAAGGGGGGCGATGTTTTCCTGTTTGCTAACTCAAGTTTGCCTGACGTGGTAACCGGTGGTTCAAATTTTATTGATACAAATTCGGTATATGTTTTTGCCGATATCAATACCCATGGTGTGCCTGCTCAATACAGCTTTATTTATTCTACCGACTCGGCATTTTCAAGCGCACAGGCTACATGGCCGGTTGTAGTTGTCAGCGATTCGTTGTCAGAAGTTACAGAACATTTAATGGGCTTAGCAGGTAACACCAAATACTATTACTATATTGAAGCTGCTTCGCTTGACGGGCCGGTAGATGGCAGTATTCGAAGTTTTGTAACCACCGCACCATCTTATACCTTTTTAACCACGGGCACTAACAATGCAACCGATTCAAGTGTTACGCTGAATGGCGCTGTTAACAAACTGCCCGGCAGTACTACTATTTACTTCGATTACGGCACAACACCGCAATTAGGCCTAAGTATTGCCGCTTCTCCGGCAGTTATTAACGATACTTTGGCACATACGATCAGCGCTCAACTAAACAACCTGAATCCGTATGTTACCTATTACTTTCGCATGCGGGGTGTAACATCAGGGCAAACATATCTGGGTAATGTATACAACTTTACGTTAGGTGCAATTTACACTACACTGCAAACTGATACGGCAACTAATGTGGCACCAACAGCCGCCACTTTGAATGCTACCGTATTCAATTTCAAGGTGCCGGCTTCATTTGACTTTGAATATGGCACTAACCCTCAGTTTGGTAACAGTATTGCTGCTACACCGGCTACCATCAATGATACCCTTACGCATCATTTAACAGCAAATATTACCAACCTTCAGCCTTACACTGCTTATTATTTCCGTGTTAAAGCAACTACAGGCTCGGGTGTTTTCTGGGGTGCCTCCCAGGTGTTTTACTCAGGGCTAGCCTCCGGCGTGTTCGAAACACGTACGGCTACCAATACGCTTCCCGGTGCTGCAACCTTAAATGGTTATGTAAGCGGACTTTCTGCGGCTACAACACTGGAGTTTGAATACGGACCAACCCCTGCACTGGGCTCTACTGTTTCAGCAGGCAGCGTAAGTGATAACCTTCCTCATGTTATAAGCGCTCCGCTTACAGGGTTAAACGTAAACGGTGTTTACTTTTACCGACTTAAAGGTACCATAGCAGGCAGTACGATCAGTGGTGCTACAAAACAGGTTTTTGTAGGTCGCTCAGAGGTGCCCAACTGGGATTTTCAAAACTGGACAACTGAAACTGATCCGGTACCGTTACACTGGAATATGGTAAGCAAAAATTATGAGCGTATTGCCGGCCATAGTGGTAACTATGCGCTTAAACTTAATGCTGATAACCTGTGCTTAATGGGCATATTTGGTGATAACCTGATAGGAGGGCAGGCATTTTCTTCGCGTCCGGATTCCTTGATAGCCTACTTAAACTATGCTGTTGAACCAGGTGATTCAGCGGTGCTGTTGCTGGTGCTGGCTAAAGGCGGGGTGCCGGTAAGCCAGCAGTTTTATATGTTTGGCGGAAGCACGCTAGGCTCATTCAGAAGGTTTGCGCTGCCTATCACCTATAGTTCGGCTGTGGTGCCGGATAGCCTTACTATCGGTTTTGTAAGTACCAATCCATTTTCCTCTACGTATGATAGCCATCCAACCAGTTTTATTGCATTTGATGATTTATCGTTTACGCCGGCTTCACAACCTATATTAAACGGCAATCTGGAGCAATGGATCGATTACCCGCATGAGCAGCCGGAAGAATGGCACCATCCCTTATTTATCGGAATAGATAGCGCAGATTTTAACCAACAAGAAGTAAAGAAAATAATACATGCGTTGCCTGATGACTATGCAGTTGAAATTACTCCTGCTACTCTCAATGGATCTGCTTTCCCTTCTGATTTTTCGAATATAGTGAAGGTAATGGGGCCCGATGTTCATGGCTCACCGGTATTAGCCAAACATCAAACTTTAAATGGTTATTACCGTTATTTTCCGGTGCCCGGTGATACAATGAGTATTTCGGTTACGCTTTACGCAAATGGTCAGGATGTAGCAGGCGGCCAGCTCAATTCAGGCGATACCGTGGCTGACTTTACGCCGTTTGAGATAACCTTGAACTATATGAACCCGAATGCGGTGCCTGACAGTGCCGTTTTTGCCTTAGGGCCGGTTAGAGGTAAAGTTGCAAAAGGTCTATCGAGGTTAGCGGTCGACAAATTGAGTTTTGATGGCTTTGCAGGCATAGACACGGCCAATGCTTTATCCGGACTTACGGAGGATATAAAGGCCTTTTACCTGTATCCTAACCCGGCAAATAACAGGTTGAGTGTTGTTTTTAACAAAGAATTAGACAAAGGCTGGGGCATGAAACTCGTGTCATTGAACGGTCGTATTATGAAGGAGATTGCTTTACCGCAAGGCATTGTGCAACAGGATATAGACCTTAGTGAACTGCAACAGGGTATGTATATTGCATTGATTACCAATGGAGGTAAACCGATCTCTAAACGTTTTCTAATTATCAGACCTTAGATATTAGAAATAAATTAAATCGGCTGATGCTTGGTACAGGCCTTTCTGAAATTATAGACAATCATGTCCTTTTTTTGATTTGTTAAGTGGTTTAACAACGCAATTACCTGCTGATTTTCATGGATATAGGTTAAATTCGCACCTACATTCAAAGGTGGTATATGCTTTGTGTATAAATACCCTTGGAACATGAGCAGTTTCATAACGTTTATCGAAGAACTTGCTTTATTTTGTATTAGCATTATTATGGACATGTGGTGTTTAGCTACGGTCCGTTATAAATTAAATTGAGTATGAAAAATTTTACGCCCTCCCTTACAAAGCAATTAACTGCAGTAGCCTTTTTGCTTTTGGCGTTGTTTAGTAACAGTGCCTACGCACAGGTTGTGAATCTATCGACACTGCAGGCGGCCGGTATGTCTAACTATACAGGTAGTGGTACATTTGCCGGCACTTTTACAGTGGGTTTAACCAATTCTCCTTCGTCGGGTTGTAATGGTACCAATGGAACTACACCAAGTGCTGCATCTATTGGACGAAGCGGTGGCCTGTTGGTTACCCTTTCTCCTTCTGCGGGCAATGCCAACGTTGGCTGGGGTATTGACTTAAGCACAATCTATTACTCATATAACAACAGCACAACCAACTTTCTGAAAAAAATCAGTCAGAGTGGTCGTTTGGATTGTGCTACGAATGATGATATTACCGGTTGGGGTCCTGAAACAAATATGAATCAGGGTATAATTTACCTGCGTGGTACAACAAGCGTTACCTACTATAACACTTCAAACGTTTCAACAACCAGAACGGTGCCTATCCGGTTTATTCTAACATTTACCAATAACGCCGGAACACCTATTGCCGTAAAGCGCAATGGAGATGTAGTTTATTCCGATATGTCGCAAATCGTAAAGGTGAAACTGGAAGCACAAACAGATGCTACCTACCTTACCAATCAGGCAGCTATGTGGCTGGCCTCTTGTGCAGGCCATACCGGTTGGCAACCCTCGCTTACCTTATTTGATGATCTGGCAACCACCGCAGCCGGTTACGCTCAGGTTGGTTTTAATAGCAGTTGGTACGACCTTAGCACCAACTACACCGTTACTACCAGTACACCGGCAGGTGTTACAAACGTTCAATCGCCTACAACCTATGCTGGGCCATATGCAACCAATACAGGTATTGAAATTGCAGGCCGCAATGGCGGTATAACCTATACTATTACTAACGGTAACAACGCCTCCGGCACTACGGCTAACTGTTATGGCTTTGGTTTCGACCCCGTGTATGGTATGGGTTACTCACTGAATAACTCCGCTAACACAGCTCAAGGCTATTATGCGGCAGTTGACCTTACCAATAGTTCCGTAGCAACAGAAACAGATTATACAGATTTGAGTATCGGTAAAATTGTGTTGTATGGGGCATCTAATATCACATTCTCCTACGCTACCGGAACCGTAGCAACTGTTCGTTTAAAATACCTTGTTCAGTTTACTGATGGTGCGGGAACGAATGTGCCGGTTGAATGGCGCAATGGTAAAATATTCCGTAAACTACCTAATAATGGCTCGTCGGTTACTAAAATCAACATCCGGGCCTTTGCCATGGTTAGCGACCTTTATAAAAACACGGGCGGTACAGCCACTACGCCTTTTTGGGCCGTGGGCGGATATACTTCGACTACCGGTTGGATGCCTGCTTTAGATGTTTTCGATTACCTGGCAACAACTGCTGCTAACCTTGCTATTACCACTGTAACATTTGAATACTATACATTACCAGTTCCATCTAACACTATCACTGTTACGGAAAGCCCGGTGGTGGGAAGTTCTACCGATGCTACCATTTGCGCTGGTGGAACAGTTACACTGGCTCCGCCAGCAGGTTATAGTGCTTATTCTTGGAGCGGAGGTACTGTAAGCGGAAATAACACAACTGCCAATACTTCCGGTACCTATACCGTTACTATTACGGAAGGCACATTTGGTTGTCGTGCAACCGGTAGTCAGGTAGTTACCGTTAATCCATTACCAACGCCAACTATAACTCCTACCACAGCGGTATGTTCCGGTTCAACCGGTAATGTATATACCACCCAAAGCGGTATGACCAATTATAACTGGACCGTAACGGGGGGCACTGTAACTGCCGGAGGAGGAACATCTGACAACACAGTTACGGTAACCTGGGGAGCCGCCGGCACAGGTCACGTAAAGGTAAACTATACCAACAGCAATGGATGCAGCGCTACAGCGCAAACGGACCAAAGCATTACGATTAACGCTCTTCCAACACCAACTATTACTCCAAGCACTGCAGTTTGCTCGGGTGCAACAGGTAATGTATATACCACACAAAGCGGTATGACAAACTACCTTTGGACTGTAACCGGTGGTTCAGTAACAGCAGGTGGCGGAACATCAGATAATACCGTAACTGTAACCTGGGGTGCCGCAGGTACCGGTCACGTTAAGGTAAATTATACGAACGCCAATGGTTGTACCGCAACCGCGCAAACTGATCAAAACATTACAATTAATGCGCTACCATCGCCTACCGTTACACCAACTGCTGCTGTGTGCAGCGGTTCCACCGGTAATGTATATACTACCCAGAGCGGTATGTCCAATTATAACTGGACTGTAACCGGAGGTTCGGTAACTGCCGGAGGAGGCACTACCAATAATACGGTGACCATTACCTGGGGGGCTGCCGGAACCGGCCACGTAAAAGTTAACTACAATGATGCTAACGGCTGTGCAGCTGCGGCTCAAACCGATCAGAGCATTACTATTAATCCGCTGCCAACACCAACCATAAGCCCAACCACAGCTGTTTGTGCCGGTTCTACCGGTAACGTTTATACTACCCAAAGCGGTATGACGAACTATAACTGGACGGTAACAGGAGGAAGTGTTACTGCAGGTGGTGGAACGAGCGATAATACAGTGACTGTTACCTGGGGAGCAGCCGGAACAGGCCATGTGAAAGTAAATTATACAAATGGAAACGGTTGTACGGCAACTGCCCAAACCGACCAAAGTATTACTATTAACGGCTTGCCTACTCCTACCATTACACCAACAACAAGTGTTTGTGCCAACTCAACAGGTAACGTGTATACCACACAAAGCGGCATGACTAACTATAACTGGACGGTAACCGGTGGATCGGTTACTGCTGGTGGCGGAACAAGTGATAATACTGTAACGGTTAGCTGGACTACTACCAACCCGGGTCACGTAAAAGTGAATTATACCGATGCAAATGGTTGTTCTGCTGCATCGCAAACCGATCAACCAATCACGGTTACCGTTATTGCTGCCCCTACGGGTTCAACCAGCCAATCTTTTTGTGCTATTGATTACCCTACTGTAGCCAGTTTGGTTGCCACCGGAACGGCTATTCAATGGTATGCTGCCTCCACCGGCGGCTCGCCACTTGCTACCAGTACAGCTCTGGTGGATGGCAATCACTATTATGCGACTCAAACTGTTGGCGGTTGCGAATCTCCAACACGCCTTGATGTGAAAGTTGCAATCAGTGATCCACCGGCACCAACCGGTTCTACCACTCAAAATTTTTGCGCAATCAATAGCCCTATAGTTGCTAACCTCTCTGCTACCGGTACTTCTATACAATGGTATACCGTAAGCACCGGTGGTACGCCATTAAGCACCAGCGCAGCCCTTTCAAGCGGACATTACTATGCCAGCCAGACAGTGGCCGGTTGTCAATCTATTAATCGTTTGGATGTAACTGTTACGGTAGGTAATCCGGCAGCGCCAACCGGTTCTACCGCTCAAAATTTCTGTTCTAATAATAGCACTACCGTTGGCGATTTAACGGCTACCGGTACAGCCATTCAGTGGTATAGCACCGCTTCGGGCGGTTCACCACTATCCGGTGCTACTGCGCTGGTTAGCGGCGACCATTATTACGCCTCGCAAACGGTTAGCGGTTGCGAATCAGCGACCCGCCTGGATGTTCTAGTAACTATTTATACTGCACCTACACCGACCGTTGCCCCTACAGGTTTGGCTTGTGAGCTAACTACCGGCAACGTTTATACTACTCAATCCGGTGGAAGCGGCTATAGCTGGACTGTAACCGGGGGCACCATTACAGCAGGTGGGGGCAGCAGCGACAATACTGCCACCATTACCTGGGGTGCTGCAGGCACCGGCCATATCATCATTAATTATACCGATGCCAATGGTTGTACGGCTACAACAGCTACCGACGAAACTTATACGATCAGCGATGCCGTAACAGCAGATGCTGATGTGACCAACCTTGCTGCACCAGGTGCTAGTTCAACGCAAATTGAAGTGTGTGGTGCACTGGGCACTACCTTAGTGGCCAATAGCCCATCCCTTGGTGTTGGAACATGGTCGCAGGTTGCGGGTTCGGGAACCACTACCTACAGCCCAAGTGCAAATGATAATTCAGTTACAACCACTATCAGCGGTTACAGTGCACCTGCTACTGTAACTTACCGTTGGACGGTAGTAAACGGTGGTTGTTCAGCTTACAGCGATGTAGTGGTGGTATACGATCCGCCTATTGTAATAAGTAGTGTTTTGGCCGGCTGTTCGTTTGTTCCGCTGCCTCCTTTCAGCAACGATAGTATTATGATTCTGGTAACCGCTACGGGTGGTTCGTCAACGTTAAGCTTCTCTTATCCTCCGTCCGATGAATTGCGCATAAACGTCAATAGCGGCACTAAGGTTTATACAGCTCCTACCGATGGCAACAGCCACAATTTCTCGGTATCGGATGCATTCTGTTCGCAAAGCAGTGCTCAAACTACACCTGCCACACATATAACTGATATTCCTTTCACCAGCACAACGGGTGTGGATTCAGCCAAGTGTTTTGATAAGAACTTTAATAAGTGGGTTACCTTCCGCGATGCAACGAACAATGCCTTGCTTTCTATTAACGATAACAATCAGGATTTAGGCAGAGTTACCGTTACTACCTATCGCGATGGAACAGCACAGGTGGTTAATAATGCCAGCACCAATGTTTGCCCCGGCGTACAAAGTGTTGCTATGAAACGCCACTTTGTAATTACCTCTACCGTTGCACCAACAAGCCCGGTAACTGTTCGCCTATACTTTACACCTACTGAATTAAGCGATCTGATCTCGGAATCGCATGCCAATGATATCAGCGGCAATTCGTGCACGGAGTTGGATAACATTAATAATCTGAATGAACTCTATGTAACTAAATACACCGGTTCACTGGAAGATGGCGATTATTCGAATAACGATGCTGCCGGAACATATCGCGTATTCGGTAACACCACATCACTGCCAACACAGCCAGACGGACCGTTGAATAAATACTCTAACGGTTTCCCAAGCTTGTTCGACAGCGGATCGCCTTACCACTATGTGGAGTTTTCGGTAACTGAGTTCAGTGAAATATGGATGCACGGTTCACAGAATGCTACTCCGCTGCCGGTAGAAATGATCTACTTCGAGGCGAACGCTATCGACAATAGCTACATTCAGTTAAAGTGGGCTACCGAATTGGAAATAAATAACCATGGATTTCAGGTGGAGCGCAGCCTGGATGGACAGAACTGGGGTGTAATTGGTTGGGTAGATGGCCACAACAATTCAACCACACAGCAAAGCTATACTTACAACGACTATAACGTACAACCAAACGTGCGTTATTACTACCGCTTAAAGCAAGTGGATAACGATGGCATGTTTGAATATACCAGCATTGTTAGCGCTATTATTAGCGGCGATGTAACATTCAATGTAAAAGACTTTGTGCCTAACCCAACCGCACAAAATACATCGCTGATTGTTACAGCTACTACCGAGCAGGAAGTAACCGTTAACCTTTATAATGCAATCGGCCAGGTGGTAACCAGCAATAGCTATCATTTAAATAAGGGCGGCAACCAGCTTACATTTGATCTTAGTCAGCTGGCGGTTGGAACTTATACTGCCGTGCTTTCTTCAGCTAATGATATTTACAGCCGTAAACTGGTAATTACCAGATAATACGGAATACTGGTCATTTAAAAATTGAAACCGGAGATGGCAAGATGCCATCTCCGGTTTTTTTTATGTTATGCGGGCCCCGAGAGGAGTAATGATGCGGAAACTGCTATTGCCTTTGTATTTCTGCCATTCATACAAGGCAATGTTCATGCATAATAGAATAGCACAGTAAAGGAAATCTTCAACAGGAATAGTGCCAATGCGAACGCCACTATTTTCGGCATTGTTATAAATTACAATGGGGAGGGCTGTTAATAGTCCGTTTACTACAGCCATCGGTAGCAAACTGATGAGATACGTAAGCAAAAAATTATTGAACGCCTTTTCAGGCAGCAATATCGTAGCCAGGCCGATTACCGGCCCGCCTATAAACAATACCGAAAAAGTATAAGCCTTGACGAATAAACTGAAGGAAACTGCAAAGGCTGCCACGCATAGTACCAACAGCGCTTTGCGTACAGCGTGCGGTATGCTAATTCCTTTTACAAAATGTCCGATGGTTTCGTAGATGAAGGTGCAGGCGTATGGTACTGTAATAAAGAACAGGATCTCTTCAATAGGGATGCCATACAGGTTAATGCCGGTAATGTAATTGGGGTTAAACATCCATACGCCATGCTGTATTTTTAGGTAGTCCCATACCAGGAAAAATACAGCCGTTATCAGCAGGGCGGGGATATAGAATCGCCATTTTTTATAAAAACCAATGCGCGGTTCAAACGACCGGCCTAAAGGAATGGCAATAGTGAAAAGATTGATAAACAGGTAGGTGAATTTTACCATAAGCGTATGTTGAATCACCATGCCTAAGCACGGTATAAACCTGTTAGCATTATACGTTCGGCTTGCTGCTGCAGCAGGGTTTCGGCCAGCAAAAGCATTTTGCGGGCATCAGGTACACGTATGCGCGTTTCTTTTATGCGCGATACAGGAACACGTTTGATGCCATGGAATAGCTGCAGGTAATATTTGTAGGCCAGTAACACACCACTGCGGGAGCTTTTAGGTAATTGCATAATACCCTCATAAGCGTTTTGAAAATCCAGTGCTACTTCTTTTTCAATTTGTTGCTTCGCTTCCTCTTTAAAGTTTTCGAAATCGATTCCCGGGAAGTAAACTCTTCCGCGCTCGTCATAATCGCTCTTCATATCGCGTAAAAAATTCACCTTCTGGAAGGCCGCGCCCAGTGCTTTGGCTGGTGTTTTCAGATGCTCGTATAAAACATCGTCCCCCTCGGCAAACACCTTCAGGCACATTAAACCCACTACCTCTGCCGAACCATAGATGTATTCATTATAGCTGTCTTCACCATGGGCCGTTTCGTAGAGGTCCATTTCCATACTCTTAAAAAAAGCTTCGATAAGGTGAAGAGGTATGTTGTAATCATTAACCGCTTTTTGAAAGGAGAACAACACGGGGTTAAGGCTGATACCGGTTGTAATGGCTTCAAACGTATCGTCCTTAAACTTTTGAAGCAGGTATTTTTTATCGAACTGGTGAAAGGTATCTACTATTTCATCAGCATAACGCACCATTCCATAAATTCCATAGATAGGTGCATGTAGTTTTTTATCCAGAGTTTGTATGCCCAGGGAGAACGAGGTGCTGTAGGCCTGTGTTATTTTTTTACTGCAGGCAGCGGAGGTTTTTTCAAATAGCTCAAACATATATCCCGGGTTTTATTAATTGAATAATTGTTTTTCGATACGGCGGTTTATTTCGCGTGCTACCATTTGACCTGAGATAAGTGATGGAGGCACACCCGGACCAGGTACCGTTAACTGGCCGGTGTAAAACAGGTTTTTAACCTTTGGCGAAATCATTTTGGGCTTTAGGAAAGCCGTTTGCAATAGCGTATTAGCCAAGCCGTAAGCGTTGCCCTTATAAGAATGATAGTCGCGTTCGAAATCCTTTACGCAGTAGCTGCGTTTTACTACAATGTTGTCCTGTAGGCTTGCCCCAATGCGTTTTTCAAGGCGCTGAATCATCATCTGGAAGTATTCTTCGCGCTTCGCCTCCGTATCTTCCACGCCCGGTGCCAGAGGCATCAGTAGAAATACATTCTCCATGCCCTTTGGCGCTACAGTAGCATCGGTTACCGATGGCACGCAGGCGTAAAACAGTGGTGCCGTAGGCCATTTGGGAGTTGTATAGATCTCCTGTGCGTGCAGCTCAAAATCCTGGTCAAAAAACAGGTTATGGTGCAATAGGTTTGGTAGCTTTTTGTTGACGCCAAGGTAAAACAGCAGGGAAGAGGGCGACATCGTGCGGCTCTCCCAATAGGAAGTATCGTAGGTACGGCTCTCTTCGCTCAGCAATACCTGTTCGGTATGGTTATAATCGCTGCCCGATATAATTACATCGGCATCGTACGTACCGTTCCGGGTTTGAACTTGTTTCGCTTCCCCTTTCTTCACTACAATTTTCAGCACTTCCTCGTTTACCTTGATGGTAACCCCATGTTCGGTGGCAATTTTTACCATGGCTTTAACTATCTGATGCATACCACCCATCGGATACCATGTGCCCAGTACCAGGTCGGCATAATTCATCATGCTATACATGGCTGGTGTTTTCCCTGGTGTTGAGCCTAAAAACAATACCGGGAATTCCAGCAGGCTAACTAGTGCCGGGTTACTGAAGTTTTTTCTAACCTCCTTGCGCAGCGATTGAAAAATGCGCAGTTGGAATCCTTTGATTAATAAGCGCAGGTCGAAATATTCGGTAACGGAGTCCGAGATACGGTGCACATAGTCCTGCATGGCGGTTTTGTATTTAAACTCCGCTCTTTCAAGAAACTTCCGCAGTTTTGCGCCGCTACCGGGTTCTTTGGCTTCAAACAACTTTATCAATTCTTCCACCGATGCCGGCACGTCCATCCGTTCATTGCCCGGGTAGTAGATGCGATAGCTGGGGTCAAGCCTTTTCAGTTCATAAAAATCGGCGGTGGTTTTGCCAAACAGATTGTAGTACTGTTCAAATACTTCTGGCATCCAATACCAGCTTGGGCCCATGTCGAACATAAATCCGTCGGTTTCCCAAATACGGGCCCGACCGCCTGGTTGTTCGTTTTTTTCGAGCACCGTTACGGCATGACCGGCTTTGGCCAATACGCCTGCTGCCGATAACCCTGCAAATCCGCTTCCGATAATTACTATTTTTTTAGGTGTTGCCATTTTAGTTGTTGTAGATAGAGTTTGTTACACCCAATGACTTTAAGCGTTGTTGCAATTCTTTGCGGGCCGAGAAAATGCGGCTCTTAACAGTTCCCAGGGGAAGATTTAGTTGCTCGGCTATTTCCTGATAATGAAAGCCGTTGTGATACATCAAAAACGGAGCGGTAAAATCTTCATTCACCATGCTCATAGCTTTTTGAATATCCTCTGCCAGGAAAGAACGCTCTGAACGGTTGCGTTCCACGGTTTTGGCATTGTTGATTACAAAACCATCTTTTGAAGTATCGCCAACTACAATGCCTTTTTGTTTGCGGCGGTAATTATTGATAAAGATGTTACGCATAATGGTAAACAACCAGGCTTTGAAATTGGTGCCTTCGCTGAATTTCTCGCGGTTGGCTAATGCCCGGTAAAAGGTGTCCTGAATCAGGTCTTCTGTTTCCTCTTTGCTCTTGGTAAGGTTAAAGGCAAAGGGGCGCAGCAGCGCTTCGTACGTTTTAATTTCCGAAGAAAGTTCCCAGGTTGCGTTCATAATGCCTTGTTTTATTCTGTTTAACTAAATCATTTAAAAGTTAAACAAAAATAAGAACTGTTATGAAAGAGACCAAATTAAATGTTTAAACATTTTGTTAAAAAGTTAAACAAAATTTAAAATGGTCTTTAGAAATCTCCTAAATAGATAACTAACTATAAGGTTTTCAGGAAGTTAAACAGGTGGTCTGCCGACTTTAACAGCGTGCAGTTAGCGGGTAACTCTCCGGCGAGGCCTTCGGTTTGAACGCCACCTGCAAGTACGCCGAGCTTAGGGTTTTGCTGGCAAATGTTCAACAGATACTGGTAAGCATCTCCTTCGGGAAAGGCGAGTGTGAGGTAGGTAACCAGGTAATCGGGCTTAAACGCTTTGGCCACAAACTCAATTTCGTTGGCTGGCAACGATGCCCCTATGTAGGCTACTTCATGGTTGTTTTTGCGCAGCATGTATTCCGTATATAATAGCAGTAGTTCATGCGTTTCGCCTTCCGGTAAAAACAATACGAACTTTTTGCTTTTAGGCGTTAGGTCCACGAATTGACCGTCAATAGCCGCCAATATTTTGCGGCGTATCAGGTTCGATATAAAATGTTCTTGTACAACTCTAACGGATCCTGTGGCCCACAATACGCCAGTGCGGATCATAAATGGGAAAACGAGCTTGGCAAAACTCTCTTCAAATCCCATTTTTAGTATGGCACTGCTTAGGGTTTTTTCAAAGCGTTTTTCATCAAAGCCAATCATACTATGCACCATCGAATCCAACATTACATCCGATTGATGCGATTCTTCATATACCTGTAATACCTCTTTTTCCAATTGTTCCTTCGGCAGGTTGGCAATGCGCGAAATCTTCATGCCGTGCCTGTTGAGGGTACTGATGTTTAACAGCAAGCGTAATTGTTCATCGGTATAATAGCGTATGTTGGTATCGGTGCGGTTGGGTTTTAAAAAGTGGTATCGCTGTTCCCAAATACGCAATGTATGGGCCTTAACCCCCGAAAGGGTTTCTACATCTTTTATCGAATACTGCGCCATACGTTGTGGAGATAAAACCGGTTATTGTTAAACAAATTTACACTTTACGCTTCCTAATCTCAGGGGGCTTTTGCACATGGTTGTTGGCCTGCTATACACTATTAGAAAATAACGTTTTGACCGTGCAGCTTTTTAGGAAACACCGGTTGTTCAAAATACTTACCATCCACCCATAACATGCCATACGAAACGGCTGCATCCTTACTTACATCTGCGTGGTGGGCTTTGTGTGCCCGTCTTAATGCTTTTATGTAGTTGCCTTCAAGTTTGGTAAACCATCTAACACGCTGGTGGATGATGATATCGTGCACCAGCAGGTAGGTAAATCCATACAGGGCTATGCCTAAGCCAAGATAAAACTTCCAGTCGAATCCAGTTTGTACACCGCTCATAATCAATGCACCGCCAGGAGTGGCAAAAATCAGGAAATACAAATCATTCTTTTCCCAAAATCCCTTGCTTTTTTGATGATGCGATTGGTGTAAACTCCATAAAAAGCCGTGCATCACGTATTTATGCATTACATGCGCTACCAGTTCCATACCGGCAAAACCGGCCATCAGCATTATAAGATTGAGCACCATATGCCCCTACAACAAGGCATTCGGGAGATTGTTCGCTCAGAAAAAGGATAATACAAAATCGGCAATAAGAAATAAGAACAGAATTACCAGATAGGTGCGTGCCAATCGATTTTTGGTATCCTGATTTAAAAGCGCAAAAGCAGTTTGAAGCAATAGCGCTATTGCAAACCAGGCCAGGTAATTTTGCATGGGTGGCACATGTTTCTTCCAGACCCATAAATGGTGACGGATCGCAAAGGGCTCCAGCAAAAAGTCGAGAAGGGCCATAAGCAAGGCGGCGCCAGCAATTCGCAGTAGCGTGTTGGCTGTAATTTGACCGAGCAAAACTGCTGAACAGTAACCCAGTAATATCCAGTTTAACCCTATAATTAAAGGTACCCCGGCTATGTTCGCTCCTAACACAGGAGTATAATAATACTGTCCGAATGGGAAACCCGTATTAACTCCGGCAATTTCTGCTCCCATACCCAGGGCAAAAGCGATACAACAAAAGATATAGAAACCGCTGTTTTTAGGAGTGTGGAATACGAGTACCAACAGCAGGCTAAGCAACAGGTTGACCCACGAAAGTCCTTCGAATAGTAGTTGGATGCCGGTAATGTTTAATCCTGCTAACCCTATAAGGTGGTTAACAGCCATTACGCCAATGGCAATACTTGCAAAGCGGTTATTGGTTGTAGCTGAATTAGCCAAGTAGCTCATCAATAATTTTGGCCGAAAGTAAACAAAGCGGCACACCGCCACCGGGGTGAACGCTGCCTCCGCAAAAATACAGGTTCTTTATTTTACGCGAAAAATTAGGGTGACGTAAAAAAGCAGAGTATTTATCATTTGAACTACTGCCGTATAAAGCACCTAAATAGGAGAGGGTTTGCGCTTCTATTGTTTTGGGGTAGTTGATGTGCTCGGTGGTAATCAGGGGCTCTACATCAGTGCCAAGAGTTGTACTTAGTTTGTGCAGAATATTCTTTCTCGCTTCTGCTATTAACTGCTCCCAATTCTGACCTGCATCGTGGGGCACATTGATAAGCGTAAACCAGTTTTCGCATCCCTCAGGGGCATGGCGCTGCTGGTACTTTTTACTTATGAAAACGTAGACGGTAGGATCGTTAAAGATGCTTTTTTTGTTGGTGATGTAATCAAATTCTTTTTCATAATCGCCGCTGAAAAAAATGTTGTGCAGGTCCAACTCGGGAAAGGAGCGCTTTATACCCCAGTAAAATATAAGGGCAGAGGTACTCTTGGGATGGTTGAGGATTTTTTCGGGTTCCTCTTGTCCAGGAAGTAAACGGCGATACGTGTGCACTACATCCATATTGCTCACCACTATGTCTGCTTTATGGAGTTGCCCGCCCACCCAAACACCTGTAGCCTTTCCATTCGTTATCTCAATTTTATCAACCGGTGAATTGAACTGGAAAATTACCCCTAATTCGTTGGCCAGTTGGTGCAAACTTTTGCTTAAATCAGGCATGCCGCCATCCAAAAAATAACCACCCTGGTTATATTCGGGGTGTGCTATTACATTTAAGGTGCTGGGTGCCTGGTAGGGGTTACTTCCGTTATACGTAGCATACCTATCGAACAATTGCACTACGCGTTTATCCTTAAAATCGGCGCAGTTAGCTGCATGCATGTTCGTATTTATGCCTATAACAGGTAATTGAAAGAACGCTTTCAGCGATTTTAGCGTGAGATACGTGCGCAATTTGTGGACCGAGTTAAACAGAAAGATGTCCTTTGTTAACTCGTATACCTTTTTGATTTTTTTTAGATGCCGTAATACATGTGCTCCGGATTCGCCGGTTTTTGCTTGAATTTCTTCTGCAAACTTTTGTGCATCGGCATATGCGCTCAAGCGGGTGCCGTCAGCAAAAAAATAATTACAGATAGGATCTATACGGTGATATTTGTAGTAATCGGCCGGGTTGCGCTTACATAGGCGGAAGAGTTCATCTAAAAGCTCAGGGAATGTAAACAACGAAGGACCGAAACCCCAAAAAAATCCATCCTTCTCAATCTTTGTGGCTTTGCCACCAAAACTTGCATTAGCTTCATATACTCGCACCTGGTAACCTTTGCGGGCCAATCGGACGGCTGTCGCCAGTCCGCCTACGCCGGAGCCAATAACGGCTACTTCCCCTTTCTGCTGTTTCATTCGCCTCTAACAATCTGTAAGTAAAAAAGTTCTTAGGGTAGCTGAATTTTGCCTCATTCTTAGAAAGCTGAATTTTGCCCCGGCTTTTCAGCATACTAATTTTAATAGTTTTGAAAACAGCAATTATAGTATGGTGCCCTCTACCGACTTATTCGAACTTATAAAAACTCTTTCGGGTTCCGAAAAGCGATACCTGAAGTTATATGCCGCTTCTATTGGCGGTAAAAAGGACAGCGCGTATTTACGTTTGTTCGATGCGATTAACCGAATGCCTGAATATGATGAAAAACTGTTAAAACAACAGTTAAAGAATGAAGCTTTTATCAAGCAATTGAGCGTTGCAAAAAATTACCTGTATGCTATAATTCTCAAATGTCTTACACAGTTCTACGATCGCTCGACAATTAACCCCGGCACACCCGGTGCATTGAAAGTAATTGAAATTTTGTACGAAAAAGGGTTGTTCAAGCAATGTCACCGGCAAATCAAAAAGGCCAAGGCGCAATGTTTAAAATACGAACGCTTTTTTTTGTATGAACAGTTGCTCGAGTGGGAGGGTAGGGTGTATGCCAAAGATGCAGATTATAAAATGATTGCCGAGGTTGCAGCCTCGCAGATGGCTGTGCTGAAACGCAGAGAAGCTGATTTGCAATGTAAAAAACTTGCCTTTGATATTTATCAAACCACTGTTGGTAGCAGCAAAAACGCAGGCCGTTTGTCGAAAAATAATGCCAGCGCTGTTCAGCAACGCTTAAATCAAACGGAATTACCCGAATTGGCGGGCACGCTTGGCCGCTATTATTTTTACTCGGCCCATGCCTTATATTATGGTTATATAGCCAATACGTCAAAGCGCCTGCAGTTTGCCCAAAAGGTGATACGCGAGCTTGAAATGCATCCTGATTTTGTAGAAGCCAATCCAGCCTACTATTCTTTTGCCGCTAATAATTTGTGTAATGCTTTACTCGCTGCAGGTAATCATGCCGAAGCTGGTCAGTTATTACAAAAAATCCGGCAGTTTAGCCGTAACCCCGGCTCGCCAATAAAGGAAGAGATGGCTGCTTCCACTATTCTGCTTACATATCATATCGAATTATTGCTGTTTATTAATACAGGGCAGATCGCTGCCGCAGCAGCATTGGAAAAGCAGGTAAAGGCAATGATACAGGAATACAAAAATTACTTGGCACGGGATAATGAATGGGACGTAACCTTTAGCATGGCACATGCCTTGTTTTTAAATGGTAACTTTAATCAGGCAGCTGAATGGTTAAACAAGCTTCTGCAAACCGGCCGATTCTCTGCCCGTTACGATTTGTTTGTAGTCTCTAAAATCTTTTACTTACTCATTCTGGTAGAACGCGAAGATTGGAAATTGTTACAGAATCTCTGTAGCACCATTCTTCAGTATTTGCGCCGCAAGGAATTGGATAGCGGCATTGAATCTGAACTGATTCGTCTGTTGAAGACCTATAAAAATATGCCAAAGGAAGAGCGGGTTGCCGCCTTTCAGAAATTGTACACGGCCATTGAACGCGTTAAGCAAAAGCGCAAACCATCCTTGCTGGTTGAGCTGCTGGATATTGAATCGTGGTTGATGAGCAAAATAAAGGATAGGCCCATTGTTGAAATTGCTTCAACTCGTTCGGTTAGTTAAATGCCTGAACAATTTGATGGCATTATTAGCAAACCAGGGCATTCGATAAATTAAAATAAATCGCATACCAGGCGGTTTACTTCCCACCAGGTGGGTTGCCCTTGTTTACGGTTAAGATAAATTTCAATAGATGCTACTTCTCGTTTACTGCGTTTGCCTTTTTCTTTCTGGGTTTTGTAGGTTACATCACATAACGAATAGGCGGTTTCGCCGTCCGCTTCAATGGCAAATTCGATAAACTCATAGGTAATCAGGGCTACATCGTAATATCGGGAATGAAAGGATTCTACGCGTTCTTGTAGCTCCTGCGCATCGGTGCTAAGGCCAAGCCTGTCTTTCATCTCTTCGCTAAAAAGTTCTTCATAAAACCCTGCCTGCGCGTCAAACAAGGATACCAGCAGTTGGTGCAACAATTGCTTAATATCAAATTCTGTATTGGGGTGAAACTCCTCGTAAATAAACTGGTTAACCCAGCCCTTCACTTTTATGTTTTCCATGTGGTGTTTAAAAAGCTCCTCGGTAATAAATCGGTAAATTTCTCGGTCGGGAGTGGGTGCCAATACGTCCAGTATCACTTTCTTTTTGGTCATTAATTTCCGAATACGGTTCAATTCTTTTTTTAGGGCTTTATCAGTAAGCTCCTTCTCCGGGGTATACGCCGGTTGACCGATATACTCATAAACGCTGACGCTTTCAGAGCTGTTTTGCTGTTTGTGAAACTGCATAATCTGTTTCAAAAACTGATTTTCTACATCCGGTGGTATATCATCGCTACCCATAAAGTTTCCTCCGAATTCCGCCATCATCTTCAACTTCAGGAACTCGTTTTCGCTGTTTAGCTCGTCTTTATTTTTTTTGGAACGCTTACGCTTAGCCACAGCCTGAAAATAAAAAAATAAACCTGATACTTTTACACGCGCGTGACCAAAGCGGATTAAACAATTCTAATTTAGTAGCATGTTCAAGTGGACCTTTTCTGCCAATCCGTTCCGGATATTATACTTCGTGTTTGGCTACATCCTTATTTTCTCGGTATGGTGGGGCTTTTTACTTTTTCAGAAAAACGAAACTGCCTTCCGCGAAACAGTTGAAATTAATCAGATTAACTACCGGGTAATCAAGCCGGGCGGCGATTACACTACCACAGCCGACTATCGGGCCTTAAGCCGTAAATACACCCGGCAAAAGTTCATGATTTTAGGTGAGGGCAGTGTATTTATGGCCTTGTTGGTAGCAGGTTTGTTTGGCGTTAACCGCGTATTCCGAAAAGAAATTGAACTTGCTGAACAACAGCGAAACTTTTTGCTTTCCATAACACACGAACTGAAATCCCCTCTTTCTACAATTAAAATATCCTTGCAAACACTATTGAAACGAAAGTTGGATCAGGAAAAAACGGATAAACTGGTGAACAATTCACTGGCCGATCTGGATAGGCTGGAATCGCTGGTAGATAATATTCTGTTTGCGGCCAAGATTGAGCGCAGCGAACCAGGCTTTAGTAACGAGGAGATTGAAGCATCGGAAATTGTATCTCGGGTAACAGAACGTTTCGGACAAAATAAAAAACGTATCCGGGTTGTACCCTTTATTCAGCCAAATATATTTCTGCGCTTGGATGGTCTTGCCTTTACTTCAATGGTAATTAACCTGATCGAAAACGCCATCAAATATTCGGACGAAGAAACGGAGGTGCAGGTAAGATTGTTTACAAAGGGCACACGGGCTGTATTTGAAGTGGCAGATCATGGAGTAGGTGTGCCTGTTGCTTTGCGGAATAAGATTTTTGAAAAATTTTACCGCATTGGCAGCGAAGATACCCGCAAAACCAAGGGCACCGGCCTGGGCCTTTACATAGTAAAACGCTTTGTTGAAATTTACGAGGGCGATATTTCGGTTCGTGATAACACGCCTGACGGCAGTATATTCTCCGTTAATCTGCCGGGGCCTGATGCAGCAGAGTAGAAATGACAATTCCGTGACGCGCATGTTAATAAATGTGACTAAACTTATATTATTGTTTTAATCCTTAATCGATGACCTATGGAGCAACGTATTTTACTTGTAGAAGATGAAGAAAACCTAATTGAGGTAATAAAGATGAACCTTGAGTTGGAAGGTTACGAAGTAGAAACCGCCATTACAGGATCTAAAGCGCTGAAGAAGGTAAAGGAACAGCGTTTTAACCTCATCATTCTGGATGTAATGCTACCTGAAATTGATGGCTTTACTATTTGTGAAAAAATAAGACTTACCGATACAGATACACCAATCCTGTTTCTAACTGCTAAGGACACAAGTCAGGACAAAGTGAAAGGGCTTAAGATTGGAGCTGATGATTATTTGACCAAGCCTTTTAACCTGGAAGAACTTTTACTGCGTGTAAAAGTGTTGGTGCGCCACAGTGTACGCGGTAAAAAGGAAGAGATAAAAATGAAAACCTACCATTTCGGTCCGAACGAAATAAACTTTGTTACGTTTAGGGCCATTGGTGTGGATGGTAAGGAATATCCGCTTACAAAAAAGGAAGTGTCATTATTGAAACTGCTGATTGATAAAAAGGATACGGTGGTATCGCGTGAACAAATTCTGCAGTATGTATGGGGCTACGATGTGTTCCCAACTACACGTACCATCGATAATTTTATACATTCTTTCCGTAAATACTTCGAGAAGAATCCTTCTGAACCGGTATACTTTCATTCCGTGCGCGGAGTAGGGTATAAGTTTAGCAATTAAGGAGTGTTTAGCGGCTGCTACGCTGCACCCATCATCACAAATCGGGCCAAAACAAAAAAAGAGGCAAGAGTAAGCAAAAATCTTACTCATGCATCCAGCTTCCTGCATTTTATTTTCCAACAGTTTTTTTGTGTAATTGGTTGAAAATGTGTTGATTAAAAAACTTCACGCGTTTTCAAACGAATGTTAGAATCGCACTCGATTTTATTTAACGTAACCCCCAAAAAATTGCACTATGGATCTTTTAATCGCCCTGTTAAGCTTTTTCAGCATCGGTTTTTCAACCAGCGGCTCTACCGCAGAAATTAAATGGACCAACGGCGACGTGGCCACCAGAGTAAAAACCTCTGATCAATACAGAACCTACCTTACCAATGGTGGTGTTAGCCTTTTCGACAGAGAAGGAACCCCAGCTGTTTGGGTAACTGTAATCAAGAAAGACTAATTATTTGTTAACCGTTATTCTAAAACTCATTTTATGCCAGCAATAAGCATCAAAATAGTAAACGGGCAGGTAGTAGTTGCCAGCAGCAAATAAGCCCGGCTAAATACCCACTTCATTATAAGGAGCTTACACTCGGATTTATCCGGGTGAAGGCTCCTTTTTGCCATGCCATGAGGGGCTCTGTGAACTTTGTGGCAGCAGCCCTGTTTATGCAGGGTAATTGATTATATTTGCAACCTCAAAATCAAATTATGGTAACTACCGAAACTAAAACCACCTTGAAGTACAAAGTTAAGGACATGAGCCTGGCCGAATGGGGCCGTAAGGAAATTAAATTGGCGGAAGCCGAAATGCCGGGATTAATGGCCCTGCGCGAAAAATACGGCAAAGAACAGCCTTTAAAAGGTGCCCGTATAGCAGGTTGCCTGCACATGACCATCCAAACGGCTGTGCTTATTGAAACATTAACTGCTCTGGGTGCCCAGGTTAGTTGGAGTTCCTGCAATATATTCTCTACCCAGGACCATGCCGCTGCTGCGATCGCTGCAGCCGGTATTCCGGTTTACGCCTGGAAAGAAATGACCAATGAAGAGTTCGACTGGTGTATAGAGCAAACCCTGTGGGCGTTTGAAGGCGGTCAGCCCCTGAATATGATTCTGGATGACGGTGGCGATTTAACCAACATGGTATTCGATAAATACCCTGAACTGGTAAAAGATATCCGCGGTCTTTCAGAAGAGACCACAACCGGCGTTCACCGCTTATACGAGCGTATGAAGAACGGCACCCTGTTAATGCCGGCTATCAACGTAAACGACTCTGTTACCAAATCTAAATTCGATAACAAATACGGTTGCCGCGAAAGTTTGGTGGATGCTATCCGCCGTGCTACCGACTTAATGTTGGCCGGTAAAGTAGCTGTAGTATGTGGTTATGGCGACGTAGGTAAAGGTTCTGCCGACTCCTTAAAGAGTGCCGGTGTTCGTGTTATTGTTACCGAAATCGATCCTATTTGCGCGCTGCAGGCAGCTATGGAAGGTTACGAAGTTAAGAAACTGGATACCGCCATCGGCGAGGCCGACATTATTGTAACTGCTACCGGTAACTGCGATATTGTTATGGGCAAGCATTTCAAGAAAATGAAGCATAACGCGGTGGTATGTAACATCGGTCATTTCGATAACGAAATCGACGTTGCGTGGTTAAATGATAACTACGGTGCAAGCAAGGATACCATCAAACCTCAGGTTGACAAGTATACCGTTGATGGCAAAGATATCATCCTGTTGGCGGAAGGCCGTCTGGTTAACCTGGGTTGCGCTATGGGGCACCCTTCGTTTGTTATGAGTAACTCATTTACTAACCAAACGCTGGCCCAAATTGAACTTTGGAACAACTATGCCAACTACGAAAACAAAGTGTACACCTTACCTAAGCACCTGGATGAACTGGTTGCCAAACTGCATCTGGAAAAAATTGGTGTAGAACTGGAAGAACTGAACGATAAGCAAGCCGCTTATATCGGTGTGGCAGTTCAAGGTCCTTACAAGCCTGAACACTACCGTTACTAGTAGTAACTTAACCAGAAGCAAGGAGCAACCCTTTCCGGGGTTGCTCTTTTTTTTGTCCAGGGTCTAATCCGCTAAAAGCTAACCTTGTTTCTTATGCCTAAAATCTATTTTAGCGGCATGAGTATCACAGCGCAACAGATCATCGAATCTATCCCTGCACGTTTCAGAGCCGAGAAGGCAGAAGGCGTGCAACTTACTTTGCATTTTAACCTGAGTGGTAAAGAATCCTTGCAGTATACCGTAGTCATTGCCAATGGTAGTTGCACCCTGAAACCAGGTGTACACGGTACCCCTGATTGCGTATTAAGTACAAAAACCGAAACCTACATAGAATTGGAAACCGGTAAAGCGAATCCGCAAATGGCCCTGATGCTTGGAAAGGTCAAGCTCAGTAATCTGGCTGTCATGATGCAGTTTGCAAAATGCTTCCGAAAGTTTAATGCTGAGGAAAACAATCCGCAAAACGCGAACAGTTCATACCTACATTTTCAGACGCGCCCCGTTAAAACCGGACCGTTGAAAGGAGTGAAGATTATTGATTTTACACGGCTGTTGCCCGGGCCTTTGGCTACAATGTTCTTGGCCGACATGGGGGCCGATGTAATAAAAGTAGAAGACCCTGATAGCCCTGATTACATACGCGATTTTGAACCACAGGTGAGAGGCGTTGCATTATTGTATCTGGCATTAAACCGCAACAAACGCAGTCTGGCCATCAACTATCGAAGTGCTGAAGGCAAGCAGCTGATTTATGATCTTATAAAATCGGCGGACGTAATAGTGGAGCAGTATCGCCCCGGTGTAATGCAAGACCTGGGCTTTGGCTACGAAGCTATGAAGCAACTCAATCCGCGGTTAATTTATGTATCAGTTACCGGTTATGGTCAGCAATCTACCATGTCCACTGCTGCCGGGCACGATCTGAACTATATAGCCATGTCAGGAAACCTGGGTATTACCGGTATTAGGAACGGAGCACCTGTTATTCCTGGTTTTCAATTGGCTGATATTGCCGGCGGCTCGTACATGGCTATTAATGCCGTAACGGCAGCCCTTTACCAACGCGAAAAAACCGGCAAGGGGGAATGGATAGATGTAGCTATGACAGATTGTGTGGTGCCTCTTACCGTACTGCAGCATGCTGTTTATAGCGGTACGGGGCAGAACCCCGGAAGAGCTGGTTATGAACTTAGCGGCGCTCTTGCCAACTACAACGTCTACACTTGTGCTGATGGTAAATATGTGGCGCTCGGAAGCCTTGAGCCTAAGTTCTGGAATGCCTTCTGTAGACGTGCCGGCCGTAGCGATTGGCTCAAACGTTTTTTAAAACCAGAGGAGCTGGAGGCTTTGAAAGCTGAAGTGCAGGCTTATTTTATAACCAAACCACGCGCCGAATGGTTGCAGTTTTTTGCTGCCGACGACATCTGTCTTACACCTGTAAACGAATTGGAGGACCTCGAAAATGACCCTTACCTGCAAAGTCGTGGTTTGTTCCTGGATAATGAACATGCCGTTGTGGGCAAATACAAAACGATCAATCAGCCTTTAAAATTCAAAGAAGCGACCTTTGGAAACAACTGGTCGGCGCCTGAATTAGGTGCTGATACAGGTAGCATTTTAAGGGAACTGAATTACCCCGAAACCCGTATACAACAATTGCAAACCAACGGCATAATTAAAACTACCCCATGATGCAGGTTAAGCTTCGCCCTTTTCTATTGTTCATTTTTGTATTGGCTACAAGCGGCTTACAGGCCGGTGATATTGATAAAGCGTTTAAGGCACTCAATACCGGTGATTACCCCAACGCGCTCAAATTTTTACGCGAGGTGTTGAGTGAACAAGCCGATAACGCCGCAGCTAACTGGGGGATGGCTAAATACTATTCTTCAAAAGATAACAGAAGCTACGATCTGGATTCTGCCAATTTTTACATCCTGAAAGCGGCTAAAAAAATTCCCATAAACCCAGAGGAGAAGGAAGGAAAGAAGTTTCTGGCCCTGGGGGTGCGTGACTATACCATTCAAACCCTACAGAAAGAGATAAACTTTGAAGCTTACTCGGCGGCTGAAAAAACAAATACGCTGGAATCCTATCAACACTTCCTCGACTTTTTTACCGACCCTCCATTAAGGGAAAATGCACTGAACTTCCGTAACCAGAAGGCTTACATACGGGCAATGTCTGCCCAAACACCCGAAGCGCTTGATGAGTTTATCAAGAAATACCCCGATGCATCGGAAATAAAAGAGGCGAAAGAGAAATACGAGAAACTATTATACGAACGCACTACCTACGATAAAACCTTCGAAAGCTACAAGCGCTACGTAGATACCTATCCTAAAGGCGCTTATGTAAAAGAAGCGCAACAACTATACGAGGAAAAACTCCTGAATTTTTATGTGAACAAACACAGCCTTACGGGCTATATCGAGTTTGCCAATAAGTACAAAACGCACCCGGCTTATAATGCCATTCAGGATTCCGTCTACCAACTTTACACGGCAGACAACAGTGTAGAGTCATTTACCAATTTTGTGAAGGATTTTAAGGGTAACCGCAATATCAAAGAAGCCTGGGAACAGTTGTATCTTTTATATACTGCACCTGCAAATGAAGGTATTTACCGTAAATTCTTAGAGGAGTTTTCAGACTTCCCTGATAAGGATCGGGTCTATGCCGATATCGAACTTTCCAAGCGCGAGTTGCATCCATTCCAACGCGATGGTAAATGGGGTTATGGCGTACAACCTACTGGCGATTCTATCAATATCGTAATCCCTTTTGAATACGAAGAAGCGTTTGAGTTTAAGAGTGGTTTCGCGGCAGTGCGCAGTAAACCATGTACCGGCGATAAGTGTATCTATTATTATATCGATCGTGGTAATCACCGCGCTTTTCTTAACGAATTCAATTTTGCCGGCGACTTCGATAACGGCTATGCCATCGTAGGTGTAGGTAATTGCGAAAGCGGGGATTGCAGATACGGTTTGATTGATAAACGTGGTAAACTGGTAATCCCTGCGGTATATGATGATCTCAATGATCCTACTGAAGGATTATACCTGGCAGAAAAAGACAGTAAGTATGGTTTTATAAATGCTAAAGGCGAAGTAGTTATTACATTTAAGTATACTGATGCGCTGCCATTTAGTGAAGGTATTGCGGCTGTTGCTATTGACGGCAATTGGTTTTTTATAGATAAAACCGGGGCGCAAAAATTTATTAACCGTTTTCAGGATGTTAGCAGCTTTAGTGAGGGATTGTGTGCTGCAACGCAGGACGGCGAAAACTGGGGCTACATCGATCTTACTGGTAACTTTGTTATTGCGCCGCAATACGAGGATGCAGAAGACTTTAGCGGAGGGTATGGCATTGTTTCTAAAAAGGAGAAGGACCCCAAAAACAAATCACTATCTATCAGCCAGCGCTATAAAATTGACCGTACGGGTAAGCAAATTGAAAAACTTACCGCACCTAAGCCGGTAAAAACGGGCAAAAAGAAAGGCCGCAAATAGCGGCCTGATAAGGAGCGCAACTGTTAAAGCAGTTTTTCGATAATATGTATCAGCACCTGTTCAAGTTGGGTGTGCCTGGTCTCTGTTTGTAACAGGTCTTCCAGGTCTTTACGCACTTTCTCTTCTTTTTCAGGAGTGTTCAGGTAGCGCTTTTTGTAGTCATCAATAATATCAATAGCTTCTACATCCGATACCTCGTCGACCTTGGCTTTAATTTTATCAATGTCTTTTATGCCGGTTCGGTTACGTATAAACTCCAGTTCGGTAGGTGTGATTTCCGTGTTCATTCGGGCACCATACACCATTATAAATGCTAAAAATTCTTCGTAGCTCCAGTTGCTGTCATCAATAGCCATAAAAAAGGTCGCCGTTTTGCGGCGACCGTGAATATAGAAAGTTTTAAAATGCTTGTATTATGGTTTTGGAGCCGGGGTAGTATTACCTGCGCCTGGGGCCGGAGCACCACCACCTTTATTAGCCCAATCCATCAGTTCCGTATTGCTGGATGAGTTGCCGTTTTTAACGCTGGCTTTTTTACCTACAAAAAAGGCAGTAGAAAGGCAGAAGAACAATAAAGCTGCAGCCAGAATCCAGGTAGCTTTTTCAACTACATCGGTAGAGCGGCGCGCGCCTAGTAACTGCTGACCTACACCACCAAACGAGGAGTTAAGACCGCCACCTTTAGGGTTTTGAATAAGAACGATTGCGCCTAATAATACACCGGCAACAACCGCTAAAATGGTAACAATGGTATACATCATAAGTCAATGCAGTTTTTTAGATACTGAATGCGGGCGGCAAATAAATCACTTTTTTCCGGAAATTTCAAAGATAAGGCTTCATAGGCCTTAATAGCCTTGGGGTATTTACGCTGTTTTTCATATAAAGTGGCCAGTGTTTCCGTCACAAATGCCGGATCAATCTCAATTTCAGCTACATTTTTAACAGGTTCTGCTGTTTTATGCTTCTGGATCTGTTTTTCAATAAATTTATCCAGCCCTTTCGAATAATGAGTTTCTTCCTTAACTAACTCGTGCAGGTAGTCAACGGTGGCATTGGCGGCTATCAGGCGGTCTAACTCTTCATCCTGCTGCATGGTTTTTTCGTCCTCCGCTAGTGGGGCCGCCGCTGTTTCCTTATCTCGCTTGGCAAAAGCATGCAGCCATTCGTCAAAGGTATGTGGTTCTATCAGCGAGAAAGCAGCTACTTGCTGTTCAGCTGTTACCGGTTCGTTCTCTGATGCTGTAACTTGCTCCTGGACTTCTTGAATGGTAGTTTCTTGAGGAGGGGCACTTATTTCTTCGTCTTTAGCAGCGGTAATTACGGGTTCCTCCTGCGGTTTTTCTTCAGGACTAGCTGTCTCCTCCGCTGTTTCCACTGCTGTAATTATAGGTCCTTTAGTGGATTCAACTGGCTCAATAACCTTCACTTCTGCAGTAGGGAAGGCCTCCAAAATCTCCTGTTTTGTATTGATTTCAGGGGTGAATATTTCAGTTGGAATACTTATTGCAGGTTCTTGATTTTCAATTTGTTCAGCGGCAGGGGTGTGGAACAGTTCGTAAAACAATTCCCGGTCCTGCACATACAGCGCTGCCATTTGCAACTGCTCATCAAATTTGGGATGATTTTCCAACTGATATTTACGAGCTAACAACACTTGTGCCTGGTGGAAATAAGGGAATTTCTGAACCAAATTCTCCAGTTCTCGGGTTGAATAGCGGTTCAGTTGTTCGTTAAATGTCTCTTTCGATAAATTGTTGAGCACCGGGCAAAACTAAAATAAAATCATCTTCGTTAAACATTACCTTAGTTTTAATATAAATGCCTGAGGGTAACCAATTTAAGCGACAACACGTATCGCAATGTAATAGGAGTGTCCAAAATCGTATAGTTTCATATAATTCAACGTATTTTCATATAATTCAACGTATAAGCGTGTAAAGAACCCCCCTTTAAAAAGTTTGGGGCATCATAGTTTTACCTTACATTTATTTTTCGAAACCAAAACAACCCTTAAAAATGGAAAATCAAGGAAGTGACAACAAGAAGATCTATGTCGCCATCATCGTTCTGCTATTGCTGATAAACGGTGTTGGAGGCTATTTGCTGTGGAGCGAAAATAAAAGTAAGAAGGATCTGGGTGTTCAAAAGGAACAACTGGAGAAGCAATACAATGAGGCTACTGCTACTATTGAAGCTAAAAAGGCCGTTATTGATAGCCTGATTGCCACCGGCGATATTAAAGATCAGGAAATACTAGCTAAGCGCGATAGCCTGGATGCCCTGCAAAAGAGCATTAAAGCTATGTTTGCTAAAGGTCGTTTAGATAAGGAGCAAATTGCCAAACTGCAGGAGCAGATTAAGGCATATGAAACCACTATCGACGAAATGAAGCAGCAGATTACCAAGTTAACCCAGGAAAACAAAGAACTGGCAGCCAACAACCAACAACTTACTACTGATTTAACAGCTGAAAAGCAAACTACTGCCGACCTGAGCGAGAAGAACAAAGGTTTGAGCGCAAAGGTGGAATTGGGTTCGTTGTTGCAACTGCGTAATATATCTATAGCCGGTATTAAAAAGAAAGGCAGCGGTAAAGAAGTGGAACAGAAAAAAGCCAAGCAGGTTGAAAGCCTTCGTATCTCGTTTGAAACCGGCGACAATAAAGTGTTAGATGCTGGCCCTTTAAGCCTGTATGTGCGTATCATTAACCCTAAAGGCGAAACTATTTCAGTTGCCGACCAGGGGTCAGGTACCTTTACTGATGCAAGCGGTCAAACTATCCAATACACTAAAAAGGCTGATCTGGATTGGGATCAAACCAATAAGAAAGTGGTTGTATACTGGAGCCAGAATGTAAAAGATGCTGGTAACTATACTGTGGAAATTTACCAGAGCGGTAACAAAATCGGCGATGGCCGTGTAGAATTCAAATAGTAGATCTAACTACCATAAAATAAGAAAGCCCTTCTTTCCGGAAGGGCTTTCTTATTTTATACTAAAGCGAAAATGGAACTAGAAACGTTCTAAACCGCTGAAGTGGAAAGATGCTTCGATTGCAGCGTTTTCATCACTGTCGGAACCGTGGATAGCGTTGCGCTCGATGTTGGTAGCAAACAGTTTACGGATGGTGCCTGCATCAGCTTTCTCAGGGTTGGTAGCGCCAATTAATTTGCGGAAGTCTTCAACGGCATTTTCCTTTTCTAATACGGCGGCCACGATAGGTCCTTCAGTCATAAAGGCAACCAGTTCACCGAAAAACGGACGGGCTTTGTGTACGGCATAAAACTCTTCTGCTTTCTCTTTCGAAAGGCGGGTAAGTTTCATGGCCTGAACACGGAAACCGGCCTGAATAATCATATCAATAATTTTTCCTGAATTGCCTGCTGCTACTGCATCGGGCTTAATCATGGTTAAAGTGATGTTGCTTGCCATATTGTTCGTTCTTTTTTAAATGTATGAAGGCTGCGAATGCCTTTTTAAATCGCGTGCGAAAATAAACCTACTATTCAGTTTTACAATACATGCCTGCATTTTTAAGGCAAACCGCTAAGCGCTAGGGTAAAATATACCTGAATCCCGCAAAGGCTTTAATGCCCTGGGTGGTTGTAAATCCATAAGTGGTATCAAAGCGGTAATTATTGGGATTATCGATAGTAGTAAACCTGTTATAAGGGTCAAATGGACGTAACAGCGGGTCCTTTTGTATGAAGTTAAACAGGTTCTTTATACCTATATAAAGTTCCATACCCCGTTTAAATTTCTTGGTTAATTGTATGTTTTGTAAGGTATAAAAGGGCGATTTAGCAGCCCTGTAATCGCCGGGAACGGTAACAAGGTTCATGGGGGCCACCATCGTTCCTGTCCAGTCTATTGATAGTTGCGGAGCCGGGAAGTTATAGCTCAAATAAAAGTTGCCTACCACGGGCGGAACATGCGGTGGTGTGACCTTTTCTTTGTCTCCATCTTCCCCTTCTTCTAATTCATAGGTATGGGTATAGGTAAGGCCGATACCTACTTTCAGGGGATAGTTAAAGGTGAAATCGGCATTTAAACTAAACCCCGCGGCAGTAGTTCCGGTATTATTGGAGTAGGAGATAAGCGTTGGATCGGTATCGTAATCTGTTTCAATAAAGTTAAAGAAGTAGGTATAAAAGGCACTCGCATCAATGGCCAGTATACCTCCTTTTAACTCCTGCACACGTGTATAATTAGCAGTGGCATTTACAGCTACCTCCGCCTTCAGCGGCGATTCAATTTCAACCGTACGCGAGCCATTCATAGCGCCAAAGCCCTCGTTCAGTACATTAGGGGTACGGTAGCCCGTTCCCCCCGAAATGCGCAGGATGTTTTTTTCATCTCTGCTATTCCACTTATAACCGGCCCGGGGCATTATTACCGGACCACTATTGCTGCTATAGTCAAAGCGCGCACCAACCAACAGGGTGTTCGATGGATTTATACGTATCTCATCTTCCATAAACAAGCCTCCTATGTGTGACAGCCGGTTATACCCCGAAGCATCCGGATCGGAGAGCGTAGTGTTATCGGCAAAATAGAGTGCCCTGTATGATGCCCCAATCAGCATTTCATTCATCCGGTCTACCTTTTTGGTCCAGGTTAATTGTGCAAACCCGGTATGTTGTATGCCGTGGTATGGGGTAAAGCCGTAATTACCGTCCTGCTTATGCCCGCTGTAGTCCAGCAACAGCAGTATTTTTTCGCTTCCCGGTAATTGATATTGAAGGCCTGTTTGCCATTGGTGCGTAGTAACCGCTTCGCTGTAAAAGCGGGTGCTGCCCCTCCATTCCGAAGGGAGGTTCTTTTCACCTGCAAAGCGGTCCTCATACAAGTAGCGTAAATAGAAATTAGCGGTTTTACTGTCAGTACGTGCCAGGCTCCATTTATTATAGGCATTTACACGGTGTATAAGAGGTATATCCGTAAAGTTATCGTTATTCAAATCCCAACGGTATTCGCTGTTCTCGGTACTAAGTGCAAACAACGAGGCTACTTTTTTAGTTTTAAAAGAGGCGCTGAAAGCAGTATTGGCTTCCAGCATCGAAGTAAGCGACACATCTGCTGTAAAGCGCGGCGCAGTAAATGGGTTCCTTGTCTTTATATTCACCACCCCGGCTATCGCATCCGAACCGTAAATAGTACTCGCAGCACCTTTTACCACTTCTACTTTATCTATCAAACTAACCGGAAATGCATTTAATGCATAGATACCCGCCAGGCCACCCATAGCAGGAATACCGTCTATTACATACATAGTGTAGTTGCCTTCCAGTCCGTTAATCTGTACATCGGTGGTATTTGAAACGCCATTGTCAACGTCCGCAAACAGTCCATTAACCCCTTGTAGCGCATCAAATAAATTGCTGGTGGGGTTACGCTGAAAATATTTGGCAGAATACACTTCCACGGGTGTAACACTCTGCAGTTTACTCACCTCTTTCAAGTTACCTGTTACTACCAGTTCCTTCAAGCGCGAGTTAAGCGGGGTTAACTCCAACTGAATAGTAGTAGTGCTACCGGCTGTAATAATTACTTCGTTTTGCTGGTTTTCGTAGCCTACATAACTAACGCGCAACTGGTAGATGCCCGCCGGAATGTTGCTTATGAAAAAACTACCTGTACTATCGGCCTGCGTGGTAAAAGCGGTTTTAAGCAACGCAATGGTCGCAAATTCCAGTGGTTGTTTATCATAAGTAACAGTGCCCCTTAACGTGCCACCCTGCGCCCATGTAACAAGCGGAGTTAACAACAAAGCAAACCACAGAAAGGGGAATTTCATGACATGAAAATAAGCGCAGAAAGCAGACTTGTCAAAAAAGCAGATGTGTGGAAGGCCTGAAAATGAATGAAAAGGCCGTAGAAACGCTACTTAAATGACCATGCCGAATTTTTTTTGCGAATAATGCACACATTTTTTTTTTAGGGTTTTGAGATTTTGTAACCGTTTCTATATTTGCAGTCCCGTTAGCGAAACGGGGTTAGTTCTTTAAAACAAATGCGGGAGTAGCTCAGTTGGTAGAGCGCCACCTTGCCAAGGTGGAGGTCGCGGGTTCGAGCCTCGTCTCCCGCTCTAAATCGAAAAGGGCGATTCTATCGCCCTTTTTTATTTTGGGCAGTGCATTAGCACTATCTTTATAACCACACGCCGTGGTGGTGGAACTGGTAGACACGCAGGACTTAAAATCCTGTGAGCCTCAAAGCTCGTGCGGGTTCGATTCCCGCCCGCGGTACCAACGGGGAATTTCTCTTTTTCAAAGGAGAGTTCCCCGTTTTCTTTTTGTCCAAAACCCGCGCTGCTGCTGCGATTGAGAAGATTATAGTATTGACTTTAGTGGTTCGATAATCCCCATTTTTGAGGTTATAGACTATTCCTTCGGGAAAAATAGCCTTTTGTAGCATCTGCCTGCATTCCAAATCTCCTGAAACCCACGCCTGGCTTAGGTTCTGGCACAATCCCAAAGAAAAATTTATAAACTCTTGTCGGTTCGATAATTCCTGAGGCTTCCTTAGCATATCGTGCTGGATTTGTGAGATGCTTTCTGCGTATTTAGCGCGGTGTTTTTGATAGGTTGCACTATCAATTAAATCATCTATAAATTTTTCCTCAAGGCTTTCAAGCTGTTTATTAAGCGTACCTAGCCTTTTGTCCAATTCGCTTCTTTCCGAGTTTGTATTCTTGTAAGCAGTATCGAACATGTATTCCATTTGCCGCTTGAGCGGGGTAAAATGCTTCTTCGAAATTTCGAAACTTGATAACAACGAAACAAACTCATCGTGCATGCTTTTAGCGCTCTTATTGCACTTGCAACCTTTAGTATTGCATTTGTAGTAGTATAAACCTTTCTTTTTTACAAGGTATGCAGTCCATTTGGTAGAGCATTTGTCGCAAACTATAAAGTGCTTAAGTGGCGTATTTTCATTTTCTCTTTTATAGTCGTAGTGACTTGGTTTGGATTCTGCTAAAACTTCATTGGCCCTTAAAAACGTATCAACTGAAACCAACGCAGGCCATTTACCATCAACAATTTTATCACCTAACATCTTGTTAGATAATTTACCGCAGTAAACAAGATTTCTGAAGATCCGGCTAAGTTGCTTCTCACGTATTTTGAATCCTAGCTTGGCTAGCTTTGTTGCTATCTCAGAAGACTTCATGTTTTGGTGCGCCTTCCATTTAAAGGCTAGCTGTATAGCTCTTCCGGTTTTATTAATGGTTAATACCGTATCACCATCGATATTTTGCTGGTCGTAGCCAAGTGGAGCTTTTCCAATGATATAACCCTTTTCATATTTTTGCTTCATTCCCCTTATGGTTCTCTCGCTTCGCTGCCGGTTGTCAAAGTTCGCCCATAAGAATTGCATGTCCTGCTGTAAAACGCCAACCGATGTTTGCGTGTCGAATGGTGCATTTGCCGCAATTACCCGAATACCCTGCTTTCGCAGCCTATCAACCAAGTGAATAGCTTCGGCCCCTGACCTGCTGAACCGGTCGTGATCAGAAACAATGATGTATTTTATATTTTCCTTGGATTGCTTAATGTAGCTGAGCATTCGTTGAAATTCTTTCCGTTCATCGGTGGCCGCTGATTCATAAACACCACCAAACTCTGCAACTATCGGGATGCGCTCATTCGAAGAAAATCGTTTAATAGTCTTGCTCTGCGATTCAAGGCTTCCGTTATTTTCAAATTGTTCTTTTGAAGAAACCCTTGAATAGGAAACTGCTACCTCGTCACCCTTGCTTTGTACAGGTAAATTCTCAGGACGGATAAATTGTTTAAGTAGCTCTGAGTTTTCATTCGCTTTCTGATTCCTGGATTTGTTTACTGTGATCATATAACTTTATAAATAGTAGTGAAACATTTTTTAATTGCTGTAAATAAACAAGGCATTCCTGTTCAGATAAATCCTGGAAGCCCTCCATATCTTTTAATTCCTCGACAGTTAATTCTGTCTTGCCTGTCCTTTTTGGCATAGGAAAACTGGATAAGCGGTACGAATTCCGGGCTTCGGAAATTCATCCTGATATTTAACCTTGGAACTGAGGTTGTCAGATTCGTTATCATATTATAATAGCTCATTGGCCAAGTTGTTTAAGTATCTTCTTAGTATAATATGCCCCTCCACCTTTTGTTGCTTTATAAGAGATTTGCTGGTAATCCTTTAATAGGATGGTATTGCGGACTGTAGCAAATTCTTCTGCGGAAAGGGCTTTTTCTTTCTCTATGTGATAGGAAACCGGTTTTATCCCTTTTTTATCAAAATGTATTTCAAGGGTTTTAATTTGCCCTTTGCGGATAACCGTGAATAACTCTTCTTCTGCCCTGCTTAGTTTTCCTGTTGCCAACTGTCTGGAAACAAGTTGCTCATCGTTAATAAACCGACGGATGTAGCGCATTAGCGGAATCTCAATAAAGACTTCGTCAGTAAACCGGTTGCTACGTTTTTCATCATAGAGATAAGGTGGTTTGGGAACATCCGTTTCTTTGCTAATCACCAGGTCGACTAGTTTATCCCTTCTGATAAAAAGCCTAGTGCTTAGTCTTTGAAACAAGTCCTGAAATACCCGAAACTCAAATCCGTACACCTTAAATCCCGGAATATCCCTTTTTAGTCCTTCGACATCATCTAACTTCATATTGGCAATGACCGCTTCCAAATCTTCATTTCCAGGGTATTTGAATTTTTGATATGCTTTAAGCCATGATACATGCAAAGAAGAATCTCTTTCATGCCAACAGTTCTCCATCAAAAAATTAAGGTGTGGGTTATAACGCACACCTAATTCACGCAAATCAGTTAGAAGCATAAACCAAATGGCTTCATAATAACTCAACCGCACTTTCTTATTATATAGTATAGGATTATTAAGCGTAGGCGGTATCAACTGCTGTGCTTTCCAGTCGCTGTATATTTTCGCACTAATGCCCAAATCTCGAATCTCAAACACTCTCTCTTTGAGTGCAAAAAACATTTCCCCTGCATGGCCCGAATCATTGAACTTAATTGAGGAATACTCTAGAAAATTATTTTTATCCATTTTAGGTATATTTGAAATTTATTACAAAAATAGAATAAAAATAATTACCACCAAATGGCCGAAAACGCAACTATAATAAGGAAGGTAAGTAACTTAAAAGTTAACTATGATACTCTCGACCTGAACACTGCTGATGTTTGGGCCTACGAGTTTGCATTAACTAAAGGGGCCAATGAACATTCTTTATATGCTATGCTGATCGAAACCATTGAGCCGCTAATTTCCCAAAAGTGTAAACCTTTCCTAACCCACAGCGAAGCAAAAAGCAACAATGCGTATGTCATTGGTTATTCTCAGCGCTATGCATACCGGCAAACAGATTACTTCATGTGGGATGACGATTACTTCGATTATCGGGAAAACTTGATAATAAGATATGCGGAGGTTGAAGCTAAAGACTTTGCTCTTATTTTTGCTTTAAAATTGCGCCAGTACCATGATAATCTGACCGCCTTGGATAAGTTCCTTTATCACCAGTTGGAAACCAACTTCAATTCCAACCTAGAGGACTTTATTATTTTCCTAAAGGGGATACTGATCCAGTATCCGGAATTTCTTGGGCCGAAATTTGAAAAGAAAATCTTTCAATGGAGAGAAGACTTCAATCCATTGGCTGTGATCCAAACAGGGCAGTTTGCTATTTTGAACGACCCTGACTATTGGACTCCGATCATGTTACTAATCAATGATGAACGTACACGTACTTTTTTCTCGTTCCTTTACCAGGAACGAACCAATGCAGGTAAACCCTTTTTGGAAAAGAAAGAATTTGATCTTCTTTTCCGGTTTGGCTTAAAAGTGCCCCCTATACCGCTGCCCAAGAAATTTAAGTTGCATACCACGCCGCAGTATCGAAAATCAATAATTGAAAGTTGTACTTACTTGTTCTATGAGCGTTATTCCGCCAACCTAAAAAATAAGATAGCTTTTCTGCGGTTTCTGGCTTATCAGTTAGAGGATTTTTCCCACATTAAGGAAGAAAAAGATATTAAAAACTGGGGTAAAAACTTTACCAAAAGAAAGCTGAAGATGAACCTGCCTTTTGATATTCAAAGGTACTTTGAACTAGTAAAATAATTGTTTGTTTTTTACGACTTAGGGAACTTTCTTACGACATAGCCGGTAAATTTTACGACTTCCTACGGTCATCATCTCTATTCTACGGTTTGATTGAGGCCACGAATACCCTGGGCTAACTTGGATTCCATTAGTAAGTTATTCTTCACTTAAAAACATAACATGGAAAAGCAAATGGGCTATTGTGAGTATTGCGGAGAGGATTTCGAACAGGAGCATGGGAATTCGCGGTATTGCTGTGATGAGCACCGCTACCTTGCCCGGAAATTCAGACAGGGTGAGAGATATAACGGAATAAGTTCGCTGCTTCCTATCCTTTACCACAATCATCATCTATTAGAAAAATTATCCTACAAGAAGCAAGACAGTTTCAGCGCCGAAGAACTGGAGGCTGAAGGCCTTGATTTTTCACTATTCAGGAGGCTGTATCCGGAGCGCACTAATCGCGAATGGATTCGCCTTGATTTTGGTACTTACTTTCTCGATTCGACAGACAATTTTCAAACTTTTAAATTAAACAAAAAATGAAACCAAGACCAGGAACGCTATCCGATCTTAAGACACCTGATTTAAAGCCTCAGGATAAAAACAATACTACTGATAACGGCTCTGTAAAGGCCGCCCTTTTGTTAACTGCTATACTTTTAGTAGCCAGTAATGCGGGGTGGATTCTATATATGGATAACCAACAAAAGAAGATGAATGAATTGCTTATCGCCCGTAACAAAAAGCGGACGAGCTAAAGCAGGCCTAAGCCTGGTTTTTATTAACTCACTTAAACTTATCGATAATGAACGATATTAAATCAAATTCAGAAAGATATAAGAGGCAGAATATTTCTGACCGCGTTAAAAAGGCTTACTCTGATATTAAACAGAATAAGGCGGTAAAAGTCGTTACAGTTGCCGTTGTAGCAGTAGCTGGTTTATTTGCCATTGGTGGATTATTCCGGGTTCTGGCCTGGGTCACTACCGGGTGGAACCAGCTTACAGCGGCACTCTCTACTATATAAGCTAATCTATAATATAGGTTAGTACTTGCTGCTTACCGGTTGTAATGCAGACAAGGATAGCTATTGGTTCGACAGCGCAAGGTTGCCGGCCAATTTGCTATGTACATTACTCTCCTTCCTTAGTGGCTATACATGCCGCTTACTTCTTTATGCAAAAAGATATACAAATTTCAATCCCGCCGACAGTCCCCATAATCACGCATTGTACAGCTTCCGTTGACCCGCTTTTGGGCTGTTTTATATCTACCGACTAAACAAGAATGTTTGTTTTTAATTCAAAATAATATTCAATGCAGCTGGAATTTTTCAGATTAAAACGGGTGATTCTCGATTAATTCTTGAATGAACCAAAGAAGTCAGGTTTTGTTCAAAAGAGGCTGCATGATTCCGGCAAACCCTATGTTATTCTAGAATATTACAGAACAGTCTGTATTAATTCAACATAGTCCGATCAACTTTATAATACTCTGAATAATTACGGAATAAGTCCTATTTCTCTATATAATTCCGGAATATTCCGGAATTATATAGAGAAATAGGGAGTAGTATTGAGAAATTCAGAAAAGTATTCAATAGTTCAGATTAATAAATAGTGTTTCTGATAAATCTGAAATTGTTCATCATGTTCCAGATTTTGCACAACCGCAATACTTTACATTATGTAAACTAAAAACGATATCCTACATTCGTTTCCGAAACAAAAACCAGACTATAGACAAAAGAAAAGGTAACTAAACCTCTTATTAAATAACAGCGTTAGCTGTATTTTCTTCTCAGACGAAACCGCGAAATTCAACTAAAAGGAGAGAATATGCAGGACGCCCCTTTCGGGGTGCTTCCTTATTATTCTTATTCCTTTTGGGTGCTTCGCGGTACCTGTCTGAGGTAAGGTAATGAGTTCAGGCACCCTTCTCTTTTTCTGTGGTATAAAACCACCTTTATGAAAAAGAACCTTTTACCACTTTGGCTAAGTTTAGCCTTTCTCTTATTTGTTACCCGACTATCCGCACAAATCCCGCAAGCCTTCAACTACCAGGCAGTAGTGCGCAATGCAAGCGGACAGATAGTCGCCAACCAATCCGTAAATTTCAGAACGACTATCCGCCAGGGAAGTATTTCCGGTAACATAGTCTATCAGGAAACTCACCTTAATACCACCAATGAATTCGGACTATCTGCATTTGCTATCGGCAACGGTACTATAGTCGCTGGTAACTTCAGCCTGATCAACTGGGCATTGGGTAACTACTATCTGCAAATTGAGTTGGATGCTACAGGCGGCAACAGTTATGCTGATATGGGTGTTCAACAACTCCTTAGTGTTCCTTACGCACTATATGCAAAGAGTTCAGGTTCCGGTGGTGGTAGCGGGCATACTGGCCCTACGGGAGCCACGGGCACAACTGGTATTACCGGAAACACCGGTCCTACAGGAGCCACAGGTAACACCGGAGTAACGGGAGTAACCGGTCCAACAGGGGCTGGTGGCGGTGCTACTGGGCCAACTGGTGCCACAGGAGCAACAGGTCCCACAGGTAGCGGCGGCGGTACCACAGGGCCTACAGGCTCCACAGGTGCAACAGGTCCAACCGGAAGTGGTGGCGGAGCGACTGGCCCAACGGGGGTAACAGGCAATACTGGTCCAACCGGAGCTACGGGATTAAATGGCATCACCGGCCCGACGGGTGCTGATGGTGTAACGGGGCCGACAGGAGCGACCGGAGCCACAGGTAATACTTGGTCAGATTATGCCGTGTTTACAGAAAGACTACCATCTGGTATTAGCTCCATTACTACCCAAGCCGATTCCACATGGTCACCCCGCCAGTTAAACAACAATGAATCCTTAAACGGTTCGGCCATTACGCGCACTGGTAATACAATTACCCTGCAACCCGGCACTTATTACGTCCATGCAACAAGCGGCTGGGCTTTCAATGTGCCTTACAATACTACCTATAGCTATGCTATTTTAAATGCAACGAGTAACCTACGCCTACACAATACAAGCACCAACACTACCCTTGTGCTAGGCAAAGGAAACAAGCTAAGCGCCTACCGGCAAAATCTCAACGGTGCCGTGCTTACCGAACCTTATACACAAACTTTGGAAGGTACGTTTACCGTAACCACTCTTACCACGGTAGTTCTCCAGCAGTTTTTAGATTATTCCGTATTCCCGGCGGGTACTTCCAATTATTCAGCAGGCAATCCCGCCAACTCTGGCGAAGACGAGATATACGCCAGCCTGTTTATCCAAAAAATCAATTAACCCCTTCACCCCAAAACACCATTATGAAAAATCTGTTTTATAAAATCGCTTCCGCCTGTTTGTTTTCACTTAGCAGCATACTTGTCTTTGCTACTACAGGCACTATCACTACTTCAATTACTACTTCCGGTGCCCCCGTTTTTATTCAGGGGGCTTCTGGATTTGAAAACATTATCACTATCACAGACGTGCCTTCGGGTACAGCTTCTGTTAATCTCTGCGTACTAGATAACCAGGGGCAGGTATCAAATTGTACCCCTGCTATAGAACACGGTACTGATTATGTAGATACTTTAGATATGGGCGAACTGGACAGCACCGCAGTAGCACTCGTTGCCCATTACTACGATGCTAATGGCGATTTTATCGATGAATCCGACCCCTATAATTTTAGTATGATTGCTGAACCAGCAGGTATTACCAACGACAATTTGGAGATCATCGCAGATAGTATCAACGACGTCGGTATCGCTTATTTACAGTTTGTCATCTCCATGCCCGATTCTTCTGCCGAGATCGATGACGAAATTATCGGCATCGGTGGCAAAGAGTTTGGCTTTTCAGATTGCAGTATCGTTCTTTTCAGGGAATATAATCTAGAAGATGGCAACTTATCCGGAGACCATGCTGTATTTGAATACACGCTTTCTGCTTTTGATGAAGAGGTAACTACCAATGAGTTTGATCTGGATAATGTAGCGGGTCTGAACATAAGTATCGACAACGACCTGAACCCGATTATTACGGGACACTTTAGTTACAGCAAAGAGTTCTTTACGTTCAACATGCGGGATAAGACCTTACCCCTACCTATGATCAAACCCGCCTCCGTATCAGTAGGGGCAGGCTTAAAGGTAGAAGGTGGGGTATCGGTAGATTGCTATGTAGGGTTAGATAATAACGGCGATTTGGGCTTTATAGAAGGCAGTAGCGGGGAGTTAAGTAATGCCTGTATAGGTGCCAAGATAACCGGTGAGGTAAGGATAACAGGCAGCCTGGTCAATAAGCATATTGCTGGTATACAGGCGTCCTTACAGGCCATAGGTCGTATCGGGGCTGCCTACAACTTTAAAACAGCACCTGATTTTGAATCCAACCTGGATTTTGGCGGGGATATACTGATCAAAGGTAAGGTAGCCCTAACAGGTGCCGTAGGTTGGTTTAAACGCAAGCTATGCGGAGCCTCCGGATGGTGCGAAGCCAATAATGAAATACTAAACGGGGTTATCTGGCCAAGAAACAATGGCGACCAGCCTAAACCTTTTGGCAACTTTCCGAACGGCCTGGATAGCCTGTTTCGGTCAGGCATGGCAGCCTGGTATAATAATTACTCCCGTTCGCTGGAAATGGATACCAATGCCTTCTTTGATATACCAGAGGAATCCCCTCAGCCTGCCTTTGCTTCAAAAGGCGGCCATACAGGTGTAGCCTGGATAGAGGCTGATACGCTTCAGGCTCAATTGCTCTTTTCCGTGGTGGATACGGTTCAAAACCGTTTTACTATACCTGTTCCGGTAACAAGTAATGTCATTTACCTAGCAGAACCGAAGGCGGCCTTTGCACCGGATGGATCGGCTATCATCACCTGGACGCAATGCAACCTCGATATTAACCTGGTGGACAGCACCTATGATCTAGACAGCATTTTTAATAACCTTGAAGTTTGGTATGCGGTATATAATACAACCTCGAATACTATAACCGCAAAAAGCAGGGTTTATGATACCGAAGGTTTAGCCATGAGCCAACCGGCTATTGCTATATCCGATTCGGGTAAGGTTTTAATAAGCTGGCTATCGAAAGATACCACTGGCAATACCGATATCTGGTACACTACCCTAACTAACGGCAACGGTATCTGGTATCAGTCTACACCCGATATGATTAACGATTTGCCTGGTAATAATTATGAGGTGCAGCTTGGCTTTATTGATTCCACCAAAGCTATTGCGGCATGGTTAAGCGATGCTGATGCAGAAGATTCGACAGCTGGCAATGATATTATCGTTAGCTATTACGACGGGGATAATTGGAGTAATTCTGAATCTCTATCGAACGGCAATAGCGATGAAGGGTTCAATGAACTGGCAATGACTTTTAACAAGGGCTATGGACTGTTGGCCTACACAAGCACGGTTTACCCCGAAGACGAGGATGGTGAAATCAATACCATTAAGGCTATCCCTTTTCAAAATGGAGCACTTAATACTGCTAATGCCTATGAATTTAGTGATTCGCTTAGTTATACCCAAATGCCGAAAATAACCATCAACGATAATGGTATAGCCGTATTAAGCTATCAGGTAGTAGATGTTTACGAAGTAGAAGAAGAAAGTGATGCAGGTCGTATTGAATTGGCCATTGCCGATTTAAGTAATGGGGGAAACAACTGGCAAATAGCGGACTTTAGCGAAGATATAGCACAAGATACCAGCGTTTATCCCTGGGATATGGAAATGGTGTTGACCAATGACAATATACTCTATAGCTTATCTCAGGAGCAGGATACGCTGGCCGATGAATTGGGGCAGTCATATCAACCAGTGACCGGTTTTTTGTTTGGCAAGGCTGATATGGGATTGGTATTACGTGGGCTTAAAATTAATTCTAATTTAAGTGTTAACCCTGCACCAGCGGGCAGTTTACCGGAGGGGCCGACGGGGTTAAAGGATATTAGCACAGCAACTCAAAGCACTGCCCTATCTGTATTTATTTACCCCAATCCAGCAAAAGAAAGCTTGACAGTAGATTATACTTATACCGGCAACAAAAAGGTAGCGATTGAGTTATTGAATTTGTTGGGGCAGCCTATGATAACAACTCAACTTGAAAGCAATACTGGCATGAATAGGATTCGCTTAAACACGAGCAACCTGGCTGCTGGGGTTTACTTGTTAAGGGTATCGACAGATTCGCAAAGTAAAACAGCGCGGGCAATTATTGAATAACCACCTATAACATATACTATGGAAAAATATAAACTACCAGCACGGAAACGAGATTTGTTGGATGATCTTAACCTGCTGCGCAACCGCCGCAGCCTGGCTTATCGGTTCAATGACCGAGATGAGTTAGCGCGAATCCATCTTGAAATGAGGGCTTTCTGGATGAGGAATGGCTGGACGGAGCAAGAGGCGCAAGATGAGTATTTGAAGCATGTTGAAGAGTGTAGCAAGCCTTACCAGTCGCCGGTTGGTTTGCTGGCAATTACCCACAGCGTATACGACCGTAAAAGTGGCAATACGTTCGAAAACCTTTCGCTGGCGGAACTGTCGGATTATTATTTGTTTGGATAGCAGGGGTTAAGATAAAATTCGAGCCCTGGTCGGGGAGCCGGTGTGTAATACACATGGTTTTAAAAGAGGTCGTCCGAAAGGCGACCTCTTTGTTTTTCAGCACTTTAGCTTTCTTGCATTCCTCATTCAGCTTCATTCGTATGCAGAATTTTTATCCCTATCTTATCCCTAATAGTAGGAAGGTAAGGCTACCTTAAACATTTTGGCTTTTGAAATTGGGCACTTCCCATAACATTAATCTGGAAAGAAATATAGAGCGGTTGCTTATATTTAGGTTGTATATATCGCCACAAAGGGTGGCACATTAATTAATAAGTGACCTAATAAAAATGGAAAATTTTGACCGCAGAAAGCATTGGGAAAATATCTATAAGACAAAAGAACTGAAAGATGTTAGTTGGTTTCAACCGACACCAGAAACCTCATTAAGCTTCTTTAAAAAACTAAAAGTGCCATCAACTGCAAAAGTAATTGATATTGGCGGTGGCGACAGTTTTTTAGTGGACCATTTACTTGATTTGGGTTATCAAGACATTTCTGTTCTCGATATTTCAGCGGCTGCTATTGACAGAGCAAAGCAACGACTTGGCGACAAGGCAAAGACAGTAAAATGGATAGTTGCTGATGCCGCGACTTTTAAGCCAACAGAGAAATATGACTTTTGGCATGACAGAGCTGCATTCCACTTTTTGACGGACGAGCAAGAAATTTCAAACTATTTACAAACGGCGTATGAAAATATAAATCCTAAAGGTGTTTTGGTAATCGGAACATTCTCAGAACAAGGACCCAAAAAATGTAGTGGAATAGAAATCAAACAATATTCTGAAACGACAATGACCGACCGACTGAAAAGCTTTTTTGAAAAAATAAAGTGCATAGTAGTTGACCACGAGACCCCGTTCAACACAATTCAGAATTTCGTTTTTTGCAGTTTTAGAAGATTAGAAGTGGCTTGACGGAAAGTAAGAGAATAAAAGTACCAAACATGACGTCAAAAGTTTTTGAATAATGCTTAGGTGATAAACCAGCAATTACCATATTGTCTAAAGTTAGTATAGGAACTCATTCCAAATTAGCACAAATTTATCCCTATCCTATCCCTCAGCTATTTGCGGACATGGTTAAATCCAGTCCTATTGCGGGTTTCGGGCTAAATGTTCGAGCCCAAGAGGGGGAGCAGGTGGTGAAAGTCAAAGACTGCAAAAGAAGTCGTCCGAAAGGGCCTCTTTGATTTTATGCATTTCGCAGATTGGAAATCTGTTTTTCGGTTTCTTTCAGCCTTATAATATTTTCCACCTACCCCCCCCTCTTGTAGAAATGCCAACTTTAATGGTACATTTGATCTAAGCCTATTTTAACTTTATGAATCCTGTTCTTGCCTCTCTTGAGGAAAATTTAAGGCATATTAAGCTTGTCGCTGAACCCACAGTAAAGGGCTTTACGAGTGATAGGGAAAATACTGGTGATTCTCGTGAACTAACTGTGCAGCAATTTCTAGAGAGCTATCTAACAACAGACTATCAGATTAAAAAAGGCGCAATTTTTTCAAAAACAACGACCTCCAAAAATATCGACTGTGTTGTTCTCTTTCCAAACCACCCCAGATTAAAAACTCCGGCACGGGAAGTGATTATTGCAGAAGGTGTGTACGCTGCGGTTGAAGTTAAACCCAATATAGCTACCCTGACAAGTGATTCCGAATTTCATAGAGCGTTGTTACAAATTCAATCGGTTAAACAAATTGACCGTAATAGGGTGATTTTTGATTTAGCTGCGCTCAGAAGGAGCAAAGAGTCACCTTACTTTAACAAGATACCCGGTATCATATTCAGCTTCAAATCTCAGGCACTTAATAATATCACCCAGTATTTGCAACAGCTTTACAGCGATGGAGTAATTGATCCAACTGAATTTCCTGATATAATAATAACAATCGACCAAGGTATTGTTTTTTACTGCCCTCAAATTAAGGAGACAATTTTCAAACCCTATCTTGACCATGTGGCCGCTGAATATCCAGACAAGGTATTGGTGGAGATTCATGAAACCGAAACTAGTCAATTAGTTTGGTTTTTGCGGTTGTTTTTGGCGCTTCCGAAGCCAGCCATCGCTCTTTCAACTTCCATATTGTATCAATATCTTGAGATTGAGGGGAATGCTAATCTCAAGTTTTATCCTTTAGATAAAAACGAATCCTTTATTGGTAAAATCAACAGCTAATGAGTTTAATAGAATATCACAAGACAACAACAAAGGAACTATTAGCCCTAACACATAAGGTTAGAAATCTTGTCACTCATTGGGGAGAAGATGGGCGTTACAAAGAAGCTGTACTACAAAATATAATCAAACGCTTCCTTCCTCAGAAGTATTCAATAGGAAGTGGTTTCGTTGTGAAGCCGGGCGTGAATAGAGGAGAACATGTATCATCTAGGCAATTGGATGTGATTATTTATGATAATGAAAGCCCTGTTTTGTTTAAGGAGGGGGATTTTGTAATACTAACCGCTGACGCCGTTAGAGGAATTATTGAAGTGAAAGCTAATCTTCAAAACCAAGGTGTTGTGCCAATAGTGAGACAGGCTAACGAAAATGGGCAGTTTATTTTTTCGGGTAAGCACGACAAGACTGCGATGTTTTTCAATGGTATATTTTCTTTCGAAGGATATGTCAATCCGAACATTAATGTTATTAGAGAAAATATGATAAACGCCAACGAAGACTTCAGTAATGATCCGGATTACCAGCGATGCAAGGTTAACCATATTTCGTTCAATAAAGATTGGTTCCTAAGGTTTTGGCAAGATGAGGAAATGCCTCATTCCATCTATCACTTAGAAGATTTATCATTCTCCTTTTTTATTTCTAACCTTATAGATGCACTGGCAAACAACTCCGTTGAGCGGAACAATTTTATTTGGTTTGCTACAGATAAAGAACTCGATCTGGTCAGAAAATTTTAATAGTTGAATAACTTAATTTAGATGGATTCCTTATTTTCTTCCAACGAAACGCCAAAGCTAGTTAGTTTGAACTGATTGCCGACTAAATCGGAATGAAAGCGGTTATTGCAAAACAGCTTTTGTTCCCTGCTTTGCTGCCGTATAAATTAAATATTTGTAAAAAATATTGCGAATTTGCGACGAATCGCGTATCGACATTCTGCGGTAATAAGTTAATTAGTTTTAAAAAAATCTATGCCAAAAACCATCAAGAAGAAGATAACAACAAATTCAAGGGTGCTGAGTGATTTACTTACAAAGTATAAAAGTACTTTTTATGCACTGTGCGAATTAGTTACCAATTCTATTCAAGCTAGAGCAACTGAGGTTAAGATTGAACTTGATTATACTGGAAAAAGCGCCCTTACAGCTTCGCCGATAAAATCAATTATACTTACCGATAATGGCCATGGGGTTCCGTTCAGTGAATTTGAAAATCGAATTTTGGAAGTAGGAACAACTGCAAAAGCTGATGGTCAGGGTATTGGAAGATTTGGCGCTTTGCAAATTGGAAGTAAGATTGAAATTGATACGGTTGCTTACGATGAAAAAATCAAAAAATTCACAAGAGTGTTTTTGCCTATAGACGCTGAAGAGTTTAAACAGCGGGGCTTAAAGGACATCGACTTTGAGTTAACGGAAGAAATATTTGATGGAAAGAAAAATCCTTATTACTCTGTAGCCATCAAAAATCTTTATCATAGTAAGCAAGAAAAAGTACCAAAGAAGAATCGAATTGTAAATGAGCTCTTGCTTGAGAACATCAATTTAGCTCTGTTTGAAAAATATCCGTATGAGATTTTCAACAATACAGTTTCGTTTTCTGTCAACGGAAAAACACTTAAGCGAAGTGATTTTATCTATGACAAACCTATAATAAAGAAGCTTGACTACGTTGATGTAAGAGGAAAGAAAACGAAAATCAATTTTTACTTTTATCACATAAAACTTAGCCCACCGAAAGTGAAGGTTTTCTTACAGGTTGACAATAACGGCATTAAAACGGTGGCACATGAGTATACTTATACTTCTGACTGGTATTCTCCAGATTCCGGTTCGTGGTTTATTTATGTGGAATCGCCTCTTTTCACCTTGGACTTGTTCAGAAACATTGATTTCGAGGACATGGGGGATGAGGAAATGGGTAAACTCAAAAGTTTTATTAAAGGGGCAATCAATGATTTCTTCGTAGGGATAAATGAAAGATTCCAAAACTTCACTAGCAAACTTTCAACAGATGCCTTTAATCCACACAAGAATGGAAAACCAGCGTCAGAAACGCAAGAAATTCTTTTTCAGAAGGCGGCCTTTCTTGTAGAAGACCAATATAAGCTTTTGGAGAAGGACAACAAAATTCGTGGATTGGTTTATCCGTTAATTGATAAAGCACTAAGCGATGGCAACATCCAGGACATTTTTGATAAGATTCTGAAATTAGACAAGTCAAACATCTTAAAATTTCACGAACTACTTGAAAAGACAGAGCTAGAAAATGTGGTTCATTTTGCTAGCCAAGTTGCAACACATTCGGAGTTTTTAGATTTCTTACACGAGCTTGTATATGGTAAGATTGCCGCAGTCCTCAAAGAAAGGAGTCAATTGCACAAAATCGTTGAAAAACAGCTATGGATTTTTGGAGAACAATATAATGGCACTCCGGCACTTTGGTCAGATAAGAAAATTGGAAATATTTTGCGTGAAATTAGAGATGATACCTTAGTGTATGAACCGACGAAAGAGGATGAAAATCTAATTGAGCTAGATGGGAAAGGGCTTAATGATATAACGGACTTGTTTTTCACCAACGAAAAAATTACTGATGATGGAAGCAAAGAATATATGGTGGTGGAATTAAAATCGCCTAAATGTTTAATTGGTCAGAAGGAGATAAATCAAATTGACAAGTATGCTTATACAATTGAGAAAAATGATGGATTGCCATCTGATAAGGTAAAGTATAAGTTATTATTGATTTCTTCTAAGCTAAATGACTATGCGAAATCAAAAATGGAATCTGCTTTTCAAACAAACCGAATTCCTTTTTTGTATGATAAAAAGACGAAAAAGAACATAGAAATCTATGTGCTTTCTTGGACAGAACTAATTGAAAACAATCGCAGAAAATTAAATTATTTATCAAAGCAGCTTAAAGTAAAGGACAGAAGTGTTAAGGAAAAATTTGAAACCGAGTATTCTGAACTAATGAGTTCGAAAGTGAAAGCGGTATTAAAGCGAATTGGATGAGGGAATAACTCTCAAACTTCATTTCGAAACTTCTAAGTTACCATCCAAACCAAACTCAAAAATGATCTAAACAGTGTGTAATAAAACATATTAAGCATAAGGCGTTGCCTTTCTCTGCATGGAAAAAACGCTGAAATTGACCACCTAATTTCACCTGAAAGTGACCACCCATTTTCACACCAAATTATGGAAAAAACGCTGAAATTGACCACCTAATTTCACCTGAAAGTGACCACCCATTTTCACACCAAATTGACCACCCTTTTTTACTGCAAACTGACCACCCCTTAGCAGGTCGTTGAACAGGTTGTTTTGGCAACCATAAATGCCCAACGTTGGAAGTTTAACCAACGAGCAATTATGGCCAACAAAACGATCAACATGAGCAAAGTAAGACAGATTTTAAAGCACTTTACCCAAGGGCAAAGCAAGAAACAAATCAGCCTGATGACCGGTGCCTCGCGCAATACGGTCAAAAAATACCTCAAGAAATTTGCCCGCGAGCAACTGACTTTTGAAGCGGTTAACGCCATGACAGACTATGAATTGAATGTGCTGTTTGGCGCGGTAGAGGAGATAAGGCTGGATAACCGCTATGCCGACCTCATCAAGCTGCTACCAGATGTAGAAAAGCAAATGAAGCGTAAGGGCATGACCCTGCAAAAGGCGTGGGAGCAATACAGGATACAGTACCCGGACGGCTATCAAATAACCGCGTTCTACAATCATTACAGGCGCTATATGCGCAGTTCCAACCCGGTAATGCATATGGAGCATAAGGCCGGAGATAAGATGTTTATTGACTACGCCGGCGATAAACTGCATATCGTTGACAAGGACACCGGAGAAATAAGAGAAGTAGAACTATTTGCTGCTATACTGGGATGCAGCCAATTAACTTATGCAGAAGCCCTTTACAGCCAAAAGAAAGAAGACCTGGTAAAAGGAACTGAAAACGCTATTCACTACTTCGGCGGAGTACCGGCAGCTATTGTGCCCGATAATCTTCGCTCCGCCGTTACCAAGAGCAGTAAATACGAGCCGGTAATCAATGAAACCTTTGCTGACTTTGCGGAGCATTACGGCACTACCGTAATCCCAGCCAGAACCTACAGGCCCAAGGATAAATCGCTGGTAGAAGGCATTATCAAAATCATCTACGTACGGATGTATGCCGTGCTTAAATCCAGAACCTATTACAGCCTGGAAGACTCAATAAGGATATTGCTATTGAACTGGAAAAACTCAACCAGGCTCACTTTAAAGGCCGGGACTATAGCCGCCGCCAGCAGTTTGAAGAAGTAGAGAAAGCTGCCCTGCAACCGTTACCGGCCTACCGGTATGAGCTAAAGCAGCAGGCTATGGCTACCGTAATGAAGAACGGCCATGTTTGTCTGGGGAACGACAAGCACTATTACAGTGTTCCCTACCGGTTTATCGGCAGAAAGGTCAAGATACTTTACAGCTCTGCACAGGTAGAAGTCTTTTACCACTATGAGCGTATTGCCCTGCATAACCGCGACCAGCGTAAATACCAATACACCACTATACAGGAACACCTAGCCTCATCCCACCGCTTTGTATCAGACTGGACACCGGAGAAGTTTATAGACCAGGGTAAGGCTATACACCAGCAAGTAGCTGAGTATCTGGCCAAGGTATTGGAAACAAAAATGCACCCGGAGCAAGCCTATAAATCCTGTTCGGGTATTCTAAACCTTGCCCGCAAGGTAGGTAATCAACGACTGGTTAACGCCTGTAAACGGGCTATGCTCTTCGGCGTTTACAACTACCCCATCATCCTGCAAATACTGGAAAAGAACCTGGACCACTTTAGTGAAGAAGAATCGCCTAAACAGCCAATGCCCCAGCACAGCAATATACGGGGCAGTGAGTACTACCAATAGTCAATCCTATTATTCACCATAAAAACAATCCAAAATGAACACAGATGTTTTAGAAAAAATGCGGAAGATGCGACTATTAGGTATGCACCGCGCCTTTAAAACCAGCATTGAAAACGGCAAGACTGAAAAATTTACAGCCGATGAAATGACCAGCTTCCTTATTGACAGCGAATGGGACGACCGGCATAACCGTTCTATCGAACGGGGAATGAGGAACGCCCGATTCCGCTACAAGTCTACTATTGAGCAGATAGACTATACCGGGGACCGGGGTATTGACAAAAACCAAATACACCGCTTTGCCGATGGTAGTTTTATCACTAAGAAGGAGAACATACTTATTACCGGCAGCACTGGTACCGGTAAAAGCTTCCTGGCTTCTGCTATCGGCCACCAGTGCTGTCTGCTGGGTTATAAGATACTTTACACCAATGCTACCCGGCTGTTTGCCCAACTCAAAATGGCTAAAGCCGATGGCTCCGCCATCAAAGAGATGGCCCGTATTGAAAAACAGGACTTGCTTATTATAGATGACTTTGGAATACAACCCTTCGACCACCAAAGTCGCTTATCTTTACTGGAGGTGATCGAAGACCGGCATGGTAAACGCTCCACTATATTTACTTCACAGGTACCCATAAAACAATGGCATGATGTAATCGGGGAACAGACCGTGGCTGATGCTATCCTGGACAGAATCGTGCACAATGCTCACAGAATTGAATTAAAAGGTGAATCTTTGCGTAGAAAATTTAGTAAGAAAGAAGCCGAATCAAACGCTGAATGAGTAATTTTTTAACCGCCAAAAATCAATGGTAGTCTGTTTGGGGTGGTCAATTTGCAGTAAAAAAGGGTGGTCAGTTTGAGTGAAATATCCAAAAAGAGCTTGCAGGTTTAAATTAAATCTGTTATTTTTGTGAGTGAACGTTCACTTACAGTTAAATTACAAACAAAATGAATGGCAAAAACAACATAGCAATAGGCTTCCTGATAATGGGGCTTTTCATGGCTTACGGTTTTCTTTTGATTTACTTGCGCGATTTCGCTCCCGGTAAGGAAGAATGGGCAAACTCTTACAGTATAGGGAAACATTTTGAAACCAGACTGGCTCACGTTCATGGCAACCTGTTTGCATTTCTAAATATTCTCATTGGCTATCTGCTGATTCATTTCAATGATAAGCTCCAAAACGTGAAAACTATTTCGTGGTTAGCGCTTGCTGGCTTGTTAATGCCAATCGGTATTTTAACCGAGGTATATTTTGGATTACCTCCTGCCTTAGTACTAATAGGCGCCATTGCAATGACTACTTCTGTAATTTGGTTAGGTGTTGCTTTCTTCAGAATGAAAATAATTAATCAATAAATATATAGTCATGACAAACCAAGAAATAAATCCAAAATTGAGGAATGCAATTAAACTTAGGCATTTAGTTGATTCAATTTCAGAGAACTGGCTCGAGTTAACCAATGTAAAAAAGAGAGTGTTGTCAACTTTGGAAGCAGCAACAAAATATATTGAAACGTATGGCTCCGAGTTGGCAAAAGAAACGTATAACAATAAAAACTTGCTTCTCAAATCTAAAATAGGTGAAGTTGAAAAAATATTAAACCAGGTATCTTCTGTACTAAAGGGGGACAATAATGATATTATGTCCATACACTGGGATTCTCTTCAAAGCTCATTAACTTCTGTCGAAGAGGTATTTTTATCCATGGAAAATTTTAATGAGAGTTACTTTAGTAATGGTAATTATAATGATTGGTTGAACATCTGGTACATTATTAAATCAAACCTCTACATTATTAAGGGGGTAAGCAATTCATCATTTATACAGTTGAAAATGATGGAACATTTTAATAAAGAAGAACAGGATGCTTTAACAAAGAGTATCGTAAAAAATATTCCGAGGAGTATTTCACTTTTGGATGCAGTTAAATATGAGAGGGAGTATTTAGCGGCAATGGATGCAATAGAAAAAGAAGCAAATGCTAAGGATAATCTTTGGGATAGGTTTCTGAATTTATTAACTGGTGCTGTCCCTTTTAAGCAAACTCCGGCAGAAAGAGTGATGATGCAACGTTGGGTAGAAGGCGAAAAAGAAGATTTGTAAGACTATGATAAAATTAAAAGACAGACAATTAGAAATAGTTGAAGCGGCAGGTAAAATATTAACGGCTTCGGGTGTAGGTGGGTTAACAATTAAGAACCTTGCTAAAGAAATGAAGTTTTCTGAAAGTGCCATCTATAGACACTTTACAAGTAAGGAAGAGATCATTATTGCCTTACTCGAATATCTTGCTTTGAGTATGGATGAACGCTACACTAATGCAATTTCTAATGAGCAATCGCCCGAAGAAAAATTCAAAACGCTGTTTCAAAATCAGTTTTCATTCTTTGAAAAGAACCCCCACTTTGTAGTTGCAGTATTTTCTGACGGACTAATGGATGAAAGCCAACGCATCAATGAAACAATATTGAAAATCATGAGTGTAAAAATGAAACACTTAATGCCTGTAATAATTGAGGGGCAGCAAAAAGGAATATTTACAAGTGCGATTGCTACCCATGAGTTAATGCAAATAGTTATGGGAACGTTCCGGCTTCAGATGTATAAATGGCGATTAGCAAATTTTGAATTCGACTTGTCTACTGCCGGCGAGGACACTATACAATCCGTTCTCACATTAGTTAAAGTAAAGTAGTCATGAAAAAATACCTCACATACATTTTAGCAACCATCTTAACTGGATTTGGTTTGCTTACTTTATTTTTAAGCACATCAGTGATATTTGATTTGTTTGGTGTAAGAGCTAGAGAAGGGAATTATGTGTTGTTTGTAGTCTGGTCCAATTTCATCAGTAGTATTATTTATCTCTTTGCTGCTTATGGTTTTATGACAGTAAAAGAATGGACTGCTCCAATTTTAGGCATTTCAGGTGTAATTATGTTGGCTGCTTTTATAAGGTTTTTAATTCACATCAACTCAGGTGGAATTTATGAGACCAAAACAATAGGTGCAATGATTTTTAGAATTATAGCAACGCTTATCTTTGCGGCTCTTGCTTATATCACCATCACAAAAAGGAAATTATGAAACGCATAGCAATTTCACTCATTGCGGTCAGTATGTTTCTGTTTATTATTGGTAGCGCTTCTAACGAAAAATCAAAAACGCAAACTGAAACTGCATCCCACCAAGAAAATCACCGCCATCAACCCACCGAAACCATTAAACTAAACAATGGCAAAAAGTGGAAGGTGGACGAAAATATGATGATGCATATCCGAAATATGGAAAAGGATGTTGCCGTGTTCAAAAAATCTGAATTTAGCGACTATAAGTCATTAGCTGAAAAGTTAAAACAAAACATCGGATTGCTTACCTCTGATTGCACTATGAAAGGCAAGGCTCATGATGAACTACACAAGTGGCTGCTACCTTACATTGATTTGGTTAATAAACTTGCCAAATCAAAAAATGAAACCGAAAGAGAAGCACTGTTTCAAACCCTTCAACATTCCTTTATAACTTTCAATCAGTATTTCCAATGAATGTAAAACAGGTAATTATATCAATTCTAGTAGCGGTAGTGCTTAATAGTTGCAACAGCGCCAATACTAAACAGCAAACCAATAAAGAAGATGCGGGCTTACAAGGTGGTCAGGGAGATACTGTAAAACCGGGAACCGATTATTTGGCATTGGGAAAAAGCATAGCAACCGAAACGCAAGCTGTATTGGCGAAAAATCTAATGGGTGCTATCAACAAAGGTAGAACAGAATATGCTTTGGCATTTTGCAATACTAACGCACCTAAACTTACAGATAGTATGGCTCATGCTCTCAATGCTGGTATTAAAAGAGTATCGGACAAGCCGAGGAATACTGGAAATCAAGCCAACGAAATCGAATTGGCATACATTCAAGTGCTGAAAGGTAAAATGGCGAAAGGGGAACACCTCGAAGCTAAAATGAATGAAATAGAGGGCAAGATGGTTGGTTTTTATCCAATAGTGACTAACCAAATGTGCTTGCAATGTCATGGTAAAGCAGAAGTAAATATCAAGGCGGCAACGCTTCAAAAAATAAACAAGCTATATCCTGCCGATAAAGCAACAGGCTATGCAGACAAGGAATTGAGAGGGCTTTGGGTAATTGAGATGGACAGGAAATTAAATTAGGCAATATGAATATTAAAGAATTACATACCCAGGTAAAACCAGTATCCGCTGTTCCTCTTTTTAAAAGTGAACAGGGCAATGCAACTGCTCTTCAAATTTTGCAAGGAGAACGATTAAAGGAACATCTTACAAAGGTTCCGGCACTTCTGATCTGCATGGATGGCAAAGCCCTTTTTGAAAATGAAAAAGGAATAAAAGAAACACTAATGCCCGGTGATTATGTAAATATTGAACCGATGGTAAAACATTGGATAGCTGGGCTTACAGACAGTCAATTAATACTTATCAAATAAAAAAATTTGTCCAATGAAGTTAGTAAACATTCACAAACATTACCTTGCTCTATTAGTGGCGGTAATAGGCTTTCACGCTGCAAATGCACAAGTCTGGTCGCTACAACAGTGCATTGACACAGCACAGGTTTACAACAAGAACTTGCAAATGAGTAGAAACAATATTTCTATCAGCACACAAAAGCAGAAGGAAGCTAAGGCTAATTTAATTCCGAAGGTGACCGTCAATGCTGAGTATAAATATTTCACCAATCTTCCTTACCAGCTACTGCCGCTATCAACATTTAATCCGACAGCACCTGAAGGACAGTTTAAGGAAGCTCAGTTTGGCGTTCCGCATAATATCAATGCAAACTTACAGCTATCCATGCCTCTGTATAATCCACAAGTTTATGGTGCCATTCAATCTACCAAAATAGCCTCTGAACTTACAACACTCCAATATCAAAAAACGGAAGAGCAGGTATTTTTCGAAATCTCCAACCTGTATTACAATGCACAAATCATACATCATCAATTAGTTTTCATTGACAGTAATCTTTCGAATTCCATAAGGTTGCTAAAAAATATCAAGTTGCTCAACGAGCAATTACTTGCCAAAGGAACAGATGTGAATAAAGCGCAATTGCAGGTAACACAATTAGCAACGCAAAAAGAAAGTATCAGCAGCAAATATGAGCAAGTATTAAATGCATTGAAATTTGCAATGGGAATTACACTCGAACGAAATATTCAGATTGACTCCACTATTCAGCATCAAAATACAAATGAATACACAAGTTCATCAACAACAGATATTCGTTTGGCAAAAACGCAATACCGCTTGATATCGAGTGAACTAAGCTCTTTGAAATATTCACGACTGCCTTCGCTATCGTTGTTCGGAACTTATGGCACAACAGGTTTGGGATATGACAAGCAACCAAATGATTTCTTAAAATTTTATCCCATCGGTTTTGCAGGTATCCAATTTAGCTATCCTCTATTTAACGGAACAATTACACTCCGAAAAATAAAGCAGAAAAAATTAGAACTGCAAAACAGCGATTTACAATTGAGCTTACTAACCGAACAAAACACAATGCAGATTCAAAATGCAAAACTGCAAAGAGCGGTTGCTCAAAAATCTGTAGAAACAACTTCGGAACAAATAAAACTTGCTCAAACAATTTATGAGCAAACAGGCATACAGCAGAAACAAGGCACCTCAAGTTTAACCGATGTTCTGCTGGCAGATAATGCCTTGCGTGATGCACAGCAAATTTATCTCACCGCAGTAATTGATTACCTGAAAGCAGACTTAGAACTAAAAAAATTAACCGGAAATATTTCAACAACTAAATAGTATCACTAATGAATAGAAAATCGTCCATTTTAAAAAAGGCTTTATTCATCGTCATACCATTGGCAATAATTGCCGTTGTGGTATTTCGCCTTAAAAGCAACAAAGAAACAACTCAGCAGAAAGTTTATCAATATGATAAAACGCAAGTTATCCATGTGCAGTCCGACACTCTACAATTGGAAAATGTAAATGCCGAATATTCATATCCGGGCTTATTTGAACCTAATAAGGAAACTAAAGTAAGTGCTGAATCACAAGGTAAAATCAATAATGTATTAGTAGATGTTGGAAGCTATGTAAGCAAAGGTCAATCACTAATTCAATTAGATAATTCCTTGTTGAAATTACAACTGCAAACCACAGTAGTGCAAATTGAAGGGCTGGAAGCTGATGTGAATCGCTATACCGTGTTAGCTAATGCCGATGCCGTTCAGGGCATTCAGTTGGAGAAAGCAGTGTTAGGTTTAAAATCTGCTAATGTGCAGCGAGCAACTTTGCTGGAGCAAATAAATAAAACAACCATCAAAGCTCCATTTAACGGAATTGTAACTGCCAAACTCACTGAAGAAGGTGCATTTGCGGCACCGGGCGTGCCCCTACTTCAAATCACTGATATTTCCATATTAAAATTCACGATAAATGTTCCCGAAAACGACTTAAGCGGATTTCAGTTAAATCATACCTATACTATTGCTTCAGATGCGTTTCCTGCAATTCCATTAGAGGGCAAAACAACAATGATAGGTAGCAAAGCCAATATGGGGAGTAGTTTCCCTGTGCAGTTCAGCTTAAACAACACATCCGATTTGAAGATAAAATCTGGAATGTTTGGTAAAGTAAATTTGAAAAATAGCAGCCAGGAAAAAGGCATTATTATTCCTGCCTCAGCCATTGTTGGCACAGATACCCAACCTCGGGTTTACCTGATAAAAGACGGTAAATCTGTTTTGCAAAACATCAATGTTTCTAAAAAAATTCAGAATAAAGCTGTTGTGTTAAACGGGTTAGTTGTAGGGGATGTAATTGTGACGAATGGTTTGATAAATCTTTTTGACGGTGCAAATGTATCCGTTAAGTAAAATCAGCGAATTATGAATATTACAGAAATATCAATCAACCGTCCCTCGCTGATTATCGTTCTTTTCAGCGTGTTTACACTTTTAGGTTTTATAGGCTATAAAAATCTCAGCTACGAATTGATGCCCGATTTTAATCAACCGGTTGTGGTAATTAAAACAGCTTATCCGGGCGCTGAACCTAACGAAGTAGAAACTTCGGTTTCCCGAAAAATTGAAGATGCTTTGGCAAACCTTGAAGGTGTAGATTATTTGGTAACAAAATCTTTACCCAATGCTTCCATCATTATCGCAAATCTGAAATACAGAACTGATTTGGATAAAACCATGCAGGATGCTCAACGCTATATTGACAATATCCGCAAAGATTTACCGCAAGACATTTTAAGCCCGGTAATGAGTAAAGTTTCACCAAATGATTTGCCGATAATGTCAATCAGTGCATCGGGTAATTTACCTCCAACTGAATTTTATCAAAAAATGAAAGATGACTATCTGCCGCAAATACAACAAATAAAAGGCGTAGCAGAAATAACCATGTTGGGTGGAGAAGAAAGAGAAATACAGGTAAAGGTTAATCAGGATAAATTGAAAATATATAAGATTTCACTTTATCAGGTTGTAGAAGCCATTAATCGTTCGGGCTTAGACCTGCCAGCCGGTAAAGTGCAAACAGATAAAGAGAAAAATTCAGTTCGTTTAATGGGTAAATTCACAACATTAGATGACATTAAAAATGTTCAGATAGCAATGCCGGTTCCCGGCAGTCCGGTTTATGTTAAAGATGTTGCCAGTGTTATAGATGGCATCAAGGAAACAACTTCTATCAGCCGTTACAATGGCAAAAATGGAATAGGTCTTTTATTGAAAAAACAAGGTGATGCAAATGCCGTTGATGTTTCCAAATTAGTTCGCGCAAAATTCAAATCCATTGAACAGCAAAATGCAAATTCAGGTGTAAAATTCACTATTGCTGACGACAGCACCGATAATACCATTGCAGCGGTTAACTCTGTAATTGTAGATTTAATTTTAGCGGTGATATTGGTGTCGTTGGTAATGCTTTTATTCCTGCGTAGTTTCAGAAACTCATTAATTGTAATCGTTGCTATTCCCACCTCATTGGTTACTGCATTTGCAGTGATGTGGATTTTGGGTTACACACTCAATTTAATGACTTTGCTTGCAATGTCATTGATTATTGGTATTCTGGTAGATGATGCTGTTGTTGTTTTAGAAAACATTCAAAAGCATTTAGACAAAGGAAAGGAAAAGAGAACGGCTGCATTAGATGGCCGTATGGAAATAGGTTTTGCGGCATTGTCTATTACCTTGGTTGACGTAGTTGTTTTTCTCCCAATTCTTTTTTTACAGGTGTTTGTTGCTGATATGCTAAAGCAATTTTCAGTTGTTGTAGTAACCTCTACTCTTACCAGTTTGTTGGTAGGTTTTACACTAACACCTTGGTTAGCTTCGCGCATCGGAACGAAAGAAAATCTTCAGCCAACTAATTTATTCAATCGCCTTTTACTCTGGTTTGAACACCAGTTAGAAGCTTTTACCAATTGGTATGGCAGGCAATTAGAATGGGTTTTAAGCCACAAATTGATTTTTACAGGAATTGTGCTGTTGCTTTTTATAATGACTGTAGGAATAATGAAACAAGGTATTATCGGTAAAGAACTTATTTCCACAGGCGATCAGGGGAAATTTCGGATGAGTTTAGAATTTGATAAATCAACTTCCATTCAGCAAAACAATGTGGTTGCTCAAAAAATTGAAACCTATATTATACAACAACCCGAAGTAGCAACCGTATTCAGCAACATAGCTGGACCAAGCACAGGCATTGGGAGTTTAGGTGTTGGCTCGGCTAACAAAACTGAATTTACTATTCAGCTTAAATCAAAAAAGAAACTAAGAAATGTGCCTACCGAGCATTTTATGCGAGAACTTCGGGAAGAATTGAAAGCAAAGTTTCCCGGTATAAATTATTCGATGGCAGCATTGGGTTTAATACCACGTTCGGCACCAATAGAAATTACATTAAGCGGAAGCAATCTGGATTTGGTAATGAAAACCGGTAACGAACTAAAATCGGTTATTGAAAAAATACCCGGGTCGGACAATGTGCGTTTATCCGTAGAGCAGGGCAGTCCGGAATACAAAATAATTCCGGACAAGGATAAAATGCAACGTCTTGGTTTAACTACTGCTTATGTGGGAGTAAATCTGAGAACTGCATTTACCGGCAATGACGATGCAACACTAACAGAAAACGGCACAGAATATCCGGTAAGAATTTGGTTTGATGAATTTAAACGACAAAACTTTGAGGATGTGCAACGGCTTTCCATAGTTAATCCAATGGGCTTACCGGTTGAAGTTTCACAATTTGCAACAGTAGAGCAGGACAATTCTCCCTCATTGTTGGAACGGAAAGACCGTCAGCCCGCAGTTACACTCACCTCTGACGCATTAGGCAGGCCATCTGGAACTGTGGCAGACGATGTAGTGGCTTATCTCAGCAAAAATCCATTACCGGAAGGCATACAAATGACCTGGGGTAGCGACATCAAAAGACAGAACGATAGTTTTGGTGCATTGGGTTCTGTTTTGCTCATTTCGTTTTTACTGATATACCTGATTATGGTGGCGCTCTATGACAGTTTCGTTTACCCTTTTGTAGTTTTATTCTCCATTCCTGTAGCCGCCATCGGTGCATTTTTAGCGCTGAATTTGTCATTAAGCAATTTGAGTTTATTCGCTTTACTCGGTTTGATTATGCTAATGGGTTTGGTGGTCAAAAATGCCATCCTTATTGTAGATTTTACTAATCAATTAAAAGCAGAAGGCAAACATTTCAACGAAGCACTAATACTGGCTGGCAAAGGTCGTATGCGACCAATCTTAATGACAACGCTTTCTATGGTCATTGGCATGTTGCCTATTGCAATGGCAACAGGAACAGCAGCCGAATGGAAAAACGGACTTGCCTGGGTTATTATTGGCGGCCTGCTTTCCTCTTTAATCCTGACCGTTTTTTTAGTTCCAATGGTCTACTATTTAGTTGACACAGCGAAAGAAAAATTAAATCGCACGAAAATATAATTGAAATGAAAATAGCACATATCGCATTACTCGCATTTACATTGCCACTGACACTTTATTCATATACCAATCACAAAGCAGAAAGTTATTCTTTAACTGTAGAGGTAAATAATTTACGAAACTCAAACGGTATTGTTCAGTTTGCCTTGTATAACATGGACGGCACTATACCTGATGAATTTTATAAAAAATCTTATAAAATATTAAAAGGAGAAATCATAAATGGTTCTGCTGTGATTAGCTTCAAAGACCTACCTACAGGCAAATATGCTGTGAACATCCTGCACGATGAAAACAATAATGGCAAAATCGATAAAGGATTTATTTTGCCGATTGAAGGTATTGGTTTCTCAAATTATCAAACCATTGGCTTAGGTAACCGACCCAATTTTTCAAAAGCAAGTTTTGAGTTAACCCAAAACAAAACTATTATTATTAAGGCGATTTACCTGTGATTTGAAATCTTGCACCATCTGCATATTCAGTGGTCTCAAATAGGTAGAAATAATGTATTTTAACAATGGGGTCCGTTCCTCACACTATTTCTACGCAAGGGCAGTCAAAGCAGCTAATTTAACCGCCTCAGGCAAGGTAATGCCACATTTAAATTTTGTGTTAGGATACCTTATCCAAACTTTATCAGATAAAACCCATTGCCTATTTTCTTAAAACTTGTTTGACGTTATAGTCTTGCTTTTTGTGTTCCGTGCATTCCGCTGGTTCTCACTACCCGTTCTCCTCGTTTGATGATACCTTGCCCAAGTGCCGTACTCCTTATCATTTTCTTCGGTAGTAAATCCTTTCTGAATGAGGATCTAAATTGTGCTTTACACCAAACTGTTTATCCATTTTGCAAATTTTGGTCTTTGGGATTATGTCAAATTTTACTGCGGCTTTCCCAATCTATAATCGTTTATAAAACTTGTATCAGTTGGATATTTCACTCAAACTGACCACCCTTTTTTACTGCAAATTGACCACCCCAAACAGACTACCATTTAGCAGGTCATTTTCAGGTTGATTTTTGGCGGTTAAAAAATTACTCATTCAGCGTTTGATTCGGCTTCTTTC